>NZ_JACYUW010000002.1:0-534171 GCF_014841975.1 Stenotrophomonas sp. CFBP 13724
GTCATCGCCAGGGTTTATACCCAAAAACCCCGCTGCTCACGCAGCGGGGTTTTTCTTTTTTTTGCAGGCACCTGCTTTTCGTGCCTGCCGCCCAAGGGCAACAACGTGAGCTGGCGCATATGCGCTGCTCCCAACGTCTCCCTGGTGAAATCAGCGCTGTGGAACCACCCGATCCCATCCCGAACTCGGAAGTGAAACGCAGCTGCGCCGATGGTAGTGTGGCTCAAGCCATGCGAGAGTAGGTCATCGCCAGGGTTCAAACCAGAAACCCCGCTGCTCACGCAGCGGGGTTTTTTCATGCCCGGTACGCACGCCCGGTAGTGACGGCCGCCGGCCGTCAGACACGCACAAAAAAACGGCGCCCCGAAGGGCGCCGGCGATACACATCAGCCAACCCGGCGCTTACTTGCCTGCCGGAGCGGCCTTGCCCTTCATCATTTCGTCGCGCGCCGCCTTGAACGGGTTGCCTTCGTACCAGTTCGGCCAGCGATCACCGGCGGCCAGTTCCTTGCCCACACCGTGCAGCAACTGCAGGTCTTCGATGGTGCCGTCCAGCTTCCAGGTCGCCGCGTCGAACTCATCCTTCGGGCCGTGGTAACGATTGCGGCCGTAGTCTTCACCGGCCTTGCGGCCCGCTTCCACGCCGCCTTCCAGCAGGTCTTCGCCGCCATCGGCATACAGCGCCGGCACACCCGCCTTGGCGAAGTTGAAGTGATCGGAACGGAAGTAGAACCCGCTCTGCACTGCCGACTCACCATGCAGCGTCCGCCCCTGCGCTACGGCCAGCGGCTTGAGGATGTCTTCCAGCTCGGAACTACCGAAACCGGTCACCGTCATGTCCTTGGCACGGCCGGCCACCGACATCGCATCGATGTTGATCACACCGGCGATCTTGTCCAGCGGGAAGGTCGGATGGGCCACGTAGTACTTGGAGCCCAGCAGGCCCGATTCTTCCAGCGTTACCGCCAGGAACACCGCCGAACGGGCCGGCTTCGGATCCTGGTGCATCATCGCGTCGGCCACTTCCAGGATGCCGGCCACGCCGGTGGCGTTGTCCACCGCACCGTTGTAGATGTTGTCGTCCGCTTCACCCTCATGCTTGCCCAGGTGGTCCCAGTGCGCCATGTAGAGCACGGCTTCATCAGCGCGGCTGCTGCCCGGCAGCACGCCCACCACGTTGCGGGACGTCTTCTCGGCGGTGGTGCTCTTCAGGTCCACCGACAGCTTGGCGTTCAGCGGCACCGGCTTGAAGCCGCGCTTGTTGGCATCCTTGTAGGCCTGCGCCAAGTCCAGCCCGGCACCGGCAAACAGCGCCTTGGCGGCATCGGCACTCAGCCAGCCCTGCACCGGCAGGCGGGCTTCCGGATCATTCTTGGCCGGCAGGTCGTACTGCGGGCCGGCCCAGGAATTCTTGACCACGTCCCAGCCATACGACGCGCCCGCGGTGTCGTGCACGATCAGCGCGGCGGCCGCGCCCTTGCGCGCGGCTTCTTCGAACTTGTACGTCCAGCGGCCGTAATAGGTCATGCGCTTGCCATCGAACAGCTTCGCATCGTCGACATGGAAGCCCGGATCGTTGACGAACATCACTACCGTCTTGCCCTTCCAGTCCTGTCCGGCGTAGTCGTTCCACTGCTGCTCCGGAGCGTCCACGCCGTAGCCCACGAACACGATGTCACTGCCGTCCACCTTCACTTCGGTCTGACCGGTGCGGGTGCCTACCACCATGTCGGTGCCGAACTTCAGCTCGCTGGCCTTGCCTGCCTGGTCGATCTTCAGCGAGGTGGTTTCGTCGGCCGTGGTCTCGGTCATCGCCACGTCCTGGAACCAGCTGTCGCCGTTGCCGGGCTGCAGGCCGATCCGCTGCATCTGGTCGCGGATGTAGTTGACGGTCAGTTCTTCGCCCTTGCTGCCGGGCGCGCGGCCCTCGAATTCGTCCGAGGCCAGCGTCTTGACCAGTTCGGCGAAGTCAGCGGCGTTGATCTCAGGAGAGAACGCATGGGTGCTGGCCGGCGCGGTGGCGGGGCTGGCGTCGGCGGCCGGGGCGGTGGCCGCCGGAGCGGCGTCTTCGCCCTTGCAGGCGGTCAGTGCCGCGGAGAGGGCGAGGCAGAGCAGTAATTTACGGGGCATCATCAGGTCCTGCAGGGAGGGGAGCCGGCCTGCAGGCGCAGGCCTGGCATGGAATCAGTTTTCCGGGGCGGTATCGGTGTCGAACGCCACCGGGGTGGCGCCGGTCACCGTGCCGGTCTTGGCACTGCGGTGCACGTACAGCACCACCTCGCGTTCGAACTGCAGCGCGCCGTTGACCACCGCATTGGGGCCGATGATCACCCGCGGCTTGCGGTTCGGCGTCAGCGAAATGCTGAAGCTGGGCTTCTTGATGTGGATACCTCCGTTGACCACCGAACCGACGCCGACGGTGACGTCTCCGTTGACGGTCTCGATGTCACCGGCAAGCCGGGTTTCGACCAGGCCGATGCCACCGTTGACGGTCTCCACGCTGCCCTCGATCTGGCTGCGGCGGTCGGCGAAGATGCTGCCGTTGACCGTCTCCACGTTGCCGCGTGCGATCACCCCGCCCGCCAGCCGCACGCCGCCGTTGACGGTGGAAATGCTGCCGGTGCGCGCGCCGTCGCCGACCTTGATGCTGCCGTTGACGGTTTCGATGTCGCCGGTTTCCACGCCGTCGTCTACCCGGATGCTGCCGTTGACCGTATCCAGGTCACCGTAGCGCTGGCCCGGTTCGGCGCTGATGCTGCCGTTGACCTTGCTGATGTCTTCCTGTGCCACGGCCGGACTGGCGGCCGCGGCGAGTGCGAAAGCGAGCGCCAGGGTCAGGGATGGGGCTTTCATGAGAGGTTCCTTGTCAGTCACATGCGGCTGGCCGGCCGCCCGGCAAAGATGTCACCATGTTGCCTTGGAAACCGCATCTGCCTGAAGTCACTGGAACGCCCTTGCGCGACACTGCTTTTCCCTCACGCATCGCTAACACCCGCTGGCCCGTGCTGGCGGGCGGGGTGCTGCTGGCCCTCGCCGCTGCCCTGCTGCCGGCGCTGCCCGCCGGTGCCCAGTCCACCCGCGAAGCAGAGCGCAAGCTGCAGAAGCTGCGTACCGAACTGAAGGGCGTTGCGCAGGAGCGCAGGCAGCTGGACAACCAGCGCGGCCAGGCCAGCCGGCAGCTGCGTGAGATGGACGAAAAAGTTGCGCGCACCGGCCGCACCCTGGCAGAGACCGAAGCGGCACTGCAGGAGCAGAACACCGCCCTGGCCGACCTGGAAAAACGCCGCGTTGCGCTGCAGGGTGGGCTGCAGAAGCAGCGCACGGAACTGGCCGGCCTGCTCAACGGAGCCTACCGGCTGGGCAACCACGCGCCGTTGAAGCTGCTGCTGTCACAGGACACCGTGGCCGACGGCAACCGCTCGCTGGCCTACCACCGCTACCTGCAGCGCGAGCGCAGCCAGCGCATCCATGACATCACCAGTGACCTGAAGGAACTGGACACGCTGCAGGCGCAGATCGGGCAACGCCAGCAGCAGCTGCAGTCCACCCGCCAGCAGCAGATGCAGCAGGCCACCGCGCTGGCCAGCGACCGTCGCCAGCGCGAGCAGGCCGTCGCCGCGCTGGACCAACAGTTCAAGGACCGCAGCGAACGCGAAAAGGCCCTGGGCCAGGATGCGAAGGCGCTGGAAACCCTGCTGGCCAACCTGCGTGCCGCCGCCGCACGCGCTGAAGCCGAGCGACGCGCCGCCGCCCGGCGCGCGGCAGCCGAACGCGCTGCGGAAAAGGCCGCAGAAAAGGCCGCCGCAGATCGTGCGGTGGCCGAAGGCCGTCCGCCGCCGCCGCCGCGCGCCACCAAGGTGCCGCCGGTGGCCGCCGCCGCACCGGCACCGCGGGTGGGGGGCCTGGGCTGGCCGTTGACCGGCAACCTGCTGGCCCGCTACGGCGGCAAGCTGCCTGACGGGCGCACCAGCAGCGGTGTGCTGATCGGCGCTGCGGCCGGTAGCACGGTCACCGCCGTGGCCGATGGCACCGTGGTGTTCTCCGACTGGATGACCGGCTACGGCATGATCCTGATCGTGGACCACGGCAATGGCTACATGAGCCTGTACGCGCACAACGACACCCTGCTCAAGGATGCCGGCGCTGCGGTGAAGCGGGGCGATCCGCTGGCCAAGGTCGGCAATTCTGGCGGGCAGGGCGTCACCGCGCTGTACTTCGAACTGCGCCGCGGCGGCCAGCCGGTGAACCCGGACAGCTGGTTGCAGCGTCGCTGAACCGTCGCGCGCGAGGTCGCCGTACATTCAACGGGAATTTACCGGTACCTGACGCATAATCGGGACCTGCATCGGTCGTGCGCGCACTTCACCGGAGCATTCGAATTCGACCCCAGGAGTGCTTCATGCGTGTAGCCCGAACCGCCACCCTGCTGCTGGCCATGATGCCTTCCCTGGCGCTGGCCCAGCAGGCCGAACCCGCCGCGGCCGCCCCTGCCGAAGTCCCCGCCGACGCCAAGCCGTCCACCGCGGCAAGCAATGAAGAAGCGGCTACGTCGAAAGTGCCGCTGGAGGAAATCCGGCGCTTCGTGGGGGTGTACAACGCGGTGCGAGCGGCCTACGTGGACCCGGTCGACGACAAGAAGCTGATGCAGGACGCGGTGCGCGGCCTGCTGCTGGACCTGGATCCGCACAGCACCTACTTCGACAAGGAAGACGCCGAAGCCTTCGACGAGCAGGCCAACGGCGCTTACGAAGGCATCGGCGTGGAGCTGCAGCAGCAGCCGGACAATGCCAGCCTGAAGATCATCTCGCCGATCGACGATACCCCGGCCGCACGCGCCGGCATCCTCGCCGGCGACCTGATCATCGCCATCGACGGCAAGCCGATCAGCGCCATCCAGGCCAGCGAACCGCTGCGTGGCCCGGCCGGCAGCAAGGTGGTGTTGACCATCGTGCGCGACGGCAAGCCCAAGCCGTTCGATGTCAGCCTGGCGCGCGAAACCATCCGCGTGACCAGCGTGCGCAGCCGCATGCTGGAACCGGGGTACGGCTACATCCGCCTGAGCACCTTCCAGGCCGATACCGCGGCCGACTTCCAGAAGCATGCGCGCCAGTTGTCCAAGCAGGCCGGTGGCCAGCTCAAGGGCCTGGTGCTGGACCTGCGCAGCAATCCCGGTGGCCTGCTGACCGCCGCGGTGCAGGTGGCCGACGACCTGATCGAGAAAGGCAACATCGTCAGCACGCGCGGCCGCATAAGCATCAGCGATGCGCGCTTCGATGCCACGCCTGGCGACCTGTTGAAGGGCGCTCCGGTGGTGGTGCTGGTGGACGCCGGTTCGGCCAGCGCATCGGAAGTGCTGGCCGGCGCCCTGCGCGACAACCAGCGTGCGCGGGTGATCGGCAGCCGGACCTTCGGCAAGGGCTCGGTGCAGACCGTGCTGCCGCTGGACAACGGCGATTCGGTCAAGCTGACCACCGCGCGTTATTTCACCCCCAGCGGCAAGTCGATCCAGGCGACCGGAATCGTGCCGGAAGTGGAGCTCAAGCCGGCACCGGTGGAAGGCGAAGACGCCCTGCCGGCGAGCCTGTCCGACTTCAGCGAAGCGACCCTGCCGGGCCATCTGCATGGGGATGGCGAAGGCGAGGAAGGCTACCAGGCCGGCGACGTACTGCCGGGCGACGGCCCGATCAACGACGCACTGGCCGAGCTGAAGGCACCGGGTTCGGTCGCCACGCGGTTGAAGGCCGAAGCGGCCAAGGCGGCAGCGGACAAGGCCGCAGCGAAGCCGGAAGCCAAGCCGGAAGCCAAGTCGACGGAACCGCCGACCAAGCCCTGATCGCGGCAAAGGCGTGACGACCAACGGTCGTCACCCACCCAGGCAGGACGGCCAGCGGCCGTCACTACCGGAAGCGGGTCAGAAGCCTTGGCGCTTGCGCAGCCGGCGGGCGATCGCGGCGCGCACGTACACGCCGTACACCACCCCGAAGCCGAAGCCGGCGATATGCGCCCACCAGGCCACCATGCCGAAGCTCGGGCCGATATGCGCAAACACCACCTGCAGCACCGCCCAGAAGCCGATCAGCAGGTAGGCCGGTGCGCGGACGAACTCCAGGAACAGGCCCAACGGAATCACCACCCCCAGCCGCGCGCCCGGGAACAGCGCCAAGTAGGTCCCGATCAATGCCGATACCGCGCCGCTTGCCCCGATGATGATCTGGTCCGGCGTGCCCATGGTGTAGATCGCCACCAGGTTGGAGAACGCCCCGCCAAACAGGAACAGCAGGATCAGCCGCCAAGGCCCCAGCACGCGCTCGGCCGGTAGCCCGAAGATCAGCAGGAACACCAGGTTGCCGAGCAGGTGCGACCAGTCGGCATGCAGGAACAGCGCGGTGAACAGCCGCAGCACGCTGCCGTCCTGCAGGGTGGCCCACCAGTCCAGCGGCCGCATGAGGCCAGCTGAAAGGGCGCCCCAATCCATCCACAGGCTGTTGCGGGCTTCGTGGGGACGCGAGATCGACCACAGGAACGCCAGCCAGACGGTCGCAAACAACAACGGAGTTGCCCAGCGGAAGGCGGCTTTGCGACGGGAGGGCAGCGACAGGAACATGGGGGCTAGGGTATCTCGACAGCCGATGGCGGAGGTCTGCGCATTCAGTTTTCAAGCTGACAATGCACCCTATCTGTTATTGTTTCATTAACACGTCTGGGTAATACTCGCATACGGCGTCGTATGTCGGGAGGGGAATCCGGCGCGTCCCGCAGGGCCATGGCCCCAGCGGGACGCAGGCGCATGCAGAGCAAACAACCGCTTTCCGGAGAGATAAAACGATGCAAACCGCTTCTACTTTTGCCCGCATTACGATGCTGGCCGTCGGCATTGCCGGCGTACTGGCCGCCACCGATGCGAACGCAGCCGCGTTCCAGCTGGCGGAAAAGAGTGCCAAGGGCCTCGGCCGCGCCTTCGCTGGTTCGGGCAGCGCCGAGGGTGATGCCTCGATCATCGCCGCTAACCCGGCTGGCATGCGCCAGCTCGATGGCCGCGTGATCCAGGGTGACCTGAGCGCGATCAGCTTCAAGGCCGAGTTCGAAGGTGCCGGCCGCAAGCCGACCGGCGCCCCGCAGACCGGTGGTGACGGCGGCGACGCCGGCATGATCGCGCCGGTCCCGGCCGGTTACTTCCACATGCCGATCGGCGAAAAGGCCCACTTCGGCGTGTCGCTGACCGCACCGTTCGGCTTCAAGACCGACTACGACGACGGCTGGGTGGGTCGTTACAGCGGCCTGAAGACCGACCTGAAGGCGATCGACCTCGGCTTTGCGATGTCCTATGACGTCAACCCGTATGTGTCCTTCGGCGCGTCGGTGTTCGTCGAGCACCTGACCATCGAACTGAGCAACAACATCGACTTCGGCACCGCGCTGGCCCAGTCCCGCGTACCGGGCTTCGCCCCGGGCAGCGCCGATGGCAAGCTGACCGTGGAAGGCGACAACAACGCGGTCGGCTGGACCGTCGGTGGCCTGTTCAGCCCGGATGAGAACACCCACATCGGCATCAGCTACCGTTCCAAGGTCGAGCACAAGATCACCGGCGGCGACGCCACCTTCGACGTGCCGTCCAACGCCGCTGCCGTGCTGGCCGTTGCCCAGCCGGGCCGCTTCGTGACCACCAGCGGCAAGGCCACGGTGACCCTGCCGGCGTCGGCCACGCTGAGCGTGACCCACAACATCAACGACCGCTGGACCGTGATGGGTGATGTCACCCGTACTGCATGGTCGACCGCGTTCGACCAGGTGACCATCGACTACGCTTCGGCCCAGCCCGATTCGGTGCTGGAATTCGGCTACCGCGATACCACCTTCGTGTCGCTGGGTACCGACTTCAAGCTGAGCGACACCGTTACCCTGCGTGGCGGCGTGGCCCTGGACCAGACCCCGACCACCGACGCCCACCGCGACGTGCGCGTGCCGGATACCAGCCGCAAGTGGCTGTCGATCGGCTTGGGCTGGGCCCCGTCGGACAACGTCGAATACAACTTCGGCTACACCCACCTGCTGACCAGCGATCCGAACGTGTTCGTGCAGCCGGGCACCAACAACCAGGGCAACTCGCTGACCGGCAAGTACAAGGTCCGCGGCGACGTGCTGGCGGCGTCGATGCAGTACAAGTTCTGATTCCACGCGGCAACGTGTGACAGCAGGACCGGAAAGCCCCGCGCAAGCGGGGCTTTTTCTTTGCGCACTACAATGGCCCATGGATTTTTCAGACCCTGCGTTCCAGCTTGAAATCGCCGCCAACATCGCGGCGGCCGCCTCGATACTGCTGGCCGGGCGCAACAGCGTGCATGGCTGGTGGATGAGCATCATTGCCGGGTTGCTGTTCGCTGCGGTGTTCCTGCAGGCGCGGTTGTACGGGCAGGTGGCGCTGCAGGGGTTCTTCATCGCCGTCGGTGCACTGGGCTGGTGGCAGTGGCTGCGCGGCAACCAGGGCGCGCCGCTGCCGATCACCCGCCTGCGCGCCGCTGCGTGGCCGTGGCTGGTCGTACTGGTGGTGGCGGGCACGTGGGGCTATGGCTGGATGCTGAGCCGCCATACGGACGGACAGGCGCCTTACGTGGACGCGGGCATCCTGCTGCTGAGCATGGTCGGCCAGGTGATGATGATGCGGCGCAAGCTGGAATGCTGGTGGGTGTGGTTGCTGGTGAACACCCTGGCGGTGCCGCTTTACTACGCAGGGGGCCTGCAGCTGACGGCGCTGCTGTACGTCGGCTACTGGATCAACGCGATCGTCGCGCTGCTGCACTGGCGGCGGTTGATGCTGGCTGCGCGCTGACGCGCGCACGGTCAGAAGCGCAGTCAACGTCAACGTCAACGTCAAAAGCTGCAGGGCTGTTTGTTGGCGGGGCGGGGTGGCTGTGCAGGACACGCCGTGAATCCGTCCATGGAGGCTCGCTTTTCGCATCCATGCGAAAAGACGGTCCTGCACAGCCACCCCGCCCCCCCTTCGACAGGTCCATGGGGGCCATGGAACCTTCGGTAGGGCCGACCCATGGTCGGCGGATGTGGGGAGAAAGGGGATCTGATGGTTTCCGCCGAGCATGGCTCGGCGCTACCGATGGCGCCAGGCCACACGCGACAACCCGGCTCTTTTCTTCCCAACCCGCTGGCGGCCGCGGGAAGCTGTCAGGGGTGGGGCGGGTAGGTTGCAGGGGACCGTGTTTTCGCATGGATGCGAAAAGCGAGCCTACAGGGACGTACTTGCGGCGTGTCCTCTGCAATCTACCCGCACCACCCAGCCGCAGAAATCCACACCCGCAGCACAGCGAAAAAAATCAATCGCCCAACGTAAGCAGCGAGGCGTTGCCGCCGGCTGCGGTGGTGTTCACCGTGACGGTTTTCTCGGTGGCGAAACGCAGCAGGTAGTGCGGGCCGCCCGCCTTCGGGCCGGTGCCGGACAGGCCCTGGCCACCGAACGGCTGCACACCCACCACCGCACCGATCTGGTTGCGGTTGACGTACACGTTGCCGACCTGGATGCCGTGGGTGATGCGGTCCACGGTCTCATCGATGCGCGAATGCACGCCCAGGGTCAGGCCGTAACCGGTCGCGTTGATCTGGTCGATCACCGCCTGCAGCTGGTCGCCCTTCCAGCGGATCACGTGCAGTACCGGTCCGAAGATTTCCCGGTGCAACTGGCCCAGGTCCTTCAGTTCGTACGCACGCGGCGCGAAGAAGGTGCCGTGCGCGGCGTCATCGCCGAGCGTGGCGGCGGCGATCAGGCGGGCTTCGGCGTCCATGCGCACGGCATGGTCCTGCAGGATCTGCAGCGCGTCGGCATCGATCACCGGGCCGACGTCGGTGGACAGTTCGCCCGGGTCGCCGACCTTCAGTTCCTTCATCGCGCCGGCCAGCATGGTCATCACCTTGTCGGCGATGTCGTCCTGCACGAACAGCACGCGCGCGGCCGAACAACGCTGGCCGGCCGAAGTGAACGCCGAACCGATCGCATCCTTGACCAGCTGTTCCGGCAGCGCCGACGAATCGGCGATGAAGGCGTTCTGGCCGCCGGTCTCGGCGATCAGCACACCGATCGCGGCATCGCGTGCGGCCATCGCGCGATTGATCGCACGGGCGGTATCAGTGGAACCGGTGAAGGCCACGCCGGCCACGCGCGGGTCGGCGGTCAACGCCGCACCGACAGTGGCACCGTCGCCCGGCAGGAACTGCAGCACGCCTTCCGGCACGCCCGCATCCAGCAGCAGCTTCACTGCGTAGTAGCCGATCAGGTTGGTCTGTTCGGCCGGCTTGGCGATCACGCTGTTGCCCGCCGCCAGCGCCGCGGCGACCTGGCCCAGGAAGATCGCCAGCGGGAAGTTCCACGGGCTGATGCACACGAACACGCCGCGGCCATGCAGCTGCAGTTCGTTGGATTCACCGGTCGGGCTGGGCAGCTTTTCAGCATGCGCGAACTGCTCGCGTGCCTGCTTGGCGTAGTAGCGCAGGAAGTCGACCGCCTCGCGCACTTCGGCCACGCCGTCGGGCAGGCTCTTGCCGGCTTCCTTCACGCACAGCGCCATGAACTCGGCGATGCGTGCTTCCAGCTGGTCGGCGGCGTGTTCCAGGATCGCCGCGCGGCTGGCAGCGGGGGTACGGTTCCAGGCGGGCTGCGCTGCAACCGCGTTGGTCAGGGCCTTCTGCACGGTCACATCGTCGGCCGCCTGCCACTGGCCCACCACCTGGCGGTTGTCGGCCGGATTGGTCACCGGCAGCGTCGGGCCGGTCAGGTTGGCACCGGGCACCAGCGGGGTGGCATGCCATGCTTTCACGGCACTGTTGAGCTGCCCGGCAAGGTCGCGCAGTGCGTTGTCGTTGGCGAGGTTGATGCCCATGGAATTGGTCCTGTGGTGGTTCTGGCTGCGCAGCAGGTCGACCGGCAGCGGGATCTTGGGGTGCGGGATGGAGGCGAACGAGCTCACCATTTCCACCGGATCGCGGACCAGCTCGGCAATCGCCACGCGGTCGTCGGTGATGCGGTTGACGAAGCTGGAGTTGGCGCCGTTTTCCAGCAGGCGACGCACCAGGTAAGGCAGCAGGTCCTCGTGCGAGCCGACCGGCGCGTAGACGCGGCACGGCAGGCCAAGGCGATCGGCCGGCACCACTTCGGCGTACAGGTCATCGCCCATGCCGTGCAGCTTCTGGTGCTCGTACATACCGCCCTTGGCGATGCTGCGGATCGCCGCGATGGTGTGCGCGTTGTGGGTAGCGAACATCGGATAGATCGCATCGCCATGGCCGAACAGGCGCTTGGCGCAGGCCAGGTAGGACACGTCGGTGTTCTGCTTGCGGGTGAACACCGGGTAGCCCGGATAGCCTTCGATCTGCGCGCGCTTGATCTCCGCGTCCCAGTACGCGCCCTTGACCAGCCGTACCTGCAGGCGACGGCCGTTGCGGCGGGCCATGTCGGCGAGGAAATCGATCGTGTACGGGGTGCGCTTCTGGTACGCCTGCACCACCACGCCGAAGCCATCCCAGCCGGTCAGCGAGGCATCGGAGAACACCGCATCGATGATGTCCAGCGACAGCTCCAGGCGGTCGGCTTCTTCAGCGTCCACCGTGCAGCCGATGCCGTAGCTTTTCGCCAGCTGCGCCAGCTCCAGCACGCCCGGCACCAGGTCGTGCAGCACGCGGGCGCGCTTGGCGTGCTCGTAGCGCGGGTACAGCGCGGACAGCTTGATCGAGATGCCCGGGGCGTTGTTGACGTCGCCATCCGGGCGACCGCCGCGTGCCTTGTGGTCACCGCCGATGGCATGGATCGCGCGGCGGTAGTCCTCCAGGTAACGCAGGGCATCCTTCATGGTCAGCGCGCCTTCGCCGAGCATGTCGAACGAATAGCGGTAGCTGGCGTTGTCACCCTTGTGCGAACGCTCCAGCGCCTCGCCGATGGTGCGGCCCATGACGAACTGATGGCCCATGATCTTCATCGCCTGGCGCACGGCCAGGCGGATCACCGGCTCGCCCACGCGGCCCATCAGGCGCTTGAACGCGCCCGGCACGTCGGCACGGGTGAGGTCGTTGATCTGTACCAGCTTGCCGGTCAGCATCAGGCCCCAGGTGGAGGCGTTGACCAGCACCGAGTCGCTGCCGCCCATGTGCTTCTTCCAGTCCGCATCGGCCAGCTTGTCGCGGATCAGCTTGTCGGCGGTGTCCTGGTCCGGGATGCGCAGCAGCGCTTCGGCCACGCACATCAGCAGCACGCCTTCCTCGCTGCCCAGGTCGTACTGGCGCATGAAGGCTTCGATCGCGCCCTGGTCCTTGGCGCGCACGCGCACGCGGGCCACCAGGTCGGCGGCCAGCGCCTGCACCTGCGCCTGTTCGTCGGCCGGCAGGCGCGCCTGTGCCAGCAGTTCGGTCACGTGGGCCGCCTCGTCCTTCAACCAGGCATCGGTGATGGCCTGACGGAAAGCGGAGGGAGATGCCGGCAGTTCCGGCGACAGCAGCACGTTGGCCGGCGGCGCGGAGCCGGGGGCAGCGGGCGAAAGAGTAGGTGCGTTCATGCCGGTCCGGCCAGTGGAAAACTTGGCGATTTTAATCATTTTTTGGCCTGCGGATAGTCCCTCACCGGCCCCTTTGAGCATTCCGGATAGCACCGCCCCGTAAAGGATTCAGCTGGATGCGAGCGTTCAGGAAAAAATGTGCCAAATTCGGCAAATCGGCCGACGGCACATTGCTGTGCTGCAGCATCGTATTTACCGTGAATGGACCTTGTAAGTGTTGAGAGGGCAGGGCTACCATCGAGACGTAGCCCGCGGCAGGAACGCGGCTGCGACAGGATCAGGGCGCCGAACGCGCTGCAGGGGATCTGAATACGCAGCGGCGACAGTGTCCCCCACGGACGCTTGAGGCCCGGGACCAGCTTGAAAGCTTGCTCGCCGCCAGCGATGGCGGTCACCGATGACGTCAAGGGTCTAGGCAATGAAGCAAAGCAGCGCGTGGGGCGGCAGGTGTGTGTCCGGGATCGCCACGGTGGCGGCCGGAATGGCATTTCCGGCAATGGGATGGGCGCAGTCCGCCGATCCCAAGCCATGGCAGTTGAACATGGGCCGGGGGGTCACCCAGACCTCGCGACTGGCCTGGGAATCGAACATGCTCTCGCTGATCGTGGTCACGGTCATCGGCGTGATCGTGTTCGGTGCGATGGCCTACGCCATCTTCAAGTTCCGCAAGTCCAAGGGCGCGGTCGCCGCCACCTTCAGCCACAACACCAAGGCCGAAATCATCTGGACAGTGATCCCGGTGGTGATCCTGGTGGTGATGGCCTGGCCGGCCACCGCCAACCTGATCAAGATGTACGATACCCGCGATGCCGAGATGACCGTCAAGGTCACCGGCTACCAGTGGATGTGGCGCTATGAGTACCTGGGCGAGGGCGTGGACTTCACCAGCCGGCTGGACCGCGAGTCCGACCGCGTGCGCCAGAGCGGCAAAGTGCCCACCCGCGAAAGCAATCCGCATTACCTGCTCGACGTCGACAACCGGCTGGTGCTGCCGGTCGATACCAAGGTCCGCTTCGTCATCACCTCCGACGACGTGATCCACGCCTGGTGGGTGCCGGCGCTGGGCTGGAAGCAGGACGCGATCCCGGGCTTCATCAACGAGGCCTGGACCAGCATCGACACCCCGGGCGTCTACCGCGGGCAGTGCGCTGAACTGTGCGGCAAGGACCACGGCTTCATGCCGATCGTGGTCGAAGCGGTGTCCAAGGAAGACTTCAAGCAGTGGCTGGCGCAGAAGAAGCCGGCGCCTGCTGCCGCGCCTGCCACGCCGAATGCGCCGGAGACCGCCACGCCGCCCGGCGACGGCACCGCGCCACGGCAACCGGTCACCCCGGCCGAGCCTGCTGCTGCACCGGCCCCGGCGCCCACCACCGACGCCTGACCCAACCGCCCGTGGCCGCATCGCGGCCACTGTGACAAATCGATCTGAGAGGTGTTTTGCAATGGCGCACTCGGCAGTTGGGCACGACGAACACCACGGTCATGCGCAGGGCTTTTTCCAGCGCTGGCTGTTCAGCACCAACCACAAGGACATCGGCACGCTGTACCTGCTTTTCAGCTTCGTCATGTTCATCATCGGCGCGGCAATGAGCGTGGTCATCCGCACCGAGCTGGCACAGCCCGGCCTGCAGTTCGTCAAGCCGGAATTCTTCAACCAGATGACCACCATGCATGCGCTGGTGATGATCTTCGGTGGGGTGATGCCGGCCTTCGTCGGCCTGGCCAACTGGATGATTCCACTGCAGATCGGCGCGCCGGACATGGCGTTGCCGCGCATGAACAACTGGTCGTTCTGGCTGCTGCCGGTGGCCTTCGGCATGCTGCTGCTGACCCTGTTCCTGCCCGGTGGCGCACCGGCCGGTGGCTGGACCCTGTACCCGCCGCTGTCGCTGCAGGGCGGCTACAACGTGGCCTTCACCGTATTCGCCATCCACGTGGCCGGCATCAGTTCCATCATGGGCGCGATCAACATCATCGCCACCGTGCTCAACATGCGCGCGCCGGGCATCGACCTGCTGAAGATGCCGATCTTCTGCTGGGCCTGGCTGATCACCGCCTTCCTGCTGATCGCGGTGATGCCGGTGCTGGCCGGCGCGGTCACCATGCTGCTGACCGACAAGTTCTTCGGCACCAGTTTCTTCAACGCCGCCGGTGGCGGTGACCCGGTGATGTTCCAGCACATCTTCTGGTTCTTCGGGCACCCGGAGGTGTACATCATGATCCTGCCGGCGTTCGGCGTGGTCAGCGAAATCATCCCCACCTTCAGCCGCAAGCCGCTGTTCGGCTACCAGGCGATGGTCTACGCCACCGCGGCGATCGCCTTCCTGTCGTTCATCGTCTGGGCCCACCACATGTTCACCGTGGGCATGCCGCTGGGTGGCGAGATCTACTTCATGTTCGCCACCATGCTGATCTCCATCCCGACCGGGGTGAAGGTGTTCAACTGGGTCAGCACCATGTGGCGCGGTTCGCTCACTTTCGAAGCGCCGATGCTGTGGTCGGTCGCCTTCGTCATCCTGTTCACCATCGGCGGTTTCTCCGGCCTGATGCTGGCCATCGTCGCGGCTGATTTCCAGTACCACGACACCTACTTCGTGGTCGCGCATTTCCACTACGTGCTGGTCACCGGTGCGGTGTTCGCGCTGATCGCGGCGGTGTACTACTGGTGGCCGAAGTGGACCGGCCGCATGTACAGCGAGAAATGGGCGAAGTTCCACTTCTGGTGGTCCATCGTGTTCGTCAACCTGCTGTTCTTCCCCCAGCATTTCCTCGGCCTGGCCGGCATGCCGCGGCGCATCCCGGATTACAGCGTGGCCTTCGCCGACTGGAACCTGATCAGCTCGATCGGTGCGTTCGGCATGTTCGCCACCCCGTTCATGATGGCCGCGATCCTGCTGGCCTCGCTGCGCAACGGGGAAAAGGCCGAAGCGCGCAGTTGGGAAGGCGCGCGCGGGCTGGAATGGACGGTGCCGTCACCGGCGCCGGCGCATACCTTCACCACCCCGCCGGTGATCCGCCCGGGCGACCTGGCCCACGATGACATCAGTCACTGAGGTGCGACATGCATGAGGCGAACCCATCATCGGCTGACATCGCCCTGCGCCGCCAGCGCGCACGCCGCACCGCCGTGTGGGTGGGCGCGGTAGCGGTGGCGGTGTATGTCGGCTTCATCCTCAGCGGGGTGATCGGCCGATGAACGCCCCGCAGGCCACCGCCCCGTCCCGGCATGCCGGCCTGCCGCGCCTGATCGGCGTGGCCGTGGCGGTGTTCCTGCTGACGTTCTCGCTGGTGCCGCTGTACCGCATCGCCTGTGAAAAGGTGTTCGGCGTGCGCCTGGAACGCGGGCCCGGGGCACAGGCCAGCGCCGGCGCCGCGGCCGGCAAGCGCACCGTGCGGGTGGAGTTCGATGGCGGAGTGAACTCGCAGTTGCCGTGGGCCTTCCATCCCGAACAGCTGACCATGGACGTGGTGCCCGGCGAGCTCAACGAAGCGCTGTATTTCGCGCGCAACGATGGCAAGGTCGCCATCGTCGGCAGCGCCGTACCGTCGGTGGCGCCGGCGCGCGCCTCGGGCTATTTCAGCAAGACCGAATGCTTCTGCTTCACCGCACAGACCCTGCAGGCCGGAGAGAAGCGCGACATGCCGGTGCGCTTCATCGTTGATCCCTCGCTGCCGCCGGAGATCCGCACCATCACCCTGTCCTACACCTTCTACAAGAACGACGCGCTCTCCGCGCGCCTTGCACCGGCCAGCGTGCCGGCCGATGCGCACGCCGCGCCCTGAGCGCGCCACTGAACCGGACAACGACCATGGCCCAGCTTCCTTCCGACGCCAACGCGTATTACGTGCCGACCCACAGCCGATGGCCGTTCATCGGCTCCATCGCGATGATGGTGACCATGGTCGGCGTGGCCAGTTGGCTCAACGACGCAACATGGGGCAAGTGGAGTTTCTTCACCGGGCTGGCGATGCTGGTGCTGACCCTGTTCTGGTGGTTCAGCGACGTGGTTCGTGAGTCGCAGGCCGGCCACTACAACCAGCAGGTGGATGGTTCGTTCCGGATGGGGATGGTGTGGTTCATCTTCTCCGAAGTGATGTTCTTCGGTGCGTTCTTCGGTGCGCTGTTCTATACCCGTGCGCTGGGGCTGCCATGGCTGGGCGGCGAGGGCGACGGGGTGATGACCAACGAGCTGCTGTGGGGTGGTTATTCGGCCGGCTGGCCGACCAACGGCCCAGCGGCGATCGGCGGCCAGTTCCAGACCATCCCGGCGTGGGGCCTGCCGCTGATCAATACGCTGATCCTGCTGACCTCCGGCGTCACCCTGACCATCGCCCACCACGCACTGAAGGCCGGCCATCGCCGCCAGCTGCTGACCTGGCTGGGCATCACCGTGGTGCTGGGACTGGTGTTCCTGACCCTGCAGGCGGAGGAGTACATCCACGCCTACACCGAGCTCAACCTCACCCTCGGCTCGGGCATCTACGGTTCCACGTTCTTCATGCTGACCGGCTTCCACGGCGCGCACGTGCTGCTGGGCACGATCATGCTGGCCGTGATGTGGCTGCGCGCGGCCAAGGGCCACTTCACCCGCGACAACCATTTCGGCTTCGAAGCGGCGGCATGGTACTGGCACTTCGTCGACGTGGTGTGGCTGATGCTGTTCCTGTTCGTCTACGTGCTTTGATCCACGTAACGACTGCTTCAGCGGGCGATGCCGTGCGGCTGGATCCAGCCGCCCCAGATGCCGATGACCACCAGCAGGATCAGCGCCACCGAAACCGCGATGCGCCGGGTCAGCGCATTGACGGTGCGCTTGGTCTGTCCCCGATCCACCAGCAGGTAGTACAGGCCGGCGCCCAGGTTCCAGACGATGACGATGAGGAACGCGATCACCAGCAGGGTCTTCAGCGAATCGTTCATGCGCGGCTCGATGGCGGGGCGGATGCTCCTATCTGACCGCGTTTGCGGCCGTTTGTCATGATGCGACGGCACACGCGGTCGCTGGGCTGGGTGTTGGCCCTGGTGGCGATGACGGTGTTCTGCCTGCTCGGCTACTGGCAGCTGCAGCGCATGCAGCAGAAGCAGGCGCTGTTGCAGGCGCAGGCCGTGGCGGCCGCGCAACCTCCCACTACCCTGTCGCGCGCGCTGGACGCTGCCGGCCCCGTGCACGGCATCGTCGACCACGGCCGCTTCCTGTCGGGGCTGGTGCTGCTGGACAACCAGATGCGCGAGGGCCGCGCCGGGGTGAAGGTCTACCGTCCGTTTCGCAGCGATGATGGCGTGGTGCTGCTGGTGGACCTGGGCTGGCGTCCGCTGCCGGCCGATCGCACGCTGCCTGATGTTCCGCCGCCGCCCTCGCCGATCGCGATACGCGGCCTGCTGGCGCCCGCGCCTGCCCCCGGGCTGGCACTGGGACCTGCAGTCACCGCAGCGGGCCCACAGCGCTGGCTGGCCAGCCGGCTGCAGGCCGATGCGCTGGCCCCGGTGCTGGGCCTGCCCAAGCTGCCTACACGCGTGCTGCGGCTGGATCCCGCGCTGCCGTTCGGCGATGAGCGCGACCTCGACCTGCTGCCCAACACGCTGCCGCCGCAGCGCCACCTGGGCTACGCGGTGCAATGGTTCGGCCTGGCCCTGACCGTGCTGGTGGTGGCGCTGGTGCTGGAATGGCGCCGCCGCCGGAGGTAGTGACGGCCGCTGGCCGTCAATCCGTAGGTGACGACCGCTCGTCCTGGGTGGGTGACGACCGTTGGTCGTCACGCTCTTGCCCGGAGCAGAAGCGTGACGCGCAACGGTCGTCACCCACCGAACCCGCCACAACCCACCGGCACACCCCTTCCCAACATGAGAAAATACGGCCCATGAACGCTGCTTCGTCAACGCCGGACACCGCGCGCGCCAAGGGTCGCCGCACCCTGGTGCTGCTGTTTGTCCTGTTCTTCGGCGCGATGGCACTGGCCGGGGTGCTGCGCTTCTCCGGCTGGCAGCCGGCGGCCCACAAGAACGTCGGCCAGCTGTTGCAGCCCCCGGTGGACCTGCGCCTGCAGCCGCCCGTGCTGGCCAGCGGCGCGCCCTATGCCTGGAAGGGCGAAGAAAAGATCTGGCGCATCCTGGTCGCGCCTCCCGCCGCGTGCGCCGAACCGTGCGTCACTTTGTCGCAGGGACTGGCCAAGGTGTGGCAGCTGTTCGGCCATAACGCCGATAATGTGGAGATCCTTTGGCTGGGAACGCCACCGGCGCCCCTGGCTGGAACCCCTGCACTGCGCGCGCTGGCCCCTTCGCCGGCACTGCGCGCTGCATTGCCCGGTGTCGACGACCCGGCCGGCGTGCCGGTCTACATCGTCGATCCGAACGGCTTCGTGATCATGCGCCATGCGCCCGGCACCGACCTTGGTGGCCTGCGCAAGGACCTGTCCACGTTGCTGAAACTGAAGTGAGCCTTGTTCGATGAGCCTTTCCGCGCGTCCGGCGCTGCAGCGTAATTTCCACCGCCTGGCGTGGTTCGCGATGATCATGACCGCGAGCACCATCCTGTTCGGTGCCTTCGTGCGCCTGTCCGATGCCGGCCTGAGCTGCCCTGACTGGCCGACCTGCTATGGCCAGGCCACCTGGCCGCAGCACGTGGAAGAGACCATCGGCCATCCGGCCGCGGACATCCGCCCGCTGGAAACGCACAAGGCGTGGCGCGAGCAGGTGCATCGCTTCCTGGCCGGCGCGCTCGGCATCGAGATCCTCGCCCTGGCCCTGCTGGCCACGCGTCGACGTCGTTTCGGCAGCACCGCGGTAGTCACCGCCTGCGTGCTGGTGGCGGCGGGCATCCCGCTGTACATGCTGGGCTGGCATGCCACCGCCAGCGTGCTGGCGCTGCTCGGCGAGGTGATCCTGCTGGTTGCCGCGTTCCGCTGGAGCAACAGCGACCTCGCACGCGCCGCCGTGTTGACCCTGGCCGTGGTGATCTTCCAGGCGCTGCTGGGCATGTGGACCGTCACCTGGCTGCTCAAGCCGATCGTGGTGATGGGCCACCTGCTGGGCGGCATGCTGATGTTCGCGATGCTGGCCTGGATGGCCTGGCGCGCGACCCACCTGCCGATCACCCTGGCCGAAGCACCGAAGCTGAAATGGCTGCTGCGCATCGGCGTCGCCGTGCTGACCGTGCAGATCGCACTGGGCGGCTGGGTCAGCGCCAACTACGCCGCGCTGGCCTGTGGTGGCGGCAGCCTGTCGCTGGACAACTTCCCGCGTTGTGCCAACCAGTGGTGGCCGCAGCAGAACTTCGCCGAGGGCTTCACCCTGTGGCGCGGCATCGGCGTGGATTACGAAGGCGGCATCCTCGATGGCGCTTCGCGCATCGCCATCCAGATGGGCCACCGCATGTTCGCCATCGTAGTGGCGGCGTACCTGCTGTGGCTGGGCGTGCGTTTGTTCCGGACGCCGAGCATGCGCGGCTGGGCCGTGGCGTTGATCATCGGCCTCATCGCACAGATCAGCCTGGGCATCGCCAACGTCAAGATGGCACTGCCGCTGCCGGTGGCGGTGCTGCACAACGGCGGGGCGGTGCTGCTGCTGTTCGTGATGGTCAGCCTGCTGGCCCGCCTGCGGGCACCGGACTGACGCCATGGCCACTTATCGTCAGTACTGGGACCTGACCAAGCCCAAGGTCGTTGCCCTCATCATATTCACCGCGCTGGTCGGCATGGTCCTCGCGATCCCCGGCGTACCCAGCTGGGAGCAGGTGCGCCTGGGCGCGCTCGGCTTCCTCGGCATCTGGCTGTCGGCCTCTGCCGCGGCGGCGATCAACCAGCTGCTGGATGCCAAGATCGATGCGCAGATGGCGCGCACCTCGTGGCGCCCGCTGGTGGTCGGCAAGGTCAAGCCGTGGCAGGTGCTGGCTTTTGCCGGCGTGCTGATCGTGCTGTCGATGACGATCCTGGTGGTGTGGGTCAACGTCATCACCGCCATCCTCACCTTCGCCTCGCTGATCGGCTATGCGGTGATCTACACCGTCTACCTCAAGCGTGCCACCTCGCAGAACATCGTCATCGGCGGACTGGCCGGCGCGATGCCGCCGATGCTCGGCTGGGCCGCGGTCACCGGGATGCAGACCTCGGCGGACTGGTGGTATTCGGCGCTGCTGGTGCTGATCATCTTCATCTGGACACCGCCGCACTTCTGGGCGCTGGCGATCTTCCGCCGCGAAGACTACGCCAAGGCGAAGATCCCGATGCTGCCGGTTACCCACGGCGTGGTGCACACCCGCAAGCAGATCCTGGCGTATTCGATCGTGCTGGCGATCATCTGCGTGCTGCCCTACGTGGTTGGCATGAGCGGACCGTTCTACCTGGGCGGGGCGATCGTATTGAATGCCGTATTCCTCTGGTACGCCTGGCGCATGCAGGACCCGCCGGATGAACTGTTCTCGATGAAAATGTTCAACTGGTCGGTGGTCTACCTGATGGCGCTGTTCGCTTTCCTGCTGGTGGACCACTGGATCCTGCCCTGGCTGTAACGGCTGAAGGGGGGAGACGGCCAGCGGCCGTCACTACCGGCGCACGTTGATCTGCCGTGGGTGGGTGAGAGCTTGCTCCTGGTGGGTGACGACCGTTGGTCGTCACGCTTTTCCCGCATATCGCGCTATCTGCCCTGGTAGCGCCGAGCCATGCTCGGCGGGATGGTTCAGGCGCCGCTGCAGAAAGCCGCCGAGCATGGCTCGGCGCTACCGGGTTACCGGCTTACCGCGCTTCTTTGGCGTAGCGCTGGGCGATGACCCCGCACACGATCAGCTGGATCTGGTGGTAGATCATCACCGGCAGCACGATCGCGCCGAGGCTGCCGCCGGCGAACAACACCTTGGCGATCGGGATGCCGGTGGCGAGGCTTTTCTTGGAGCCGCAGAACACGATCGCGATCTCGTCTTCGCGGCTGAAATGCAGCTTGCGTGCGGCCAGCGTGATCAGCGGCATCGCGATGCCCAGCAGTACCGCCGCCACCACCGCGACCGCGGCCAGCGAGATCAGCGGGGTCTTCGACCACAGACCTTCGGTCACGGCCGCACCGAATGCCGAATACACCACCAGCAGGATGGTGGCCTGGTCGGTGTAGCGCAGCAGCGCGCGCTGGCGTTCCACCCAACCGGCGATCCACGGACGCAGCAGGTGGCCGGCTACGAACGGCACCAGCAGCTGCAGCATGATGCCGCCGATGGCCTGCAGCGGATTGTGGATGCCGCCCTGGGTGCCGGCCAGCGCGGTCAGCAGCAGCGGCGTCAGGAACACACCGAGGATGGACGACAGCGATGCGCTGCACACCGCCGCCGGCACATTGCCGCGCGCCATCGAAGTGAACGCGATGGACGACTGGACCGTGGAGGGCAGGGTGCACAGGAACAGCACGCCCAGGTACAGCTCCGGCGTGAGCAGCCAGCCGGACAACGGATGGAGCAGCAGGCCCAGCAGGGGGAACAGCACGAAGGTGCAGGCCAGGATCAGCAGGTGCAGGCGCCAGTGCAGCAGGCCACCGATCACCGCTTCACGCGGCAGGCGCGCGCCGTGCAGGAAGAACAGCAGGCCGATCGCCACGTTGGTGACATCGTCCAGTACCAGCGCGGCGGGGCCGGTCATCGGCAGCAACGAGGCCAGCAGCACGGTGCCCAGCAGGGCAAGGGTGAAGTTGTCCGGTCGCAGTCGCGACCACCAGCGTGTCATGTCAGGCAGGCTCCTTGGCAGGCGCCCACGCGATCAGATGCGCAGGCTGGCGCGGGCCTTCAGCAGCTCGCGCATTTCGAATTTGTCAGTATCGTCCAAGCCGTGTTGTCGCTGCTTGGCGTTAAGGTCTTCGATGCGCTGGAACAGCAGCTGCTTTTCCAGTTGGCCCACCGCATCGTGCAGCTCTTCGGTCCACTTTGCTTCGTCGCCGGCCAGCGTCTGCGCCGCCAGTGTATGCAGCGACGCCTGCTCCTCGCGGCCGTCGAAGTGTTCCAGCAGCGCGCCGGTGCTGATGTCCGGGCGTTGTTCGACCAGCGCCAGCAGCTCCAGCAGCAGCTCGACGCCGGGCAGGCGCAGGCCGTGGAAATGGTGCTGCCCGCCCAGTGACATCGCCAGCGAGGGCTGCTGCAGCAGGATCGCGATCGCCGCGCGGACCAGGCTGCGTTTCGCCACCGGCGTGACCGGGCGGCCCGACGTCGCGCGCGGGCCCTGCTGCGGACGCTGCGCGGGGTTGCCGCCCAGCCCGGTCAGCACGCCCAGCTGCTGCTTCATCAGGTCACCGAAGGCACCATCGGGAATCTGCGCCAGCATCGGCTTCGCACGCTCGGCCAGCCGGGCCTTGCCATCCAGCGTACCGAGGTTGATCTCGCGGGTCAGCTCGTCGAAGAAGAACTGCGACAGCGGCGTGGCCTGTTTCAGGCGCTCATCGAAGGCTTCGGCGCCTTCCTTGCGCACGATGGTGTCGGGGTCCTCGCCATCGGGCAGGAACAGGAAGAAGGCCTGGCGGCCATCCTTCATGCGCGGCAGCACCGATTCCAGCGCCTTCCAGCCGGCGCGCCGGCCGGCCGCATCGCCATCGAAGCAGAAGAACACGTCCGGCGCGTTGCGGAACAGCAGCTCGGCATGGTCCGGCGTGGTCGCCGTGCCCAGCGTGGCCACCGCCTGGGTGACCCCGAACTGGAACAGCGACACCACGTCCATGTAGCCTTCGACCACGATCAACCGCTCGATCTTCTGGTTGGCCTGGCGCACCTGCCATAGGCCATACAGTTCGCGTCCCTTGTGGAACAGCGCGGTTTCCGGTGAGTTGAGGTACTTCGGGCCGTCGTCCTTCTCGAACACGCGGCCGCCGAAGGCGATCACCCGGCCGCGGCGGTCGAAGATCGGGAACATCACCCGGTCGCGGAACTTGTCGTAGACATGGCCGCGATCGTTCTTGGAGAACAGGCCGGCACGGTCGAGCAGCTTCATCCGCCGCTCGTCCTTGCCCAGCGCATCGCGCAGCCCGCTGTAGCCATCCGGCGCATAGCCGATCTGGAAACGCGTGCGGTTGGCTTCGTCCACGCCGCGGCCGTCCAGGTAGGTGCGGGCTTTCTCGCTGTCTTCCAGGTTCTTCTGGAAGAAGCGCGCGGCCGCATCCAGCGCCGAATACAGTTCGCGGCCTTCGTCCTGCTGCTGCGCACTGCGCGGGTTCTCGCTGCGCGGCACTTCCATGCCGACCCGCTTGGCCAGTTCGTCCACCGCATCGAGGAATTCGAGGCGGTCGTAGTTCATCAGGAAGCTGATCGCGGTGCCGTGCGCGCCGCAGCCGAAGCAGTGATAGAACTGCTTGGTGGGCGATACGGTGAACGAGGCCGAGCGTTCGTCATGGAACGGGCAACGCGCCGCATATTCCTTGCCCTGGCGCTTCAGCGGCACGCGGCTGCCCACCACCTCGACGATGTCGGAGCGGGCCAGCAGGTCGTCGATGAAAGCGTCTGGAATGCGGGCCATGGCAACCGGCAGGGCACCGCCGGAAGGCAGTGCGGGCGAACGGGAAGTCTGCCTAGTTTACCCGTTGCCGGCGGCCGCGCCCGGCTTGGGCGGCACGATGCCGGCTGCAGCCAGGTGGTTCTGCGCGCGCAGGCGTTCGTCGATCACCGAGGTCATCAGCGCACCGACGAAGAACACCACCATGGCGTAGTAGATCCAGACCAGCGAGATCACCAGTGCGCCCATCGAACCGTACGCGCTGCCCGGTGCGACCTGTGCGATGTACACGCCGATCCCATAGCGGCCGAGGGCGAACAGCGCCGAGGTGATGGCGCCGCCGATGAAGGCCTGGCGCCACGCCACGCGCCGGTCCGGCAGATAGTGGTACATGAAGGCGAAGGCCACCGTATACAGCAGCAGCGTGCTGATGTAACCCAGCGCCGGCAGCAGCGAAGGCAGCTGCGCAAAGGCCACCTGCAGCATGGTGGTGGCGGTCATCGACACCACCAGCAGCAGGCCCAGTGCCAGTACCACGCCGAAGGAGAACACGCGTTTGCGCAGCCAGGCGGCCAGCCCGTCCAGGCGCTCGCCGCTGGTGCGGAAGATCAGGTTGAGCGCGCCCTGCAACTGGGCGAACACCGCCGTGGCACCGATGAACAGCAGCAGGGTGCTCCAGATACCGGCAAGCGAGCCGATGCTGGGTTGCTGGTCGGCGTTCTTCAACACGGTTTCAGCGACCACCGCCACGCTGTTGCCGGCGGCGGTGCCGATCTGCTCGACCAGCGCCTGCTGGGCCGGCGGGTACAGTGATGCGGTCAGCCACAACAGCAGCACCAGCAGCGGTGCCATCGACAGCAGGGCGTAGAAGGACACGGCGGCGGCCTGGCTCAGCACGTCCACTTCGATGAAGCGGTTGAGCACTGCCATCGGGAAGCTGCGGTTGAGCCGGTCCACGTACTTGCGCAATGGACCGGGGACGGCGCTGTGCGGCTGCGCGGTGGCGGGGGTATTCGGATCTGGCATGCGGGCTGTTTTACCAGCCGCAGGTCGAAGAATGGGTGAAGCGTGGGGCAGGGTGGCGCCGGGAGGCGCCCGGCGGCTTTGCTTCAAGGCGGTCTGACGCGGTCCGCCGAGCGTGGCTCGGCGCTACCGGGGCAGGTGTTCGCGTCAGCCTGCGAGCTGCTGCTTGACCAGCTTGGACACCAGGCCCATGTCGGCCTTGCCGGCGACCTTCGGCTTCAGTGCGCCCATCAGCTTGCCGATGTCGGCCGGGCTGGTCGCGCCGGTCTCCGCTACGGCGGCCTGGATGGCGGCGATGATATCGGCTTCGCCCATCTTGGCCGGCAGGTACCGCTCGATCACGACCATTTCGTCGCGCTCGATCTGCGCCAGGTCTTCACGGTTGGCCGCTTCGTACTGGCTGATCGAGTCCTTGCGCTGCTTGACCATCTTGTCCAGCACGGCGATCACGGCGGTGTCGTCCAGTTCGATGCGCTCGTCTACTTCCTTCTGTTGGACGGCGGCCTTGATCAGGCGGACCACGCCCAGGGTGTGCTTGTCGCCGCTCTTCATGGCGGCCTTCATGTCGTCGGTCAGCTTCAGCTTCATGCTCATCGGGCACCTCGTATGTCGTGGGTCAGGCTAATTAGGGGGCGCCGTGGCGGCAGCCCGGGAACGCAAAAAGCCGGCGACGCTTGCGCGTGCCGGCTTCTTCCCCACCGCGACAGGCAGAACCTGTCGCCATGAGTGCGTCCGATCAGTACAGGCGCTGACGCTTGGTAACGTCGCGCGACGAACGGCGCAGCTGACGCTTCACTGCAGCAGCAGCCTTGCGCTTACGTTCCTGGGTCGGCTTTTCGTAGAACTCGCGCTTACGGGTTTCGGCCAGCACACCGGCCTTTTCGCAAGTGCGCTTGAAGCGGCGAAGAGCAAACTCAAAAGGTTCGTTCTCGCGGACTTTGACGCTGGGCATGGAATCTCCGGACACTGTGTAGAACCGGGTCTATACCCGGCGAGCCGCACATTATAGCGGCGCTTCGACAAAATGCAAGCATCCCGGCCTGAATACGGGCCGGTTTTCTTGCATCTCAAGGGCCTGCATCGCCCCTGAGGAGCACGCAGGGGGCGCATAATACACCACATGCGAGTCCTTGGTATTGAATCATCGTGCGATGAGACCGGCGTGGCGGTGTATGACACCGACCTCACCGGCATTGAAGCCCTGCGCGCCCATGCGGTGTACAGCCAGATCGCGCTGCACGCCGAATACGGTGGGGTGGTGCCGGAACTGGCCAGCCGTGACCATGTGCGCAAGTTGTTGCCACTGATCCGGCAGACGCTGGACGAAGCCGGCATGACCGTCGGCGACATCGACGGGGTGGCCTATACCGCCGGTCCCGGTCTGGTCGGCGCGCTGCTGGTGGGCGCAGGGGTGGCGCGTTCGCTGGCCTGGGCGCTGGAAGTGCCGGCCGTGGGCGTGCACCACATGGAAGGCCACCTGCTGGCACCGCTGATGGAAGACGACCCGCCGCAGGCGCCGTTCGTGGCCCTGCTGGTGTCTGGCGGGCATACCCAGCTGGTGGCGGTGGAGGCCATCGGCCAGTACCGGCTGCTGGGCGAGACGCTGGACGATGCCGCCGGCGAAGCCTTCGACAAGACCGCCAAGATGATGGGCCTGCCGTATCCGGGGGGCCCGCAGTTGGCCGCGCTGGCCGAACAGGGCCGCCCGGGCGCCTACCGTTTCTCGCGCCCGATGACCGACCGCCCCGGGCTGGATTTCAGCTTCTCCGGGCTGAAGACCCAGGTGCTGCTGGCCTGGCGCGACAGCGATCAGAGCGAGCAGACCCGCGCCGACATCGCACGCGGCTTCGAAGATGCCGTGGTCGAGACGTTGGTGATCAAATGTGGACGCGCGCTGGAAGCGGCCGGCACCAATGTGATCGTGGTGGCCGGCGGTGTGGGCGCGAACAGGCGCCTGCGCGTGCGGCTGCAGGAAATGGCCGCCAAACTGGGTGGCAGGGCATGCTTCCCGCGCCCGGCGCTGTGCACCGACAACGGCGCGATGATCGCCTTTGCCGGTGCACTGCGGCTGCAGGCCGGCCAGCACAATCCGCCGCGCGTGGACGTTACCCCGCGCTGGGACATGGCGACGCTACCGGCGGTGTGATGGGCCGCTACAGCGGGGGAGCGATCTTTCCCTCCAGCGGTGAAGTGGCGAGCAGCGAGGTGGCACCTTCGTGGTGCAGCAACCAGTCCAGAGTGGAGGGACTGCGGGAATGGATGATCCGTGTCGCTGCGGCGAGGTCCGCCCTGATATCCCGGTGGAAGATGGGCTCGTGATGGGCGATCCGGTTGCGGAGGCTCTGATCGAACCGCCGGGTAAACAGCTGATGCCAGAAAGCAAAGCTGAGGCCAGCCACTACGTCGTCTACCCGCGCGGAGCGGCGAACCGCCTTCTCCAGCTCGGTACCGGCGCAGTACCCGCTATGGACCTGCGGTAGTCGCCGGCGAAAGGCGTCACTGTGCGGCCACGTGGGGCCGTGCTGAGCCCCGAGTGCTTCCGCAGCTGCATTCCGCACAAGAATTTCCACCAGATGCAGTGGCATGAGCAACGCGCCACAAAGACGCATGTTCCACAGATAGAGCAATGTCGGGCACGTATCCGCCATCGCAGCTGCGTGCAGGTAGGTCGACCATCGCGCCTTCGAAACGAGTCGCTCCAGATCAATCTGTCTGCGCATGGGCTGGAAGAATACGAAAGGCGGTCCGACCAATCTGCCCTGGAGAATCCAGGTCATCCATCAGGGCAGGGTAGGACTGTCGGTCAGTAATCGCAGCATTCTGGTGGTCGGTCTGGTGCCGTCGTATTTGGCTATTGAAGCGCAGGCAGGCCGGGCTTAGGATTTCCCAACGAGCCGCCGGGAATCGCGACCGAAAACCTCGGTCCCCCCCGGGGACAATGGCAGTACCAGAGGGCCCGCTAGCAGGGCCCTCTGTTTTTTCCCAGGCCCCGCTGTTCATCCCACGTCCCTGCACCTCGCGGCGGGTCCCGTTACCATGACGGCCTCTTTCGTGCGGCAGGCATCATGGACAAGGTATTCATCGAAGGGCTGGAGATCGACGCCCTGATCGGTATCTACGACTGGGAACGACGGATCCGCCAGACGCTGGTATTCGACCTGGAAATGGGCTTCGACAACCGTCGTCCGGCCGCCACCGACGACATCGAGCACACGCTGAACTACAAGGCCGTCAGCAACCGGCTGCAGGAGTACGTGCGGGCGTCGGACTTCGGCCTGGTGGAAACCCTGGCCGAGCGCTGCGCGGAGATCGTGCTGCAGGAATTCGACGTGCAGTGGCTGCGGCTGAAGCTCAGCAAGCCTGGCGCGGTGCGCGGTGCGCGCTCGGTCGGCGTGATCATCGAACGGCAACGGGCCCCTTGATCCCATAGCGCCGATTCCGGTCGGCAACCCAGACAGACAGAAGAAAGCGGAGGCAACCTGGTCGTGGATGCAGTAGTGGTGGTGAACTGGCTGGACAGCCTGCAGGATTCGTTGGCGCCGTATCCCGGTGCCTATCTCGCACTGATGCTGTCGGCACTGGTGATCGCCGCCGCGCTGGCCAACTGGGTCACCAAGCGCATCCTGCTGCGTGGTCTGCGCCGCCTGCTCGCGCGCCTGCCGGGGGCCGATTCCGGCCGCGGCAGCAATGTAATGCGGGTGATCTCACGCCTGTCGAACGTGGTGCCCAGCCAGGTCATCGCCTCCGGCATCGCCTACGTGCCGGACCTGCCGGTCGGGCTGGTGGCGTTCATCGTCGCGGCCTGCCAGGCCTGGGCCATCCTGACCGTCTCGATGGCGCTGTCGCATGCACTGGACGCCGCAAACGATCTGTACGAACGCCGGCCAGACGCGCGCAACAAGCCGATCAAGGGCTACCTGCAGGTCGCCAAGATCGTCATTTTCGCGATTGCCGGGCTGGCGATCGTGGCCACGCTCGCCGGTGTGGAACTGCGTTACCTGGTCACTGGCCTGGGCGCGGCCACGGCGGTGCTGATGTTGATTTTCCAGGACACCATCCTTTCGCTGGTGGCCAGCGTGCAGATCAGCGGGGATGGCCGGATCCGCCTGGGCGACTGGATCGAAATGCCCAGCCAGAATGCCGACGGCGATGTCATCGACATCGCCCTGCACACCGTCACGGTGCAGAACTTCGACAAGACCATCACCACCATCCCGACCAAGAAGCTGGTCACCGAATCGTTCAAGAACTGGCGCGGCATGCAGGAGTCCGGTGGCCGCCGGATCAAGCGCGCGCTGTTCCTGGACCAGCACAGCGTCGGTTTCATGGATGACCAGGCACGGGCACAGGTCGGCCAGTTCGCCCTGCTGGCTGATTACCTGCGCGACAAGGACACCGAACTGGGGCAGTGGAACGCCGAACTGCGCGCCCGCGGAGCGGGCGACATCAACAGCCGGCGCGTCACCAACCTGGGTACCTTCCGGGCCTACGTGGAGCGCTACCTCGGCAGCCACCCCGGCATCAACCCCGACATGACCCTGCTGGTACGCCAGCTGCAGCCCACCACCGAAGGCCTGCCGCTGGAGCTGTACTGCTTCACCCGCAGCACCGCCTGGGGCGAATACGAAGGCGTGCAGTCGGACATCTTCGACCACCTGCTGGCGATCCTGCCGGCGTTCGGGCTGCGCGTGTTCCAGGCCTCCAGCGACGCCATGCTGATGGACGTGCGGGCCGAACGTGCCCAGCAACCGCCTGCCACCCCCACCCCCGGCATGCTTTAAGCTGACCCCGCCGCGCCGTCGCAAGCAGCGCGGGCAGAAAACATGAACGCAGAAGATGCGCACTTTTGTGCCCGGTACCTTTAGAATGCCGGCACTGAAAACGTTTACATCAAGGACACCCGGTGGCTTCCGAACGTATCGAAACCCTCATTGCGCAGATGACCGTGGAAGAAAAGGTCGGTCAGCTGGGCGTGTTCGCCGACATGGTTCGTCCCTTTGCCCCGGACGTGAACCCGGAAGCCAACGTCAGCAACGCCGACCAGGTGCTGCAGCAGGTGCGTGACGGCAAGGTCGGCTCGCTGTTCAACGGCGTCGGCGCGGAGCTGGGCCGCCGCATCCAGCAGGTGGCGATCGAAGAAAGCCGCCTCGGCATCCCGGTGATCCTGGCCGCCGATGTCATCCATGGCATGCGTACCGTGTTCCCGATCCCGCTGGGCGAAGCGGCCAGCTTCGAACCCGAACTGGCGCGCCGCACCGCACGTGCCACCGCCGTGGAAGCGACCGCAGCCGGCCTGCACTGGACCTACGCACCGGCCGTGGATATCGCCCGCGACCAGCGCTGGGGCCGTGGCGCGGAAGGTGCCGGTGAAGACGTGGTGCTGGGCTGTGCGTTCGCCGCTGCCCGCGTTCGCGGCTTCCAGGGCGATGACCTGCGTGCGCACGACGCGCTGCTGGCCACGCCCAAGCATTTCGCCGCCTACGGCGCGGTGATGGCCGGCATGGAATACAACATGGTGGACATCTCCCCGCAGACCCTGCGCGACGTGCACCTGCCGCCGTTCAAGGCCGCCTTCGATGCCGGCGCGGTCACTGTGATGTCCTCCTTCAACGACATCAACGGCGTGCCGGCCAGCGCCAACGCCGAACTGCTGACCGACATCCTGCGCGGTGAGTGGAACTTCCCCGGCGTTGTCATTTCCGATTACACCGCGGACATGGAACTGGTCGCCCACGGCTATGCCGCCGATGACCGCGACGCCACCGCCAAGGCGTTCACCGCCGGCCTGGACCTGAGCATGCAGAGCGGCTTCTATGCCGAACACCTGCCCGGCCTGGTGGAAAGTGGCGAAGTGCCGATGGCGGTGTTAGACGAAGGCGTGCGCCGCATCCTGTGGCTCAAGGAAACCATCGGCCTGTTCGATGATCCGTACCGCTCGCTGGATCCGGCACGTGAAGCCGACGATTCGCATATCGCCGCGCATGACGACCTGTCGCGCGACGCGGCTCGACGCTCCATCGTGCTGCTGAAGAACGAACAGTCGGCGCTGCCGCTGCGCCGCGACGGGCAGAAGATCGCGCTGATCGGCCCGTTCGTGCAGGACCGCGAGAACATCGAAGGCTGCTGGACGCTGTTCGGCGACAAGAGCCGTTACGTCGACCTGGAAACCGGCGTACGCGCGGCCATCGGCGATGAAGCGCTGCTGGAAGTGGTGCCGGGCTGCGAGCTGGAAAGCGGCATTGCCGGTGGCATCGAAGCGGCCGTGGCCGCCGCACTGCGCGCCGACGTGGTCGTGCTGGCACTGGGCGAGCCGCAGCGTTACAGCGGCGAAGCGCAGTCGCGCGTGGAAATCACCTTGCCGCCTGCCCAGCAGGCGCTGGCCGAAGCGGTCGCGATGGCCGGCAAGCCGATGGTGGTGCTGCTGCGCAATGGTCGCGCGCTGGCCCTGCAGGGCGCGGTGCGCAACGCGCAGGCCGTGGCGATCACCTGGTACCTGGGCACCCAGACCGGGCACGCCGTGGCCGATGTGCTGTTCGGCGATTACAACCCGTCCGCGCGCCTGCCGGTGAGCTTCCCGCAGGTGTCCGGGCAGCAGCCTTACTTCTACAATCATCCGCGCACCGGGCGTCCGGAGCTGCCGACCATGTCCGAATTCAAGGCGCGCTGGCGCGAGATCCCCAACGAGCCGCTGTATGCGTTTGGCCACGGCATCAGCTACACCAGCTTCGCCTACGGCGTGCCGCAGCTGAGCAGTGCCAAGCTCGGCTGGGATGACACGCTGACCATCACTACCACGCTGACCAACACCGGCAGCGTGGCCGGCGAAGAAGTAGTGCAGCTGTACATCCACGACCGCGTGGCAAGCCGCGTGCGGCCGGTGCGTGAACTGAAGGAATTCCGCAAGGTGATGCTGCAGCCGGGCGAGTCCACCGAAGTGAGCTTCACCCTGCACCGTTCGCAGCTGGCCTTCACCGGGCGCGATGGCGTGCTGCGTGCCGAGGCGGGCCTGTTCGATCTGTGGGTGTGCGCATCGGCGATCAGTGGTTCACCGGTGCAGTTCGAGCTGCTGGCTGGCTGAGTGAGTGACGCGTCCGGCCTGTCCGGATGCGGGGGCTGTCGCTGCCACGGCTTGGCGCAGCGTCCCTGCACGTGACATGCATGTCCGGCTCACGTTGGCCGGGCTAGGCTGGATGCCTTCGTTCCTGCCGGAGTCGTGCATGCGCCTGTCCCGTTCATTGAAGTTGCCGCTGTTGCTGGCGAGCCCGTTCTGGCTGGTCGCCTGTTCGCAGGCCGATGCGCCTGCCGCGCCTGCCGAGGCGGCACCTGCGCCGATGTCAGCCGCTGCGGGCCCGACCGAAACGCCGGATGACCCGATCGTGGCACCGTCGCCGAACGCGTCGAGCGCGCCGTTCGTGCCGGCTGATGCCGACCAGGCGCCGCCGGCCGAATCCGGCCCGAACGCACCGGCTGATACCGCCGCAGCGGGTGATGGCGATGCGCGCGGGCGGATCGAGCGCGTGCTTGGCGATGCCGACCAGTACGAAACCGTGTTCAAGGCGTTGCAGCAGGGGATCGCTGGCGATGACCGCGCCGCCGTGGCCGCGCTGATGCGCTATCCGCTGCGTGTGGATACCGGCGGCAGTAAGCGTGAGGTGCCCGATGCGGCGACCTTCCAGCGCGATTACGAACGCATCGTCACCGCGCCGGTGGCGCGTGCGATCAGCGCGCAGTCCTTCGATACCGTGTTTGCCAACCAGCAGGGCGTGATGATCGGCAACGGCCAGGCTTGGTTGAATGGGACGTGCCTGGACAAGGCCTGCAGCCGCACCGAAGTCAAGGTCGTCGCCCTGCAGGAATGACCGGTATGCGGGCAGCGCCGAAGGCAGCGGCAGGAGCCGCTGCCACCGAGGCATGACGGCCAGCGGCCGTCACTACCCGGGGTCAACCCTTCGGGGTCAGCTTCAGCAGCTTGCCGTTCTTGCCGTCTTCCAGAACCCACACCGCGCCATCCGGACCCTGTTCGACTTCGCGGATGCGTGCGGCCATGTCGAAGCGTTCGGCTTCGCGCGCGCTGTCGCCGTCGAAGCTCACCCGCACCAGCGCCTGCGATGACAGTCCGCCGATGAAGCCGCTGCCCTTCCACTGCGGGAACAGGTCGCCGCTGTAGATGATGAAGCCGACCGGCGAAATCACCGGGTTCCAGGTAACCTTTGGCGTGGCGAATTCGGGACGGGTGGAATGGTCGGGAATCGACCGACCATCGTAATGATCGCCATTGGAGACGATCGGGTAACCGTAGTTCCCGCCGCGGGTGATCAGGTTCAACTCATCGCCGCCAGCCGGGCCCATCTCGTGTACCCACAGCTTGTTGTTGGCATCAAAGGCTATGCCCAGCATGTTGCGGTGGCCCAGTGACCACACCTGCGCGGCTACGCCCCCCTGCGAAGCAAACGGATTGTCAGCCGGCACCGAGCCATCGTCGTTGAGGCGGATCAGCTTGCCGAGGTTGCTGGCCATGTCCTGGGCCGGGTCGAACTTCTGCCGCTCGCTGGAGGTGATCCACAACTTGCCGTCTGGACCGAAGGCGATGCGGTGGCCGTAGTGACCGTTGCCGCTGACCTTCGCGTCCTGCCGCCAGATCACTGAAAGATCCTGCAGCGTGCCGGCACCATCGGCAGCGAGCACCAGCTTTGCGCGCGCCACGGCGGCACCGCGCGTGTTGTTGCTGCCTTCTTCGGCGTAGCTCAGGTACACCAGCTGATTGCTGGCGAAGTCCGGATGCAGCACCACGTCACCGAAACCGCCTTGGCCGCCATAGGCGACCTTCGGGCCGCCGGTGATTTCATGCTTGGTCCTGCTGGTGAGATCCAGGTGCTGCAGTCGACCGGCCTTCTCGGTGACCAGCACACTGCCGTCGGGCAGGAAGGTCATTGCCCAGGGTTCGTCGAACGTAGCGAACTCGGTGGCGTTGAATGCGCTGAAGGATTTCTGTGCCGGAGCGGCGGCAGCGGGCGCGGCAGCCTCCGGACCGGCGGCGCCGCAGGCAGTGGTGGCAAGCATCGGGGTCAGGCCGATGGCCAGGGTGAGAAGCAACTTACGGGTCATGGGTACCTCCAGGCGGGGATGCGGATGGCCAACCCCCTCTGTATACCATTGCGACCGTGCACGCCGCAGCGTCCCCTTGCATGAGGGGACGCTGCAGCATGGGGAAGGATCAGATGCCGCGCGTCGGACCCTTGTCCAGCCGCGGATTGGCGAGCAGCGCATCTTCCCAGCCGCGCTTTACAGCATGCTGTGCCTGCAGCCATTCCAACCGGCTCTCGCCGCGTTCGGCTGCCCAGCGCGTCTGCAGCTCGCGTTCGACTTCCTCATACGCGCGGATGACATCCTGCGCGCGGGACTGGTGCCCCAACCGGTAGGCCGGTTCATAGTCCTCGAAGGACGAGCTGGCGTCGTAGTAGGGTTCGCTCGGGTAGCGTTCGCGCCAATAGTCGGCGAAGGCTTCGCGCTGTACGCCATCTTCCGGCACACGGCCGGGGATCTGGTAATCGGGGCTCATTCGTCAGCTCCGTCTGTGGTCGTTGGATGAGGTTCCATCCTGACGACCGGCCGGTTAACGGCCCGGGCCCAGCGTGTGAGCGCAGCGTAGAGCCGGCCCGCCTGCGTAGTGTCGAGCTTGCTCGAGAAATGCCCTCCTCGCAGGTGTCGAGCAAGCTCGATACTACGCAGGCCAGCGCGGCATCAACCGCCCTTGCGCGGGAACAGGTAGATCGCCGCGCCCACCACGAATGCGGCCAGCGCGGCCAGGATGTTCGCCCAGCTGGCGCTGGCAAACAGCGCCAGGCACAGCAGCAGCGCCAGCACCGGGATCAGGGGGCCGCCGGGCAGCTTCAATGCGCCTGGGCGGCCGGCATAGCGCTTGGCCAGCACCAGCACGGCGGCAGCCGTGCCGATGTAGGCGAACAGCCGCGTGGTCATCGACAGCAGCGCCAACTGCACGAACGAGCCACTCAGCGCCAGCAGCAGCGAGATGATCCCCTGGCACAGGATCGCTGCGGCCGGGGTGCGGAAGCGCGGGTGCACGTGTGCCAGCACTTTCGGGCCGTAGCCGTCGGCGGCCAGGGCGTACAGGAAGCGGGGCCCCATCATCATCGTGTTGCTGTTGGTGCCCAGGATGGAGATCGTCGCGCCCACGGTCAGGATCAGCGCCAGTGCCTCCCCGCCGAAGCCTGCGGCGGCATCGGCCAGTGGCGTGGCCGAGCCGGCCAGGCCGGGCAGGGTGCCCTGCGCCACGATCTGCACCGCGGCGTAGATCACGGTGACGGTGATGATCATGGTGATCAGCGCGAACGGGATGTCACGTCGTGGATTGCGGTACTCGCCCGCGGCGGCGGGAATGTTCTCGAAGCCGGCGTAGGCGTACAGCAGCAACAATGCCGCCTCGCCCATGCGCTGCAGGTCATGCGGGTCCGGACGCTGCCCGGAGAAGGCCAGCTGCGGATCAATGTAGAACGCGCCGATGGCCACGAACAGCAGCAGCGGCACCAGCTTGCCGATCACCAGCACCACGCCGGTACGCGCCGCCGAGCGCACGCCGATGATGTTCACACCGGTCAGGAAGGCAAGCGACAACACGATCACCGCGATCCGCCCGCCGCCGCTGCCGGCCAGCGGCCAGAAGCGCGCCACCGCATCGGCCAGCGCGTTGCTCAGTGCCGCTGCCGAACTGATGCGGGTCAGCCAGATCATCCAGCCGATCTCGAACCCGGCGAAGCGGCCGAATGCCTCGCGCGCATACAGGTAGCTGCCGCCGGGTTCGTCGAAGTAGCTGGCGGCCTGTGCGTAGCACAGTACCAGCAGCGCGACCACGACGCCGGCAGCAAGCACGCCCCACAGGCTGAAGGGGCCAAGCAGCAGCACCGTCGCGGCCGGCAGCAGGTAGATGCCGCTGCCGATCACATCGTTGATGGACAGGCCGACGATCTGCCAGCGGCTGACCGCACGCTGCAGGCTGGGCGTGGGTTGCGTGTCCGGCGCGCTCACGGTGTGGGGCCGTGGGCGGCGGCCAGGGCCGGCAGCTGCCACGCGTGCTGCAGGCGCACGTATTCGGCGCGCGGCAGCAGCACGAACAACGGGCCCTGGCGCGCATCCAGCCACGCCAACAGCTGTTGCATATGCGCGGCCGTCATCGCGGTGCAGCCAGCAGTGGCCTCACCTTCCCTGCGCCACAGGTGGGCGAAGATGCAGCTGCCCTGGCCTGGCACGTTGCGCGGGTTGTGGTTGATGACGAAGCCCTGCTGGTAGCGCACATCGCCCTCGTTGTGCAGGTCCAGACGCATCGGTTCAGTCGAACCCTCCACCGCCTCGGCGCCGACCCGTTCGGCATCGACGATGCGGTTGTAGTACGGCGAGTCCGGCACGTCCATGCAGTAGCTGCTTTCCTGCATCGGCTGCCACGGCAGGGCGGTGTCGGCCTGCGCGGCGTAGCCGAACGCGGTGCCCAGCGCGAACACGCCGGCCGGGCTGCGGCCATCGCCTTCGCGCTTGCGCGGGCCGCTGGTGGCCTGGCCGGAGGCGGGTGCTTCAGATGCGGTGGGTGACGACCGTTGGTCGTCACGGGTGCCGGCCGAGGAGCGTGACGACCAACGGTCGTCACCCGCCGAAGCCACGTTACCCACCGAAGCCGCATCTGCTGACGTAGCCGGATGCAGGCCGATGCCCCAGGCGCTGCCGCTGCGGCCCAGGGCCACGTCGAACGCGGCGCCTTCCGGCTTCCAGCCACTGCCGCTGCGGGTGAATGCCTGCAGGCGTCCGTGCGTGCTGTCCCAGCCTTCACTGGTGACCACCACCACCTGCCCGGCACCGTCCAGCGGGCTGGCTGCCCACGCCGGACCGGCCAGTGACAGGGTTGCAACGGCAAGGCAACGCAACAGCGACTTCATGGGCGGCTCCGGTCAGGTATCCAGCAGGTGTTCGATGCGTTCCAGGTTCACCGCCAGCTGGCGGTTGCGATCCGGATTGGCGTCGCACAACAGCACGAAAACAAAATCCAGCAGGGACTGCAAGGAAGCACGGTACAGCACCTGTGCCATGTGCGGCGCACGGTCCTCGGCGCATACCGCCAGCGAGGCATCGGCGTGCGCGCGCAGCGGGTTGGCGGTGTGGCGTGTAATGGAGACCACCTTGCCGCCGAGGTCCTGGAACTGCCGCGACAGCATCGACAGCTGCGGCAGCTTGCCGAACTCGGAGAACACCAGCATCACGTCACCGGGGCGTGCGGCAGACAGGTTGGCCAGCATCAGGATCGGGTCGGCATGGTGCACCACCAGCATGCCCAGCAGGGAAAGCCGCATCGCGAACTCGCGTGCGTACAGGCCATCGTCGCCCAGCCCGTACACGAAAAGCTTCGGCGCAGCATCGACCAGGGCGACGATCCGCTCCACGTCGGCCTGCGGATTGGCCGCACGCGTTTCGTCCTCGGCAGCCGCCTTGCTGGCCTGCAGGGCCTGGGCAATGCGCAGGTAACCATCCCGCCCTTCGGCGACCGCAGGCGCTGAGGACGGTGCGGCACCACTGCGCGCCACGTCCTGGCCGATGGAGAACTTCAGGTCCGGATAGCCCTTGAAACCCAGCTTCTGCGCGAACTTGACCACGCTGGACTGGCTGATACCCAGGGCGCTGGCCAACTGCTGGGAGGAGTAATCGCGCAGCAGGTGCGCGTTTTCAAGGATGAAATCGGCGATGCGGCGCTCGATCGCCGACATCTGCCCGCGCTCGGCGCGGATCTTCAGCAGCGGCGGCATGCAGCAGCATCCGGCGTGCACGGTAGCGCCGCGCCATGGTCGGCGGACTTTCGGCAGGACATCGCGCGGTTTTCCGCCGAGCATGGCTCGGCGCTACGGGCACGAGCAGCACTCAAGCGAGCATCTCCAGCCCACGCACCTCGGTGATGCCCAGCCCCGGCGCGTCACTGATGCTGATTTCCGATTCGTTGAACGTCACCCCGCCGCTGACCGGGTCGAACTGGCCCAGCGACGGCCCATCCAGGTCCACCTTGGTGATCACATCGCTCTTGGCCACGGCCAGATGCACGGCGGCGGCCACGCTGATGCTGGATTCGATCATGCAGCCGATCATGCACGGCACGCCGTGGATGGCGGCGATGTCGGCGATGCGGATCGCGTTGGACAGCCCGCCGGTCTTCATCAGCTTGATGTTGACGATGTCCGCAGCGCGCTGCTGGATCAGGTCGATCACCTGGCTGGGATTGAACACACTTTCATCGGCCATCACCGGCGTGTTGACCCGGTCGGTGACGTACTTCAGGCCGGCGATGTCGGCGGCCTTGACCGGCTGCTCCAGCAGCTCCAGCACCACCCCGGCCTCCTCCAGCGCACGCATCGCATGCACCGCCTGCTTGGCGGTCCAGCCCTGGTTGGCATCCAGCCGCAGCAGCGCGCGGCCTTCCACTGCCGCATGGATGGCCTTGACCCGTTCGATGTCCAGGCCGATGTCCTTGCCGACCTTGATCTTCAGCGACTCGAATCCGCGATCCAGCGCGGACAGCGAATCGGCCACCATCTTGTCGATGTAGTCCACGCTGATGGTGATGTCGGTGGTGATCACCGGATCGCCACCGCCCAGCATCTGGTACAGCGGTGCGCCGTGCAGCTGCGCCCACAGGTCGTACAGGGCGATTTCCACCGCCGCCTTGGCGCTGCTGTTGCGTTCCATCGAGGACTGCACCAGCCCACACAGGCGGTTGAGGTTGGCCACGTCCTGGCCGACCAGCCGCGGTTTGATGAAGTGGCGGATCGCTTCGATGATCGACCCGTGCGTGTCGCCGGTGATCACCGCGGTCGCTGCCGCCTCGCCGTAGCCGGTGTGGCCGGTGTCGGTGCGGACCATCACCACCACGTCCTCGACGGTGTCGACGGTGCGCAGCGCGGTCTTGAACGGCGTCTTCAAGGGCACGCGCAGCATGCCCAGTTCGATATCGGTGATCTTCATCAAGGGGTCCGGGGCGTGCGCTGCGGGCGGACCCGCTGGATGTTGGTGATGCGGTCGATGTAGCGCAGGTCATCGCTGGCCATCATCGGTTCCAGGGGAGTGACCGACACGCCGTTCAGGTGCGCCTGGATGCGGGTGCCGTCCTCGCCTTTCCAGCTCCCACCGGCGGTGTCATGGATCACCCAGGTGCGGCCGTCTACATGGCCGATGGCCATCATCACGTGGCCCGGGATGTAGACCAGGTCGCCCACCTGCAACTCAGCCACGGCGCGGTCGCGGCGGGCGGCGGTGTCCTTGTCGGTGAAGGCGATGCGGTCCAGCGCCGGGCTGATGCCCTGCGCGCTGGTATTGCGCGGCAGCAGCACGCCGGCACTGCGGTAGATCTCCGAAACGAAGCCGCTGCAGTCGCGGGTGTCGTAGTCGTGGCCCCAACCGTAGCGCTCGCCAAGGAACTTGTAGGCCTGGGTCAGCAGGGTGCGCGGGGTCAGCGGCAGGTAATCGGCGCTGCTGTCCTGCGAACGCGGCAACAGCGCTGGCACCAGCCTCAGCGCACCATCGGCTTCGCGCACGGGCAGCTGCACCACCCAGCTGGCATGCGCCTGCTGGCCGTTGACCGTGTGTGCCGGCGACCACTGCGCCAGCACCGGCAGGCGCACGCCCATGTCCAGCTGCAGGCGCGAAACGCGCGGCTCTTCGGGAGTGAACGCGGTATGCGCCACCGCGCCGGTGATCACCCGGTACGGACCCGTCGCGCCGTAACCCAGCACCGTCTGCTTGGAGCCGGTGGCCACGTACTGTGCTTCGATCCACGCGCTGTAGCGCTCGCTGTGCACGAACAGCCATGCCCCGTCGGCGCTGCGGTGGACCACCGCGACCTTGTCGCCGGGGAACAGCGCCGATTCCTGGAAGCGGTCGATGTCGGAGTTCTCGGGGCTGCTGAAGACACGCTGCCGGGTCGGGAAGGTGCGCAGCGCCGCGCGATGCACCACCAGCCCGTACTGCGGCGTGGTGGCGGCGGGCAGTGCGTCCAATGCCAGGTTGGCTTCGATATCCGCGCGCTGGCCGGCGGGGATCGCGGCGCCGTGGGCGTCGTACAGCGTGCGCGCCGGCCAGCGCGACAGCGCGGTGATCGATCCGCGCAGCGCAGCGGCGGGCAGCGATGCGGGCAATGCCGCGATGTCCTGGATGTGCGGGTCTTCGGCGCGCATACGCGCGTTCTGCGCGGCGATCTGCGCGCGGTCCAGGATCAGCGCATCGGCACCAGGCAGCCGCGCGGCCCAGTACTGCGGCGTCAGGTAGGCCTCGTGCAGGCCGATGACATAGGGCAGGGCGGGGCCGGGATCCGGCGTGGCGGCTGGCGCGCGCGTGAGCGCCGACGCCGCGCTGCTGCCGAAGGCCAGGCACACGGCCAGCATCAGGGCACGGCGTGTGGGGCGGGAAGCCAGGAGCATGTGGCGATTACCCTCATTGAAAGCTGCTGGAATAGTTATTCCTTTCGCAGCGGAACGCAAGAATAAATTATTGACCGGGTATCCCCTGCGTGTTACACAGCTGTTACCACCCGCGCTGGGGAAGTGTCGCTGTGGATACCGTCGTTCGCAAACTGTTGCTGCCTGCTGCCGCCTGCCTGTGCGCGGCGATGGCGTGGGCGCAGCCTGCAGCGGATGCGACCACGCCGATACCCGGTTCGGTGTCCGAGGACGCGGTGATTGCGATGATCGACCAGGGGCGATTCGCCGAGGCGGGCACCCATCTGGACGCCTGGCTCGCAAGCCATCCGGGCGCGGCACGCCAAGCAGCATCCGCCTTCCAGAAGGAGCGCATGCGGCGCATCCGCCTGGACTTCAGCCTGGATGAAACCGCGGCCAAGGAAAAACTGCGCCACTGGATCCCCGATCTGCGCGATGACGAGTTCGCGCGCTGGGACGCGCAGGGACTGTTGGAGCACCTGGATATCGATGGCGAGCGGCGGTACTTCAACCGTGCCCCGTCCAACCTGTTCCGGCTCAGCAGCGAGGCCCGCGCACGCCGCCGTGCCGATGCCCCGATGCCGGCCGATGGTCCGTACGAAACGCTGACGCCGTATCACGCGCGGGTAGTGGCCGCCGCCGAACGCACTGGCAAGGATTCGGTGCTGCCGCAACGCGTGGAGGTCACCCAGTCACTGGTGGTGAAGGCCGATGCGGTGCCGGCCGGCGAAACGGTGCGCGCCTGGATTCCCTACCCGCGCGAGATTCCCGGCCAGCAGGAGCAGCTGCAGTGGATCGGCAGTTCACCGTCCGGCGCGCAGCTGGCCCCGGCCAGCACGCTGCAGCGCACGGCCTATCTGGAAGCGCCGGCCGTGGCCGGGCAGCCGACCCGTTTCCAGATCCGCTACGCCCTGACCATCAGTGCCCGCCACACCGCCATCGATCCGCGCACGGTGCAGCCCATCCCGAACGACGCGGCGCTGGCACCGTACCTGGCCGAGCAGACACCGCATGTGCGCTTCAGCCCGGCACTGCGCGCGTTTTCCGAACGCGTGCTGCAGGGTGAGACGCGGCCGTATGAAGTGGTGCGCCTGCTGTACAGCGCAGTCGACCAGATCCCCTGGGCCGGCGCGCGCGAATATTCCACGATCAGCAACATCAGCGACTACGCGCTGCAGGCCGGCCATGCCGACTGCGGCCAGCAGACCCTGCTGCTGATCACCCTGCTGCGCATGAACGGCATTCCCGCGCGCTGGCAGTCCGGTCGCGTGTTCTCCGACAACGTGACCGGCTACAACAACCTGCACGACTGGGGCGCGGTGTACCTGGCGCCCTACGGATGGCTGCCGATGGATGTCACCACCGGTGCGCTGGACAGCGATCAGCCAGCACTGCGCGACTTCTATCTCGGCGGCATCGACGGCTACCGGATCGCCTTCAACGATGATTTCGGCCAGGCCTTCGTGCCGGCCAAACAGCACTTCCGCTCGGAAACGGTGGACTCGCAGCGCGGCGAGGCCGAGTGGGCAGGCGGCAACCTGTATTTCGACCAGTGGGACGACCAGTTCCAGTGGACGGTACGGCCTGCAGGCGGCAAACCCAGCGCGACACCCTAGTCAACCACACCGTTCAATTTCTGCAGGAGAGAGCAGGGGATGAAGGCAATCAATATCAAGCGGGCGGCGTTGACCGTCGCCCTGGGCGCGTGCCTGGGCATGATCGTGCCCAGCATCGCAACGGCGCAGAATGTTTCCGGCGCAGTCGCCGGCCGGGCCACCGCCGGTGACCTGGTCACCGTGGTCAACCGCGGTACCGGGCTGACCCGCTCGGCCACTGCCGGCAGCGATGGCAGCTATCGGCTCGGCCAGCTGCCGGTCGGTGACTACACCCTGCAGCTGAGCCGCGACGGTGCCGCCCTGGGCGAGCCGGTCAGCGTCAGCGTGGCCGTCGGTGGCACCACCACGGTGAACCTGGCCAGCAGTGGTGGCGTGGTCAACCTGGATGCGCTGCAGGTGGTCGGCTCGCGGGTGATCAACCGGGTGGACGTGTACTCCACCGAGACCTCCTTCAACGTCAACCGCCAGGAAATCTCGCGGCTGCCGGTGGCGCAGGACCTGTCCGCGGTGGCCCTGCTGGCACCGGGCGTGGTGGGCGGCAACTCCTCGTTCGGCGGGCTGTCCTTCGCCGGCTCCTCCGTGGCCGAGAACGCGGTCTACATCAACGGCCTGAACGTCACCGACATGTACACCCGGCGTGGCTTCTCCAGCGCACCGTTCGGCTTCTTCCAGGAATTCCAGGTCAAGACCGGCGGATACTCGGTTGAGTTCGGCCGCTCCACCGGCGGTGTGATCAACGCCGTCACCCGCTCGGGCAGCAACGAGTTCGAAGGCGGTGCAGAAGTCACCTTCGAACCGAATGCGTGGCGCTCGGCCGCCCGCGATCATTTCCATCGCGATGGCTCGCCGCACTCCTACGCCAGCACCGACGCCACCTCGTTCACCAAGACCAACGTCTGGGGTTCCGGCGCGCTGGTGAAGGACAGACTGTTCCTTTTCGCGATGTATGAAAAGCGCGATACAGACGGCAACAACACCTCCTCCGATGGCCGCACCTGGTTCGACAACACCGGCGACGATGATTTCTGGGGGGCAAAGCTGGACTGGAACATCACCGACAACCACACCCTGGAATTGCTCGCGTTCTCCGACGAAACCGAGACCACGCAGGCCTCGTCCGGTTACAACTGGGACACGCAGACGCTGGGCCAGTGGGGCGGTGACACGCTGACCGATGGCGGCGGCAAGAACTGGTCGGCGACCTATACCGGCCGCTTCGGCGAAAGCTTCACCGCCAAGGCGATGGTCGGCCAGAACAACCAGCGGGCGTTCTCCAACTCCACGCTGGACCTGTACTGCGATGCCGTGTTCACCGATGCCACCTATGCGCCGTACCTGGGTCAGCTGAATGGCCTGCGCGCCGGCTGCCACCCCACCGGCACTGCCATCGCCGAGCGCGATGACACCCGCGACGCCGCGCGGCTGGATTTCGAATGGGCGCTGGGCCGCCACCTGCTGCGCTTCGGCGTGGATCGCGAACTGATGACCACCGATCAGTCCACGCGCTATCCGGGGCCGAGCCAGATGACCTACACCGCGTACGCGGCACGGCCGGGCGATGAAGTCTGGGACGGCGCCAACGCCTACGTACCGGCGGGGGTCAACCAGATGCTGCGCGCGCGCAACCGCGTGTCCGGCGGCACCTTCGAAACCGAAGCAAACGCCTTCTACCTGGAAGATATCTGGAACATCACCTCCACCCTGATGTTGAACCTGGGCGTGCGCTGGGACCGCTTCGAGAACCGCACCGCCGATGGCGATGCCTTCATCAAGATGGACGACCTGATCGCCCCGCGCGTGGGCTTTGCCTGGGACATCAAGGGCGACGGCAGCACCAAGCTGTTCGGCAATGCGGGCCGCTACTACCTGCCGGTGACCAACAACATCAACGTCAACTTCGCCGGTGGGCTCACTGACGAATACAGCTACTACGTGCTCAACGGCTGGCAGCAGCAGAGCAATCCGGTCACCGGTGCGCCGTACATGGCGCCGGTGATCGGCCAGCAGGTCGGTCCCACCGATACCCGCATGAACACCGGCGCGGCCGATCTGCGGCAGAGCGTGGACAAGGACCTGAAGGCGGTCTACCAGGACGAGTACATCCTCGGCTTCCAGACCATGATCAACCAGGCCTGGTCGTGGGGCGTCAACGGCACCTACCGCCGGATGACCCGCGCGCTGGATGACATGCGCCTGAACCATACCCCGTGCGGCCCGACCGGCAGCACGCTGTGGCCGATCGCCAATCCCGGCGAAAGCCTGACCATCTGGGGCGATTCCAGCATCGGCTGCGCCGAGGAAGGCTGGATCACCATCGACACCGCCAACAGCGGCTATCGCAAGGGCGGCAGCGGCGAAGTAGTGGGCTACTCCAAGCCCAAGCGTACCTACAAGGCGCTGGAGTTCCAGCTGGACCGCGCGTGGGACGAGAAGTGGATGTTCAACGCGTCCTACCTGTGGTCCAAGAGCGAGGGCAACTTCGAAGGCCCGGTGAACTCGGACACCAACTACGGCGACACCGGCATGGTCCAGCACTGGGACCATCCTTCCAACAACGAGCGCTACGGCGCGCTGTTCAACGATTTCCGCCACCAGTTCAAGTTCCGCGCGGCCTATGCGTTGAACGAGCAGTGGTCCTTCGGCAGTACGCTGCAGGTGCAGTCCGGCGGCCCGGTCACCGCCTTCGGCGTGATGTGGCCGGGCGACACCGTGGCCGGCGGCAGCACCTCCAGCGAGGGCAGCGGGGGCGGCACCGGCTGGCTGTGCGTGGCCAACTGCACCGGCACCTACGACCAGCGCGTGTTCGAGCCCACCGCCCGCGGTGCGTTCGGCAACCTGCCGTGGACCTGGACCATGGGCGCCAACGTGACCTGGCGCCTGCCGGTGGACGGCATCGACCTGAGCGCGCGGTTGTCGGTCTACAACCTGTTCAACAACCAGACCGTGATCAACGTGCACCAGCGCTACGAAAGCCAACCGGGTGTCTATCGCGAAGCCACGTTCAAAACCGGCACCCGCTGGCAGGCACCGCGCTACGCACAACTGGTGGTGGCCTGGAACTTCTGACCCGGTAGTGACGGCCGCTGGCCGTCACGCTTTTGCCCCTGGTGGGTGACGACCGTTGGTCGTCACGCTGTTGCTGCTCCCGCTGCGCTCGGCGAGCAAGGCGATGCCGGTCGTCCTGACCGGCACCCTGCGGGCCGTCGCAAGCGACGTTGGCAGCGGCTCCTGCCGCTTCCTTCGGCGCTACCTCACACGCCCGCCTTTCCGAGGTTGCCCGTCATGTACGCACCCCTGCTGCTGTTTGCCCTGGCAGCGTCCCCGTTCGACGCCATGCTCGAACGCACGGTGCAGCGCGAGCAGTTGCCCGGCATTGCGATGGGCGTGGTGGAAGACGGCAACGTGGTTTACCGCCGCGCCGAAGGCATGCGCGGCGACACCCCGGACGCGCGCATCGACGACGAAACCCTGTTCAAGATCGCCTCCAACAGCAAGGCAATGACCGCTGCCCTGCTCGCCCGCCTGGTGGAACAGGGAAAGCTGCGCTGGGATGACCCGGTCCGCCGCCACCTGCCTTCGTTCACCATGTTCGATCCCTGGGTGGGCGAACAGATGCAGGTACGCGACCTGCTGATCCACAACAGCGGACTCGGACTGGGTGCCGGCGACCTGATGCTGTGGCCCGAGCCCAACCACTTTACCCGCGCCGATATCATCGCCGGGCTGGCGCATCTCAAGCCGGTCACCAGCTTCCGCAGCGGCTATGCCTACGACAACCTGATGTACGTGGTGGCCGGCGAAGTGGCGGCGGCAGCCGGTGGAAAGCCGTACGACCAGCTGATGCGCGAACAGGTGTTCATCCCGCTCGGGTTGTCGCGTTGCCAGGTAGGCGAATGGTCCACCGTAGCGGTCGGCAACATCGCCCAGCCCCACGTACGTCGCGAGGGACACAACGTGGTCGTTGCCGTGGACGGCGATACCAGTCCGGATTCACCGTCGATGGCCGCCGGCGGCATCCGCTGTTCCTTGAACGACATGCTGCGCTGGATGCAGGTGCTGCTGGATCCGGCGTTGGTGCCGGACTGGCTGGGCAGCGAACAGCGCCGCCAGCTGTGGACGCTGCAGATGCCGATGCCCCTGGGCGAGCGGCAACGGCGCTGGGACAACGCGCACTTCGCCGGCTACGGCTACGGCTGGCGCCTTTCCGACCTGGACGGGCAGTGGAAGGTGGCGCATACCGGCACGCTGTCCGGCATGTATTCCTCGCTGGCGCTGCTGCCCGAGCGCAAGGTCGGCGTCGTGCTGCTGATCAACGGGGAAGGCGAAGACGCACGCACCGCGCTCATGCAGGCTGCCTTGAAACACTACACCGCACCGGAAAGCACATCCGGCGTGGACGGCTGGCTGGACCAGCTGGCGCAGGCACGCGCGCCATCACCGACAGAGGCCGCTCCGCTGCCGGATACCCGCAGCACCGCGCCCGCGCCGGCAACCGCACTGCACGCCATGCAGGGGCGCTACCGCGACCCGTGGCTCGGTCAGGCCTCACTTTGCCCCATGCAGGGTCGGCTGCGTTTCAGCGTGGACAAATCGCCGCGCCTGCAGGCCGACGTGCTGCAGGCAGGGGCGCGCTGGGTGCTGCGCTGGGATACGCTGGAAGCGGCCGCCCAGGCGTGGCTGCAGCCCACTGCTGCACCCGTCCCGACGTTGGAACTGCGCGCCATCGACCCGGATATCGACTTCAGCTATGACTACCAGGACCTGCACTTCACTCGTACTGGCGATTGCCTTGGCAACGAGCGCGCGCGCCGCTGAAGCGCCCACCGTTTCGCCCGCGCGCAGCGCTGCCGAAGCCGGGCTGGTGGAGATCCGCACGCTGTCGCCCGGCATCGCGCTGGATATCCGCTTCGCCACTGCCAACAACTTCACCGGCCGCCCGGTGCCCGGCTACGCGGCACCTGCCTGCTATCTGCTGCCGCCGGTAGCCAACGCCCTGGCCAGGGTGGAACGCACGCTGCGCAGCCAGGGCCATGCGTTGCAGGTGCATGATTGCTACCGCCCGGTGCGTTCGGTGCAGGCCTTCGTGGCATGGGCACGGGATCCACACGAAACCTCGCGCAAGGCCACGCAGTACCCGGACGTGGACAAGTCCCGCCTGTTCGCCGAAGGCTACATCGCCGAGCGCTCCGGCCACAGTCGTGCGGCCACCGTGGACGTGGGCCTGATGCAGTGCGAGGCCGGGCGCTGCACGCCGTTGGACATGGGCACCGACTTCGACTTCTTCGGCAAGCGTGCGCATACCGCTGCCGATGGACTCACCCCGTTGCAGCAGGCCAACCGGCAGCGCCTGTTGCAGGCGATGGCCGCCGCAGGGTTCGTCAACTATGCGCAGGAATGGTGGCATTACACCTTCCAGCCCGAGCCGGATCCGCGCACCGCCTACGACGTGCCGGTGGACTGATTCGCGCGGGGTGCCCGGCCATTACACTGTGGCCATGAACCTTCCCCTCCATTTTGGCCTGCTCGGCACCCTGGAAGCCGCTGGCATCGCGCTGCTGGTCGGCCTGCTGGTGTATTTCCTGTTCCACCACATTGCCCGTGCGCTGCGCTGGGCCCACGGCCACGCACTGGGCTGGGCCAGCGGGATCGCGGTGGTCATCTCCGCCGGCATCGACATGTGGAAGCTGTTCTACATGGGCATCGTGCGGATGGAATCGCCGTTCTACGCGCGTCTCTATCTTTCCACCATCCACGATCCCAACGAACTGGGCAGCCGGGTGGTGCTGGAGATCATCGGCGCGTTGTCCGGTGTCGCCCTTGGATGGCTTTTGTTCAGTTCGCGGTCAGCGGCAAAACAGGACGGCGCGGACTGATTTTCGTTTGGCGAGGGTTAAATTCCGGGCCGCTGAATGTGCACCTTACGTCCTACTCACCGGCTTCTAACCAAGCCGGTAGTCGATGAGCGCCGTGTAGTGGTTAATGCCGCGTGTGAGGGCCACCTGCGCCCCAATTTGTGTTCATCGGCACGCTGCCAACGTAGGCCCCGTACGGAATACATGGCCGTGCAACATCACATCCAAGGAGACCACCCAATGACTCTTCGTAACCGCAAGCCGCTGATCGCCCTCCTCGTTGCCGCCGGCAGTGTGTTTACCCTTCCGGCCATGGCGCAGAGCGCCGCACAGGATCAGGCGGCTACTGCACAGGCGCAGGCCGTGCAGGCACAGCAGGCGGCCGCTGCGGCCGGCAACCAGGCAGCCGAAGCCGGTAACGCCGCAGACCAGGCCACGCATGCCGCTGGCCAGGCCGCAGCGCAGGCCAACGGCGGCGGCCAGACCTGGGCCAGCATCGATACCGATGGCAATGGCACCATCAGCAAGACCGAGGCACAGGTGAATGCCGGCCTGGCGCAGGTGTTTGACCAGGCCGATACCAACAAGGATGGCGAGCTGTCCGCCGATGAGTACAAGGCCTTCGTGCAGGCCCAGCAGGGCGCCGCCGGCGCACAGGGCAACTAAGTTCCGAGACTGCGGTCCCGGTAGCGCCGAGCCACGCTCGGCGAGCGCACCGCGCGGCAGCATCAGAAGCCGCCGAGCATGGCTATGCCGGTCGTCCTGACCGGAACCCTGCGGGCCGTCGCAGGCGACGTTGGCAGCGGCTCCTGAAGCCGCCTTCGGCGCTACCGCAGGTGCCGACCCGTAGGTGCCGACCTTGGTCGGCACGCCCCACCAGGGCGGCCCACGCAGGCCAGTGTGTGGGCCGCCCTGTTATTCTTCACGCATGAACATATCCACGCCCGGGCGCGGCAGCGCCATCGGTCTGGTTGGTTTTGACGGTGACGATACGCTGTGGAAGAGCGAGGATTACTACCGCAAGGCCGAACAGGATTACCTCGACCTTCTCTCGCACTACATCGACGTGCACGACACCCGCACTGCCCGGCATCTGCTGGACGTGCAGCGGCGCAACCTTGCGGTTTTCGGGTACGGCGTCAAGGCGATGACCCTGTCGATGATCGAAGCGGCCATCGAGATCACCGACAGCCGGGTCAGCGCGAAGCACATCCAGTGCATGCTGGACATCGGCCACGACACCCTGCGCCATCCCGTGGAGCTGATCGACGGTGTGCGCGAATCGGTCGCGAAGATCGCCGAGGATCATCTGGTGGTGCTCATCACCAAGGGCGACCTGTTCCACCAAGAGGCCAAGATCAAGGTCGCCCAGCTGCACGACCTGTTTCCCCGCATCGAGATCGTGTCGGAGAAGGATCCGGAAACCTACGCGCGCGTGCTGTCCGAGTTCGATCTGCCGATCAACCAGTTCGTGATGGTCGGCAACTCGCTGCGCTCGGACATCGAACCGGTGGTGACGCTGGGCGGTTGGGGCGTGCATACCCCGTATGCCGTTACCTGGGCCCACGAAACCGAACATGGCGTGGCCGATGACGAGCCGCGCATGGTCACCGCCGATACGGCCTGGGACTGGCCGGCCGCGCTGCAGGCCATCCAAGCCAAGGCGACGGCCGCGCGCGGTGCGTGACCTGACACGACGGCCCCGCTGCGTCACAATCCCGGCATGAACCGCCTGCTGACAACGCTGCTGATGGTGTCCCTGCTGCTGGTGCCTGCGATCGCGCCGGCCCAGCAGACGGCGGAGAAATCGGCCACCTACGCGGTGGATACCGGTGATGCGTGGATCGACACCTGGCTGGCGGACATCAACCACTACGCGGAGCGTTACCCGGACAGTTTCCTGGACGAGGTGGCGCGCTACAGCGGCGTGGATCGCGGCTATATCGCCGCGCTGGTCAATAACCACGGCTGGCACGCCGCCGATGTGTACTTCGCCTGTTTCTGGGCGAAGGCCATCCAGGTCAGCTGCCGCCAGGTGGTGAGGGCGTTCAGCGCGCACCGCGAAGGCGGCTGGGAGGCGGCCGTGGAGGCCTTGCCGGTGCCACCGGACAACCTGCACAAGCGCGCGCTGCGCCACGCCATCGTGGCCAGTTACCGGCATTGGGATCGGCCGATCACGCTGGATGCCACGCTGCGCCGCCAGCTGGGCAGGTAGCGCCGCGCCACGCTCGGCGGGCTGCCGGAACCGCCGCCGAGCATGGCTCGGCGCTACCAAAGCAGCGGTGGCCCGGCGACAATGCGAGCCAACGCATGTTCCGTGTTCCTTGCTGGGTATCCCATGAGCGCTGCCGAATTCGTTTCGCCCGATGCCATCCGCCGCCTGTTCGCGCAGGCCATGTCCCGCATGTACCGCAGCGAAGTGCCGCTGTACGGCGACCTGGTCGACCTGGTCGCGCAGATCAACGCGCAGGTGCTGGCCGAAGACACCGCCCTGGCCGCGCAGCTGGAGCGCAACGACGGCCGCGGCCGGCTGGATGAAGAGCGCCACGGCGCCATCCGTGTCGGCACTGCTGAAGAACTGTCGACCCTGCGCCGCCTGTTCGCGGTGATGGGCATGTACCCGGTTGCCTACTACGATCTCAGCGTGGCCGGCGTGCCGGTGCATTCCACCGCGTTCCGCCCGATCGATGGCACCGCGCTGGCCGCCAATCCGTTCCGGGTGTTCACCTCGCTGCTGCGGCTGGAACTGATCGAAGACCCGGCGTTGCGCGAACAGGCGGCACAGATCCTGGCTCGTCGGCGCATCTTCACCGACGCCGCGCTGGCGCTGGTCGAACAGGCCGAGCGCGATGGGGGACTGCACGCCGCAGACGCCGAGCGCTTCGTCAACGAAGCACTGGAAACCTTCCGCTGGCACAGCGATGCCACGGTGGCGCTGGATACCTACCATGCGCTGGGCAACGCGCACCGGCTGATCGCCGACGTGGTCAGTTTCCGCGGCCCGCACATCAACCATCTCACCCCGCGCACGCTGGACATCGATGCGGCGCAGGCCGCGATGATCGAACGCGGCATGGCCGCCAAGGCAGTCATCGAAGGCCCGCCGCGCCGCCGCTGCCCGATCCTGCTGCGGCAGACCAGCTTCAAGGCGCTGGAAGAGGCCGTGCATTTCCCCAAGGACGGCGGCGGCGATGCCGGGACCCACACCGCGCGCTTCGGCGAGATCGAGCAGCGCGGCCTGGCGTTGACCCCGAAAGGCCGCGCGTTGTACGACCAGTTGCTGGCGCAGGCACGCGAAACCGAAGGCGCCGGCAGCACCGGCGGCGACTATGGCCAGCGCTTGCAAGCGGCCTTCGCTGGCTTCCCGGACGACCACGCCTCGCTGCGCGCCGAGGGCCTGGGCTACTACCGTTACCAGCTCACCGATGCCGGCCGTGCAGCCCAGCAGCGCGTGGCCGAACTGCCGGCTGAAGTGCTGATCGCCGAAGGCCTGGCCACGGCCGATCCGATCATCTACGAAGATTTCCTGCCGGTCAGCGCGGCGGGCATCTTCCAGTCCAACCTGGGCGGGGGCGAACAGCGCGCGTATGCAGCGCATGCCAACCGCGAAGCGTTCGAAGCCGCGCTGGGCGCCCGGGTGCACGACGAGTTCGCGCTGTACGAGCAGCTGCAGCAGGATTCACTGGTCGCGCTGCGCGGCTGAGCCGGCCGGCGAGCCGCCGCGCGCCGCTGGCGAACCGATCTCGCTGCGCAGCTCCAGCATGACGTCCATGGCCAGCACGCTGTCCAGGTCCAGTGCAAACGCGATGCGGGTCGATTCCAGGGGATCATCGCTGGCCCGCGCGCGCAGTTGCGGATCGGTTGCAAAGGCGGAAGGCTCGGCCCACCGCCAGTTGAGTCAGCCACTTCAGGATCGCTTCAGGCCTGCGGTCATCGCGGCCCGCTCAGATCCCGAGATGAAACGGCAGCCCGTGTGAGACGTCGAGTCGCTGCCTGCGGGCCAGCACGGGCGCAACTTGGTGCACCCATTCGCGCAGTTCCTTGTGGGTCACATGGAAGTCCTCGCAGACGGCTTCGGCAGGCTTGCCTTGGCGCAGCGCCTGTATGAGCGGGCCATGGAACATCGCGGGATCCTTGCCCTGGCAGGCGAGGGCATAGAGGTTGTCCTTGCCACCGATCAGCAGCGTCCACAGGTGCAATCGTGCCTCGCCAGCCACATGACCGCCTTGGCCGAGGTTGTAACGCGCCCACAGATCATGGCAGCAGACCGGCATATCCTGGTCAAGTGCATGCCGGACCTCGCCAATCGCAGCGCTCGGCCAGTGCATCAGCACGTCGATCTCATCACGCAGCGCCCGGTAGTCCGAGCCTGCCTCGGCGGCAGCCACCCGTGGAAATACCCGCTTGGCGCGCAAAGTGAAGCCACTCATGCCCTCGCGCTCGTGGCCCTGTTCGCGTGCCCGGGTGACCTGTTGTGACAGCCTGCGCAGCGACGCGGCCTGTTCCAGCAAGCGCGTGGGATCATCCAGATGCACCTTGCGAAACGGCAGAGGTGCCGGCGCATTGGCACAATCCCGGCGCAGGTGTTTCCAGGCGTATCCGTCGGGCAGCGAGGTGATCACCGCCTGCAGCGCATCGGCCACGACCGACGCTTCCTGCGTTCCGCCCTGGTCGATATGGTCCAGCACGCAGGACAGCGCCTGTTCGCGGCACATATCGGCCACACGCGCAACAAAGGCCAGCGGCCGGTCGCCGCCGCCCTCGACAAGCGCCGGCTGAAGCGCCGGCGCTGCGGAAGCGGCCAGGTTGGCAACGGAGCGCGGGCGCGGCTCCGTGCGGGTCATCGTTGCAGCGTGCGGCGTCGTTGCAATCCTGGAAGGGGCGTCGGAGCGGATCGGCTGCATGCGGAGCGGGTCCTTGGGTCTGGCCTTGTAGTTGACCGCGTGCGCTCAACCGATGCTTCCAGCAAAACGTCACGCCTGCACCCTGCCGCGACATGCCGGGCTCATGGCTTGGCGGCGAAGGTCTGCTGTCAGCGTTGCAGCCTGTTCTGCGTTTGGCACACCGGGTGGGCGGGTGCGTTCGCAGCGGGTGGTCCGGCGACCGCCTGCAGCGCCCGCAGCGCGTCAACGGCGTCCAGCTCATGCCAGGAGATCGAATCCATCTCGTGCAATGGCAGGCCAGCGCGCAGTTTGCCTGCGTTCGCCTGCACCCAGGTTCGCAGGCTGGGATGGTCCAGCGGGTAACGTGCGAGCACTTCGTCGGGGTCCATTCCATCGCGCAGCGCGTTGACCACGGCGCCGTCGTAGTGGCACGCGGGTGGGAAGGGATAGTGCTGGCCCGGATCGCGCCGCACGGCGTCGCCGATGATCAACAACGCCCGGATGCGACGCGCCAGCTCGCGGGAATGACGCGCGTGATCATCCAACGCGTAGGCGGACCATAACGGCCGCAGCGCATCGGTATCCTGGCGTTGCAGAGCATGGACAACGTCCCCGAAGGCGCGTTGTTGCCAATGCATCCACTCGTCGAGCGTGCTCTGCAGCTCGCTTGCGTGCATCGCGCGGCCCGCCGGGCCGCCATCGCTGGCGGTCTCCCTCGGCCGCTTCGGCGGTGACGGGCCATCGAGGTCGCCAAGTGCGCTGCGCAGCTGCCGGCTTCGCTCGATGAAACCCTGCATCCCGGGCCGATCTGATCCAGTGGCACTGACTGCTTCGGCCAGGGATTCCAGCGCGCATCGATACGCTCGCAGGACCTCCCACTGCGCCGCGGCCCCAGCAGGGAGGTCCCTGACCATCAGCGCCCGCCACTGCCAGTCCCTGCCCATGTTGAGGATCAGCCTCTGCAGCGCGGTGTCGCGCACGCATGCGTCGTACGGCCCAGGAGCCCGGGCAAGCCAGTCCATGGCCGCCGGCAAGCCTTGGTAGACACACAGGTGTTCCGCATGCGCGGCTACGTCCGCAGGACGCGCCGGCCCCTCCTGGTTGACCACCGAACACGGCGCAGCCGGACGATGAGGTAGGGCGGCCTGGGCCAGGGCGACGGCGGGCGGAGCGTGCGGAAGAGTGCTTGACCAGACAGGATGCATGGGATGCGCGACCACGAGGGGAAACCCTCATTCCACCCGGTCGCGCAGCGACGCGCCTTCAGAAAAGGCTCGCCCCACCGTGCTGCCGTCAGGCCTTCATCGTGCCGGTATCCAGCCAGCGCTGATGCCAGCTCAGCGCCTCGGGCAGCAGGTGCGGGGTGTGCTTGCCGTAGCTCTCCCGGCTGGCGCGGTCGAAGTAATCCTGCAGCTGTGCACGGAAATCCGGATGCGCGCAGTTGTCGATCACCACCTGCGCGCGCTTGCGCGGAGTCAGCCCACGCAGGTCGGCCAGGCCCTGTTCGGTGACGATCACCGATACATCGTGCTCGGTGTGGTCGACATGGCTGACCATCGGCACGATGGCCGAAATGCTGCCGTTCTTCGCAGTGGACGGGCTGAGGAAGGCCGACAGGAAACCGTTGCGCGCGAAGTCACCGGAACCGCCGATGCCGTTCATGATCCGCGTGCCCATCACGTGGGTCGAATTGACGTTGCCGTACAGGTCCGCTTCGATCATTCCGTTCATGCCGATGCAGCCGAGGCGGCGCACAAGTTCGGGATGGTTGGAGATTTCCTGCGTGCGCATGATGATGCGCTCGCGGTAGAAATCGATGTTCTCCTTGAACGTTTCGTTGGCCTGCGGGCTCAGCGCGAAACCGGTGCACGAGGCGTAGCTCAGCACGCCATCGCGGAGCAGGTCGAGCATGCCGTCCTGGATCACTTCGGTGAAGGCAGCAAGGTCGCGGAAGCCGCTCTTGGCCAGCCCGGCCAGCACCGCGTTGGGGATATTGCCCACGCCGCTCTGCAGCGGCAGCAGGTTGGCCGGCAGGCGCCCCTTGGCCACTTCGTGCTTGAGGAATTCGATCAGGTGCGCGGCGATCTGCTCGCTGGTGGTGTCGATCGGACTGAAAGGACTGTTGCGGTCCGGCCCGTTGGTGCGCACCACCGCCACGATCTTGTCCGGGTCGCAGCGCAGCGTGGTCTCACCGATGCGGTCGTTGGCCTGCACCAGCGGGATCGGCTTGCGGTGTGGCGGCAGCGCGGTGCCGTAGTAGATGTCATGCATGCCGTCCACGCCGGCCGGCTGCCACTCGTTGACCTCGATGATCACCTTCTTGGCCAGGTCCAGCCAGGTCTTGTTGTTGCCGACCGAGGTGGACGGCACCAGCGAGCCGTCCTCGCGGATCGCCGAGACTTCCACCACCGCCGTATCGATATCGCCGTAGAAGCCGAACCACACATGCTGGGCGACGTGGCTGAGGTGGATGTCGATGTAATCCAGCTTGCCTTCGTTGATGCGGTTACGCGCATCCGGATCGCTCTGGAACGGCATGCGCATGGCGATGCCATCGGCCTTGGCCAGCGCACCGTCCAGCTCCGGGGCGGTGGAGGCGCCGGTCATCAGGCTGATCTGGAACGGCAGCCCTTGCGCGTGCACCGCTTCGATGCGGCGGGCCAGTTCCACCGGCACCGCCTTGGGGTAACCGGAGCCGGTGAAGCCGCTCATGGCGACGGTTTCACCCGGCTGGATGAGCGCGGCTGCGGCCTCGGCGGAGACCACGCGGTCACGGAGACGCGCGTTGGCGATGCGATCTGCAGGCATGACGACGATGTTTCGTGGGGGAAACCCCGATTATCGGCCAAACCCATCCGTACGGGACCTGCGACCTTGGTGGGATGGCGCTTCCAGCGCGAAGGCTTCTGTACCCTCCGGTATTGTTTTGCACTGCAGCGTGCAATGTGGTTTTGCAGTCGGCACGATGGACCTGCATCCCGACGTGGGGGAGGGAGCAGAGCCCGCTGGCAGTTCGCTGCAAGCGGGCTTTTTTACGCCTGCAGGGTACAGCTGAATAGGCCCCGGTAGCGACGGCATCGGCCGTCATAACGCCCCTGGGTAGTGACGGCCGCTGGCCGTCAACAGGCCGCAGCGCCCTACAATCCTCCTATGACCCAACCCTTCGCGCCGCTCCCCGACGACCTTGTCCCATTGGCTGACCGTGCCCTTGCGCGCCTGGCCGTCGCACTGGGCGCCGCGCCGGACCCCGGCCTGCAACCCTTTCTGCGCCAACTGGCCGTCGCCAGTGATTTCGCCATCGACACCCTGTGCCGGCAGCCTGCCCTGCTGTCGCATCTGGCACAGGACGGCTGCCCGCCGCTGGCCCCGCCGGTGCTGGAACCGCAGCAGCCGGCCGACTGGCCGGGCCTGCTGCGACGCTACCGCGCGGCGATGTCGACCCGTCTGGTGTGGCGTGACCTGGCCGGGATGGACAGCGTGCAGCAGACCCTGGCCGGGTCCACCGGACTGGCCGAACAGTGCCTGCAGCTGGCGCTGGGCGCGCTGGAAACCGAGTTCGCCAGCCGCCACGGCGTGGTCCGCGATGACGCCGGCAAGGCGCAACGGCTGGTGGTGTTCGGGCTGGGCAAACTGGGCGGCGGCGAACTGAATTTCAGCTCCGACGTTGACCTGGTGTACGCCTTCGCGCAGCGCGGTGAATCCGATGGCGCGCGCCCGCTGGATGCCGATGAATACTTCGCCCGGCTCGGCCAGCGGCTGGCCAAACTGCTCGATGACACCACCGCCGATGGCTTCAGCCATCGCGTCGACCTGCGCCTGCGCCCGTTCGGCCGGGCCGGCCGGGTGGCGATGTCGTTCGCGGCGATGGACCAGTATTTCCAGCGCGAAGGCCGCGATTGGGAACGCTATGCCTGGCTGAAGGCACGCACGGTGGCCGGTGACATCGAAGCGGGCGAGGAGTGGCTGGCATCACTGCGCCCGTTCGTGTATCGCCGCTACCTGGACTTCACCGCGCTGGATGGACTGCGCGACATGAAGGCGGCGATCACCGCCGAAGTGGCGCGGCGTGACATGCACGAGGACATAAAGCGCGGTGCCGGTGGCATCCGCGAAATCGAGTTCCTGTGCCAGTCGCTGCAGTTGATCCGTGCCGGCCGCGAACCCGTGCTGCGCGAGCGGCGGCTGCTGCATGCGCTGGCCGCGTTGGTGGACGCGGGGCAGATCGCCGCCGAAGACGGGGCGGCGCTGCACGAGGCTTACCTGTTCCTGCGCCGGCTGGAAAACCGGCTGCAGATGCTGCGCGACGCGCAGACCCATACCCTGCCGGCCGATCCGCTGGACCGGCTGCGGATTGCGATCGGGCTGGGTTATCCGGATTTCGACAGCCTGCGCGATGCGTTGGCCGTGCAGCAGCAGCGCGTCAGTACCGAATTCGGCGCGCTGCTGGCCCCGCGCAAGGGCAAGGCCGCGCCGGATGCGGTGGCCAGCTACTGGCGCGGCCTGCCCGAACACGGCGACGCGCAACTGCTGGTGGAAGCCGGCTTCGCCGATGCCCACGGCGCGGACCAGATGCTGCGTGATTTCGCGCAGTCATCCGGGGTGAAGTCGCTGTCCGATGGCGCGCGCACGCGACTGGACCGCGTGCTGCCGGCGCTGCTGCATGCCGCTACCCGGTCACCGCAGCCCGATGCCGCGCTCAAGCGCGTGCTGGGCCTGCTGCAGGCGATCCTGCGCCGCACCAGTTACCTGGCGCTGCTGGATGAACAACCCAGTTCGATGGCGCGGCTGGTGGACGTGCTGGCACGCAGCGCGCTGCTGGCCGAACGGCTGGAAGCCTACCCGCTGCTGCTGGATGAACTGCTGGACGTGCGCGTGTCCGGGCCGCTGCCCAGCCGCGAGGAAATGCAGGCCGAGTGCGCGCAGGTACTGGCGGTGGAAGACCCCGAATCGGCGCTGCGCTGGCTCAACGAGATCCGCCTGGCACTGAGCTTCCGCATGGCGATGGCCAGCCTGGATGGCCGCCAGGGCGCGGTGGACAGCACCCGCCAGCTGGCCGAACTGGCGCAGGTGGTGGTGGATGTCGTGTTGCAGCTGGCACAGGCGGACATGCGCCGCGCGCACGGTGACATCCCCGGTGGGCGCTTTGCGATCATCGGTTACGGCAGCCTGGGCGGGCTGGAACTGGGGTTCGGATCGGACCTGGATCTGGTGTTCCTGCACGACAATCCAGCCGACGTGGAGGCCAGTGATGGCGCCCGTCCGCTGGAGCCCGGGCGCTGGTATGCACGGCTTGCGCAGAAGGTGATGGCCCTGCTGGGCGCGGTGACCGCCGGCGGACGGCTGTATGACATCGACGTGCGGCTGCGCCCGGATGGCGGCAAGGGCGCGCTGGTGTCATCGCTGGCGAGCTACCGCGAGTACCAGCGCGAACGCGCATGGACCTGGGAACACCAGGCGCTGGTGCGCGCGCGCGGCGTGGCCGGTGATGCCGACCTGCTGGAAGCCTTTGAAGACGTACGCGCGCAGACGGTGGGCCGCGCGCGTGACCGCCAGGTGCTGCACGCGGACATCGTCAAGATGCGCCAGCGCATGCGCGCCGAACTGGACCGCAGCGATGCCGCGCGGATGGACCTCAAGCAGGGCGCGGGCGGGGTGGTGGACCTGGAGTTCCTGCTGCAGGCCGGCGTGTTGGGGGCAGCGTCCGCGCATCCGGCGCTGCTTGAACCCCGTGATACGCGGGGGCTGATCGACGCACTGGCGGCCAGCGGCTGGCTGCCTTCCGAACGGGCCACTGCACTGCAGGCCGCGCACGCCACCCTGCTGGAGTTGGGACTGGCCTGCACGCTGGACCGCCGCCCGCGCATGGCCGCGCCGAGTGACGCGCTGGAACAGGCACGCGCGAGCATCAGCGCCGCGTGCGTGGAAGCAGGCCTCCCGTTCGACGCCTGACGCCGGGGTAATGACGGCATTGGTGGGTGGCGACCAAGGTCGCCACTACGGCGCCCGGCGCTGGTGGGTGACGACCGTTGGTCGTCACGCTGTTGCTTTGCCGCTGCGCGCGCCGAGCGTGGCTCGGCGCTACCGGGTTACCTCGCGCCTGGCACCGGCGCCATCTTCCACAACAACGCGCGGAACGGGGCCAGCAGGCACACGCCGATCGCCAGCTTCACCGCCAGGTCGCCCAGCGCCCAGCTCATCCATGGCAGCGCCGAACCGGCAAACGCGATGCTCCAGAAGATCGCGGTATCCACCGTGGCACTGCAGGTGGTGGCCACCATCGGCGCGCGCCACCAGCTGCCCCGACGCAGCCGATCGAACACGGTGATGTCCAGCAGCTGCGCCACGATGAACGCCGAACAGGACGCCACCGCGATGCGCGGCGTGGCCACCCAGAACGACAGCACCACCGCCAGCGCGAAGCCGGCCCACGCCACCCGGCGGGCCGGGCCCGGGCCGAAGCGGCGGTTGATCAGGTTGCTCACCAGGAACGCGACCGGATAGCTGAAGGCACCCCAGGTCAGCCAGTCGTTGATCGGGTACTGCACCAGCACGTTCGAACCCAGCACCACCGCGCCCATCGCCAGCACCGCCAGCAGCAGCGCGCGCAGGGTCATCGGGGCAAACACAGGGGCAGGACGCACAGGCATGGCGAGCCACGGATTCAAAGGAAGACGCGCATTATCCGCCCCGGCAGGGCGCGCGGCCAACCGGGAACGTTCAGCCGGCAGCCATTACCAGGTGGTGCTGGCGCTGTCTGCCGCGGCGTAGGCGGTAGGCACGTAGGCCAGCTGGCGGCCGGCGGCATCGTGCACGTTCCAGCCGGCGCCGGCCGGGGTCGGCACGAAGGCCACCGTCTGCCCGACCGCGAAACCCGCACCGGGATCATCCGCGCGCGCCGGCCATTCCAGGGTGGCGGTCTGGTCGTCCTTGCCCGGCACCTGCAGCTGCACGGTGCGGCCGCCTTCGGTGTTGGTGGTGACCGCTTTGACTTCCATTTCCGGCAGCGGCTTGGCCGGCACCCGCTTTGCGGCGTTGCGCTTTGCGCTGGCCTTGAACGGGGCGGCGGACAGTTCGGCCAGGCCCACCGACGCGGCGAATGGCACCGATACGGTGAACACGATGGAGATCAGCATCGTGGTTTCGCTGCTGTTGAGGTCGCCGGCGCGTGCAGGCGGGGCCAGCAGCGACGAAGCGAGGATCAGGGCAAGGGCCGGCGTGGCAAAGGAACGGGACATGCGTGTCTCCTGCGGAATGGGGTCAGGGCGTAGCGGCCGTGGCACCGGCCACGGGAACATGCGGAATGGAAAGTTCCTGCGGCAGCTGCTGGCGTGCGCGCAGGAAGTCGAACACCGATTCCACGGTCACCACCGAATAGTTGCCGGACACGCGCTCGGCCAGCGGATGGTCGGTGGTAGTGGCATTGGCCACCGCCACGCGCGCGCCTACGCGTTTGCCCAGGCTGATATGCAGCACGCTGGGCAGGTAGCCGTTGGCGCGCAGCCACTCCTGCACCCCGGCGCGATCCTGCAGCGGCGCGGCGCCATCGGCGCTGGCCATCGCGGCGGCCAGCACTTCCAGCACCCAGCCGTTGGAGTTCTGGAAATCGGTGCGGTACGGGTAGGCGACCACGTTGTAGCGTGGTTCGTGCAATGCGTGCGCGGCGGTGGCCGGCGACTGCAGCATCGCCTTCAGGCGGGCGGCCAGTGCGGGCTGGAGCAGGCCGATGCGCAGGTCGGTATGGCCGCCGGTTTCACCGATGAAGTTGGCCAGGCCTTCGTAATACAGAAGCGAGCGGTCGGTCTTGCAGCGGTTGAGCAGGTGCACGGCGCGCCAGCGTCCGTCGTCGTCGCGCAGCAGGAAAGCCAAGTGACTGTGGCGCAGGCCGTAGCGGCTGAGGTCCTGTCCGCCGCGCGCGGCGATCACCACGTCCACGTCCGGCAGGGTGTCCAGGCGCTCGGCGGTGGTCCAGGCCACGTCGAACATCGCCGCTTCGGCGGCGGGGGTGGGATAGCGTTCGCGGCAGGTGCCGCTGTCGGCCCGGGTGGTGGCCGGAGCGAGCAGCAGAAGCAGGGCGAGGGATAAGAAAGGACGGTCCATGTCGAGGGCATCATAGACCGAACCCGGTAGCGCCGAGCCGTGCTGGGTGGGTGCTGCGCTGCGCTCGCCGAGCATGGCTCGGCGCTACCAACGTCACATTCCCAGGCGCTGCTTCACTTCGGCGGCGACGCGCGTGGTTTCACGCAGCGGTTCGATGGGCCCATGGCCCCAGTCCAGCCAGCGCGGCTGCAGCCGGCCGCGTTCGTGCAGCGCCTGCTGGAAGTGCTGCATGCGGCCCTGCGCGGTGGCCGCCAGCGCCACCATCACCGGCGCGCGCGTGGCGCTGGCTTCGGACAACAGGTTCACCGAATCCGGTGATACCACCACCCGGTCGGCCCAGCCCAGCAGCCCGGCATACGGATTCACCCCGTCGCCGCCATCGCCCCAGATCACGTTCGGGATGTCGGCGAAGGTGTCGCGCAGCGCATCGGACAGTACCGGCGGCGTGCGCCGCGAGGTGGTCGCCAGCAGGCTGCCGCCCTCTGCACGGATCTGCGCGGCGAGCTGCGCGAACACCCCGCGCATGTCCTGTTCGTCCCAGGCCGCATGGGCGGTGGGCCCGCCCACCAGCAGCGCGGTGCGCGGGCCGGGCAGGCTGCGGAAATCGGCAAAGGCGGCCCGCCCCAGCGATAGCCAGTCATCGTCCACCGGGTTCAGGCTGCCGAGCAGGGTCAGCACGTTGCCGCCACGCAGGCGGTCATGTTCGGGCACGATCACCAGGTCCCAGTGGCGCGCGCTGATGCGCGGATCCAGGATCTGCACCACCCGGCTTCCCCGCGCACGCAGCACCCTCAATGCCCCGGCGGCCTGTCGGCCACAGCCTATCGCCAGCGCAGGCGGCCGATCAGCGAGAGTCGCGAATGCCTCGCCGTACCCGTGCTGGACGTCGCCGGGCAGGCGCCGCGGCGACAGCCAGCGCCAAGGCGCCTGCGGCACCAGCATCAGCGGTTGGTGGGTGCCCAGACGCAGCGCGCCGGCCAGCGCCACGGCCTGCCGGACGTTGCCGGCGCGGCCATCGGTAATCGTCGAGGGCGCACTCGATCGTTTCACGATTGGCATTAATTCGTTTCAGCCCTGCTGGGTGTTGCAACAGACGCGACACTCTACACTGCCCCGCATGGACCCGGCTGCAGGCCTGTTGGCAGGCAGCACCGGGCTGACGCTCTTTACCTGGAGGATGCATGTCGCACGAACTCGACGCTGCCGCGCTTGACCAGTTGTTCCGCACTGCCCGCACCGCGAATGACTTCCACGACAAGCCGGTGGACGAATCCACGCTGCGCGCGCTGTACGACCTGGTGAAGTTCGGCCCGACCTCGGCCAATTCCAGCCCGGCCCGCTTCGTGTTCGTCACCTCGAAGGAAGGCAAGGCCAAGCTGGCCCCGGCGCTGTCCGAAGGCAACCTGGCCAAGACGATGGCCGCCCCGGTCACGGTGATCATCGCCCACGACCTGGACTTCCACGAAAAGCTGCCCTACCTGTTCCCGCACACCGATGCCAAGAGCTGGTTCGACGGCCCGCAGGAAAACCGCCAGAAGCCGGCCTTCCTCAACGGCAGCCTGCAGGGTGCGTACCTGATCCTGGCCGCGCGCGCGCTGGGCCTGGACGCCGGCCCGATGACCGGTTTCGATCCGGCCAAGGTGGACGAAGCGTTCTTCGCCGGCACCGCGCTGCGCAGCAATTTCCTGGTCAACCTGGGCTACGGCGACACCGCCGGCCTGTTCCCGCGTTCGCCGCGCCTGTCCTTCGACGAAGCCGCTCGCATCGTCTGAACCGTGTTTATGTTTGAATCGGCCGGTCCCGTGGACGGGTCGATGTTTGCAGTCCATTCCCTTAGCGAAACAATCGAGAGAGAGTCCTGAACATGACCAAGACCACCAAGCTGCTGCTGCCGCTGGCCCTGACCCTGGCGATCGCCGCCTGCTCCAAGCCGGCCGACGAAGCCACCCCGGCCGCCGATGCCGCCGCGACCCCGGCCGCGACCGAGCAGACCACCACCCCGGCCGCTGATGCCGCCGCTGCTGCGCCGGCTGCCGACGCGATCCAGATCGCTTCGGGCACCTACAAGCTGGACCCGTCGCACACCGACGTGCTGGCGCAGTGGAGCCACTTCGGCTTCTCCAACCCGACCGCGCACTTCGGCAGCGCCGAAGGCACCCTGGTGTATGACGCGACCGACGTGACCAAGTCCACCGTGGAAGTGAAGCTGCCGCTGACCGGCCTGAACAGCTTCACCGCCAAGTTCGACGAGCACCTGAAGAGCGCCGACTTCTTCGATGCCGCCAAGTTCCCGGCGGCCTCGTTCAAGAGCACCAAGGTGGAATCGGCCGGCACCAACAAGCTGACCGTTACCGGCGACCTGACCATCAAGGACCAGACCAAGCCGGTCACCCTGGACGTCACCATCAATGGCGGCGGCGAGCACCCGATGGCCAAGGTGCCGGCGGCGGGCTTCGATGCCACCACCACCATCAAGCGCAGCGATTTCGGCGTCGGCGCGTACGCCCCGAACGTCAGCGACGAAGTGAAGATCCGCATCACCACCGAAGCTACCGGCGAAAAGCCGGCTGCCTGATCCACGGGGTGTTGAATGAAAAAACCCGCCGGTGACGGCGGGTCTTTTTTTGCGGGCAATCACCCCAATTGCGTCTGCATCCAGCGGTCGGCCACGGCGATCGGGGTCAGCCGCGGGGTGATCTTCAACGACAGCGCCCGCACGAAATCCTGCGCGGCGCGGCCATACGCCTGGCGCGCGATCAACGCCGCCTGTTTGGCACTGGCCTGCTGCTTGCGCAGCTGCACCAGGTGGATGGAAGGACGGCCCGGCGGAGCGAATTTCTGGTCGCGGCGCAGCATGTCGGCGACCAGGCCGACATCGGCATCGGCCTTCAGCGCCAGCTGGCGGGTTTCCAGCAGGTCGCGCAGCGTGGGGCGTAGGGCGCCGGCCTCGCCATGGGGGGCGAGCACGGTGTCGAAGGCGGAAGGGTCGGTCTGCAGGCGCGAAAGCGCCGCAGCGACGGTGGCAGCAAAGAGGTCGGTCATGCGGCCATTATCGCGTCAATTCGGTAGTGACGGCCGCTGGCCGTCAAAAGGCGGATTGCCGGCCAGCGGCCGTCACTACCGGACCGTTCAATCCCCGTCAGTCTCGTCCGCGTGCGCTTTCCAGTACCCGGTGGACCGGATCCAATCGCGCGGCACCGCATGGTGGCCTTCGAAGAACTTGCGCATCATCCGCGCGCGGCGTGATTCGGTGGCGATCCAATAGAACACATCGCCCTCCGGCGCCTCGAAGTCCACCAGCGCATCTTCCAGCAGCGAACTGCTTGCGGCCGGGAAACCATTGCGCTCCAGCCACTGGATGCGCACGTTGTCGCCCTGCGGCAGGTCCTGGCGTTCGGCCTCGTCGGCCACTTCGATCAGCACCTGCACTTCGGCTTCCTCCGGCAGGATATCCAGCCAGCGGGCAATCGCCGGCAGCGCGGTTTCATCGCCGATCAGCACATAGCCATCGTAATCATCGGCCACCTGGAACGAACCACGCGGACCGCCGACCGCCAGCGTGTCGCCTGGCTGCGCGCGTGCGGCCCATGGCCCGGCCACGCCGTGGTCGCCGTGCAGTACGAAGTCGATCGCCAGCTCGCCGGCTTCGTGGTCCCAGCCGCGCGGGGTGTAATCGCGCGCCACCGAAGGTTCCTTGCCCTCCGGGTAGCGCGGGCCTTCGGGGGTCATTGTCGGCAGCACCATCTCGCCGCTGCGGTTGGGGAAGAACAGCTTGATGTGGTCATCCGGGCCGGGTGAATCGAAGCCGGCCAGGTCGGCGCCACCCAGCACCACGCGGCGCATGTTCGGGGTGACTTCTTCGATGCGCAGCACGGTCAGTTCGCGGAAGCGGACATCCAGGCGCAGGCGCTTGTTTTCATGGGAAGACATAGGGGATTCCTGAAGAGGGAGGGGACGCGACAGGCGCGGGGCGACCGGGCTGGCTCAGGCGGGCGGGGTCGCAGGTTCGGGGGATTCGGCCGGCGCGGGCGGCTGGCCGTTCAACAGCGCGGCCGCCTGCAGCAGCAGGGCGGACACCTGGGTGGTTTCGCCTTCCTGCCAGCGTCCGTGGTGGCGCACCAGCGCGCTCTTGAACTGGCGCAGGGCATCGCGCAGGTCCGGCGGCATGTCGGCTTTGGCGATCTCGCGGGCACGGTGCCAGGCGCGATGCTGGGCGGCTTTCACTTCATCGCGTCGGGCCAGCAGTTCGGCGCGGCCGCTATCGGTGATCCGAAAGCGGCGGCGCCCGGCGTCGTCTTCGGCGAGCACCCAGCCGGCCTGTTCGAAGCTGGCCAGCAAGGGATACATGGTGCCGGCGCTGGGCGTGTAGGCGCGCACGAACAGCTCGCTGACGTGCTGGATGAGTTCGTAGCCGTGGCGCGGCTGGTCGCCGAGCAGCGCCAGCACCAGCAGGCGCAGGTCACCGCGGCTGAGCAGACGGGTGGTGGCGGGGGTGGGGCGCGGCGGGGTCATTTCGATATATCGGTATCGGGTGGCGAAACGATATATCGATAGGGGGTTGGGTGCAAGGGGTTGGGCTGTGACGACCAACGGTCGTCACCCACCAGGGGTGGGTGTAGCGGCTTAGAGTTCGCCGTTGGCTACTTTGTGCTGGATCACGGACAGGTAGTTGTCCAGTTCTTCCTGGGAGGCGAAGACTTCTTCCACCGGGACGGCTTTGACCAGCTCGAACACCTTGCGCACGCCCGGGCGGGGCTGCATCACCAGCACGCGGCCGGCGTGCGGGTGCAGGGCTTTGCGGGCACGGAAGATGGAGCGCAGCCCGGCGCTGGATATGTACTCCAGCCCGGCCAGGTTGAGTTCCAGGATGTGGGTGCCATCGTGCAGCAGCGGCGCCAGTGCGGCGTCCAGTTCGGCATGGGTGCTGCCATCGAGCCAGCCGGACACGAACACACGTTGGTACGGGCTGTCACCGGGGTCGATTCGCAGGGTCAGGCGGGACATGGGCAACTACTCCGTACGCGCTGCCGGCGGCAGCAGCAGAAGATGGACGTGATTGCTGCCATCGCGACGGCAATACTCGATGTGGTCGCTCAGCGAGCGCACCAGGTGCAGGCCCCAACCCCCGATGGCGCGGCGTTCCATCGCCTCGTCCAGGTCTGGTACGGGCGCAACGGTGGGGTCGAATGCCTGCCCGTCATCGCACACGTCCAGTGCGAGGCCATCCTCATCCAGGGTGGCGAGGACGTCGAGAGTCACATCCGACACAACGCGCTGATACGCCATGGCATTGGTGCCCAGCTCTTCCACGATCAGCCGCGCCACGCCGATGCGCGTGCTGTCCAGGTGCATCCCGTGCAATCCCGCCACCAGCCGCTGCAGCAGGTAGGCCAGCCCATCGGGGGTAGCCGCAGCGCGCAGCCGCAGCGGTGGCACCAGCGCCTGCCGCCCCACGCTGACCAGCGCCAGGTCGTCCGGGTTGCCGGCGCCTTCGCAGAACGCGTGCAGGGCATCCACCACGCGGGCGCAGACGCGGCGGTCGTCGGGCTCGGCCGCCAGCACCTCGCGCAGCCGGTCCAGCCCGAACCAGCGCTGGCGCGGACACTGCGCCTCGCTGATGCCATCGGTATAGGCCAGCAGGTAGTCGCCCGGTGCCAGCAGCCCGCGCGCGCACGGGTACGAGGCATCCGCACTGATGCCCAGCGCCGGGCCACTGTGCATCGCCTGCACCCGCACGCGGCCATCGGCCTGGCGCAGCAGCGGCGATTCATGCCCGGCGCTGGCCAGTTCGAAGCGGCCACTGGACACATCCACCACCCCGCACAACACCGTGGCGAACATGCACGCCTGGTTGCGCTCGGCGATATGGCGCCCGGCTTCGGCCAGGATCGTCGGCGGATGGCGATGGCGCAGCATCGAAGCTTCCAGCACGGTCAGCACGCGGGTCATGAACAACGCCGCCGGCACGCCGTTGCCGGACACATCGCCGATGACGAAGCACAGCGTGGTGCGGTCCAGCTGGGCGATGTGCTGGAAATCCCCACCGACCTCAAGCGCGGGCACCAGCAGCGCCGCACTGCGCAGCTGGAAGCCATCGGCCTGCAGGCGCGGCGGTGGCGCCAGCATGCCCTGCTGGATGCCATGGGCGATGCGCATTTCGCTTTCCGTGCGTTCGCGCGCGCTGGCCATCCGCGCGATGGTGTCCATCTGCTGCAGGATCGAACGGCGCGCGCTTTCGAACGAACGGGTCATCTCGCCGACCTCGTCATCGTGGCGCGGTACCGGCAGCGGTTCGTGGAACTGGCCGGCACTGAAACGGCGCGCGGCGGCGGTGAGCGCTTCCATCGGCTGCAGCAGCCGCAGCGCATGGCGGCGCACCAACAGCAGCCACACCACCACGCCCAGCAAGCCCAGCCCGATTGCCCAATGCGCCACGCGGCGCAGGTCCGCCAGCAGCAACGCGCGGTCCGCCGACAGCACCACCTGCCAGCCGGGCTGCTGCAACGGGGCGACCCGGCTGAGGAAGCGGGTGCCATCGCTGCCACGGTGTTCCAGCCCGCGTTCCGGGTGGAGCAGGGGGCGGCGCAGATCGAACAGCGGCGCCAGGTCCGGACGCAGCTGCAGGTACTGCTGCAAGGACATGCCCGGCTCGATTTCCGGCACCGAACTGAGCACCACGCGGTGGTCCGGGCCGAGCAGGGTGGCGCGCAGGCCGACGCTGCGCGGCAGTTCACCCAGGTCCTGCTGCAGCCGCGCCAGTGGCACGTCCACGCTGACCAGCCCGGCCGGCAGCAGCTCGCCAGCCAGCCGCAGCGGATTGCTGTAGGTGATGAACAGACGCCCTTCGGCCTGCGGGTTGGTGTACGGCGCCGACCACCACGGGCCACTGGCGCGCAGCGCATCGCGGTACCAACCGCGCTGGTGCGTCTCAAAGCCCAGCTGGCCGCTGCAGGACCGGTGCACGCTGCCATCGTGCAGCATGTCATTGCACGCGTAGCCATCGGGCAGGCCGGCCACGCGGTCCGGTTCGATGATCACCGTGGCCCCGTCCACGTTGGGGTCGGCCACCACCGCCGCGCGCAGCAGGCCATCCAGCTGGATGGCATCGAAGGCCTGGCGGCCCAGCGGGGACAGCAGCATGTCGCCGGTGATTTCCGCCGAACGCAGCGAATTGCCCAGGCTGCGGGCGGTCTGGTCGGCCAGTGAACGCAGCTGTTCGCTGGCCTGCTGGTGCACCAGCGTTCGCGCACCCAGATAGAACAGTGTCACCAGCAGCAGCAACAATGCGGCCTGCACAAGGCTTGACCACAGCATCAGCCGCGTGCGCAGGCTGCGGCCAGCGGGCCGGGTGGGGGCAAGCGGCGTAGGGCGACCAACCATGGGGTGATCCTTGGTTTTCCGTCCCGGATCAATGGCATGGCCGGGGCGGGTAGGGCAAGGAACCCGGTCCGCCACACGCGTAACACCTTGGAAACATTGGCCGGGACAACTTCGGACAGTCCGCAGGGACACAGGCCATTTACGACCATACGCAGGCGTAGCCAAGTGACGGAAGCCACTGGTGCGCTACACTTTGCGGTCTAGAAATCAATAACAGTCGCGCGCGTGCGTGCGGTAATGGGAGCGCTAATGAACTGGTTGAACGAGCTGCTGAACAACGACCCGAACCCGGTTGAAAGCCAGGAGTGGATCGAGTCGTTGAAGGCCGTGATTGATGTCGAGGGCCCCGAGCGCGCGCATCAACTGTTGGAAGGCATGGTGGAGCTGACCCGTCGTTCGGGTGCGTACCTGCCGTTCTCTCCCACCACCGAATACGTGAACACCATCGCGCCGAACCTGGAGGCCAAGAGCCCGGGCGACGCCGACCTGGAATGGCGCATCCGTTCGATCATCCGCTGGAATGCGATGGCCACCGTGGTGCGCGCCAACCGCAAGCCGGGCGACCTGGGCGGCCACATCGCCAGCTTCGCATCGGGCGCCACGCTGTATGACGTGGGCTTCAACCACTTCTGGCGCGCGCCGAGCGACAACCACCCCGGCGACCTGCTGTTCATCCAGGGCCACAGCGCCCCGGGCATCTATGCGCGTTCCTACCTGGAAGGCCGCATCGACGAAGCGCAGCTGGACAAGTTCCGCATGGAAGTCGATGGCGGCGGCCTTTCCAGCTACCCGCATCCGTGGCTGATGCCCGATTACTGGCAGACCCCGACCGTGTCGATGGGCCTGGGCCCGCTCGCCGCGATCTACCAGGCGCAGTTCCTGCGTTACCTGGAAAACCGTGGCCTGATCGAAAAGTCCGACCGCAAGGTGTGGTGCTTCATCGGCGATGGCGAGAGCGACGAGCCGGAAACCCTGGGCGCTATCGCGCTGGCCGGCCGCGAAGGCCTGGACAACCTGATCTTCGTGGTGAACTGCAACCTGCAGCGCCTTGATGGCCCGGTGCGCGGCAACGGCAAGATCATCCAGGAACTGGAAGGCGTGTTCCGTGGCGGCGGCTGGAACGTGATCAAGCTGCTGTGGGGCGGTTATTGGGATGCCCTGCTGGCCAAGGACACCGATGGCGTCCTGAAGAAGCTGATGATGGAAACCGTCGACGGCGAATACCAGAACTGCAAGGCCTTCGGCGGCGCGTATACGCGCGAGCATTTCTTCGGCAAGTATCCGGAAACCGCTGCGATGGTTTCGGGCCTTTCCGACGACGACATCTGGCGCCTGAACCGTGGTGGCCACGACCCGCACAAGGTGTTCGCCGCCTACCACCAGGCCGTGAACACCAAGGGCATGCCGACGGTGATCCTGGCCAAGACGGTCAAGGGCTACGGCATGGGCAGCGCCGGCGAGGCACTGAACCCGACCCACCAGACCAAGAAGCTGGACGACGAAGCGGTGCGCCACTTCCGCGACCGTTTCAACATTCCGGTGACCGACGAGCAGCTGAAGGACGGCCAGGTGCCGTTCTACCACCCCGGCCCGGATTCGCCGGAAGTGAAGTACCTGCAGGAGCGTCGTGCCGCGCTGGGTGGCTACCTGCCGCAGCGTCGCCGCAAGGCCAGCAAGAGCTTCAACGCACCGAAGCTGGAAACCTACGAGCGCCTGCTGAAGAGCAGCGGCGAACGTTCGTACTCCACCACGATGGCCTTCGTGCAGAGCCTGAACATCACCCTGCGTGACAAGGAACTGGGCCCGCACATCGTGCCGATCGTGGCCGACGAGGCGCGTACCTTCGGTATGGAAGGCCTGTTCCGGCAGATCGGCATCTACGCCCCGTTCGGCCAGAAGTACAAGCCGGTGGATGCGGACCAGCTGATGTTCTACCGCGAAGACCAGAGCGGCCAGGTGCTGCAGCAGGGCATCAGCGAGCCGGGTGCGATCGCATCGTGGATGGCCGCCGGTACCAGCTATTCGGTTTCCAACGTGCCGATGCTGCCGTTCTACATCTATTACTCGATGTTCGGCTTCCAGCGCGTGGGCGACATCGCCTGGCAGGCTGCCGACATGCGTACCCGCGGCTTCCTGCTGGGTGGCACCGCCGGCCGCACCACGCTGAACGGTGAAGGCCTGCAGCACGAAGATGGCCACAGCCATCTGGCGGCTGGTGGCATCCCGAACGTGCGCAGCTATGACCCGACCTTCGGCTTCGAAGTGACGGTGATCCTGCAGCACGGCACCAAGGCGATGATGGAAGACCAGGTGGATGAGTACTACTACATCACCCTGATGAACGAAAACTACACCCATCCGGAAATGCCGGAAGGTGCGGCTGAAGGCATCGTCAAGGGCATGTACCTGCTGACCGACGCCGGCAAGCCAAAGAAGAACGAGCTGCGCGTGCAGCTGCTGGGTTCGGGCACGATCCTGCGCGAAGCGATTGCCGCGGCCGAGCTGCTGGACAAGGACTTCGGCGTGACCGCCGATATCTGGAGCTGCCCGAGCTTCAACGAACTGCGTCGCGATGGTTTCGATGTGGAGCGTTACAACCGCATGCACCCGGAAGGCGAACAGCGCAAGGCGTACGTGACCGAGCTGCTGGAAGGCCGCCAGGGTCCGGTGATTGCCGCGACCGACTATGTGCGGGCGTATGCGGACCAGATCCGTGCGTTCATCCCGGGGCACTACACGGTGCTGGGTACGGATGGGTTTGGTCGTTCGGATACGCGTGCGAACCTGCGTCGGTTCTTCGAAGTTGACCGGTACTACATCGCGCATGCTGCGATTGCGGCGCTGGCCAAGGAAGGGAAGATGACGGGTAAGGATGTGGCCCGGGCGATCAAGCAGTACAAGATTGATGTGGAGAAGTCGAACCCTGTTGGGGTTTGATTGAATAGAAAGGGCGGCCCTCTGGTCGCCCTTTTTTGTCCGGAAGACAAAAGGGGGGGGGGGGATGAAAACCTGGAAGGTTGATCTATCTGATGAACAGTTGTTTGGTAATGAGATGGCGGAGGATGAAGAAGAGTCACTCTTCTCAGCATACGCATACGAGCGAAGCGAATTCACATCTTTTATCGACTCAAGTGCGAAACTGAAAGTCGTTCGGGCGTATAAGGGTGAAGGAAAATCAGCCCTACTGAGGTGGACATTTCTCCGGCTTAAGACTTTCAAAAATGTAATTGCGCACAGCGCTTACGCTAGTTCACTTGTTCCTTCAGCACTCAGTACTAGCGAACCATTATGTGTGCGCCTATGGAAGGAGGCGTTCATCCGCGTCGCCGCTGGTGCGCTTGGCGCTAGGATTGATTTTAAGTTTAGTGACGACGTCGTCGGATTGCGCGAAGAAGCGGACCGTGGTGGATTTGCCGAGCGAGGATTTGTCTCTGCAATTCTAGCGCGTCTAAAGGACATTCCAGGAAAGCCCGAATTGGCGGGGCTTGCTGACCCATTGCAGGCGCTAAGGAGAGTTGCCGGAGCCAATGATGTCCAGATCTGGTTGGTCATCGATGATTTGGACGAAAATTTTCGTGACACAGAAGAGGATGGAATTCGAATCGCCACCGCACTTGTTGCGATGCGCCAGCTTAGTAATGAGGTGAAAGAAGTTAGATTTCGAACATCGATACGCCCCAGTACGTGGGCGATCATCAAACGTAAATTTGAGGCGCTATCCAAGATCGAACCTTATGTCGTCGATCTCCAATGGACAAAAGATGAACTTGAAGGAATGCTGGCGGCTCGCGTAAAGGCGTTTCTCCGGCGAAATAGTGGAGTGGCGGTTGCGAGTGGGAAGATTGACAGTTTGTCTCCCCGTCAAGCCGTCTCCATAGGATTTGACGATCCGATGCCTTGGGGGAAGAAAGAGGTGGAGAAAGCGGGCGCCGATATAGAGGATTCTGATAAACATCGTGCTCCTGCGGTTGTAATCGCTTCTTTGTGCAGATACCGGCCGCGATGGATGGTTGAACTATGCAAAGCTGCTGCAAAGAGCGCCGTAAAGCGGCGAAGTGACAAGATAGGTCTGGACGATCTCACTAAAAATCTTGAAGGATTTGGTCGAACTAGGATTGATGATCTAATTGCAGAGTTCCGCGCCCAGTGTGAAAGAATCGAGCTTATCATTCATTCATTTAAGGGAAAATCCAACATCTTCAAAACCGATGAGATAGTTCGGCACTTGAAGAACAACGTCAGCGGAAAGGACGTCCGAATTGCTGGTCTTTCGGGCCGACCATCCGAAACAGAGATTATTAGATTCTTGTTTCAGGTTGGTTTCATTACCGCTCGCAGGGACTTTGTTGGCGGCGATTACAGGCACTACTCATTCTTCGATGAGCCATCGTTGCTCGCCGACGGAGCTAGTGATCTCGGAGTGAGCTGGGAGATTCCATCTTGCTTTAGGCAGGCCCTTCAGTTATCGAACCAGGCGGGACGAATGCCCCGCTGATGGGTAATTGAATTGACAAAATGTCCTCGGCTGTAACGGCCTGCTACTTACGCTGGGGAGGGGGCGTAACGTTTACACCGCAAGGTCTAGCGGTAGGTCGCTTATGTCCTTAAGTCGTTTGCCTTGAACCATAACCTCCAGCATTTCCATCGCGTCAATTAGGTTCAGTTCCGCGGCCGCATTGATTAGCTCTCTCAGGGCGAAGTGATAAGTGCAGTCTATATCGCCAGTTCCTAGGGCGATCGATGCGATTCGGCTAGGGCTAGGCTCGCCGGTCACCACTACCGCGTGGGGCAGCCTTCCCTTTCTATTCCTGATTAAGTTCAGTGCTTCTGATCGAGAGTTTTGAGCGCGGTCGTTGCGAATTGTCCATTTGCATGAAATGCTTGCATGGAGCAGCGGCCGTCCTCCATTGGCCTTACGTAATGACGTTTGCCGGGATATGGAGGTGTCAACGAGTGGCGCCAAAGAGTTAATTTCTTCGTCAGATACAAGTCCGCGGGAAATTATGATGTCCGGGGTAATGGTGTAATCACTTCCAAGTGCGGCGGCCAGCTCTCTGTCATTTTTTGCTGCGAGATCAAGCGCGACAAGGTGCGCATACTGCTCATACGAAGCAATTTGTCGTCGATTTCTACCCCCGACCTGCCGAATGTCCCATTCGCCGGGTCTGAGATGCTGAAGGTGTCTAAAAGTGCTGCCGATGAAGCTAGTACATGCACTTTCAAAGTCTGCGCCGGACGTCTGGCCGGCGATCTTCTCTGCCTGCGTCTCAACTCGCAGTTGCCGAGCAATACTCTTAGCGATGTTCTTGCTGACTACGCTCCCCCTGTCTGCATTCGAAGGAACGCCGTCTGCATCGAGAGTCAGTGTTTTCCGAAGAAGCGCTGCATGGAACGAAGCTCTTTCAGCAGTAAAAAGTGTGTCCATACCTGACGTCATACCACCTTAAAGATTGTCTGGCGCGATAGCGCTGCTCGAATTTTTGTTGCTACAGCCGCTGCTACGGGGGGGGGGAAAGCGTTACCTATCTGTCGATAAGCTGCAGTCTTCTTCCCTGAAAACTGCCAGCTATCAGGAAAACCTTGTACGCGAGCAGTCATCCTGGGAGTGAGCCGAGGCATTCCCACGAAGTCAGGTTCCGGCGCCTGATCCCAAAGGCCCATACCATCAACCCCAAGCGCCGCCCACGCTTTCTTGGCGCGCGTCGGCCCAAGGTCTGGCCCACCATGCTTCTTCGAGCCACCCACTAAGGTTGGCGCGATAGCATTGGCGCCCTCACGCCAGGCATCGACGCCCTTCCAACCTCGTTCCCCCAAAAGATCGTGAAGAAGGACCCCCACCGTCTTGGGGGGCATTTCACTGGGTTCGGGCCAGGAGAAATCAGAGGCGAACTCCTTTCGAATCCCGACAAAGATCACGCGTGGCCGCAGCTGTGACACTCCATGGTCCGAGGCTTGTATCAACTTCCAGTCACCAACGTAGCCGAGCTTCTTAAGCTGCTTTTCTACGTTCTTTCGATAGTCAGCAAAGACCGGATCAAGAAGCCCGCGAACATTTTCAAGCATGACCGCTTGGGGACGAACTTGGTCGACAATTCGAATCGCTTCTGGAAACAGGTCTCTTTCGTCGTCCGCGCCGAGCTGCTTCCCTGCCTTGGAGAACGGGGGGCAGGGCACGCCGCCGGCCACAAGCTCAACACCTATGTACGGGGATGCATCAAACTCGCGAAGGTCTCCCTCGATCACGTTCCAAGCGGGACGATTGAACCGAAGCGTCTGACACGCTGCCGGCTCCCACTCTACGAGCGCGGAATGCTCGAAGCCGGCCATCTCCAGGCCGAGACCTTGACCACCGGCTCCAGCGCACATTTCTAGGGAAGTGAATTGACTCATGTAACTCTCAGATCGCAATGCGGCGGGTTAAAGGTCATGACTGCAGCGAATGCTGCAATTGCCTCTTGTAGGCCGCATAAGGTGTTTGGATGGGGGTGTCACCGGCAAGTACACACTGGCACGGTATCAAGCGCTGAGACTAGGAGGGTTGACAACCTGCGTCTTTGCTGCTCGTCACGCCTCGTGCGCCCGGGCGGCGTCCGACGCACGCCAGCGTACCAAGCTTGTGACCGAGTGCAAGTAGTCTAGGTTCAGTCCTGGGGGCCGTTGACCACAGCGCAGCAATCGCCAGAGATGTGACTAGAGTAGCCAGGGATCTGGCCGTGCGCAGCTCCGGCTCATCTATATGCAACGACGCTGCTGCGCCCTCCGCAGGCACGGCCCATCAGCCGGTTCGCAAGCTCAGCCACTCATCGCGCTCAGTAGGGTAGAACCCGTTAGCTATCATGACCTCGCGATCGACGAGGTAGGTCGCGCAAAGGACCTGAAAACCCTCTTCGGCGAGCGTAGCCTTCATCTCGCGTGCTCGCTTGACGGCATCTCTCTGCTGGGCCAACTGTTCAATGACGTTGCGTGGAATCAAAACGCCCGTTGCGTTCGTAAACAGTGATCGGACCCGTTGACGTCCGCTTGTCTGAGATAGAACTCTGGTACGAATCGTGTCTTCCAGGTCCAGCATGAAGTTGCGAGGCATGGGGCCTTGAACTAACCATCGAATCTGGCGCTTCCCTGCCGCTGAAACGGACTTCTTTCCGTCTCGATTCTTGCCTGCCCCCAATACCTCAGGCGTCATCCTTAGTAAGCCTAGCTCGCAGATGCCTTTGGAGTCATCTGCGCGGACGAGCAAACAAAGCTGATTCATCGCCTCCTGGGGAATCATCCAGTCGTTCTTGATCGTGAACTTGGTGTCTACCTCTTGACCCGCAATGAGGTTGTCCAGGTACCTGCCGCGCTCCAGAAAAAGTGCCTTCCGAAGGAGGATTTCCACCTTCGTCCCAATGTAGGTCTTCTCCGTTTTCTCGAGCTGCTCAATGCAATAACGCCCCGTGCGAGGAGCATCGATGACTTCGTCGAACGCAGTCCTAAGGGCCCTGCCAACCTTAGTTAGAAGGTCCCCGTCTCTTAAAAGCACAGCGGCCACCCCAGCTAAGGCGGAGTCATCAGCGATAGGCACAGCTTCAGCGAAGAGGGAGTTCATCATTGCTCCTTCTATCACGAGGACGACTGAATGTGAACCTGCGTCCTGGTTGAAGAGAGCTGCAGGATCCCAGGACAGGCTTTCCTTGAGACTCGGACGCGCTGATCCTCCCAACTTATCCCCGAGATTGAGTAGCACAACGGTTTGCAGTCCAATCCTCAGTGACAAGGATTGAACGTGAAGAAGTGATTCTCCGAAAAACAGGTCATTGGCTTCCTACGCGAAGGTGAGGCCGGTATGCCGACTGAAGATCTGTGCGGCCAGCTTGGCTTCACCGACGCTCGTGCTACCTCTCGCGCATTAAATCCGGTGGCATGAGCGTGCCAGACGCCAAGTGGCTCAAGGAGCTTAAGCCTGAAAACACCCGCCTGAAGAAACTGTCGGCAGAGCAGGTTTTGGAAGATGACGCATCAAAGAAGCCTTCGAAATCTTGACTACCAGTTGCAGCTCGCTCGATGCCTCGCAAGCTGGCCCTGATCAACCAGAAACCCTTCGGCGGATGGCCCTGCGAAGGGCTTGCCGCTTAGTGCCCAGTACTCAGATCCCGCAAGCGTGGGTGCAACGCAGACTCGCATCGCCGACGAGTCGATGCTAATCAGCCTAAGATCGAAGAGCGTATGAACATCAGCCCGGAGCAGTAGTCCGTTGGAGGCGATGTTTGTCTCTCTTCCCATGTAACGATAAATATGAGCCGCTTCAAGGACATCGACCACCCCACAATCCGTTATGGCGCACTTGTTTCGATACGCTTGCAGAAGCGCTCGCCGAAACTCCCGCTGCCCTTGGCGTTGCACAACAGAAGCAAGCACGCGGTCTCTTTGATCTTCAACTGTGCCAGGGAGGAAGAATCCAGACTGGTCGACGAGCTGGCGCTGCTCCTCAAGACGGCTCAGCGTTTCGCCCGAGACAGCTGTGGGAGGCCTGACGTCAAGGATCTTGATCAAAGCCTCAATAATCCCTGAGCCAACATTCTTCGCTGGTGTCAGGCCAGTGAGCCAATCCTCATCGAGCAGCTGCAAAACATGCGAGATGTTCTGCATTCGGTACTCCCAAGCTTTGGGAGTACGACCATGCTTCAGGGAAAGCTCACGATAGAGCTGCGCCTTGTTGACCTTGAGACCGACGTCTACGCGGCCCTGCATCCAACGGTATGCCTCAACAGATGCGGCCAGCTGCTCGTGGTTCCAATCATCCATGGCGCCTACCTCCTTCCCTATGCTAATCGTCCACTCGATAGGTAGAAGTATGCCGGATACGACATGGACAGGCGCAATTGCCCTGCAACCTCACGGTCACTATTCCATATAGTCGCAGGTGATGGTTGCCTCGCAGCTCCAGTGAGGCAAGCGACACTGCTAGAACCCCATCCGTCCAAGCGCCAATCGACTCGCTCACCGCTGATGCAGGTTAACCTGTTGGCACTTGGAGCCCGCGCCCACCTAAACAGGACGCATTGCATGCCATACACCAATCAGCCACGGAAGGGAGAGTTCTTCCAGCTGCGGCCGGATGACCTTCGAGGCGGTAAAGGCCATGGCGTCTTTTTTGCCAACGAACGGGCGTTACTGACTCTGCCAAGGATCGTCCTGCGGCCCAAGGCTGGAGGCTTTCCTCCGCTGCGCGAGCAGCCACGGCTGGTGTACGACCCCCGCGAAGGCGTGTTGCCAGGGGACCTTGAGGGCGGAATGAGCGGCTACTGGTTGGTGTCCGACCGGCTTCGCCACGTAATGGAAACAGTGGATGCCGGTGCCTTCGCCTTCGTAGAGACTGACTATCGCCTCGTAGATGGCTCGAAAGGACCCTCACGATTTCTCTGTGACGTGGTCCGTACGTTGGATGCTTTGGACGAAGACGCGTCTCAGCTCAACGTTGAAATCAGCGACGAGTTCGAGAATGGCAAGTTCTATGGGCTGACTGGCGACGTGCGGTTGGCGTTCAAGCCTGAAGTGCTGGGTCCTTCGCACGTCTTCAGGCTCAGGTTCCACGGAGGAGTCTTCTGCGATCGACTCTTCAAGGATGCCGTTGAGCAGGCCGGGATTGTCACCGCCACAGAGTCGAATGGGCTGTGGTTCTACGATGCCGTGAACTGCTAGCTCACGCTGGCGAAGCCCACGGTGCCCACTATCCGAAGCCTGTAGCGAGCCATCATTGCTCGTACGGCATCCTCGATTGCCTTCCAGTCCTTGAGCAGCACGCGCGGGTAGCGGATCGTCATCGCGAGACTGTCAGGAATATCGACCACGTTGTGGGTACAGCTGGCGACCTCGGGTGCATCGTCGGGAACCAGCAGTTCACCCTCAATGACCAGGCCGTTCAGACCGTTCAGCGGTTGGTCGCACCGGATGAACGTGGTGAGCTCATCGTCCCCTGAGCGGGCGACATACCACTCCTTCTCCGTCCGCGGATTCCGCGCTGGCGCCTCGCCGCGTTGCGTCGAATACACCTCGGCGTAGGCCTCCATTTTCGTTTCATCAATGGCGTATGGGATGAGGCCGAACTGAGGAGTTCCGGGAGTCCGTAGATCCAGCCGCCGTCGGGGGTCTGTACGCTCGATCGCGCCGTCTACAGTCGTCGCCTCGTTACTGGCCATGCGCTGCAGCAGCCCAGATATCGGAACCTTGTCCACGTAGTCGATCGAGACGCTGATAGCGCGGTAGTGATCCGCCATGGAGCGGGTAGGGCGTGTTCCGGGCGGGGCCGCCTGCAGGCTTGGCCACATGAGGGTAAGTCCTACGCCACCGCCGACGGCAGGGCCGATCTGGTCATCGTAGTAGTTGGCGGGGAACGCGAACCGGTGTGGCCCGATGCGTGCCTCCACGGGCTTGGTCGTATACGTGTAACCATCCAATGTGCGGCTTTCGGCACTGTTCTCTGACATGGCAGCTTCCTTTTCACCCTTCTCAGCGGTGGCGGACTTGGCGCAGGCCGTAGCGCTGAGGGCCGCGGCCATTGCCAAGGCGAGGCATCGGCTTGGTGGCATGACGCTCATGAAGCCATTCCCTTGGTTTTGACCGGCCAAACTATAAAAGCAGGTCCGTCAACATTCCGGTAAGCGGTCACGGTCTCACGCCAAGCCAGCGACCAAGCAGTACCCGCAAACCCTCAGCATCATCCTCAGGGGACAAAACATGAATCCCGGTCCGGTTCGACTCATGAAAAGCGGGCTCTTCCAGCCAAGGCGCCCCACCGCCACGCGGAACAAGCAGCAACGAGCAATCGGGCCGTCGTCCATCCCATCGCAATGCGTCCTGGTAAAGATGCGCAGATTGCATGGCATCCAGTACGTTGCGCCTTGACGTGCGGTACTTGGCATCAAGCACAACCATGCGTCGCTGGCCGCTTACTTCGGCCGTTACGACGATGTCAGGTCTCAGTTGGAGGGATGCGCTGCGCATCCCGGTCATAGATTTGCTGGCAGACAGGAAGGTACGCTGTAGCGACGCCTCTATCCGGGTGCCGTCGCCAGTGCCAACGTGGCGGATGACATCCACCCGTCGACGTCGCTGACATGTCCACTTAAGCCGCGGATACAACTCGCGCAATGCCATAACGACACTAATGAAGCACCAGCGTTCGTAGATCTCCCATGTCGGACTGAGCCAAAGGCTCTCATCGATGGCGGGACCTTCGACGCCTGGTCTGAGCGACGCCCACGCGAGCCGGTAAGCTCGCGCATAGACCGGGTGGGCAGAGATGGCGGTTAAGCCAGCTGAATCCATCGCGGCGCGCGTGATCGTCGAAAACGGCGGTAGCTTAGCTATCGAGGCCAGTTGCCGCGAGAATGCCTCCACGAACATCAGCTTGCGATCCAGCCGATTCGCCAACGGAGCGCGGGCACTGTCCTGCCTCTCGGATGCGGAGAGCCTGACCAGCGCATCGGCCACGAGTCTGCAGCGGAGCCGAAGTAGGGCCAAGGCCCCGGCAAGGGCACGATTGGCCGGGTTGTTGACGTCCTCGATTCCATGCATGACATCGAACGCGGGTGGGCTGGCATGGGACTCCAGTACAGGCCCCTTTCGCAGGATGGACACGGCGCCAGGCTGGCGCATGAAGCGCCGTGCCGAAGTGACGTCGATGCGTCGCACGCGCTGGAACGACGTCCGCTGGCGCTGATGCCGGAGCCGCGTGAGTGGCTGTGCAGAGATCGCATGGTACGACCTGACCAGATCGTCCGCGTATCTACGAAGTCGGGCGTACTGCAGCAATAGACTGGTCACGTCACCATTTTTGCCGATACTCGATTGAGCCGACTCCGTGCCGAATACCAGCTCGGGATCATAGGCATGAATGGCATCGAGCATCTGCTGAAACAAGCCTCCACCCAACTTGCTCTCGTCTGTGCCGACGTCAAGGCGGTAAGAGGCCAGCAATTCGCCGTAGGCATCGAGGACTTCCACCGACACTTCGCCAGCGTAGAAACCCGGCTGCCAGCGTAACTGTGTGCCACCTGAAGTGCTTTCCGAATCCACACGCGCTTCGTCGATGTACAGCGAGGCGCCGGGCGGGAGTCCGGCGAACCGGTACACGCCATTCTCGCGGAACCCACTGCATGGCGCTCCCGGCGTGAGTTCGAAATGGGCATCGAACTGATCGGTGCACGTCAAGATCAACATGGCATCATCGCCAAAATCGTGCGCTGCCCTGCTCGCGCAGATCCGAGCACATCTCCTGCGCCTTGGCAGCAGAGCGGTTCAGCTTTCTATCGACAAGGATACGCGCCACTTCATCGAAAGCATCGCGCAGACGCTTGGTGTCCTCTCCACGAAGTTTGGGCAGAATCTTGGCGTACACGGAGTGATCCAGTGCCTCCGCTGCGGAGAGCTCCCCACCCTCGACACCTGCCTCGACATAGCCCAGCACATCAGCAATAGTGCGCCAACCGAAATGCAGTCGAACCGCGCGCAGCGGCGCCATCAGGGCGACCAGTACGTCGCGGACCATGGCAACGTCGTGAGCTGGCAGGTTGGTCTCCTTCTCCCAACCTGGATAATCAATGACATTGATGTCCCAGAACTCGATGACCGCACTTCGATCAAGGACCTTATCGCTCAGGCCGTGCGTGGTCTCATCCATGTTCACAGTGCCAATAAGTACCAGATTGGAGGGATAGGGAATGCGACCGGGTACGTCTCCCACCTCATCGCCAAGTGCGTGCAGCTCGATATCGTCACCGCTCTCCATCGCCGATAGCAGCGGTGCCAGATACTGCTCTGGGTGCGAAAGGTTCATCTCATCGAGCAGGGCAACGTAAGGACGATCGGGATCAGCGCTCGCGCGTAGCAGGAACTCAAGGAAGCCGGTCCGCATGTAGACGTCGCTATCGATGGGGTTGACGTATCCAAGTAGGCTACTCGGATCGTGCCAGCCAGGTTGCACCGCCACCACGTGCCAGCCGCGCTCGCTTGGATCCTCTGCGGCTTGATCAGCCCAAAGTGCCTTGGCATAGCCAATTGCCAACTGGGTCTTGCCCGCACCGCTCAGGCCGGTGAGTACCGCAAAATGACGACGTTGATGGCGGCGGTTCCACAGGCCGGCGTGCAGCTGTGCGATGAGGCTGGCATCAAATACCAGGTCCTCCGGAAATGCCGTACGGATCTCTTTCAGCGTTGGCAGCTGGGACCAAAGATCGTCCACTTGGGCTGTACGCGATGCTACGGGCGCATCGATGACGTGCTTGACGACGGGTGCTAGCGCCCCCGGGGTCCAATGGATGCGTGACGCCCATTGTTGTCCACGCTCAGTAAGACGGAGGATCTTTGCTGAATCGAGCTCGGCCAGCTCCATCCCCTTGGCCCAGTTGATGAGGACGGTTGGCGCAAAGTTGCTCGTCCAGCCCGGATTGACCCCTTGGAGGCGAGTGATGACCTGTTTGTGCTGCAAGGGCCCGTCCTTGAGCATATGCAACAGGTTGTCGAATCCCAGCACCTGGGTGAGCAACCAATCAGAGACTTCTTCCGGTTCTCCCGACTCCAAAAAGGCTTCACCGCGAGGCGTCAGAAAGAGATCATCGCCCGATGAGCGCAGGGCACCCCATTCGGCGATCAGCGCATGTAGATTGGTGCCGAGCGAGTTCGTTGCCAGCTTGGGATTCACTGATCGGATGTGCTCGAGGAAATCAGCGCGCTTGCGTCCACCCTTGGCGAACTCGAGCATTGCCAGCACGCTTGCGACCGAACCGTTGATGGCAAGCATGCCGCGCCGACGCCGCCCCGCGGGCAGCGGATTAAGCCTGAGGTCTCCGGCTGACTCGCTTGGAAGCTCGGTCGCTCCACCGCCGTTGTCCTGTACGTGATGCACGAGAAGGACCCATGGCAAGGTCATACGCTCCTCGCGGCTTGAAGTGACGACGCCTGCGTCATCCAGTCGCTCAAGGATTCGCTGGTGCAGCTCTGTTCGATGGTCGGAACTATTCGGAAGACCCATCGCCTTACCCAGCATCTGTAGCTTCTGGTAGTGCGCAACCGTGGTGAACTGCTCGGGCCACAGCGAGGCGAAAACGCGATACATCTTGAGCCTTGGCTTTCGCGTGGTCAGGGGCTCCAACAGCGTGGAGATCTCCTCCCACACCTCGCCCAACCACGCAATCCGTTCAGTGATTGATTGGGGTAGCAGAGTCTCCTTCAACGTCCACAGACGCTCCGCGATCGCGACGTTGGAAATGATGGCAGACACATCGATATGCCCTTGACCCGTCGCAGCAATCGTCTGGCTGTCCCAAAGCTGCTGCTGAAAGGCCGTGCCGACGAAGGTGTCGTGGTCGACCGACTCGACGTGCCGTAGCCAGTCGGATAGGCGCTCGATCCAACTATCCAGCCGATGCAACTTGCGATGCAGTTCGATCGCGTTCGCGCTGGCCTTTTTCAGGTCCGCGGTGTCGGTAAGATCAAGAGCCATCCTGTAAGTCCCCTGTAAGTAATCTGTTGTACCCCATTGCAGCAACGCAATGGCTGATCCAAAAGCCCCGCATGATTTATCGCGTCATGGGATGAGGCGCGACGAATATACAGCGACTTACAGCACAGCGAATCGTTGCATTTGGTGAGGTAGTACGAATCCGTCGCCGCGACAGAAGCCTCGCCAGTGTCAGGAATATCCCGACACCCGCCCTTGCCAAAACGATAACTGCATCACGTAGACTTGCAGGTAATGGAATGCCCACAGGGGGGCGTGTAATGAACGGATTCTTTACTGCGGCGTGGTCAATGCCGCCGCAGCGACAAGTGATGTGCAGACGCTCATGCAGCGCGTTTCTCACGGTGTCCGGCGACGCGCGTGATGCGGGCCGACGAGCTTCCCGGAAGCCACTACAGGATTGATCCCATGTTCCCGCCGAAATGGCGGGGAACGGCTGTCCTGTGGCTATCCGACTCCGATAAGGGGTCATGCGACATGCAATGTCGCGTGGTGGCGGCAGGCTAGGTCGACCCTTGAAGGCGGTGTCCTGCCGTCTCAGCGAAAAGCCTGATCCCATGACTGAAAGATCAAACAAAGATCCGTTGGCGAGGAACCTGGTACTGCTGCGCCTGATTCCGAGGTACCCGCGCAGTGTGTCCACGGTGGAGCTTCGCGACGCACTCCAAGCAGAAGGTTTCCAGATCAACGTGCGCTCGCTGCAGCGCGACCTGGCTGGCAAGCTGAGCACCCTGTTCCAGCTGGTCTGCAGCTCGGAGGACAGCGATCCTGCCATACGCAGGATACGGCCCTATCGGTGGTCGTTCGCGGCCACTGCCCAGACAACCGTACCGGCCATCAGCCCGGCTGCGGCGCTGGCGATGAACATGGCCGAGGCCCATCTCCGCCAGGTACTTCCGCCTGCCGTCATGGACCTGCTCGACCCCCAGTTCACCGAAGCGCGCGAGCTACTGCAGACCCTCGAAAAGAACGAACTTTCGCAATGGGCCCGCCGCGTTCGTGCGGTACCGTCCGTGAAGCCGCTCGTCCCCGCCACAGTGGAGCCGCAGGTGTGGGATGGCGTATCGCAGGGACTGCTTCGTGGTCACGTTCTGCGGGTCCGCTACCTCAGCCGGACGAAGACAGTACCCAGGGAAATGGACCTGCATCCCGCAGGGCTGGCGTCGAGGGGGGCCAGCACTTACCTGATCGCTCGCGTAGCCGGCTTCGCCGACTTTCGTCATTTCGCCCTGCACCGGCTGCACGGTGTCACCGTGCTGGACGAGGTGGCAGACGACCACGGCTTCGACATGGACGACTACCTGAAATCTGCAGCCTTCAGCCCTCGGAGCGCCGGAGGCGAGCTCGCGCTTGACGCAGAAGTGCATCCGCAACTCGGCTGGGCATTGGCTGAGACACCATTGGCACATGGCCAGCAGCTTCTACCCATTGCGGGAAGCGAATGGCTGCGCCTTCAGGTGCAGGTGCCAGATGACCAGGAGATGGCGACCTGGCTTCTGGCGCAGGCCGAACGCATCCGCATCAGCGCGCCCGCTGCCCTTCGCGAGCAGATCGCGTCCCGACTTGAACCTGCTGCGCGGTGGTATGCGTGTGGCGCCGCCTGATCTCTCAGGTACTCGTTGTCTGAATCCTCTGTTGCATTACTCACTACCAAGGAAGAAATGACATGCCCATCCCAATCATCATCGGTCTCGGCGTTGCCGCCGCGGCTGCCATCGGTGCCAAGAAAGGTTACGACGGCTATAAGAAGCAGAGTGAATCCAATGAGATCGTCGACGACTCACGCGCACGCTATGACGTGCGACGTGAGCAGTTCGATCGCCAGGAGAAGAAGACGTTGGCCGCGCTGGATGAGCTGGGCAAGCTGGAACTGAACATCGGTAAGGAGTTCGAGCGTTTCTCGACTCTGTCCGCCGCGCTGCTGCAGCAGTTGAACCAAAGCCGCGATATCAAGCTGGAAGTGAAGCTGCCCCGGCACACGCTTCAGAAGGTGGAGGCCTACACATATTCCGCCGTGAGCGTATTGGGCAGTGTAGCTGGGGCCAGCGCGTCTGGCGTTGCAGCCGGATTCGCCGTCTATGGCGGCGTGATGAGTTTTGCGGCCGCATCCACTGGCACAGCGATCTCATCGCTGGCCGGTGCGGCAGCGACCAATGCGACGCTGGCCGCGATCGGCGGCGGGTCCTTGGCAGCGGGCGGGCTGGGTATTGCCGGTGGCACCGCGATCTTGGGTGCGGCGGTGTTTGCGCCGATCCTTGCCATCGCCGGCTGGGCCTACGACAGTCACGCTTCGGAGGCGCTCAAGAATGCGAAGGACGCCCGGATCAAGGTCGACCTGGCGATCGGGAAGCTTGAGTCGGCAACGACGTCGCTGGCAAGCACGGACGTCGCTGCGCGCCAGGTCAGGTCTGCGCTGGAGGAGCTCCGCGTCAACTTTGACCGCTACCTCGACACCTTGGAAGGCATCGATACCTTCATCGGCAGCGTGCGCCGCTTCGGCCGTGATGTGGACGAGGAACTGGCCAAGTTCGAGGACGAAATCATGTCAGCCATCGGCAACGGATACGCTCTCGCTTCGATCCTGACCGACATCATCTCCACGCCGCTCTTCAAGGTAAAGATGAAGGACGGCGACGTGGTTGTCGGCCCGGATGGTATGCCGACGATGGAGGTCGACACCGACGGCTCGATGATCCTGAACACCGAAGGCGTAAGGGCAGCTGTTGCGACCGGCCTCAACAGTGCCATGCGCTTCAACGCCTGATTGACCAAACCGTTGGCCGACGCGGCGCGTCGGCCAACGGCACCCCACCTTCTCATTCCGGACCTTCTGCCAGCCATGATCAAATCCTACGCAGAGCACGAATTCAACTGGCTCCCTGAGCTCGAAAAAACCGTGGTGCAGAGCCTTGCCACCAGCTTCGGCTTGGACTTCCTGGTGCTGGAAGACAAGGTGGGCGGGAACGTGGATACGATCCACCACGTACGTGCAGGCGTTTCGAGTGCTGCAGAGAAAGCGCGTTTTGAAGCGCGGGGTGCTTACGATCCGGGTCCTTATCACAAGCACGCCGGGTATAAGGCTCAGGGCGCTGCGGACAAGGACTCGCACGCCGCCGGGACGCTGTTCGATCCCTATCGTGGTATCACCATGAAGGCAGGAGACAAGCGCGCCCTCGACCACGTGATATCCGCGAACGAGATTCATAATGACCCCGGTCGCGTGCTGGCGGGATTGGATGGTGTGGAGCTGGCGAACAAGCAGAGCAACCTGCAGTCCACCCACAACACTATCAACTGCTCAAAGCAGGACAAGCCCGCGGATGCTTACCTGCGTGATGTGTCCAGGACCATCGGTCTCAACGAGACCAAGCTGACTCGTATGCAGGCGGATCTCGAGCGCATGCCGCGCGAGACGCCCCAGCAGCAGCACGAAGCCAGGCAGGTTGAAGCGGGCATTCGCAAGATTCGCGAGAGCACCGACGTGCTCAAGTCCATTGATGCCGACGGTATGCGTGCACGTGATGCGGAGGCCCGCAGCGAGTACGAGAGGGAGATCAATCAGTCTTACTACGCAGGCAGTAAGTTCCTGAAGAACACAGCAGTCACCTCGCTCGATACCGGTGTCCGCATGGGACTTCGACAGGTGCTGGGGATGATCGCCGCTGAAGTCTGGTTCGAGCTCCGCGCCAAACTTCCCAAGGCGATGAAGGGGCTGCGCAAGCGCTTCAGTTTTGACCGCTTCATGCGTCGGATCGGCTCTCTTCTCAAAGGCATCTGGACCCGTGTGCAGGCGCGCTTCCGCGACTTGATCTCGGAGTTTGTAACCGGGTTCTCGGGCGGTGTGGCGGCCAACCTCACCACTGTCCTGATCAACGTATTCGCTACTACTACGCGTGGCGCAGGGAAGATCATCCGCGAAATGTGGGGATCGCTGGTCGCTGCATTCAAGGTGATGATGTTCAACCCGGAAGGCTTGAACGAAACCGAGAAGTACCGTGCGGTCATCGCTGCCCTTACGGTGGGGGCGGGTGCAGTCGCCGGCTCTTTGGTTCTGGCCAAGCTGGCGCCGCTGCTGACCACACCGGTGGTTGGCGGAGCTCTCGCTTCGTTTCTGTCAGCGCTGGTCAGCGGCTTGGTGGCGATGGGCCTGACATGGTCGCTGCTGCATAGTTCACTGGCGGCAGGCCTATGGGACTTCATGGCGCGCAGTAAGCACGTGCAGACGCTGGCTGAGTTCACCGCAGTGAATGCACAACTAGATTCCTACCTGCTTGAGCTGGCGCAGGTTGAATTGGCTGTTGACCCTGGTGCACTGACTGATTTCGCAGCTGAGCTGTCGACGTGCAACTCGGAGCTGGAGCGGGCTATGGTGCTGAAGTTCGAAGTCGAGAAGCGCGATATCGTGTTGCCGTTTGCATTGGGCGATGCAGGCAGCACCCGCAAGTGGCTGGCGGGACTGGGCACTCCGTGATAGAGCCGTTTCCCTGCAACAGGTGTGGCCTTTGCTGTCGCAATGTCGACAAGGCCGAGGAGACGCGTGGCTTCGACCGGGGTGATGGGACCTGCCGTCACTTCGTCGATTTGACCAGAACCTGCGGAATTTACGAGGACCGACCGGACATCTGCCGGGTCGATCGCCAGTTTGCGCAGCGCTATGCTTCCAGCATGTCCTGGTATGACTTCGTCGCGCTGAATGTCAGGGCTTGTGAAATGCTTCAGGCGCTGCCTGATAGCAGGGGTTAGATTTCGCCCTCGGTTCTGCGCCACGCGCGGGGAAGGTCACCCGGGTTCATGGCGGGGTCCCCCGACCGCACGCACGCCAAGGCCGCAGATCGGCAGTGCGGGCAGGAGCGGAGCCAGGTATCTGGCTCCCCTCCGGAAATCGTTGGCCGAGTGGCCGTCCGCTTCCAATCGCAATCCCTGCAGTAGTAAATCCACGCACGTGCGGACAGGCTCATCGGGTGCCACCCTCAGATGCGATTGGAGATGTCGTGGCTGTCCGTGAGCCAACGGCGAAGGCCGTAGATCGCAAATCCATAGACGATAGTTGCGCCGATAATCCTGAACATTCATTCCCTCGGTGTCAGTGGGTGATAGGAGCGGCTTCCGTGCCGGTTTGGCGATCCATCACTGACAGTGTGCTTCTCGTGGCGACAAGGGGTGTCGGCCCATTGATCAGCAGGAGCGGAGAGGACCTTTTCTTCGAATCTGCTCGCGCACCTTCACTGATTACGCTCGCAACGTGATGGCACGGTTCAGACCCGCCCCCACGACCACCAGTCCAACCGCGCCAGCTCATAGTCCTCCGCAAACGCCATCGCCGCCTGATCCCCCGGCAGATCCGCATACCGCTGCAGCACGGCCGTATCCGCGCCTGCACCCGCGTGATCCAGGGCGAAGTAGCGCACCAGCGTGGCGTCAAACGCAGCCAGCCACGCCGGATCCAGGCACGACGCACCCACTCAGATCACCTCCACCCGAAACTGCAGACCGAGCGCCCGCATTACGCCCAGCAAGGTGTCGAGATACAAAGGGCGCTTGCCGTTCAAATGCCGCCGCAGGATGGCCTCGCTCAGGATGCACTCCCGCGCGGCGTGCTGAATGCCATGCAGCTCGCATGCCAGCAGCAACGTGTTTACGAGGGCGGCTTCATCGTATTCGGCCGTGCGCAGGTAGCTGTCCAGTTGCTCGGCCGTCACAGTGGCCCGCGGATTGGTGACGCGGGTGCTGTCATGTTCGTAAGTGGTCATTCCTGCCTCCACATGGCGTCTGCCGATGACCGCACAAGGTCCCGTCCGGAGACGATCAGGCCCTCCACCATCAGGCTGCTGAAGCCACCTTCGGACTGCACATCCTGTTTGCCCAGATGCACCGAATGCAGTATCTCGAGGATCGATGCCAACGCCTGGAGGTTGCGAATGGGTACCGCGACCAGTGCGGCGCGTTGAGGTTCCTCACCGCCGTCGCCATCCGTCGGCGCTGCATCATCTTGGATGTCTGAAACCAGACGCAGCGGCACCACGACGTGCTTGTTGGTGCGGGAGGTTTCGAACGCTTCCAGCCGCCGCTCGAGGCGCTCGACAAACTGCGGTGGGAAGTCGAGCATCTTGTCGCCCATCAGGGCGTACAGACGCTTTGCGCTAAGAGGGTAGTGCGAATCCATCGGCGTACCTCACAAGGCTTGAGGCCACCTGCGCCGAAGCGTCAGGTGGCGGGCGATGCGGGTTGGCATACCGGGTGACTGAACAAAAATTGCCGGCGGATCAGGGATCCCCACGCACCGCCCACCGTATGACCGGTGCACGATGCAGTGCATTCTCCGCCGTGCCCAGAGGGCAAAACAGAGCAAAATATTCAGTCACAAACAGGATGCCAATCCCGGCTGACGCTCTTCGTCGCCAGCGCGTCCATACCATCAGCCATAGGCCATTGCGTACATGGGCGAATCTGCAAAAGTGACAGGGCGGCGATTCCCCACAAGCCTCGCAAGCGTCGTCCACGCCCGTCCCCGGCATGGGAGCCCGAGGCTCCCCGCAGTGGTCTATTACGAACGCGATGGCAGCCCAGCGCGACACCCGGCCTCACATTATTTTTGCAACTCATCCCCCGGCCGTTGCTAAGTTCGCCCCATGGCCACCCAAGGAACCTGCGATGACCCGGACGTCTGCCCTGGCCCTGATCGCCCTCTGCCTCAGCCCCGCCTTGGCCTTCGCGCAGGCCGATCGCGAAGTTGCCGCAAACATGGTCACCCGCGCCGCCAACGTCTGCCCCGGCCACAGCGCCGAGCGCACCACGCCGACAGTGAACAAGGTGCCGGTCGGCGCGCTGCGCGTCATGATCGACCGCGGCCTAGTGATGTGCCCGGACCGCAGCCTGGATGCCTCCGCCCCGGCAGTCTTCTATGGCCGCGTGGGCGTGTTCGCCTGGAACCCGGACGCCGCTGACGCACCGGCGGTGATCGTCAGCAAGATCGGTGAGATGACGCGTAAGGACGACTACCCGGTCGAGACGCTGGTTTGGGACGCCAAGGGCAATGCATTGACCCAGCAGACCGTGCCTGCATTTGAGGCGCGCCCGGGCGCGGCGGTGCTTTACAAGCTGCGCTGAGGTGGGGAGAGTTGGGGTGCCGCCCTGAGTGGCATGGCTCAACGCGTTCAGCTCTATTCAAGGAGGAAGCATGCCGCTCGATTTCCAGTCACGCAGGGGCGCTGCCTACGATGCCGCCAGTGGCATCACCATTCCGGAACCGCGCACCCTTCCCATGACGATGCCCGATGGCAGCCCGGGAACGGAGTACCAATATGCGTTCTATCAGAACGGTCGGCGGATTGGCGGCTTGGGGGTATGGGGCCACAACACGACGATCAACCTTGGGGGGCATGACGTGACGCTGCTGGGCCTCGAGCTTTTTAATAGCCAGATGATCTTGTCGATGCTGAAGCCGAGAGCTTCGATAGAAAATCCGGAAGATCACCTCAGATTCCTGTTTGGCATGGCGCGAGGGCTGGTGAAGGCCCACACCGGTAAGCCAAAAAATGCGTGCGATCTGCGCTACGTGGCACTGACAACTGTCGACACTCTGATCCAGTCAGGGTTCGTAGTTCCTAATCCTGAGGTGATCTCCCACAATGGCAATCTGGTCTTGGCTGAAGAAACAATTCTCTCCAGTGCCGGCCGAGACGGTTCGTACGGCCAACCTCACGTTCAGTGACTACGCGCGCGGGACGCTGGAAGGCGCGCATAACGTCAGTGATCAGAGCGCTTTGTCGAGCGAGCAGGTTGAGCGGACGATTCAGTACCTGACCTCGCCGGGCTCAGGGCCTGCTCCCGGTGCGAGCTTCGCCACGTATGTCGTGGAAAAGCTGAAGGAGCACCCAGCCAAGCTCCCCGATGGCATGCGCTACATCAGCTTTTCCGGCATCGATGGTGCGGGAACGAGCAACTATGCGAGCGCGCTGGCGTACGTGGAAGATGCACCAGAGGCTTACGGCACGATGTGTGACACGCCCTGGGGAATGTTCATCGGAGACCTGCGCATCAATGCAGACCAGCATCCTGATTTCCTGCTGATGGAGCAGGCCCTTGAAGCCTTCATGAAAGAGCAGGGCATCGCGCCCTTCCATGAAAAGTACGCCGGTGCGCTCCATGACATGATGTGGAACGCCGGGTGTGCGGAGTACATCACCAACGCGGTAGCTGCTGGGGGATCACTGCTGGCATTGGTTGAGAACGCTCCGCGTGACGGCAGCTTCAGCAGGTTTGAGCTGGCTACCCTGCTGACGCTTCCGAACGGAGTCATCAATGGGTATCCGGTGAGTGCGATGTTGCGCAGTTCAAGCGGCGGCTAGTTGGTGTGGCGGACCGGACATCTCTCTGCGTGCGTCGCGGAGCTATCAGGAGCTATGCGGGAGTCCTCCGAGATTCCGAAGAGGATTCAATAGAGGGTCAAAATGCGCTTCAGACGAATGCCCCGTTTCAGCAGAGCGTAAGATAGTATTAGTTGAGATTAGCATTGCATAGAATCTTCTGAGGTACAGGCATGGCGGTCAACTTTGTCATTCGAGAGTATTCGGCGTTCGATGAGGAAAGTGGGATCTCTATCCTGCGTCCCAGGATGCTTCCTTGTGAGCAGCCGGAGGGCGTCGGTTCCATCGAGTACCAGTATGAGTTCAGTCGCCAAGGCGACCTGGTTGGCGGACTGGGTCTTCTAGGTGATGAACATGTGGACCGAACCTCCGGGCACCCCGTCTGGACCTATACATTGAACCTAACGCCGGGGCGGGTGGTGCGTGACATACTCCGGCTGAAGCCAATATTCGGAAGCGAAGAGGCGGATCCCGTTTTCTTGGAAAGTATCGCTCGTGGGCTTGTGATGTCTTTTGCAGGGCAGACTACCAATTCAGAAGACCTGCGGTATGTGGCACTTACGAGGCGCGAAACCCTGATCGAGGAGGGGTTGGTTGATCGCCTGGGCAATGCCTCGCCATACGAGGATGAGGTAATACTTGCCGATGTCTTAGTCCCGGCGCGTATGGCCTGAGGATAAACGGATGGCTGATTTCAAATTTGCCGACTTTGCTCAGACGACATTGCGTGGCGCCAAGGATACGGCTGACAGATCGTCCATTTCAGTAGAGAAGATGGAGAGGGTAGTCAACTATCTTCAGTCCCCAGGGTCCGGTCCGGATGCAACCACGAGCTACGCAGAATTCCTGGAAGCGAAGTTGCGCCTCCATCCCCCGGAGCTTGCAGCCGGAGTCGATTACCTCGCTTTCTCGGGAGTCGATAGCTCGGCTGTAGGGAACTACCAGAATGCGCTGGACTACAAGAGGGATGTGGGTCCAACGGCTGGGATAATAGGTGACACGCGATGGGGGAAGTACATACGGGAGGTGTTTGAGTCGCCTTCGCAGCATCCGGAATTCTCAGTGATGCAGCACAAATTCGAGCGCTTCATGACCTCTCAGGGAGTAGAGCCTTTTGGCAGAGACCATGCCGGCGCCCTTCGAGACATGATGTGGAACGCCGGTAGCTCAAAGTACTTCGAGAACGCCATCGCCACCGGCAAGCCCCTGCTTGCCTTCGTCGAAAATGCACCACCCAATCGCGGCTTCAGCAACTTCGAACTCGGCACCGCACTCGAGCACCCGGACGTACGCATCAACGGCTACCCGGTAAGTGCCTTCGGCCCCGATCCACTTGCCTTCGTCAGCGCATCCGCTGCGGAGTACCAGGCCTTGGAGCGCACCATTGCGCAGCAGGCCACCATCAATAGCGGCCACGCCGTCGACGTGGCGCACGTGCGCCGGCACCTCACGCCGATCGAAGGCTGGGATGCGGTAAACAAGACGCTCTTCAGCCGGCCTGTGGATGAGTTCCATGCCTTGAACCTGGCCGACATGACGCGCGTGCGCGCGGAGTGGGTCGCTGCGCGTCCGCAATTTGGGTCAGGCCCACGCCTGTATGCCGATGTGGCGGAAATGACGCCCCACGCACCCGGGCAACCTGGCGCGCCGCGTGGTCCACCGGGGGCCGCTGCCGCAGCCGAGATGGCAGGCGACGCCGCACACGGTGCGCGCGTCAGCCCGGGAATGAAGGCCGCAGGCGTGGCCGGTGTTGCGCTGCTGGCGCACGACTTCGCCACGTCGGGCCACAAGTGGGTGGAGTTGAACGCGCAGGGCAATGCGGCGGGCGCTGATTCCACCGCTGCGCACTTCATGGGCCGCAACGTGGGCGGCGCGCTGGGCGGCTTCGTCGCCGGGGCCGGCGTTGGGCTCGCCACGGGTTCGTGGACAGGGCCGGGCGCGCTCGCCACGGGCATCGGCGGCGGCGCGGTCGGCGCCTACCTTGGTGAGCGCTGGGCCGACCAGAAAGATATCGAACGCATCTACACCCAGGTCGACCCGATGGGCCGTACGTGGACGCGCGACCCGGCCGATGCCGAGGGCCGCTGGCTGCGTGGCGCGCACCAGCAACAGGTGCAGAGCAGTGATACCGGCAGCGGGGTAGAGGTGCGCCCGGTGCAGGATGCGCAGGGGCAGGACGTCACCTTCCGCGCCGCCTACGTGGCATCAGGCACGCTGGAACGCCAGTTGAACTGGCAGGCAGCGCGGGCCTCGTACGAGCTGGGGCTGGCCAATCCGCCGACGCCGCAGGATCCGTATCGGCTCAGCGCCAGCGGCGTGGACCAGCCGCCGCGTGCCCCCTTCGAGAGTGGCCGGGAGTTCGTCCGCGATCCGCAATCGCGCGAATGGCAGCTTGAGATCAGAGAGACGCTGGACGGCCGCGTACCGGTGACACGGCACGAGGCGGTCTCGCCCGAGCGGGCACTGGCGCTGGATGAGCAATCGCGGACGGTGATCGCCCAGAACGCTGCCAATACGCCCGCTGCGATGGCCGCGCGTTACATGGTGGCGCATGCCCAAGGGCGCTGGAGCGACTTCGGTGGAGCGGACAACCCGTCCATTCCACAGGCGGTGCAACAGGCCCGCGACAACGCAAATACGCTCAGGGCCAGCGATGGCAATGACTACACCCGCCAGGCGGACGGCAGGTGGATCAGCGAAGGCCTGATCTTCGACAGTACGGCCAATCGCAACATGACCGAGCAGCTGGACGTTACCTGGCGCAGCCAGAACGCCGGTGTCGCGGAAATGACCGCGATGGCCGACGGGATCCGGTCCAACCTGGAAGTGGCACCGGAGGGCATCCGCGGGCAGGTGGCGGCGCTGTATCAGAAGCACGGTATCGAACGCAGTGAGGCCGAGCTGAGTGCCACATCGGCTGCCGTGGAGCAGAGCCTGGCCAGCAACGGCCGGCCGCCCGACGTGGTGCTGGAACTGATGCCAGATCCGCGTACGCACGCGCCGGGTGCGGAAAGCGCGATTGCCGCCTTCAGCGATGCGGGCGGCAACCGGATGGTGCTTACCGCGACTACCACGGTTGAAGACATTGCCCGGGTCCAGTCCACCCAGCAGCAGGCATCCGTGGTGCCTGCGCGGGCGGACGGAGGCGTTCCCACGCTGGACACGGTGAGCGTGCGCCCGGAGCAACCGGCGCCCGTCCCGGACACGCCAGAGCTGCGCATCGAAGCGCTGTCGCCGAAGGAGCAGGACGCGCATCGCCAGGCGCTTCATGAGGCGAACCGCCAGGGCGCTACGACGGCCGATGCACAACAGGCGGCAGCCGTGGCGGCGCTGATGGCCCATGGTGCGCAGCCAGACCCGGTGCGCACGCCTACGGTGGAAATGGACGTGCAGCGCGAGCGCGAGGTAGGCCGCACTGCGGCGCCGGGGCCGGCCGTGCATCAGCCTTCCATGGCATCGGCGCAGGCTGCGGAGATGGCTGCGGCCAGTGCAGTTGCGGCATCAGTGCCGCCGGTGGAGCCTGCGGCTGTACCGAAGGAGGCCCAGACGCAAACGCAAACGCAGACGCAGACGCCAGCAGAGCCGCAGCGTGCTGCGGCATCACCCGCCGAAGCAGGCCGTGCAGAGCGACAGCGCCAGGATGAGCAGCCTGCCCAAAGGCACGAGGAGGCGGACAGGGAGCGCGCGTCCATGCAAGCTGAGAACGTGCCTGCTGCGGTGCGTGATACGTCGGCGCAGGCGACTCAGGCGGAAGTTGAACAGCAGCGCTCGAGGCGGTCTGCGGAGGTGCCCATGGCGGGCGCCCGGGATGCTGTGTCGATTGCTGAAGTGACGCAGCCGGATGCCACTGACCGCGTGCCGCTGGTTGCCTTGCAGGAGGGGCAGCGAGCCGAGCGTACGCCGTCTGCTGACCAGGCCACGCATGGCGCTACGGCGCCAAGGGAAGACATTGCTGCATGGGCGCAAGCCACCCTGGCCGAGACGTCAAATCCTGCCTCGCGTTCTGCTCACGCAGCGGTTACGCAGGAGTCCGCTGCCCAAGCTTATGCGCCGCGGCACGACGCCGCACCTGTCCAGCCGCAGGATCCCACGCACTCAGGCCATCCCGACTTCCCGCTGTACCAGCAAGTTCGCCAAGGCGTGGCTGCTCTGGACGCCAAACACGGGCGCGAATTCGACGCCACCAGCGAGCGTATGACGGCGAGTCTTCTGGTGTTGGCCAAGGAGAATGGTCTGGAGCGCGTGGACCATGTGTTGCTGAGTCAGGCCACACCCGACGCGTATGCCGGCAAGAATCTGTTCGTGGTGCAGGGCAGCGCAGACGACCCCGCGCACCTGCGCGCGGGAATGCCCACCGAACAGGCTGCGCAGACGCAGGTGCAGGAGTCGCTGCAGCAGTTCGAGCTGGCAAGCCAAGCGCAGGCGCAGAAGGCGCTCGAGCAGCAGCAAGGCCTGCAGGCACAGCAGGGACAGGCGCAGCAGGAAGATGCACAGGCGCGCGCGATGGGGATGCGCTAGGGGGCGTTTTCCATCAGAGCGACTCCACCACGCCTTCCACCCGATCGAATCGTCTCTCCGCCAGGTCGCTGCGGCTGATCCAGAACGTCGCTTGCCCGCAGTCGCCAAGCTTGAGATCAATCGCGTCGTCGTTGGCCAGCTGCAGCAGGCACACCGGATCCTCCTCGATCATTGCACCGGTGTTCTGCAGCAGCACCCCATGCCCCAGCATCTGGTGAATCACGGCTCGGCTTCTTGAACCATAGCCTGCAGCACGATGGCGGGAATCCTCTTCGAAGGGCAGATGATTCGATTCCATTGCCTGGTAAAGCTCTCGCGGAATCCGCTGGGCAAGGACGCTTGATCCGCCTGCGAGTGCCACGATCGACAGCGCGCCCCGGGTGAAGGCAGACGCCATGATATCGCCCGTCACGGGCCCCTCGCCGTGCTCCCCAACCAGGCCCACGATCCATTCGCGGAACGCCAGCGCGTCGTCGGCAGGGCAAGCCTGTTCTGGTCCTATCTGCCTGCCGCGTTGCACCCACTGCAGGGCATCGTGCATCAGCGCCTCGCTATCCTCCAGTCGCGCGCAGCGACACGCCAGCGTGCGGCCGATGTCTTCCATCATGATCCCTGCGTACGGGAAATCCTTCTGCATGCGAAGCCACGCCACGGGAAAGTTCCACGGCATGGGCGCGGGGCGTTCCCACGGCTTGGCGGACTGAGCGCCGGGTACCTGGCTGATTGCCGCAGCAGCGGCGCCCAGCCGGAGCGCGCTGACCCTGCGACTGTACGCGTCATAGTCCGGGTCGGCGTCGCCTTCAGGAATCATGTCCCACTCCGGCCAGGTGTCCAGCCGATGCGCGATGAGGGGCCATTCGGTATGCAGGCGCGGTCCGTCCTCGCCTGCCAGTTGCGGCCGGGGAAAGGTCGAAGACCGGTCGCTCGCCACGGCCGAAAGGATGGGCTGCAGTGCTGCTGGCGGATCCGTGGGCGGCGTATCGGCCGGCACGTCTTCGGCATAGAGCACGCGCACGCGGGTGCCAGGTTCGTCGTCGTCCCAGATCTGCTCCTCTGCGTTGACGGCGAAGAAGAACAGCATCCCTCTGTCCGGCATTGCATCATCCACGCGCGGCAGTTCAGAGCAGTCGATCTGCGCAAGGAAATGCATGGGCGTTTCCTCGCCATAATGCATGCCCAATGGCCAGTCCAGCGTTGCCGGCAACTGTGGCTTCCCGCCCAAACGGCTTCGCACGTTGGGGAAGGCGCCCGGAGGGTAGGGTCGCTGCAGCAGGATGCCGGGAGCGAGGTGACTGGCGAGCAGGGTATCCAGCGCTTCTTCACCGGGGAAGTCGCGTGTGTCTGCGTCAAAGGGTGAGATCGTGGTCATTAAACAGCCTCCTGGCGTTTTCTTGCGAACATTCCGTTTGAACGTGGGCAGCCCCGCGTGCGCAGGCGGGACGTCGCCTCATCAACTCCCACTGGGACAACTACGGCCACCGGCGTGACCAGCGGTGCGATGCACTGACCGCCTTTGAACAGATTGAACTTCATGCCATTCCTTGGATGAGGAGCTTGTAGAGATCCTAGCATCGGGGGCTTTACGGTGTGCCTTGTGCCGGCCCCAGCCAGGTCGGTCCTGATCTGGAGTGGTAGGGGTTGAGACCTTCATCACTTGGTGCTGAGGCGCTTCCCTTATTCTCGGCAGAGTAAGGAAATCAGACCGTCCGCCAATCCGTGCGGGCACGGCTCGAACAGGGATGCATCATGCTGAACCCGACACTTGGACGTCTTCGAAATGCCGCGCTGGCTGCGGCATTGGCAGCGCTCGCAGCCTGCAGTGGTCCGACGCCTGCGCCGCCGCCGGTAGCGCCTCTTGATGCCGCACAAGCCGCTGCGCGCACGCAGGTGCCGCTGACGCGACCAGTGGCGCTGGATAAGCCGGGTGTGATCGCGGATCTGGAGTTTGATCTGCCGCCGCCTGGAGAGCTCGCTTGGTCGTCGTTGATCATCGGGGTCCGCATCGAGGGGACGGAGGTGAAATCCTTCATTGCCCACTCCGACCTGATCGTCCGCGGCGGCCTACCGGCTCGGGTCCATCTACAACGCATCGAGGGTGAGGAGCGGGTTGATGTACCGCTGATCCGGATTGCACCTGACCTGAAGGAGCGCATTCCCCTTGGCGAGGACGGATTCACGCCGGGCGTCAGGGCAGCGGGCCTGGACGGCACGATGCTGTACGAGGCAGGTTTGGAACGACCGGATGTCCTCTATGACGTCCTGTCTTTTGCCCGAGCCTCGGCGCCTGCGCCTGGTAGGTATCACCTGCGCTTGGAACTTCTGGAGCCGCGGCCCCTGCTGCAGGGACGACCGGCGGAACTGATAATCGGCTACAACGCAAGAGCGAAGTAATCAATGGACCAGAACGATCGCTACACCGTGACCATCTACGCGGCCGCCCCCGGCACTCCGCTGATCAATCCCGAGCGACCAGATGCGCCTCGTGAAACTTCGCTGACGGGCCATATGTACCTGAAGGTGTCGCATGGCGAAGAAGCTCGGAGCATGGGTTGGCAGCCTGGCGGCCGTACGCCGGAGGGTTACTTGGGTAGGGTATCTCCTGACGACGTGGACACCTACGTAGATCCGTACTACGCACGTACGATCGAGGTGACCCGAGAGCAGTACGAGAAGATTCAGGAGTTTGGCAGGGCGCCGACGCGTCTCGGCTTCGACCCGAGCTACAACGCCTTCTCCAACGGCTGTACGGATTTCACCTGGGGCGCACTGAATCACGCAGGACTTCACGCGAACGTGGGTCCGGTTCCCTTCAAAGAATTCGAGGGCATCATGCAGCCCGCGAAGAACATCCCCGCCATCGAAAGCATCAAGGCGCCTTTCCCGGACAGCGATCTGAACAAGGTCGAACGCAACCCCATGCCGGAACGCGACTGGAAGCAGTTCCTGCTGTCCGACAATGACCGCGCGATGATGGATCAGGTGAACCGCGGTGTGGCCTCCCTGGATGCCGCCCATGGCCGCACGCCGGATGAGAACAGCGAACGCATGTGTGGCAGCCTGTTCTGCCTGGCCAAGGAGAACGGCCTGTCCCGCGTGGACCACGTGCTGCTCAGCCAAGCCAACGAACAGGGTCATGCAGGCACCAATGTGTTCGTGGTCCAGGGTGATCCGTCAGATCCCGCCCACCTGCGCGCCAGCATGCCCACCGCCGTCGCCGCGCAGACGCCCGTGCATGAATCGATGGAACAGGCGCAGCACATCAACCAGTCACAGCATCAGGTGGCTATGCAGGAACAGAGCCAGGTGCAGGAACAGCTGGCCGCCGTGCAGCGGATGGGGTGAGGTTCGCCTGCGCGAATGGGGTCATGTAGAGGCGACTTCAGTCCGCTGTATTTAGGTTCTTCAAGCTGTGCCGACCAAGGTCGGCACTACAGGCGCTGCCGATGCTCATTCGGGTCATCGTTCCATCCCAGTGCTGCGACGAGCTTGGCTGAGATCCATTGGCAGACTGGGAACCGGGCCAGCGTAAAGATCAGCGAAAGTCCTGACAGCGACGCGGGAAGCATCCAGGACAGCATCCCGCCGCCAAGAAAGATTGCGAAGAAGAATAGATGGATGATCGCCTTTCGCCTGCCGTGGGTGGTCATCGGTGGTTCGCCTTGAACGTATCTACGTTACTGCGCTGCAAGAGATCCATCTTGCTGTCACGGAGAACCTGAGCCCGCCATGGAAACTTCGATTGACCAAGGCATGCACGTTCCTTCGTATCTGCGGCTGATGTCGCTGATCGTCAGGGGACGCCTTGCTTCGTGTCAACTACTTCACTTCTGCGCGGCCAATCTGGGCACGCACGCCGTCCTCCATCTGCTTCCAGTCCTTCAGCCACGTGTGCTGGTAGCTCATCTGGATGAACAGATTCCGCTTGGCATCGGTGAAGTAGTGGATGCAGCCGGCGAGCTGCGCGGGGTCCATTGCGGCGATGGTGGGGTCGTTGCGGCCGCTGAGCGAGGGCTGCAGGGCCCTGGCGGGATCGCATGAGATGAAGGTGCCCAACCTGCCATCGGTGGACTTGGCGATGTACCAGTCCGGTTCATGCCCGGGCGTGCGTGTCAGCGCCTTTTTGTAGCGGGCCTGGTAATCGTGGGCGTAGGCTGCCATCAGCTGTTCGTTGACTGTGTAGGGCGCCAGTCCCCACTGCGGTGGCTGTTGCAGGCGCAGTTCCAGGCGCTCGCGTGGGTCGCGCCGCTCCAGGGAACCCGCTGCGCTGCTGCCGTCATTGACCAGCTTGCGTTCCAGCATCGCCGTCGCCGATACGCCCTCGGGAGACTCGATGGTGATCGGTACCTCGGCCAGCATCGCCTGCACCGCGGCCGCACCCTGTAGGTTCGAGGCAGTGACGCGTGGACCCATGGTCGGCGCGATGAGCGTGAGCTCCACCGGGCCCCGCGCGGGCGGTGCTTCGTCACCTGCCAATTGGCTCAATGGCCAACGGTAGGCCTGCGTGCCCAGCACCACCACGGCGCTACTGGATTGATTGCCCGCGTACGCGCAGGGAAGCAGGCCGGCGAAAAGGATCGGAATCAGCAGCGCTTGGGGATTTACTGACGGACGTGCCATGGGAAATCTCCACTCAGGTTGGTCCGATGGACTATGGAGATCGCTTGATGGACGAAAACCTGCTGGTCATCGATAGGCGTAACAGGTGCGTGGGAAGCGTCGTGGAAGGCACCTTCAACGCGTGTCTCGCGGTGCGATTGGCGCCCTGCCTCACTTCAAGGGGGGCGCTGGTCACAGGAATAAGGGTGTCGCGCATGTGCCGAGGACCGACTAAAGTCGGCCGCCGCAGGGGAGGCCGCGTCCACGGAGCTGGGTTACCATGTCATCTCAGCCAGCCTGCCCACGCCGTCGTCGTGTGGCCGGCCGCTTCGGTGTTTCTGCACTGCATACGCGGCCGCGCGAGCCAAGGATCTTTCCTGACTCACACAAGGACGCTGCAATGAATTCGATCTCCTCCAAAGCCCCGGGCATGGCCCGTCGCTGCACGGTTGCTGCCTTTGCCGTGGCGATTGCCATCGGCATGGGCGCACCCGCTGCCTACGCCGCCACGCCGGCCGTCAGCAGTGCTGCTGCCGTGCAGCGTAGTGCCGTGGCGCAGGGCCTGTACGAGCTGGCCTACAGCGCCCGGCAGAACGCGGTGTACGTGGCCTCTTCGGGCGGCTTCGGCGATGGTGCCGGCCCCGCCCAGGTGCTGAAGCTGGACCCGGTCACGTTGGCCGTGCAGGCCACTATCCCGCTGGAGCGCAAGGGCTTCGGCGTGGTGCTGGACGATGCCAATGACCGCCTGTACGTGGGCAATACCGTGGACACCTCGGTGACGGTGGTCGACACCGCGCAGGGAAAGGCGCTCGGCATCGTGCAGTTGATGGAAAAGAAGGTGGGCAAGGACGGCAAGGCCAGCTACACCCACGACCTGCGCGAGCTGGTGGTGGACGGCGCCAACCACCGCCTGTACGTCACCGGGCACTCCGGCGAGGGCAGCGTGCTGTTCGTGGTGGACACGCAGTCGCTGAAGCTGCTGGACACAATCCCCGGCCTGGGCAACGCAAAGGCACCTGGCCTGGCATTGGATGCCGCCAACAAGCGCGTGTACACCAGCAACCTGCTGGGTGAAGTGGTGGTGGTCGGTACCGATACCGGCAAGGTGGAGCAGCGCTACAAGGTCACCGCCGAGCAGCCGATGAACATCGCATTGGACCCGGCGGGCCCGCGGCTGTTCATCACCGACCAGGGTTCGGAGATGATCCGCAAGTATCAGGGCAGCAGCATCGAAGGCTTCGCGTCCACGCACCCCGGCAAGCGCGTGCTGGTACTGGACCGCGCCACCGGCAAGGAACTGGCCAGCATCCCGGCCGACGCCGGCACCCTGGGCATCCTGCTGGATGCACCGCGCAAGCGCCTGTACGTAACCAACCGCGAAGCGGGCACGGTGACCGGCTATGACAGCGACAGCTACCAGAAGACCGGCGAGTGGTCGGTGCCCACGCACCCGAACAGCCTGGCACTGGATGCCACGAACAACGTGCTGTACGTAAGCATCAAGAATGGCGACAAGGAAGAGAAGGGCGCACAGGAAAGCGTAGCCCGCATCGCCCTGTAACCCGGTAGTGACGGCCGCTGGCCGTCAAGCTTCTGCGCGTGATGCCGCAAGCGGGGGTGGGTGACGACCGTTGGTCGTCACTGATGGCGTTCCCATCACACCCGGGCTTTGGTAGGTGCGGACTTCAGTCCGCACTCTCCCAAACGAAGGAGTCTTCGCGCAAAGCCCCAGCCGACTGAAGTCGGCTCTACCGCGCCGTCGTTTCTACGCGGTAAGCCGCGGCTTGTGCTCGCAGCGCGGATAGCCGGAGCACGAATGGAAGTCACCGTACTTTCCGGTCTTCTTCACGATGACGCCGGTACCACACGCGGGGCATCGCTGTTCTTTCACCGGCTTTCCATCCAGCGTGGTGACCTGCACCGCGCCATCCCGTTCCAGCTCGTCCAGAAACGCCGAGCGCTTGCCCAAAACCGTGAACATCGCCACCGATCGTCGTGCCCGTGTCAGCGCCACATAGAACAGCCGTCGTTCTTCGCCCAGCGGAAACGGGTCCCCACGGGGCATCGCCAGCGACAGCACGTCATCGTCCGCGCGCAGGTTGGGGAAGGCGCGGTCCAGCAGCGCCGGCAGGATCACCACGTCCGCTTCCATGCCCTTGCTGCGGTGGGCGGTAAGGAAGCTGACCTCCAGCGTGGCGCCGAAGCGTGAGCGCCAGTTGCCGGGCAGGTAGGCACGGTCGGCGTTGTAGCGGCCCAGCACGAAGACGCTGAGCTTGCCGTCGCGGCCCGCTGGCATCGCACCGCTCAGGCACGCTTGGTGAAGCTGCTGCAGGTACTGGCCCACGGCATCCGTCAGCTGATCACGCGCGGCAACCTGGAATGCCTGCAACACCGGCCCATGGCTCGGGGTGCTTGACCACACGTGCTTGCGGATCTGCGCCGGGTTGGCGCTGATGAAGCGGCTGGAGACATCGCACAGGGCCTGCGGACAGCGGAAGGTCTGCTCCAGTCGCAGCACCTGCCCGTGACCAAACCATTCGCTGAAGCGGGTCATCACCGAGACGTCGGCACCGGCGAAGCGGTTGATCGACTGCCAGTCGTCGCCCACCGCGAAGAAATAGCTGCCAGGCTGCTGCACCAACGCACGACACAGGCGTGCACGGGCGCGTGAGGCATCCTGGAATTCATCCGCCATCACCAGCGTATACGGCGATGCATGGCGGCCTTGTTCCAGGTGCTCGGCGGCCTGGTTGAGCATGTCCTCGAAGTCGATGGCGTGCTCGGCATCCAGCGCGTCATCCCACGCCTGCAGCACCGGTCCGGCGATCTCCAGGAAGCGGCGGTAGCGTTCCTTGAACTGGTCGTCGGGCATTTCGCGCAGCCGTGCGGCCATGTCATCCAGGCTGAGGCAGTTGCTCTTGGCATGGCTGATGAAGGTGCGCATCAGGCCGATCAGCTCGGCGTCGGGCATCGGCTTCTGGCCCTCTTCGGGGATGTCGCGATCCGGGTTGGGATCGACCACTACTCCGCCGGCGGCAAGTGCCTGGTCCAGATCATCGAACGCCCAGCCCATGCGCAGGTCGTGCGAGCTGGTGTCCAGATGACGGCCTTCCGTGTGCGGCAGCGGATCGGTGTCCGCGCCGCCATGCCGGTGATGCAGCCCGGCATCCGGGTAATAGAACTGCGTGGGTGGTGCGTGGAAAGCCTCATCGCGTGCGTCGAAGCGCTGGCTGCGGTCGTACGCATAACGCACGCCGTTGTAGAACAGCCAGTCGGCCAGGATGCAGTCTTCCACGCTGCGCACACGCTCGCCCTGCAGGGTGCGGACGTAACCGCTGCCGTCTTTGTCCCAGCCGTCGGCATCCATCGCGCCGCCCTGCGCCGGCAGGTCGCGGCCGAATACCAGCCGGAACATGTCCCAGCGGGTGCGGAAGGCGTGCGAACGGTCCTTCAGCTGGTCGATGAGGTCGGCCAGTCGATGGAAGCCGAGCGTGGCATCCACCGCCCAGTCGGGCACCTCCGGCCGGCGCCCGGTGACACTGGCGATGATCGCCAGGCCGAGCGCGTGGAAGGTGCGCGCCTGCACCACGCTGTCGCCCATGCCGAGGCGGGCGAACGCGCGGTCGGTGCGTTGCTGCAGTTCGCCGGCGGCTTCCTTGTTGAAGGCCAGCATGACGATCTGACGGGGCTCGGCGTAACCGCGCTGGATGGCATAGGCGGCCTTGGCGACCATGGTGGAGGTCTTGCCGGAACCGGCGGCGGCCACCACCTGCACGCGGTTGTCGAAGCAGATCACCGCGTGCGCCTGTTCGTCGGTGAGCGGGCGGCTTTCAACGCGGTCCAGCAGGGGGCGCGCTGCGTTGCGTTCGGTGGCGAGGATCTGCGCGTTGACGGCTTCGCAGGCAGCGTTCCAGTCCTGTTCCCACAGCTCCAGTTCGATCAGGGCAGATTCGCGTTCTTCGTCGTCCAGCGGCAAGTCGGCGTCATGGAACAGGGCATGCAGTTCCGTGGATGACAGGCCCATGGGCGGGCGCGCGTCCAGCAACGCCTGCTGGTCGTCGTGACCGATCCAGCGCCGTTGCGCGCGGCGTTCGGTCAGCAGTTCCTCGGCATCGCCATTCCATTGGCGCATCAGGTCAAGGATATGCAGGAAGGCGGGGCCGCGCTCGCGCTGTTCCTGCGCCTGTTCGGCAGTGTCCAGGGCCCTGCTGAGGGTGCCGGCGTCGGCGTGGGACAGGCCGTCCAGGGTGATCGTCGGGCCTTCGCGGCGCTGCATCACTACGCTGGCCCACAGCAGGCCGCGCTTCACGGTCAATCGCGCATCGAAGCCGAGGGTGAGCCGGTGGACGGCGTCGCCGAGGTGGATCACCACGTCCTCGCCGTCCAGGTGCAGTTCCCATGCGGCAGCGCGGGGCAGGGCGAGGGCCAGGCGCGAAGGTGTCCAGTGCTGCGTCATGCGTACTGCGGTCCTGCGGGATCGGTGTTTCAACGGTGTTGTCATGATAGGGCAGCGTGGGGGCATGCGCGCGGTGCGGGCGATCAGGTGCGCCGGTCCGCGCCGTGCAGGCCATGTCACGACGGCGCCGCGATCTTTCACGACGGCCCAAGCCCCGGCCCCTTAGCGTTGACCCTCCTTCCCCTTCCATGGAGTTGCCATGACTGCGTCCCGCGTCCGTCTGCACGTTGAAGATTCCGGTGGCACTGGCCGCCCGGTCGTCCTGATCCACGGCTGGCCGCTGTCGGCTGAATCCTGGAAGGCCCAGGTGCCGGTGCTGCGCGATGCCGGTTACCGGGTGATCGCCTATGACCGTCGCGGTTTCGGCCGTTCGGACAAGCCGGCTGACGGCTACGAGTACGACTCGTTGGCCGCTGACCTGGCCGGCGTCATCGAAGATCTGGACTTGAAGGATGTGTCGCTGGTCGGCTTTTCGATGGGCGGTGGCGAAGTGGCGCGCTACATCGCCAACCACGGCCAGGACCGCCTGCACAGCGTGGTATTTGCCGCTGCGGTGCCGCCGTACCTGCTGAAGACCAGTGACAATCCGGACGGCCCGCTGACCAAGGAAGCCGCCGATGAGATGGCCGGCGCATTGGCGAAGGACCGCGAGGCGTTCTTCGATGACTTCACCAAGAAGTTCTTCAGTGCCAACGGCAAGCTGAAGGTCACCGAGGCACAGCGCCTGGAAGCGGTGGCGCTGGCCCACCAGTCTGACCAGACCGCAGCGCTGGGCTGCCAGAAGGCCTTCGGCACCACGGACTTCCGCGAAGACCTGAAGAAGGTCACCGTGCCGACCTTGGTGCTGCATGGCGACAGCGATGGCACGGTACCGTTCGAAGGCTCCGGAAAGCGCACCCACGAAGCCATCGCCGGCAGCGAAGTGGTGGTGCTGAAAGATGCCCCGCACGGTTGCAATGTCAGCCATGCAGATGACTTCAACCTGGCCCTGCTGAACTTCCTGAAGAAGTAAGCTTTGCCCCTTGCCTGCGATGACGCCCGGCCGCAACGCCGGGCGTTGTTGCGTCCACGCCACGGGAACCTGTCATGCGCAAGTCGACCACGCCGCCCTGGAAGAAGCCCAATCCCAAGGGGCAGGCCTCGCGCCCGCTGACGGACGCGCAGAAGGCCGCCGCGCGGCAGCGGGCGGAGGAGAACGGGCGACCGTATCCGAACCTGGTGGACAACATGTGGGCGGCCAAACAGCGGTAGAGTCATGGGCTGCTCGACTACCCGTGCGCCGTGGCCCCGATGACCTTGATGACCTCACGTTTCTTTGCGTTGCTGTTGCTTGCCATCGCGGGTGTCGGCCATGCGGCCGGGATCGACCGCCGTATTGCGGTGACCATCGATGACCTGCCATGGGCGCGACTGGACGAGATCCAGCCGGCGGACCTGCAGGCGCGCCATCAGGCATTGCTGGGCCAGTTGAAGCAGGCGAACGTGCCGGTGGTCGGCTTCGTCAACGAGAACAAGCTGGAAGTGGACGGCGTGGTGCAGCCGCAGCGGGTGCAGATGCTGCGCGACTGGCTGGATGCGGGCTATGCGCTGGGCAACCACACGTGGTCACACATGGATTTGAATGCCGAGGGCGTGGAGGCGTTCCAGCAGGATTTCCTTCGCGGTGAGCGGGTGCTGCGCCCGCTGCTGGCCGAGCGCGGGCAGGTGCCGACGTGGATGCGCCACCCGTACCTGCGCGCCGGCCGCACGGCGGAAGACCGTGCGCGCATGGACGTGTTCTTCGCCGAACATGGCTACCGCATCGCGCCGGTCACGGTGGACAACGGAGAGTGGGTATGGGCCTTCGCCTATGCCAACGTGCTCAACGAGCAGGCCGACACGCCGGCGCGCGAGGCCGTGCTGCGGCAGCTGCGCCGCGGCTACGTGCCGTACATGTTGAACAAGCTGGATTACTACGAGGCGCAGTCGGTGGCGCTGCTGGACTATGCGCTGCCGCAGGTGTGGCTGATGCATGCCAATGAGCTCAACGCGGCGACCTTCGCCGAGCTGGTGGCGGCGACGCAGCGGCGTGGTTATCGCTTCGTCAGCCTGGACGAGGCGATGCAGGATGCTGCGTACGCGCGCGGCACCACCGGGTATGACGGCCGCTACGGGCCGAGCTGGCTGCACCGCTGGGCGATGGCCGAGAAGCAGCCGAAGACCTTCTACGCGGGTGAGCCGGAAGTGCCGGCGTGGGTGAAGACGTTGGCGAAGGTAAATTACGAATAACCGCCGAGCCGGGCAGCGTGGCTCTGGTAGCGCCGAGCCACGCTCGGCGAGCGCGCAGCGCGGCATGTGTCAGGCATGCAGCATCAGGACACCGCCACGCTGTCCTTCGCCGCGCTCAGCGCCTTGTCCGCGCGCAGGAACACCGCCGACGTAGGCTCGCCGCTGTCGGTGCCGGCGCTGCCCATCAGCAGCGATGCGCCCAGCGTGCGGCGCAGGTCCTGGGCCACCTTCTGCAGCGCGGCCAGCGTATCGGCGTCCTGCTCCACGCCCAGCACCGCGATGAACTCGCCACTGCCGGTGACCCGGTTGATGCTGTCGCCGCGTGCGGGCTGCAGGCACTGCTCCAGCTGCTGGTCCAACTGCTGCAGCTGGCGTTCCAGTGCGCGTTCGCCCAGCCGCGCCGACAGCGCATCCAGGTCCTGCAGCTCCAGGATCACCACCGAATACCGGCCCGCCGCTTCCGGTGCCGAGCCCGCTTCGATCTCCAGCCCCTGGTTGAGGATTTCCGCCACTGCCTGCTCGCGTTCGCGGCTGCGCGCTTCCATCAGCGCCATCGTCAGCCGCGCCAGCGCCTTCAACGCCTCGCGCTGGGTTTCGTTGAGCTCGCGCGGGTTCAGGTCGACCACGCACACGCTGCCCACCGCAGCGCCGTCGTCGGTGACCAGCGGCATGCCCGCGTAGAACCGCGCACCCATTTCCTTGAGCACGGGGTTGTCGGCGAAGCGCGCGTCCTGCTGCAGGTCGCCGATTTCCATCAGGTGTTCGGGCTGGCGGATCGCATGGTCGCAGACGGCGACGTTGCGCTCGGTCTGGTGGCCCTCCACGCCGGTGCGCGCCTTGAACCACTGGCGGTCGCGATCGATCAGGGTAACCAGCGCCATCGGCGTGCCGCACACCGCCGCCGCGACCTTGACGATGTCTTCGTAGGCCGGTTCGGGCAGGCTGCCGACGATGTGCAGCGCGTCCAGCGCGCGCTGGCGTTCGGCTTCATCGGCGGGCTGGGCATGGGCGTCGGTCATGGCGTGCTCTGTAGCGATGGTGTCCTGCCAAGATTACGGCAGGATCCGACAGCGAGGTTAACGCGGCCCAAAGGCTCAGCCGCGATAGGTCGCCAGCACGCCGTCCAGCGCGAGTTCGGCCTTGAAACCGGCCTTTTCCAGCCGCTTGGCGACTTCGCGCGGCACATCGCGGCCGCTGGTCAGCTTGTTCGGTGCGCCGGTGTAATGGAACAGCTTGCCACCGCTGCGGATCACCCGTGCAAGCTGGTCGTAGAACACCTGCGAATACAGTTCACCGGCGATGCCGAAGCGCGGCGGGTCATGCAGGATGGCGTCCACGCTGTTGCTGGGCAACGCGGCGATTTCTTCGGATACATCGCCCTGCGCCAACTGCAGGCGGCCACCGGCACGGGCCGCGTCCGGATCCGGTGACCACGGGTTGAGCGTGCGCAGCCACAGCACGTCCGGGTTCTTTTCGAACGAGCGGATCTGCGCCACGCCGGCGTCCAGGCAGCAGGCAGCGAAGTAACCCAGTCCGCCGCAGGTATCGAATACGGTCTTGCCCGCCGGGGCGATCAGGTCCACCTTGCGGCGCGCATCGTCGAACGGCGACAACTTGGCGCTGGGCAGCATCTTGATGCCGTCGATTTCGAAGGTCGGCGCGCCCCATTCAGTTGGCACCAGCTTGATCAGCGATGCGCTGAAGCGCGAGATCGGCAGGAACTCCTCGCCGTCCCAGTAATACAGCGTGCGGTCCTTTACCTTGCCCGGCCACGGGTAGGACTGGCCACGGAAAACGAAGCCATCGGCAGACAGGCCGACGTCTTCTTCGCTGCGTCCCAGGTCCAACGAACCGGCCCAGCTGGGCGCGCCGGCATCGGCCGCGCGCTGCAGGGCAATGGCGGATTCGCGGGTCAACAGGGGGCCGGAATAGTGGGGCACGGGGCATTCGCGTGGCAATCAGGGCCGCTAGTGTAGGACGCAGCGGGTGATCGCGTTACCGGTGCGGGGCTCAGTGCAGGATCATCGACACCAGGAACAGCGCCAGCGGCACCGCGGAAAAGGCCGCGCCGGCCAGTGCCAGCCACGGCCAGCGCTCATCGCGCACGCGCGAGGCCAACACCGCGCAGAATCCGCACATGGCCGCAGCCAGCACGCCCACCGCGGTGGCGCTGTTGCCGCTGGCGCCCATCGCGCGGGCCGCCTGTTCGATCAGCACGCCGATCACCATGCCCAGCCAGCTGCATAGCCCGAACCAGGGCACCACGCCGCGTTTGATCGCACTTCCTCTTGCTGACATCGCCTGCGCTCCGTTGCCTGCACGGCCGGATGGCCGCCGCCTACAGTAACCGCTTGCTCAGCACTGGCGGTGACGGCGGCGCGCGTTCCACAGGTGGGTGGCGGCCAGCAGCAGGCTGCCGATCACCGTGACCACCGTTTCGCTGTCGTGGCTGGGGAACTCCAAAGCGCCCGCCAGCAGCAGCGCCAGGCCGGCTGCTGCGGCCAACCAGGCCGTGGCCGGCAGCGGGTGCTGGCGGTGGGCGCGCCACAGTGCGAAGCCGGTGACCGGCAGGGCGATGGCCACGAACACGGCGTGTACCCACTCCGCTTCGGCCCACGCACCGAACAGCGGAAGCGCGGCGGCCAGCAGCGGCAGGGCCAGGCAATGCAGCAGGCACAGGCTGGACAGGGCGACGGCGCTGGCGTCGAGCAGGGCGGCTTGGCTGGATTTCATCGGAGGCGGGAACAGGAACTTGGTGTTACATAGTAACACTGTGCCGACGAGCCTCCTCTCACCACGGCCGCAGGGTCCAGTCGGTTTCGTTCATCTGCAGCACGTGGGTGGGTTGCATGGCCTGCAGCAGCGCGGGGTCGTGGCTTGCCATGACCAGCGTGCCGGTGAACTGGCCGAGCAGGGTCTCCAATGCGTGCAGCGCGTCCAGGTCCAGCGCGTTGCCCGGTTCGTCCAGCAGCAGCAGGCCGGGGGCGGGGTCGGCATACAGGGTGCACGCCATCGCCGCTTTCAGTCGCTCGCCGGCGCTCAGCGTGGCGCTGGTCCGTTCGATGCGCGCGGCATCCAGGCCCAGCAGGGCGAGCCGGGTGCGCAGTTCGGCCACCGGCGTGGCCGGGCAGGCCGCCTGCAGCGTCGCCAGCGCGCTGCTGCCCGCGTGCAGCGTCACCAGCGCCTGGTCCAGCAGGGCCGCCGGTACGCCGATATCACAGCTGCCGGCACGCGGCGCCAGCTGGCCGGCCAGCACCCGCAGCAGGGTCGATTTGCCGCTGCCGTTGTCGCCCACCACGGCCAGCCGCTGGCCGCGCTGCAGGATGAGGTCCAGCGGTGCGCGGCAGCCGTGCGGCAGCTGCATGCCCTGCAGCCGCACGACCTGCTGGCTGGCGTGCGGGCTGGGCGGTGCGAAGGCGACCAGCTGCGTGCCCGGGATGACGCCGGCGCTGGCCTCGCGCAGGCGGTCCGCACTGTCGGCAAGGCGCTGCGCCTGCAGTTGCGCATGCCGTCCGGCGCTGGCTTGTGCGCGCTGTTTCTGCAGTCCCAGCAGGATCGGTGCCTGGTTGGCATCGCGTGCGCTGCGTGCGCCGCGCGACTGCCGCTGCTGGGCGCGTTCGTGCAGTGCGCGCGCATGCCGTTGCTGCTGCCGGTGTTGCTGTCGCGCATGGTCCAGCTGCGCCTGCGCGGCGGCTTCCTGCACGGCCTTGGCGTGGACGTAGTCTGTGTAGCCACCGCCGAAACGCTGCAGCCCGTGCGCATCCAGTTCGACGATGCAGGCCATCTGGCCCAGCAGTTCGCGGTCATGGCTGATCACCAGCAGCCCGCCGCGCCAGCGCTGCAGTGCTTCGCGCAGCTGGGCACGCCGCCGTGCGTCAAGGTGGTTGCTGGGTTCGTCCAGGATCAACCAGTCTGCGCCACTGGCCCATGCGCCGGACAACGCCACCTGCATCGCCTGCCCGCCACTCAGGCGCGCGGCGGGATCCTCCGGCTGCAGGTCGGCGGGCAGCCCGCTGCGCTGCCACTGCAGGCGCAGTTCTTCGCGCAGGTCCCAGCGCTCCCCGACGCGGTTGAAGTCTTCGATGTCGACCTGCCCTGCGCCGATCCGCTCCAGCGCATCCAGCACATCGCCGACACCGGCCAGGTCGGCCACGCGTCCTTGGGGTGCGCCACTCAGCGCGGGCAGCAGGAACACCCGCCCACCGCCATGGCAGCGGCCGGACGTGGGCGCCTGGCTGCCGGCGAGCACGCGCGCGAGCACGCTCTTGCCGACCCCGTTGGCGCCGACCAGTCCGGTGGCAAGAGGATCGAAAGTGAAAGACAGCTCGGTAAACAGTGCACGCCCATCAGGCAGGCGGCAGGTCACGCGTTCAAGCGTGAGCGGATGCGTGGTCATGCAGACCTCCAACAGATGCCATCGACTCCCCCTGCGTACAGGGGCGGGAGAAGAATCAGGCCGTCGACGAAGACGGCGGCATCAGTGGCGCATTGGCGTAAGCCTCCAAATGGATACGCCGATTATAGGACGGCCGCATGAACCGTATGAAGACGGCTACTGTCCGGGCTGGCGTTGGGTGTTCTGCATGTCTTCGCGTGCCGCGCCATACAGTTCCTGGCGGCGCTTGTGGAAGGCGATGAATTCCTCGCGCGGCAGTGCCTTGGCGAACAGCCAGCCCTGGGCGAATTCCACCTGCCGGCTGTGCAGGTAGGCCAGCTGGTCTTCGGTTTCCACGCCTTCGGCCACCACGAACAGCCCCAGCGTCTTGGCCATGTCGATGATGTGGCCGGTGACCGGGCTGGTGGCGCTGTCGGTACCGATTGCATCGATGAACGATTTGTCGATCTTCAGCGCGTCCAGTGGCAGCTGCTGCAGGTACTGCAGGTTGGAGTAGCCCACGCCGAAATCATCGATGGCCACCGCGTGCCCGGAATGTCGCGCCGCGGAGATCACCGCACGCGCCTTTTCGATGTCCATGAAGCCGCGCTCGGTGGCCTCCAGCCAGATCTGCTGGTTGGCAATGCCGGTGCCGGCCAGCTTGGCGGCGATGACCTTCAGCGCACGGCCGCTGATCATGTCTTCCGGTGCCAGGTTGATGGCGATGTGCGCGCTGCGGTCGCCGACCAGCAGGTCGCGCATGTCAACGATCACCCGCTGGATCACTTCGTCGGTGATCGCCCCCACCAGCCCGCTGGCTTCGGCCAACGGAATGAACAGGTCCGGCTGGACTTCGCTGCCGTCGGCGCGACGCCAGCGCACCAAGGCTTCGGCGCCCACGCAGATGCCGGTTTCCAGCTCGATGATCGGCTGGTAGACCACGTACAATTCGTTGCGGCGGATGGCATGGCTCAGCTCGCCTTTGAGGGAATAGCGCCGCCGCGACAGGGCGATGGTGCATGCGATCGCCGCTGCGCCCAGCAGCAGGCTGATCGGCACCAGCACCCAGGCCTGCTGCAGGAAGATCCCTGCCATCCCGGTGCGTGGCGTGGTCACGATGGCCAGCCACGCTTCGCTGCGTGCACTGGCGAACAGGAGCGTGCCGTCATCACCGGTGCGTGGGTCGCGCAGCAGCGACTGCAGCAGCGCCTGGTCGGGCAGTGACTGCTGGGCGATCAACCGTCCGTCCGGGGTGGCGACGGCGATGCGGATGTCGCGCGTACCGATCAGGTCGACGAAATGGAACGGATCCATCAACGCCTCGTAGTCGCCCAGCCGCAACGACAACATGCACCGTCCGTAGGGTGCGCGCGGTTCCTGGTCCAACCGCAGGGTGGCGCCGTCGGCGGTGGTGTGGTCCGGCTGGCCGGGCGCGAATACCGCGACCGGACGGCCCCACGAGGTGCAGCGCACGCGCCCCTGCTGGAAATAGCTGATCTGGTCCACCGACGAGGTGGTGACCACCCGGGTCTGCATCAGCTGGATGTGCTCCGGGCTGCAGGGCGCCAACGGGGTGTGCTGCATGGCCTGCAGTGCAGAGAGCGCCTGCAGGTAGGAGTGGTCGGCCCGCTCCAGGGCGCGTTCGGCGGTTTCGCGCAGCTGGGCCTGTGCCGTGTTGGCGGCGTGATGCCAGCTCAGCCAGGTCATCATCGCCAACGGCAGCGCAGCGGCGAGCAGTCCCACCAGGGCGGTCAACAGCAGCATGCGCGGGCGGTTCATCGACAGCTCCGTGTCCAAGGGGAGGCGTTGGGCCAGGCACTGCCTGCAGGTGTGCCTTGCCCACCAGCGTAGCGGAACGCTGTGGTGGATTGGGGGCGGCCGGCGGGCGCGCCCCCGGTGTGGGCTGTCTGCCACGCAGGGCGTCGGCCAAGGCGGCCAGAAACGTCAGCCGGCGTCTTCACTGGGGATTCCGCGTCCGCGGAACACCATGCCGCCGACCTCCCTGCTGATGCTCCTGCCGATGCGCGTGCCTGCCTGCTTCTGTGTGCTGTTGTTGGCCGTTGCGTGCGGGCCGGCGCAGGCGCGCACGGTGTACCGCTGCGTGCAGGGCAACACGGTGAGCATGGCAACCGCGCCGGAGCCAGGATCGCGTTGCACGGCCAGAGAGATCGATGACAGCGCCGTGCAGGCGCCCAACCTGTGGGGAAACATGGGGGTGTTCAGCGGCACCCTGTACGAACGCGAGCAGGACGGCAGGCTGGTCTACTCCACCCGCAACCTGCCCGGATCGCGGGTGTACCTGAAGTTCACCGTGGCCACCCCGCCTGGCGAGCCGGCGCATGCCGGGCTGGGGCGCGTCGGCGCGGCACAGCTGGCACCGCATGCGAAACAGTTCAAGGCGGCGGCCAAGGCCACGGGCGTGGAGGACGCCTGGCTGCGTGCGATCGCCCATGCAGAGAGCGGCTTCGATGCGGCCGCGGTGTCGCCCAAGGGCGCGCAGGGGGTGATGCAGCTGATGCCGGACATCGCCAGCGACTACGGCGTGCAGGACCCGCTGTCGGCCGCGCAGTCGATAGATGGCGGTGCCCGCCACATGCGCGCGCTGCTGCGGCGCTACAAGGGCGATCACGTTCTGGCGGCGGCGGCCTACAACGCGGGCATCGGCGCGGTGAGCCGCTACAACGGCGTGCCGCCGTATGCCGAAACGCTCGCCTACGTGGAAAAAGTGATGGCACTGTACGCGCGCTACCGCGAGGCGATGGGCTTCCGCAGCGAAGTTCCCGCACGTTGAGTCGGCGGCCGGTATCCGCCCTGCACCGGACTGCCTTGGCGCGCGTTGCGGCAGCGGCTATCGTCGTCGCTGCGAAAAAACGAAAGGATGCAGATGGTGCGTGTGCGATGGATCATCGGAGTTGCCGCGGTTACCACGCTCGCCGTTGCGGCGACCTTCCTGCCGCGACCGGTCACCGAGGCGGTGCCGGCAGGACCGGCGCCAACCCCGCTGGGGTGGACCGCGCAGCTGCAGCCGTTGGCCGGCGATGGCGTGCCGGGGCTGCGTGATGGGGCGCCAGCGCAAGCGCGTTTTTCCGATCCGTACGCGCTGCTTGCGCTCGACGATGGCGGTCTGCTGGTGGCCGATGCCGGCGACAACAACCGGATCCGCCGTATAGCAGCGGATGGCAGCGTGTCCACGCTGGCCGGCAGCAGCGAGGGGCTGGCCGATGGGTCGGCGCTGCAGGCCCGTTTCCATACCCCTTCCGGGCTGGCGCGTGACGCGGCCGGCGCAGTGTACGTGGCAGACACCGGCAACCATGCGATCCGCCGCATAGGGCTGGATGGCCAGGTCACCACGCTGGCCGGCGGCACCCGCGGCTTCGCAGATGGCCCTGCGGCACAGGCCCGTTTCGATGGCCCGATGGGCGTGGCGGTGGATGCGCTCGGCAATGTCTACGTGGCCGATACCTGGAACGACCGCATCCGGGTGATCAGCCTGGATGGCGTGGTGCGCACCCTCGCCGGCGGGGGCGAGCCGGCGCACATCGATGGCTTCCCCGGCGTGGCCCGCTTCGATACTCCGGTGGCCCTGGCGTGGGACGGCGACGGCGCGCTGCTGGTAGCCGACTTCCATAACAACGCGATCCGCCGGGTCGGCATGGACGGGCAGGTGGATACGCTGGTGCCGTCCTCCAACGTGATCAATGGTCCGCTGTCGCTGGCGCGCAGCCATGACGGCGTGCTGTACGTGGGCGACCGCAGCGGGCGCATCGTCCAGGTATCGGCGCAGGGCCACCAGATCGCGCTGGTCGGCACCGGTCAGGTACCGCGGCTTGCCCGCCCCAGTGGCTTGGCGGTAGCCGCCGATGGCAGCCTGCGGGTGGCCGATGCAGCGGCGTGGCGCCTGCACCGGGTGGCCGCGTTGGATGCGGGCCAGGCGCCTGCACCGGCACGGGTGGGGCCGGCCGATGATGCGCCGTTGCCACGCACCGAGGGCCGCTGGCCGCTGGCGCCGCAGCAGGGCTGGCACGAGGTGGTGGGCACGCTGGGCGAGGTACGCGGCAACTTCAAGGGCGAGAGTCGCCACCACCTGCATGATGGCTTCGACGTGCGCGGCGATGTCGGCCAGACCGTGCTGGCGATCGCCGATGGCAAGATCGACAGCCCGTTGTCCAGTTGGACCGTGGGTGGACAGGCCGAAGGGCTGGAGGTCGGGCCGCTGCGTTATCTGCACATGCGGGTAGGCCGCGATCCGCGCGGGGTGGCCTTCGACGAACGCTGGCAGCAACTGTTCAATGCGGAGGGCAAGCTGGAGCGCATCCGCCTGCGCCGCGGCACGCGGATCCACGCCGGCGACCGTCTGGGCAGCATCAACAGCCAGGCACACGTGCACCTGAGCGTGGGCAGCAGCGGCTTCCAGCGCAATGCCGCGCTGCTCGGGTTCAACGGCTTCGTGGACAGCGTGGCGCCGCGCATCACCGATGTGGCGCTGCTGGATGACGCCGACCAGCCGCTGCGCGCCGATGCGCAGGGACGCGTGCCGGTGTCACGCAGTGGGCGCGGCGTGCAGATCGTGGTGGAGGCCTGGGACCAGGTGGACGGCAACCTGCCGCGCCGACGGCTGGGCCTGTACCAAGTGGGTTACCAGATACGGGATGCGGCCGGGCAGCCGCTGGCCGGCTACGAGCAGCCGCGCTGGAACATCGTGTTCAACCGCATGCCCCCGCAGCAGCAGGCGGTGCGCGTGGCGTATGCGCCGGACAGTGGCATCACCGTGCACGGCAGCGCGGTCACCCGCTTCCGTTACCTGGCGACCAACACCGTGCGCGATGGACTGATGGCGGCAGGGCGCTGGCAGGCAGCGGCCTTGCCCCCGGGTGAGTACGTGATCCGGGCGCACGCGCGCGACCACAGTGGCAACGATGCGCTGGGCGGGCGCGACCTGCGCGTGGTGCTGGTCGACTGAGCAGTTGGGTGCGGTCTCTGCTGCGGCGCTGGCTCAGGCGCCGAGGCGCCGCCGTTCGGCGTCGAGGTCTTCCAATGGACGCACTTCGATGCTGCCAAAGCGTGCCCACGGGAAGCCGCGGGCGATGCGCAGGGCGCTTTCGTGGTCGGGTGCCTGGATCAGGTTGAACCCGGCCAGCAGTTCGCGGGTTTCAGCGAAGGGACCGTCCAGTACGCGTTCCTCGCCACTGCGTACCCGCACTGTGCGGGCCTGTTCGATCGGCTGAAGTTTCTGCGATGCCAGCAGCGTGCCTTCGGCCTGCAGCGCATCGGCATGCTGCAGGCATGCCCGCATCAGCGCATCGAATTCCTCGCTGGGCAGGGCGCCGAGCAGGGCGGGGTCGATATAGATCAGCAGGGCGTACTGCGGCATGGCGGATGTCCGTGGGCGGCGGGTGCCCATGATCGCGCAGACCCGTGCCAGGCTGTGTTGCGGCGCCGCATCGGCGCGTGCTGCGTGGCCCTGCACGTGACCGGATGGCGGGTGATCCAGCGTTTGCGGGGGATGTCGATTTCCCTGCCCGTGGTTCGTCGACATCATGAAGGCCGGGCACTACTGGCCATTTTGGGAGCGTAGACATGAAGGTGATGGTTTTCGTCAAATCCAATGCCAGGATCGAGGCGGGCACCCTGCCCAGCACCGATCAAATAACGGCCATGGGCCATTTCAACGAAGCGCTGGTGCGCGCCGGGATCCTGCTGGCGGGGGAAGGGCTGCATGCCAGTGCCCGAGGCAAACGCGTGCGCTTCGGCGAGGCCGCGCCGCAGGTCGAAGCCGGACCGTTTGCCGATCCCGACTCACTGGTGGCAGGCTTCTGGCTGTGGCAGGTGCGCTCGCTGGAAGAGGCGCTGGAGTGGGCGCAGCGCGCTCCCTTTGCGCCGGGCGATGTGCTGGAACTGCGCCCGCTGATGGCCGAAGAAGATTTCGGTGAGGCCTTCACCGCCGAACTGCGCGAGAAGGAACAGCGCCTGCGCGAACACAGCGCCGCGCGCTGAGCTTGTTCCATCAATCCACGATTGCACCGGAGTATCGAAGATGAAACTGATTCCTTTCCTTGGCTTCAAGGGCCAGACACACGAAGCGATGGCGTTCTATGCCCAGGCGCTGGGCGGCAAGGTCACCGCGGAAATGCAGTACCGCGACATGCCGCCGTCCGACGGTTCGCCCGGCTGCAACGAGATGCCGCCGGAGACCCTGGATCATGTCGCGCATTCGCAGCTGGAGGTGGGCGCGGCGGTGCTGATGGCTGCCGATGGCCCCGGCGAGGACGGCGGTGGGAGCACCACCATCAACGTGGACGTGGATACCCCGGAGGAAGCCGAGCGGGTATTCGCCGCGCTGGCCGAAGGCGGGGTGGTGCACATGCCCATGGCCGAAACGTTCTGGGCGCATCGCTGGGGCATGCTGCAGGACCGCTATGGCAAGCCGTGGATGGTCAACTGCATGAAGACGCCCTGAGCATGCAGGAGCGGCTGCAGGCATTGTGGCGGATGGAGTCGCCGGGGTTGATCGCGCGCCTGGCACGGATGTTGGGCGGTGACGTCGGCCGGGCCGAGGAGCTCGTGCAGGACTGCTGGCTGGCCGCGCTGGAGCGTTGGCCGCTGGAGGGCATGCCGGACAATCCAGGAGCCTGGCTGATGACCGCTGCGCGCAACCGTGCCATCGATGTGCTGCGCCAGCGCCAGCGGATTGCCGGGCAGCATGCGCGATGGGGCGAAATGCTGCATCCAGCTGCGGCGTCAGCGCCGGATGACAACGATGCGTTGGGCGATGACATCGGCGATGACCTGCTGCGACTGGTGTTCGTGGCCTGCCATCCGGTGCTGTCGGCCGATGCGCGGGTGGCGCTGACCCTGCGGCTGCTGGGCGGGCTGACCACGCAGGAAATCGCCCGCGCGTTCCTGCAGCCCGAACCGACCATCGCCCAGCGCATCGTGCGCGCCAAACGCACGCTGGAACGCAGCCAGGTGGCCTTCGAGGTGCCGCGCAGCGCCGAGCTGCCGGCGCGCCTGCACTCCGTGCTGGAAGTGGTATACCTGGTATTCAACGAGGGCTACGCGGCCAGCCACGGCGAAGACTGGATGCGCCCGGCGCTGTGCGAGGAGGCGCTGCGGCTGGGGCGGGTGCTGGTGGCGCGGCTGCCTGCGCATGCGGCGGTGCACGGGCTGCTGGCACTGATGGAACTACAGGCCTCACGCGGCGCCGCGCGCACCGATGCGGACGGGCGTGCCGTGCTGCTGGAGCAGCAGGACCGCGCGCGCTGGGACTGGCTGCAGATCGAGCGTGGCCTGGCGGCACTGCAGCGTGCGCGGGAGTTGCGCGGTGACGATGATCGCTATGTGCTGCAGGCCGGCATCGCTGCCTGCCATGCCCGTGCGCGGGTTGCCGCGCACACCGATTGGGCGGCGATAGCGGCGCTGTACGACCGCCTGCTGCAGGTGCAGCCGGGCCCGGTGGTGGCGTTGAACCGGGTGGTGGCGGTGCTGCGCGCGGAGGGCCCGTTGGTGGCTTGGGGGCAGCTGCAGCCGCTGCTGCTGGAACCGCGGCTGCAGGCGCACGCGCCGTTGTGGGTAGTGCGCGGGGAGGTGTTGGCGCGGCTGGGGCGTGGTGAAGATGCGCGTGCTGCGTTCCTGCACGCGGCGCGGTTGAGTGGAAACGCGCGCGAACGCGAGGCGCTGTTGGCCCGCGCGGATGCGCTTCGGTGATGCCTGGGGATTGACGGCCAGCGGCCGTCACTACCGTTGCGTGCGGCCATCACTACCGGGGCAGGCAGCGGCTACACTCGAGGTCTTGTCGCAGTCCCTGCTGGAGAGAGCAATGAAGCGAGTGGTAATGAGCGTGCTGGCCCTGTCGGTGTCCACCGCGGTGATGGCGGCGACGCCGAAGTTCGACGGCGCGCGGATCTCCGCCGACGTCAAGGAACTGGCCTCCGATGCCTACGAAGGCCGCTCCCCGGCCACCGCCGGCGAGGCGAAGACCATCGCCTTCCTGAGCCAGCAGTTCGCTGCCGCCGGCCTGCAGCCCGGTGGTGACGTGCAGGATGGCAAGCGCCTGTGGACCCAGGCCGTGCCGTTGCTGAAGGGCGACATCGTCGGCACCCCGCAGCTGTCCCTGCAGCAGGGCGGCAAGGCCGTGCCGCTGGAGCAGGGCAAGCAGATCGCCGTGCGCGCGGCAATGAACGGTGCCCACCAGGTCGACATCAGCAAGGCCCCGCTGGTATTCCTCGGCTACGGCGTGAAGGCACCGGAAAAGAACTGGGATGACTTCAAGGGCGTGGACCTGAAGGGCAAGATCGCGGTGGTGCTGATCAACGATCCGGACTTCGAGACCGGCCAGGGCGACTTCGACGGCAAGGGCATGACCTACTACGGTCGCTGGACCTACAAGTACGAAGAAGGCGCACGCCAGGGCGCGCTCGGCGTGCTGATCGTGCACGAGACCGCACCGGCATCGTATGGCTGGGCCACCGTGGCAGGTTCCAACACCAACACCATGTTCGACGTGGTGCGTGAGACGCCGGCCGAAAGCCACCCGTTGCTGGAAGGCTGGATCCAGCGCGACCTCGCGGTGGACCTGTTCCGCTCGGCCGGCCTGGATTTCGAGGCGCTGAAGCAGCAGGCGCAGCAGCGTGACTTCAAGCCGGTGCCGCTGACCGCTGCCAGCCTGGATGCGAAGTACGCGGTGAAGACCGAGGTGATCACCTCGCACAACGTGGCCGCGCGCCTGGAAGGCAGCACGCACGCCGATGAGACCGTGGTGTACAGCGCGCACTGGGACCATATCGGCGTGGGTGAGCCGGATGCCCGCGGTGACCGCATCTTCAATGGGGCGCTGGACAACGCCAGCGGCACCGCGTCGCTGGTAGAGCTGGCGCGGGGCTTCGCCAAGGCGCCCAGGCCGCAGCGTTCGCTGCTGTTCCTGGCGGTGACCGCCGAAGAGAAGGGGCTGCTGGGGTCGGAGTACTACGCGACCCATCCGCTGTATCCGCTGGAAAAGACCGTGGCGGTGATCAACATGGATGGCATGGCGCCGTTCAGTCCATCACGCGATTTCGGCATCTACGGCACTGCGCGCTTCGAGCTGCTGGACCAGTTGAAGACCGTGGCGCAGCGCTGGGACATCCGCTATACGCCGGATCCGAAACCGGAAGCCGGCCTGTTCTTCCGCTCCGACCACTTCCCGTTCGCCAAGCGTGGCGTTCCGGCGCTGTCCTGGTCGGCCGGGCAGGACTGGGTGGACGGCGGTATCGCGGCGGGTAAAAAGGCATCGGACGACTACACCGCCAAGCGCTACCACCAGCAGGGCGATGAGTGGCAGCCGGACTGGAAGTTCGCTGGCGCTGCGCGTGATCTGGAGGTGCTGTACACGCTGGGTAGCGAGCTGGCGAACTCACGTGCGTGGCCGAACTGGAACGCCGAAGAAGCCTTCCGCGCGGTGCGCGACCAGAGCGCTGCGCAGCGCCGCTGAGGCGGGGGTTGCAGCGCCGGGCCATGCTCGGCGGGTGGCGGGAAGAGCGTGACGACCAACGGTCGTCACCCACCGGGGCCGGGGCGGCCGTCACTACGGGGGGCGGTTGGTCGGCTGATTCCCGGCTTTCGTCGCCGGATGCTTGCGGTGGTGGGCTGGCGCACTATGCTCGGCCCATTCCTTCGTGAAGGCCGCCTCCGTGTTCCCCAGCGTCTCCTTGATCTTCCGACACCTGTTGGCCTGGACGGCGGCGCTGATCGTGGCCGGCATGGTCTGGAGCGGGCTTTTCAGCGGCATGAACGATGGTCCGGGCTGGGTGTTCGGGCTGCTGGCGATGTTCCTGATGCTGTCCGCGCTGGGCAGCGCGATCACCCATGTGCGTCGGGTGTGGCTGGTGGCCGGCAAGCTGGACGGCAGCACGCTGTCCAGCCGCCAGCGGCGGCAGATCGAGCTGCCGATGGATGCCGGCCCGGCCTTTGCCCTGCTGGAATCGGCGATTGCCGAACTGCCGCGGGTGGAAGACATCGAGAGTGCAGCAGGCAGCCTGCAGGTACGTGCCTACGTGCGCCGGGTGGATCCCTGGAATGGCCGCCAGCCTTCACGCTGGAACCTGCCGGCGCGGCTGGCGATCAAGCGCAACAGCATCCTGGCGACCATCACCCCGGGCCAGGGCACCAGCACGGTGACGCTGTTGTTCGAACCCGATGCCGGCTGGTGGGCCGACCTGCTGGCACTGGATGAGGGCAGCAACTACGAGAACGCCGAGGCCGTGACCCGGGCCGTCAGCCGCCGCGTGGCCGACCAGCGTCGCGACGAACAGGCCGCTGCCGAACAGACCTACGTGGAAAAAGAGCTTTCGGTCGCGCGCCTGAACCTGCTGCACGCGCAGGTGGAACCGCACTTCCTGTACAACACGCTGGCCAATGCGCAGGTGCTGACGCGCACTGATCCGGCACGTGCGGACGTGATGCTGGGCCACCTGATCCAATACCTGCGTAGTTCGTTGCCGAGCATGGACGAGTCGGTGTCCACGCTGGGCGTGGAGCTTGAGCGTACCCGTGCCTATCTGGAAATCCTGCGCATCCGCATGGGCGCTCGGTTGGGCGTGGAGGTGCAGGTGCCCGATGCGCTGCACCGCGTGCAGCTGCCTTCGATGGCGCTGCAGACGCTGGTGGAAAACGCAGTGAAGCATGGCCTTGAACCCAAGCCCGGTGGCGGTACGATCTGGATCATCGCGCGGGCCTTCGATGACCACGTCACCGTGACCGTGGCCGACGACGGCCTGGGCTTCGGCCACGGCACCAGCGGTACCGGCATCGGCCTGAAGAACCTGCGCGAACGCCTGCGCCTGACCTGCGGTGAGCAGGCGGGGGTGGCGATCGTCGCCAACTTCCCCAGCGGCGTGGCCGCCACCATGACCCTGCCGCAGGTGGCCAAGGAGCCGCGCCATGCCGCTTGATGCCTTGATCGCCGAAGACGAAGAGCTGCTGCGCAGTGCGCTGGCGGACCAGTTGCGCCGGCTGTGGCCGGAGCTGCGCATCGTGGCCGAGTGCGAAGACGGCGCCAGTGCGCTGGAGCAGTTGGCCGAGAAGCAACCGGACATCGCCTTCCTGGATATCCGCATGCCCGGCATCAGCGGCATCCAGGTGGCGCGCGCGCTGGGCGAGCTGAGCGCACGCACGCAGGTGGTGTTCGTGACCGCCTACGACCAGTACGCGATTGATGCCTTCGAACAGGGCGCCATGGACTACCTGCTCAAGCCGGTCAGCGACGAGCGCCTGCTGGCCACGCGCGAACGACTGCTGGCGCGCCTGCCTTCAGCGCGCAACGACGATGCGGTGCTGGAGCGGCTGCTGCAGCGCCTCGGCAACGGGCAGCCGCACGCCGACACCCCGCCGCTGGCTTGGATCACTGCAAGCAATGGACGCGATACCGTGCTGATCATGCTGGAAGACGTGGTGTATTTCCGCGCGGACAACAAGTACACCACGGTGGTTACCGCGGCCGGGGAAAGCCTGTTGCGCACCCCGTTGCGCGAGCTGCTGGAGGCGCTGGATGCGCGGCAGTTCCGGCAGGTGCATCGCTCCACCATCGTCAACATGAAAGCCGTGGCGGCGGTCAGCCGCGATGACACCGGACGCGGCGTGCTGCGCCTGCGCGACCGGCCTGAAACGCTCACCGTCAGTCAACCGTTCATGAGCCTGTTCCGCGGCATGTAAAGCCGCCCCGGGCCAACAAGGAAGGACCGTGCCATGCGTTATCTCACCACGCTGCTGAGTTGCCTGCTGTCGTTGTTCGGTTGCCAGGACAAGGTCACCAGCACCTCGATCACCCGCGTCAGCGAACAGGGTATCGACCAGCTGTTCAGCCGCACCTCGGTGCGCGCGGAAAGCGCGTCGTTCAACTGCGTCCGCAGCGCCAGCGGGCGCTGCTATTACCAGGTCTTCAAGGAAACCTGCGACAGCCAGCAGCGCTGCGAACGCGGCAGGCTGCAGGCCTTCGACATCCGCGCTGGCCACTCCCAGAAGCGCGAAGGCCTGCCGCAAGGCTTCAGGAGCTGCGTCAGCAGCAGCGCCAGCGTCCCCTGCCAGTAACCGTCAGAAGGCCGGTTGCAGGGTGAGGTCGCGGTGGCTGCTGGTTTCGCCGACGTGGTTGAGGCGGCCGACCAGTTCGCTGTGCTGCCGCATGCGCCCGATCTCGGTCATGATGCGGATGTCTTCGTGGCGCAGCTCACGCCGGCTGGTGACGGCCTGCTTGTAATCCAGCACTTCCGGATAGTGCTCGGCCATGCCCAGCGCATCGGCCACGCATTCCACGCTGTCGGCGCTGGAGGTGATGCGCGCGCGGCTGTTGAAGGCCTTCATCCAGCGTTCGAAACCGGCCTGCTGGTCGAACATGTTGGCCATGAACCAGATCACGAACAGGATCGAGACCCACGAACCGATGATGATCACCACGCGGGTGAAGGTGATATGGAAGTCATCGCGCCACAGGTAGTTGGCGATCAGGCCGAGGATGAGCAGGGAGGAGGCCTGCCAGCCGACGATGGAGGCCATCAGCCACTGGCATTTCGCCTGCGCCAGCACGGCGACCTCGTCGCGGATCTGCTGTTCGCTCATGCCGCGCCAATGGGCGACCTGTTTTTCGAACGGACTGTGGTACAGCTCGTTGTCGCGCAACAACAATCCTAGACCTTTGAACAAAGCAATCATGGCGGGCTCCCTGTTGGAACGTGCGGCGATGCGTTGAGCGGTGAGGCGGATTCAGTTCTAGCACTTCCAGCGAGGCGTGCAATAAGGGCGGCGCGAAGATCGCGGGGGCGGCCGGGATGAATACGTGGACAGCCGACGGGCGTGATGCGATGCAGCATCGGCGGAATGCCCTGCGACAAGATGTCGCAGTGGAAATCGTGCTGCGGCCGCACATCCTTGGCTGCGGCGGACAACGTGAGGCGTAAGGTCACCGCCGATGACCGACAATGGGCCGGAAACGCGCAATCTGCGCTGACCCGCCGAGTCCCGAGCCGCCGCATGTCTTCTCCGCTCTCTCCGCTGACCGCCCCGATCCGCCGCTGGGTACTGGACGCCTTCCCGCGCGGCCAGAGTGGCATCGACTATGACCACCCGGCGGGCGATCCTGGCTGGTTCGGGCCGGACAGCATGACCTGGCGGGTGCATGCCGAACTGCCTTCGATGCTGGCTGGTGGGCTGTGCGCGTTGATGCTTCAGCTGTTGCATCCGCGTGCGCTGGCCGGGGTGTATGACCATTCCAATTTCCGCGAAGACCTGGTCGGCCGGCTGCGCCGCACCACCGCGTTCGTGGCTGGCACCACCTACGCGCCGACAGCCGAGGTGGAAAAGCTGGTTTCGCGTGTGCGCCGCATCCATGCCAACGTGCGTGGCAGCGTGGATGGCGTGCCCTACGCGGCGGATGATCCGGCGCTGTTGACGTGGGTGCACGTGACCGAGGCCTATGGTTTCCTGCAGGGTTTCCGGCGCTACGGGCGTGCGGTGCCCGGGCCGCTGGCCGACCGTTACTACGATGAATACCGGCGCGTGGCCGAGGCCTTGGGCGCCACCGGCGTGCCGCGCAGCGAAGCCGACGTGGACGCTTGGTTCGCGCTGCAGCAACCGCAGCTGCGGCTGGATGAGCGGGCCCGCGAGGTGTTGCAGGTACTGCAGTCGGTGCGGCTGCCGGTACCGGTGCCGGGCCTCTCGCGCGATGTGTTCCTGGGCGCGGCGGCGGCCTTGTTGCCGCCCTGGGCAGGCGGGATGCTGGGGCACGGGACGAAGCAGCGACTGCAGGCGCGCGCTTCGATGCGCGTGCTGCAGGGCGCGGCGCCATTGTTCCGCCGCGCGCTGCCGGATGGCCTCGCCAGCCGCGCGTGTGCGCGGATGGGGGTCGGGGTGGAGGTGCTGAAGGTGTGGCCTGGGGGAGCGTGACGACTGACAGTCGTCACCCACCAGGCCGGATCACCCACCAGATCGGATCATCCACCAGACCTGCTGCTTACCAGACCTTGACGCGCTTTTCCGGGGCCAGGTACAGCTTCTGGCCTTCCTTGACCTCGAAGGCCGGATACCAGGCATCGAGGTTGCGCACGGTCAGCGCACGGAACTGGCCCGGCGCGTGTACGTCGGTCAGCAGGGAATTGCGCAGTGCCTGTTCGCGGCTCTTGCTGCGCCATGCCTGGGCAAAGCCGAGGAAGAAGCGCTGGTCCGGGGTGAAGCCTTCCAGCGTTTCGCCCGGCTTGCCCTGCAGCGACAGCTGGTAGGCATCGTAGGCGGTGCCGAGACCGGCCACGTCGGCGATGTTCTCGCCCAGCGACAGGCGCCCGTTGACGTGCACGCCGGGGAACGGCTCGTAGCTGCTGAACTGTGCCGCCAGCGCGTCGCCGGCCGCGTTGAACTTCTCCAGGTCCTGCGGCGTCCACCAGTTGTGCAGCCGGCCGGTTTCGTCGAACAGCGCGCCGGCGTTGTCGAAGCCGTGGCTGATTTCATGGCCGATCACCGCACCGATGGCGCCGTAGTTCACCGCATCGTCGGCCGCACCGTCGAAGAACGGCGGCTGCAGAATGGCGGCCGGGAATACCAGGCGGTTTTCCAGTGGCACGTTCATCGCATTGATGGTCTGCGGCAGCATCGCCCACTCGCCGTGGTCCGGGGCCTTGCCCAGCTTGGCCAGGTTGCGCTGGTATTCGAACTGCTCGGCGCGCTGCGCGTTGCCGAGCGGATCATCGCGCTTGATCTCCAGGCCGCTGTAGTCACGCCAGCTGTCCGGGTAGCCCATGCCGACCTTCAGCCCCGCGACCTTGGCCTTGGCGCTGGCCTTGGTTTGCGGAGACATCCAGTCCAGTGCATCGATACGCTTGCCGAAGGCGGCGATGATGTTCTTCGCCATCTCGTCGGCACGTTCCTTGGTCTTGGCATCGAAGTGCTTTTCCACGTAACGCTTGCCGATGGCCTCGCCGATGGCATGGTTGGCATCGTCCACCGCGCGCTTCCAACGATCGCTCTGCTGCGGGGTGCCGCTCAGCGCGGTGCCATGGAAGGCGAAGCGCGCATCGGCGAACTTCTTCGGCAGGTAAGGGGCTGCGCGATCAAGCGCGTGGAAGGTCATGTAGTCCTTCCAGGCCTCCAGCGGCTCGGTGGCGACCAACCGCGACAGGCCGGCAACGGCCTTCGGCTGCCACACGATGAAGTCCTGCTGCTGCGACAGTCCGGACGCTTCCAGGAACGCAGCCCAGTCCATGCCGGGTGCCTTGGCGCTGAAGTCTTCGCGGGTCCACGGGTTGGCACCCTTGGCCACGTCGTTGGTTTCTTCCTGGGTGGCGTGCGCCTTGGCGATCCTGGTTTCCAGGGCGACGATGCGCTGCGCCTTGGCACCCGCATCGGCAACGCCGGCCAGGGTCAGCACCTGGCCGATGTATTCCTGGTACTGCCTGCGCAGCTCGGCCATGCGGCCATCGCCCAGGTAGAAGTCACGGTCCGGCAGGCCCAGGCCGCCCTGCACCAGGTAGGGCGCGGTGCGTGCCGGCTGCAGCAGGTCCACCGATACCCACAGGCCGAACAGGCGGTCGGTATAGAAATTGGTGGCATTGAGCAGGTCTACGTCGGCGCGCACGTCGGCACCCAGCGCCCGGGCCAGGGCGGCCTTGTCGGCCAGTGCGTCGATCGCCTGCAGCTGCGGCTGCACCGGCGCCAGCCCGCGCTGTTCAATCCCGGCTTCGTCCATGAAGGCGGCGTAGTAATCGCCGATCAGCTTGTCTTCGCCACTGGCCTGGGCGTTGTTGGCGGCACCTTCCAGGATGGCGCGGGTGTCGGCCTGGGTCTTTTCGGCGATCACGTTGAAGCTGCCGAAGCGCGAACGGTCGGCCGGGATTTCAGTGTTCTTGACCCAGGTGCCGTTGGCGAAATCAAAGAAGTTGTCGCCGGCGGCGATGCTGCGGTCCATGCCGTTGGCGTCGAAACCGAAACTGCCCAGCTGCGGCTTGGGCGCCTGCGCGGCCGCTGCCTGCTGCTGCGCAACGGGCGCGCTGGGCGGGGTGTCGCCGCTGCATGCAGCCAGCGAAAGGGACAGGCTGGCGGTGATCGCCAGCAGCAGGGGAGCGCGACGCAACGTGGGCATGAAGTACTCGGGCGACGGGAAACCGCCAGTCTAATCCCTGCTGGCGGGGCTGGTTGCAACGGCAACCGTACCGAAACCGGGGACGGCGTGTGCCGGATCTGGCTGAACAGGGTCGGGCACTCTTCCTGTCGTCATCGGCGTGATGCATGCTGCACGACGGGGCCGGGAGGAAGCGCGTTCGACGTGGTACCCCGGAGAGTGCACAGCACGGTCAAGAAAGCCGATCCGCGGCCGCTTAGGTCTGGATCACAGGAAAACGTTAGCGCATGAGAGCACCAGGCCACCACAGCCGACGTTGCCATCGATGGCCGCACTGAGCCGCATGCTGGTTCGGCCGCAGCGTGCCCTGTTGTGGGGTGGAATGCTGCTCGGCCTGTTGTTCGCCGCCGGGCTGGCGACGATGCTGGCCAGTGACTTCCAGCGCCGGCAGGACGTTGCCCAGCGCCAGAGCCGCACCTTGGCCGTGGGCAGCCAGCGCCTGCTGTGGCTGGAGATGCGCAACCTGGAACGGGCGATGCAGGGCGTCGGCGCAGACGCTGCACAACTGTTCCGCAGCGTGCCCGAACAGGCACCGGAGCTGCTGGACCAGAACATCGCCGGCGTGCTGCACCGGCATGCCGAGCTGGACAGCGTCGTGGTGGTGGACCAGCACGGCCGCGCGCTGACCAGCGGCGTCGGCGACCTGCAGCTGCCGCTGTGGGTGGACGGGCAACGGCGTGGCAGTGGCAGTGACCTGTACCTGGGGCCGCCACAGCGACGCGACGGCTTGAACTGGGTGCTGCCGCTGGCCCTGCAGCTGGAACAGGACCGCTGGCTGCTGGTGCGCCTGCATACCAGTGAACTGCAGCGGATCATCGGCGGGCTGGATATCGGCACGCGTGGGGTGGTGTCGATCAGCGATGTGGAAGGCCATGTGCTGGCGCGCTCACCGATGGACGGCAACGTGGTGGGGCAGCGCTTCGGGTTGGCCCACCGCGAGACGCTGGGCAGTGATGCGGTGCGTTCGCTGGGCGTGGAAACCAGCCCGGTCGACGGGGTGGCGCGCATATCGGCGATGAGCACGCTGCATCAGTATCCGCTTGCGGTGTACGCCGGACTGGGCCACCGCGAAGTGCTGGCCGCATGGTGGCCTTACGTGTACGCCTCGGTGGCGATGTTGCTGCTGTACTGCGGGCTGCTGGCCGGCCTGGTGTGGGGAGTCGGCCGTGCAGCGCGGCGCCAGCATGTGCTGGCCGAGGAACTGCGCACCGGCCACGCCGAGCTGCTGCTGGCCCATCAGGTGGGTCATGTCTGCACCTGGCACGTGGATGAAGATGCCTGCCAGCTGCACTGGTCGCCGCTGGCCCGCGAGATCTTCGGCGTTGATGTCGATGCGCTGCCGTTGTCCGAGTTCTTCCAGCGCGTGCACCGCGAAGACGGCGTGCGCATGCAGGCGGCATTTGACCGGGCATTCGCCGGTGATGCGGTGCTGGATGAGGTGTTCCGCATCGTGCTGCCGGGCGGCGACGTGCGCTGGGTGTCCGCACGCGGTCGGCGGGTGATGATCGGCGATCGCCAGCGGCGGATGATCGGTGCGATGACCGACATCAGCGAACGCTACCTGGCACGTGAGCGCGCCGACCAGGCCGAACGCCAGTTCCGGCTGCTGTTCGACCGCAATCCGGCGCCATTCTGGGTGTTCGACCCGGATACGCTGCGCTTCCTGGAGGTCAACCAGGCCGCGGTCAGCCAATACGGTTATACGCGCGAAGAATTCCTGGCGATGAGCATCCTGGACATCCGGCCGCGCGAAGGCTGGGAAGAGATCCGCGGGGCGATCGCCGAAGCCCGCATCGGCGAGGTGCAGGACGCGAAAATCCGCCTGCACCAGCGCAAGGACGGCACTGTGTTCGAGGTGCGGGCGCATCTTTCGCGGCTGGATTTCGATGGACGCGCGGCTTGCCTGGTGCTCGCTGAAGACGTGAGCGAGCGCTTGGCCTACGAGCGTGAACTGGCCTACCACGCCAGCCACCATCCGCAGACCGGCCTGCTCAACACGCGGGCGCTGGCCGAAGCGTTGGACGAGTGTGGCGAAGGCTACACGGTGGCCTTCATCCAGTTGCGTGGGCTGCGGCTGATCTCCGATGCGTTGGGCAATGACATCGGTGATGCGGTGCTGCAGGCGATGGCCACGCGGCTGGGCGGGCTGGGCGCGCGGTTTGGCTGGCTGGCCTTCCAGCCGGCTGAAGACTTCGTGTTCGCCTTCAGCGATGCGCATGACGCGCAGAACGCGCTGGATGCGCTGGTGCAGATCGTGTCCGAGCCGGTGCGCGGGCAGGACTCGCTGCACCAGTTCGAGCCGAGCATCGGCGTGGCCGTGCACGCGCCCGGTGATGGGCTGGTGGCGGCGCAGGTGGTTGGCATGGCGGCGCAGGCCGCGCACAGCGCGCGCGCCGAAGGTGATGTGCTGGCGCGCTTCGACCCCAGCGTCAACGCGCGGCTGGCCGAGCGGCTGCGGCTGGCTGGCCGCATCCACAACGCCATCGATGCCGAGTTCGAGCTGTATTTCCAGCCGATCTGCCACGCCAGCGATGGCACGCCGGCCGCGCTCGAGGCGCTGCTGCGCTGGCCGCAGGCCGATGGCAGCTTCATCCCGCCGGGCGATTTCATCCAGCTGTGCGAAGACACCGGGCTGATCCTGGCGTTGGGGCGTTGGGTGATCCGTGCTGCCGCGCAGGCCCAGCGGCAACTGGTGGATGCCGGCTGGGCCGACCTGCCGATCGCGGTGAACGTATCGGCGGTGCAGTTCTTCAACAGCGACCTGGTCGGCGAGTTTGGCCGCGCGATGGAGGAGTTCGGGCTGGCACGCGGTGCGTTGCAGGTCGAGCTCACCGAGAGCAGCCTGATGCGCAAGCCGGCCCAGGCGATGCAGACCATGCAGCGGCTGCACGAACAGGGCATCTGCGTGTCGCTGGATGACTTCGGTACGGGTTTCTCCAGCATGTCCTACCTGCAGCACCTGCCGCTGGACATCCTGAAGATCGACCGCAGCTTTGTCGCCGATGTGGAGATCAATCCGCGCAATGCCTCGATCTGCCGCGCGCTGTTGTCGCTGGGCCACAGCATGGGCCTGACCATCATCGCTGAAGGCGTGGAGACGCCTGGGCAGTTGCAGTGGCTGGCCGCGCACGGTTGCGACCAGGTGCAGGGCTACCTGCTCGGCCGGCCGGCGCCGCTGAAGACGGTGATCGAGCGGCTGGACGCGGTGGAAGTGGTTCTGTAGCGCCGAGCCATGCTCGGCGGAATGCCTGCACCGCGCTTGGCGCTCGCCGAGCATGGCTCGGCGCTACCATCCTGCCGTTCGCATTCGCGATTGTCCCCGCCCTGCAACGATCTGGTCCGGTGCACCGTATGTTCCGCGCGGGCCGCTGGCAATAAGCTGCGGGCCTGTCCTTCGTGGAGCCCGCCATGCGTTTCCTGCCCAGCCTGTACATCTCGCATGGTTCGCCGATGACCGCGCTGCAGCCCGGATTGGTCGGACAGCGGCTGGCCGAACTGGCGGCCGACCTGCCACGCCCGCGCGCCATCGTCATCGCCAGCGCGCACTGGCTGAGTACGCAACCGCTGGTGGGCGCGCATCCGCTGCCGCCGACGATCCATGATTTCGGCGGCTTCCCGGAGGCGCTGTATCGCCTGCAGTACCCGGCACCGGGTGCGCCGGAGCTGGCGGCCCAGGTGCAGCAGCTGCTGCTGGATGCCGGCCTGCCGGCGCGCCTGGATGCCAGCCGCGGGCTGGATCACGGCGCCTGGGTGCCGTTGCGCTTCCTGTTCCCCGACGCTTCCATCCCGGTGGTGCCGCTGTCGCTGCAGCCGCAGCTGGGCCCGGCCCACCAGCTGGCGCTGGGCAGGGCGCTGGCACCGCTGCGCGAACAGGGCGTGCTGCTGGTGGGCTCGGGCAGCATCACCCACAACCTGCATGATTTCCGCCGTTACCAGGACGGCAAGGAAGCGCCCTACGTGCGGCCGTTCATCGGCTGGGTGGAGCAGCGCCTGGCCGCCGACGACGTGGATGCCCTGCTCGACTACCGGGCCCAGGCGCCGGGTGCCGCGCAGGCGCATCCCAGCGATGAACACTTGCAGCCGCTGCACTTCGCCATCGGCGCGGCAGGGGAGGGCGGGCTGGGGGCACGACGCATCGAGGCGGGCATCGATGCCGGCATGCTGGCGATGGATCTCTACCGCTTCGACGGGGCCGGTGGTTTGCTGTCGCCCCGCTGAGTCCGCTCGCTGCGGGCGTGGGCCTGATCGCCGTGGTGTGCTAGTTTTTTCCGGTCACTGGCGCCTTGGCCGCACGGCCATCCTTCCCCCCGTTGGCGCCGTCATCTGGATGATGCATGCACACCATTGAAGTGGTCCTGGCGATGCTGGTCGCCGTCGTGGCCAGCGGTTACCTGGTCCGCGTACTGCCGTTTTCGCTGCCCTTGCCGTTGGTGCAGATCGCGCTGGGCGCGGTGATTGCCGGTGTATTCAACCGCGGGCACGATCTCGACCCGGACATGTTCTTCCTGCTGTTCCTGCCGCCGCTGCTGTTCCTGGACGGTTGGCGCATTCCGAAGCAGGGTCTGTTCCGCGACAAGGGCGCGATCCTGGAACTGGCGTTCGGACTGGTCATTTTCACGGTGATCGGCGCCGGGCTGCTGATCCACTGGATGATCCCGGTGATGCCGCTGGCGGTGTGCTTCGCGCTGGCGGCGATCATCTCGCCGACCGATCCGGTGGCGGTGGGCGCGATCGCGTCGAAGGCGCCGATCCCCAAGCGGCTGATGCACATCCTGGAAGGCGAATCGCTGCTCAACGATGCCTCCGGCCTGGTCTGCTTCCGCTTCGCGGTGGCCGCGGTGATGACCGGCTCGTTCTCGCTGGCCACCGCCTCGATGACCTTCCTGTGGGTGGCTGCGGCCGGGCTGGCGGTCGGCGTGGCGGTGACCCTGGGGGTGTCCACCTTCCAGCGTTGGCTGTGGCGCCGCTTCGGCGAGGAGCCGGGCGCGGCGATGCTGGTCAACCTGCTGATTCCCTTCGCGGCCTATCTGCTGGCCGAAGAGATCAACGCATCGGGCATCCTCGCGGCAGTCGCGGCGGGCATCACGATGAGCTACGTGGAGCTGACCGGCCGCGTGTCCGGCAGCATGCGCGTGCAGCGTTCGGCGGTGTGGAACATGCTGCAGTTCAGCTTCAACGGCATCATGTTCGTGCTGCTGGGTGAACAGCTGCCGGGCATCGTGGAGCGTGCCGTGGCCACGATGAGCGAGAGCGGCCACCAGAGTCCGTGGTGGCTGGCGGTGTACGTGATCGTGATCAACCTGGCGCTGATCCTGCTGCGCCTGCTGTGGGTATGGCTGTCGCTGCGCTGGAACCTGCTGCGCGCGCGGCGTCGCGGCGACGAGCAGCGCCAGGCGCCGAACTGGCGGATCGTGGTGGCGACCTCGGTGGCCGGCGTACGCGGGGCGATCACCCTGGCCGGCGTGCTGACCCTGCCGTTGTTCCTGCCCAGCGGCGATCCGTTCCCGGCGCGTGACCTGGTGATCTTCCTGGCCGCGGCGGTAATCCTGTTCTCGCTGGTGGGCGCCAGCGTGGCCTTGCCGCAGTTGTTGAAAGGCCTGCAGCTGCCTGCTGATTCGGGCGAGCGCAAGGAAGAGGACGTCGCGCGCAAGTTGGCATCCAAGGCGGCGCTGGCCGGGGTGGAGCGGATGCGCCAGCAGCTGGTGCTGAACCAGACCACCGACAACGTGCAGCTGTACAACGATGCGGCATCACGGGTGAGCCTGCTGTACCAGCGCAACCTGGAAAAAGAGCATGGCCCGGATGCCGATCCGGAGAAGGTCAGGCGGATGGAACGCGGTTACCGCCAGCTGCGCGGCGCCGGGCTGACCGCCGAACGCGAGGAGCTGTTCCGGCTGACCCGTCGCGGACTGATCTCCGATGAGATATCACGCAAGTTGATCCGCAACCTGGACCTGCTGGAATCGCGGCAGAGGGAGTGAGGGCCAATGCCCTCACGGTAGCGCCGAGCCATGCTCGGCGGTTCTTGCCGCGGTGCCTGATACAGCCCGCCGAGCATGGCTCGGCGCTACCGTCGCGGCGCCGCGTTGGCCTCAGGCCTGCGGCTTCAGGTCGAGGTAGCGCACTTCGACGCTACCCTTGATCTTCAGCGTCATCGGGTTGCCGCGACGGTCGCGCGCCTTGCCGGCCTGCACGCGGATCCAGCCTTCGCTGACCGAATATTCTTCGACATCGGTGCGCTCGACATCATTGAAGCGCACGCCCACGCCGCGCTCCAGCGCCTGCGCATCGTGGTGGGGGCTGGCCGGGTTGATGGCCAGGTGGTCGGGAGGCGTATCGCTCATTTCAGGTTCACTGTGACGGCCACCAAGGCCGGCTTCATGGGGTGAAGGATACCTGTACGCGGCGCGCGACCCAACGCCGATGCTTCCGGCGGCGGCCGCAAGGCCTCAGAATGCGTGCCACAGCACCGTACCCGCAGGACCACGACCATGCCCGACAACAGCGATTATTTCGACTTCGAAGAAGACGCCCACGACTACGACGAGGACGATTTCGAGGCGCGTGCATGGAACCTGCTGGTGCTGATAAATCCCGGCGACGAAGAGCTGGCGCTGGCCCAGTTCAACCGCTGGCGCGAGCTGCTGGCCGAACAGGGCGAGCCGTTGGAGCCGGACAGCGACTGGATCCCGCCGTTGTTCACCGCGATCGGCTGGCAGAGCGGCTTCGAGGTGGAACGCGATGACCTGGAATCGCTGATGTCGGCGGTCAACGAGCTGTCGGCGCGCTTCAACCTGCAGGTGGACTGGGGCGGCGACCTGGACGACGAAGACTTCAGCATCGGGCTGGATGGCGTGCAGCTGATGTCCACCGCCTTCGACCGCCTGCGCGAGAACAATTACACGCTGTGGAGCGTGGATGTTGGCAGCGACGGCTTCACCGGCTGGATGGCACTGACCCGCGACGACGACGCGATGCTGGCGCTGTGTTCGCTGCTGAACGTGGAAGTGCGGCTGGGCAGCGATCCGTTCTGACCGGGCCGGATCCGGTGCCCGCTACTCGGGCTGGTACTGCGCGCGGGCGTTGGCGATCACCGCCTTGACCCGTTCGCGATCGGTATGCCGGGAAATCGGCTGCGCCCCGAGCGCGATGGCCTGCTCTCGAAGGGCCACGGTGACGTCGTAGTGCGCGCCGCTGGACTTGTTCTGGAAGGCGCGACGCGGGATGCCGAGCTGCGCGGCCATGGCATGCAGCTCGGCCAGGGTATCGGCCATCAGGTGGGCCCAGCGCTGTCCGCGCCAGGCCTGTACTGCGTCGTCGACGTAGACCGTCACCGGAGTCCCGGGGCCCTTCAGGCCTTCGGCTTGTCGTCGGCGTCGGCGTCCGCGTCGGCGTCGGTTTCCGCCTCTGCGTCTGCCGGAGCCTCGGTGGCTGCTTCGGCGTCGGCGACATCCTGTGCGGCCTCGCCTTCAGCGGCGTCTTCGGCGTCGATGTTGTCGAACTCGGCGGCCAGCTGGTCCAGGTACGCGTCGGCGTCCAGTTCCTTTTCGGCGGCCATGACCTTGATCAGTTCGCCCAGGCCTTCGGAGTACTGCAGGTCGACCTTGCGGCCTTCCTTGCCCTGCACGTTGGCCAGGTGCTTGAGCATGGCCAGCATCGGCATCGGATCATCCGCGTTGCCCATGGTCTGGCCGCCGATCGACAGCAGCCACTGGCGGCCCTGCAGGCCGATGGCCGCGACCACCTGGCCTTCTTCGTTGGTCAGCACGGCATGGTTCTGCACCTGCTGCTGGTCGCTCAGGCGGGCGAAGGCGCGCTTGGGCTGCTGCTTCTTGCGCTTGTCGCGCTTGGCTTTGGAAAGCTTGGACATGGTGCGAGCCTGCAAAAAAAGGGGAAGACCGCCATTGTAATGGCCCGGCGCAGGGCGCGCTTGGCGCTACGGCGCGGCGTCACCCACCACGGCCGGCACCTGCGCAGCCTGCACGTCCGGATCGGCCACCGTGGGCGACAACGCGACCGGCGAGCCGGCGCCTGCCAGCGCAGAAGCTTCGGCTTCCCGGGTCATCACCACGATGCTGATGCGGCGGTTGATCGGGTTGGCCGGGTTGGCCTTGTCGAACAGCACCGAAGAGGCCAGCCCGACCACCCGGGTGACCTTGGCCTCATCCAGTCCGCCGTCCACCAGCGCGCGGCGGGCCGCGTTCGCGCGGTCGGCGCTGAGTTCCCAGTTGCCGTAGCCGTGCTGGGTGCTGTACGCGGCGGTGTCGGTGTGGCCGGTCAGGCTGATCCGGTTCGGCACGTGGTTCAGGTAGTTCGCCAGTTCGCGCAGGATGGTCTGCGTATACGGCTTCAGTGCTGCCCCGCCGAGGTCGAACATCGGCCGGTTCTGCTTGTCCACGATCTGCACGCGCAGCCCTTCCGGGGTCAGGTCGAGCAGCAGCTGGTCCTTGAACGGTTCCAGCGCCTGGCTCTTGCTGATGGCCTCGGTGAGTTCCTGCATCAGCGCTTCCAGCTGCTTCTTTTCCTGCTGGCGCGAATCGGGGTCGACGGCCTTGGGAATGCTTTCCTGCTGGTTCTGGAAGGGATCATTGCTGCTGCCGCGGCTGACATCGGCCGCCCCGCCCAGCTTGATCATCGAGGTGCTGGCGCCACCCGGCCCGGCCATGCCCGGCGCCGGGGTACTGCTCGTGCCGGACAACGGGCTGGGATTGCGGAAGTATTCTGAAATCGCGCCGCGTTCGGGCTTGCTGGTGGACGCCACCAGCCACAGCACCAGGAAGAAGGCCATCATCGCGGTGACGAAGTCGGCGTAGGCGACCTTCCACGAGCCACCGTGGTGGGCGGCGTGGCCCTTCTTCTTGACCCGGCGGACGATGACGGTGGGCTTGGTCTCGCTCATGGCTTACTTGACCGTCTTGAGGTGCTGCTCGAACTCGGAGAACGCCGGGCGCACGTCGGAAGGCAGCGTCTTGCGGGCGAACTCCAGCGCGATCTTCGGGTTGTAGCCGCGCAGGCAGGCCAGCAGGGCGGTCTTCACCGATTCGTAGATGCGGCTGTCCTGCTCGGCGCGCGCTTCCATCGCCGCGGCCATCGGGCCGACGAACCCGTAGCCCAGCAGGATGCCGAGGAAGGTGCCGACCAGCGCACCGGCCACGTGCGCGCCGACTTCTTCGATCGGGCCGCCGATCGAACCCATGGTGATCACGATGCCCAGCACCGCCGCCACGATGCCGAAGCCGGGCAGGCCGTCGGCCACTTTGGTGATGACCTGCGATGGCGCCAGCGCTTCGGCATGGTGCTTGTCCAGCTCCAGCTCCAGCAGCGGTTCCAGTTCGTGCGGTTCAATGTTGCTGCCGATCATCAGGCGCAGGCAGTCGGTGATGAAGTCGACCAGGTGATGGTCGGCCTGGACCTTCGGGTAGTTGGCGAAAATGGGACTTTCGCCGGGCTTCTCCACATGGTCTTCCAGCGACATGAAGCCTTCGCGGCGGGCCTTGTTGAGCAGCTCGTACACCAGGCTGAGGACGTCGATGTAGTCCTGCTGCTTGTAGCGCGGGCCCTTGAACACGGCCACGCTGGCTTTCAGGGTCTGCTTGACGGTCTTTGCCGGGGTGCCGACCAGGAACGCGCCAACGGCGGCGCCGCCAATGATCACCAGCTCATACGGCTGCCACAGCGCGCCCAGTCGTCCGTGGGCGCCGAGATAACCACCGAGCACGCTGGCGATGACGACGAGGAAGCCAATGAGGATGAGCATGGACGCGACGCAGGGAGAGGGGGTATCTCCCTAACGGCGCGTTCACGCGGTTTCTGAAGAGGCAATGTGTGAAATCCGTCAGCGGGCCTGCCGCCGTGGATCAGCCGGCGGGTTCGGCTTCGGCGCCGCCCCGCTGCAGTGGATCGTCATAGGACGCGCCGTTTTCGGTGAACGAAAGTGAGACGGAGTTCAGGCAGTGGCGCTCGAAGGTGGGCGGCGGGCCGTCCGGGAAGACATGGCCGAGGTGGCTGCCGCAGCGGGCGCAGGTGATTTCGGTGCGGATCATGCCGTGGCTGATGTCGCGGATCTCGCGCACGTGTTCGGGGGCGAACGGGGCGAAGAAACTGGGCCAGCCGGTGCCGGAATCGAACTTGGTGCTGGAGCGGAACAGCGGCAGGGCGCACAGCCGGCAGCAGTAGACACCATCGCGTTTGTTGTCGAGGAACACGCCGCAGAACGGCGCTTCGGTGCCGTGCTGGAGCAGCACGCGGGCTTCGTCGGGGCTGAGCGAGGATTCCAGTGCCTGGCGCTGCGCGTCGGTCGGGGGCGTGAGGTCGAAGGCGCTCATGCGGTATCTCCTGGGGGCTGCCTGCGGAGATGGGGGCGTGGGGCGGGGCATGCAAGCGTGGGCGCTGTTCATGGCAGGCACACGGGAGGCGGCGCACGCTGCGCTGAACTACTACCGGGGGCTGCCATGAAGCGTTCATTGATCCTGCTGTCTGCGTTGCTGGTGCCGGCGTTGGCGTCGGCGCAGTTGGCGTCGCCGTCCAGCCCGACGGCAACCCGCAGTGCGACCACAGTGCGTCCGCCGCCGCCGCCGCCGGCTCCGCAGCCGCCGCGCGTGGTGCAGCCTTCGCCGCCGTCGCCGGTGCAGGCCCCACGACCGATTGCCAGCCCGCCGCCGGCGGCGGGGCCGATCCGCAGCACCGGGCCGGCGAAGGTGGTGGCGCCGCCGGCGAGCACGGCCCCGGCGAAGGTGTATGACCGCGATGGGCGGATCATTCCGGGGGTGAAGCCGGCGGGCCCGAACCGGGTGTTCGATTCGCGCACGGGGCGGTATCACGACAGCGTGCCGCAGGGTGCTGACGCCAGGATCAAGCCGTAGGGTTGGGTTTGTTTGTTTGTTTGTTTGTTTGTTTGCCGGGCTGCGCCCGGCACCTGCCTTTCAAGCCAGAGCCAACGTCAACGTCAACAGCTGCAGGGCTGTTGCGTTGGCGGGGCGGGGTGGCTGTGCAGGACACGCCGTGAATCCGTCCATGGAGGCTCGCTTTTCGCATCCATGCGAAAACACGGTCCTGCACAGCCACCCCGCCCCACCTTCGACAGGTCCATGGTGGCCATGGAACCTTCAGTAGCGCCGACCCATGGTCGGCGGCTTTGGGGGGAGGGATCTGATGGTTTCCGCCGACCATGGGTATGCCGGTCGTCCTGACCGGCACCCTGCGGGCCGTCGCAAGCGACGTTGGCAGCGGCTCCTGCCGCTGCCTTCGGCGCTACCGCTTTTCTTTTTTTTTACGCGGGCGGCGGCCACCGGAACCTGTCAGGGGGTCGGGCGGGGAGGCTATGCGGGGCCTTGAGCGGCAGGAGCCGCGAAGAGCTACATGGACGTACTTGCGCGTGCCCCGCATAGCCTCCCCGCCCGGCCCACCCCCAGCTCAAGCTTGAAAGCCACCCGCGAGGGGGGTCTCACCCGTTCGACCGCTCAGTCCGGGATCGGCAGGCTCCAGGTCTCCTTGACCTCTTCCATCACGATGTAACTCTTGGATTCGCGCACGTGCGGCAGGGTCAACAGGGTGCTGCCCAGCAGCTTGCGGTACGAGGCCATCTCACTGATGCGCGCCTTCAGCAGGTAGTCGAAATCGCCGGAGACCAGGTGACATTCCAGCACGTTGGGCAGCTTCAGTGCGGCGCGTCGGAACTCTTCGAAGATGTCGCCGGATTTGTAGGCCAAGCTGATTTCAACAAACACAAGCAGGCTGGCTTTCAGTGCGCTCGGGTCCAGGTGGGCGTGGTAGCCGGTGACCACGCCTTCACGTTCCAGGCGGCGTACGCGCTCGGTGCAGGGCGTGGTGGACAGGCCGACGCGTTCGCCCAGCTCGGTGAAGGAGATCCGGCCCTCGGCCTGCAGGATCCTTAGGATTTTCCTGTCAATTTTGTCCAGTTCGCGGGTGCGGGTGGCCACGGTGTCGCCCTTTGCAGATGGTTTTCAGGGAAATATGCTGCGCCGCTTTCATAAAACGCGCAAATTCGCTGGATCAGGCTGACTATACTTCTCTGATTATGGTCCCGGCGTGCTCCTGCGCAGGGAATTGATCGGGTTGGAGAGGTCTCATGCGCGTTCTCATCCTCGGCAGCGGCGTCATCGGCACCACCAGTGCCTGGTACCTGCGCCAGGCCGGTTTCGAAGTCACCGTGCTCGACCGCCAGCCGGGACCGGCACTGGAGACCAGTTTCGCCAATGCCGGGCAGCTGTCGTTCGGCTACACCTCGCCGTGGGCGGCGCCGGGCGTGCCGAAGAAGGCGATCGGCTGGCTGTTCGAAAAGCACGCGCCGCTGGCGATCCGCCCGGGCATGGACCTGGCCCAGTACCGCTGGCTGTGGCAGATGCTGCGCAACTGCACGCAGGAACGCTATGCGATCAACAAGGCGCGCATGGTGCGCATGTCCGAGTACAGCCGCGACTGCCTGAACCAGCTGCGTGCCGAGACCGGCATCGACTATGAAGGGCGTGACCTGGGCACTACCCAGCTGTTCCGTACCCAGCAGCAGCTGGACGCTTCGGCGCAGGATATCGAGGTACTGGCGCAGTATGGCGTGCCGTACGAGGTGCTGGACCGTGCCGGCATCATCGCCGCCGAACCGGCGCTGGCCCACGTGGACGGGCTGGTCGGCGCGCTGCGCCTGCCGCGCGACCAGACCGGTGACTGCCAGTTGTTCACCCGCCGGCTGGCCGCGATGGCGGCCGAGGCCGGCGTGGAGTTCCGCTACGACGTGGATATCGCCGGGGTGGAGCACGAAGGCGACCGCATCACCGGCGTGCGCGTGGACGGCAAGCTGGAAACCGCGGATCACTACGTGGTGGCCCTCGGCAGCTATTCGCCGGCGCTGGTGGCTCCGCTGGGGCTGGACCTGCCGGTGTACCCGCTGAAGGGCTACTCACTGACCCTGCCGATCACCGACCCGGCGATGGCGCCGACGTCGACCATCCTGGACGAAAGCTACAAGGTGGCGGTCACCCGCTTCGACAACCGCATCCGGGTCGGTGGCATGGCCGAAGTGGCCGGCTTCGACCTGTCCCTGTCGCCGCGGCGCCGGCAGACGCTGGAGCTGGTGGTGCGTGACCTGTACCCGAAGGGCGGCGATCTATCGCGCGCCGAGTTCTGGACCGGACTGCGCCCGGCAACGCCGGACGGCACGCCGGTGATCGGCGCCACGCCCTTGCGCAACCTGTTCCTCAACACCGGACACGGCACCCTGGGCTGGACCATGGCGTGCGGGTCCGGCCGTTACCTGGCCGACCTGATGAGCGCGCGCCAGCCGCAGATCAGCACCGAAGGCCTGGATATCTTCCGCTATGGCGGCAAGCGCGCTGCGGACGCGCACGCGGGGCGCCGCTGATGCGCCCTGCACGTGCGTTGATCGACCTGGATGCGCTGCGTAGCAACTACCGCCTCGCGCGCGCGCTGGGCGGTGGCAAGGCATTGGCGGTGGTCAAGGCCGATGCCTACGGCCACGGTGCGGTGCGCTGCGCGCAGGCGCTGCAGAGCGAAGCCGATGGCTTCGCGGTGGCGACCATCGAAGAAGCGCTGGAACTGCGTGCGGCCGGTATTTCCGCCCCGATCCTGCTGCTGGAAGGCTTCTTTGAAGCCAGCGAACTGCCGTTGATCGCCGAACACGGGTTGTGGACCGCCGTGGGTTCGCCGTGGCAGGTCGAGGCGCTGGCCGCCTTCGATCGTCCGCTGGCACTGACGGTATGGCTGAAGCTGGACAGCGGGATGCATCGGCTCGGGCTGGACCTGGATGCCTTCCGCGCCGCGCATGCACGCCTGTCCGCGCTGCCGCAGGTCGGTCGCATCGTCATGATGACCCACTTGGCGCGTGCCGATGAACTGGACAGCGGACGCACCCACGAACAGGCGGCGCTGTTTGCTACGGCGACGGCCGGGCTGGCCGGCGAGACCAGCATCTGCAATTCGCCGGCGTTGCTGGGCTGGCCGGATGTGCGCAGCGATTGGGTGCGTCCGGGCCTGATGCTGTACGGCGCCAACCCGCTGGCGGTTGATTCCACGGTGACCGCGCGCCTGCGTCCGGTGATGAACATGCGTTCGAAGGTGATCGCCGAACGCTGGATCGAAGCGGGCGAGCCGGTCGGCTACGGCGCACGCTTCGTGGCCAACCAGCGAACCCGGGTGGGCGTGGTGGCGATGGGTTATGCCGACGGTTATCCGCAGTTCGCGCCGAACGGCACGCCGGTGGTGATCGACGACCAGCCGGGCGTGCTGATCGGCCGGGTGTCGATGGACATGCTGACCGTGGATCTCACCGCACACCCGCAGGCGGGGGTGGGCAGCGAGGTGCAGCTGTGGGGCGGGCAGGCGCTGAGCCTGGACGAGCTGGCGCCGCGCTGTGGGGTCAGCGCTTACCAGCTGCCGTGCGCGGTGAAGCGCGTGCGCCGGGAGTATGTGGAGGGGTGAGGGGGAGGGGAGAGGAAGAGCGTGACGACCAACGGTCGTCACCCACCTCACCCACCAGGCCTCGGTCGTCACCCACTCCAGGGAGCGGTCATCATCCAGCGGACGGGTTGGCAGCGATCCGCTTGGCCAGGTCGCGGCGCACCCAGTCGTCGATCAGCTTCTTGTCGTAACGCAGTGGGTCGCTGCTGCTCTGCATGCCGGTGCTGCCATGCAGGAAGCCGGAATCGCGCAGCGCGGCTTCGCCCTGGTCCAGCACCTGGCCGCCCGCGTCCTTCAGTGCGTACTGCAGGGTGATCCGCGGCGGGTAGATGTCGCGCATGATCCGGATGTCGCTGGCACGCGGACCGTGCCACGGTTCGAAATCGCCTGCGCGCTTGATGTCGACGAAGGTGATGTCCAGCGTCTGGCCGGGCTGCAGGGTCTTCTCCGCGGTTTTGCGCGCGTACTCGGCCAATTGATGAACCCAGTTGCCGCGCTCGGCCTCGAAGCGGTTGGTGCTGTTGCGAAGCTCGGTGAAGGTCTTGGGGTCGTTCCATCGCACGCTGACCGGGCCGGACGCTTCAAGCGCGCGCGGCGCCTGCGGATCGGTCACGGTGCGCGGGGCGGCCAGTGCGGCACCGGCGGAGGTGGCGAGCAGGACTGCCAGCAGCAGGCTGCGTAGTGAAAGGCGGCTCATGGCAGGCTCCTGCGCCGTGTGGCAGCGCTGTAAGTGTGGCCACCAGTGTGGTCCTGCCTGGCGCGCCGGACAAGCGGCACTCCAGCACGCCCGGGCTTGCGCTTACGGGAAGTTCATCACACCGCGCATGACGCCCGGCGCTTGACGCTGCGAATACGCAGTCTGGACCATGCTGTATATATTGCTACCCAGTGGCCCAAGCCCTTGTCCCCTGTGAATTCGACCCTGGAAGCCCTGCCCGCACACGCCGCCGCAGGTGGCGCAAGCCTGTACCAGCACGCGCTGGAGCGCATGCATGCGGGGTTCTGCGTGATCAAAGTCCTCTTCGACGAGCAGGACCATCCCGTTGACTATGTGTTCCTGGAAGTGAATCCAGCGTTCGAACGTCATACCGGGCTGGTGGATCCGATCGGGCGGCGGATGAGCGAGCTTGAACCCAACCACGAGAAGGACTGGTTCACCATCTACGGGCACGTAGCGCGTACCGGTGAGGCGACCCAGTTCGAACTGGAAGCCAAGGCGCTGGGCCGCGCCTATTCGGTGGATGCCGTGCGGGTGGGTGTCGAGGGCGATGATACGGTCGCGGTGCTGTTCTTCGATGTGAGCGCACGCAAACGGATGGAAGGCGAGCTGGGCGAAAGCGAGGCGCGCTTCAGTGCCCTGGCAGACGGCCTGCCGATGCCGGTCTGGGTTCTGGACGAGCAGGGTCACTCGCGCTTCGTCAACAGTGCCTTTACCGAGTTCTTCGGCGGTGATGAAAACCGGGTGCCGGAAGATGTCTGGCGCGGGCTGGTGCATCCCGATGATGCCTCGGTGTTCGAGCACGAACTGCGCGGCGCGCTGAGTGCGCAGCGTTCGATGAATGCCCTGGTGCGTGCCCGGCGCGCCGACGGCGAGTGGCGCTGGCTGGAGATGAACGCCCGGCCGCGTTTTTCCCGCAATGGGCACTTCGTCGGTTTGGCCGGCAGCAGCCCGGACGTGACCGAACGACGCGACATCGAACTGGCACGCGAAGAGCTGCTGCAGTCCGAGCGCACCGCGCGCGCCGCAGCGGAAAACACCGCGCGCCTGAAGGATGAATTCCTGGCCACCCTGTCCCACGAGCTGCGCACGCCGCTGACCACCATCCTGGGCTGGAGCGAGCTGCTGCTCCAGCGGGTGGAACCGGACAGTCCACTGCGCAAGGGCCTGGGCGTGATCGCCAGCAGCGCCAATGCGCAGAAGCGGCTGATATCGGACATGCTGGACCTGAGCAGCATGCTGCTGGGGAAGGTACAGCTGGAAGTGGAAGTGCTGGACCTTGCCGAGCAGCTGCGCCAGGCAATACGCGCGCAGGAGCTGGTAGCCGAGGGCAAGGCGCTGGACGTGACCGTGGACGTGCCGGACCGTCCGTGCCTGGTGCTGGGCGATGCCACCCGGATGCAGCAGGTGCTGTGGAACCTGCTGTCCAATGCGATCAAGTTCACCCCGGCCGAAGGCTCGATCACGCTGCGGCTGGAGGACCTGCCGGAGGGCTGGCAGGTGACGGTGCAGGACAGCGGCGATGGCATCGCACCGGAGTTCCTCAATCATCTGTTCGGCCGCTTCCGCCAGGCCGATGGCACCACCACCCGCCGCCATGGCGGGCTGGGGCTGGGCCTGGCCATCGTGCAGCAGCTGGTGGAGCTGCACGGCGGCACCGTGGCGGCGGCCAGCGAAGGCCACGGCTGCGGCGCGACGTTCACCGTGCGCCTGCCGCGCTATTCGCCCGACCAGGGTTCGCGCCCACTGCGTGAAGTGATCAGTGGCGGCCCGATCATCGAGCGCATCGTCGAACCGTATCCGCTGCGCGGCCTGCATCTGCTGGCGGTGGAAGACCAGGTCGAAGTCCTTGAGTACCTGCGTCGCATGCTGGAAGAGCAGGGTGCAGCGGTCACCTCGGCATCGTCTGCCGGCGAAGCGCTGGCGCTGCTGGACGAGAACCGGCACCAACGCTTCGACGTGCTGCTGACCGATATCGGCATGCCGGGAATGGACGGCTATGGACTCATCCGCACGCTGCGCGAGGACATGGGCGTGGACGCCGATGCACTGCCCGCGGTGGCGGTGACCGCGCTTGCCCGCGCTGATGACCGGCGTCGCGCACTGGCATCGGGTTTCCAGGAGCATGTGGCCAAGCCGTATTCGGTGGCCCAGCTGGTGGCGGCGGTACGCCACGTGCAGGCCAGCGGCGAACGCACCGCCCTGCATTGAACTGGCTGAAGCAGTGAGCCGGGGACCGCCCGGCCCACGCATGAATCAGTGTTCGAACAACGAAGCCTCGGCCTCGAAACGGCGCTCGTAGGCACGTTCATCGGCAACCCGGCTGACTTCCTCGTCCGTTATGTCCGGCGCCCCGTAGACCGCATAGGCCACGGTGCCATCGCGGGTCTTGCCGACCTGGTGCAGCCGGTAGCGGGAGTGGCCGCCACCGGTGTCCTCCGGGTAGTGCACCGGGGGCTGGCTGCCCTCCAGGTCCATTTCGCTGTTGTCGACCACGCCACCGACGAACAAGGCACGCATTCGATATCTCCAGAGCTGGGATGGGTCCCCTTACCCTGACCGCTGGGACGTTCGGGCGGCATCAAGGGGATGTTCGGTTTTCGCAAAGCGCTCCGGCACGGGGGCGGTGGCGCCGAGCCGGTACAATGGACGCCCCCTGAAGATTCCAAGGCTTACGTGCCCGATGGCCGCCCGCGACGACGCTCCCCTGCAGACCCTGTTCCTGCCGCTCTCCCAAGGCCTGCTGCGCTGGCCGGAAGGCCCGGTCGCCTTCCTGCGGGCGCGTGACGGATGGCCGCTGCGCGAACAGGCGCAGGGCCGCGAAGTGGTCTGCGAGCAGAGCTTCGCACCGTTCGCCAAGGCGCTGGAATCGGCCGGGCTGGAGGTGTCCGCCGAGCTGGGCGCTGACCAGGCGGGCCGTTTCGGGCTGGTGCTGGTGCTGCCGCCGCGTCAGCGCGACGAAGCCCGCGCGCTGTTCGCCCGCGCCCTGCAGTTGGTGGCGCCGGGTGGCACGATCGTCGCCTGCCAGCACAACGACGAGGGCGCGCGCTCCGGCGAGGGCGACTTCAAGCAGCTGACCGGCCTGGGCGGCAGCCTGACCAAGAACCATTGCCGGGTGTACTGGAGCGCGCCGGCGCAGGGCCAGCACGATGTCGAACTGGCCAGCCGCTGGGCGAGCCTGGACGCCCCGCGCAGGATCCTCGGCGGACGCTTCACCAGCCGTCCGGGTGTGTTCGCGTGGGACCGCACCGATCCGGCATCGGTGCTGCTGGCGGAAAACCTGCCGGCCGACCTGGCCGGGCGTGCCGCCGACCTCGGCGCCGGCTACGGCTACCTGTCGCGTGAGCTGCTGGAGCGCTGCCCAAAGATCACCGCACTGGACCTGTACGAGGCCGAAGGCCGCGCGCTGGACCTGGCACGGGTCAACCTGGCCGAGCCGCCGCGTGCGCTGCCGCTGCGGTTCCTGTGGCAGGACGTGACCGCCGGGATCGAGCCCGGCTACGACGTGATCATCAGCAATCCGCCGTTCCATACCCCTTCGCGCGAGAACCGCCCGGACATCGGCCAGCGCTTCATCGCGGTGGCGGCGCAGGCGCTCAAGCGCGGCGGGCGCCTGTTCGTGGTGGCCAACCGCCACCTGCCGTACGAGAACGTGCTCAATGACAGCTTCGGCACGGTGCGAGTGCTGGCCGAACGCGATGGCTTCAAGCTGATCGAGGCGGTGCGCGGAGGCAGCCGGTGAAGCTGGTCAAGCTGATCGCCAACCTGGGCTACGGCAGCCGCAAGCAGGTGCAGTGGATGTTCCGCGAAGGACGCATCACCGATGCCGATGGCGAGGTGCTGTATGCCGACGACCAGGTAGCCCATGAAGCGATCCGCGTCGATGGCGAACCGCTGGATCCGCCGGTCGGGCTGACCATCGCGCTGTACAAGCCGCGCGGGGTGACCTGTTCGATCAAGGACAAGGGGCGGCTGGTCTACGACCTGCTGCCCTCGCGTTTCCGCGACCGCGATCCGGTGCTGTCCACCGTGGGCCGTCTGGACCGCGATACCAGCGGGCTGCTGCTGATGACCGATGACGGTGGCCTGCTGCACCGGATCATCTCGCCGAAATCCAAGCTGCCCAAGGTGTACGAGGTGGAGCTGGCCGAGGACCTGCGCGGTGACGAGGTGGCGCTGTTCGCCAGTGGCACGTTGATGCTGGAATCGGAGAAGACGCCGCTGATGCCGGCCGAGCTGGACGTGCAGGGGCCGCGCAACGCGCGCCTGGTGCTGCATGAAGGCCGTTACCACCAGGTGCGGCGGATGTTCGCCGCCACCGGCAACCACGTCCAGGCCCTGCATCGCAGCGGCGTGGGTGGGCTGGGCCTGGAAGGGCTGGAAGAAGGGGAGTGGCGGCAGTTGACGGCTGCCGACCTGGAGACCCTGTTCGCACCGTGAGCACGATCCCTGCCTTGCCGTTCCGCCCGGATGCGGTGATTTTCGACATGGACGGGCTGATGATCGACAGCGAACGGGTGTCGATCGCGTGCTGGAGCGAGGCGGCGCTGACGCTGGAGATCGCGTTGCCGGAAGGCTTCTTCCTGCACATGGTGGGGCTGGGCGAGCGGGATTGCCTGCAGCTGCTGCAGCGTCACATCGACGACGGCGCGCGCATCGATGCGCTGCTGGCGCACTGCCACGCGCTGTACGACGCGCGCACGCATGACGGCCTGCCGCTGCGTCCGGGCATCCTGGAGCTGCTGGAGCTGCTGAAGGAGCACGGTGTACCCCGCGCGGTGGCTACGTCGACGCGGCAGCCGCGTGCCAGCCGCAAGCTGGCGGCCAGCGGCCTGCTGGACTACTTCGATGCGGTGGTGACCAGCAGCGACGTGCAGCATCCCAAGCCGGCGCCGGACATCTACCTGCTGGCCGCACAGCGGCTGGGCACCGATCCCGCGCGCTGCTTGGCACTGGAGGATTCACCGACCGGAACGCGTGCTGCGCTGGCGGCTGGGATGACGGCCATCCAGGTGCCGGACCTGGTGCATCCGGATGCGGCGGTGCGCGCGCTGGGGCACCGCATCGTGGAGTCGCTGCATGATGTGCGCGCGCTGTTGGTGCCGCTGTTGCGGTAGCGCCGAGCCATGCTCGGCGAGCGCAGCAGTGCGCGTGACGGCCAGCGGCCGTCACTACAAGTTGCTGCGGTCAAAAGGTAGCGCCGAGCCATGCTCGGCGAGCGCAGCGGCGGGGATGACGGCCAGCGGCCGTCACTACATCATCCGGCCGAACACCAGCGCAGCGTTGGTGCCACCGAAGCCGAAGCTGTTGGACATCACCGTGTCCAGCTTCTGCTCGCGGCTTTCGCGCACGATCGGGAAACCTTCCACCTTCGGATCCAGTTCGGTGATGTTGGCCGAACCTGCGATGAAACCATCGCGCATCATCAGCAGGCAGTAGATCGCCTCGTGCACGCTGGCAGCGCCCAACGAATGGCCCGACAGCGCCTTGGTCGAGGACAGCGGCGGAATCGATTCGCCGAACACCTCGCGGATCGCGCCCAGTTCGGTGACATCGCCCAGCGGCGTGGAGGTGCCATGGGTGTTGAGGTAATCCAGCGGGCGGTCCACCTTCTCCATCGCCATCTTCATGCAGCGCACCGCGCCCTCACCGGACGGGGCGACCATGTCGGCACCGTCGGAGGTCACGCCGTAGCCGATCAGCTCGGCGTGGATGGTGGCACCGCGCGCGATGGCGTGGTCGTAGTCTTCCAGCACCAGCATGCCGCCACCACCAGCGATGACGAAGCCGTCGCGGTCCTTGTCGTACGGACGCGAGGCGGTGGCCGGAGTCTCGTTGAAACTGGTCGACAGCGCGCCCATCGCATCGAACATCACGCTCATCGACCAGTGCAGGTCTTCACCGCCGCCGGCCAGCATGATGTCCTGTGCGCCGTGGCGGATCAGGTCGGCCGCCGCACCGATGCAATGCGCCGAGGTGGCGCAGGCCGCAGACAGCGAATAGCTCAGGCCCTTGATCTGGTAAGCGGTGGCCAGGCAGGCCGAGACCGTGCTGCACATCGTGCGCGGCACCATGTACGGGCCGACCTTGCGCACGCCCCGGCTGCGCAGGATGTCAGCCGCTTCCACCTGCCATTCGCTGGAGCCACCACCGGAACCGGCGATCAGGCCGGTACGCGGGTTGCTCACCTGCTCCGGGGTCAGCCCGGCATCGGCGATGGCATCGCGTGCGGCGATGTAGGCGAAGGCCGAAGCATCGCTCATGAAGCGCTTCAGCTTGCGGTCGATCTGCGCATCCAGGTCCAGGTCGACGCGGCCGCCGACCTGGCTGCGCAGCCCGGCTTCGGCGTGGTCGGCCAGGTAGGTGATGCCGGCCTTGCCGGCGCGCAGGTTGGCCGACACCGTGTCCAGGTCGTTGCCCAGGCACGAGGTGATGCCCATTCCGGTAATGACGACGCGACGCATCAGAAGTTCTCGGTGGAGGTGAAAAGGCCCACGCGCAGATCCTTGGCGACGTAGATTTCGCGGCCATCCACCAGCATGCGGGCGTCGGCCTGTGCCATCACCAGCTTGCGGTTGATGACGCGGGTGATGTCGATCTCATAGCTGACCAGCTTGGCGTCCGGCAGTACCTGGCCGGTGAACTTCACATCGCCACAGCCGAGCGCGCGGCCGCGGCCGGGTGCGCCCAGCCAGGTCAGGAAGAAGCCGGTGAGCTGCCACATCGCATCCAGGCCCAGGCAACCGGGCATCACCGGATCGCCGATGAAATGGCAGTTGAAGAACCACAGGTCCGGACGGATATCCAGTTCGGCGCGTACCATGCCCTTGCCATGCGGACCGGCGTCGTCGCGGATGTCGGTGATGCGGTCGAACATCAGCATCGGGTCGTTGGGCAGGCGCCCGGCGCTTGCGCCGAACAGTTCACCGCGGGCGCTGGCCAGCAGCTGGTCGCGGTCGAACGCGTGGAGACGAGTCATGGAAAGCACGATCCTGGAAGCGAAGAACGGAAGATCAAGCGCCCGAGGATGCATGACAGCACACGTCGCGATCAAACTTTTCCACCGTACGCACGCGTAGTGTTTACCATTGAAAACGCGCATCCTGTTGATGTGCAACGACCATACTTCGGCGTGTGGCCCACCAAGGTCGAATGCCCTTCCAACACCCACCATGAGCACTATGCGCAAGATCATCCACGTTGACATGGACGCCTTCTACGCGTCGGTGGAGCAACGCGACGATCCGTCCCTGCGCGGCCGGCCGGTGGTGGTGGCATGGCGTGGCGCGCGTTCGGTGGTGTGTGCGGCGTCCTACGAGGCACGGGTGTTCGGTGTGCGTTCGGCGATGCCGGCGCTGCGTGCCGAACGCCTGTGTCCGGATGCGGTGTTCGTGCCGCCTGACTTCGCACGCTACAAGGCCGTTTCCCGGCAGGTGCGCGAGATTTTCCTGCGCCATACCGACCTGGTGGAACCGTTGTCGCTGGACGAGGCGTACCTGGATGTCACCGTGCCGAAATCCGGGATCGCGCTGGCGACCGACATCGCGCGCGAAATCCGCGCGCAGATCCGCGATGAAACCGCGCTGACCGCCTCGGCGGGCATCGCGCCGAACAAGTTCCTGGCCAAGATCGCATCGGACTGGCGCAAGCCTGATGGCCAGTTCGTGGTCACCCCGCAGCGCGTGGACGCTTTCCTGCTGCCGCTGCCGGTGAAGAAGGTACCGGGCGTGGGCAAGGTGATGGAAGGCAAGTTGGCGGCGCGTGGCATCGTGACCTGTGGTGACCTGCGCAGCTGGTCGCTGGCTGCGCTGGAAGAGGCCTTCGGCAGCTTCGGTCGCAGTCTGTACAACCGTGCCCGTGGTATCGACGAACGGCCAGTGGAGCCGGACCAGCCGGTGCAGTCGATTTCCTCCGAAGACACGTTCGCCGAGGATGTTCCGCTAGATGCACTGGCGCCGGCGATCGCCCAGCTGGCGGAGAAAACCTGGAACGCCACGCGCCGGACCGACCGCACCGGGCACACGGTGGTGCTGAAACTGAAGACCTCGCAGTTCCGCATCCTCACCCGCAGCTACACGCCGGAGCGGCCGCCGGAATCGATGGAGGAACTGCGCGACATCGCCCTGGCGCTGCGCGATCGCGTGGAGCTGCCGCCGGACACGCTGTACCGCTTGGTGGGCGTCGGCCTGGGCGGCTTCCGCGAGCGCGAGCCGGTCCTGCAGGGGGACCTGTTCCAGAAAGGGGACGGAGGGAATTAAGCGAACTTAATTCCCTCCGTCCCCTTTTTGGGTTTCAGTACGCGGCGGTGATGATCTGGCGCGGGTGGGCGTGGGTTTCCAGTTCTTCCACGAACGCGGCGGCGTAGTCGGCGTAGCTGATACGGCTGTGGCCTTCGGCGTCGGCGAGGAAGCTGCGGGCCTGCACGCGATACTGCCCGCGCTCTTCCCCCGGGCCGATTTCCGCGGCCGGCGAGAAGAACGTCCAGTCGATGTCCTGCACGGCCTGGAGCGTCTTCAACGCCTCGCGTGCGGCCAGTGCAAAAGGCTTGTAGGCGGCCGGGAAATCCGGGGTATCGACCAGCTGCACCCCCGGTGCGACTTCCAGGCTGCCTGCACCGCCCACCACCACCAGGCGCGGCACGCCTGCCTGGCGCGCGGCATCGAGCAGCTGCCCGGCGACCACCGCGATCTGGCCGATGTCATCGCCCGGGCGCGGACCGTAGGCACTGGCCAGCACATCGTGGCCGGCAATCACGGCCGCCAGCGCGGCACTGTCATCCAGCGGGGCGATGGCCAGCGCGGCGCCGTCCAGTTCGGCGGGCAGCTGTTTCTCACTGCGTACGATGGCGGTGACCTGGTGGCCGTTGGCCAGCGCATGGCGGGCGATCTGGCGGCCGATGTTGCCGGTGGCACCGACGAGGGCGATCTTCATGGGGGGCGTTCCGTAGCGGGGTGAGCGGTCACTGTAGGTGCCCTTACATGATCGAAAAACAGCGTATAACGATCATGTTTGTTGCATGGATCGAGCAGATGGACCGATTGACCGCCATCGATGTGTTCATTGAAGTGGCCGAGCGCGGCAGCCTGACCGCGGCTGCAGAGGCGCTGGACATGTCGCGGCCGATGGTTACCCGCTACCTGGCCGCGCTGGAGCAGTGGCTGGGTGCGCGCCTGCTGCACCGGACCACCCGCCGGGTCGCGCTGACCGGCCCGGGCGAGATCGCGCTGACGCGCTTCCAGCAGATGCGTGGAATGCGCCAGGAACTGGAAGACGAGCTGGCCAGCCAGGATCCCGAACCCCATGGCGTGCTGCGGGTGACGGCCAGCGTGTCGTTCGGCCAGCTGCACCTGGCGCCGGCCGTAGCCGACTACGTGAAGCGCTACAAGCAAGCGCGTATCGAACTGCTGATGGTGGACCGCATCGTCAACCTGGTGGAGGAGCGGATCGACCTGGCGGTTCGCATATCGCGGCAGATCGATCCGGCATTGATCGCACGTCGGCTGGCCGATTGCCGTTCGGTGCTGTGCGCCGCGCCGGCCTACCTGCTGCAGCATGGCACCCCGCACAGTGCCGAGCAGCTGGCGACGCACAACTGCCTGACCCACCATTACGTTGGAAAGGGCGTGTGGCGCCTGCAGCGGGATGGACGCGAGGTGGCGGTCAGCGTGAGCGGCAACATCAGTGCCAACGATTCGTCGCTGCTGCTGGAGGCGGTGCGCAGTGGCACCGGCATCGCGATGCTGCCGGCTTACCAGGTGAACCCGTTGTTGGCCAGCGGTGAGCTGGTCGCATTGCTCGCCGATCATTCGCTGGAAGAAATGGGACTGCACGCGGTGTATGCCTCGCGTCGGCAGCAGTCCACCCTGCTGCGCAGCTTCGTCGATTTCCTGGTGGAACGGTTCTCCAGCCCGGCGTTCGCCGCGTACTGCTAGCCAGCCCCGGTCAATGAAGTGGCCGTGGGCGGCCGTTACACTGCAGGCTCCCCCGCATGACATGGCAGGCCTGTGAGCGACGTAGCGACGTACCCGTATCCGCTGGTGGTGTTCGACCTGGACGGCACGCTGGTGGACAGTGCCGGCGACATCGCCGAAGCCTTGAATCGCACGCTGGAAGACTGGCAGCTGCCGCGGGTGGCCGAAGCCACCGTGCTGACCTGGATCGGTGACGGCGTGCGTCGGCTTGTGGAGCAGGCATTCACCGCGGCAGGCAGCACGATCGACCTGGATCGGGTGATGCCGGGCTTCATGGTGCACTACCGTGAGTGCCTGCTGCGCAGCCCGCGGCTGTTCGATGGCGTCGCCGAGGCCCTGCAGCAGCTGCAGGAACGTGGCGTGCCGATGGCGATCTGCACCAACAAGCCGAGTGCGCTGGTACAACCGCTGCTGGATCACCTGGGCATCGGCGATCGGTTCGCGCTGGTGCTGGGCGGCGATTCGTTGCCGCAGCGCAAGCCCAGCGGCGAGCCACTGCGGCATATCGCCGGGCACTTTGCTTTCGCGCCCGGCGACTGCCTGATGGTGGGGGATTCGTTGACCGACTACCGCGCCGCGCTGGATGCCGGCATGCCGGTGGCGCTGGTCCGCTATGGCTATCCCCGCGGACTGGACCTGCAGCACAACGAGGCCGTGGCGGTCGTCGACGACCTGCGCCAGTTGCCAGGGTTGCGCGCGGGCAGAGTCGGGTAACGGCCGACCGCACCCGCTGCGCCCGCCGACCATGGGTCGGCGCTACCGATGGCGGCTGGTGGGTAGCGCCGAGCCGTGCTCGGCGGAATGTTTCCGCGCACGGGCCGCTGCGCTCGCCGACCATGGGTCGGCGCTACCGATGCGGGCTGGTGGGTAGCGCCGAGCCGTGGTCGGCGCTACCGATGCGGGCTGGTGGGTAGCGCCGAGCCGTGGTCGGCGGAATGTCTCCGCGCACGGAGCGCTGCGCTACCGTGCGCGTTACTTCGGCTGGTAGCGCACGCTGAGCTGATATTCACGCCCGGGCTGGTTGTACCAGGCGACGGTTTCATAGCGACGGTCGAACACGTTGGCGGCCCGTGCGAGCACCGACCAGTCATCGCTGAGCGCGTACTCCAACCGCACGTCCAGGGTGCCGTAGCCCGCAAGCTTCACTGTGTTGGCGGCATCGTCGTAGCGCTTGCCGGCGCCGAAGCCGGTCAGGCCGACGCGCAGGTCGCCGAAGCGGCGGTCCAGGTCGATGCGCGCGGTCTGCTGCGCACGGCGCGCCAGCCAGTTGTCGTACTGCGCACCGACGGTGCGGTTGCGCGGGGCGGTGTAGCTCAGCTGTGCGTTGATGTCGATGCCGGCCAAGGTGGTGGCGGCGGTCAGCTCGGCGCCGCGGATACGCGCCTTTTCCACCTGGGTCATGCGGAAGGTGGCCGCGTCGTAGGTGATCAGGTCATCCACGCGCGTCTCATACACATCCAGGCCCCAGCGCCAGCCCTGGCCCTGCTGCGCGATGCCGATGTTGCTGCTGCGTGCCTTTTCCGGATCCAGCGTGGCCACCCCGCTCCACGGGTCATACAGGTCGCTGAAGGTCGGCGCCTTGAACGCGGTGCCGTGGCTGGCGGTAAGCTTCCAGCCCGCGCCCAGCTCCAGACCCCAGGCCAGTGAACCGGTGGTGTGGTTGCCGAACTGCTGGTTGTCATCGTTGCGCACGCTGGCCTGCAGCTGGTGCCGGCCGAAGCGACCCTGGTACTGAACGAACACACCGGTGTTGTCACGGCTGTCGACCAGGTAGCCGGCGCTGCTGCCATCCAGGCTGTCATCACTCCAGTCCACGCCGCTGCTCAGCAGTTGGTTGTCGGCCAGGCTGGCGTCGACCTGCAGCGAGGCGCTGTCGCGATGCGTCTGCGCGCTGCCAGACGCATCGAACGGCCCGCTGTTGTCCGATTCATTGTCGCTGCGGCCGAGGCTGGCCGTCACCGCCAGGCGCTCGGACGGGGTGTAGCGGAGCTTGCCGCCGAGCACCTGCTGCAGCGTTTCAGAGTAGTTGTAGTAGCCGTCGTAGTGGTTCTCGCCTTCGGCACGCAGCGCGCTGCCTTCCACGCTCCACTGTGGGTTGAACGTGTAGCCACCCCGCGCACTCTTGGAGAGATTGCGGTAGCCATCGCGATCCGGCTCGTCCGCGCCACAGCCCTGGAAAGTCGCCGCCGAACCGCGGCACGCATCGATGCCGTCGCTGTGCTGGTAGGCGATATCCAGCCCGAACCAGCCGCGCTCGGTGCCGCCGCCGATGCCACCGCTGGCCTGGCGCAGGCCGTTGCTGCCACCGCCCAGTTCCAGGTGCGGTGCGAAGCCGCCGGTATCACGACGGGTGAAGATCTGCACCACGCCGCCGATCGCATCCGCGCCGTACAGGCTGGACTGCGGGCCGCGCACGATCTCCACGCGTTCGATCTGCGCCAGCGGAAGGTCCTGCAGCATGGCCAGGCCGAAGTCACCGGTGTTGATGCGTACGCCATCGACCAGCACCACGGTGTGCGAGGAATTGGTGCCGCGCAGGAACAACGAGGTCTGCTTGCCGAGTCCGCCGGTGTTGGCCAGGTTGATGCCGGCGCGGCCGCGCAGCAGGTCCTGCAGCGAGGTGGCCTGGCTGGCTTCGATGGCGCTGCGGTCGATCACCTGCGCCGGGCTGAGGCTGTCGGCCAGCGCGATCGGGGTACGCGTGGCGGTGACCAGCACCTGGTCCAGCGCGGTGGCCGCGTTCTGTGCGCCAGCCACGCCAGGCAGTGCGGCCAGCACGGCCAGGGAGAGGATTCGGGACTGCAATGTCATGGGGTAACTCCAACTGCCGCGCACGCCCGCGCGGACAAAAAGGGAGCTGCAACGCGGAGACAGGGCGATGCGCACCGCGCAGGACGCGGTGGCCGTCGCCGATGCCCACCGCATCGCAACCTGGTGCTTCCGGGCCGGTCTCCGGGCTTGCCGTCGGTGGAGGTCCACCGGGCGGACGCCTTCCCATGCCCGGGGGCACAGTGGCGTGAGGTCCGCTTGTGACGTGCTTACCGTTGCGGGGGCAGCGCCGGAGTGGCATCACCTGGATGCGTCACCGGCTTCCCGTTTCAACCTGCCAGCCGACGCCGCAGGTCACCTTGAAGTGCGCGCAGTCTAAGCCATCGCGTGCGGTAATGCAGGCCGCGTGCGCCGGTGCACTAGAATGGCCCCTGTTTCGTTCCAGATCTGCCCATGACGTCCATGCCGTACTGCGTTGCCCCCTTGTCCCAAGGCCCGGGTGCCTGCCCGCTGATCCCGGACCGGTGCAGCGGGGCCAAGCGATGATCCTGGACCTGGTCCGCCACGCCAGCACCGGCCGCGACACCCACCTGGACGGTCGCACCGACCCGCCGCTGCTGGCCGGGGCGCACGATGCGCTGTGCGCGGCCTACCAAGGCCATGAGTGGGAGCGGGTGATCAGCTCGCCACGCCTGCGCGCGCTGCATACCGCGGTCGCGCTGGCGGTGCCGCGCGGGCTGGACGTGCAGCCGGATGCAGAGTGGGAAGAACTCGATTTCGGCGACTGGGACGGCCTGGCGATCGAGGCCCTGCCGGAACAGGAACTGCTTGGGTTCCATCGCGATCCGCATGCGTTCGCCCCGCCGAATGGCGAAAGCTGGGGTCGCTTCGAGCGCCGCATCGCGCGCGCGCTGGACCGGCTGTTCGATGAGGAAGAAGAGCAGGACGCGGCACCGACGCTGATCGTCAGCCATGGAGGGCCGCTGCGGATGGTGCTGTCGCAGGTGTGTGGCCTGCCGGTGGCACTGTGCTGGGCGCTGCGCATCGACCACGGCACGCGCCTGCGGTTGCGGGTGGAGCGCGGAGATGCGGGGCTGTGGGGCGAGTTGCTGGAGCTGCAGCAGCCCTGAAAGTGGGGCGGGAGGCCCGCGGCGCCGCTGCGCTCGCCGAGCATGGCTCGGCGCTACCCTCGCGGTGATGTCGACCGGTACCGGTAGCGCCGAGCCATGCTCGGCGGGGTCAGCGGAAAGAGGTTGACGGCCAGCGGCCGTCACTACCCCGTCAGTCGTTGTTGTCGTCGAAGCGTTGTTCGCGCACCGGGCCGGAGGCAGGCCCCGGCGCTTTCAGCGGCTGCAGGGCGATGCGCGCCTCGTAGTCGTGCACCAGCGCGCTGCGCTGGGCTTCGGTCAGGTCCTGCCAGTGGCAGTCAAGCAAGGCGCCTTCCAGCGAATACAGCAGGTTGAGGCTGGGCTTGAAGCCGGCCCTTCGAACCTTGACGAAGGCCCCCACCGAGCCGATGGCGAGCAGGTCTTCGCGGCTGCGCAGGCCGACCTGGCGCAGCCATGCTGCGCTCTTCGGACCAATGTTGCGCAGCTGCACGGTGCTCATCGCAGTGCGTCGACGAACACAGCGGCGATCGCTTCCAGGCCGGCCTGGTCGTCGGCATCGAAGCGCGCCAGCAGCGGGCTGTCGAGGTCGAGCACGCCGATCAGCGCACCGTCCTTGACCAGCGGCACCACCAGTTCCGAACGCGAGGCCGAATCGCAGGCGATGTGGCCCGGGAAGGCGTCGACGTCGTCGACGCGCTGGGTTACGCGTTCCGTGGCGGCCGCACCGCACACGCCCTTGTGCAGCGGAATGCGCACGCAGGCGGGCAGGCCCTGGAAGGGGCCGACCACCAGCTCGGTGCCGTCGAACAGGTAGAAGCCGGCCCAGTTGAGGTGGGGCACGGCGTGGTAGATCAGCGCCGAGAGGTTGGCCGCGTTGGCGATGCGGTCGCTCTCGCCATGCACCAGGCCACGGGCCTGGTCCAGCAGCTGGGCGTATTGTTCCGGCTTGCTGCCGGTCAGCGAAGAAGTGGCGAACATGCCGCCAGTCTAGCAAGGCACGACGGTGCTGGCGGCCAGTGCCGTGGCCAGCGCCCCGATCCGCGCAATGCCCGCCACGTAACGCGCATCCAGCTCCTGGCAGCAGGACAGGCGCAGGCAGTGGCGGTAGCGCGCGCCGCGCGAATACATCTGGCCGGGCATGAACACGATGTCCTCGGCCAGTGCCTGTTCGAACAACTCGCCGGTGTCCACGCCGGGAATCTCCAGCCACAGCAGGAAGCCACCGGTGGGTTCGGTCGCCCGCGTGCCGGGCGGGAAATGCTGGGCAACCAGCTGCCGCACCTTGCTGGTCTGTTCGCGGTACAGGCGGCGCATGCGGCGCAGGTGGTGTTCGTAGTTGCCGGCTTCCAGGAAGGCGGCGACCGCATCGCCGAGCAGCCTTGATTCGGCACCGCTGGAATGGAACTTGAGCAGCGCGATGCGGTCGATGAAACGCCCGCCTTCCAGCCAGCCGACACGGTAGTCCGGTGCCAGGGTCTTGGAAAAACCCGCGCACACCATCACCCAGCCGTCGCGGTCGAAGGCCTTCAGCAGCGGCTCCAGCGGTTCGCTGTGCTGCAGTTCGGCGTACACGATGTCTTCGATCACCGGCAGGCGGCGTGCATTGGCCAGTTCGGCCAGGCGTTGCTTGGCCGCCACCGGCATGGTGCAGCCCAGCGGGTTGTGCACCGTGGGCATCACCACCAGCGCGGCCAGTGCGGTGGTGTCCAGCAGCGCATCGAGAGCTTCCACGTCCAGGCCCCGCTGCGGGTGGGTGGGCAGTTCGATCGCCTGCAGGCCCAGGCTGGCCAACAGGGGGTAGAGGTTGAAATACGATGGCGCTTCGATGCCGACCGCATCGCCCGGTTCAGTCACCGCGCGCAGCGCCAGTTGCAGGGCCTCCATTGCCCCATGGGTGAGCGTGATCCGGCCGGGCACGGTGTGCAGGCCCATCCGCGGGCCGCGCTGCACGATCTGCCGGATCAGGGCCTGCGAGCCATCCGGCCGCGCATACGTTTCCACCGTGGACAGGCTGCGGCGCAGGACCTGCGCAGTTGCGCGCTGCAGCTGCACGCCGGGATAGAAGGCGCGACCGCGCGGGCCGGCGAAGGCCAGGTCCAGCACCTGTGGCCGCTGCTGGGCGGCAAGCACCCGTGCCAGCATCGCCGGCTGGCTGGGCGCAGTGGGCTCGGAGGGTGCATCCCGCAGCGATCGACGGGGAACCTGCAGGCGGGCGGCAACTTCGAAGCCGGACCGCGGCAGCGGCACCACCAGCCCGGCATCTTCGAGTTGCCGGTAGGCGCCGATCACCGTGTTCAGGCTGACCTTGCGCTGCTGCGCCATCTGCCGCAGCGAGGGCAGGCGCGCACCGCTGGGCAGGCGACCGGCGTGGATCGCCAGGGACAGCTCATCGGCCAGTTGCTGGTAGCGGGGCGGCGCGGCCTGGGCGTCCATCTGTATCCAACCAAACAGGGGGAGCCTGCCACTGTACCCCTGTTTCCCTACGCTCTACGATGCGCCTTGCTGGCATCAGCTCCGGCATTTCCCCCACGCACGTCCGCCATGGACGTGCGTTTTTTTGCCCGCTTACTTCATCGGCACCAGCACCGGTTCGCGGCGGTACAGCTGTGGGAAACGCTGCTGCAGGGCCACCAGCTTGGGTGCGTCGTAGTAGCGGATGTAAGCGGCCTGCGGGTTCCGCTCCAGGTAGTTCTGATGGTAGGCCTCAGCCGGATAGAAGCGCTTGCCGCTGCCCAGTTCGGTCACCACCGGGGATGAGAAAGAGGCGCCGATCTGGCCCACGTAGGCACGGTTGGCGGCCTGCTGGCGGGCATCGTCGCTGAAGATGGCGGAGCGATACTGTGTCCCGTGGTCCGGCCCCTGGCGATTGAGCTGGGTCGGGTCGTGCGCCACCGAGAAAAACACCTGCAGCAGCTGGCCATAACTGACCTGGCGAGGATCGTAGTCCACCCGCACCGCTTCAGCATGGCCGGTACGCCCGCTGCTGATGATCTCGTAGCGCGCGGTCGATGCGTCGCCGCCGATATAGCCGGAGACCGCGTTGCCCACGCCCTTGACGTGCTGGAACACGCCCTGCACGCCCCAGAAGCAGCCGCCGGCGAATACCACGCTGGCCTGCGTGCGCTCGTCCTTGTACGCCGCCACGCCGGTGGGAGCGGGCAGGGCGCGGCTTTCTTCGACGGCGCGCGCCGGTGCCATGCCCGCGCCGATGGCCGGGCCTGCATCGACCGCGAACACCACCAGCGCACCCACTACCAGCGCGGCCACTGCCGCGGCGATGCCTTGTTCCAATGAGAATTTCATGCGACCTCCTCAGCCAAACGTAAACGCATAGGCCTGGACACCCGGGTCCAGGAACTCGATCTCGAACAGGTGCTCACCGATGTCCGCGCGCTGGCGCACCAGCTGGTACAGGCGATGCTCATCGACCACGCCAGTGCCGTCGGGCTGCACATCGCCACCGGCATCGGCGGCCTGCAGCGGCTTGCCATCCAGCAGCACGCGGAAGCGGATGGGTTTGCCGTCTGCCGCTGGCGCCAGCACCAGGTGCAGGTCGCGGGCGTGGAAGCGGAAGGCGATGCGTCCGCCCGCCGAGGCCAGCGTGGCCGACTCCTGGTCGACCGACCACCGGCCGCGCAGCGCCCATTGGTTCAGTGCCCACTGCTGCGGAAGGGCGTAGTCGAACGGCTGATCGCGGCGGAAGCCACCGGGTGAGGCGAAGTGTTCCGCACGCGCATGGCCGAGGTAGGTTTCCGGCGAACGCAGGTTGCCCATGTCGGCCTGTTCGGCAACGCCTTGCAGGGTGGCGGCGGTGGGATCGGCCGGCGGTGGCAGGTTGGTCTGGCCCGCTTCCTGCAGCAGCCGGCGGATTACCTGCTCGGAGTGCGCATAGTTGCCCTCGCCGAACTGGTGCGCGCGGATGCGGCCCTGCGCATCGACGAAATAATGCGCTGGCCAGTAGCGGTTTTCGAACGCTCGCCAGATCGCATAGTCGTTGTCCAGCGCGACCGGGTAGGTGACCTTGAGCTGCTCGACCGCACGCATCACGTTGCGTGGATTGCGCTCGAAGGCGAACTCCGGGGTGTGCACGCCGATCACCACCAGGCCGTGGTCGCGATAGCGCTCGGCCCATTCGTGCACGAACGGCATTGCGCGCAGGCAGTTGATGCAGGAGTAGGTCCAGAAGTCGATCAGCACCACCTTCCCGCGCAGTTGTTCGCGGGTCAGCGGCGGGCTGTTGAGCCAGCCGGTGGTGCCTTCCAGGGCAGGCATCTCGCCTTCGACCGGCAGCGGCACATCAGCGGCGGCTGCGCCGGTGCTGGTCATCGCCACACCGCCCGCCTGCGCGCCGGGCACCGCATCCAGCAGGCCCTGCTCCAGCCGTGCCGTGCTGACCGCGGACAACCGGGTGAGGACCCCCGTGTCCCAGCCCATCGCAATGGCGACCACCGCCAGCAGCGCCGCCACGCCGAGCACGCGGCGCAGCACATTGCCCAGCCCCAGGCGAGCCTTCAGCGCATTGAAGACCCGGCCGCCCACCCACACCGCCAGCGCGAGCGCGGTGACGGCGCCCAGGGCATAGGCAAGCAGCAGGCTGCTGGTGCTGGCACTGGCGCCGTTGAGCGCCGCACCGGTCAGCACCAGGCCGAGGATCGGTCCGGCGCACGGGGCCCACAGCAGGCCGGTCGCGATGCCGACCAGCAGCGACGTACCGGCCCCACCACGGCCGGCGTCGTCGGCGGCATCGGCACGCGCGCTGAGGCGTGCGCCGACGCGCTGGAACGGTGCCAGCAGGCGGTCGGCAAAGGCCGGCCACAGCAGCGCCAGGGCGAACACCGCCATGACCACCAGGGCGACCCAGCGGCCGATCTGGTTGGCCTGTGCCACCCACGCACTGCCCACGGCAGCCAGGCTGGCCACCACGGTGAAGGTGATCGCCATGCCCAGCAGCAGCGGCAGGGTGCTGCGCAGGAACGAGCCGCCGGCACGCGCGAACACGAACGGCAGTACCGGCAGGATGCAGGGACTGAGCAGGGTCAACAGACCCCCCAGGTAAGCCAGCAGCAACAGCATCAGCGACGCTCCATCAACAAAGGAAAAGACATCAGACCGGCACCCGCCAGGCGCTGCCGGCATCGGTGGCATCGGTGCTGGCGGCAGGCTCGAAGGTCAGCGCGGCACCGTTCATGCAGTAGCGCAGTCCGGTCGGACGCGGGCCATCATTGAAGACATGACCCAGGTGTCCGCCACAGCGGCGGCAGTGGATTTCCACGCGCACCATGCCGAACAGGGTGTCACGCTGTTCGCCGACGGCATCGTGCAGCGGCGCCCAGAAACTGGGCCATCCGGTGCCGCTTTCGAACTTGGTCGAAGAGGAAAACAACGGCAGCGCGCAGCCGGCACAGTGGAAGGTGCCGCGGCGCTTTTCGCGGTCCAGCGGGCTGCTGCCCGCACGCTCGGTCGCCTGCTGGCGCAGCACGGCATACTGCGCCGGGGTCAGCTGCTGCTTCCATTGGGCGTCGCTGCGCATGATCTCGAAACGGCGGGCAGGCGCGGCTTCGGCGGCGGCCGGCGCGGCACGGCTGCAGGCGCCGATGCCCAGCACGCTGGCGGCAGCGGCCATGCCCCCCAGGCCAAGCAGGTGACGTCGGGACAGTGACATGGCCATCTCCAGCAGGGACGATGGGGCCATGCTGCGCCCCGGCGGATCAACGAATCCTCACAGAGAGTTCAATTTTCCGTGATACATCCGGGTCGGCCTGCGCTGACAATGCCCTTACGCTTCCTGATTGCGCTACCTCCATGACTGACGCCCAGCGTGTCCTGATCGTCGAAGACGACGTCCATATCGCCGACCTGCTGCGCCTGCACCTTGCCGACGAGGGCTACACGGTGGTGCATGCCGCCAGCGGCGATGACGGCATGCGGCTGCTGGAACAGGACGGACCGTGGGATGCCCTGGTGCTGGACGTGATGCTGCCGGGCGTGGATGGCCTGCAGATCTGTCGCCGCGCACGGGCGATGGCGCGCTATGTGCCGATCATCATCATCAGTGCGCGCGGCAGCGAGACCCAGCGCATCGTCGGGCTGGAACTGGGCGCTGATGACTACCTGGCCAAACCCTTCTCCATGCCCGAGCTGGTGGCCCGCGTGCGCGCGTTGCTGCGGCGTGCCGAGGCGATGGCGCAGAGCGCGCGCCTGGACGCCGGGGCGATCGAGCTGGGCAGCCTGCGGCTGGATCCGCTGGCGCGCGTCGCGCTGCACGCCGGCAGGGAACTGGAGCTCACCCCGCGTGAGTTCGACCTGCTGTTGTTCTTCGCCCGCCATCCGGGGCAGGTGTTCGCACGCGCGGAGCTGCTGGACCAGGTGTGGGGCTATGGCCACGATGGCTACGAGCATACGGTCAACACCCACATCAACCGGCTGCGCAACAAGATCGAAGCCGACCCGGCCCACCCGAAGCAGATCCTCACGGTGTGGGGCCGCGGCTACAAGCTGGTCGGCGCCGCCGGAGGTGATGCATGAGGTTGCGCCTGCGGCTGTGGCAGAAACTGGCCGCGGTGTTCGCTGCGCTGCTGGTGCTGTGCAGCCTGGCGCTGCTGGGCATGCAGATGCGGATGGCGCTGCGGCATGAGCAGGAAGTGGTGCAGCGACTGTCGCTGGGGCTGGCCGGGCATATTGCCCAGCGCAGCGAGCTGATGGACCAGGCCGGGATGCGCGAGCCGGAAGTGCGCGCGCTGTTCGGCCAGCTGATGGCAGTCAATCCCAGCGTGGAGGTATACCTGCTCGATGACCAGGGCCGCGTGCTCGGCCACGATGCGCCGAGTGGCCACCTGCATCGCGGCCGGGTGGACGTAGCGCCGCTGCAGGCACTGCTGGCCGGCGCGCCGCTGCCGATCCTCGGCGATGATCCGCGCAGCGAACGCGGGCGCAAGGTCTTCAGCGTGGCCCCGCTGGTGGTGCAGGGCCGCGCGGCGGGTTACGTGTACGTGGTGCTGGTGGGCGAGCAGCGCCAGATGCTCGCCGACGACCTGGCCGCGAGCAGCCAGTGGCGGACCATGCTGTGGTCGGTGGCGCTGGTTGCGGTGCTGGGCATGCTGGCCGGACTGGTGGCGTTCTACTGGGTGACCCGCCCGCTGCGTGAGTTGACCCGGCGCATCCAGTCGTTCGACATCGATGCGCCCACCGACCTGCCTTCGCTGCCCGCCCTGCGCGAGGACGAGCGCGACGAACTGCTGATCCTGGAGCATGCCCACGCGCAGATGGCACACCGGCTGGGCGAGCAGTGGCAGCAGCTGCGGCAGCAGGACCTGCAGCGTCGCGAGATGGTGGCCAATATTTCGCATGACCTGCGCACGCCGCTGGCATCGCTGCATGGGTACTTGGAAACACTGGCGATGAAGGAGGCGACGTTGAGCGTGGACGAGCGTCGTCGCTATCTTTCAATCGCGCTTTCGCAGAGTGCCAAGGTCGGCGGGCTGGCACGCGCGCTGTTCGAGCTGGCGCGGTTGGAGCACGGGCAGGTGCAGCTGCAGTGGGAAGTGTTCGCCCTGCCGGAGTTGCTGCAGGACGTGCTGCAGAAATTCGAGTTGTCCGCCCAGGCGAAAGGCCAGCAGCTGGATGCCGAATTTCCGCAGGGACTGCCGCTGGTGCGTGCCGATGTCGGGCTGGTGGAGCGGGTGCTGACCAACCTGATCGACAACGCGCTGCGGCACACGCCGCAGGGGGGACACGTGCAGGTTGCGTTGGCGGCCGATGCGGACAACGTGTGGGTCACGGTCAGTGATGACGGTCCGGGCGTGGATGCGGGGGTGCGCGCCACCTTGTTCCAGGCGCCTGCAGCGCTCGGGCCGCGGCGTGGCGAGAACGGTGGACTCGGCCTGCTGATCGTGCAGCGCATCGTGCAGTTGCACGGGCGCGAGATCGCCCTGCTGGAGACCGCGCAGGGTGCGGCGTTCCGGTTCGGCCTGCCACGGGCACGGCCCTAGGCAAAAAAAAGGACCCGACAGAGGGAGGGATCTGTCGGGTCCTGCGACTGCACGGGGGGAGGGACCCATGCAGTGTCCTGGCGGTCTGCGGCTCCGGAATCCGGCGGTTCGCGACCTGTTGCAATGCAGCATACGCCTTTCGTGCTGCATTGCAACAGGGGCTGGGGAAATTTCAACCGCGATGCAAATCCCGTTCAGGATCAATCGCTTGCTCAGCGGTTGGCGGGGCCCCGATAGCGGCAGCCAGAGGTGCAGGTCTCGTGCACCGTGATTTCGCTCAGTTCCGGCAGCACCGGCTTCAGCTCCTGCCAGATCCACGTGGCGAGGTTCTCGCTGGTCGGATTTTCCAGGCCCGGAATGTCGTTGAGGTAGTGATGGTCCAGGCGGTCGTAGATCGGCTGGAACGCGGCTTTGACGTCGCCGAAATCCATGATCCAGCCGGTCTCCGCGCCGGGCTCGCCTTCCACCTTCAGTTCCACCCGGAACGAATGCCCGTGCAGGCGCGAGCACTTGTGGCCCGGGGGCACGTTCGGCAGCCGATGCGCTGCCTCGATCATGAAGACTTTGAAGATTTCCATGCCGCGATTGTAGCGGTCCGGGGACGACAAAGCCGTTGCATCCGCAACATCTTCCTTTTCATCGCGATGAAGAGATGGTAGCTTCTCTTATATCCGTATGAAGAGATGTTATTGGTCGCGATGCGGCCATTCATGGGCTACTGCGGAACTGTTACCACCACCCACCCCACGATTTCGACATGCCCCAGCACACCTTGCTCGTGGCGGCCCTTGCCGCCGCCCTGGCCGCGCCTTTGCCTGCCGCCGCCGAAACCTCCGCCGACACCACCGCCAGTGGCGATGCCAGCACCCTGGCCGCCGTGCGCGTCACCGGTTCCAACATCAAACGGACCGACACCGAAACCGCCAACCCGGTGCAGGTGATCGGCCGCGAACAGCTCGAAGCGACCGGCAAGGCCTCGGTCGCCGACGTGCTGCGCTCGATCTCCGCCAATACCGGAAACGCCGCCAACGAGACCTCCAACAGCGGCTGGGCCTCCGGTTCGGCTGGCATCGGCCTGCGCGGGTTGTCGCAGAAGAACACGCTGGTGCTGCTCAACGGCCGTCGGCTGGCGAATTACGGCTTCCCGGCCAATGGGCTGTCGGATACCTTCGTCAACCTCAATGCGCTGCCGCTGGTCGCGGTGGAACGCATCGAAGTGCTGAAGGACGGCGCGTCAGCGGTCTACGGTTCCGATGCGGTGGCCGGAGTGGTCAACATCATCACCCGACAGAACTACCAGGGCGCGGAGATCGGTGGCAGCGTCGGCACCGCCGACCAGGGCGGGCTGGACGAGACCAAGCTGAAGTTCGTCGGTGGCCTGGGCGACCTGGAGACCGATGGCTACAACATCCTGGTCAGCCTGGAAGCCTACAACCGCGATCGCCTGGACCAGGACGAGCGTGACCTGACGCGGTCCGGCATCTACAGCGACCAGCCCGGCGGCCGCTGGAACGGCTGGTCGGCCAAGGGCGCACGTTACCTGGTCAACGGCGTGTCGGTGCCGATGCTGGACGCCAACGGGCAGTGCCCGGACGGCACCACCCGCGTGGCCAGTGCGCCGATCGACGGCCTGGCCGGCGACACCTGTGGTTTCAACCAGGCGCCGTACACCACCTTGATACCGTCGACCAAGCGCTGGCAGGCCTACGCCAACGGCACCTTCCGCCTCAGCGACAACGTGGAAGCGTTCGGCGAAGTGCTGTACAGCGAGGTCAAGGGCGTGTCCTGGTTCGGCAGCAGTCCGTTCTTCACCCTGGAAAGCGGGCGCTTCGCGCTGAACGCCGATACCGGGCTGGCCGAGCCGGTGTCGTCCAACCTGCCGGCGAGCAACCCGTACAACCCGTATGGCCGTGCCATCCCGATCGAATACACCTTCTTCAACCTCGGCGGCACGATCAAGACCAACCGCTCGCAGTCCTACCGTGGCTTGGTCGGCCTGCGTGGCAGCAGCGAGCGCTGGGACTGGGAAGTGGGCGCCTTCGGTGCACGCAGCAGCGAGCGCGAGACGGTATCCGGGGGCTTCGCCAACCGCTGGGCGCTGGCCGATGCGCTGGTCACCGGCAGCTACAACCTGTTGGATCCGTCGGCGACCCCGCAGTCGGTGCTGGATGGCATCAACATCGCCACCCTGCGCCCGGCCGAGTCAAAATTGCAGGGCATCGATGCGAAGATTTCCGGCACGCTCGGCCATACCTGGGCCGGTGACATCGGCTTCGCCTCCGGCGTGGAATGGCGCCGCGAGAAGCTGGATTCCAACAACCCGTGGCAGATCGACGCCGGCCTGCAGGTGCGCCCGGCGATCGCCGAAGTGCACGGTGAGCGTACGGTCAGCGCCGCCTACGCCGAGGCCATCGTGCCGCTGGCCTCGAAGCTGGAACTGTCGGTGGCCGCGCGCGCGGATCATTACGATGACTTCGGCGATGCGTTCTCGCCCAAGCTGGGCCTGCGCTGGCAGCCGCTGGACTTCCTGCTGGTGCGTGCTGCCGCATCGAAGGGCTTCCGTGCGCCGTCGCTCTCCGAGAACTCGGACAGCACCAGCATTTCCTACGGCAGCGTGGTCGACCCGCGTGACCCGGACCTGCCCGGCTCGCGGCAGAACCCGACCTTCTTCACCGTTGGCAACACCGAGCTGAAGCCGGAACGTACCCGCAGCTACAACTTCGGCGTGGTGCTGTCGCCGTGGGCGAACACCAACCTGAGTGTCGATTACTACAAGATCGAACTGGAGAACCTGGTCGGCACCAACAACACCCAGACGCTGGTGACCAACGACGTGCCGGGCGCGGTGCAGCGCGATGAGCGCGGCAAGATACAGGCCGTGTACAACCGCTACCAGAACCTCAGCGACCTGAAGACCTCCGGCATCGACGTGGAGCTGCGCCAGCGCATACCGACCGAGCGCCTGGGCACCTTCAACCTGAGTTCGGCTTATACCCATGTGCGTGACTACCGCCGCCCGACCGTGATCGGAGGGCCGCTGGTCAACTACGCCGGCAGCAACCTGGGCGCCACGCTGCCGAAGAACAAGGCCACCACCACGCTGGACTGGAGCCATGGCGACGTGCGGACCGCGCTCACCTGGTACTACACCAGCGGCTACGACCAGAAGGCCAGCGCCACCGCGCAGGCGGTGCAGGACCGCGTTGACAGCTACAGCCAGTTCGATCTGTACGTGGGATACACCGGCTTCGAGCAGCTGACCCTGTACGCGAAGATCCAGAACCTGGGCGACGAAGCACCGCCGTACGACGCCTCGTTCCCGGGCATCCGCGCGCCGTACGACTTCAGCCAGTACGACCTGCGTGGTCGTTACTTCACGGTGGGCTTCGACTACCGCTTCTGATGCGCTCCGCGCGTGTCATCCGCTCTGCCGGCCGGCCACTGCACGTGGCTGGCTGGGCTGTACTGGCGCTGCAGCGCCATCATCCATGGGGAATCGTCGTGTCCTTCCATCGCAGTGTGTTGTTGTCCCTGTTCGCCGCCGCCGCCGCGGTCGCGCTACCCGCCGCGCCGGTGCAGGCGCAGAGCGCCTACTTCTTCCCGCAGGCCACGCACGCCGCGGATTTCGATCCGGCCATTCCCACACCGCAGCAGTTCCTCGGCTACGAGGTCGGCAGCCGTTACACCCGGCATGACCAACTGGTGGCCTATTTCAAAGAGCTGGCCCGGTTGTCGGACAAGATCACGGTGCAGGAGATTGGCCGCAGCTACGAAGGCCGTCCGCTGCTGATCGCCACGCTGACCGGTGCGCAGAACCACGCGCGGCTGGAATCGATCCGCCAGCAGCACGCCACCCTGGTGGACCCGGCGCAGCCGCGCAGCGCCGCCGGTGACAGTCCGGTGGTGGTGTGGCTGGGCTACAGCGTGCACGGCAACGAGACCTCCAGCGGCGAGGCGGCGATGCTCACTGCGTACTACCTGGTGGCCAACCGCGGCGCCGAAACCCAGCAGTGGCTGCAGAATGCAGTGGTGCTGTTCGACCCGGCGCAGAATCCGGATGGACGCGACCGCGCGGCGAACTGGCACAACGCGTATGCCTCCAGCCCGGCCTCGCCTGATCCGGCTGACAAGGAGCACGTGGAGCCGTTCCCGCAGGGCCGCACCAACCACTATTTCACCGATCTCAACCGCGATTGGCTGGCGCTGACCCAGCAGGACAGCCGGCCGAAGATCGAGGTGTTCCACCAGTGGTATCCGAACGTCCAGATCGATTTCCACGAGATGGGCAAGGACAGCACGTATTACTTCGAGCCGTCGCCGAAGAGCATGCACAGCCCGCTGCTGCCGGCGTCGTCGTACGAGTTCAACAAGACCCTGGCCAAGTACCACGCCGCTTCGCTGGATGCGCTGGGTTCGCTGTACTACACCGGTGAAAACTATGACAACTTCTCGCCGGTGTATGGCTCCACCTACCCGGATTTCCATGGCGCGGTCGGGGTGACGGTCGAACAGGCGAGCTCGCGCGGACGGGTGCAGGAGTCGGTCAACGGTCCGTTGACGTTCCCGTTCACCATCCGCAACCAGGTGGCGACCGGGCTGGGCACCGTGCGTGGTGCGGTGACCGAACGCGAAGGCCTGCTGTCGCTGCAGAAATCCTTCTTCCAGTCGGCATTGAAGCAGGCCGGCCAGCAGCCGTTGAAGAGCTTCGTGTTCGGCGACGCGCATGATCCGGCGCTGACCCGCAAGCTGCTGGAACTGCTGCTGCTGCATCGGATCGAGGTGCATGCACTGGCGTCGGCGGTGACCGTGGATGGACGCCGTTTCGAACCGGGCAGTGCCTACGTGGTGCCGGCGGTGCAGCCGCAGTTCCGGCTGGTGCATTCGATCTTCGCCGACACGCCGCAGATCAAGGGCGATGTGTTCTACGGCAGCACCTCCTACGCGATCGCGCCGGCCTACGGCGTGGCCTTCGCGGCCAGCAAGAGCCGCATCGGCGAGGGCGCACGGGTGACTGCGGTGGCCGACGCGCACGGTGGCGTGCAGGGCGGACAGGCCGGCTATGCGTACGTGATCGACTGGCGCGACTACAACGCCGGCCGCGCGCTGTATGCACTGCAGGCCAAGGGCCTGTCGACGCGCGCCGCGTTCCAGGCGTTCACTGCCGGCACGTCGGCCGGCGAGGTGGACTTCGCCCCGGGCAGCATCGTGGTGCCGGTCGCCGGCCAGCCGCTGCAGGGCGCGTCGCTGCTGGAGGCGGTGCAGGCGGCGGCCAAGGACAGCGGCGTGCAGGCCTACGCATTGGCCAGCGGCCAGAGCCGCGGTGGCATCGACCTGGGCAGCGACAGCGTCAAGGCGCTGCGCAGGCCGGCCGTGGCGCTGGTGATGGGCGAGGGCGTGAACGCGACCGAGATCGGCTCGGCGTGGTTCCTGCTGGACCAGCAGCTGCAGCTGCCGGCGAGCAAGATCGACCCTTCGCAGCTGGGCAAGGTCCCGCTGGACCGCTACACCTCCATCGTGCTGTCCGGTGGCAAGTACGAGGGCGTGGATGAAGCGGCGGTCGGCGCGCTGAAGCGCTGGATCCAGGCCGGTGGATCGTTGGTGACCTACGGCACCGCATCGCGCTGGGCGATCGAGAAAAAGCTGGCGGATGGCGAGAACCTGGGCGCGGACGAAGTGACCGCCGATGCCTCACGTAAAGCCTTCGGCGACCAGCGCGACATCGCGGCCATCGAGCGGGTGAGTGGCAACATCCTGAGCGCGGACATCGATACCAGCCATCCGCTGGGCTTCGGCACGCCGCGCCGGCAGTTGGCGGTGAACAAGGAAAACGCGGTCGTGCTGCAGCCCAGCGCCAATCCGTTCTCCACGGTGGTGCGGGTGGACGAGCAGGTGCGCGTGAATGGCTATCTGTCCGAGCGCAATCGCGCGCGGGTGAGCGGTTCGGCGTGGTTGCTGGTGTCGCCGCAGGGGCAGGGCAATGTGGTGCTGTTTGCCGATGATCCAGCGCACCGCAAATACTGGCATGGGACGGACCGGTTGCTGGTCAATGCGTTGTTCTTCGGCAATCTGTTGAATCCTGCGAAGCCGCGGGGGTAAGGGGTGGGTTTGCCGGGCTTGCAGCCCGGCGGCCCGCTTTGAAGCAAAGGCAAAAGCCTGCAGGGCTATGTGTTGCTGGGGCGGGGTGGCTGTGCAGGACACGCCGCAAGTACGTCCTTGTAGGCTCGCTTTTCGCATCCATGCGAAAAGACGGTCCTGCACAGCCACCCCGCCCCACCTTCGGCAGGTCCATGGCGGCCATGGAACCTGCGGTAGCGCCGACCCATGGTCGGCGGATGGTGTCAGGTGAACTGATAAAGAGCCGCCGACCATGGGTATGCCGGTCGTCCTGACCGGCACCCTGCGGGCCGTCGCAAGCGACGTTGGAAGCGGCTCCTGCCGCTGCCTTCGGCGCTACCGCTTTTCATTTTTTTATACGCGGCCGGTGGCCACCGGAACCTGTCAGGGCGCCGGGTGGGTGGGCCATGCAGGACCGTCTGTTCGCATGGATGCGAACAGCGAGCCTCCATGGACGGATTCACGGCGTGTCCTGCATGGCCCACCCACCCGGCGCCAACCCAGCAACCCGCTCCTGACCCACCCGCCGCGAGGGGCCCCGCCGCTCGCAGCATCAAAATCGTATTGCGAATCATTCGCAATAGGCATAGAGTGTGCGCCGCCGGACTGGGGCCGGTGCCTTCCACTCGAGATGCCGATGAAAACCTGCCTGCTGGCCGGCCTGTTACTGGTCGCCACCGTGATGCCTGCCCATGCGCATACGCCGTACCTGGCGCCTGCGACGTTCCAGATCCAGCCCACCAGCCTGGTGACCTTGGATGCCAGCTTCGCCGAAGCCTTCTTCGTGCCCGAAGTGGTGTTCGACAACAGCACCTTTGCTGTGACCGATCCGGATGGCATGCAGCACGCGCCGGATACCGTGCACCTGCTCAAGACCCGCGCCGTGGTGGAACAGCGCCTGCCGGGCAAGAAGGGCACCTATCGCTTCAGCACCGGCAACCGCCTGGGTGCGGTGTTCCGCACCTTTGAAGTCAACGGCAAGGTGGAAAGCAGCCGCGATCCGTCCAAGCCGCTGCCGGCGGGGGCGAAGATCGTCTCGCATTACCAGAGCCTGTCGCGTTCGGAGGTGTACCTGACCGCCGGCGCGCCGACCACCGCAGCGCTCGCACCGTATGGCAAGGGCCTGGAGCTGGTGCCCGTAACCCACCCCAGCGATCTGTACGTCGGCGAGCACTTCCAGTTCGAAGTGCGCTACGACGGCAAGCCGCTGCCAGCGCAGAAGGTCGAGATCAACCGCGCGCTCGGCGATGGACAGGCGCAGCCGGCACCGATCGAGCTGACCACCGATGCCGCCGGCAAGGCCAGCCTGCCGCTGCAGCATGCCGGCGCCTACCTGGCGCTGATCCGCTACCGCGGCGCGGCACCCGAAGGCGCGGCCGCGCCGCAGTACGGCAACAACTACACGCTCAGCTTCCGCGTGTTGGAACCGTAACCCTCCTTCCAAGGCCCACCCGAATGAACAAGAGCGTGATCTTCCTGGCCCTGCTGGCCGCAACCAGCAGCGCTGTTGCACAGGCGCCCCAGACCGGCGCGAAGGCACCGTCCTCCGCTGCCGCCGACTTCCTTGAACAGTTCGATCCGCAGGACACCGGCGCGGTCAGCTGGGCGCAGTTCGAGGCCTTCCGGCGCGCCCGTTACGCCGCCACCGACCGCAACGGCGATGGCAGCGTCGACAAGCAGGAGTACATCGACGAGTACCTGCAGCGCTTCGACGAGCGCCTGGCCAAGGCCCGCGAAGGCCACCTGCGGCAGACCGATACACGCTTCAAGGCGCTGGACCGCAACAACGACGGACGCATCAGCCGCGACGAGTTCGACGCGGCCGGCGAACGCACCTGGGCCGGTTACGAGAAGAGCCAGGAAGCCACCCGTGAGAGTGCTGCGGCGAGCAATCGTGATCCGCTGAAGATACCGACGTCGCACACCGCCAACGGCATGCTGGAACTGTACGACCGCAACAGCGACGGCGTGGTCGACCGGGCCGAATTCGATGCCGCGCGTACCGCGACCTTCGCCGCCACCGATGCCAACGGCGATGGCCAGCTGGAGCTGGCCGAGTACACCGCCGAGTTTGCCGGTCGCCTGGATGCGCAGCGCGCCAAGGTGCGCGAGGCTGGCGGTCGCCAGGCAGGTGTGCGCTTCGGTGCGCTGGACACCGACAAGGACGGGCAGATGACCTTCGCCGAGTACCAGGTGTCGGGCAAGCGCCTGTTCGAGCGCGCCGATACCAACGGCGACCGCATCGTCGATGCGCGCGACCCGGAACCGGTCGCCACACCCTGATCCAACCCGGTGCCGGCATGCCGCCGGCACCACGGCGCCGCGACCACGCCTCGCGCGCGCGGAACACGAACTTCCACGACCTCCCAGCCCGCACCGGCGTCCAGCGCGCCGACAGCCAGGAACGGCGTACGTCCAGCCCTTTCTTCCTGCGGAGCTTTCCCCATGAACCTGTCCCTGTCCCTGCTCTCGCTGGCGGTGCTCGCCAGCCTGTCCGCGATGCCCGCCGCGCATGCCGATGCGCCGGCAGACGCCGGTACCCTCGATACCGTGCGCGTGGAAGCCGAGCGCGCGAAGAAAAGCACGTCGCGCAACCAGAACGTCACCGTCCTCAGCGCTGCCGACCTGGACGCGGAAATGGCCAACAACATGGAAGAGGCGATCCGCTACATTCCCGGGGTCAGCGTGGTCGACATGGGCCGCTTCGGTGACAACGGCTTCAACATCCGTGGCCTGGAAAGCGATCGCGTGGCGATCACCGTCGACGGGCTGAGCCTGGGCGAATCGGTTGAAACCGCGCGTTCCTACGAGTTCTTCCGCGGTGGCCGTGGCGACGTGGACATCGACACACTGAAGAGCCTGCAGGTGATCAAGGGCGCCGACTCCATCACCGCCGGCAGCGGGGCGCTGGGCGGCGCGGTGGTGTTCACCACCAAGGATCCCGGCGACTACCTGAAGGCGGCGGGCAACGACACGCACGTCGGCATGAAGTTCGGCTACAGCGGTTCCAACGATGAAACGATGGGCACGCTGACCTTCGCCAACCGCAGCGGCATCGCCGAATCGATGCTGGTCTACACCCGCCGCGAAGGCCATGAGTCGGAGAGTTGGTACGACACCACGGTGGACCGCATCGGCGTTGGCCGGCGGACCCCGGATCCGGTGGACAGCACCCGCGACAACCTGCTGGGCAAGCTGGACCTGCAGCTGGACGAGCGCAACACGCTGGGCTTCATGGTCGAGCGCGGCCGCGCCCGCAATGAAGTGGACAACCTGTCGCGGGTCTATTCGCCAGGCTACCTGGAGCGCCGTGGTGACGACCGCAACGACCGTGACCGCTATGGCATGCGCTGGCAGTACCGCCCGCAGAATGCGCTGTTCGACAGCATGGAAGCGCAGCTGGACCACCAGGTCACCGAGAGCCGTGGGCTGACCACCATCCTCGCCGGCAGTGGCTGCCCGGGCCGCACCGTGCCCTGCCTGCGCAGCGAGAACCGCTCCACCGAACAGACCCTGGACCGTGCAGCGCTGGATTTCAGCAAGGTGCTGGACAACGCCGGCGCGCGCCATGACATCGTCTACGGCCTGGCCTGGCAGACCCGCGACGTCGACTTCACCGCCGTGGATACGCGCTGGAACGCGGCCGGCGACATCGCCACCGTGGAGCAGGATCCCCGCCAGGTGCCGAAGACCGATGCGCGCAACTGGAACCTGTACCTGCGTGACAGCATCACCCTGATGGAGGAGCGTCTGGTGCTCAGTGGCGGCGCACGCTATGACCGCTATGACTACTCGCCGACAGTGGACGCGACCTTCGTCGATCCGACCGGCAGCGTGCGCGACCTGCGGTTCTCCGCGCCCAGTTGGCAGCTCGGTGCCGAGTTCCGCTTCCTGCCCGATCATGCCGTGTGGGCCCAGGTCGGGCGCGGTTTCCGCGCGCCGAGCGTGGCCGATCTGTACTCACCGACCGGCAGCACGCTTGCCTTCGATGCCATCACCGGTGCCCAGGTGCAGTTCGATACGTCGTTGTCCAATCCAGAGCTGGATGCGGAAAAGAGCCTCAACGTGGAGCTCGGCTACCGCTGGAGTACCGACCGTGGCCAGCTGGGTTTCTCGCTGTTCCGCGACCGCTACAGCAACTTCATCGAGACGGTGACCACCGCCCAGGCCTACGCGAACGGGTACCGCACTACCGCGACCGCGCCGATCCAGTACAGCTACAACGCCAGCATGCCGATGAACGCCGGCAAGGTCACGGTGAAGGGGGCCGAGCTGGAGGGGCGCTGGCAGTTCAGCGATGCGTGGTCATCGCGCATTGCCGCCGCTTACAGCGAAGGCGAGAAGGCCAATGGCGATCCGCTGGAAAGCATCGTGCCGGCCAGCGTGGTGGTCGGTCTGCGCTACGCGCCGTCGCCGGCCTGGAATGTCACCGCCAACCTGACCCATGCGTGGGGCAAGAGTGCCGATGATGCCTACACCACGCTGGCCGACGGCACGCGCGAAATGCCGGACTGGGTTGGCAAGGCCGATGGCCATACCGTGCTGGACCTGGTGGGCAGCTGGAACGTCACCGACCAGTTGCGGCTCAGTGCCGGCGTCTACAACCTGACCGATCGTGAGTACTACCTGTGGCAGCGCGTGCGCGGTATCTACGAAGGCACCAATACGCTGTACGGCTACGTCAACGAGCAGGGCATCGGGCGGTACAGCGAACCGGGCCGCAACGCGCGCGTGACCGTGGCCTACAGCTTCTGACTGCATGTGCGGTAGGGCCGAGCCATGCTCGGCGGACGCGGAAAATCGGTAGCGCCGAGCCATGCTCGGCGGACGCAAACGAAAAAGGGACGAAGCTCGCGCTCCGTCCCTTTTTCAATCAGGCACGACGACCCAGGTCGTCACCCGCGCAGGGCGCGGATCAGACCGCGCGGCTGCTGCTGCCCTGGCTGCGGCCGGCGCCACCACGGCGCTGGCCCTGGCCCTGCGCAGCACGCGCCTGGCCGGCACCACCGCCGCCTTCGCGACGACCACCGCCGGCCTTCTTCGGGCCTGCATGGGCGTGACGCGGCGCATCGCCATGCGGACGACGGGCATGCGAGGTCTTGCGCACGCCACGGTCACCCATATCGCTGTCAGCCTTGCCCGGGGCGCTGTTGCCCCAGCGGATCGGCACCTGCAGCTCGAAGCCCGGCACGTCGCGGATGTCCATGTCGCGGCCGAGCAGGCGCACGATCTGGCGCAGCAGCTTCACTTCATCCTGGGCAACCAGCGAAATCGCTTCACCGGTGGCACCGTTGCGGCCGGTACGGCCGATGCGGTGCACGTAGTCTTCGGCGACCATCGGCAGGTCGAAGTTGATCACCTTCGGCAGCTCGTTGATGTCGATGCCGCGCGCGGCGATATCGGTGGCCACCAGCACGGTCACGCGGCCGGCCTTGAAATCAGCCAGTGCGCGCAGGCGCTGGCCCTGGCTCTTGTTGCCGTGGATCGCGGCGGTCTTGATGCCGGACTTGTCCAGGAACGCGGCCAGCTTGTCGCTGCCGTGCTTGGTGCGGGCGAAGACCAGGGTCTGCTCGCGGCTGTCCTGGGCGAGCAGGTGCAGCAGCAGGTCGCGTTTGCGACCGCCATCGACCGGGTGCACGCGGTGGGTGATCAGTTCGGCGACGGTGTTCTTCGGCGTGACCTGGATCTGCTCCGGGTTGCGCATGAACTCCATCGCCAGCTGCTTGATGCTCTCTTCGAACGTCGCCGAGAACAGCAGGGTCTGGCGGTTCTGCTTGGGCAGCTTGGCCAGGATGCGCTTGATCGACGGCAGGAAGCCCATGTCGAGCATGCGATCGGCTTCGTCCAGCACCAGCACTTCAATGCCGGACAGGTCGATGCTGCGACGCTCGATATGATCGATCAGGCGGCCCGGGCAGGCCACCAGCAGGTCCACGCCACGGCGCAGGATGTCCAGCTGGTTGCCCATGCCGACGCCGCCGTAGATGCAGGCACTCGGGATGCGCAGGTACTTGCTGTAGCCGCGCAGGCTGTCATGCACCTGGGTGGCCAGTTCGCGGGTCGGGGTCAGGATGAGGGCGCGCGGCTTGCGCGGGCCGCCGTTGGACACTTCCTGCGAATTGGTGGCCAGGTGCTGCAGCAGCGGCAGGCCGAAGGCGGCGGTCTTGCCGGTACCGGTCTGTGCGCCGGCCAGCAGGTCGCGGCCGGCCAGGGCGAGCGGGATGGCCTGCTCCTGGATGGCGGTGGGGGTTTCATAGCCCTGCTCGGAAAGCGCACGCAGCAGGAAGGGCGCAAGGCCCAGGGATTCAAAAGACATTCGAGAAAGCTCCAAAAACAGAGAACGCCTGGCCGAATGGCCAAGCGGGGGCAGATCGATGAGATCGGCTGACTCGGAGCGTTCCCGTGAACCGCGCTGCGAGAAATTGGGTGCAGCCGGCGCGGAGAGCGCAGGCTGGAATGCGTGACGAACGGCGCCGGAGTGGGGGCGGGCGAGGGGTCGGGTGACCTGGCTCGCCGGCGATCCCGGAGGGAAACGGACGACCGCTGCAGACCGGCGAAGTCTAACCGAAGAACGAGATCCCGCGCAAAGGTGCGTGTTCAGCAAGAGCCGGATCCGGGTGGCGGGCCGGGCGGGGAGGCTGTGCGGGGGACGGCAGAAGCCGCATCCTGCGGGCCTCATTTCGCGCCATCCATGGCGCTCAACGCCCCCGCACAGCCTCCCCGCCCGGCCCCGCTGACAGGTTCCGTGGCGCCTGGGAGCGGGTAGCGCCGAGCCATGCTCGGCGGGAGGGTAGGGGCGCGCGGGGAGGTCTCCGATCATCGGCATGCGCGGCATACACTCCTTGCCATGCGGCGGCGCAGCTTTCCGGCGTCGCGGGGGTTTGATTACACTTGAAACTTGTTTGCCACCTCAGCCGGATGTGCCCATGAAGCTTGGTTCTTTGAAGGAAGGCGGCCGCGACGGCACCTTGATCGTCGTTTCGCGTGACCTGCAGCGCGGGGTGCGCGCCACGGGCATCGCCGCGACGTTGCAGGCGGCGCTGGAAGACTGGGCGCGCAGCGCGCCGCGGTTGCAGGCGTTGTCCGATTCGCTGAATGCCGGCGATGCCGATGGGGTGTTCGACATCGATATGCAGGCGCTGGCCTCGCCGCTGCCGCGTGCGTATGAATTCCTGGATGGCAGCGCCTACCTGCCGCACGTGGCGCGGGTACGCCGGGCACGCGGCGCGGAGGTGCCCGACAGCTTCTATACCGATCCGCTGATGTACCAGGCGACCAGCGCCGGTTTTTATGGTCCGCGCGATGCGGTGAAGGTGGTCAGCGAAGACCACGGCATCGATCTGGAAGCGGAGATCGTCGTGGTCACCGATGACGTGCCGATGGCCGTCAGCCCGGAACAGGCGGCCACGCACATCCAGCTGATCGGGCTGGTCAACGACGTATCACTGCGCAACCTGATCCCGGGCGAGCTGGCCAAGGGCTTCGGTTTCCTGCAGTCCAAGCCGCGCTCGGCGCTGTCGCCGGTGTTCGTGACCCCCGATGAGCTCGGCGATGCCTGGCGTGACAGCAAGCTGCATCTGCCGCTGGTGACCCACATCAACGGCGCGTGGTTCGGCGCGCCGGAAGCCGGCGTGGACATGCAGTTCAACTTCGGCCAGTTGGTGGCACACGCGGCGAAGACCCGTCCACTCGGCGCGGGCACCCTCGTCGGTTCGGGCACCATCGCCAACGAGGACACCAGCAAGGGCGCGTCGTGTTTTGCCGAGCTGCGCACGGTGGAAACGCTGCGCGACGGCAAGCCGAGCACGCCGTTCATGTCCTTCGGCGACGTGGTGCGCATCGAGATGCTGGACGCCAACGGGGCCAGTATCTTCGGTGCCATCGAACAGCGCATCGAGCAGGCCGCCACGCCGTGAGCGGCGCATCGGCGCCTGCTGCGGGCGGGCAGGGCGAGATCGTCCTGCATACCTATTGGCGTTCCAGCGCGGCCTACCGCGTGCGCATCGGACTGAACCTGAAAGGCCTGGCCTGGCAGGGCCACGCGGTGCACCTGGTGCGCGGGGGCGGTGAGCAGCATCGGGACAGCTATCACCGGTTGAATCCGCAGGAGCTGGTGCCGACGCTGCAGCATCGTGGGCTGGCGCTGACCCAGTCGATGGCGATCCTGGAATACCTGGACGAGGTGTTCGCTGACACCCCGTTGCTGCCGGCCGACCCGGCCGGGCGCGCACGGGTGCGTGCCCTGGCCCAGCTGGTGGCCTGCGATATCCACCCGCTCAACAACCTGCGGGTGATGCAGTACCTGGAGGGGCCGTTGCAACTGCCCCCGGATGCGCGCACGCAGTGGACCCTGCACTGGATGGCCGAAGGGCTGTCGGCGATGGAGACGATGCTGGCCGCCAGCCCGGACACCGGCACGTTCTGCCACGGTGACCGGCCCGGCTTGGCCGATGCCTGCCTGGTCCCCCAGCTGTACAACGCGCATCGCTTCGGACTCGACCTGACCGGTTACCCGATCCTCCGCCGTATCGAAGCGGCCTGCCTGGCGCTGCCCGCCTTCGACACCGCCCGCCCCGAAAACCAGCCCGACGCCGCCTGACGAAAAAGGGGACGGAGGGGATTAAGTCGTTTTCGACCCGACACGGTCGAAAACGACTTAATCCCCTCCGTCCCCTTTTTTCAGAAACCGTGCGAGATGCTGGGCTGGCCGGCGGAGAAGTCCGCGTAGGGATCGTGCTCGCCGCTGCTGCCTTCGGACAGTCGGAACTTCAGTGCCAGGCCGTCGCGTGAATCGGCCGCGCGCAGCGCTTCTTCGATGTCGACGATGCCGTCCTTGACCATCCGGAACAGGCACTGGTCAAAGCTTTCCATGCCTTCTTCCAGCGAAGCTTCCATCGCGGCCTTGATCTCGTGCACCTGGCCGCGGCGCAGCAGGTCGCGGATCATCGGCGTGTTGATCAGCACTTCGGTCGCCGGCAGGCGGCGGCCATCGTGGCCCTTCACCAGACGCTGGCTGATGACGCCGCGCAGGTTCAACGACAGGTTCATCAGCACGTTGCGATGCGCGCTTTCCGGGAAGAAGTTCAGGATGCGCTCGATCGTCTGGTCGGCGTTGTTGGAGTGCAGGGTGGCCAGGCACAGGTGCCCGGTTTCGGCGAAGGCGATTGCGGCCTCCATCGTTTCCGCATCCAGGATTTCGCCGATCAGGATCACGTCCGGCGCTTCACGCATCGCGTTCTTCAGCGCGTTGTGGAAGGCGTGGGTGTCCAGCCCGACTTCGCGCTGGTTGACGATCGACATCTTGTGCTTGTGCAGGTACTCGATCGGGTCCTCGATGGTGAGGATGTGCCCGGTCGTAGTGCTGTTGCGGTGGTCGATCATCGACGCCAGCGAGGTCGACTTGCCCGAGCCGGTGGACCCCACCACCAGCACCAGGCCACGCGGGGTCATGATGACGTCCTTCAGCACCTGCGGCAGGTTCAGCTCTTCGATGCTGGGGATCCGGCTGCGGATGGCGCGGATGACCATGCCGACTTCGCCGCGCTGCTTGAACACGTTCACGCGGAAGCGCCCGGTGTCGGCCAGGGCGATCGCCATGTTGAGCTCCAGGTCGCGTTCGAACTGGGGCACCTGGCCTTCGTCCATCAGCGAATAGGCGATCTTCTTGACCATGCCCGGCGGCAGGCCGGTGTTGCCCAGCGGGTAAAGCTTGCCTTCAATCTTGATGTAGACCGGCGCGCCGGTCGTCAAAAACATGTCCGAAGCGTTCTTTTCGGTCATCAGCTTCAGGAAGTAGCCGATATCCATCGCGTTTTTCCCCAAAAACGAGTCGCCGACGGCTCAAGTTGCAAGCATGGCGTCGGCATGACGACAATGGCCGTGCACAACAACCGGCACGGCCTCCCCAAATGAATCAACGTAGCTTCGCACAAATGCGCCATGGCCTGTATGTGATGGCGTTGGCATTCGCACTCTCCGCCCCCACTGCGGCTTTCGCCCAGGACGGCGCGCTTGAGTTGTCCCAGGCCCGCCAGGCGGTGGACCGCGCCACCCAGGCAGATGCCGACCAGTACGCGCCGGACCTGATCGGCATGGCCCGGCAAGGGCTGCAGCAGGCCCAGCGCGCCGCAGACGACCGCCGCGAGCGCAAGAACGCGCCGGCCATGGCGCTGCGCGCTGCCGCTGATGCCGACCTGGCCCGCGCACGCAGCGAGGAAGCCACCGCGACCTCGCAGCTGCAGCTGCGCCGCAATGAAGTCAACCAGCTGCAGCGCCAGCTCGAAACCGGGGAAAACCGCTGATGCGTGCACGTTCGATCTATCTCGCTGCCGGTCTTCTGGCCCTGCCGCTGCTGGCCGTCGCCGCCGATGACCCGATGGTGATGCAGCTCAACCAGCGCCTGATGGCGATCTCGGCCAATCCGGACACGGCCAACCTGGGCGCCTTTGAACGGATGCAGGCGCAGCAGGCGATCAGCACCTTCAGCAACGCCAAGCGCCGCGACCAGGAGCTGACCCGCTACCTGGCCGAGCGCCGGGTGGAGATCGCCGAGACCGCCGTGCGCGCCGCCCTGGCCCAGCGTGAAGTGGACCAGCTGGAGCGCACCCGCAGCGATCTGCTGATCGAGGCCAGCCGTCGCGAGGCGGCGCGCGCGCGCCAGGAGGCCGAGCGCCTGCGCGTGCAGGCACAGATCCAGGCTGAAGAGTCCGAGCGCCTGCGCCTGGCTGCCGAAAGCGAAGCGCTGGCCCGCCAGGACGCCGAAAATGCCCTGACCAGCGTGGCCGGCAAGCAGCAGCAGCGCCTCAGCGCCGCACAGCAGAACGCCGCCAAGCTGGCCCGCGAAGAGGCCGAACTGGTCTCCGGGCAGAAGCTGCCGGCCAGCAAATTCGACAGCCGCGGTGAGGTGTTCACCCTGACCGGTGATGCCTATGCCAATGGCCAGGCCGCCCTGTCCAACGCGGCAAAGAACCAAGCGAAGGCACTCGGCGAGTACCTGAACATCGGTCGCAAGGGGCGGGTGCGGATCGAGGCCTATGACAGCGCCAACGGCGTGGGCCAGCGACGTGCCGAGGCGCTGCGCGACGCACTGGTCGCTGCAGGTGTCGCCAGCAACCGCATCCAGGTCGCCGGCAAGAAGGCGGCGTCCACGCGCGCCCGTTCGGCAGAGGTGATCGTTTCACCTTAAAGTATTGTTTTCGTTAATAAATGGGCGTCCGGTCTCACTTGCCTGAACCCCTCGTCGCCGCAAGAGGGTTTTTTGTCGCATGGGGCTTGTAGCCCCCCTCGGGCAAGCGTAGGGTCAATCGTCCGGGACGCATTCCGCGCACCGGACGATGGGAGGGCCGGGCCGATGCAATCTGGGCACGAACCGAAGCAGGCAATCATCCACGGGCCAGTGTGGAATGCCGGACGGAACGCCGCCCTGCGCGCGGACCGCGCCCTTCTTTTCCCGACAGACGCCCCGTGCCGCCAGGCCGGGGCGTTCGTGTTTCTGCTGAAGGAGGTACATCATGTTTGAAGATCAGTCCCAGAGCGAGATCGAGGCCCGCCGCGCGCGCGATCCGGAGTTCCGGACCCTGCATGACGAACACCGGAAGTTGAATCGCCAGTGCATGGATGCCGAGCTCGGCGTGTTCGCCGTGAGTGATGTCACCCTGGGCCGGATGAAGCGGGAAAAGCTGCTGGCCAAGCAACGTCTCCTGCGCATGCTCGAGACCGCCCCGCAATCGCAATCCTCCCCCTCGCATTGACCCATCCACGCCCCGTCGGGCGTTCCGGCCGATGATGGCCGTCCTGCTGGCGAGCCGCTGAGCCCGCCACCGCCCGGGCACCGCCGATCGTGGTGCCCGGGCTGTTTCGCCCCCCGTGTTCCCTGTCGCGGGCGGCGTGGACCTCCTCGTCGGTCCATGTCGTCCGCGCCACTTGGCTTCGGCGTACATGCCTACCCGCCGGCAGGCCTGCAAGGCCTACCATCTTCACGCCCATACAGCGGATAATCCAATGTCCGGCCCTGCGCGGCGCGAATCGAAGTCCCCCGAATGCCCATCCATGCTTCCGTCCTCGACCTCATTGGCCAGACCCCCATCGTCAAGGCCCAGCGCCTGGACACCGGTGTCTGCGAGCTGTTCCTGAAGCTCGAAAGCGCCAACCCGGGCGGATCGATCAAGGACCGTATCGGCCTGTCGATGATCGAGGCGGCGGAAAAGCGCGGCGACCTCAAGCCCGGCGCCACACTGGTGGAAGGCACGGCGGGCAATACCGGCCTGGGGCTGGCGCTGGTGGCCCAGCAGAAGGGCTACAAGCTGGTGCTCGTGGTTCCCGACAAGATGAGCCGGGAAAAAATCTTCAACCTGAAGGCGATGGGCGCCGAAGTGCGGCTGACCCGTTCGGACGTGGCCAAGGGCCATCCGGAGTACTACCAGGACCTGGCCAAGACCATCGCCGACCAGATCCCGGGCGCCTACTTCATCAACCAGTTCGGCAACCCGGACAATCCGGCGGCGCACGAGTTCGGCACCGGCCCGGAAATCCTGGAGCAGATGGGCGGCGACCTGGACGCGATCGTGTTCGGCTGCGGCAGCTCGGGCACCATGACCGGCCTGTCCCGCGCGTTCTCCACGCTTTCGCCGAAGACCGAACTGGTGCTGGCCGATCCGGTCGGCTCGATCCTGGCCGAGTACATCAACGACGGCGTACTGAATGACAAGTCCGGCAGCTGGCTGGTGGAAGGCATCGGCGAGGACTTCCTGCCGTCGATTTCCGACTTCAGCCGGGTCAAGAAGGCGTATGCCATCACCGACGCCGAGAGCTTCCATACCGCCCGCGAACTGCTGGGCAAGGAAGGCATTTTGGGCGGCTCGTCCACCGGTACCCTGCTGGCGGCGGCGCTGAAGTACTGCAAGGAACAGACCACGCCGAAGCGGGTGCTGGTGCTGGTCTGCGACACCGGCAACAAGTATCTGTCCAAGATGTACAACGACTACTGGATGCTGGACAACGGCTTCCTGGAGCGCCCGCAGCACGGCGATCTGCGCGACCTGATCCTGCGTCCGTATGGCCAACGGGACACCGTGGTGATCGGCCCGAACGACCTGCTGACCACCGCCTACCAGCGCATGAAGCTGTATGACGTGTCCCAGCTGCCGGTCGTCGATGGCGACACGCTGGTCGGCATCGTCGATGAAAGCGACGTGCTGCTGCACGTCTACGGCGATGAATCGCGCTTCCGCGACACCGTGTCCACCGCGATGGTCAGCAAGCTGGACCGGCTGGACGTGAAGTCGCCGATCGAAGCGCTGTTGCCGGTGTTCGACCGCGGCCAGGTGGCGATCATCATGGACGGCGATACGTTCCTGGGCCTGATCACCCGGATCGATCTGCTGAACTACCTGCGCCGTCGCGTTCAGTAAGGCGGCGTTCGCAGATTTTACGCACTGAATCCGTGTTTATCCGCGTCAAAGGTCGTTAAGGCCGCGCTGATAGACTCCCGAACCTTCAACGGCGACCACTTGGGCGCCCAGCAGGAAACCCTTATATGTCTGACTCCTCAAAGCCGGCCCACGAGCGCGCGCTTTCCCTGGCCACGCTGGCCATCCACGGCGGCCAATCGCCCGATCCCAGCACCGGCGCGGTGATGCCGCCGATCTACGCCACGTCCACCTATGCGCAGAGCAGCCCGGGCGAGCACCAGGGCTTCGAATACTCGCGCACCCACAACCCGACGCGCTTCGCCTACGAGCGCTGTGTCGCCTCGCTGGAAGGCGGCTCGCGTGGCTTCGCATTCGCCTCGGGCATGGCCGCCACCTCCACGGTGATGGAGCTGCTGGACGCCGGCAGCCACGTGGTGGCGATGGATGACATCTACGGCGGCACCTTCCGCCTGTTCGAGCGCGTGCGTCGCCGCACCGCCGGCCTGGATTTCAGCTTCGTCGACCTGACCGACCTGGCCGCGTTCGAAGCGGCGATCACCCCGGCCACGAAGATGGTCTGGATTGAAACGCCGACCAACCCGATGCTGAAGATCGTCGACATCGCCGCGGTCGCCGCGATCGCGAAGAAGCACGGCCTGGTCATTGTGGTCGACAACACCTTCGCCTCGCCGATGCTGCAGCGCCCGCTGGAACTCGGCGCGGACCTGGTGCTGCATTCGGCGACCAAGTACCTCAACGGCCATTCGGACATGGTCGGCGGCATGGTGGTGGTCGGTGACAACGTGGGATTGGCCGAGCAGATGGCCTTCCTGCAGAACTCCATCGGTGGCGTGCAGGGACCGTTCGACAGCTTCCTGGCGCTGCGTGGGCTGAAGACGCTGCCGCTGCGCATGAAGGCGCACTGCGCCAATGCGATGGCGCTGGCGCAGTGGCTTGAAACCCAGCCTTCGGTGGAGAAGGTGATCTATCCCGGGTTGAAGAGCCATCCGCAGCATGAGCTGGCCACGCGCCAGATGAACGGCTACGGCGGCATCGTGTCGATCGTGCTGAAGGGCGGGTTCGAGGCGGCGAAGGTGTTCTGCGAGCGGACGGAGCTGTTTACGTTGGCCGAGTCGCTGGGCGGGGTGGAGAGCCTGGTCAACCATCCGGCGGTGATGACGCATGCTTCGATTCCGGTTGAGCGGCGGGAGAAGCTTGGGATCAGTGCGGGGCTGGTGCGGTTGAGTGTCGGGGTTGAGGAGTTGGGGGATCTTATGGTGGATCTTGAGAGGGCGCTTTCGGGCTGACTGCTCTCGTTCAGTTGAAACCACGTATCTCGCCCTCCGTTTGGGAGGGGCGACGCCAGCAATTCAGGAAGTCAAGAATGTTCAATTCAAACCAAGCGATGAGCCTGGCCCCGACTACCGCGATCCGCTCAATAGTGCATTACCGCGTCTTGATTCTGGATATGATCAAGCGAGAGGTAGTCGGCCGCTATAGGGGTTCGGTCATGGGCCTTCTGTGGTCCTTCTTTACGCCCGTCTTGATGCTGGTCGTATACACCTTTGTCTTCAGCGTCGTGTTCCAAGCCCGTTGGACAGGTGGTTCGGGCTCCAAGACAGAATTCGCGGTAGTTCTGTTCATCGGCATGATGATCTTTGGTTTGTTTGCGGAGTGCATGAACCGTGCACCCTCACTCATCCTGTCCAACGCGAACTATGTAAAAAAGGTGATTTTTCCATTGGAGATCCTTCCAGTGGTAGCGCTCGGTGCCGCGCTGTTCCATTTCGCAGTCAGTATGCTGGTATGGCTGCTTTTCTACGGTGTCCTGTTTGGTGTCCCGTCGATACAGGCCCTCTGGCTGCCGGTCGTGCTTCTGCCGTTGGCGTTGATGTGTTTGGGCATCTCCTGGTTACTCGCTTCGCTCGGCGTGTATCTTCGCGATGTGGGACAGGTCATCGCCGTCGTCACCACGGCCATGATGTTCATGTCACCTGTCTTCTTCCCGGTGGCTGCGATGCCCGAGGCATTCCGACCATACCTCTACCTGAGCCCGCTGACCTATTTCATTGAGCAGTCAAGAGACCTGCTCATATGGCATGGCACCATGCATTGGATGACATGGTGCCAGATGCTTGGACTGTCGCTGGCGATGGTTGTCTTGGGCTTTGCTTGGTTCCAGAAGACCAGAAAGGGTTTCGCAGATGTCATCTGAGAACGCCATTGAAGTAAGTAACCTGAGCAAGTGCTATCAGATCTACGACACGCCTCGTGATCGTCTGATGCAGATGTTGTTTGGTGGTGGAAACAAGCGTTTCTACCGGGAATTCTGGTCGTTGCGTGATATTTCCTTCAGCATTCCGAAGGGAAAGGTATACGGGATTCTCGGCAAGAACGGCGCCGGAAAATCGACGCTGCTGCAGATCATCTGTGGCACGTTGGCGGCGACGACAGGTGAGGCGAGGGTGGCTGGACGCGTTTCGGCGCTGCTTGAGCTGGGCTCGGGATTCAATCCCGAATTCACTGGTATCGAAAACATCTACATGAACGCCCAGTTGCTGGGTCTCACCCGCGCCCAAGTGGATGGAAAGCTTGATCAGATCATCGCCTTCGCCGACATCGGCGATCATGTGCATCAGCCAGTCAAGACCTACTCAAGCGGCATGTTCGCGCGTCTGGCGTTCTCTGTCGCCATCCACGTGGACCCGGACATCCTTATTGTCGATGAGACGCTCAGCGTCGGCGATGCATGGTTTCAGCACAAAAGCATGGCGCGCATGCGCAAGCTCATGGAGAGTGGCTGCACCGTGCTGTTTGTCAGCCACTCGATTGACGCGGTCCGAGCTCTGTGCGATTACGCGATCTGGATCGATGGCGGCACCCTGAAAATGCAGGGAAATGTCACCGAGGTGACCAATGCCTATATGAATGATGTATTCGTCGAACATAACAGGCTTATTCTTGAAGCAAACGACGTACCCATCCACGATGAGCTCGACAACGTGGAGGTGGCAGGCCCAACGCAGGTTGTTGCAAACGATCAGGAAGAAGCAACGCCGATCGATGCGGAAATGCCTGCCGACGGTGCCGTTCTGCATGTGCAGACGGTGCAAGTACTCAACGCTGATGGCAAACCGGTTGATCGAATCGAACAGCGGGACGAGCTCTCGTTGGCCATTGACGTCAAGTTCCACAAGGCGTTGAAAAACGTCAGCGTTGGTTTCCTCATCAAGGACCAGTTCGGTCAGGAATTGACGGGGGAAAGCATTTTCAACAGCTTCCGCAAGGGCGTGGAAGTGCATGCGGGTCAATTGTTGCGTGTCAGATTCAGGGGGGCGAATCTGCTGAGAGGGGGGCAATCCTACTCGGTTGCGATTCGTATCAATCAGGTCAGCCGATGGGACCGCAGCGACAATGTCGTCATCTATGCCGACGAATTGGCGGCGGTCTTCGATGTGTTGACAGACAACGACGAACCCATGTGGTTCAAATTCAGAATGCCCTTCAAGGTGGAATGCCAGTGAGCCGTATGGAAGTGAGCGTGGTGTTGAACCTGCATCGGGAGTCATTACTCCTGACGCCTACCCTTTTGTCGCTTGAAGCGTGCGCACACGAAGCCAGGAAAGCGGGCATTTCGGTCGAACTGATAGCGGTTTTTGACCGGACAGACGACGCAACCCGGGAGGCGTTCAACGCGCAGCGTCTCGAGGGATTTGCCCGTATCGAGACGGTTGAAGTGAATGTGGGCTCACTTGGGTTGGCGCGAAACGCAGGCATCGAGCGAGCCACGGGTGAGTACGTCTGGACCTCGGATTCCGATGACCTGGTTTCATCCAACGCCATCGTCGCCTTGCTGGAGACCGCCCGCAACAATCCAAATCCGGACGTGGTCGTTTTCATTGAATATCTCTGTGCCTTCGGCGACCGTTACCACAACGTCCGATACTTCGACTCGAAATATCTCACTGCAGGGGATTTCGCGCTTCATCACCCCTACATTTCCCGTATTTTCGTGCCGCGGGCCGCGTTCGACCAGTGCGGCTACGACGATTTGAGGGTGGCGTCAGGGTTCGCCTATGAGGATTGGCATCTCAATTGCAATCTTCGTGCCCGCGGTTTCGATATGGTGGTTGCGCCCGACACGGTCATCTTTTATCGGCAGCGTAACGGCAGTCTGCTCCGGCAGGCGGATGCCGCGTCATCACGCCTCATCCCGCACGGCCTGTTGTTTGATCGCAAGGTGTTTCTTGCCGACGTCCAGCGTTCGCGCTCCCAGGGCGGAGATTGGGCGAAACTTGTGCGGGAGCGGCAGGAGATCGCCTCGGCGGACAATACCGCACTGTTTACTTCCTCATCAAAGCTGATGGGCTATCTGCGCGACGCCGTTGAGCTGGAGCCCGAGATCGAAGCGTACCGGGTCGAGTCGGCGGGAAGCTACAGCCCCATGCCGTGGAACCCGGCACATTGGGGAATGCAGCTGGAAAATCTCTACCGGATGATCGGGGGAGAGATCTTCACTGATATCGTGCTGTTGCCTTGGCTGCGCCCAGGCGGTGGCGAAAAATACATCATGCAGGTGCTGGACAGGATTGCCGAGCAGGCGCCTGATTCGCGTCTGCTGGTCGTTGCGGGAGAGTCCGCGCCGCGGCACGAATGGGTGTCGCGTCTCCCGGCCGGTAGCGTATTCCTCGATATCTGCAATGCGTTCCCGGCCCTGAACGAGGTCGAGCGGGATGCCATGACCATCCGAGCCTTGCTGGCGGTGTCTTCCGACGGCGCGCGTCTGCACCTGAAATCTTCTGGGTTTGCGCATCGGCTGCTGGACTCGTTCGGCCCGGTAATGGGTGCCAGTTTCCGGATTGTTTATTATCGTTTCTGTGATGGCACGTACAGCTGGCAGGGTAAGATCAGGCGTGGTCCCTGGGGCGTGAGCGTGATGCGCAAGCATTTGCCCGGGTTCTGGAAAGTCGTGACCGATTGCAATGCCGTTCTGGACGATGATCAACGCTTTCTCGGCCCGCTTCCCAGCTACGAGGTGGTCTATGCGAAATGTGACGTACCGCGCGTGGTAGACGCAGGGCGTTCGGTACAGAAGCGGCTGCTGTGGGCATCGCGCGTGGATGTGCAGAAGCGGCCGGAGCGTCTGCTGCAGATCGCCACAGCATTGAAGACCGCCGGCGTCAATGTCGAGATCGACGCGTTTGGCTCGGCCGACGCGGGCGTTGATGTGAAGGCGATCTTTGGTTCGGGCACCGGCCCGGCTGGCGCTAAGGTGAACTATCGTGGCGGTTTCTCGTCCGTGTCGGATTTGCCTATCGAAAAATATGACGCATTCATTTACACCAGCGACTTTGATGGACTTCCGAACGTGCTGCTCGAGATGTTGGGCGCTGGACTGCCTGCGATAGCGCCGGACATTGGCGGTATCCGTGAGGTGGTGATTGACGGCGTGACCGGGAAACTGGTGAACAGCGTTGATGAGGCCTCTCTGATAGCCGCGTATGTGGATGCCGTGAAAGAAATCTACGGCGATTGGGAGGCTACGCTGCAACTGGGGCTTCGGGCGCGCGAACTGATCGCTGCGCAGCACGGCGCGGATGTTTTTGCAGAAAGGGTTGCCGGGGCCCTCGATCTCGGCTGGCTGGACTCCCGTAAGGTTTCTTGATGTCGACAATGCTCTTCTACGCTGACGCGGAAAGTATCGAAGTTCTGCGATCCGGTCGCCCCAAGGCGGTGCTGCTCGGCAGCGACTTTGGCTATGGCAATTTCGGCGACGTGTTACAGCACGTCGGCGCGGTTTCGCACCTGCAGCAGACGTCGGCGCTGGATCTGGTTTCGATCTTCGCCCTTGAGGCCATCTCCAGATTCGTTGGAGTCGATGCGCTCAGGCGGGTTTACAAGGTCGATGCGTTGATGTTCGTGGCGACCGAGCCCCTGAACGACGAGGATCTGGCGCGCTTGGGGCTTCACCAGGTGCTGGTGGTCAACGCCGTTTCTCTGGTCCATCTGTATGGCGGGGGATTCCTCAACGAGATGTGGGGCGATTTCTCTCTCAGCATTGCCGAGGAACTCCTCCGCCAGCTCCCTGGAACTACTTACGTTATTTCGGGGCAACAGGTCGCTGCCGGCTATTCAAAACGAGTAGCCGAGCATGTCGCGACCTACAGGCCGCGTCTGGTAGGTGTGCGCGACCGCGACTCCCTGCGCAACGTTCAGGAGCAGGGCGTGTCTGCTGAGTTCTCCTTTGACGATGCCGTGGAGCAATTGCAATCGCTCTCTAGGCTGTATCAGTTTCGCCGAGGGGAGGGGGCCTTCCTTCACCTCAACTCCTCCGGCTACACGGGTAATGACACCGCATTGCTGGAGATGACGCATCATCTCTCACTGGTATCCGCCCGTATGGGCGGCTCGCAGCTGCCTGTCTTGTTCCAGGCGTTCCAGGATGGTCGCGAACAGGTGATCGACTCCTTGGAAACGGTCAAGCGGCTTGAACGGGCATTTCCATTTGCCGGCGTCCAAGCTGCGCTGCTCGTGGAGGCCATTCTGGCTCCGCCGGGAACGCGGGAGCCGCGCGTGCTGGTAGGTCAGTTCGGCTACTCCTGTTCCTACCACGTCACCATGTGGTTGCAGCTCAACGGCATTCCTTGCTGGTTGCGTGGCAGCAACAATTATTATGACCAGAAGCGCCGGTCGCTGGGAGTGGAAAATAGCTTCGAGTCCTTCCTGGAGACACTTCCGCTGGTTGAGCATGGAGCCAATCTGGAAGCGCGAAGCCGGTGGCTCGGCAAGCTTGATGCCGTAGTCGACAGCGCGGATCGCGAGGGAGGAGCGTTGATGTGGGAATCGATCGCTCCTGGACGGCGCCGATTCCATTTCAAGGGAGAGCCCCGGCTGGAGACGCTGCTGGGTGACAGTTGGCAAACGGTCACCCAGTTGCAGGAGGAAAAGGGTCAGCTACTGGAAAAGCATGCTGCGAATTCAGCCGACAGCCTGCTCAAGGAAGCGCAGCGACAGGAACTGGAGGCCAAGCTTGCGCAGATGCATGCGACGCTGCAGGCCGTGGAACAGGGTCGAGATGAGCTCTCGCTTCAGTTGCAGTCTGCCAGCGAACGTTGCGAGATCATGGATGCGGCGATTCAAGCGGCCAATGCCGCTGCCGCCGACGCCAACGGCCGCCTGGAACGTCTGTTTGATACATCGCTGCCCGCCGGCGAACGATTTGGCCACTTGGACCAGGTCCGGCGATATGTCCTCGAGCAACAGAGGATGATTGAGGATCGTCTTCTGGCGTGCAACGAGCAGCTCACCGCGGTTGGCTTCGAGGCTCGCCGCTACCGTCTGCAGGCCGAAGCGGAGCATGACGCGAGCGTGTATCACAGGGCAAGAGACGAGGCCAGCACGAAGCTCCTTCAGGAGATCATGGCCAGTCGTTCCTGGCGGTGGGCACGGCCGCTGCGGGTGGCTAACCGCTTCGCAAGAACCCGTCGTTTTGACGCCTCCGGGAACGTCGGGCTTTTCGAAGCGGCGCGTCTGGTAGGGAATCGCCTGCCAATTGCTTCCTCACTCAGGACGCGTATTGGCGGATGGCTTAGACAGCTGCGCAGGAGCTGAGCCCCTGCGGCAGCCGCTGTCACATGTCCGCGTAGCCCTCTATCCGACGCATGCCATTGGCAAATGATTCCCAAGTGAACAGGGCGACGCGCTCGTCCTGCTCACGCAAGCGCTGTTGCCGACTATCGCTGTTGGCCTGCAGCCCCTCGAGAGCCTGTACATAGTCCGCAGCGTCGGCATTCGCGGCGAGCAACCACCGCGCAGGCACCAGGTCGCGGATTCCACCCACATCTGGCGCCACAATAGGAAGGCCAGCTTGCGCGGCTTCCAGCAGCACGTTTGGCAGGCCATCCCAAGCGCTGGTGTAAACGTAAGCCAGATGCTCCGCAGAAACGATGTCACGGAAGCTGTCAAACGGGCCGTGCAACGTGACATTGTTCAAGCGGCGCAGTTCCTTGTGCACCGGATCGTCGGCGGCCAGGGCCGTTCCGTGGACGTCCCAATGCAGGTGCTTCATGCGGGATGCAAGCTGCAGCAGCAACTCCGGTCTTTTCTGGCGTTCGAGACGACTGGCCCACAACACACGGTTGCCTGCTGCATCCGCACGTGCCGCGCGTGTCATGTGTGGCGCAGGGAAATGAACGACCTTGAAAAGATCGTGGTTGATTCCCAACATGCGGTTCCAGCTCACCGGAGAAGCGCTGTTGTCTGTGATCACGGCATCCAGCAGGTGAGACGTAGTGGGAAGATGCCGCTGTGCGAGTCCATCCACCCGGCCGTCGACCGTAAATTCATCGCAATACAGTGAAGCGAAGACGCGCGTCTGTTGCCGTAAAGCCAAACCAAACTGCTCAAGCATTCTCCAGGCCGTATGCGAATTGATGATATGGATGCGGTCCGGCGCAAGTTGTAGCACGAGCCTGGCGAGCACGATTTCCGGCTCCCGCGTTGGCCCACTAAGCGCGGCCATTTCCTCGCCTGCATCGATGAACGCGACATCCCTGGGGAGGCGACCAGCCCAAGGCGAGTCTCCAGATTCGGTGGCAATGACCAAGGTGCGTTGCCCTAGGTCACCATGGCAAAGGTTTGCGTGATGCAGCGCCCCCAGATCGGCGCCACCGCGCTTGAGCCACGGCACGAACAGGATCGTGTCAAAGCGACGATTTCCCACCTCGTCCAGGATGCGCTGATACGCCGCGCCGGCGTCCACCCAGTGCGTGGGCGCGTAGCGGGCTACCGGAGCTGATTGGAGGAATGCGCCAGATGACAGCAGCGTGTCCACTTCCACGGCGAGGCCCCGCATATCATCAACCGCCCATGCGGGAAGTGTGCGCATCGGTTTTGCCGGTTCGCGCAGGTTCCTGCGCGCCAGAAGGCGGTCGACTGACAGTGACCCGCCTGCAGACGGGCAGACACGCCTGATCATCGCAAGTATGAGGGAAAGGAGTCGGCGCTGCGTGCTTTCCTGGAGCTTGGACAGCATCAGGCGATCCACGATATGGTAGATGCGGCGAATGAAGGCTCTGGAAGTCACGGGCGAGGCGCGAACAAGCGAGTTGGTGGGATGAGTGCACGGTTACCCGCATGGGCGTTGTTCAATGACCCCGACTCCTTCTTGCGCACGTAATGAGCGGTCTTTTCCGCTATAAGGTGGGGGTGGCCCAACGCCAGCGTTTGGCAGTTCCAGTGCCAGTCTTCAAAGCCGAATCCGGACTCTCCTGGACGTGCCAGTACGTACGGTGTTTCCAGATAGATGTCCTTGGCACCAAAACTGCATGAATTCCAAGGATTAGTGACCAGCATGCAGTTGGCGTCGAACTCTGCGGCATTGCTAGCGGTCTGCCACCAGATTCCGGTCTCTGCGCCGAATGTCACGATCAATTCGGGGTGCAGGATAACGTGCTCGTCACCGGCCGCGGTGTCCCAGCAACGGGTGATGAAGTCCGCAGACAGGTAATCATCACCATCGCAGATCAGGATCCATGTTCCCCTCGCTGACAGGATTGCAGCATTCCTGGAAAGTCCGAGATCGGCGCAGTGCACCTCCAGCAACTGGTCGATCAGTCCTGTGTCGCGGTGCATGGAAACAATGCGCGACGTCTCACTGTCGGCATTGTCAAGCGTAGCGACTACCTCCACTGCAATGCCTCGCCGCTCCGCAGCAAGTCTGCATCGACGAAGTGACAAAAGACTCTTGTGGGCCAATAGCCCTTCGCGGTGGAAAGTGATGACTGCTGAGATCTGGGGCAGCATTAGTGATGTCTGGATCCAGGTCAGGTGAGGGTCGCGCCGGAGTGGACTTGCCAGCGCCAGGCATCCACGCACATCTGGTTCAGGTCATGCATGGCGCGCCATCCCAGCACTTCGCGTGCGAGTGTCGGATCTGCGAAGCAGCTGGCTGCATCACCGGGCCTGCGATCAACAATGCGCACCGGGACGCTGCGACCACTGGCGCGCTCGAACGCGGCAACCACATCCAGAACACTGTACCCGTTGCCAGTACCCAGATTCACCGTCATGCTCTGACCATTCCCGACAATGTGATCGAGTGCCAGAACGTGGGCGACAGCCAGGTCCACGACGTGGATGTAGTCCCGAACTCCGGTTCCATCCGGCGTATTGTAGTCATTACCGAATACCTGAAGATACTCGCGTTGTCCGCTTGCAACCTGGGAGACATAAGGCATCAGGTTGTTGGGCGTGCCATTGGGCGATTCGCCGATCAATCCAGATGGGTGTGCTCCCACTGGATTGAAGTAGCGAAGTGAGGCCACGTGGAAGTGCGGGTCTGCAGCGACTTTGTCAGACAGCAACTGCTCGCAGACAAGTTTGGTGCGCCCGTAGGGATTGGTGGTGCGGGTCGGGGCGGACTCGGAAATGGGGCAGTGGTCAGGATCGCCGTATACCGTCGCCGACGAGCTGAAAACGAAATGGCGTACGCCAACCTCTTCCATGGCCTGCAGGAGGGTGATCGTTCCGGAAATATTATTGTCGAAATAATCGAGCGGGCGTCGCCACGACTCACCAACGGATTTCAGCGCCGCGAAGTGAATGACTGCATCAATCGAGTGCGACCTCAGGACCGTCTTCATCGCCTCGCCATCGCGGACATCGCAACGCGTGAACGCGACTTTCTTCCCTGAGATGGATTGAATGGCGTCAAGCACGTCAACCTGGCTATTGCTTAGGTTATCGCTGATCACGACATCGTGGCCGCTTGCCAGTAGTTCAATACAGGTATGTGAGCCGATGAAGCCGGATCCTCCGGTTACCAGAACTTTCATATGTAGACGTGGGCCCGAGATAGTTGGAAGGCAGGTGCAGTGGTGACCAGGTTGCTCATTGCATGCAAACGACAACCTCACCATTTTCCAGATGGAGTGAGGCAGGGTCAGGATACTTCGGCGATGTCGAGCAGAACTCACTGAATTCAGGTGCCAGACGAACCGTTTGATCACGGCCAGTGGCTTCGTCGAACAGCGGATCGAGCGCCCAAGCAACGCTCAATGCGGAAATATTGAGATCGCCTTGGGCGATTTCACGCGCCACATCGTGTCCCCAGTCAGAATCAACAAGCGCGAGCTTGGATGCCTGCCCGGAGAATTTCCCCACAGCCATCTGGGTAATGTCACGGGCCTGCATCTGGTCCCAGCGGTTGAGGCGTTGCTGGTTGGAAAGAATCTGAGTGCTGTGCGCCGAGAAAATTCCAGCGCTGGCAACGAGCAGCACACCTGCCAGTGTAGCCAAACGGCCACCACGTGCCGCAAGCAGTGCAATGGCGGCCGCCAAGGCGAAGGGAACAGCTATCAGTGTACGTGGCACCGGCCACCAGATCGTCGACGCCGCCGTCGGTATGAGTGCAGCGGCTGTAGCCGCCAAGAACGTCACAAGCGAAAGCCATCCCGCCCGCCGATACCCGCGCAAAGAGGAGGCAAGCAAGACAAAGAAACCTGCCAGTGCAAGGATTTTTGCTGGCCAGCCGGCGACGGTCTCCGAATCGGCCCATATAACCTGCACAAGTCCCATCAGTGCTTCGCTGCGTTGGCCAAGCATATCCGCCCCGATAAGCTCCGCGCGTTGGGTAGGCTCAAGGCCGAACATGAGCATGGTCATCTTCGCCACAATCGTACTGGTGGCGATGAGTACTGCACCGATCAACATGGCCCTGATGATCGGCTCAAGCCAGGCCCAACTGCCAGCAGATTTTCCCATGTAGGTGGGGGTGACGCCCATCTGCAGTCGCTGCATGTGCACGCACAACACAGCGATGGACATGTATGAAACGGCCAACTGATTGAATCCCATCGCCAGTGTCATGGCGAAAAGACTCGCCAGTACGTTGAATACCCTGGCTTCCTCCTGCTCCAATGCGAGGCGATACAGCCGGAGCGCAGCCCACAGGCTCAGGAACATCGCCGACATCGGCAATGCTGCCTGACGAAACGATACGTACTCTGCGTAGTAAGGATGGGAGCCCAGGAGGGCGCCGATGCCGACCGCAAGGATGGGGGAAGATCGCTTGGGGAGATCCAGTGCGTCCTTGAAGAACAGTCCGCTGAAAAAGGCGGTCGCAACCAGCCCTATTGTCGAAAAGCTGGCCATGGTCAGGTTGCTGGCATGCAGCACGACGTCCATCAGCGCACTGCCATAGCGTCCCTGTGACAGGAAGAAATCGACCAGGCTTTCGCCGGCGCCCCTGCGGATGATGCCGTAGTCATCAAGGCCATAGCCTGGAGTGAACCCGATCATCTTCGACGCAAGGAAAAAGCCGGCGTAGGACACCAGAAGCAACAGGCCTGCGTCGACACGATGTCCCCAGGACAACTGCGGTGTCGATGCGTCTCTGCTTCCGGTCGGATCCGGATCCGCATTTGACGTTGGCAAGTCAGCTGTCATCTTCATCAGCCCTCACGGATCGACGCCTCGGCGGCGTCCAGGACTTCATCCATCTGCGACTCCAGGCCGAGCCAGAGCGGGAGGCGAACCAGCCGGTTGCTGATGTTGTTGGTGACGTCCAGCGTGCCGGAAGCTCGCCCCAACTGCTCTCCAGCAGGCGAAGAATGCAGGGGGATGTAGTGGAAGACAGTCTGAACGGCGCGAGCCTTCATGCTGGCAATGAAGCGGGCACGGGCTTCCAGGCTGGGTAGCAGCAGGTAATACATGTGTGCATTGTGCTCACATGCCTCCGGTATCACCGGGCGCCGCAAGGTGCCGTCGGCTTCGTGAGGCGCTGCCCACGCATGGTAGCGATCCCAGATTGCAAGGCGCCTGGCAGTGATCTCTTCGGCATCATCCAGCTGAGCACTCAGAAATGCCGCGATGATTTCACCTGGGAGGTAGGACGAGCCCACATCGACCCAGGTGTACTTGTCCACTTGCCCGCGGAAGAATCTACTGCGGTTGGTGCCTTTTTCGCGGATGATTTCCGCGCGCTCTCCATAAAAGGCATCTCGGCACAGCAGCGCGCCACCTTCCCCGGAGATGACATTCTTTGTTTCGTGGAAGCTGAAAGCACCAAGATCACCGATCGTGCCAAGCGCTCGCCCCTTGTAAGTTGACATGATGCCTTGGGCGGCATCTTCGACAACGGCCAGTCCGCGCCGCTGCGCAATATCAACGATCATGTCCATCTCGCAAGCCACACCAGCGTAATGGACAACACAGATAGCCCGAGTGCGCGGCGTGATTGCCGCTTCGATCAGTGACTCGTCGATGTTCAACGTGTCGGATCGCACATCGACAAAGACAGGAACTGCGCCTCGAAGTGCGAATGCATTTGCAGTAGATACGAAAGTGAACGAAGGCATGATCACCTCGTCGCCCGGTTTCAGATCCAGAAGCAGAGCGGCCATTTCGAGCGCCGCGGTGCAGGAATGCGTAAGCAAGGCTGTAGATGCTCCGGTGCGCTGTCGCAACCAGGCGTGGCACTGCTTGGTAAACGGCCCATCCCCAGACAGATGGCCATTGGCATGAGCCTGGCTGATCAAGGGGAGTTCCTTTCCAGTCATGAACGGGCGATTGAACGGAATCATGAGGTCTCTTTGCGATGCGATTAAGTAAAATCAGCCTTGGCTGATTATGACCAGTCCGACAATAACGGTCACCAGTCCGATCGCCTTGGATGGAGTGAATGCTTCGCCGAACAGGGGCACTGCTGCAATACATACGATCACGAAGTTGAGCGCCATGAACGGATATGCCCGGCTGAGCTCCAGACGCGACACCGCCAACATCCAGCAGAGCGATGCGGCGAAAGCAGCAAAAAAGGCCGATACGACCCAGGGCTGGAGAAGAAGCTGCACCACCGTTGGCAGTTTGCCCAACCACCCTGCCGTGGTCGCCTGATACGAAGTCGCCTGCCATTTGATGACGAGCTGGCCATAGCTGGTCAGGATGATTGTTGCGGCAACCATCGACCAGGGAAAAAGTGTCGGGGATAAGTTCATGATGTGCTCCGCTGCGCGGCGATGCGCCGATCAATGTGGAAGGTGTCGTATGCACTTTCCAACAGTAATCCTGCACGGGACCATTGTCGCTGCACGGTGTAGTTCCAGATCTGCGTGGAAATGCTCAACCGGCCCAGTCCGGTTTCTGCATAGTGGTGCAGCAGGTGACGCAGCAGCGTTCCGTAATGGCCTCTTCTTTCGAAAGAAGGATGGACTGCGTTCAGTACGATTTCCACCCCGCGATCCTTGATGTCGCATGTGGCAAAACCAGCCGCAACGCAGTCGTCAAATACCAGCCACGTATCGCTGCTGGGGTCGGAGGGATCGGCTCGGCTTTGCGCCCACTCGACGTACCCATCAAGAACCTGCGCCGCAGGCAGTAACGGGTTGGCAGCATAATGCGCGCGGTAATTTTTGAACGCCGTGGAAGCGATGCTGCGGATCGCCTCGAGATCGGTGACCTCCGCAAGCCGTACGTTGGCTGCTGCCTTGGCGCTCGGCGCAGGCAAGCCCACGTCATAGTAGACCAGCGTATCGGCATGGATAAGGGCTTCGCCACGCTGGACAAGCGCGTTGGGGATTGCGCAATCGCCGGCGGGGAAACGGGCGATGATCAACTCAGCCGTAGAGGCTTGGATCGCGCTGATCGCGCTTGCCGCAGGAACGTGGCGGCCCAGGCTGGCGCGCTCCACGCGAATGGAGAAGCGGTTTGAATCTAGGGGCGAGTAGCTGAGCAGCGGCGATTCATTCATTCTCGTCGTTCCATGAGTCGCGCCAGATGATGTATTGCGGTCGTCTCTTGCTTTCGTTGTGCACACGTCCAACATACAGGCCCACTACGCCAATGCTGGCCATCAGGAAGCTGCCCACTAGCCATACCGAAGCGAGAATGCTGGTGAAGCCTGCTACGCGAATGTCGCCCACGAGGTAGCGGTAGACAGCAAACGCAGCGACGCACAGGCCGACACCGGCCAGTGCGAACGCTGCGGACATGACCAGTCGCAACGGCTTGTCGGAGAAGGACAGGGCGATCCGCGTGGCCATTTGCAGCAGCTTGCGCAATGTGTAGCTACTTCTGCCCTCCGTGCGTCGTCCGTGCTCCACGGAAATGCGCGCGGTTCTGAAGCCTGTCCACCGGGCAAGAAGAGGCAAGAATCGGTCCGTTTCCGGCATCGCGTTCATTGCATCGATGACTTTGCGGCTGTATGCGCCAAAATTGGCAGTACTAGGGTCGTAGCTTGTGTCAGTCAGCCAGCCAAGGGTGCGGTAGAACGCGCGGGATCCGGTGCGCTTCAACCAAGTGTCCCGTCGCTCGGTACGCTGCCCGAGGACAATTTCCACATCGTCGGTAAGTGCTTCTAGGAGGGCCGGAATTTCTTCAGGCACATCCTGCAGGTCGCAGTCCATTACAATGACGGCCGCGCCGCGCGTTTGCGCTATTCCGGCGCTGATCGCCGCATGTTGGCCGAAGTTTCTGGATAGTTTAAGGCCGCGCACTGCAGGATGAAGCGCGGAGAGTTCGCTGATTCTGCTCCAGGCCTGATCTGGACTGTCATCATCCACGAAAATGAGCTCGACGGTCCGGCCCATACCGCTAACGGCGGCCAATATGCGCTCGGTCAACTCTTCAAGACAGCCCGCGCATCCATAGACAGGAACGACCACAGATACCTCCAGACCAATCGGAAGACCCCGTGTGCCAGTCCGATCCGCAGTGTTCAATGACAGGGATGTTGAAGAATTTGGAGACACGCGGGTGAAGAATCCAATAGTTGGAACGGGAAGAGCGTCGGCCGCACAGGGCGGCCGACGTTGCGGAGCCTACTATTCCACAAATGAGCCCTACAGAGCTTTCTCCAGCTCGGGCAAAATCGTGAACAGGTCGCCCGCCAGTCCAATGTCTGCAATTTCGAAGATCGGCGAATCCGGGTCCTTGTTGATCGCCACGATGGTGCCTGCATCCTTGATGCCGGTCAGGTGCTGGATGGCGCCACTGATGCCGATCGCCACGTACAGCTCCGGCGCGATGATCTTGCCGGTCTGGCCGACCTGCAGTTCATTGGGCACGTAACCCGCATCCACGGCGGCGCGCGAGGCACCGACGGCAGCGCCCAGCTTGTCCGCCAGCTGGTAGATGACCTTGAAGTTCTCTTCCGAACCGACGCCGCGGCCACCGGAGACCACACGCTTTGCGCTCTGCAGGTCCGGGCGATCACTGCTGGCAGCAGCCAGGCCGAGGAAGCGGGTATGGGTCGGCAGGGCAGCGTCCACGCTCAGCGATTCCACGCTGGCGCTGCCGCCCTGGGCAGCTTCGGGCCAGGATGCGCTGCGCACGGTAGCGACCACGGTCTGGTCGGCCGGGGCCTCCACGGTGATGATCGCGTTGCTGGCGTAGATCGGGCGCTTGAAGGTATGGCTGCCTTCCACGGTCATCAGGTCGGACACCTGCGCGACGCCCAGCAGGGCGGCCACGCAGGGCATCAGGTCCTTGCCGAAGGTGGTGGACGGACCGAATACGTGGCTGTAACCGGCGGCGGCCTTGGCGATCTGCGGCGCCAGCACCTGCGCGATCGGGTTCGCGTTGGCGGCGTTGGCCACGGTCAGCACTTTGCTGACACCGCTGATCTTTGCCGCCTCAGCCGCAACCGCGGCCGGATCGGCAGCCAGCACCAGCACGTGCACTTCGGCGCCGCTGATGGCGGTTGCCGCACTGACGGTCTTGGCGGTGGCGGCGTTGAGCTTGCCGTCGTGGTGCTCGGCGATGACGAGAATCGTGCTCATTACAGCAACCCCTTCTGCTTGAGTGCGGCCACCAGCTCGGCGGCATCCTTGACCATTACGCCCTTGCTGCGCTTGCCTGGTGCGGCGTAGAGGGTGGTCTTCAAGGTATCCACGGCTTCAACGCCCAGATCCGCCAGCTGCAGCGTCTCCAGGGGTTTGGCCTTGGCCTTCATGATGTCGGGCAGCTTGATGAAGCGGGGCTCGTTCAGGCGCAGGTCGGTAGTGACCACGGCCGGCAGGTCCAGTTCCAGCGTTTCCAGGCCGGCATCGACTTCACGGGTCACCGTGGCCTTGCCATCGGCAATCTCGACCTTGCTGGCGAAGGTCGCCTGCGGGCGGCCCCAGATCGTGGCCAGCATCTGGCCGGTCTGGCTGGCGTCGTCATCGATTGCCTGCTTGCCGAGGATGACCAGCTCCGGCTGTTCCTTCTCGATCAGCTTGAGCAGGGCGCGGGCCGCGGTCAGCGGCTGGATGGCCTCGTCGGTGACGATGTGGATGGCGCGATTGGCACCCATGGCCAGGCCGTTGCGCAGGTGCGCCTGGGCGTCGGCCGGGGCAATGGTGGCGACGATGACTTCGCTGGCGATGCCCTTGTCGCGCAGGCGCAGGGCTTCTTCCAGCGCGATTTCATCGAAAGGATTTGGAGACAGCTTGACGCCGTCGGTCACCACGCCGGAGCCGTCCGGCTTGACCTGAATGCGGACGTTGTAGTCCACCACGCGCTTGTACGCGACGAGGATTTTCATCTGGTACGGGTCCTTCACTATCGGGGGTCGTCCGGTCCTGGCAACAGCAACCGGTTCGGGGGTGGGACCCCGATTCTAACTGGCGATTGGCGACCATGCGAATGCGTATGGTGAGCTAGATGATGGTGCAGCGCGGCATGGCGCAGTCCATATCATCCCCAAAGAGGCCTTCCATGGAGGCCCGTTGTATCCTTTGCGACTGAATCGCCCGCGCCTTGGAGGCCTGGACATTCATCACATTACAGGAGAAACAGGTAGTGCCCACTTGGCTTGTCACCGGCGGCGCCGGATTCATTGGCGGTAATTTCGTCCTCGAAGCAGCAGCCCGCGGCGTCAAGGTCATCAATCTTGATGCCCTTACCTATGCCGGCAACCTGAAGACCCTGAGCAGCCTGGAAGGCAATCCCGACCATGTCTTCGTGGAAGGTGGTATCGGTGACAGTGCGCTGGTGTCGCGCTTGCTGGCCGAACACCAGCCCGATGCGGTGCTGAACTTCGCCGCCGAAAGCCACGTCGATCGTTCCATCGACGGCCCGGGTGCCTTCATCCAGACCAACGTGGTCGGCACGCTCGGCCTGCTGGAAGCGGTGCGCGACTACTGGAAGGCGCTGCCGGCCGACAAGGGCGTGGCGTTCCGCTTCCTGCACGTGTCCACCGATGAGGTCTACGGCACCCTCGGCGAGACCGGCAAGTTCAGTGAGACCACGCCGTACGCGCCGAACTCGCCGTACTCCGCCTCCAAGGCGGCGTCGGATCACCTCGTGCGCGCGTTCCACCATACTTACGGCCTGCCGGTGCTCACCACCAACTGCTCCAACAACTACGGGCCGTACCACTTCCCGGAGAAACTCATTCCGCTGGTGATCGCCAAGGCGCTGGCCGGCGAGCCGCTGCCGGTCTACGGCGATGGCAAGCAGGTGCGCGACTGGCTGTTCGTATCCGACCACTGCGAAGCGATCCGCACCGTGCTGGCCAAGGGCCGCGTCGGCGAAACCTACAACGTGGGCGGCAATTCCGAAAAACAGAATATCGAAGTGGTGCAGGCGATCTGCGCACTGCTGGATGCACGTCGTCCGCGCGAAGATGGCCAGCCGCGCAGCAGCCAGATCACCTATGTCACCGACCGCCCGGGCCACGATCGTCGCTACGCGATCGATGCGTCCAAGCTGAAGGACGAACTGGGGTGGGAGCCTGCTTACACGTTCGAGCAGGGCATTGGCTTCACCGTCGACTGGTACCTGGACAACCAGGAATGGGTGAACGGCGTGCTGGATGGCAGCTACCGCCTGCAGCGCATCGGCACCACCGCCTGAGCCCTCAAAGGACCTCGTACCCATGACGCAGCGTAAAGGCATCATTCTGGCCGGTGGCTCCGGCACCCGGCTGTATCCGATCACCAAGGGCATCAGCAAGCAGCTGCTGCCGGTATATGACAAGCCGATGATCTATTACCCGCTCAGCGTGCTGATGCTGGCGGGCATCCGTGAAGTGCTGATCATCAACACCCCGCACGAGCAGGCGCTGTTCCAGCAGTTGCTGGGTGACGGTTCGCAGTGGGGCATGGACATCCAGTACGCCGCCCAGCCGAGCCCGGATGGCTTGGCCCAAGCCTACCTGATCGGCCGCGAATTCCTGGACGGCAAGCCCAGCTGCCTGGTGCTCGGTGACAACGTGTTCCATGGCCATGGCCTGACCGAAGTGCTGAAGCGTGCTGACGCGCGCGCCGATGGTGCCACCGTGTTCGGTTACTGGGTCAACGACCCCGAGCGTTACGGCGTGGCTGAGTTCGACAAGGATGGAAAGGTGGTCGGCTTGGTCGAGAAGCCGGCCAAGCCGCGTTCCAACTACGCGGTGACCGGTCTGTATTTCTACGACGGCAAGGCCAGTGAGTACGCTGCTGAACTGAAGCCCTCGCCGCGCGGTGAGCTGGAAATCACCGACCTCAACCAGCGTTACCTCGACGAGGGTGCATTGCACCTGGAGCCGCTGGGTCGCGGTTACGCGTGGCTGGACACCGGCACCCACCAGTCGCTGCTGGAGGCTTCGAACTTCATTGAAACCATCCAGACCCGCCAGGGCCTGCAGGTCTGCTGTCCTGAAGAGATCGCACTGGGCAACGGCTGGATTGACGTGGCCCAGCTTGAGTCCTTGGCCGCACCGCTCATCAAGAATGCCTACGGCCAGTATCTCCATGCTTTGGCCCAGCGGGGTTCGATTCCGTGAAAATCGTCCAGACTCAGCTCCCAGGATGCGTCGTACTGGAGCCTCGGGTTTTTGGAGACGCCCGCGGATTCTTTTTCGAGGGCTGGAACAAGGAGCGTTTTGAGGCCGAGGGATTGCAGATGGACTTTGTCCAGAGCAACGTCTCGTCGTCCTCACGCGGCGTGCTGCGTGGCCTTCATTACCAGTGGCCTCGGCCGCAAGGAAAGCTGGTCAGCGTTCTGGAGGGTGAGGTCTACGATGTAGCAGTGGATATCCGTCAAGGCTCTCCGACGTTCGGAAAACACGCGTCAGTGATTCTCAGCGCTGAAAATCGGCGGCAGCTCTGGATCCCGGAGGGCTTCGCTCACGGATTCGCGGTGTTGTCCGAGCGCGCTCTGTTCCACTACATGTGCACCGACGTTTACGTGGCGGAGGCGGATTCGGGACTTCGCTGGAACGATGCCGACGTGGCGGTGGACTGGCCGATCTCCAATCCGACGTTGTCTGCAAAGGATGAGGCTGCCCCGTTCCTGAAGGACATCGCCGAAGACCGCCTGCCGGTGTTCGTCGCATGACGATCCTGCTGTTCGGCGGTAACGGCCAGGTCGGCCAGGAGCTGCTGCGTGCGCTGGCCCCGCTGGGCAAGGTGGTTGCCACCACGCGCAGCGGCCTGCTGCCGGATGGCAGCGCCTGCGAGGTCGCGGACTTCAACCAGCCTGATTCGCTGGTTGCGCTGCTGGATCGCGTGCGACCCGCAATGGTGGTCAACGCTGCCGCTTATACGGCGGTGGACAAGGCGGAGCAGGACATGGAGGCGGCCTTCCGTGCCAATGCCGAGGCGCCTGGCGTGATCGCACGCTGGTGCGCGGCTGCCGGCGTGCCGTTTGTGCATTACTCCACTGACTACGTGTTCGATGGTGAAGGCACCGCGCCGTACCACGAAGACCAGCCGACCGCTCCGCTGGGCGTGTACGGCACCAGCAAGCGCGACGGCGAAGACGCGGTGCGTGCTGCCTGCGGGCGCCACCTGATCTTCCGCACGGCGTGGGTATATGCCTCGCACGGTGCCAATTTCCTGCGCACGATGTTGCGCGTGGGGGCCGAGCGTGAAGCATTGCGGGTGGTGGCTGACCAGGTTGGCACGCCGACGCCGGCAGCGCTGATTGCGGATGTCACCGCAAAGGCCCTGCAGCACACGGGCGGGCTGTCCGGCACCTGGCACCTGACTGCTTCCGGGCAGACCAGCTGGCATGGCTTCGCCGAGGCGATCTTCGCCGAAGCCCTCGCACGTGGCGTCCTGGCCAAGGTGCCGAGCGTGGAAGCGATTGCCACCTCGGAGTACCCGACGCCGGCCAAGCGGCCGTCCTGGTCGGTACTGGACAACCGCAAGCTGCAGCAGGATTTCGGCATCGCGCTGCCAGCCTGGCAGGACGGGTTGAAGCGGGTGATCGGCGAGATCGCGGGCTGAATCGTACCGTGGGGTCAGAGTCCTTCCGCGTCGCGGAAGGACTCTGACCCCGTCTCCGAGGTGGGGTGCGTGGACCTACGGTCGGCTACTGCCGACCATACGTATCTTCAAAGCGCACGATATCGTCTTCGCCCAGATAGCTGCCGGACTGCACTTCGATCAGCTCCAACGGCAGGCGTCCCGGATTGCGCAGGCGGTGGGTGACGCCGAGCGGGATGTAGGTGCTCTGGTTTTCGCTGAGCAGCAGCACTTCCTCACCTCGGGTGACCTCGGCCGTGCCGCTCACCACGATCCAGTGTTCGGCGCGGTGATGGTGCATCTGCAGGCTCAGCGTGCCACCGGGCTTGACCGTGATGCGCTTGACCTGGAAACGTGCGCCGTTGTCGATGGAATCGTAGGCGCCCCACGGGCGGTACACTTTGCGGTGCCAGGTGGCCTCGCTGCGTCCTTCGGCCTTCAACTGGGCCACCACCGCCTTGACCTCCTGCATGCGGTCGCCTTTGCCGACCAGCACCGCGTCGTCGGTTTCTACAACGATCACGTCATCCAGCCCGACCATCGCCACCAGGCGTTGCCCGTAGGCATAGGTGTTGCGGCAGTCGATCGCGATGACATCGCCCTGGTGCGCGTTGCCGTCGCCATCCTGCTGCGATACGTCGCGCAGGGCGGTCCACGATCCGACGTCATTCCAGCCGGCGTCCAGCGGCACCACCATTGCATCGGCGGTTTTTTCCATCACTGCATAATCGATGGAGTCCGAAGGCACCGCGGTAAACGCTTCCTTGTCCAGGCGGGTGAAGTCGGCATCGCGGCGGGCCTTGCTCCAGGCATCGCAGCTGCTGGCCAGCATGGCTGGCTGGAAGCGTTCCAGTTCCTGCAGGTAACGCGACGCCTTGAACAGGAACATGCCGCTGTTCCAGTAGTACTGGCCACTGGCTACATAGTCGGTCGCGGTGGCAAGGTCCGGCTTCTCGACGAACCGCTCGACCGCGCGGGCGCCTTCTCCCGCGGCCGCCTTGATGTAGCCGTATCCGGTCTCCGGACCGGTCGGCACGATGCCGAAGGTCACCAGCTTGCCTGCCTCGGCAGCGCCTGCCGCCTGCTCGACCGCGCGTAGGAAAGCGGCGTTGTCACTGATCACGTGATCCGATGGAAGCACAAGCAGCAGCGCGTCAGCGCCCTCACGGGTTGCCTCCAGGGCTGCTACCGCGATGGCCGGCGCGGTATTGCGGCCGACCGGTTCCAGGATGATCGCGGCAGGCTCGGCACCCACCTGCTGCAGCTGCTCGGCGGCGACGAAGCGATGCTCCTCGTTGGCGATGACCAACGGTCCGCGCGCGGCGATGGCTTCGACGCGCTTCCACGTCGCCTGCAGCATGGTCAGCTCGCTGGCCAGCGGCAGGAACTGCTTCGGATACGCCTCGCGCGACAAGGGCCACAGGCGCGTGCCGGAACCACCGGACAGGATGACGGGCTGGATGCTGTTCATGGGTACGGACATCCTGACGTTACTGCTGCAGCAGCGAGGAGATTTCGTCGGTACGCGACTGCAGCAGGGCCGCATCGCCGCGCGTTTCGACATTCAACCGCAGCAGCGGCTCGGTGTTGGAGCTGCGCAGGTTGAAACGCCAGTCACCGAAATCGGCACTGATGCCGTCTGTGTGGTCGAGCGCCGGCGCATGTGAGGCGAAGTGTTCCATCACGCGTGCCACAGATACCTTCGCATCGACTACCTTGAAGTTGATCTCGCCGCTGCACGGATAGGCCGCCATGCGATCTTCAACCCAGTCGGCCAACGATCGACCGCTTTCGGAAACCAGCGCGGCGATCAGGAGCCAGGGGATCATCCCGGAGTCAGCGTAGGCGAACTCGCGGAAGTAGTGGTGGGCACTCATTTCGCCGCCGTACACCGCATCTTCGGCGCGCATCTTTTCCTTGATGAAAGCATGGCCGCTCTTGCACAGCACCGGGATGCCGCCGGCCTGCTCGACCATCTCCACCGTGTTCCAGACCAGACGTGGATCGTGCACGACCTTGCCACCGGGATGGCGCTTCAGCGCGGCCTGGGCCAGCAGGCCGACCAGGTAATAGCCTTCGATGAAACGGCCGGTGTGGTCGAAGAAGAAGCAGCGGTCGAAGTCGCCATCCCACGCGATGCCGAAATCGGCGCCATGCTCACGCACCGCTTCGGCGGTGGCGGCGCGGTTTTCCGGCAGCAGCGGGTTGGGGATGCCGTTGGGGAAGTTGCCGTCCGGCTCGTGGTTGACCCGGATGAACTGCAGCGGCAGGTGCGGCGCCAGCAGGTCGACGATCGCGCCGGCGCCGCCGTTGCCGGCATTGACCACCACCTTCAGCGGCTTCAGCGCAGCGACATCGACGTAGGACAGCAGGTGCGCGATGTAGGCGCTCTTGTCGTGCTGCTCGCTCTGGCCGGCCTTGGGCGGCAGGGCAGCTGCGGTATCGGCTGCCACCGCATCGGAGATCGCGAACAGGCCGGTATCAGAACTGATCGGGCGCGCTTTCTCGCGCACCAGCTTCATGCCGTTGTAATCCATCGGGTTATGGCTGGCGGTCACCATCACGCCGCCGGCAGCGCCCAGATGATCGGTCTGGAAATAGACTTCCTCGGTACCGCACAGGCCGATGTCGATGACCTCACGCCCCGCGCCGCGCAGGCCCACTACCAGCGCATCCTGCAGCGCTGCGCTGGTCAGGCGCACATCGTGGCCGACGACCACGGTTCCCGGCTCCAGCTGGTCCGAGAGTGCCACGCCGATGCGCCGGGCCAGGTCTTCGTTCAGTTCGTCCGGCACGCGGCCGCGGATGTCATAGGCCTTGAAGGCGGGCAGGGGCATCGGTCACTCCATTGGGGGGGTCCAGCCGCTTAGTTTATACGCCCATGTGTATGGGAATCGTTGTCAGGGCCGCATGCACCAGCACCGCAGCGAGTCATTCATGACCGCGCTTCGGCGTCCGCTTGGCCTTCTTCGCCGGCGCCCCGGGAAGCGGCTCCAGCAACGCCTGCAGGTCCTCCTCGCTGAACCCAGCCCCTGCCGCGCCGCCATTTTCCAGGATCGAATCGGCCAGCGCCGCCTTTCGCTGCTGAAGTTCGCTGATCCGCTCTTCGATGCTGCCGGCGGCGATCAGGCGGTACACGAAGACCGGCTTGTCTTGACCGATCCGGTGCGCCCGGTCGCTGGCCTGGTTTTCGGCCGCCGGGTTCCACCAGGGGTCGAAATGGATCACGGTATCGGCAGCTGTCAGGTTCAGGCCGACACCGCCCGCCTTCAGGCTGATCAGGAAGATCGGCACCTCTCCATGCATGAACCGGCACACCGGGGTGGTCCGGTCACGGGTGTCGCCGGTCAAGGTGACGAACGCCAGTCCGCTCTTGTCCAAGGCCTGCGCGATCAGCTCCAGCATGCGCGTGAACTGGGAGAACACGAGGATGCGGCGTCCTTCCTCCACCATCTCCGGCAAGAGCGTCATCAGCAGGTCAAGCTTGGCCGAACCCTGCGTGCGCGGCGCGGCTTCACCGGGCAACAGGCGTGGATCGCAGCATACCTGGCGCAACTTCAGCAGTGCATCGAGCACGACGATGTGGCTCTTGGCCATTCCTTTGCCGGCGACGGCCTCGCGCACCTTCTCCTGCATCGCCGATCGCACTGTCTCGTACAAGTCGCGCTGGCCACCCTCCAATGACACGTGGCGGGTGATCACGGTCTTGGGTGGCAGCTCGGTCGCTACCTGGTCCTTGCGCCGACGCAGGATGAAGGGTCGCACCCGCTGCGCCAGCAGCTGCGCGCGTTGGCCGTCACCGCTGCGCTCGATCGGATGGCGCCAATGCAGGTTGAAGGTTTTCTCGCTGCCCAGCAGACCCGGCAGGACAAAGTCGATATGCGTCCACAGCTCGCCCAGGTGGTTTTCCAGTGGGGTGCCGGTCAGGCACAGCTGGTGCCGGCTCTGCAGCGTGCGCAGGGTGATCGCCGCGCGTGCCTTGGCGTTCTTCACCTGCTGGGCTTCATCGAGGATCAGCAGGTGATAGGCATGCGCCTGCAGCGCGGCCTCATCCCGCCACACCAGCGGATAGGTGGTCAGCACCAGGTCGTGGGCGGGAATCTGTTCGAACATCGCCTCTCGGGCAGGGCCATGCAGCACCAGCACGCGCAGACCGGGTGCGAAACGGGCGGCCTCCTCCTGCCAGTTGAACAGCAGGGACGTCGGCATGACCACCAGCGCGGGCCGGTCCAGCCGTCCACCTTCTTTTTCCAGCAATATGTGCGCCAGGGTCTGCAGCGTCTTGCCCAGGCCCATGTCATCGGCCAGGATGCCGCCCAGCTCCTGTTGGCGCAGGTACTGTAGCCACGCCAGCCCGTCCTGCTGATAAGGACGCAAGACGGCAGCCAGCCCGACAGGTGCCGCAACCGGTTGTGGCGTGGGTTCCTGCAACAGCCGCTGCACCATCGCGCCGGTATCGGTGGCGCCGCGCAGCTGCAGGCTCCCGGACTGTTGCAGGGCCTGCAGGCGTCCCCTGTCGCGTGTGGAAACACGCAGGGGTTCAGCGCCGTTGCCGAACAGGTCGCCGAGCAGGGTCACGACGGGCTTAAGCCGCCCCGCCTGGAATGACAGCGCTCCTGCCGTGGGCGAGGCGATCAGGATGCGCTCCTCGTCGTCGATGGCATCCAGCGCGCCCCGCGTCCAGCGCGGATCGGTCTGCAGCAACTGCGCCAGCATCGGTGCCAGCGGCACCGTCTGGCCATCGATTTCGATGTCCAGCGCTACGTCCAGCCAGCCAGCGCCTGTGTCATCGGGCTGCACATCCCAGAGCACGCTGTCCACCACGGTGATGCGGTGCCGGAAATCCTCCGGGACGGTGACCACCCACCCCAGTTCCTGCAGCCGGGGCAGCTCGCGCAGCATGAAGCTGCCCCAGTCGTAGGAGCGCAGGTGGAAGTGGGGTCCGGCCCCGCTGAGCAGCGCTGGCGACTGCGGATGGCGGTGAAGTCCACTGCTGCGCAGCTCGTTTTCACGCCTTGCCTCTTCGGCCGTGTCGCGTGGCAGCAGCTCGATCGTTCCGTCCGCGCCGCGCACGAAGCGCGAGGGGTCATCGAGGTGCTTGAAGTGCTCGCCGTAGGCGAAGGAGACCGTGGCAAATTCCAGCCGCTGCATCTGACCTCTTCGCGCGCCCCACGTCTGCTGTTGCTCTTCGGTATGCAGCATCAGGTGCGGGACCATGCCATCCACCTGGGCGATGGGCATCGCATCGGCGGTGGCTGGCGGTAGGGGCAGGGCAGGGTCCAGCTGCTGGAGCATCTGCGAGGTAAGCGAATGTTCGTCGGGCAGCAGCGGTGGCAGCCCAAGGAAAGCGTCGGCGTCGGGGCTGGCCACCGCAAGCTGCAGCGGACCCGTCTCGCCGGTTCTCTCGTCCAGATAACAGGCGCAATGACCTTCTACCGCCCCGTCGGCGTTCCCGTCCACCTGCAGCACCGGCCGGGAGCATACGCCCAGCTGGCTGTCGGCCGCCTTCCACTCCAGGTGACCTGCGCGAGCAGGGCCCGCGCGCAGGGGCAGCAGCTGCCTGGTGCCGGGGTGCTGTACCCAGCCATGGCCGGAGGCCAGGATCATGTCCAGCAACGGCTGCACGGCTACACGCCGGTCGCCCTTGCGCTGCTGGCGCAAACACAGCTGTCCGAGGACGGCGATGTCCTGCTGCGGTAACGGTGCCTCGATTTTCTCGTCTTCGCGATCCTCGTCCGGCCCGTGCAGGGCACACATCATGACCGCAGCCACATGCTTGCAGTTGTCGCCCACCGGGCAGCTGCAGCGGCCGTGAAGGCGACTCTGTGGGCTACGAAGGCGTGACTTGAGGTTGATCGTTACCCGATAAGGCTGGGCGGCAGTGCCCTCTACCTTGGCATGCAGGAGATCCCGTTCCATGCGCAGGTCATGCACCCTGTCCAGGTAGCCGGCCGCCTTGCGGATCGTGCGCTCGTCGAGCCAGCGATGCAGATCATTTTCATCGAACAGGACGGACATCGGCGATGTTTCCAACAGGGCGGCATCTGGCCGCACATCGGGATGCAGGCGTGTCCGGGACCGCCAGTTTACGAGTTGCGCCCACTGCGGCAAATGCTGCGCCGCACCCCAGCCGGGGGTCGGGGTGCCGGTAGAATGCCGTCATCCTTACCGTGTGGGACAGCAACGCAATGGATAGTTCCGGTACCGGCAGCAAGCGCGATAAACGATATGCCAGCGCGGCGCTCGCCCTGCAGGGCGTGGTCGCCGATGGCCAGACCCTGGCGGTGGGCGGTTTCGGCCTGTGCGGCATCCCGGAGGCGCTGATCGCCGCGCTACGCGATAGCGGTGTCAACGGCCTGACGGTGATTTCCAATAATGCCGGCGTGGACGGTTTCGGCCTGGGCCAGCTACTGGCCACCCGCCAGATCCGCAAGATGATTTCGTCCTACGTGGGCGAGAACAAGGAGTTCGAGCGCCAGTTCCTGGCCGGCGAACTGGAGCTGGAATTCAATCCGCAGGGCACTCTGGCCGAACGCCTGCGCGCGGGCGGGGCCGGCATTCCGGCGTTCTTCACCGCCACCGGCTATGGCACCGTGGTGGCCGAGGGCAAGGAAACCCGCGAATTCGATGGCCGACAGTACGTGATGGAAAGCGCGCTGCGCGCTGATGTGGCATTGGTCAAGGCGTGGAAGGCGGACGAGGCCGGAAACCTGGTGTTCCGCCGTACCGCGCGCAACTTCAACCCGGCCTGCGCGATGGCTGGCAAGGTCTGCATCGCCGAGGTGGAAGAGGTGGTGCCGGTGGGCAGCATCGACCCGGATCAGGTGCACCTGCCAGGGATCTATGTGCACCGCATCGTGCACAACCCCACGCCCGAAAAGCGCATCGAACAACGCACCGTGCGCCAGGAGGCGAACTGACATGGCCTGGACCCGTGACGAAATGGCGGCGCGCGCTGCGCGCGAATTGACCGATGGTGCCTATGTGAACCTGGGCATCGGCCTGCCGACCCTGGTGGCCAACCATATTCCCGAAGGCGTGGACGTATGGCTGCAGTCGGAGAACGGCCTGCTCGGGATCGGCCCGTTCCCCACCGAGGCGGAGATCGATCCGGACCTGATCAACGCAGGCAAACAGACCGTTACCGCGCGTGCGGGCGCCAGTTATTTCGGCAGCGATGACAGCTTCGCGATGATCCGCGGCGGCCACGTCAACCTGGCCATCCTCGGCGCCATGCAGGTCACCGACAGCGGCGACCTGGCCAACTGGATGGTGCCGGGCAAGATGGTCAAGGGCATGGGCGGGGCGATGGACCTGGTGGCCGGCGTGCAGCGCGTGGTGGTGCTGATGGAGCACACGGCGAAGAACGGCGAGCACAAGATCCTGAAGGAATGCTCGCTGCCGCTGACCGGTGTCGGCGTGGTGGATCGCATCATCACCGATCTGGCCGTGTTCGATGTGACCGGCGACGGGCTGGTGCTGGTGGAAACCGCGCCGGGTGTCGATGAGGCTGAACTGGTGGAAAAGACCGGCGTGGCGTTCAAGCGAAGCTGATGGCCGCGCTGTTCCCGCAGGACCTGCCTGATGCTGATGTGCGCCACCTTGCGGGGTGGCTGCCCCCTGCGCAGGCAGAGGCCCTGCAGGCAGCGTTGCTGCGGGACATTCCGTGGGAAGTGCACAGGATCCGGATGTTCGGGCGGTTGGTGGATTCACCGCGGCTGAGTTGCTGGATGGGCGATCCGGATGCGCGTTACCGGTACTCCGGTGCAGACTTTCTGCCGCATCCGTGGGCGGATGTGCTGATGCCCGTTCGTGATCGATTGCAGGAGGAGTTGTGCGCGCCCTTCAACAGCGTATTGCTCAACCGTTACCGCAGCGGAACGGACAGCATGGGTTGGCACAGCGATGACGAGGCGGAACTGGGGCCGCAGCCGGTGATTGCTTCTCTGAGCTTGGGTGCTGCGCGCCGCTTCCTGCTGCGCCGTCGAGACCAGCACGCGGCCAAGGCAGAGTTCCTGCTTGCCGAGGGGGACCTGCTGGTGATGGCCGGTAGCACGCAGGCCCACTACCAGCACGCGTTACCGAAATCCTCGCGCGTGCACGGGGAACGCATCAACCTGACCTTCCGCTGGATCGGGAATTGACCAGGAACCCCTCAGCGGGTCAGCTGCGTACCAGATCGACTGCAGCGGACAGCAGCCCGCGTCCGAAGCGACCGTAGTTGCCCGACAGCAGTTCGCCCAACACTGCTGGAACCCGCTTGATAAGCGATCGCGGCAGGTTGCGGCGCTTGGCGATATGGCGCTGCTTGCGCTCGATGAGTTTCTGAAGGGGTTCCGGCGCATGCAGTGCGCGTAGACGTGCGAGCAGAACTTCGGAGAGATCCTGCTCAAGATGCTTCTGTCGCCTCGCTTGGGGCGATAAAGGATCATTGCCGCCCAAGCCGAGCTGGTTGCCGTCATGCAGCCGGTAGTCGATCAACGGGCGCTCCACGCTGTCGATCGTCCCGATAATGGCGGCCAGCGTGGCAAGCCACGCGTCGTGTACCCATCCCGAGCGCGGAAGGGGGAGCGCGTCCCGCAGAATACTGTTGCGGAGTGCCAAGGTGGCGCCGGTCACGAGGTCGCGCTGCAACAGGAGGTCGAGTCCAGCACCGCGATGCATTCGCCGCATCTGGCGTGCGCCCACTCCCAGCGAACGGAAAAGGCGCTGCGGAAGCACGTTCCCCTCGCCATCAATCAACCGCGCATCACTATGCAGCGCCAGCAGATCGGGGCGTCTTTCGAACTCGGCACAGAACCGCTCCAGCTTGTCCGCATGCCAGACATCATCCTGGTCGCAGAGGAAGATCACCTCGCCGGTGCAGGCACGCAGTGCGCCATCGAAGTTCAGCCGATAGCCGACGTTCTCAGGGTTTACCTGCAGGTCAACCATGATGCCCATTGCTTCAGCAACCGGCACGAACGCGCGCAGGATGTCGAGCGTACCGTCGCTGGAGACATCATCGCGGATCACGATCTGGTCCGGACGTTGGGTTTGCCACAGCAGGCTGTCCAGCTGCTCCTGCAGGAAGCGCTCGCCGTTGTAGGTGCAGACGGCAATGGACGTGGAAAGTGGCATCGGCAAGGTCACGGGACAGGCTGGCCTGGATTATGACATCGCCCGCCAAGAGCTGCCGGCCAGCGGCCGGCACGACCGACGCACCAACCAATCAGTGCAGCGAACCGCCGTCCGTATCCTTCTGCCCACTGCTCAGCGCCCAGCCCACCACATCGGCGGTCAGTGCATTCAGCCCCTTCTCGAACGCTGCAGTCACCGCCGGCACGTCGGTCGATCCCACCGGCAGTTCCTGGCGGAACGTCTGGTCGATCACCACGCGCTGGTCCACCACGTGGATCAGCTTGGCGTTGATCTCGATGACCACGGTCGGCGTCGGCTGGCCGCGGTAATCCGATTCAAAACGGCGGATGTCGGTGGCCAGCCGGTAATCGGCACGGATACCCGCCGCTGCCCGCCCGACGCCGGCGATCCGGCCGGAATCCTCGAAACCGCGCAGCAGGGCGTCTTCGATCATGTCGGTGGCCGGCTGCGCCCAGGTCGCGCCAGCGTAGATTTCCAGCTCCGAAGGGCGGGGACGCACGTTGATGCGCGGACTGTCGACCATGCGCGTGGCGCTCGGCTTGGACAGCACCAGCTGCCAATCCACTGTCGGCCAGGAGGGATCCACCTGCACCTGCACGGAAGGAGAATAGATGGTTACCGCGTTGCGGTCGCCACCGGACAGGATCGAACAGCCGGCCAGGGTGGCCAGCAGGGCAGCCGGCAGCAGCAGGCGCGTCACGGACAGGGAGGGCATGCGCTTCATTCGGGTTCGAACTCCTTCGGTGCGTCGCGGCCCAGCAGGTAGCGCGCGGGATTGTTCTCAAGGCGGTCGCTGACCCGGCGCAGGTCGCGGATCAGCCCGCGCAGTTCGGTCAGCGTCGGGCCGAGCTGGCCCAGGCCGTCGCTGGCGAAGCTGTTGATGGCCGCCCGGTTCTCGCCGAGGATCGAATTGGCATTGCCGGCCGCCGAATCCATCTTGGTCATGGTGGCGTCCAGCTTCTCGATGATGCCCGGCAGCTCCTGCACCAGGTTCTGGTCCAGTCGCTGGATGGTCCCGTTGGTGGTCTTCAGGGTCTCGTCCAGGCTGCGCGCGGCATTGCGCGCGCTGAGCAGCAGCGCCTGGGTGCCCTGTTTCTGGTCGGCCAGCCCGCCGCTGATCGATTCGATATTGGCCAGCGTGGCATTGATCGCGGCCACGTTGCGGTCGCTCAGCACCTGGTCCATGCGCTCGACGATGCGGTTGGCCACGTCGGTGATGTTCTGCAGCGCCGAAGGCGTGGTCGGGATGATCGGCGCGGGATCGCGGTTGACCGAGGTCAGTGTCGGCGACTGCGGCGTGCCGCCACTGAGCTGGATGATCGACGGGCCGGTCAGGCTGGTGATCGCCAGCTTGGCGCGGGTATCGGTCTTGACCGGCGTGGTGGAGTTGAGGCGGATCTTGGCCACCACCTGGCGCGGGTCATCCGGGACCAGGTTGAGCTCGATGATCGACCCCACCGCGATGCCGTTGTACTGCACCGGGCTGCCTACGGTCAGGCCGGTGACCGCCTCGCGGAACACCACGCGGTATTCCTGCCAGGTGCGGTCGGACGAATACTTGGCTGCCCACAGGCCGAAGGCCAGCAGGGCCAGGCCGGTGATCAGGGTGAACGCGCCTATCAGCACGTAGTTGGCTTTGGTTTCCATGACTCAGGCACTCTCGGTCTGTTCGCCGCGCGCAGCACGTGCGCGGGGTCCGTGGAAATATTCCTGGATCCACGGATGGTCCAGTTTCTCGATGTCGGCCAACGGTGCATTGGCGACCACCTTGCGGTCGGCCAGCACCGCCACCCGGTCACAGATGGCATACAGGGTGTCCAGATCGTGTGTGATCAGGAAGACAGTCAGTCCCAGCGCTTCCTGCAGAGTCTTGATCAGGCGGTCGAAGGCCGCCGCGCCGATCGGATCCAGCCCGGCCGTGGGTTCGTCCAGGAACAGCAGCGGCGGGTCCAGGGCCAGCGCACGGGCCAGCCCGGCGCGCTTGCGCATGCCGCCTGACAGCTGCGAAGGCAGCTTGTTGATCGCATCGGCGGGCAGGCCCGCCAGCTTCACCTTCAGCAGCGCCAGTTCGTAATGCCAGCGCTCGGGCAGCTCGCGATGGTGTTCCTTCAGGGGTACCTGCACGTTCTCGCCGACGGTCAGCGAAGAAAACAGCGCGCCATCCTGGAACAACACGCCGGTATTGCGCTGGATGTGCAGGCGGCTTTCGCTGTCGCCACCGCGCGCATCGCGCCCCAGCACTTCAATCTGCCCTTCATCCGGGTGGCGCAGGCCGAGGATGGAGCGCATCAGCACCGATTTGCCGGTGCCCGAGCCGCCGACCACGCCGAGGATCTCGCCGCGCCGCACGTCCAGGTCCAGGCCTTCGTGCACGGTCTGGCTGCCGAAACGGTTGACCAGCCCGCGCACACGGATGGCCAGCTTCGATTCGTCCTCGCCGGGGGCGTCGTGGATTTCGTGGGTGCGTTCGTCGTTCACCGTCACCAGCCCATCTGCATGAACCACAACGCAGCGAAGGCGTCGAGGATGATCACCAGGGAAATGGCCTGGACCACGCTGGAGGTTGTGCGCTCGCCCACCGACTGCGCGGTGCCCTCGACCTTCAGGCCTTCCAGGCAGCCGATCAGGCCGATCACCAGCGCGAACACCGGGGCCTTGGCCAGGCCGACCAGCATGTTGCGCACTTCCATCGTGTCGTACATGCGCGCGATGTACATCTGCGGCGGGATATCCAGATCGAAGGCGCCCACGGTGATGCCGCCGGCCAGGCCGGCGATCATCGCGATGAAGGTCAGCAGCGGCAGGGTGATCAGCAGGGCGACGATGCGCGGCAGCACCAGCAGGTCCATCGGATCCAGGCCAAGCGTCTTCATCGCGTCGATTTCCTCGCGCGCCTTCATCGCACCGATCTGCGCGGTGAACGCGCTGGCGGTACGGCCGGCCAGCACGATCGCGGTCAGCAGCACGGCGAATTCGCGCAGGAAGGCGATGCTGACCAGTTCGACCACGTAGATCTCCGCGCCGAAGTCGCGCAGGATCGTCGAACCGAGGAAGGCGATCACCGCACCGACCAGATAGGAAAGCAGGGCCACCAGCGGCACCGCATCCAGCCCGACCTGCTCCATCTGGTGCACGGTGGCGGTCAGGCGGAAACGGCGCGGCTCCTTCAGCAGGCGCGCGCCCTTGACCAGGCTTTCGCCGAGGAAGCTGGCCAGCGCCACGATGTTCTGGCCGGTCGCGTGCATGCTGCGGCCAAGCCGATCCAGCGCGGCCAGCACGCCGAAATCCCGTTTCGGCTTGGGCCGGTCGTCGGCGACCTCTTCGATGGTGCAGACCAGGGCCTGGTGGTCTTCGCGGAACTGCAGCGCGTCCTGCCCCAGATCGGCACGGTGGGCCACGCGCAGCAGTTGCAGCACGCCGGCCGAATCCAGTTGTTCGATGCCGGTGGCGTCGATGGCGGTCAGTCCCTCGGGGACCTCGCGCAGCACCTCGGCGGACTGCAGGGCGGTATGCAGCGTCCAACGACCGGACAGGCGGATGCGGCCCGGTTCATTGGCATCGCGTTCGATCCGGGGATTCTGGTCGGAGGTCATGGTCGGCATCAAGGATGCAGCATAGCGTGTGCATGTCGCATGCAGCGTAGGTCCTGTCCGAATGTCCTTCTGCCCGGGCCGGGGCTGGGTAATACTACCGCGCATGCCTGTAGACGCCTCCCCGATTGCCTCGCCCCCCGCCACCTATGCGCAGCGCGTGGCGTTCGTCTGTGAGATCGCCGGGCGCCTGCACAGTTACGGCACCACTGCCCAGCGCCTGGAGGCTGCCGTGGTGGCCCTGGCCCAGCAGCTGGGGTTGGATTGCGAGCCCTGGTCCAATCCGACCGGGATCATCCTGAGCTTCAGCGATCCGGCCAAGGCGATTGGTTCCAGCGACATCACCCGCGTGATCCGGCTGGCACCTGGCGAAAACGATCTGCATAAACTCAGCGTCGCAGATAGCATCGCCGAAGATGTCGCAAACGGCCGGATGAGCCTGGCCCAGGGACACACCGCGCTGCGCCAGCTTGACGCCGATCCCGGGCTGCGCGGAAAGGTCAAGGAAGTGCTGTCCTACAGCCTGGGCGCGGCCGGCGTGGCCGGTCTCTGGAAACTGCCGTGGCTGGACATCGGCACCGCTGGCGCGATCGGGCTGCTGATCGGCCTGCTGGGGCGCTGGACCGGCAAACGCGCGGCGACCAGGGAGGCCAGTGAAGCGCTGGCGGCGCTGTTGGCGGGGCTGGTCGCTACGCTGGTGGCCACCTACGTGGGCGCGCTCAACCTCAATACCGTGGTGATCGCCTCGCTGGTGATCCTGCTGCCGGGTATGTCTCTGACCAATGCGGTGAACGAGCTGGCCAGCCAGCACTGGGTGTCCGGCACGGCGCGGGTGGCCGGGGCGCTGACCACCATCATGAAGCTGACGGTGGGCGCGATGATCGCGGTGACGCTGGCCGATGTGATCGGGCTGGACCCGGTGGTGCGCGCCTCGCGGCCGCAGGGCGCGTGGGTGGAGTGGTCGGCACTGCTGATCGCCGCGGTCGCCTTCGCGATGCTGTTCAAGGCCAGCCGGCGCGATTTTCCGTGGGTGCTGGCGGCCTGCGTGGCCGGCTATGCGATATCGAAATTCGCTGGGCATGCGTGGGGTGCGCCGGCAGGTATCTTCCTTTCGGCGATGCTGCTGACGGCGGCGGGCAACCTGTTTGGACGGCTGGTGCAGCGGCCAGGGGCGATCATCCGCCTGCCGGGCATCATCATGATGGTGCCGGGTAGTACCAGCCTGCGCGGGGTGCTGACGCTGGTGCAGCAGCAGGATGTCGGGGCGGGGCAGGGCGTGTTCCTGACGGTGTTGAACGTGGTGATGGCGCTGGTGGCGGGGTTGTTGTTCGGAAACCTGCTGATTCCGGCGCGGAAGACGTTGTAGTCGTTTGCTGGCGAGCGGGTGGCAGGTTGAACGCGTCGGGGTTGGCGTCGGGCGGGTGGGGTCTGCAGGACACGCCGCAAGTACGTCCTTGTAGGCTGCATCGCCGCATCCATGCGGCTCAGCGTCCTGCAGACCCCACCCGCCCGACGCCCTGACAGTTTCCCGGGGCTGCCGGCCCGCGCTGAAGATAAAAAAGGTGGGCCGTGGTGGGTGACGACCGTTGGTCGTCACGCTTTCGCGGGCATAAAAAAACGCCGGCTTCGCAGCCGGCGTTCTTCAGGATCACGAGGGTTTTCAGGCCTTCTTGATCAGGTAATCCTCCACCTTCTTGCCCTTGCTGGTCAGCTCGGCCAGCCAGCGCGGCTGCTTGCCGCGGCCGGTCCAGGTTTCCTTGGTGTTGGCCGGGTTGCGGTACTTCGGGGCAACCTTGCCCAGCTTGCGGCCGGCGGTCTTGGACGGTGCCTTGGTCGCGGCCTTGCGGGCGCGCGGTGCCGGTGCGCCGCCGAACAGTTCCTCGATGCTGTAGCCTTCGACCTTGGCCAGCTTTTCCAGCTGAGCGCGGACCTTGGTGATCGGGCGACGCTTGGCGACGATGGTCTGCTGCTTCTTGGCGGTGCGGATCAGTGCACCCAGTTCACGGGCCGACAGACCGGTCAGATCAATACTCATGCAGTGCTCCAGACAATATGGAAAGGGTCTGCCAGTCCTTGGCTCGGGCCCAAGAGTAATGTGCATTTACTTCAAGCACAAACAGGAAATAGCACTTTTGCGGTGAACGGCGAAAGAAAAGCCGGGATTAACCCGGCTTTCAATCTTTTACCCCAGCAGTTTGCGCATCAGGCTGTCGCGATCCAGGCTCTCGGCCTCGCTGGCACTGCGTGAGCGATATTCGAAAGTCCCGGCGGCCAGGCCGCGTTCGGAAACCACCACGCGGTGCGGAACGCCGATCAATTCCATGTCGGCGAACATCGCGCCGGGGCGCAGGCCACGATCGTCCAGTGCGGCATCCAGCCCGCCAGCACGCAGTGATTCCAGCAGTTCGGCAGCGGCGGTGGACACGGCAGCGTCACCCTTCGGGTTGATCACGCACACCACCACCTGCCACGGCGCCATCGCGTCGGGCCAGACGATGCCGGCCTCGTCGTGGTTCTGCTCAATGGCGGCGGCGACGATGCGCGAAATACCGATGCCATAGCAGCCCATGCTCAGCACCGCGGCCTTGCCATTCTCATCAAGCACGGTGGCATTGAGTGCCTTCGCATACTGGCGGCCCAGCTGGAAAACGTGGCCCACTTCGATGCCGCGGGCAATCTTCAGTTCGCCGCCGTCGCGGGCGCGGTCACCGGCCTGCACATTGCGGATATCAGCGATTTCCGGTTCCGGCAGGTCACGGCCCCAATTGACGCCGGCCAAGTGGAAACCTGCCTCATTGGCACCGACGACAAAATCGGCAAGTGCGGCCACCTCCGGGTCAGCCACGACACGGATCGCCTTGGCCGGACCCACCGGGCCCAGGAATCCGGGCACGCAGCCGAGGTATTCGCTGATTTCCGCCTCGGTGGCAAACCGGTGGTCGGACAGGCCGGGCACCTTGGCCAGTTTGATCTCGTTGACCTCGTGGTCACCGCGCACCAGCGCCAGCACGAAGGTCTCGCCGGCCATCAGCGCGACCGACTTGACCGTGCGCTGCAGTGCCAGTCCGAGCAGGGCGGCTACCTCTTCGCAGGTCTTCTGGGTCGGGGTTTCAAGCTTGCGCATTGCCTCGGCGGCGGCCGTGCGGGCGGCGGGCTCGGCAGCCACGGCCGCTTCCATGTTCGCCGCATAATCCGAGCCGGTGGAAAACACCAGCGCGTCTTCGCCGGAATCGGCGATGACATGGAATTCCTGCGAGGCGTCGCCGCCGATCGCGCCGGAATCGGCCTGTACCATGCGGAAATCCAAGCCCAGTCGGGTGAAGATCCGACTGTAGGCAGCCTTCATGTTTTCGTATTCGCGGACCAGGTCTTCGTCGTGCAGGTGGAAGGAGTAGGCGTCCTTCATCAGGAACTCGCGCGCGCGCATCACCCCGAAGCGCGGCCGGATCTCGTCGCGGAACTTGGTCTGGATCTGGAAGAAATTGACCGGCAGCTGCTTGTAGCTGGACAGTTCCTGCCGCGCGAAATCAGTCAGCGCTTCTTCGGCAGTGGGGCTGTAGCAGAACTCCTGCTCCTTGCGGTCCTTGATCTTCAGCAGCTGCGGGCCGAATTTTTCCCAGCGCCCGGTGGCTTCCCACAGCTCGCGCGGCTGGATCGTCGGGATCTGCAGTTCGACCGCGCCGGCATTTTCCATTTCCTCGCGGACGATGCGCTCGACCTTGCGCAGCACGCGCAGGCCCAGCGGCGACCAGATATACAGGCCGGAGGCGAGCTTGCGGATCATCCCCGCGCGCAGCATCAGCCGGTGGCTGGTCAGCTCGGCGTCGCTGGGGGTTTCCTTGGTGGTGTGCAGGTGGAACTGGGACAGGCGCATCGTCGGCATCATCTAACGGCGGAAGCCGTTATTCTGCCAGCCCGGCGCCTGTCGTGGGCGGCGGGCGGGTTTCAGGCCTGCGGGCAGTAGGCCTTGGCGGCCGCTTCGGCGAGCGCCCGCTGGTTGGCGCGCTGGGTGTCGTCCAGCGCGGTTTCGGCCGTGCCGTCACCATTGGTGTCCTGCATGACCGGACCGCTGCCATCGAGCAGCGCCAGGTTGGCCCGCGCGGTGACGCACTGCGGGGCAAGCGGGGCGTCGGTCGCCGCCGCTGCCGGCGGATTGCCCGGGTCGCGGGTCTGCTGCCGGGTTTCAAAGGCCTTGCCGGCCGGCGGACTCTCCGAATACTGGGTCACGCCGTTGGCATCCTTCCATTTGTAAACCGGACCGGCGAACGCCGATCCGCTGGCCAGCAGCAGGAAACTCAAGCAGAACAGGGTACGCATGGAGACTCCAGGCCTGACCGGCGGGAAAGCGTGATTGCAGCACCGCAGCCGCCGGCTGGCAAGTCGATTAAACTCGGGGGATGGATCCCATCACACCGCCGCCGCCGCGTTCGCGCACCATTTACCTGCTTCCCAACCTGTTCACCACGGCGGGCCTGTTCGCCGGGTTCTACGCGATCATCGCCGCAGCGAACGGTGATTTCGTGTACGCCAGCATCGCGGTGTTCGTGGCCGCGGTCATGGACGGGTTGGACGGCCGGGTCGCGCGCCTGACCGGCACCAGCAGCGAGTTCGGCGTGCAGTACGACTCGCTCGCCGACCTGGTCAGCTTCGGCATGGCGCCGGCGCTGGTGATGTACCACTGGGCCCTGTCCTCGCTGAAGTACGACGGTGAGCTGCTGGGCCGCGTCGGCTGGGCGGTCGCCTTCCTGTACGCGGCCTGCGCCGCGCTGCGCCTGGCCCGCTTCAATACCCAGGTGGCGGTGGTGGACAAGCGGTGGTTCGTCGGTCTGGCCAGCCCCGCTGCGGCCGGCCTGATGATGTCCTTCGTCTGGGCTTTCGCTGATGGCACCCTCGGCTGGACCGGTGAGCAGCTGCGCTACGTGGCGCTGGGGGTGACCCTGGTGTCGGCCCTGCTGATGGTCAGCCGGATCCGCTTCTGGAGCTTCAAGGGCGGCGGTGCGAAGGGACCGCGTGCCGACCGCGTGCCGTTCCTGGTGTTGGCCTTGCTGCCGATCGGCATCGCGATTGCGGTGATCGACCTGCCACGCGTGTTGCTGGCGGTAGGCGTCATCTATGCGCTGTCCGGGCTGGTCATGTGGGCCATGCAGCGCCTGCGCAAGCGTGCGGACGCGGCGTGAGTGCCGACCTGCCCGTGCTGTGGACACCGGCCCAGCAGGCCTGGCTGCAGGCGATGGGCTACAGCGTGCTGCATGAAGGCGCGTTGGCGGCCGAGCTGGAGGCCGCGGCCGCCATGGCGCAGGTGATGGAGCCGCCGGCGGTTGAACTGAGCGTCGCTCCGGTGGCCTCGCGCCCGGCTGTACCGCGACAGGCGCCGGCGGCCCCGCGCGCGCCGGTTGCACCGCGTCCGGCTGCCGTGGACACGATCGATACCAGCAGCGATATCGCGCCGCGCACGGAAACTGTGCGCCGTCCGTCCGTACGTCTGCCGGACCGCCTGCAGATCGCCTTGCTGCGTGCCTCGGGCTGCAATCCCAATGATCCGGAAACACAGGCCTTGATGGACAGCTGGCCGCTGGACACGCTGCGCGCCGATCCGGCCGCCAAGCGTGCGCTGTGGCCCGTGCTGCGTGCATTGCGCAGGAAAGGGCGCGGCGCATGAGCGCGGTGGCCCGTCCCGTGCAGGCCAGCGTGCGTGCGTTGCGCGAAAGCGACCTCAATGCGGTCATGGTGATCGAGGAACGGGGTTACCCGTATCCGTGGACGCGTGGCATCTTCCTGGACTGCCTGCGTGCGGGTTATCCGGGCCTGGCGATGGAAGAAAACGGCCTGCTGGTCGGCTATGCATTGTTGAGCATCGCCGCCGATGAAGCGCACCTGTTGAACATCTGCGTGGACCCGCTCAACCAGTCACGCGGTCGCGGGCGGCAGTTGCTGCGCGCCATCGTGGGACTGGCGCGTGACCGTGGCGTGCAGCGCGTGTTCCTGGAAGTACGGCCGACCAATACGCCGGCGCTGTCGCTGTACCACAGCGAAGGATTCAACGAGATCGGTCGTCGTCCGCGGTATTACCCCGCCGCCGACGGCCGCGAGGATGCACTGGTGATGGCCATCGAACTAGTGTCCGACGACATCGACAGGATGCCACCGCTGTAAGCGGGGCACATGACGGCCAGCGGCCGTCACTACCGTGGCGGTGGTCAGGTAGCGCCGAGCCATGCTCGGCGAGCGCAGCGGTCCGCCCGAAGCGCGTGACGACCAACGGTCGTCACCCACCCGACGTGACGGCCAGCCGCCATCATTACCGTGCCGGTGGTCAGGTAGCGCCGAGCCATGCCCGGCGAGCGCAGCGGTTCGTCCTAAGCGCGTGACGACCAACGGTCGTCACCCACCCGACGTGACGGCCAGCGGCCATCATTACCGTGCCGGTGGTCAGGTAGCGCCGAGCCATGCCCGGCGAGCGCAGCGGTTCGTCCTAAGCGCGTGACGACCAACGGTCGTCACCCACCCGACGTGACGGCCAGCGGCCATCATTACCGTGCCGGTGGTCAGGTAGCGCCGAGCCATGCCCGGCGAGCGCAGCGGTTCGTCCTAAGCGCGTGACGACCAACGGTCGTCACCTACCCGACGTGACGGCCAGCGGTCGTCACGACCCACGCCGCGCGTTACAGCTTGGCGCGCTGTTCCTGCAGGCCGGCCAGCTGGGTGGTCCATTCGACCAGGCGCACGCGTTCCTGCTCGACTACCGCCGCCGGCACCTTGTCGGTGAACTTGGCCAGCTTGGCTTCGCTCTTTTCCTTTTCGCCCTGCACGCGGGCCAGTTCCTTGTCCAGGCGCGCGCGCTCTGCATCCAGGTCCACCAGGCCTTCCAGCGGCACCAGCAGCTTCAGCTCGCCGACGATCGCGGGAGCGGCCGGCGGCGCGATTTCGCCATCGGTCAGCCACTGGATGGTTTCCAGCTTCAGAAGGAACGACAGCGAGGCGGCAAAGCGCTCGATGCGCACCCGGTCCTGCTCCAGCCCGGCCTGCAGGCGCAGCGGTACCAGCCTGGACGGGGCCACGTTGAGCTCGCTGCGCACGCGGCGCACGGCACTGATCACCGCCTTCAGCCACTCCACGTCCGCTTCGGCCTGGGCGTAGTCACCGGCGAACTCTTCGGCGCTGGGGTAGGGACGCAGCGACAGCGAATCGCCGCTGATACCCAGGCGCGGCGCAACCTGCTGCCACAGCTGTTCGGTGATGAACGGCGTCAGCGGATGCAGCAGGCGCAGCAGCGCCTCCAATACGTACAGCACGGTGTGGCGGGTGCTGTCCGCATCGGCCGCATCGGCGCCATTGAGGGCCGGCTTGCTCAGCTCCAGGAACCAGTCGCAGAACTCGTTCCAGGCGAACTCGTACAGGCACTGCGCCAGCAGGTCGAAGCGGTAGGCGGCGAAGTGGCCCTGCGCTTCGGCGGTGGTGGCCGCCAGGCGCGCAAGGATCCAGCGCTCGGCATCGGTACGCGGCTTGGGCGCGCCGTCGAACGCAGCGCCTTCGGTGTTCATCAACGCGAAGCGGCTGGCGTTCCACAGCTTGTTGCAGAAGTTCTTGTAGCCCTCGGCGCGGTTCATGTCGAACTTGATGTCGCGGCCGTGGGTGGCCAGCGCGGCGATGGTGAAGCGCAGCGCATCGGCACCGTGCGCGGCGATGCCGTCCGGGAATTCCTTGCGGGTGGCTTTCTCGATCTTCTCGGCGGCGCGGGGCTGCATCAGCCCACCGGTGCGCTTGGCCACCAGGTCATCGAGGGAAATGCCATCGATGATGTCCAGCGGATCCAGCACGTTGCCCTTGGACTTGGACATCTTCTGGCCTTGGCCGTCGCGGATCAGGCCAGTGAAATAGACGTCCTTGAACGGCAGTTTGCCGGTCAGGTTGTCGGTGGCCATGATCATCCGGGCGACCCAGAAGAAGATGATGTCAAAGCCGGTGACCAGCACCGACGAGGGCAGGTAGCGGTCGAAGCCGCGCTCGGCCATCGCCTGTTCGTTCGGCCAGCCCAGCGTGGAGAACGGCCACAGCTGCGAAGAGAACCAGGTCTCCAGCACGTCGCTTTCCTGGGTCAGTGCCACCTCTGCGCCCAGCCCGTTGGCGGCGCGCACTTCGGCTTCGTCGCGGCCGACATAGCAGGTGCCTGCCTCATCGAACCACGCCGGAATGCGATGGCCCCACCACAGCTGGCGGCTGATGCACCAATCCTGGATGTTGGTCATCCAGTGGCGGTAGGTGTTGATCCAGTTCGGCGGCACGAAGCCGATCGCACCCGGCTTTCCATCGGTACCTTCCACCAGTTCCAGGCCACGCCGCGCCAGTTCGTCCATCTTCACGAACCACTGGTCGGTCAGGTAGGGCTCGATCACCTGGCCGGTACGGTCGCCGCGCGGCACCTGCAGCTTGTGCGGCTTGGTTTCCACCAGCACCGCCAGGTCTTCCAGTTCGGCCAGCACGGCCTTGCGCGCGTCGTAACGGTCCAGTCCGCGGAAGCGTTCCGGCGCATTGTCGTTGATCGCCGCCACCGGGGTGAACAGATTGATCATCGGCAGGTTGTGGCGCAGGCCTACCTGGTAATCGTTGAAATCATGCGCCGGGGTGACCTTGACCACGCCGGTGCCGAAGGCACGGTCGACGTAGTCATCGGCGATCACCGGCACGCTGCGGCCGGTCAGGGGCAGGGTCACGCTGCGGCCGATCAGGTGCAGGTAGCGCTCGTCTTCCGGATGCACCATCACTGCGGTATCGCCGAGCAGGGTCTCCGGGCGGGTGGTCGCCACGACCAGGTAATCGCGGGTTTCGCGCAGCGTTTCCACGCCGTCGGCATCGCGCTCGATGTGCTCGTAGGTCAGCCCGTCATCGAGCTTGTAGGCGATCGACCAGAGGAAACCGTCTTCCTCGGCGCTCTCCACTTCCAGGTCGGAAATCGCGGTCTTCAGCACCGGATCCCAGTTGACCAGGCGCTGGCCGCGGTAGATCAGGCCCTGTTCGTGCCAGCGCACGAAGGCCTCGATCACCGCCTGCGACGGCTGCGGGTCCATGGTGAAGGTGCTGCGCGACCAGTCGGCCGACGTGCCCAGGCGGCGCATCTGGCGTTCGATGGTGTCACCGGACTGCTGCTTCCATTCCCACACCTTGCCGATGAAGGCTTCGCGGCCCAGCGTATCGCGGGTCTCGCCATTGCCTTCCAACGCCAGGTTGCGGCCGACCACCATCTCGGTGGCGATGCCCGCGTGATCGGTACCCACCTGCCACAGCGTGTCGTAGCCGCGCATGCGGTGGTAGCGCACCAGCGCGTCCATCAGGGTCTGCTGGAAGGCATGGCCCATGTGCAGCGTGCCGGTCACGTTCGGCGGCGGCAGCAGGATGGTGTACGGCTCGCCCTTGCCCGACGGCTTGAAGTGGCCAGCCTTCTCCCAGGCGTCGTAGGTGTCCGTTTCAAAGGACGTCGGGTCGTAGCTGGAGTCGAGTCGGGTCATGCGGGGCAACCAGAAGATGTTCGGGGAAAAATCAGGGCGATCGGTCGGCGCATCAAGGGCAGCGCACATCCGGCGCCCGCTTACATATCGTGCTTGGACAGATCGTAACCAGCATCTTTGTACTGCCGCCAGCGCTCGCGCAGCGGCTCGCGCGCGTCCGGGTCGGCCGGGACGACCTCCAGTACCCGCTCGCATTCGCCCATCCAGGGCGTATCGCGCAAGTTGATCACCAGCGGGCGCGCCGGTTCCACGCCACCGGGAACGGCGATCAGCACCATGGCTTCCTCTTCATCCATGTCCTCGCCGGCGATCTGGTGCGGGATGTAGGCCTCCGCATCGAAGGACCACAGCAGCTCGTCCAGCTCTTCGGCCTGGGCCTGGTCACGCGCCAGCACCAGGGTGAACAGCCCGGCATCGTTGGCCTTGCGCGCCAGCTCGCAGACCAGGCGCAGGGGCTCGGTCAGGAAGCGGGGCTTGGCAATCAGGTAGAAATCAGCGCGGGGCATGGCGGGGTCCGGGTTGCAGGCGAAGACCCGGTCGAAACCGGGCCGTGTCATGGCCGGCACGGATGCCGGCCACAGGACGACAGTGGATCAGGCGTGGGCGACCTGGTCCAGCAGCCACTGGCTCAGCAGCCCGACCGGGCGGCCGGTAGCCATGCCGCGCTTGCCTTCGTCGCTGGCCACGCCGGCGATGTCCAGGTGGGCCCAGCGCTGGCCTTCGGTGAAGCGCGCCAGGAAGCAGCCGGCGGTGATCGCACCGGCCCAGCGGCCGCCGATGTTGTAGACGTCGGCAAAGCTGGAATCCAGCATCGGCTGGTATTCATCCCACAACGGCAGGCGCCAGGCGCGGTCGAACACGTGCTCACCGGCAGCCAGCAGTTCGTTGGCCAGGTCGTCGTGCTTGGTCATCAGGCCGGCGGTCTGGTGGCCCAGTGCGACCATGCAGGCGCCGGTCAGGGTCGCCACGTCGACCAGCGCGGCCGGCTCGAAGCGCTGCGCATAGGTCAGTGCGTCGCACAGGATCAGGCGGCCTTCGGCATCAGTGTTGCCGACTTCGATGGTCTTGCCGGACATCGAGGTGATGACATCCGACGGGCGGTAGGCATTGCCGTCGATGGCGTTTTCAACTGCCGGCACCACCACCACCAGGTTCAGCGGCAGCTTTGCCGTGACGGTGGCCACGAAGGTGCCGATGACGTTGGCGCCACCGCACATGTCGTACTTCATTTCCTCGATGCCGCCCTGGGTCTTCAGGTTGACGCCACCGGTATCGAAGGTGATGCCCTTGCCGACCAGCACGTAGGGCTTGGCATCGCCGCCGTTGTTCCACTTCAGCACCACCAGCCGCGGACGGTTGGCCGAACCGCGGGCGACGGCCAGCAGCGAGCCCATGCCCAGCGCTTCCATCTGGGTCTCGTCGAGGATCTCCGCTTCGGCGCCGTCGTGCTCGCCTGCGAACTTCACCGCCACGTCGGCCAGGTAGGCCGGGTTGCAGAAGTTCGGCGGCAGGTTGCCCAGCTCGCGGGCGAACTCCACGCCGCTGGCGATCGCCTGGCCCTGCAGCAGGGCCTGCTCGTCGCTGCCGGCGATGGCCAGCTGCTGCAGGCCGGCCTCTTCGGTCTTCTTCTTGCCGAAGGTGGCGGTGTAGCGGTAGCTGGCGTGGTCGGCGGCGATGATCGCCTGGCGGATCGCCCAGGCCGCGTCGCGGTCCTTCACCGGCAGGTCGACCAGGGTGAACAGGGCGCTGCGGCTGGCGCCGGTCTTCAGCGCGCGCACGGCGTCGCCGATGGCCTTCAGGTACTGCGGCACGCCGAAGCGGGCGGCATCGCCCAGGCCGACCACCAGCACGCGCGGGGCGCTGACGCCCGGCAGGTCGTGCAGCAGGGCCGTGGCCCCGGTCTTGCCGGACACATCACCGCGCTGGGCGAGGGCGGCCAGGCGACCGCCGCTGGCGGCGTCCAGCGCCTGCGCGGCGGGCGACAGGGAGAGATCGGCGAAGGCGCCGACGACCACGCAGTCGACCCCGGCAGAGGTCGGCGACGCTTGGTTCAGGGTGAATTGCAGGGCCATTGATCAGATTCCGTTGGCATATCCGTACAATCGCGGACCGTTTACGTCCAGCCAGTAGACTGGGCGGACCCGCGAACGAACCTGAGAGTTTAAACCACGGCCCATGTTGAAGCTCGACCGCTATCTATTGGGCGATTTCGTCCAGAGTTTCCTGGCCACCCTGATCGTCCTGCTGGTTGTCAGCGTGGGCGGCGTGCTGGTGGATATCCTTGGCAACATCGCCGACGGGCGCCTGCCTGCCCGCCTGTTGTTCTCCCAGCTGGGCCTGCAGTTCATCGTCTACATGCCGCTGATCCTGCCGCTGGCACTGATGCTGGGCCTGCTGCTGGCAGTGGCACGGCTATACCGCGATTCGGAGATGGCGGTCATCACGGCCATCGGCGTGGGCCCGCGCCGACTGCTCAAGCCCTTGCTGCTGCTGGTGCTGCCGGTGGTCGGGCTGATCGGCGCCTGCTCGCTGTGGCTGGGTCCGTGGGCCGACCGCACCAGCGAGCAGATGATCGACCAGGCCAACCGCAGCGTGCTGATGGCCGGGCTGGAGGCGGGACGCTTCACCAACCTGTCCAACGGCGGGGTGGTCTATCTGTCTTCCATCTCCCCGGATGGCACCGGCCTGGGCCGGGTGTTCATGAACCGCGCCCGCGAGGGCCGCATCGAGGTCGTATCGGCCGCCAGTGGCAAGCTGTTCTTCGAAGGCAAGGACCGCCGCTACCTGCAGCTCAACGATGGTCACCAGATCGAAGGCCCCGCCGACGGCGGCAAGGGCTACCGGCTGGCGACCTTCGCGCGCAACGACGTGGCCATGCCGGACGGCGCGCAGACCCGCCAGTCCAACGATCCCGAACTGTTGCCGACCAGCCAGCTGATCGGCGATGAGCGGCCCGAGGCGAAGGCGCAGCTGCACTCGCGCATCGCCCCGCCGCTGATCGCGCTGGCCTTCGCCCTGCTGACCGTGCCATTGGCGCGCAGCTCGCCACGCCAGCAGCGCTACGGCCGGATGATGCTGGCCTTCCTGGCTTACATGGTGGGCATGAACCTGATGTTCATCGGCACCGGCTGGATTGCCGATGGCAAGGTGCCCAATGGGCTCGGCCTGTGGTGGCTGACGCTGCCGCTGCTGGCGTTGGCGATCTGGATGTACCTGCGTGACGGCCACCTGTCGCGCCCGAAGAGAGTGACCGCATGATTCCGCGTCCGATGCGTTTCGATTACTACCTGGGCCGGGCGGTGTTCGGCACCGTGCTGCTGACCTGGGCGGTACTGGTGGGACTGGACGTGGTGATGGCGTTCTCCGGCGAGTTCAAGGACGTCGGCAAGAACGGTTACACCCTGGGCCATGCGGCGGCGTGGGTGCTGTATACCGTGCCACGCCGTGCCTATACCTTCTTCCCCACCGCAGCGGTGATCGGCTCGCTGATGGGCCTGGGCCAGCTGGCGGCGACCTCCGAACTGACCGCATTGCGTGCGTTGGGACTGTCACGCCGTCGCCTGAGCTTGTCGGTGGCGGTCGCGCTTTCGCTGCTGACCGGGGCGATGGTGGTGAGCGGCGAAACGATCGCACCGTGGGGTCAGGAACGTGCCGACAACATCCGCATGAGCGCCAAGCGCGGCGGTGACATGTCCGTTGCGCGCTATGCCGGTGTCTGGGCCCGCGAGGGCGATACGTTCCTCAATGCGCAGGGCGGTGAAGAGCAACTGGTGGAGGGCGGCGGCACGCGCCTGGTGCTGCACGACGTGCGCATGTACCGCATCGGCCCGGAAGGCGAGATCGTATCGCTGACCCATGCCGCCACCGCCGAACACGATGCGTCCGGCTGGGTGCTGAAGCAGGTGCGCCGGGACATTTTTGGCGAGCGTTCACTGACGCGTGAGGAAGCGCCGAGCGAGAAATGGGATTCGCAGCTGGATGCGGCGGCGTTGGCGACCGGTATATCGCGGCCGCGCAACCTGCGCGCGGCTGACCTGCGCACCAGCATCGAATACCGCGAGCGCAACGGCCTGGATGCACGTGATTACGAAGATGTCTACTGGAGCCGTTGGTTCTATCCGGTGAACGTGCTGGCGTTGTGCCTGGCGGCGGTGCCTTTCGCGTTCGGTTCGCTGCGCAGCGGCGGCATGGGCAAGCGTTTGTTCCTGGGCATCCTGTTTGCCTTGGGGTTCTGGCTGCTGCAGCTGTTCTTCGGGCGCATGGCCGGTGCGTTGAAGTTCGATTACCGGGTGGCGTATGCCCTGCCGCCGATCCTGATGCTGGGTATTTCCGCGATGCTGTTCCGACGCAAGTCGGGTTGAGGTGGGGTTTTGCCGGGCTGCGCCCGGCACCTGCCGAAGCAACGGCAACGTCAAAAGCTGCAGGGCTGTTGCGTTGGCGGGGTGGGGTGGGTTTGCGGGAATCGCCGTGAATCCGTCCATGGAGGCTCGCCATCGCCATCCATGGCGATGAGCGTTCCCGCAAACCCACCCCGCCCCACCTTCGACAGGTCCATGGCGGCCCGGGTAGCGCCGACCCATGGTCGGCGGAATGTTTCCGCCAAGGGCCCGCTGCGCTCGCCGACCATGGGTCGGCGCTACCGCTTTCTTCTTCTTTATTACGCGGGTGGCGGCCACCGGAACCTGTCAGAGGGGCCGGGCGGTGGGGCTGGGCGGGGGCGTAGAGCGCCATGGATGGCGCGAAACGAGGCCCGCATGGATGCAGTTTTTGCCGTCCCCCGACCAGCCCCACCGCCCGGCCCCCAACCCAGATGCAGCTCTAGAAACCACCCGCGAGGGGGCATCACCCGTTCGACCCACCCACACCCTGCGAAAGCGCCATGAAATTCGCCTCAAGCGGAAGACGCGGGGCAGGACACAGGCCCTCCGGCGCAGACACATCACGCGACATCCAGTCGTCCACCACGCCGCCCAGCAGATCGATCCGCATCGGCAGGGTGATGTGGTCCTCGCCGCGCATTTCGATGTAGTGCGCACGCGGACTGGCCTGCGCCAGCCGGCGTCCCTGGTCCACGCGGATATGCTGGTCTTGGTCACCGTGAAGCAGCAGCACGCAGGCGTGGCTCGCAGCGACCGCACGGCTGACATCCACCTGGTCCAGGTCCACCCCCAGCCGCCGGTTGGCTGCGGCGATCACCGCGTTCATGTCCTGGTCGGCATACCGCCAACGGGCGTAGGCCGCCACCGCCTGCGCCTGCCAGCCATGCGGCTCGCTGGCCAGCAGGTGAGGGATCATGCTGCGGATCGCATCGCCTGCATTGGCGAAGGATTCCATGGCCACCACGCCCTGTACGTCGCCACCCAGTTTCTCGGCGGTGAACAGCGCGGTCGCCCCGCCGTAAGACACCCCGAACAGATACAGCGGACCCTGTACTTCACCGCGGGCACGCAAGGCACGGATGACGTCGATCACCTCGTCCGATTCCACCGTTCCATAACCCGCCGGGCCACCGCCTGAGTGACCGTGGTTGCGCAGGTCGATGGTGATGACGCGGTAGCCGGACTGCGCTAGCTGCAGTGACCACGGCAGCATCGCATCGCCACTCATCATCCAGCCGTGCAGCAGCACCACCGTGCCGCGCGGCGCACGCGCATGGAACGGCCGCGGTGGCTCCAGCCGCAGGTCCATGTCCACCGGTTCGCCGCCTTCATGGCGAGGGCGCGCATAGCGGTAGCGCAGCCCATAATCGCCCGCATCGAAGGCGCGCCAGAACAGCCGCACGTCCTGCCTGCTGGTGACATAGCCATTGCGGTTCGGCAGGGTGGCGATGGTGGCCGCGATATGCGCCTGGTCGAGCAACGGCGAGGCACCGCCGGGCGATACCAGGCGTTCGCTCAGCGAGGTGGAAGCAGTAGGGGAGCAGGCGGCCAGCCACAGGCACGCGCAGGCCAGCAGCAGGCGCATCATCATCACGGCATCGAACGAATTGGCCGCACAGGCTACGCACCGCCCCGGTGTGCGATCTATCGTGGATCGATGACGGCTTGATGACAGTGCGGCGTTGGTTCAGCTGCCCGGCACGGCCTCATCGCCTGGGTCGGCGGATCATCCGGGTGCCGCTGGCGCGGTCGTGCCAGGTCAGCCGGTCGCGGTCGATCAAGGCCCACCAGAAGCCGAGCCCGCCGCCGCACAGCGAGACGGTTGCAACGGCATAACGCACCCACAGCGAGCTCAGCGACGGCGCCTGCGCATCATCGCCGGTCACCGCGATCCGCCACGGCCGCATGCCCAGCGTCTGGCCGCCGCGGCGCCAGCTCCAGGTGGCATACAGGCCGGTCAGCACCCAGCAACACGCCCATAACGCCCACTGCCACGTGCTGAACGGAGCGATGTTTTCGTGGGTTGTGTGGCCGGTGATGGTGAATGCACCCACGAACAGCGATCCGGCCAGCATCCACAGCGCCAGCGCAGGGAAAAGGTCGTACAGCAGTGCCAGCAGCCGCCAGCCCAGCAGCGCAGCGGGGCGTGCGGAGGCAGCGGCAGGGGCAGCGGCAGCGGCAGGGGCATCATGCGGATCAGCCATGCGGGGAAGCATACGCAATGCTGGTGGGGTGCGCAGCGTGCGGCGTATCCTTCGCCCATGTCCGTCGCTTCCTCGCCTGCCGAACGCCGCCAGCTGATCCAGGCGCTACCCGAACTCGACGCCGCCGATTCGGTGGCGATCACGCGTTTTCTTGATGCGGCCTGGGCCGAACATGGCCTGGCGCGCGCCAGCGTGGACAGCTACCGGCGGGACCTGGAAGGGCTGGCGCGCTGGCGCAGCGGACAGGCCGGCGGCCTTGCCGGCGTCGATCGCGCCGGCCTGTTCGACTACCTGGCCTGGCGTACCCGTCACGGGTGGTCGCCGCGCAGCAACGCGCGCCTGCTGTCGGCCCTGCGCGCGTTCTTTGCCGACAGTGTCCGCCGCGGTGCACGCAGCGATGATCCGACCGCCTTGCTGGATCCGCCGAAACTGCCACGGCTGCTGCCCAAGGCACTGGCCGAAAGCCAGATCGACGCGCTGCTCGCGGCCCCCGACATCGATACGGCGCTGGGCCTGCGCGACCGCGCGATGCTGGAGCTGATGTACGCCGCCGGCCTGCGCGTAAGCGAACTGGTAGGCCTGCCGGCAACCGCGGTGAACCTGCGCCAGGGCGTGCTGCGGGTGACCGGCAAGGGAAGCAAGGAACGTCTGGTGCCGCTGGGCGAAGAGTCCCAGCACTGGCTGGAACGCTACCTGCAGGAGGCGCGGCCGCAGCTGGCGGGCAAACGCAGCGTGCCAGCCGATGCCGGCGGCCAGGTCCCGTTGTTCATCGAACCCAGCCTGCGCGCGCCGACCCGCCAGGCATTCTGGCACCTGGTAAAGCGCTATGCCGTGCTGGCCGGGATTGATCCGGTACGGATCAGCCCGCACGGCCTGCGTCACAGCTTCGCCACCCACCTGCTCAACCACGGCGCTGATCTGCGCGCGCTGCAGATGCTGCTCGGCCACAGCTCGCTGTCCACCACCCAGATCTACACGCTGGTGGCACGCGAACATCTGCAGAAGCTGCACGCCAGGCATCATCCACGCGGCTGATCGGTCAGGCGTCGCTGGAGCCGGAGGATGCGCTGCGCCGGAACGCATGGGCCGCCTTGTCGTTGGCCTTGATAAGGACATCGACCGCTTCACCTTCAAGGCGATGGGCATGGCGTTCGAGCAGCTCACGCGCTTCGGCAATGCCGGGCCGCGAAGCCGACGGGGCGTGATGGCGGATGTACTGAAGGAGTTCGAACGTGCGGCGGCAGCGCTGTTCCGGCAGGGTGGCGTCGGCCGGGCCCGGGGGCAGGGCGTCGTCCACGGCCGCCGCGACGGCCGCGCTGAAGGCTGTGTACGCCGGCGGTGCCGCGCCGGGCCGCCAGAACGCGTCCGTGATCCGTTTCCACGACGGCGGAACCTGGACGTCGGAACCGGACGGCGGCGGCGTTTCGCTGCGTAGTTGCAGCGCGTCGACGGTGGCGCGCAGCAGCTGGTGGACGTAGGGCGAGGCCTCGCTTGCGGCGGCATGGCGGTGCGATGCACCGACGAAGGCGAGGATCTGCCGCATGGCATCACGTTCGAGACGCGCCAGCTGATCCGGTGCACAGCCGACGTCCAGTGCTTCGTGGTGGGCCTGCAGGCGGACCTGCGCGGCCAGTTCATCGACGGTCACCAGGTGCCCGTTCCACACCGCATCGGCCAGCATGGTGCGTGCCCGGGCGCGCACCGTATCCGGTGCCAGCAGCGTACCCACCTTCTCCCTGGCTGCCCCGTTCGACAGGCAGTAAGCGCGCAGCAACACGCTGCGGAACGCCGTGGCGGTCTGTACCGGCTGGCGTGCGGGCGACACATCCTTGTCTGCTTCCGGCGTCAGCCGGGCATTGAGGATGACCTCATGGCTGGCCAGGCGGGTTGCCTGCCGCTGCAGCTTCTCCAGGCTCAGGTGTCCGCGGCTGAAGCGCTCTGCCAGCTGCTGCTCCTGGTTGTTGATGCCGGTCAGCGCGGCAGTGAAACGCGAAGGCGAGTAATGGGTGCGGGCCAGCTCCACCTTAGCGCTGAGCTGACGGAGCATGTTCGCCCGGAACATCAATCCGAGCTGGCTGAGGATCTGCATGGAGGCGCCCCGTGTTGTTTTGCAACGAGCTTGCGGCAGGCCTTTCATCAAAGCTTCCATCAATCGCTCAGGCGATTGCGACACCTCCAGCCCATCGCACGACGCTCAGCCCTGCTGTGCGAGAATCGGCGTTCCTCATGATCCCGCGGGCCCCCGATGTTCCGAGTCCTTACCGCCGCGCTGTTCGGCATGCTCAGCCTCAGTGCGTGTGCGCAGCCGGCGCCGCCCGCCGCAAAAACGCCGGCTGCCCCCGCCGCATCGTCACGCGGTGGTGCCGAACAGAGTGTCCGCGCCGCGTTGACCCAGCTGGATCCCAACTTCAAGCCCGACTACATCGGTGCCGCGCCGTTCCCCGGCTTCCGTGAAGTGGTCGTATCCGGCCAGGTGCTGTACGTGTCCGATGATGGCAAGTACCTGATGCAGTCCCAGCCCTACGACATCCAGGCCAAGGCGCTGGTCAACAGCGAGGGATTGCTGGCTTATCGCCGCGGCCTGCTGGAAAAAGCAAACCACGGTGACCGCATCGTGTTTGCCGCGCCCAATGCCAAGCACACCATCAGCGTATTCACTGATATCGAATGCGGATACTGCCGCAAGCTGCACCAGGATATCGCCGAGCTCAACCGCAACGGCATCACGGTGGAATACCTGGCCTTCCCGCGGATGGGGCTGGGCAGCAAGGATTACACCGACATGATCTCGGTCTGGTGCGCCAGTGATCGTCGCAAGGCCCTGACTGCCGCCAAGCAGGGCAGCCCGGTGCCGGCGAAGAACTGCACCAACCCGGTGGCCATGCAGTACGCATTGGGCCAGCAGCTCGGCGTCAACGGCACGCCGGCGATTTTCGCCGCAGATGGCACCCAGCTGGGTGGCTACCTGCCGCCTGCGCAGCTGAAGGCCGCTCTGGACCGCCGCGCGCGCTGAATCACGGTCCTCCGTGATGCCGGTCGGCCCGGCGTACTGGCGGAAACCGCTGCAGTAAATATGCAAGCCGGCGCGGTGAAGCGCGTGCATCGTAGAGATCCACAGGTGGAGATCTCTCATGATGCCGCGCGCTGCTTCTTCCGCTGACCCGGCGCGTCCGCTGGGTCGACCGGCGGTCCCGCCGGCGAGGGTACCCCTCGCCGCCCGCCCGGCCGGTGCGGTGCCCACCGCGATCGCAAACCTGCCACCGCGGCCTGCAACGGCGGGGTCAACCGGCACGCAGGACACCCGCAGTGGCGACGCCGCCACGGCCATCCGCCGGGTTTCCATCTGCAATGACGAGTCGGCTACCTGGCCGCTGCCACCGGCCAGCGTGTTCCGCCTGCGGCCGCCGAAACCTTTCTGACGCTCCGTGAAGCAGACGACGGCTCCCCGCTCTGATCGCGGGAAGCCGTCGTTGGTCTTACTTCAGGCCATCACTGATGCTGCGTGACAGCGTGCCCTGCGCGTCGTCGCCACTGAATTCCCAGAAGAACGCCCCGCCCAGTCCCTGGGCTTTGACATAGGTCATCTTGCGGGTCACGTTGGCGGGGGTGTCATAGCTCCACAGTGTGCTGCCGTTGTAGGCCCAGGTGGCGCCAGCGGCCGCGTCGGTATAGGTCGGCCAGCCCAGGTTCTTCAACACCTTCCAGTCTTCGATGCCGGCCTCATAGGTGCCTGGCGCAGCGCCCGAAGCGGTCTGGTACATGCCGTTGTTGCCGCCGCCCACGCCGTTCCAGCCGCGGCCGTAGAAGCCGATGCCGAGGTTCAGCTTCGATGCCGGAACACCGCGTGCGATGAAGGCTTCGATGGCGTCATTGCTGTTGTACTGCAGCTGGTCGCCGGTGGACGGATCAGCGGGAGCATCGAACAGCGCCGAGTGATGGTTGGTCCGCGGATCCCACGCGCCGTGGAAGTCGTAGGTCATCACGTTGATGTAATCCAGGTACGGATGATAGGCCGCTGGATTGGTGACCCGGATCTTGTCGATGCCGGCGCCCACGGCAACCGTCAGCAGCAGACCCGGCCGCACCGCATCCAGCTGGCGGCGGAACTCGGCCAGCAGCGCGGTGAAGTTGGCGTTGTCCTCCGGCGCACCGCAAGCGATGCCGCAGGCGACGGGATATTCCCAGTCGATGTCGATGCCATCGAACACGCCCAGCGCCGCCGCCGTGCCGCCTGCGCCATCGGTGACCGGCAGGTTGCCGCGGATGTACGCGTCGATGCACGAAGCTACGAAGGCCTGGCGGTTTTCCGGGCGTGCGGCGCTGGAGAAACCGCGCGACCAGGTCCAGCCGCCGAGCGAAATCAGCGCCTTCAGGCCGGGATGTTTGGCCTTCAGCTGCTTGAGCTGGTTCCAGTTGCCCCGCAACGGCTGGTCCCAGGTATCGGCGCTGCCACTGACGCTTTCGGCGGCGGAGACCGCCTTGCTGTAGTCCGCGAAGGCATCGCCACCGGCGCCGGTATTGGGGTCCGAAGGCTGGGTGACGCCGACTTCGCAGCGGTTGTTGCGGACGTTGCCGAAGGCATAGTTGATGTGGGTCAGACCCGCCGCCGAGCCGCTGCTGTCGATGTTCTTGACCCGGTAGTTGCGGCCATAGATGCCCCACTGGGTGAAGTAGCCGATGACCCGCTTGCCTGATGTGCCGCCGTCACCGGCCAACGTGGTGGCGCTGACCGTACCGCCCTGGGCGGACGCATTGCCGGCGTTGTCGCGCGCACGGACGCGGTAGCTGTAGGTCGTGGAAGGAGACAGGCCGCCATCGACGTACGTGGCGCTGGAGGGGGAGCCGACCAGGCTGCCGTTGCGGTACACGTCATAGCCGGCCACCCCGCTGCCACCGCTGTTGTCGGTGGAGGCATTCCAGCTCAGCGCGACGCTGGAGGCGGTACGGGTGCCGACCGCCAAGGCGCCGGGCACGCTGGGCGCGGTGGTGTCGCCACTGGCCGCGTTGACGGTGATGGAGATCGTGGCGGTGCTGGCCGTGGCGTTGTTGTTGTCGGTGGCCACCGCGCGCAGGGTGTGGGTACCGGCGCTGGCATTGGCCCAGCTGGCGCTGTACGGCGCACTGGTGTCGATACCGATCGAGCTGCCACCCCGGAAGAATTCGACCTTGCTGATGCTGCCATCGGCGTCGCTGGCGTTGGCGCTGACGTTCACCGTGCTGCCGGCGCTGAAGGTGGCGCCATTGGACGGGGAGGTCAGGCTGACCACCGGTGGCTGGTTGCTGCCGCCGCCGTCGCAGGCGCCGAGGTTGGTGTAGTACGGGGCGCCGGCGGGGTGGTCCGGCGGGGCATTCCAGATGTCCTGTTTCGCCTGGTAAAGCACCCCCCCTTTCTGCAGGGTGTCACCGGCGCGGTAGATCTTGGCTTGGTCCCATTGGCCCACCCCTGTGCAGTTGGCGGCTTGCGCCAGGCCAGGCAGGGCGCCACCGATGGCCAGGGCGAGAAGCCACCCGGAGCGATGCGGGAAACAGCGGACGGAACGAGCGGCACTGCGTGCAATCGGGTCATGCATGGGATATCTCCGATCGAATCAGATTGTCGCGCGGGCCACGATGGCGCCGCGCGTGACGCAGGTCCGGGCGCCGCGGACAGGCGGCGGAGGGGGGCGGACAAGACCACCGCGCTACAAAGGCGGGCGGTTGCGACAACGTTGTCATCTTAACCGACCTTAAACCGTGCGCTGGTTCCCCTTTTACGACTCCAGGTGCAATCGCCTACAACACGGCGCGCATTCCGATAGCTCCGCGACCGCGGGGGTCAATCCGCAGATTTGGATGCAGACTTCGATGCAGAAGACGAAGCAGATTTCGACGTCGCCCGTTTTTCGGCGTTCGCTAGCTTCACGGCGGCAAAGTATCCGTCCATGTGCGCTTCGATGCTCTTCACATGGTCCTGCGGCGGTTCATTACTGCGGATCGCTTTCAGCGAAGCTTGCAGCTGCGTTACTACGCGTTGCCGGATGTCCAGATTCATGCGTTCCAGCGCGGTTTCGTCCAGCCCGTGGGAATTTTCCGTAAGCACGCCTTCTATCTGTTCGGTATATTCATTGCGCACTTTCTCGAGTGCCTTGGCGATCAGGCCCTGCACGCGCGTGAGCTCGTGCGCATTGGTGGCTTTATGCGCTTCGAAATCCGTTTCGAATGCGGTGACAAGTTCCTGCCGCAGTGAACCGTTGTCGCTAGCCTCCAACATCTCGACCACTTCGTTGACGAGATCCTTGACCAGCTTTTCGTGCATACGTGCAAGCAAGGGCGGGGGATAGACATCGTCGCGCATGAACCGTCGCATTTCCGCGTTGTAGAAGCCGATCATTGCCGGCATCAACGATGCACTGACCGACCCAGGCACTTTCGACGCGCTCACGCCATCGCTGCCCTCGTAATCCGGGGGCGGGATCAAAACGCCCTTCTCTTCCACACGATCTGCTGCTCGCTTCACCTGGTTGGGGCCTGGGTCGTGCAACGGCCCATCAAACGCGGCGACGGCCTGCAAGGCCTCGGGCTGGCTCCACAGATGCTCGGCGAGGCCCTGACGCAGCCGCAGGTTCGAGCGCTGGATGTCGTCGTGGCCCAACGCCTTGGAAATGCAGCTGAAGAAGCAGTCACCGTCGGCTGGGACCTCATCAATCACCCTGTCCCGGTCGCGCCGCAGCAGGTCGAAGTGACGGCCATGGCGCAGCAGGATGATCTCGTTGTCCTGCACTTCGGGAAGTTCCTGGTCGCCAGGGCGACGGTGGGACAACTCGGGCTGGCCGTGCCGATGGAGATGGATAGCGCCATCGTCAGCGTCTACGATGCGCAGTGCAATGTCCGGGGGCCAGTGGGCGCTGTGAACGATGAGCGGAACCAGGTCGCCGGCGCCTTCGTTCCAGACGCCCGGATGTTGCAGAAGCTCCAGGGTGAGGCCGACGATCAAGCACTGCCGCTCCACCTCGGTGGGTTGCCGCGACCCGTTGCCAACCTGCGTCCCTTCCCGCAGCGTGTTCCGCTGGTCCGTCAGCGCGCTGGTCGATAGGCCCGCCAGTCGGATGTCAAAGTCTCGGACAAGCTGCTCGAACAGCTCCCGGGTGACCGGTGGCTGCTGGGACGCCCGCGCAGCCGGGTTGCCCGAGAGAAGGTCGGCGCTGCCCATGCAGGCACCCGCGACACCCGCGCCATGCCCGTGCCCACCCGGGGGCTCGCCGTTGCGGACGCTCGCGACCGAGAACCGGGAAGACCCGTGCGATGTCGCTGGGGACGGAAACGCGATGCGCGGTGCGATGACCGGGCTGGGAACAGGGCAGGGTGCAGGCATGGCGATCAGCTTCGGGGAAAGGAGGGGCGCGGCGTGGCGTGACTCAGGTGCGGCTGTTTCGCGCCTGCGCGATCTCCGCGCGGATACGATTGACCCTGTCAGCGGAATCCTGCATTGCGGACGTCTGGCTTGCGCTTGATGCGAAGTACCCGTCCTGCCACTTCTTGCGGAGTGCGCCGATGTCGTTCAGCACCTCATCGCCACTGCGCTGCGCTGTAGCCTGGCCGCGTGAACACGCAGCCGCCGACCCTGCCGACAACACCACCGAAGCGGCCGAAGGCGTGGGCTGCGTCTTGTTTTCAGCCGTGGTGGCCGCTGCGACCCCGGTCAACATCGAGAAAAACGGCCGCATTTCCGGTGCGCGCAGGCCGACGACAGTGGGCGCACGGGAGCCAGTCTGGAATGCGGCGGATGCGCGATGTACGGAGGGCCTGCTTGTTACATCGAGCAACCCATTGCGCAACGGGATTCCGGTAAATGCGCAGAACTTATGGGCGGCGGGGAGGGTCGCGGGCACCGGGACCGTCGGGCCAGCTTTCTCGGTAATCATCCAGGGGCGGGAGCCGGCCTCTGGTCCTGCGGGCGTGTAGCTCCGCGTGAACGCACGGTAGTTGGCCATCCTGGCAGACGAACGCGGCATCGCGTCGGTGTTGTGAATGCGTGAGAGCGACAGGCTTTCGGCTTGCCGTGCGGCACGCGGCAGCTCGGCAGCGATGCGCGGGGCGAAGGATGGGGGGGTGTACTTGACGCAGAACATGGGATTTCCTCGGTGTAGGGCGTGACCCCAGCGTGGTCGCTGAAGCACCCGGTCGCCGCCAGAAATCGCGCAGCCGCCGGCGACCTCAGCGGCACGCGGCACGCAACTCCCGGTGGATGCCAAAGGGATGCAGTTCACTGGCCTGCGGCCGGACAGGGTAGAAATGCGGGGGGTGCGGACACTGCGCCGACGGCTTCGGGATGAGTCCACGCAGCAGATCGTCCAATCGCTGTCTATCCGGACACGTCTGATGGAAGGCTGCGATCCGCCGCGCGCAGATGTCGGCATCCGAGGTCTCCCTGTCGTCATCGCTGGAGTCAAGCGACAGGCCGCTGTCGGGTGAGGCGGGCAAGGCGTGGTCCAGGCCGCTCCTGGCTGCTGACGACACGCGATCCCCGCCACCGGCCGCTCGGTCGCGCGCCTGCTTCAGGGCAACCGCCCGCGCCACCGTGCCACGCACAACGCTGGTGCTGGTGCGGCTGGGCCAGGGCTCGCTGCGGTGGCTTGTATTGCGCTCCAACAGCGGCAGACCCTGCAGGCTGAGCAGACCCAGCGGATGACGCTCCTCGCGGCGCACCACGATGGGCTGTTCGCTCAACCAGCTTTCCAGTTCCAGGCTGGGCTCGAAGCGCTTGCGCACGGCCTCGACGATTCTCGGCGGGGCCGACACCTGCGGCCTCTGCCACGGGCCGCAGCGGGCCAGCGCGAATACCCGCGGCGGCGGCAACGGCAGGGCGCCATACAGCGGCCGGGGCGGTTGAGGTTGAGGTTTCGCTTGCGGTCGCTGCGGCGATGGGGCAGGGCGCACCAGGCTGAGCGGATCCTGCTGGCCCTGCCAGAAGCGCATCGCGTTTTCACGCACGGCGCGAAGCCCCCCCAGGTCTACCTGGTGCGGGGCGATCCGGCCCGGCCCGGAGTTGACGACATGCCGGGGCACAGGGACGGGGGCCAGCCCGGCCGCGCTGATCTGGCGCAGGCCCTGGCGCAGCAGGGCGGTCGAGGACAGGGGGCCGGGCGTAGTGGACAGAATGGTCGCGGAAGCAGACAGCATGGCAGTGGGCTCGTCGGTCTGGGGGAGGATCACCGTCGCGCGTTGTCCGCGCAGCGGCCTCCAGTTATCGGCCATCGGGGCCCGCCACGCCGCTTCCGGTACACTATCGGGCCCGTTTCCCAACCACGGTTCCCCGGACATGATGGTCCTCGAGGGCGCGCCCGCCCTGTCGGCGTTCCGCCGCGAACGTCTCGAATCCCGCCTGCAGTCCATTGCCGCCGATCTGCGCATCAGCGGAGCCTGGCAGGTCTACTTCATCCAGCCCGACGGGCAGGGCGTGGCCGATACCGCCACTCTGTGCCGGATCCTGGAGGCGCGTGAACGGGCCGAGCCGCTGGCCGAAGGCGCCACCCGACGCTTCGTGGTGCCGCGCCTGGGTACCCTCTCGCCGTGGTCCAGCAAGGCCACCGAACTGGTGCGCGGAGCGGGCCAGCCGGTCAGCCGGGTGGAACGCGGTCTGCGCATCGATGTGCTGGGTTGGCCGACCGATCCGGCCGCGCAACAGGCATTGGTGAAGGCGCTGCATGACCCGATGACGCAGTCGGTACTGGAGACAGTGGAGCAGGGCAGCACGCTGTTCTCCACCCCAGCGCGCGGCGAACTGGAACGCGTGGCGCTGGATGACCTGGAAGGCGCCAACCAGCGCCTCGGCCTGGCCATGGCGCAGGACGAGATCGACTACCTGCGCGAGCGCTTCGGCCAGCTCGGGCGCAAGCCGTCGGATGTGGAACTGATGATGTTCGCGCAGGCGAACTCCGAACACTGCCGGCACAAGATATTCAACGCCAGCTGGACCATCGACGGCCAGGAGCAGGATCGCTCGCTGTTCCGGATGATCAAGAACACCCACCAGCAGACCCCGCAGCACACGCTCAGCGCGTACAGCGACAACGCCGCGGTGATCGAAGGCCATCCGGCCGCACGCTACCGGCCGGATCCGGCCAGCGGCCAGTACCGCAGCGAAGCGGTGCTGCCCAGCGCGTTCCAGATCAAGGTGGAAACGCACAACCACCCCACCGCCATCGCTCCCTTCCCGGGCGCGGCGACCGGTGCCGGCGGTGAGATCCGCGACGAAGGCGCGACCGGCCGCGGCGGCAAGCCGAAGGCCGGCCTGACCGGTTTCTCGGTGTCGCACCTGCGCATCCCGACCCTGCCGCAGCCGTGGGAGGCGCCGCGCGCGCTGAACCCGCGCATGGCCCCGGCGCTGGACATCATGCTCGACGGCCCGCTCGGCGGTGCCGCGTTCAACAACGAATTCGGCCGGCCGAACCTGCTCGGTTACTTCCGCACCTTCGAACTGGCCGAGGGCGGCATCACCCGCGCCTACGACAAACCGATCATGCTGGCCGGCGGCCTGGGCGCGATCGACCGCGTGCAGGTCGACAAGATCTCGCTGCAGGCGGGCGATGCGGTGATCGTGCTGGGCGGCCCGGCGATGCTGATCGGCCTGGGCGGTGGTGCCGCCTCGTCGGTGGCCTCCGGTGAAAGTGCCGAAGACCTCGATTTCGCCAGCGTGCAGCGCGACAACCCGGAGATGGAGCGTCGCTGCCAGGAAGTGATCGACCGCTGCGTCGGCATGGGGCTGGACAACCCGATCAAATTCTTCCACGACGTCGGTGCCGGTGGCCTGTCCAACGCCATTCCGGAACTGCTGCATGATTCCGGCGTGGGCGGTGTGATCGACCTGGGCAAGGTGCCCAGCGATGATCCGTCGCTGTCGCCGATGCAGCTGTGGTGCAACGAATCGCAGGAACGCTACGTACTGGGCGTGGCCCAGGAACGGCTGGCCGAATTCGCCGCGCTGTGTGCGCGCGAGCGCTGCCCGTTCGCCGCCGTGGGCGTGGCGACCGCCGAAGAACACCTGGTGGTGGCCTACGGTGCGACGCCGGGCAATATCCCGGCCGACGCTCCGATCGACCTGCCGATGGACGTGCTGTTCGGCAAGCCGCCGAAGATGCATCGCGATACCAGCCACCCGCCGGCGCCGCGCTGGCCGGCGCTGAAGACCAGCGGCCTGGACCTGCATGAAGCCGGCCTGCGCGTGCTGGCGCACCCGACGGTGGCGGCGAAGAACTTCCTGGTCACCATCGGCGATCGTAGTGTCGGTGGCCTGACCGCGCGCGAGCAGATGATCGGGCCGTGGCAGGTACCGGTATCGGACGTGGCGATCACCTTGACCGGCTTCGATGGCGTGGTCGGCGAGGCGATGTCGCTGGGCGAACGCACCCCGTTGGCCCTGCTGGATGCCGCCGCATCGGCGCGCATGGCTGTCGGCGAGGCGATCACCAACCTGTGCGCCGCACCGGTGGATGCGCTGGACGAAGTGAAGCTGTCGGCGAACTGGATGGCCGCTGCCGGCCACGACGGCGAAGATGCGTTGCTGTACGACGCGGTCAAGGCCGTCGGCATGCAGCTGTGCCCGCAGCTGGACATCAGCATTCCGGTCGGCAAGGATTCGCTGTCGATGCAGGCGCAATGGCATGACGCAGGCGAGGCGCACAAGAGTGTGTCGCCGGTGTCGCTGGTGATCACCGCCTTCGCGCCGGTGCTGGACGTGCGCCAGCAGCTGACCCCGCTGCTGCAGCGGGATCTGGACAGCGAGCTGTGGCTGATCGGCCTGGGTGCCGGCAAGCAGCGCATGGGCGGTTCGATCCTGGCCCAGGTGCATGCCGACCACGGTGGCCTGCCGGCCTTCGGTGGCACCGCGCCGGACCTGGATGATCCGCAGCGCCTGCGCGCATTCTTCGAACTGATCCGCGATGCGCGCCGTGACGGCCTGCTGATGGCCTACCACGACCGCAGCGACGGCGGCGCCTTCGCCGCGCTGTGCGAGATGGCGTTTGCCTCGCGGATGGGCCTGGACATCCTGCTCGATGCCTGGGGCGATGATCCGTTCCGCAGCCTGTTCAACGAAGAGCTGGGCGCGGTGGTGCAGGTCGCGCGCGAAGACCGGGCGGCGTTCGCCGACCTGGTGGAACGCCACGCCCTGACCGAGTGCGCGCAGCGCATCGCGCGGCCGACCACCGCACCGGTGGTGCGTGTATCGCTGCACGGCGAAAACGTGGTCGAGTGGCGCTGGGAAGCGCTGTTCGATGCCTGGTGGTCGGTCACCCATGCCATGCAGAAACTGCGTGACAACCCTGAGACCGCCGACCAGGAACGCGAGGTCGCACGCGCCTTCAACGCACCGGGCCTGAAGCCGAAGCTGGGCTTCGACCTGGATGAGGACATCGGTGCGCCGTTCATCAACACCGGGATCCGGCCGAAGGTCGCCATCCTCCGCGAGCAGGGCGTCAACGGCCAGATTGAAATGGCGAACGCCTTCGAACGTGCCGGCTTCAGTGCGTTCGACGTGCACATGAGCGACCTGATCGAAGGCCGCGTGGACCTGCGCGATTTCACCGGCCTGGCCGCCTGCGGTGGCTTCAGCTACGGCGATGTGCTCGGTGCAGGGCGTGGCTGGGCGACCTCGATCCTGGAGCGAAATGCGCTGCGCGATGCATTTGCGGCGTTCTTCGCGCGCGAAGACAGCTTCTCGCTCGGCGTCTGCAACGGTTGCCAGATGATCAGCCAGCTCAAGTCGATCATCCCGGGTGCCGAGCACTGGCCGCAGTTCCGCCGCAATGCCAGCGAGCAGTTCGAAGCCCGCACCGCGTTGCTGGAAGTCGTGGAATCGCCTTCGATCCTGCTGCGCGGGATGGCCGGTTCGCGGCTGCCGGTGGCGGTGGCGCACGGGGAAGGCCGCGCGGTGTTCGACACCGCCGTGGACCAGGCCGCTGCCCGGGTGTCACTGCGCTATATCGACGGCGACGGCAACGTGGCCAGCCAGTACCCCCTCAACCCCAACGGGTCACCCGAGGGCATCACCGGCCTGACCAGCACCGATGGCCGGGTCACCATCATGATGCCGCACCCGGAACGCACGCCGCGTGCGCTCAACCTGAGCTGGGCACCTGCTGAATGGCAGGGCGACTCGCCGTGGCTGCGGATGTTCCGCAACGCCCGCGTATGGTGCGGCTGAACACCGTTCAGTGATGCAGAGCGCCAATCCGCAGGCGTACTGAGAACCCGCCGGGCAACCGGCGGGTTTTTTCTTGGAACATGCTCGATGCGCGACGTTGGGCGCCAATAGGTTACTGAACAGGCGAAGTCCAGCTCGCTTGGAACAGGCTGAACTCTTCACATGAATGCACTGAACCGAGAAGGCAGTCACGTCATTTCTTTTTTCTTCGTCAAGCTATTGACGTCAGGAAATGTTCACGTTAAACCTTTAGCTCGTTCTGGAAACATTCAGTCAGCCGCACCCGCAGGACCGCGCGCACCGCTTCACGTTGCACTGCTCGCCGTTCGGCAACTGCAGTAAATCACGCGAACAAACGCCCTCAGGGGACGTTGGGCCATCGGGCCCGGCGGTGGCGTTGCTTTGCCCGAAAACCAGCCCAACCAGGAGTCGTACGCAGATGAATCGGATTTATCGCAAGGTCTGGAACAAAGCACTCGGACAGCTGGTCGTGGCCTCGGAACTGGCCTCTTCCGACCAGCCCGGCAACGTCATCGACAAGCGCCGCCGAGGCAGTGGTCCGATCCTGGTGGGCGCCTCGTTGGCGATGGCCTTGGGATGGGGAGCGGCCATGCCGTCGGCCTTGGCCCAGTCCGTTGCAGTCGGTGGCACCGAAGCGTGCACCCTGGCGGACGGCTCGCTGGCGCAATGCGCGGTGACCGGCAACGCAGTGGTTTCCGGTGCGACCGCAGTGGCCGTGGGTGACAGCAGCACCGCCACCGGCCTGTACGCCGTGGCCATCGGCGCCGACGCCATCGCTGGCAAATCGCTTGCGTCCGCCTTCGGTGGCGGCGCGCAGGCCAGCGCGACCAGCAGCACCGCGCTCGGTGCAGGCAGCGTGGCATCGGCCAGCAACAGCGTGGCGGTGGGTGCGGATTCCATCGCCACCCGCGCCGACAGCGTGTCGGTCGGCAGTGCCGGCAGCGAGCGCCAGATCACCAACGTGAAGGCCGGCACGGCCGACACCGATGCGGTCAACGTGGCCCAGCTGGACGAAGTGGCTGCCGTCGCCGACACCACGGCGAAGTATTTCCAGGCCACCGGCAGCGACGACAGCGATGCCGGCGCCTTCGCCGCCGGCGCCAATGCCACCGCCATCGGTGAGGCGTCCAATGCGCTGGCCGATGGCAGCACGGCCCTCGGCAGCGGTGCTGCCGCCGTGGCCAGCAATGCGACGGCGGTCGGTTTCAACGCGCTGGCCAGCGGCCAGAACAGCGCCGCCTTCGGCAACAACGCCCAGGCCAGCGGCCCGGGCAGCGTGGCGGTCGGTGGTGCGGCAGTGGACGCCGATGGCAACCCGCTGATCACCAACGGCGGCGTGCCGGTGGATACCGGCGCCACGAGTGCCGGGGTGGGCGCCACCGCGGTCGGCGCCAGCGCCGAGGCCAGCGGCTTTGCGTCGTCTTCGTATGGCCTGGGTGCCTACGCTGGCGGCGCGCAGGCGTCCGCTTTCGGTGCGGTGTCCAATGCGATCGGCGATTACTCCACCGCCATCGGCACCGAATCGGTCGCCACCGGCACCAGCAGCGTGGCCATCGGCGGACCGGCGGACCTGATCCCGGGCCTGGGCTACTTCGTTCAGACCCAGGCCAGCGGCGAATCGGCCACGGCCGTGGGCGCCGGTGCCATCGCAAGCGGTGACCTCAGCCTGGCCAGCGGCACGCTGAGCGAAGCATCCGGCGAGCAGGCCACTGCTGTCGGTTACTTCGCCTACGCCCCCGGCGACCGCGCCAGCGCGCTCGGCGCGCAGAGCTGGGCCAGCGGCGAAGACAGCACCGCGGTCGGCTTCTACAGCACGGCACGGGGGGCCAACAGCGTGGCGCTGGGCGCCAACTCCGAGGCAGTGCGCGCCAATTCGGTCGCGGTCGGCAGCGTCGGCAACGAGCGCCAGATCACCGATGTAGCGGCCGGTACCGAGGCCACCGATGCAGTGAACCTCGAGCAGCTGGACGCAGTGGCTGCTGTAGCCGACACCACGGCCAAGTATTTCCAGGCCACCGGCAGCGAAGACAGCGACGCCGGCGCGTTCGCGGCCGGCGCCAATGCCACCGCCATCGGCGAGGCGTCCAATGCGCTGGCCGACGGCAGCACCGCGCTCGGCAGCGGCGCGACCGCCGTCGCCAGCAATGCGACGGCAGTCGGCTTCAACGCGCTGGCCAGCGGCCAGAACAGTGCCGCCTTCGGTAACAACGCCCAGGCCAACGGCCCGGGCAGCGTGGCCGTTGGCGGTGCGGCAGTGGACGCCAATGGCGACCCGCTGATCACCAACGGCGGGGTGCCCGTGGACACCGGTGCGACCAGTGCCGGCGTGGGCGGCACGGCCGTCGGTGCCAGCGCCGACGCCAGCGGCTTCGCCGCTTCGTCCTACGGCGTGGGGGCCTATGCCAGCGGCGCGCAGGCATCCGCGTTCGGCGCGGTGTCCAATGCCACCGGTGATTTCTCCACTGCCATGGGTACCGGCAGTGCGGCCACGGGCAACAGCTCGGTTGCCGTGGGCGCCGATTCGGCGGCCAGTGGCGGCTACAGCACCGCAACCGGCCAGGCCAGCATCGCCAGTGGCACCAACAGCGTGGCCGTCGGTGGGGCGCTGTTCGGCCTGCTCGCCACCGAAGCCTCCGGCAATTACTCCACCGCCGTCGGTGGCGGTGCCTGGTCGCCGGGCGCCAACAGCACCGCGCTCGGCAATGCGGCCGAGTCACGCGGTGACAACAGCGTGGCACTGGGTGCCGACTCCATCGCTACCCGCGCGGACAGCGTATCGGTCGGCAACACCGACATGCAGCGGCAGATCACCAACGTGGCCGCCGGTACCGAGGGCAGCGACGCGGTCAACCTGGACCAGCTCAATGCGGTCGCCGCTGGTGCGGAGAACACCAGCAAGTACTTCCAGGCACAGCCGGAAACCGGCACCGACATCGGTGCATGGGCCGAAGGCGAAGGGGCGCTGGCGGCCGGTTCGGCCAGCAACGCCATCGGTGATGGCGCCGTCGCACAGGGCGCAGGTGCTGCTGCCGTCGGCAACGACAGCGTGGCGGTCGGCCGCAACACCAGCGCCGGCGGCGAAGGCGCGGTGGCCATCGGTGGCCTCGGCCAGGCCTATGACGAATACAACTCCCCGATTTTCAACGATGACGGCAGCGCGGTACTGACCGGCACCACCGCCAGCGCCGGTTCCACTGCGGTGGGCAACGCGGCACAGGCTACCGGCCTGGTCAGCAATGCCTTCGGCTCCGGCGCACAGGCCACCGGCGACAACAGCTTCGCCGGCGGCAACAAAGCGCGCGCAACCGGCGGCTACAGCGTGGCGATCGGTGACAGCGCGTGGGCGAGCAGCGATGAAAGCACCGCCGTCGGCGGCTACAGCTTCGCCACCGCGGCAGGTGCAACGGCGTTCGGTTCCAGTGCATGGGCCACGGCGACCAATGCCTCCGCGTTTGGACCGGCGGCTTGGGCCAGCGGGAGCGGGTCGACCTCCATCGGTTACAACAGCTGGGCCGATGGGGCCAGCTCCACGGCGGTCGGCCGCGGTGCATTCGGCTACGGTGACTACAGCGTCGCGATGGGTTACCAGGCGCTCGGCAACACCATCAACAGCATCTCCATCGGTACCAATTCCGAAGCGCTCGGCGAGAGTGCCATCGCGATCGGTGCGGGCAGCAGCGCTGCCGGTGACAACAGCGTGGCCCTGGGGGCCGGTTCGATCGCCGATCGCGAACGCAGCGTCTCGGTCGGCACTGCCGGCAACGAGCGCCAGGTCACCAACGTGGCAGCGGGTACCGAAGGCACCGATGCGGTGAACCTGGACCAGCTGGACGCGGTGGCCGCCGCCGGCGAAGCGACCAGCAAGTACTTCCAGGCCACCGGCAGTGATGACAGCGACGCCGGTGCCTTCGCCTCCGGCGCCAACGCAACGGCCATCGGCGAGGCGTCCAACGCACTGGCCGTTGGCGCAACGGCGCTCGGTAGTGGGGCTACGGCGGTGGCTCAGAGTGCCACGGCGGTCGGCTTCAACGCCCTGGCAGCCGGGCAGAACAGCGCCGCATTCGGTAACAACGCGCAGGCCACCGGCCCGGGCAGCGTCGCCGTTGGCGGCGTAGCCGTGGACGAGGACGGCAATCCGTTGATCACCAATGGCGGCGTGCCGGTGGATACCGGTGCCACCAGTGCGGGGCTCGGCGGCACTGCCGTCGGTGCCAGCGCTGTTGCCAGCGGTTTCGGTGCAGCATCCTACGGTCTGGGTGCGTATGCCTCCGGCGCGCAGTCTGCTGCCTTCGGTGCGGTATCCAACGCCATCGGCGACTACTCCACGGCCATCGGTACGCAGACCCTCGCCACCGGCACCAGCAGCACGGCCATCGGTGGTCCGGTCGATCTGCTGCCTGGCCTGGGCTTCTTCATCTCCACCGAAGCCAGCGGCGAAGCCGCCACGGCGGTGGGCGCAGGTGCGCAGGCCAGCGGTGACAACGCCACGGCGGCCGGCACGCTGGCGTTCGCTACCGGCGACCAGAGCACGGCCATCGGCTATTTCGCCAGCGCCAATGCGGTCAACTCGGTAGCGCTGGGCGCCGACTCGGTGGCCAACCGTGACAACACGGTCTCGGTAGGCAGTGCCGGCAACGAGCGCCAGGTCACCAACGTGGCAGCGGGTACCGAAGGCACCGATGCGGTGAACCTGGACCAGCTGGACGCGGTGGCGGCAGTGGGCGAAACCACCAGCAGGTATTTCCAGGCAAGCGGCAGCGCAGACAGCGATGCGGGTGCTTTCGTCGAAGGCGAAAACGCCTTGGCCGCCGGCGAGGCCAGCAACGCCATCGGCGATGGCGCGGTTGCACTCGGCAGCGGCGCGACCGCGATCGGCAACAATGCCGCCGCGGTCGGCTTCAATGCCTTGGCCTCGGGTGAAAATGCCAGCGCCAGCGGCTTCAACGCGCAGGCCACGGCCGCCAACGCCATCGCCAACGGTGCCAACGCCGTGGCGTCTGGTGAGTACGCCACCGCCAATGGGGCAGAGAGCCTGGCCTCGGGTGAAATGAGTGCGGCGTTCGGCGCCGGCAGCATGGCCACCGGCGCCGGCAGCACCGCCAGCGGCGTGCTGGCTGAAGCCAGCGGCGAAGAAGCGGTCGCGGTGGGTTACTTCAGCACCGCCGATGGCAGCGGCGCCACGGCGGTGGGTTCCGAAGCGGTCGCCATCGGCACCACGGCCGCCAGCTTCGGCTTCGCCGCCGAAGCGACCGCCGGCTACAGCACGGCGGTGGGCGGTTACGCACAGGCGTCAGCGTTCAATGCCACTGCGCTGGGCAGCTTCGCCGATGCATCAGGTGCGAACTCGGTGGCACTCGGCGGGGACGCGGTGGCCAGCGGTGCGTACAGCACGGCGGCCGGCCAGGCCAGCATCGCCAGTGGCACCAACAGCGTGGCCGTCGGTGGCGCGCTCGGTGGGCTGTACGCCACCGAAGCATCGGGCAACTACTCCACCGCAGTCGGTGGTGGTGCGTGGTCGTCCGGGGTCAACAGCACCGCGATCGGCAACGCGGCGATATCCGCAGGGCTCAACAGCGTCGCGCTGGGTGCAGACTCCATCGCCGACCGCGACAACAGCGTGTCGGTCGGTGGCGCTGGGGCCACCCGCCAGATCACCAACGTGGCCGCCGGCAGCGAGGCCACCGATGCGGTGAACCTGGCCCAGCTGGAAGCCGTTGCCGCAGCCGGTGCGACGGCCAGCAAGTACTTCGCCGCAAGCGGCAGCGAAGACAGTGACGCCGGTGCGCTGGTGGACGGCGAGAACGCGCTGGCCGCAGGCGAAGCCAGCAATGCGCTGGGGGACGGTGCGATCGCGCTGGGCAGTGGCGCGACCTCGGTGGGTGCCAACGCCTCGGCAGTCGGCTTCAATGCCTTGGCGGCAGCAGCGAATGCCACCGCCAGCGGTGCCAACGCGGCTGCATCGGCCGAGTACGCTACCGCCAACGGTGCAGAGAGCGTGGCATCGGCTGAAACCAGTTCGGCCTTCGGTGCCGCCAGCGTGGCCAGTGGCACCGGCAGCACCGCTGCTGGCGCCTTGTCCGAAGCATCGGGCGTGGAGTCGGTGGCAGTGGGCTATTTCAGCAGCGCCGCCGGCGATGCGGCGACGGCCGTCGGTGCAGAGAGCAGTGCCAACGGCAGCGTGGCCGCCAGCCTCGGCTTCCGTGCCGATGCCAGTGGCGACTTCAGCACGGCGGTCGGTGGTCTCTCGCAGGCCAGCGCGTTCAACGCCACCGCGGTCGGCAACTCGGCCGTGGCCTCCGGTTCCGGCTCGCTCGCCCTTGGCGGTGACGCGCTTGCCAGCGGCGCACGCAGCGTCGCACTCGGCGCCGGTTCGCAGGCGCTGGAAGCGAACGTGGTGTCGGTCGGCGGCGGCAACGGAGCCAGTGCACCGGCGACCCGTCGCATCGTCAACGTGGCCGATGGTCGCCTGACCGCCGACAGCAGCGATGCGGTGACTGGTTCACAGCTGACCAGCACCAACCAGCGGGTGGGTGCGGTAGAAACCAAGGTCAGCGATATCGACAACCGCATCGGCGGCCTGCAGACCACCCAGGCAAACACCCTGGCCTACGATGACTCCGAGCACGGCAAGCTGACCTTCAGCGGCACCCAGGGCACGGTGGTGGACAACATCGCCGCCGGCAGCATCAGCGGCGACAGCCGCCAGGCCGTCAACGGTGGCCAGCTCTTCCAGTCGCTGGCCAATGCGGCCAGCATGCTGGGCGGTGGCGCCAGCGTCGGCCTGCAGGGCGTGTTCGTCGCGCCGAATTACATCATCCAGGGCAACACCTACAACAACGTCGGCGACGCCTTGACCGCGCTGGACAGCCGGGTTTCCAACCTGGGCCAGAGCCTGGCTTCGGGCACGCCGGTCAGTACCGCACCGTCGCCGGCCGCCGGTGGCAGCGGCCCGTCCACGGCCGCCGGCGGCACATTGCCGGTCGCCACCCCGGCCGCGGACGTCAGCCCGCAGGCAGTAGTCGGCCAGGGCGCGGTCGCCAGTGGCGCAGGTGCCACGGCGATCGGCCTGGGGGCAACGGCCTCGGCGGACAATTCGGTGGCACTGGGCCAGGGCTCGGTCGCAGACCGCGCCAACTCGGTGTCGGTCGGCAGCGTTGGCAACGAACGCCAGGTGACCAACGTCGCCGCCGGTACCCAGGCCACCGACGCGGTCAACAAGGGCCAGCTGGACAGCGGCGTGGCCTCGGCCAACAGCTACACCGATTCGCGCATCAAGTCGGTCGCCGACAGCTTCGACGTGTTCAAGGGCGACGTCGACGGCAAGCTGCGCAACATGGACCGCCGCATCGACCAGCAGGGCGCGATGAGCGCGGCGATGCTCAACATGGCCACCAGTGCGGCCGGTGTGCGCACCCAGAACCGGGTCGGCGTCGGCGTCGGCTTCCAGGGCGGCGAATCGGCGTTGTCACTGGGCTACCAGCGTGCGGTCAGCGACCGCGCAACGGTGACCTTCGGTGGCGCGTTCAGCAGTGATGACAGCTCGGTAGGCGTCGGTGCCGGCTTCGGCTGGTAACGCCTGGACGAGGGAAGAAACACGGCGGCGACCGTCCGGTCGCCGCTGGCCAGTGAAGCCTGAGGGGGCGGGTCACGGCAACCCTGGCGAGGCCAGCCAGGGGTAGTTGCAGGGAGTAAGGCCGCAGGTTTGGTTCCACCATCGACCCAGAAGAGGATTTCGACGTGATCAACAAGCAGAACCTTCGCATCAACGTACTCGCCGCCGCCGTACTGTCGCTGACCGCAGGCGCGGGCATGGCCCAGGCCGCCGACCTGAAGGTCAGTGCGCCGCAGCAGCAGGTCCCCGCTGCGCAGCAGCAGGCGGCGAACGGCATCATCGTCAAGTACAAGGCCGGCAGCAGCGCGGCGAGCAGCAGCGCGGCCAAGGTGGCGGTCGTCAATGGTGCGCTGTCGCGTGCCACGTTGTCCGGCAACCGCGGCACCGCCAGCGCCCGCGCTGCCGCGTTCAGTCCGCAGGTCGCACGCCGTCTCGGCGTGGGTGCCGACCTGATCCGCCTGAAATCCCGCCTGGCCGGTGCCGACCTGGACAAGGTGCTGGCTGAACTGCGCGCCGATCCGGCCGTGCAGTACGCCGTGCCGGACGCACGCATGTATGCCATCGATGCCGGCACGCCGGCGCGCGCGCGTGCCGTCGTCCAGGCTGACGCAACGCCGGCCCTGGTGCCGAACGATCCGTACTACGCGCAGTACCAGTGGCATCTGAACAGCGCCACCGGGGGCATCAATGCACCGGCTGCGTGGGATGTGGGGGCCGGCGAAGGCGTGGTGGTGGCGGTGCTGGACACCGGCATCCTGCCGCAGCACCCGGACTTTGCCAGCGGCGCGCTGCTGCCCGGCTACGATTTCATCAGTGATGCGGAAACGTCGCGTCGTCCAACCGACGAGCGCGTCCCCGGTGCGCTGGACATGGGCGACTGGGTCGAGAACGACAACGAATGCTACGACGGCTCGCTGGCCGAAGACAGCTCGTGGCACGGCACCCACGTGGCAGGCACCATCGCCGAAGCGACCAACAACGCGCTCGGCATGGCTGGCGTGGCGCACAAGGCCAGCGTGCTGCCGGTGCGCGTGCTGGGCAAGTGCGGTGGCTACCTGTCCGACATTGCCGATGCGATCACCTGGGCATCGGGTGGCACCGTCGCTGGCGTTCCAGCCAATGCGACCCCGGCCGACATCATCAACATGAGCCTGGGCGGCGGCTCGGCCTGTGACCCGCTGTACCAGGATGCGATCAATGGCGCGGTATCACGCGGCACCCTTGTGGTGGTCGCGGCCGGCAACTCGGCCTCCAACGCGGCCAACTTCCGCCCGGCCAGCTGCAGCAACGTGATCGCAGTGGGTGCGAGCCGCATCACCGGCGGCATTGCCTCCTATTCCAACTTCGGTACGGTCGTCGACCTGTCCGGCCCGGGCGGCGGTGGCGGTGTCGACGGCAACCCGGGCGGCTACGTGTGGCAGGCAGGTTACAACGGCACCACCACCCCGACCTCCGGTGCCTACAGCTACATGGGCATGGCCGGCACCTCGATGGCTTCGCCGCATGTCGCCGGCGTGGCTGCCCTGGTGCAGGGCGCGCTGGCCGATGCGGACCGCGATCCGTTGACCCCGGCGGAGATGGAGACGCTGCTCAAGCAGACCGCGCGTGCGTTCCCGGTCACCATCCCGGCCGGTACGCCGATCGGTACCGGCATCGTCGATGCCAAGGCGGCACTGGATGAAGCGTTGAAGGAGCCGTGCACCGAAAACTGCGCACCGCCTGCCACCCCGCTGACCAACAAGGTCGCCGTGGGCGGCATCGCCGGCGCCAGCGGCAGCGAGAAGCTGTACAGCTTCGTCGCCACGGCCGGCAAGCCGGTCAGCTTCGTCACCTACGGCGGCACCGGCAATGTGTCGCTGCACGTGGGCGCGGACACCGGCACCTCGACCGTGGTGTACACCGCCAAGTCGACCCGTGCAGGCAATGCCGAAACCGTGCGCATCACTGCGCCGGTGGCTGGCACCTACTACGTGAAGCTGGCCGGTGACGCGGCGTTCTCCGGTGTCTCGCTGCTCGCCACGCAGTAAGCCATCACGTTGATGTAGACGGACTGNCGAACTGCTAAAGTCTGGACGATTGCAGGCGAGGCACTTTGTGAACGCAGTAGCCGACCAGGTCAACGTGGACACCATCGAAACGTCGCTGATCGACGCGCTGCTCCTGCGCGGACGGTTGAAGGATGCCGATCTGGTCCGCGCCCGCACCCTGCACGCCGAATCCGGTGGCAGCCTGCTGTCGCTGCTGGTCCGCCTGGGTCTGGTGTCCGAACGCGACCAGGCGCAGGTAAGCGCCGATGTGCTGGGCGTGCCGTTGCTGGATGCGCGGCAGATGCCGGAAACACCGCCGTCGTCGCTGGTCGATGCGTTGCCGGTGACACTGCGCTTCCTCAAACAGTTCCACGTCTGTCCGGTTTCGCTGGATGAACAGGGCCTGCTGCTGTGGCAGGCCGACGTGCATGATCCGTATCCCTGCCAGGCGATCAGCCTGGCCATGGGCGTGGACGTGCACCCACGGGTGGGCCAGCGGTCGGAGATCGACGACCAGATCGAGCGCTGGTTCGGCCAGGGTCGCAGCGCCATGGGCGCGATCGTGGAAACCGCAGATGGCGAAGGGGCCGCGGTGGATGACATCGAGCACCTGCGTGACCTCGCTTCCGAAGCGCCGGTGATCCGGCTGGTGAACCTGGTCATCCAGCGTGCGGTGGAACTGCGCGCCTCGGACATCCACGTAGAGCCCTTCGAAACCCGACTGAAAGTGCGCTACCGCGTTGACGGTGTGCTGATCGACGGGGAAAGCCCGCCGTCCAATCTCACCGCCGCGGTGATCAGCCGCATCAAGATCATGGCGCGGCTGAACATCGCAGAACGTCGCCTTCCGCAGGATGGCCGCATCATGCTGCGCGTGCAGGGCAAGGAGCTGGACCTGCGCGTCAGCACCGTGCCGACCGCGCATGGCGAAAGCGTGGTGATGCGCCTGCTGGACCGCGAAACCGTGGTGTTCGATTTCCAGCGCCTCGGCTTCACCGAGGAATTCCTGCCGGCCTTCCGCAAGGTGCTCGAGCAGCCGCACGGCATCCTGCTGGTCACCGGGCCGACCGGTTCGGGCAAGACCACCACGCTGTATACCGCGCTGAGCCAGCTCAATACCGCCGACGTCAAGATCATCACCGTCGAAGATCCGGTCGAGTACCAGATCGAAGGCATCAACCAGATACAGGCCAAGCCGCAGATCGGGCTGGACTTCGCCAATGCGCTGCGCAGCATCGTGCGCCAGGATCCGGACATCATCATGATCGGCGAAATGCGCGATCTGGAAACCGCGCGTATCGCGATCCAGTCCGCGCTCACCGGGCATCTCGTGCTGTCCACGCTGCACACCAACAACGCCGCCGGTGGCATCACCCGCCTGCTGGACATGGGCGTGGAGGACTACCTGCTGACCTCCACCATCAACGGCATCCTGGCCCAGCGCCTGGTGCGCCGCCTGGAGCCAACCCATGCCGAACGCTATCCCGCTTCGCCGGAGGAAATCGAACGCTTCGACCTGCGTCGGCTGCAGCCGGAAGGCACCATCCACCTCTATCGTCCGCGACCATCGGCGCTGGCGCCCACCGGCTACCTGGGGCGCACCACGATCGTCGAATTCCTGGTCATGAACGATGAACTGCGGCGCGCGGTGATGCGCCGCGACGGCATGGGCGAGATCGAACGCATCGCCCGCAGTGGCGGCATGCGCACCATGTACGAAGACGGCCTGCTGAAGGCGCTGGCCGGCCAGACCACGCTGGAAGAAGTCCTGCGCACCACCGAGGAAGGCTGAGCATGCCGGTGTTCCGATACAAGGCACTGGATGCGCAGGGCGAAGTGGTCGATGGCCAGATGGAAGCGGCCAGCCAGGCCGAACTGGTGGTCCGGCTGCAGGAGCAGGGCCACCTGCCGATGGAAACCCGCCTGGCCAGCGAAGGTGGGCTGGAGGCGGGACGCCTGCGCGGGCTGTTCAAGCAGCGCCCGTTCCAGGGTGCCGCGCTGCTGCAGTTCACCCAGCAGTTGTCCACGCTGCTCGGTGCCGGCCAACCGCTGGACCGCGCCCTGACCATCCTGCTCAGCCTGCCCGAAGACGAACGCTCGCGGCGCGTGGTCAGCGAAATCCGCGACACCGTGCGCGGCGGCGCATCGTTGTCCAGCGCCCTGGAGCGCCAGCACGGACTGTTCTCGCGCCTGTACATCAACATGGTGCGTGCCGGCGAAGCCGGTGGCAGCCTGCACGACACGCTGCAACGGCTGGCCGATTACCTGGAGCGCAGCCGCGCGCTGCAGGGCAGGGTGGTCAATGCGCTGATCTACCCGGCGATCCTGCTGGTGGTGGTCGGCGGGGCCCTGTTGTTCCTGCTCGGCTACGTGGTGCCGCAGTTCGCGCAGATGTACGAGAGCCTGGATGTCACGCTGCCTTGGTTCACCCAGCTGGTGCTGGAGCTGGGCCTGCTGGTGCGCGATGGCTGGATCTTCTTCATCGTGGTGCCGGCGCTGCTGGCCTGGCTGGGCGAACGCAAGGCGCGGCAGCCCGCGTTCCGGCTGGCGCTGGATGGCTGGCTGCTGCAGCGCAGGGGTATCGGTGGCCTGCTCGGCAAACTGGAGACTGCGCGGCTGGCCCGCACCCTGGGCACCCTGCTGCGCAATGGCGTGCCGTTGCTGGCGGCGCTGGGCATTGCGCGCAACGTGCTGGGCAACCGCGCGCTGGCCGCCGATATCGACCTGGCCGCCGATGAAGTCAAGAACGGCAACGGACTTTCGGCCGCATTGGCACGTGGCAAGCGCTTCCCGCGGCTGGCGCTGCAGATGATCCAGGTCGGCGAGGAATCCGGTGCGCTGGATACCATGCTGCTCAAGACCGCAGATACCTTCGAGCAGGAAACCGCACGCAGCATCGACCGCATGTTGTCGGCGATGGTGCCGGCGATCACCCTGGTGCTGGCCTCGGTGGTGGGGCTGGTGATCATCGCGGTGCTGGTACCGATGTACGACCTGACCAATGCCATTGGCTGACCCTGTTTTCCCCGTGGAAAGGAACCCCTGACGATGCGACACCGTCCCCTGAAAGCTTTTACCTCCGCTCGCCGCCAGTCCGGCATGAGCCTGCTGGAAATCATCATCGTCATCGTGCTGATCGGCGCGGTGCTCACCCTGGTGGCCAGCCGCGTGCTGGGCGGTGCCGACCGCGGCAAGGCGAACCTGGCCAAGGCCCAGGTGCAGACCGTTGCCAGCAAGATCGACAACTACCGCCTGGACACCAACCGCCTGCCGGGCAAACTGGATGAACTGGTCACCGCGCCCAGTGGCGTGAACGGATGGATGGGCCCCTATGCGAAAGCATCGGACCTGGACGATCCGTGGGGCCGGCCGCTGGATTACCGTGCCCCCGGCGAGAGCCAGGACTATGACCTGATCAGCCTGGGCAAGGATGGCAAGCCGGGTGGCACCAGTTTCGATGCGGACATCCGCTACGAACAGTGATGCAGCGAAGAGCCCGCACATGCCTGGGCTGAGCCGCCTGCGCCTGCAGCCGATGCCCGCGTGCCACCCGCGCGTGGGCGGCATGTCGCTGCTGGAAATGCTGCTGGTCATCGCGCTGATCGCGCTGGTCGGGCTGGTCACCGGCGGCATGTTCGCGCGTGGCATGTCCGGTGCCCAGCTGCGCAATGCCGGCAAGGAGCTGGCCAACCAGCTGCGCCTGACCCGCGCCGAAGCCATCGCGCGTGGTTCCGTGCAGCGCTTCGTCATCGAGCCGCGTGCGCGCCGCTGGGAAGGAGCGGGCGGACGCAGCGGCAACCTGCCCGAATCGTTGCAGGTGAGCTTCGAGGGGGCCGCGCAGCTTCAGCCGGGCGCTGGGCGCGGCGCGATCGAGTTCCACCCCGATGGCGGCTCCAGTGGTGGCCGGATCGTGCTGAAGCGAGGCGACGCCCGATGGCGCATCGACGTGGGATGGCTGACCGGTGAAGTGCGCTCCGCTCCGGATGCAGCCCCGTGACACACGCACGGTACGCAATGCGGGTACGTCGCCGCGTGGGTGGTTTCACCCTGCTCGAAGTACTGGTGGCGTTCGCGCTGCTTGGCATCGCGTTGACCCTGCTGCTGGGTACCCTGTCCGGTGCCGCGCGGCAGGTCGGGCAGGCCGATGTACGCACCCGCGCGGTGCTGCACGCACAGTCCCTGCTGACCAGCGTGGGCATCGAGTCGCCACTGCAGGAAGGCCAGCAGCAGGGCCGCTGGGAGCAGGGCCGTTACCAGTGGCAACTGCAGGTGCGTCCCTACGTGGAAGGCCGTGGTACGCCCGCGCCGCCCGCTCAGGCGCAGGCATCGGCCGGCCCACGCCTGGTGGAGCTTGAACTGCAGGTGCGCTGGACCCAGCCGCGCGCCGGTGAACTGCGCTGGCGCACGCTGCGCCTGCTGCCGCCGACGCTGGAGGCCAGCCCATGAACCATCGCGCATCAGGCTTCACCCTGATCGAAGTATTGCTGGCCACTGCGCTGCTGGCCGCGGGGCTCGCGTTGGCCTTTGTCACCGTGCGTTCGACCATGACCATCAGCCAGCGTGGCGAGGCGATCGCCGCCGACAACGAGCGCATGCGCGCGGTGCAAGGACTGTTGCGACGGCAGTTGAGCCAGGCCCTGCGCAGCCGCATCGAGCCCGCCGATCCTGCGCGGGAACCAGTCTATTTCATCGGTGAAGCGCAGCGCCTGCGCTTCGTATCCGAAGTCCCGGGCTATCTCGGGCGCGGTGGATCCTACGTGCATGACCTGCAGGTGGTACGCAGCGGGCAGGGCGTACGGCTGCAGCTGGGGCTGGTGATGGTGCAGGACGGCGTGCAGATCCAGGAACGTCCCCCGCGCGCGCCGGAGCCGCTGGCCGATGGCCTGCGCCAGGTGACGCTGCGCTACCGCGGCCGCGACGAAACCAGTGGCCAACTGAGCGACTGGGTGGACGCTTGGCCGGATACGCGCCGCCCGCCGTTGCTGGTTTCCGTGCAGGTGCAGCCGCTGCGCGGACCGGCGTGGCCGGAACTGCGCGTGGCGCTGGAAAACAGCGGCCAGGAGCAGACGCGATGACCGGCGTGCGACCCCGCCCCCAGCGCGGTGCGGCACTGGTCCTGGTGCTGTGGCTGATTGCGTTGCTGACCGCGCTGGTCGGCGCCTTCGCCTTGTCGGCGCGTATCGAACAACTGCAGCAGCGGGTGCAGGACGACACCGGGCGCGCGCAGGAAATCGGCCGTGCGGGGGTGGCGTATGCCATGTCGCGGCTGCGCGCCGATCCCGCGCGTCCCCCCTGGCAGCCCGATGGACGGCCGTATCGTTGGCAGTTCGATGGTGCGAAAGTGGATATCCGGATTGAAGACGAAGGCGGCAAGATCAACCTGAACCTGGCCGACGCCGCCTTGCTCGAGGGCTTCCTGCGCGCACTGCAGGTCGACCCGCAGCAGGCAACGCAGCTGGCCGGTGCGATCATCGACTGGCGCGACGCCGATGACCTCAGTCCCGCTGGAGGCGGCGCCGAGCTGGGCGACTATGTCGCCGCGGGCCTGCCGTACGGCCCGCGCAACGCCCGCTTCGAGACCCTTGGCGAGCTGCAGCGGGTGCTGGGAATCACCCCGGCGCTGTACCGCCAGATGCGGCCGATGGTGACCCTGCACGGCCGCCAGTCACGCCCTGACGGACGTTTCGCGCGCGGACCGGTGTTGACCGCGCTGGGCCTGGATGCCGCCCTGGTGTTGGCCCAGCGGGAGCAGGAATGGAGCGGCGCAGACGATCCGTCGCGTCCTGCCTCTATTGCCAGCGGCAGTGGCACCTATAGTATCGACTGTCGGGTCACGGATGACCGGGGTCGCATCGCCAGCAGCCGGGCCGTGGTGCGCAATGCCCAGAGCGTGGCGATGGGGCGGGCTTACACAGTGCTTGAATGGGAGCAGGGAATGGCATCGCAATGACAGCGTGGCAGCAAGGATTCAGGCAGGTAGCGGCACAGGTAGCGCCGCGGGCCGGCCACTTCCTGCACTGGTGGCGGACTTCACTGCTGGCCTGGTTGCCGGCCCGCTGGCAGTGGGCGCTGGGCTGGGCGCCAGCGCGCCTGCTGCTGCGGCAACGGGATGACCAGTTGCATCTGGAACGTGAAATCGGCACCCAGCGCCTGGCTGTGGCCACGCTGCCATGGCCGTGCCAGGCCGCCGCGCTGGCCGCCGCACTGCCGCCGCGCCTGCAGCGTCTGCCGCGTTACTGGCTGTTGGATGGCGGCCAGGTGCTGCGCCGCACGCTGCGGGTTCCGGCTGCTGCAGCGGGTCGCCTGCTGGACGTGATGGGCTTCGAAATCGATCGGCAGACCCCGTTCACCGCCGACCAGGTGAGCCACGACGTACGCCTGTTGGGTGATGCCGGCGCAGGCCAGCTGGATGTCGAGCTGGTGGTGCTGCCGCGTGTGCGCCTTGAGCAGTGGCAGCAGGCCGTTGGCAGCTGGGCCGATGCAGTCAGTGGCATCGACGTATTGGATCGCTCTGGTGAACCGTTGAAGGTGAACCTGCTGCCGCCTCCGTTGCGCCGGCACATGCGCAATCCCCAGCTGCGGCTGGAGCTGCTACTGGCGCTGGCCGCGCTGGTAATGTTGCTGCTGGCGGGTGGCCAATTGCTGCATAACCGCGAACAGGCCGCCGATACGCTGCGTGCAGAAGTCGAGCGCAGTGCACGCAACGCACGTGGCGTGGCCGATGAACGCGCGCGCCTGCAGGCGCTGGTGGATGGGGCGCGCTTCCTTGACGAAGAGCGTCACAAGCGACCGACGATGCTGGCGGTATGGAACGAATTGAGTGGGAAGCTGCCCGATGGCAGCTTCCTTGAAAAGATCGGTGTGGAGAACCAGCAACTGCAGTTGATCGGGCTGAGCCGCGAGGCCAACCAGCTGGTGCCGCTGCTGCAGCAGTCCGCCCTGTGGCAGCGGGTGAACCTGACCGGCGTACTGCAGGCCGATGGAACCGCAGGCGGCCGTGACCGCTTCACCTTGACCGCCGAGCTGCGTGCTTCGGCCGACGCTGCCGCCGCCATGGCGAAGAAGGGAGCGGCCGATGCCGGTGCCAACGACGCCCCGTGACCGCTGGCTGGCGCTGGCGCTGCTGCTCGCCGTGCTGGCGCTGGCCTACCTGCTGCTGGTCCACCCCTTCTTTACCGTGCCGTGGCGCGCGATCGACCAGGAAATCGTCGCACTGCAGGAACGCCAGCACCGCGTGCAGGTACAGATCGACCAGCGACCGGAGGTGAGCGCGCGCCTGCAGCAGGTGCAGCAGGCGCTGCGTGAGCGGCCTGGCTTCCTGCCCGAAGCCACCGCCGAGGCGGCGGCGGCGGCATTGTCCTCGCGCGTCCAGGACGTGGTGCTGTCCGCCAGCCCGGGGAACCGCGGCTGCGTGGTCAGCAACCGCACGCCGATGCCGGACAACCGCACCGAGGCCAGCTATGTCCGGGTCGCCTTGCAGGTCAGGTTGCGCTGCGGCGTGGATGAAACAGCCAGCGTGCTGCACGCGCTGGAAACCGGGACGCCACGCCTGTTCGTGGAAAACCTCAACATGCTTGCGCAGCGCTTCCAGCAGTCCACCGAAGAAACCGGTACCGGCCTTGACGTGTCCTTCGAGCTGATCGGTTATCTGCAGCCGGGAATCGCCGAGGCCGGTGCGGCCCCTGCCTCTATGGGAGATGACGAAGCGGCAGCCGTGGCAACGCGGACCGCGTCCGCGCCGGCCACCGACGAGGTCGATGCCGCCGGCAACCCTCCTGCCGACGTGGAGCAGACCGATGCAGAGTGAGCGCTTCAGCCTGCGCGGCGCGATCCTGCTGGGGCTTGCCCTGCTGGCGGCGGCGGCCTGGTTGGCCACCGTGCTCGGTGTGGGTACCCGCATCCGTGGCGAAGACAACAGCGAAGTGGCGGCGCCCCGCCTGCCGACGCTGCCCGATGCCGCGGCTGATCCGATGGCCGCACCGTCCAGTTTCACCGCCATCACCGAGCGTCCGGTATTCGCCGAAGATCGCCGGCCGCATCCGTTCCGCCTGGGGGGGCAGCAGCAGGCCACGCCCGGGGGTGCGCTGCGCTTGACCGGCGTACTGCTCAGCGGCAGCTTCGGCATGGCCACGCTGTCCGGCGACAACGACCGTTCACTGCGCCTGCGCCTGAACGGGGAGGCGCTCGAAGGCTGGCAGCTGCTGGCGCTTGAGCCGCGCCGGGCGACCGTACTTGGCCCCGACGGTGCCCAGGTGCTGGAACTGGCGGTATTCGATGGCCAGGGCGGGCAACCGCCTACCCAGCTACGCGATCCGCGTGCGCCCGCCGGCGCGGCACGGCCGGGCATCGCCGTGCCGCCCCCCGCCGCCGCCGCGGCACGCGCAGGGCAGCCGAGCCCGGCGGTGGTTCCTGCAGCTGCCGCGCCCATGCCGGCTGCCAAGGAAGCGCCTGCCAACCAGGGCCCCAGCGAAGAACAGATGCGCGCGATCCGCGAACGCATCCGTGCCCGCCGCGAGCAACTCCAGCAGCAACAGCAACGCCAGTCGACGCCGCCCCCCGGCGGCGCTGCCAACCCTTAGAGTGAAAGCATGAACCTGCGTTTCCTTAGCTGCTCTTTCGCCCTCGCCCTGCTGGTCGGATGCACGACGGTGCCCACGCCGGACGTGCAGCGCAAGGCGCGTTTCGACACCGGCATCAGCACGCCCACCGAGACCCTCGAGACGGAAGAGCAGGGCGCGCCGAAGGCGGTGATCCGCCGCGGCACCGGCACGATGATCAACCGCAGTGCCGCAGCGGCGCGGTCACCTGCGCTGGCGCAGGCCAGCAGTGGCGATGCCACGTTCAATTTCGAAGGCGAGTCGCTGCATGCGGTGGTCAAGGCCATCCTGGGCGACCTGCTGGGTCAGAACTACGTCATCGCGCCTGGCGTGCAGGGCACGGTGACGCTGGCCACGCCCAAGCCGGTGTCCGGCGCGCAGGCGCTCAACCTGCTGGAGATGGTGCTGGGCTGGAACAACGCACGCATGGTCTACAGCGGCGGCCGCTACAACATCGTGGCCGCCGACCAGGCGCTGGCCGGTACGGTGGCGCCGAGCACCGCGCCAGCGGCCAATGCGCGCGGATTCGAAGTGCGCGTGGTACCGCTCCAGTACATCTCCGCTGCGGAGATGAAAAAAGTGCTGGAGCCCTACGCGCGGCCCAACGCGATCGTGAATGTTGACAGCGGACGCAACGTCATCACCTTGGGTGGCACGCGCCAGGAACTGGAAAACTACCTGCACACCGTGCAGATCTTCGACGTCGACTGGTTGTCCGGGATGTCGGTGGGCGTGTTCCCGATCAGTTCCGGAAAGGCTGAACAGGTCTCCGCCGATCTGGAGAAGATCTTCGGCAAGGACAGCGAGACGCCCAGCGCGGGGATGCTGCGCTTCCTCCCGCTGGAAAACGCGAATGCGGTACTGGTGATCACCCCACAGGTGCGTTACCTGGACCAGATCCAGCAGTGGCTGGATCGCATCGACACCGCCGGCGGTGCGCCACGGCTGTTCTCCTATGAGCTGCGTTACGTCAAGGCGCGCGATCTTGCCGAACGGCTGGCAGAGGCCTTCGGCAGCAGCGGCAGTGGTCGTGGAGGCGACAGCGGCGCCTCGTTGGCACCGGGTGGTACCAGCTCGCGGATCGACGGGGGCGACAGTCGCGCGCAGGACGCCGGACTGGAAAGCAGTGCGTCGGGGACCTCCGGTAGCAGCCCCGGCCAGGGGGGTTCTTCGATGAGCCTGCCGCAGCGCCAGTCAGGCAACGCCAGCGTCACCCTGGAGATCGCCGGTGACACGGTCGGCGTGTCCGCCGTGGAAGAAACCAACACCCTGCTGGTGCGCTCCACGCCGCAGGCCTGGCGTTCCATCCGCGAGGTGGTGGAAAAGCTGGACGTGATGCCGATGCAGGTGCATATCGAAGCCCAGGTCGCCGAGGTCAGGCTGACCGGTGAGTTGAGCTATGGCGTGAACTGGTTCTTCGAGAACGCCGTGCAGGGCGTCGGGTATACCGGCGCGGTGGGCGGCGCCACGCTGCCCAATGCGGCAGGCCGCGACATCTGGGGGACCTTCTCCGGTGCGGTCACCGGCGGTAGCGGACTGGGCTGGACCTTCCTCGGGCGCAATGCCGCCGCAGTGGTCAGTGCCCTGGACAAGGTGTCCGATGTCCGGCTGCTGCAGACGCCCTCCATTTTCGTGCGCAACAACGCCGAAGCGACCCTCAACGTAGGTGAGCGGGTGCCGATCACCAGCACCTCGTTCAACAGCGGCGTGGGCGGTGGGACCTACGGCCAGGTGCAGTACATCGATACCGGCGTGATCCTGAAGGTGCGGCCACGGGTGACCCGTGATGGCACGGTGTTCCTGGATATCGTGCAGGAGGTGAGCAACGCCGAGGCGGTCGCCAGCAACTGCGACCAGGCCAGCGGCGGCTGCAACCCGCGCATCACCACGCGCAAGCTGGCCACCGAAGCGGCGGTGCAGAGCGGCGATACGATCATGCTCGCCGGACTGACCACCGACTCCGGCACCGACAGCAGCAGCGGCATCCCCGGCCTCAGTCGTATTCCGGTGGTTGGCGCGCTGTTCGGCAGCAAGGGGCGCAACAGCGGGCGCTCGGAGGTCATTGTCCTGCTGACCCCGACCATCGTCCGCAACGGCCAGGAATCCCGGGACCTGACCGACGAATACAGCCGACGTTTCCGCGCCATGGAGCCGATCAACACGCCGCGCGGGAAATAGCGAACGACAGGGACGGTCGCATTGCGGCCGTCCTGCTTGCTACGCTCGCCCTACACGGCCGCGGCAACCGCCCGCCGTGCATCCACAGCGGAGGCGGGATGGGGGCGATCGTGTTGTTGCCGTTGGGCGTGGACGATTCTGCATTGGACCGCAGCCTGGCGGCCTTGGATGCAGGCACGCCACCCGGTACCGCCGTATGGCTGGCCGACGACGCACAGGCTGGCCCGCGTGCGCAGGCCGTGGTGGAACACTGGCTGGCCCACACCCCCCTGCAGGCCGAGTACACGCGCCGTTCCCGGCCGTTGGGGGAAGTGGCCCATCTGGATGAGATGCTGCGCGCCTGCGCCGGCCTGGATGTCGCGGTGCTGGCACCGGACAGCGTGGCCGCGCCAGGATGGCTGGAGCAGCTGCAGGCCTGCTTCTCCCGTGATGCCTCGATCGCCACGGCGACGCCGTGGTGCAATGCAGGCGAGACCGTTGGCTGGCCGCGGATGGGCGAGGTCAATGCCATGCCCGACGCGCTGGAAACGCTGTCCCGCGCCTGTGCCGACATGCCGGCCGGATATCCGGAACTGCCCTCGGCGGTGACCCACGCGGTGCTGGTGCGGGGCACCGCGCGGCAACGTGCAGGCGGACTGGACGCGGACAGTTACGGCGGCTGGAGCGCGGCGCTGATCGACCTGGGATTGCGCATGGCCGGGCTGGGCTGGCGCAACGTGCTGTGCGAGACCGCCTTCGTCGCCCGCGCCGACGAGGGTGGCCACGCACCGGGTGACCTGGAAGCGCTGGCCAGTCGCTGGCCGGCATGGACGCCGCGGCTGGCCGATTTCCTGATGCACGATCCGCTGCGTGCCGCACGCCACGACCTGCAGCTTCGTTACCAGCGCGCGATAATGCCCAAGGCGCAGGGCGATCTGTTCGGCGCCGCATCGCCGCCGCAGGAGCCGCACGCTTGAACCCCGCCATCGTTGCCGTCGTCGTCACCTACCAGAGCAGCACCACCATCGAGGACTGCCTGCAGCGCCTGCGCGACGCGCGTGGCATCGCAGAGATCCGCGTGGTGGACAACGGATCGACCGACGACACGGTGGATATCCTGCAGCGGCATGCCAGCCATGATCCGCGCGTGCGCTTCATCGCCAACCCGGACAACCCCGGTTTCGCCGCCGCCAACAACCAGGGCGTCGGCGATTCCAGCAGCCCGTGGCTGGCCTTCATCAACCCTGACGTGATGGTGGAAGCGGAGACCCTGGCCCTGCTGTGCGAGCGCGCGCAGGCGCTGGGCGACTGCCTGCTGGGCGTGGAGCAGGTCGATGAGAACGGCCGTGCCGACGATGCGGTGCGCCGTCGCGACCCTGACTTCCTGGCCATGCTGCGCTCGCCCGGGAGCGGATCGAAGCTGGCCATCGCACGAGATCCCAGCGTGGCGATGCAGCGCGTGCCGGCGATCTCCGGTGCGGTGATGCTGATGCCGCGCGCGCTGTTCGAGCGCATCGGCGGTTGGGATGCCGGCTACCGGCTGCACGCCGAAGACCTCGACCTGTGCCGTCGCGTGCGCGAGGCCGGCGGCGTGGTGGCCATCGCAAACGACCTGCGGGTGCTGCACGTACGCGGCGTCTCCAGCCGCTCGCGGCCGTTCTTCGTGGAATGGCACAAGCATCGCGGCCTGTGGCGGTATTTCCAGCGCTTCGAAGCACGACAGCGCAGCCTGCCGGTGCGGGTGGCGGTGTGGGGGGCGATATGGGCGCATGCGGTGCTGCAGGTGCCCAGGTTGCTGCGAGCGGCGTAGCCCCTCGTGGTTGGTTGCCTGGTTTGGGCTGGCTGGTTTGGCGTCGGGTGGGTGGGTCATGCAGGACACGCCGTGAATCCATCCATGGAGGCTCGCTGTTCGCATCCATGCGAACAGACGGTCCTGCATGACCCACCCACCCGGCGCCCTGACAGGTTCCGTGGGCCGCCAGCCACGTAAAAATGAAAGAAAAAGCGGTAGCGCCGACCCATGGTCGGCGGAAACCATCAGGCCCCATTTCTCCGACATCCGCCGACCATGGGTCGGCGCTACCAGGGCCGCTGGTTTCATGGCCGCCATGGACCTGTCGAAGGTGGGGCGGGGTGGGTTGGCGGGAACGCTCATCCGCATGGATGCGGATGGCGAGCCTCCATGGATGGATTCACGGCGATTCCCGCCAACCCACCCCGCCCCGCCAACCCAACAGCCCTGCAGCTCTTGATCTTGCCGTTGCCTCTGCAGGCGCCGGGCCGCAGGCCCGGCACCAACCCCCGCACGCGGCGCATAATGGCGGCATGATCATCCAATCCCTGCTCGACACCGACCTGTACAAATTCACCATGATGCAGGCGGTGCTGCACCAGTACCCCGGCGCCACGGTGCAGTACCGGTTCAAGTGCCGCACGCCAGGCATCGACCTGGCGCAGTTCATCGGCCAGATCGACGAAGAGATCGATCACCTGTGCAGCCTGCGCTTCAGCAGCGAAGAACTGGATTACATGCGGGGCCTGCGCTTCGTGAAGCCGGACTTCGCCGACTTCCTCGGCCTGTTCCACCTGGACCGCAAGTACATCAGCCTGCGTGCCTCGGACAGCGTGCCCGGCGAGATCGAGCTGGACATCACCGGGCCGTGGCTGCACACGATCATGTTCGAAGTGCCGCTGCTGGCGATCATCAACGAGGTCTGGTTCCGCAACACCACCACCGCCGACATCGTCGAAGGCGAACGCCGGCTGCAGGCCAAGGCGGCGCTGCTGCGTGACACCCCCGGTTTCGAACAGTGCCGGGTCGCGGACTACGGTACGCGCCGGCGCTATTCGCGCGACTGGCATGCCCGCCTGCTGCCCCTGCTGCGTGACGCGCTGGGAGCCCAGCTGGTCGGCACCAGCAACGTGCATTTCGCCCGGCTGTACGGCATGACGCCGCACGGCACGATGGCACACGAGTACCTGCAGGCGTTCCAGGCGATCGGTCCGCGCCTGCGCGATTCGCAGGTGGCCGCGCTGGAATCGTGGGCGCGTGAATACCGCGGTGACCTCGGCATCGCGCTGTCCGACGTCGTCGGGCTGGATGCATTCCTGCGCGATTTCGACATGTATTTCTGCAAGCTGTTCGACGGCGTGCGGCATGATTCCGGCGACCCCTTCGACTGGGGTGACCGGATGCTGGCGCATTTCCAGCAGCGCCGCGTCGATCCGCGCAGCAAGGTACTGGTGTTCAGCGATGGGCTGGACATCGAAAAGGTCATGCGCCTGTTCGACTACTTCCGTGGCCGCTGCCAGGTCGCCTTCGGCGTTGGTACGCACCTGACCAATGACCTCGGTCCGACGCCGCTGAACATCGTGATCAAGATGGTCCGCTGCAATGGGCAGCCGGTGGCGAAGCTGAGTGATTCGCCGGGCAAGAGCATGTGCGACGACCCGGGTTACCTGGCCTACCTGCGCCAGGTATTCGAGCTGCCGCCAGCGCTCTGATCCGGTGCGCCTTCCGCTGCGCTCGCCGAGCATGGCTCGGCGCTACCAACACCCGGCGATCCCAACCACCTCGGTAGCGCCGGGCCATGCTCGGCGGACGCATCACTCCAGCGCGTAACGCAGCACGAACAAACCGGCCACCAGCCAGACCGCCGGATGCACCTCGCGCCAGCGCCCGGTGCCAGCCTTCAACGCCGCATAGGCGATGAATCCGAACGCAAGCCCATTGGCGATGGAGTAGGTGAACGGCATCGCCAGCGCGCACAGCGCCGCCGGCACCGATTCGGTGAGGTCGTTCCAGTCCACCTCCACCAGCTCGCGCAGCATCAGGCCCGCCACGAACAACAGGGCAGGGGACGTGGCGTAGCCGGGCACCATCGCCGCCAACGGCGAAAACAGCAGGGCGGCCAGGAACAGCGCGGCGACCACCAGCGCGGTCAGTCCGGTACGCCCGCCCACCTGCACGCCGGACGCACTCTCGGCGAAGGCGGTGGTGCTGCTGGTGCCCAGCAGCGAACCGGCGACGATGGCGGTGCTGTCGGCCAGCAGCGCGCGGCCGAAACGCTTCTGCGCGCCGGGCAATTTCAACAGGCCGGCACGCCCGACCACGCCGTACAGCGTGCCGGTGGCATCGAACACTTCCACCAGCACGAACACCAGCACCACCTGCAGCAGCACCGCCAGCGGCGCGCCGCCGTCGTGGTGCAGCAGGCCGGGCAGGTCCAGCTGCAGGAACGTCGGGGCCAGGCTGGGTGGCAAGGAAACAAGCCCCTGGTACTGCACGCTGCCCAGCAGCCAACCGGCGCCGGTGACGGCCAGGATGCCGATCAGGATCGCACCGCGCACACGGCGCGCTTCGAGGATGGCGATCAGCAGGAAGCCTGCCAATGCCAGCAGCGGCGGGGCGGTGTTGAGGGCACCCAGCGCGACCAGGGTGTCCTCGTTGCCGACGATCACCCCGGATTTCTGCAGGGCGATGATCGCCAGGAACAGACCGATACCGGCCACGATCGCCGAGCGCAGCGATGCCGGTATGCCCGCCACCAGCCAGGCGCGCACGCCGGTCAGTGACAGCACCAGGAACACCAACCCGGAAATGAACACCGCCGCCAGCGCTTGCTGCCACGGCAGGCCCGCTGCGCCCACCACGGTGAAGGCGAAGAAAGCATTCAGGCCCATGCCCGGTGCCATGCCTACCGGGAAGTTGGCGGCGAAGGCCATCACCAGCGAGCCCAGCGCGGCGGCCAGGCAGGTGGCCACGAATACCGCGCCGGCATCCATGCCGGTGGTGGACAGGATGTCTGGATTGACGAAGACGATGTAGGACATCGTCAGGAACGTGGTCAGGCCGGCCAGCAGTTCGGTGCGCACGGTGGTGCCGTGCTGCTGCAGCTGGAACAGGCGTTCGAGGAGGGCCATGGAAGTCTCGCCGGGAGCGTCGCCAGCAAGCGGGCGACCTACAGAAGGAGAAAGGCCGCGCGAGCGCGGCCTTTCCTGTTGCTGCCTTATTTCAGCGCCTTGAAGCGCAGGCGCTTGGGTGCGGCGTCGTCGCCCATGCGGCGGCGCTTGTCCTCTTCGTATTCGCGGTAGTTGCCCTGGAAGAACTCCACGTGCGAATTGCCTTCGAACGCCAGGATGTGCGTGGCGATGCGATCGAGGAACCAGCGGTCATGCGAAATGACGAAGGTATTGCCGGGGAACTCCAGCAGTGCATCTTCCAGCGCGCGCAGCGTTTCGATGTCCAGATCGTTGGACGGTTCATCGAGCAGCAGCACGTTGCCACCCTGCAGCAGGGTCTTGGCCATGTGCAGGCGGCCACGCTCACCGCCGGACAGCGAACCGACCAGCTTCTGCTGGTCCTGGCCCTTGAAGTTGAAGCGGCCGATGTAGGCGCGCGACTGGATCTCCACGCCGTTGATGTTGAGGATGTCCAGCCCGCCGGCGATTTCCTGGAAGACGTTGTGGTTGCCCTCCAGCGCGTCGCGGCTCTGGTCCACGTAGGACAGCTTGACGGTCGGGCCCACCACGATTTCGCCGGTATCCGGCTTTTCCTGGCCGGTGATCATCTTGAACAGGGTCGACTTGCCGGCGCCGTTGGGGCCGATGATGCCGACGATGGCGCCACCGGGCACCAGGAAGTTCAGGTTGTCGAACAGCAGGCGATCGCCGAATTTCTTCGAGACGTTCTTGAACTCCATCACCGCGTTGCCCAGGCGTTCGCCCGGCGGGATGAAGATTTCATTGGTCTCGTTGCGCTTCTGGTAATCAACCGACTGCAGTTCTTCCAGGCGGGCCAGGCGGGCCTTGCCTTTGGTGCGTCCGCCCTTGGCATTCTGGCGCGACCACTCCAGTTCCTTCTGGATGGCCTTCTGGCGCGACTTCTCCTGGTTGTCTTCCTGCTTCAGGCGCTCATCCTTCTGGGTCAGCCAGTCGGTGTAATTGCCCTTCCACGGAATGCCGCGGCCACGGTCCAGTTCCAGGATCCATTCGGCGGCGTTGTCCAGGAAGTAGCGATCATGGGTGACCGCCACCACGGTGCCGGTATAGCGCGCCAGGAACTGCTCCAGCCATTCCACCGACTCGGCGTCGAGATGGTTGGTCGGCTCATCGAGCAGCAGCATGTCCGGCTTCTGCAGCAGCAGGCGGCACAGCGCCACGCGGCGCTTCTCGCCACCGGACAGGGTGCCGACGATCGCTTCCCACGGCGGCAGGCGCAGTGCATCGGCGGCCACGTCCAGCTGGTTTTCCAGGGTGTGCGCATCGCCGGCGGCAAGGATCGCCTCCAGGCGCTCCTGTTCCTTGGCCAGCTTGTCGAAGTCGGCGCCTTCCTCGGCATAGGCCAGGTACACCGCGTCCAGCGCAGCCTGTGCCTGCAGCACTTCGCCGACGCCTTCCTCGACCGATTCACGCACGGTCTTGGTCGGGTCCAGTTCGGGTTCCTGCGCCAGGTAGCCGACCTTGATGCCGGCCTGCGGGCGGGCCTCGCCCTCGAAATCGTTGTCCACGCCGGCCATGATCTTCAGCACGGTGGACTTGCCCGAACCGTTCAGGCCCAGCAGGCCGATCTTCGCCCCCGGGAAGAACGACAGCGAGATGTCCTTGATGATCTGCCGCTTGGGCGGAACCACCTTGGACACGCGGTTCATGGTGTAGATGTATTGCGAGGACATGCAGTCTCCCAGAGGGTCGATCCACCGGGCCGAGAGCGCTGGCCGGCGGAAAACGGAATATTTGACCCACGATTATCGCCGATCCCCCCTTTCACTGCCATGGCAGGCGGCGGCGGATTCAGCCATGGGGGAGCACCGACCGGGCATGGGCCGCAAGGACCGCATTTGAAGGCCGCTATCCCGACTGTGGCAGACCGGGGCACCGATCAGGCTGGTGGCTCCAACCCATGGAAATCACGCATGAACGTCATCCGCACGTTGTTGATCACCGCCCTGTTGCCGCTGTCGGCTGCCGCCCAGACGGCCCCGCCGCTGCTGCCATCGAGCCTGGCGCTGCAGGATCTGGAGCTCGCCTCCGGCAGCCTGCGGGAATTCGATATCGAGGTGGCACGGTCAGAAAAGTGGCTGCCCTATGAACTGGTCGCCGCCACGGACAGCGCCGGTCTGTCAGGCACCCTGCTGATCGCGCTCGCTGATGGGCAGCCGCTGCGGGAGGTCGTGCTGGATGGCTCGCGCATCGTCGGCGGCCTGGTGACGCTGCCCGCCAGTACCTCGGCGCGTCGCCTGCGGATCAGTCTGCGCACCGGCGCGAAGGACATGCGTGCCGACCTCTCGCTGACCCCGGTGCGCCCCCAGCTCAGATCCGGCCAGGTCGTCCCGGTATTTCCCCGCCGGATGGCCGAGGATTCCTTTGCCGAGACCCTGGAGCTGCGGCTGACCAAGCCCTCCGATGTGGACCTGCGCACCTGGGGAGGCAATGCCGCCGTGACATTGCAGGTAAAAGGAGAGGCGACGGGGGGCGGCTTTCCGGTAGCAGTCTGCAAGGATCAAGGAGATGCGTGGCGGCGCTGCCTGTTGCCCCGCCTCGGGGCAGGCGTGTACTGGGTATCCGTTGAAGGAACCGGCGCCCCGGTCAATCTGCTCGGAAGCTGGACGATCATCCAGGGCGAGTAAATACCTGCCGGAATCTGAACAGGCGTTCCGGCCGACCCATCGGTAAGCGTTTCCAGCCGGAATACATTCAGATCCCATGGGCAATATGGACATCACCCACCCATCCTGCAGAGGTAGACAATGCGCATCAATCGATTCCTGGCCGGTGCCGTTGCCTCCGTACTGGCCTTTGCGGCGGTGAGCCCGGCATTCGCCGATGACCACCGCCATCGCGGCCATGATCGTCGCGAATGGCGCGATGACCGTCGCGATGATCGCCGCGACCACCGCAACGATCGTCGCGAGGCACGGCGCGATTGGCGTGACGACCGCCGACATGACCGCCGCCATTGGCGCGATGACCGGCGCCATCACGGCTACTACCGTCCTGCCCCGCCGCCGCGCGTGGTCTACCGTCCTGCCTACCGTCCGGCGTATGGACCGGGGCCCGGCTATGGGTGGAAAGTCGGCCACCGCTACCGCGATTATTACCGTGGCCCGATCTACGTGGTGAACGACTACAACAGCTACCACGTGCGTCGCCCGCCGCGCGGTCACCACTGGGTCCGGGACGACCGCGGCAACCTGTTGCTGGTCGCCATCGCCACCGGGATCCTGGCCGACTTCGTGATCAACGGCCGCTGATATCCGGGCTCGGGCAGGTAAGCTGATACGCGACGGCGCCGATGTGGCGCCGTCGTCGTTTGTGGGGAAGCCGGCATTGGCCCCCCTCCCGGCGCAGGCACTACAATTGGCAGCCTTGCTGTTCCTTTCCTGCCTGCCCCCGGAGAAACCGATGTTCCCGCGCGACGTCCGAATCGAAAGCTACGATCCCGAACTGGCCAAGGCCATCGCCGATGAGTCCCAGCGCCAGGAAGACCACGTCGAGCTGATCGCCAGCGAGAACTACGCCAGCCCGATGGTGATGGAAGCCCAGGGCAGCCAGCTGACCAACAAGTACGCCGAAGGCTATCCGGGCAAGCGCTATTACGGTGGTTGCGAATACGTCGATATCGCCGAACAGCTGGCCATCGACCGCCTCAAGCAGCTGTATGGCGCCGACTACGCCAACGTGCAGCCGCACAGCGGCTCGCAGGCCAACCAGGCGGTTTATTTCGCCCTGCTGCAGGCCGGTGACACCATCCTGGGCATGAGCCTGGCCCATGGCGGCCACCTGACCCACGGCGCCAAGGTGAATGCCTCGGGCAAGCTGTTCAATGCGGTGCAGTACGGTGTGAACGACCAGGGCCTGATTGATTACGACGAAGTCGAGCGCCTGGCCGTCGAGCACAAGCCGAAGATGGTCGTCGCCGGGTTCTCGGCCTATTCGCAGGTCGTCGATTGGGCTCGGTTCCGTGCCATTGCCGACAAGGTCGGTGCGTATCTGTTCGTCGACATGGCGCACGTGGCGGGTCTGGTCGCCGCCGGCGTCTACCCGAGCCCGCTGGACCATGCCCATGTGGTGACCTCCACCACCCACAAGACCCTGCGTGGTCCGCGTGGCGGCATCATCATCGCAAAGGGCGCCAGCGAAGAACTGGTCAAGAAGCTGCAGTCGATCGTCTTCCCGGGCATCCAGGGCGGCCCGCTGATGCACGTCATCGCGGCCAAGGCCGTGGCGTTCAAGGAAGCGCTGGAGCCTTCCTTTACCGCCTATCAGCAGCAGGTGGTGAAGAATGCCCAGGCCATGGCGAAGACCCTGATCGCACGTGGCTACAAGATCGTTTCCGGCGGCACCGAAAACCACCTGATGCTGGTGGACATGATCGGCAAGGACGTGTCGGGCAAGGACGCAGAAGCGGCCCTCGGCAAGGCCCACATCACGGTCAACAAGAACTCGGTCCCCAACGACCCGCGTTCGCCGTTCGTGACCTCCGGCCTGCGCCTGGGGACCCCGGCGGTGACCACCCGCGGCTATGGCGAACAGGACTGTGTCGATCTGGCCAACTGGATCGCCGACGTGCTGGACGCACCGGCGGACGAGGCGGTGATCGCACGCGTGCGCGACGCGGTCAGCGCACAGTGCCGGAAGTATCCGGTGTACGGCTGAGCGATCGGGACTTCCGCAGCCAGGCGACGACGCCCGACCGCGCGCCTGCCGCCTGCCATGAGCGGCCCTTGTTTGCTGCTCATGGCCTTCTCAGGTACCGTTGCGACGCCGCCATGTCCATCGCATGACGTTTCCGAGACTCAAGGCGCCCCATGCATTGTCCGTTCTGCCAACATGCCGATACCCGTGTAATCGATTCGCGCGTCTCTGAAGACGGTGCGACGATTCGTCGTCGGCGTGAGTGCGAGGCCTGCAGCGAGCGCTTCAGTACGCTGGAAACCATCGAGCTGAAGCTGCCGACCATCGTCAAGGGCGATGGCAGCCGCGAGGCGTTCGAAGCGCGAAAAGTGCGTGCCGGCTTCGACCGCGCGCTGCAGAAGCGTCCGGTGCCGGAAGACAAGATCGAAGCGGCGGTGCGTTCGGTGATCCACCAGCTGCGCATCTGCGGCGAGCGCGAAGTGCCCTCCATCCGCGTCGGCGAGTTCGTGATGAACGAACTGCGCAAGCTCGACCATGTCGGCTATGTACGCTTCGCTTCGGTCTACCGCAGCTTCGAGGATGTCGCGGACTTCCGCGAAGAAATCGAGAAGCTGGAGCGGGATCTGCCGGCCAGCACCGAGCAGCTGCAACTGCTGGGCGATGTGATCGCCTTGACCAAGAAAAAGAAAGGCTGACGCGCACCGCTGCGCGCCTGCGCCCAAGGAGCACCGATGAGCGCTTTCTCCGCGCTGGACCACCTGCACATGGCCGGCGCCCTGCGCCTGGCCGAACGCGCCGCCTATACCACCCGGCCCAATCCGATGGTCGGTTGCGTGATCGCCCACGGCGGGCAGGTGGTCGGACAGGGCTGGCATCAGCGCGCCGGCGGCCCGCATGCCGAAGTGTTCGCACTGCGCGAAGCGGGCGAGCAGGCGCGGGGCGCAACCGCCTACGTCACCCTTGAACCGTGTGCGCATTTCGGCCGCACGCCACCGTGTGCATTGGCACTGATCGAAGCCGGCGTCAGCCGCGTCGTGGCCGCCCTGCGCGATCCATTCCCGCAGGTCGACGGCGGCGGTTTCGATCTGCTGCGCGCGGCGGGGATCGAGGTCCATGAAGGGCTGATGGCCGTGCAGGCACGGGAGCTCAACCGCGGTTTCCTGTCGCGCGTTGAGCGCGGCCGCCCGTGGGTCCGGGTCAAGCTGGCTGCCAGCCTGGACGGCCGCACGGCGATGGCAGATGGCCGTTCGAAATGGATCACCGGGCCGGCCGCACGCGAGGACGTCCAGCATTGGCGGGCGAGGGCGGGTGCGATCCTGACCGGTGCCGACACCGTGCTGGCCGACGACCCGATGCTGACCGTGCGCCTCCCCGGGGTCGACGTGCTGCCGCCGTTGCGCGTGGTGCTCGATGCACGGCTGCGCTCGCTGGACTGTACGCGGGTGCGGGAAGGCGGAGCGCCGACGTTGTACCTGCACGACCCCGCCATCACGGCCCCTGACGCAGCCGATGCGCAGTTCGCCAGCGTGCCCAGCGTGGGGGGGCGGCTGGACCTGGGCGCGGTGCTTGCCCTGCTCGCAGCGCACGGCGTCAACGAAGTGCACACCGAAGCCGGTGCGACGCTTGCGGGTGCCTTGATGTCCGGCGGCTGGATCGACGAGCTCCTGCTTTACCAGGCCCCGACTCTGCTCGGCGAGCAGGGCCTGCCGTTGTTGTCAGGACTTGGCATCCAGGCCATGACGCAGCAGTTGCGCATGCAGGTCATTGAACAGACACGGGTGGGTGAGGATCAGCGTGTTCTGCTGCGTCCGCAGTCGCGTTGACGCCAAGGGGCATGTGCCCGTCCGGGGCGCGGCTTGACGTGTCGCGGGGAGACGTGGCTTTCGAACGTCCGACCCCTTCCTGTTGTTGCGCCAATCGTTCCCGCTGACTTTGAACACCAGCAGTTCGCGGTCCTGGGGATTATAGAAAGCAGTGAGAAATGTCTCGCGGGATGCTGCGCCGCTCAGGTACACCGGAATCGTGCCGACTGTTTTGTATTTTCCCGCCGAGCCGTGCAGATGTCCGGCGAAAATGCCGAGAATGAGATCTTCATTGTCCTTCATGAGCTGCCGGAAGCGCGGACTATTGGGCGACTGCCAGTTTGCATAAGGTGGTTTGTGCATGTTGAGGATGACATCCTTGCCTGCTGCGCGCGCCCACTTCAGCTCCGTCTCGAGAAACCCAAGCGAGTCGTTGATGATGAACGTCCTGCGAGCGGATTCGTACCTCACGCTGTAGGTCGGTTCGTTCTGCAGCTGGATCGCCAGGATGTCACCCAGAACCAAGGAGTAAGCCAGGCTGCCACGATGCATTTCCCAGCCGTTGTCTTTGACCGAGTAGTCGAATGCGCGTGTGGGGTAGCTTCTTGCCCAGCCCGCCATGTCCTTGTACATGTCCCGCGCGCAGCCGTTGTCGGCGCAGTCGTTCACGTTGTTCTGATAGTCGTGGTTGCCGAGATTGGCGTAGAAATTCCGACGATAGAAGTCCTTGAAGGGGTGGTTGTACATGTAGTCCCGTTCCCCGCCATGGCCGAATGCGGTGATGTCGCCGTTGAGGAACAGCGGTACGTTGTCGAGCCCGCCGAACTTGATCCGGTATTCCATCGTGGCCAGTGCCTGGCGGTTGATGAAGAGTTTGGAACGACGCACCGTCTCGTCGTTGCTCTCAGGCTCGCCAGAGTCCGATTTTTCGGTCCACGGATGTTGCGTGTCGGAGATGAAGACGAAATCCTGCAGCACCGGCTCGGAGGATGAGACCGGGAAGGGCAGCAGGCAGGCTAGAGCGGCTGACAGAAGCCAGCGGACGTTGTCGTGCGGGAGAGGCAAGGGCCAGGAAGCGCTGCAGGACATGGCGGTACTCCTTCGGGGATGCTGTCCATCAGACACGCGCTGGCAAGGCACTGCAGTCGGTGGAATGCCCGCGCGGCCTGGAGGTCGCAGGTGGGCAGGCTGGCCGCGTGGCGGCCCGGACAGGGCCAACCGTCATCGTGGGTCGCAGATGGCCCGGATGCTGTCGGCACTTCCGCACCCTTCAACACGAGCAGAAAAAAAAAATGGGCTCCCGAAGGAGCCCATCATGTGCAGCCTGGAGCGACAGGATCAGAAGCTGGCGCGGACGCCGGCCGAGTACTGGGTCACGTCTTCGATGACCTGCACTTCGCCCACCACGCCCCACATCGGGGTGATGTTGATCTGGCCGCCGACGTTGCCGACCCAGGTGCCGTCCATGTCGCTGCCATCCATGTAGCCGGCTTTCAGCCAGGCTTCGGTGCGCGCCGACGGCTTGCCGCGCACGCCGAAGGTGCCGCGCGCGGCGTTGAAGTGGTCCTTCTGGCGTACGGTGGCGAAGCCGGTTTCCTTCAGGGTCAGTTCGGCGTTCTGGCGGGTCCAGGCGATGTCGGCGGTGAAGTCCACGCGGTCGCTCATGCCCATGTGGTAACCGATACCGAACTCGGGCTGGTCCAGTTCCAGCTTCAGGCTGCCGCCATCGAAGCCGTAGGACTTGGACACCTGCGACCAGGCGCCGAACAGGTAGACCTGCGGTGCGATCGCGAACGAGCCACGGATGTAGCCGCCGTCGACCTTGGGGTCGTCCAGGAAGTCATCGTTGACCTGGAACTGGGTCCAGCCTGCCTCGACGTAGGTGTAGCTCAGATCGTCGGCGGCAAAGGCCGACAGCGGCGACAGGGCGAGCAGGGAGGCGGCCAGCAGCATCTTGCGCATGCGTGATTTCCTTGAGGTTGCGTTCCATTGCAGGCAGCCGGTCCGGCCGCCCGGGGCGACGTCGTTGTCGCACTCGGCGCGGATTCTAACGAAACTTTCACAAAAAGCGAGCCTTCAGCCTCATTTGTTACACTAGCCCCGCCGGTTCGCCGGTACACAAACGTCTTCAGGGCGGGGTGCGATTCCCCACCGGCGGTAGGTGCCAGATACGGCACAAGCCCGCGAGCGCTCCGGCAGGGTCATCCCGGCGGGAGGTCAGCAGATCCGGTCGGATGCCGGAGCCGACGGTATAGTCCGGATGAAAGAAGACGGTGCCACGGAACCTTGCGGTGCCGTGCGTACCTGTTTGCCTTGCGGCGTTTTTCGCTCACTCCTGCGGAGAACGTTACTTGTTTACTGGAATCATTGAAGGCGTCGGCCACCTGGCCGCCCGCGAAACGCTCGGCGGCGATGTCCGCTTCACCTTCCACGTCGGCAGCCTGCCGTTCGACAGCGTGCAACTGGGTGAGAGCATTGCCATCAACGGCGTGTGCCTGACCGTGGTCGCCTTCGACGCGCAGACCTTCCAGGCTGATGCGTCGACCGAAACGCTGGGGCTGACCACCCTGGGCCTGCTGGCCGAGGGCGCGGTGATCAACCTGGAGCGCGCCATGCGCCCCACCGACCGGCTCGGCGGACATCTGGTCAGCGGGCATGTCGATGGCCTGGGGCAGGTCCTGTCCATCCATGACGACGCACGCGCGCAGCGCTGGCGCTTCGCCGCCCCGGCCGCCCTGCGCCGGTATATCGCCAAGAAGGGCTCGATCTGCGTCGACGGCGTCAGCCTGACCGTCAATGAGGTGGACGCCGAGGGTTTCGAGGTCGCCCTGATCCCGCATACCGTCTCGCACACCGCGTTCTCCAACACGGCGGTCGGCAGTGCGGTGAACCTGGAAATCGATTTGGTCGCCCGCTACGTGGAACGCCTGCTGGGCGAAGGAGCACGCGCATGAACTTCGCCCCGATCCCCGAGATCCTGGAAGACATCCGGCAGGGCCGCATGGTGGTCATCGTCGACGACGAAGACCGCGAGAACGAAGGGGACCTGATCATGGCCGCCGAGCTGGTCAAGCCCAGCGACATCAACTTCATGGTGACCCATGGCCGCGGATTGGTATGCCTGCCATTGACCCGCGAACGGGCAGCCGACCTCGGCCTGGCGCCGATGGTGCAGGCCAACACGGCTCAGTTCCAGACCAACTTCACGGTCAGCATCGAGGCCGCCGAGGGCGTGACGACCGGTATTTCCGCATATGACCGGGCCCACACCATCCGCACTGCGGTCAAGCCCACCGCCAAGGCCAGCGACCTGCACCAGCCGGGCCACATCTTCCCGTTGATCGCCCAACCGGGCGGGGTGCTGACCCGCGCCGGCCACACCGAAGCCGGCGTGGACCTGGCGATGCTGGCCGGGCTGGAACCGGCCGGCGTGCTGGTGGAAATCCTCAACCCCGATGGCAGCATGGCGCGGCGGCCGGAGCTGGAAATATTCGCCCGCGAACATGGTCTGAAAATGGGCTCCATCGCCGACCTGATCGCCTACCGGCTGGCCACCGAAAAGACCGTCGAGCGTGTCGATGAGCGGGAAATCGACACCGAGTTCGGTGCCTTCACCCTGGTCACCTACCGCGACCGCATCGCGCACGATCTGCATTTCGCCCTGGTCCGCGGCACCCCCGATGCCGATACCCCCACCCTGGTACGGGTGCAGGTGGAAAACCCGTTGGCGGACCTGCTGCACTGGCGCCGTGACGATTTCGGCGTGGCCGCGACCGATGCGCTGCGCGCTATCGCCGCGGCAGACAGCGGCGTGATGGTCGTGCTGTCGGCCCCGCGCGATGGCGAAGCCCTGTTGGCACGCCTGCGCCAGCAACCGCAGCCGATCGCCCCCGGCAAGGACAAGGATGTAAGCCAGTGGCGCCGCAACGGGGCCGGTGCGCAGATCCTGTCCGACCTCGGGCTGGGCAAGCTGCGCGTGCTGGGCACGCCGCGTCGCCAGGTCGGCCTGGCCGGCTATGGCCTGGAAGTGGTTGAAACGCTGGGCTGCTGATCCCGGCATGGCGCGGGCGGGCTCACGGAGGACCCGCCCACCGCCCGCGCGCGGTAAACTTGCCTTCTCTTACGTACCCCCATACCCGCACATGAGCCATTTCGAAGGCGATCTTCGCTCTCCCGGATCGGCGCGCCTGGCCATCGTGGCCAGCCGCTGGAACGCCCGCATCACCGACGCGCTGGTCACCGGCGCGCGGCAGAGCCTGGCCAGCAATGGCATCAGCGAAGAGGCCGTGGATGTCATCCGGGTGCCCGGCGCCTGGGAAATTCCGCTGGTCGCCGCGCGCCTGGCCGCTGCCCACCAGCATGCTGCCATCATCACCCTGGGCTGCGTGATCCGTGGCGACACCCGCCATTACGAACACGTGGCCGACCGCTGCGCCGAAGGCCTGATGCGCGTGCAGCTGGACTTCGGCGTGCCGGTGCTGAATGGCGTACTGGCGGTGGAACGTGCCGAGGATGCCGAAGCACGTGCTGGCGGCAGCCATGGCAACAAGGGTGAAGAGGCCGCCTTGGCGGCCTTGGAAATGATCAATCTTCTGGAGCAGCTGCCATGAACAACCATTCCCAGGGCAGGCCGTCCGGCAGACCCGTACGCCGTGACGGCGTCGATCCCGTGCTGCGTTCGCGCGCACGTCGCCGTGCCGTGCAGGCCATCTATGCCTGGCAGATCTCCGGCGGAAATGGCCAGTCACTGGTCGCCCAGTTCGCCCACGAACAGGCGCGCGAAGTCGCCGACCTGGCTTACTTCGAGGCGCTGGTGCACGGCGTGCTCGACAACCGTCGCGATATCGACCAGGCGCTGGCGCCGTACCTGGACCGCACCATCGAAGAAGTCGATGCGATCGAACGGGCGGTGCTGCGGCTGTCCGCCTACGAACTGCGCTTCCGTGCCGACATTCCGTACCGCGTAGTGATCAACGAGGCCATCGAATCGGCCAAGCGCTTCGGCTCCGAACACGGCCACACCTATGTCAACGGCGTGCTGGACCGTGCCGCCGTCGAGTGGCGCAAGACCGAAAGCGGCCACTGACCCGTGATGGCGGCGGACGACGTCCGGCGCCACGGACACCTCGTATGTCCCTCGCCGAATTCGCCCTGATTGACCGTATCCGCGCCCGTAGCAAGGGGCGCGATGACATCGTGCTGGGCATCGGCGACGACGCGGCGCTGCTGCAGCCGCTGGCCGGACACTGGCTGGCGGTGACTGCCGACACACTCAACAGCGGCGTGCATTTTCCGCCGGAAACACTCCCCGCCGACATCGGCTGGAAGACCCTTGCGGTGAATCTTTCCGACCTGGCGGCGATGGGCGCCACCCCCGCGTGGGGCACGCTGGCGTTGTCCCTGCCGGAAGCCAGCGCGGCGTGGATCGATGCCTTCGCCGACGGCTTCTTCGCACTGGCCGATGCGCATGACTGGCGGCTGATTGGTGGCGATACCACGCGCGGCCCGCTGTCGTTGTCGGTGACCGCGTTCGGCCAGGTACCGCACGGGCAGGCCTTGCGGCGCGATGGCGCGCAGGTGGGCGACGACATCTGGGTCAGCGGCACGTTGGGTGATGCGGCCGGTGCGCTTGCGCTTTGGCAGCGTGGTGAGCTGGACGTCACCCGGCCCGCGGCTGATGCGGAGACCGAGTTCCTGCGCCAGCGATTGCTGCGGCCTGTGCCGCGCGTGCAGCTGGGGCTTGCGCTGCGCAGTATCGCGACCGCTGCAGTGGATGTGTCCGACGGACTGATGGCAGACCTGGGGCATATTGCCGCGCGTAGCGGCGTGGCGGCCCATGTCGACGCCGATCTGCTGCCTTGCTCGACGGCGCTGCAGCGTGTGCTAGGTAGCGAGGCTGCGCGCTCCTGCGGACTGCAGGGGGGGGATGATTACGAGCTGTGCTTTACTGCGGCCGTTACCAGTCGGCGGCGCCTGTTGGCGCTGTCCGGTGAGCTTGGCATATCGCTGACACGCATCGGTGCGATGCTGCATGGCGAAGGCGTTCACTGCCCAGGATCAGGAGCGGTCCACGGCTACGTACATTTCCTGTCTCCGCCCATGGCGGCCGGCGATCAGTCGTAGTCAGCGGTCAGTATCGCTTTCCCCTGCACGCTACCGGGCGTCAACGCACCTGCGATGCGGACGTAGCGTGCGGTCAACTCGATGTTCTGATCACCGGCATGCGGGCCTGCATGCGTCCATTGGTTGCCAAAGTGCACGGGCTGGCCATTACGCAGCAACTGCACCGCAATGCCTGTGCCGCTGTGGGATGGCGTCGGCGTAAGGATGCTGCCTTGGTTGCCGGCGTCCATTGCATCGTGAAGCGTCAAGTTGACTTTGATGCCATCGCGCGGGCAATTCATCAGTACGTTCAATGGTGTGTCGCCGGTCGATGCGCCCACCGTGGGGAACTGGTCTGCCGACGCTGGGCCCAGCTGCAGGGCGGTATCGAACAGGACACAGGTGCGCGAGGGAATCACCAGGCTGAATGACAGGCTGTGCTGCAATGAGCCATTGGCGGGGAAACCCGGCATCGTGGTGATGGCGCTCAGGGTTGTCGGAGCGACGTTGGTCATCGCCCCGCCGCGCGAATAGATGTAATAGCCCAGGCCGAGGGTCATGTCCACGCCTCCGCCGTGGCCGCTGGTCACCTGGAACGTGTTTGTCGCGTCTGCGCGGTAGGGGGTGTTATCCGTGCCGCGGGGCGCGCCGGCACTGTATTTTCCGAAATTGAACACGATCAGCGGCGAATCCGGTCCCCAGCCAAAAGCAGGATACGGACGCCCATTGAATGTGATGTCGCGGACATACGTCAGTCCCGCCATCTGCGGGACACTCTGTATGTCGATGGCCGTCACTCGTGGGCAGTTGGTGAACAGCAGGCTGCCGCCTCGCCCGTTGCTGACGCTATGCAGCAGGACATCCGGTCGTGTTTCATCCGCTATCGTGATCTCACCGCCATTTATCAGGTCGCTGCCCTGTACCACGTTGCAGGCGTGCAGGGTGCCGCAGATGAAGGTGCCTGCGGCGACAACGCAGCGCAGTGTGCGCACGGCCATGCCTGTTGTTCCATGCATACGAGGGTGACGGATGCTCATGGTGAACTCCGCGCAGCAGCAATGGCCGTGTCATCTGCTGGCCGCGCGTGCGCCTTCGCTTCCCGCTCCGCACCATGGTCGTCCAGCCACGCGTAGCTGATCGTCGCAGGGCGCGTATCCGTGTCCGGCAAGGCGACATGCAATGTGCCGAACGGTGCCACCATCTCCGCGGCAAGCTCCTTTCCATCTGCAAGGGAGATACGGGTCAGTGTCACGTGATAGGGACTGGGATTGTAGACGCGCAGCTGCGGGGCGCCGTCAGGTGCGGTTGACCAGCGCAGGCCTGCCGCCGCAGCCGCGGGTTGGCCAGCTAAGCCTGCCGGGCGGAAGAACAGCTTCATGCGCGAGCGCACAGCGAACTGCAGCAGATTGCTGCCTTGGGCCTCTCGCGGTTTCGGGGGAATGTCCAGCAGATTGAAATAAAACAGCGATTCGCGATCTGAAGCCAGTGCAGGGTCAGCCGGGTGCGGCGCGTAGGTGAGGCGGTAGGCCTGGCTTTGCTGGTCCTGGATCAGGCGCGGCTCCACCGGCGTCAGCTGGAATGGCGTGCGGATGTCGTCGGGCGATCGTCCCGCATCGCCCGCATCGATCCACACCTGCACCAGCGCGGGTACGTTGCCGTTGTTACGGGCGGTGACCGTGACGTCGTTGCCGCGGCGTGCATCAAGCACCACGCGCGTTCCGTCAACGACCACGGCTGCCGACGCCGGCGAGATCAGCATCGCCGCAAGTATGGGGGGGAACCAGCACTGAGTACGCTGCATGAGGGCGACCCTGAAAAAGAAGGCATCGGAGATCTTCATGGATAGGCCACCACGAGCTCGACGGATGCAGCGGCGGTTCCTGCCGTGGCATCGCCTACGGGGGATGCATGCCAGGCAGTAAGGTCGACACGGGTCTGTGGGCTGCGTTGCACGCGCAGCCAGCGGCCACCCGATTCCCCGATCGGCCAAGGTGTGCCCTGGGCATCGGAGATGGCGACGCCGACATGGCGCAGCCCATCAATCCAGATGTCCAGCGGTGGGTCGCCACCGGATGCCGGGCAGGCCAGGAACACGCTGAAGTCCTTTCGGCCAGCCCGTGCATTGCCGTTGACCACGGCCGGGTCGACGCGCCCGGTCAGGACCGCAAGTGCGGGGTGACGGGCCTGGACCTCGCAGGTCGAGGTGACCAGCTCGCCGCGTATCTGCAGCGGCAAGGCCCCAGCAGCGAAGGAGACAGTCGTGCCAAGCAGGCCCGTGACAACGCAAGGCAGGAGATTCATCAGGGGAACGTCCGAAGAGGAAGGCGTGGCGGCACGGTGACGGCACTGCGGTTCCGGAAGTGTTATCGACCTTGCCTGTCGCCGATATGAGCAAAGGTGCAAGTTCAGCACGGCAAGTTTCTATCGGGATATGTGGGTCAATCGATAACTCTCCATGCCAGTGCAGATTGCAGGAAACCTGATGTGAGTGGCGGTGGAATCCACCTAACTTGCGGCCTATTCGTCCTCCTCGGCGGAATACTCCGCAACACCCATGCGCAACACGCTCCGGCTTCTTCTGCCCTTGGCCATCATCTTGGCGCACCCTTGCGCCGTGCGCGCTGCAGGACGTGACGAGAGCCGATATGTGTTCAATGAGGGATTTCTGGTCGGCAATCTCCCAGCCAGTGCGCAGTCCTATGCGGATGGCGACTCATTGCCTGCGGGAATCCATCGCCTTGAGATCCGCATCAACGGTGTGCTGGACGATACGAGCGATATCGACATCGATCCGCAGGGACGCGCGTCCTGCCTGCCGGTGGATATCCTGCAGCGTCTGCCATTGCGCCCTGCGCTGCGCGAATCGCTCGACAAGGCCGGCGGGTGTGCTGATCTATCGACGCAGGTGGAGGGCGCCCGTGTCACGGTGGATGCCGCCACCCTGCAGTTGCGGATTTCAGTACCGCAGGCCGCGCTGGACGCCGGCCCCCGTGGTCATGTCGCACCGGCGCAGCGCGATCAAGGTCTGACCGCCGGTTTCATCGATTACATGTTCAACCATCATGCCGCTGCACAGCGCAGCGCGGACTATCTCGGCGTCGCGGCTGGCTTCAATGCGGGGGCATGGCGGCTGCGCCACCGGTTCTCACTGAGCCGCCGCCGCGGTGGCCTGGTCCATCAGGCTTACGCCACTACGTTGCAGCGTGATCTGGCCGACTGGAACGCCCGGCTTGTAATGGGGCAGGGCGCCACCAGCAGCAGCCTGTTTCCTTCCATCCCATTCATCGGTGCAAGCGTGGTGACGGACGAGCAGATGCTGCCGGATTCACAACGTGGCTACGCGCCGGTGGTAAGGGGAAGTGCAGAAAGCAGCGCCCTGGTCACGGTTCGCCAGAACGGGCGGGTCATCCGGGAGCTGAGCGTGGCGCCGGGGCCTTTCATCATTGACGACCTCTACCCGACAGCCTACAGCGGCGACCTGCAGGTCACCGTAACCGAAGCGGATGGCCATGAGCGACGGTTTGACGTCAGTTTTTCCGCCGCGCCCTTGGCACTGCGCTCAGGTACATCCCGCGTGGATGTGTCTGCCGGGCAGCTGGAAAGTCCACATGCAGGCTACCGGGACACGCCGCTGCGGACAGGCCGGCGTTTCGTCGAAGCCACCTACGCGCGCGGCCTGTCCAATACAGTCACTGCATTGGCCGGCGCGCAGTGGGCAGAGCACTATCATGCCGCTTCGGCAGGCATCGCCCTCAACACGCGCATCGGTGCGTTCGGTTCCGATCTCACCTCTTCTTCTGCACGGCCGCCAGGTGTCGCTGCGCGCTCAGGCTCCAGTGTCCGCCTGAACTACCAACGCTATATTTCCAGTACGGCTACCCGGCTTGGGCTGTCCTCTTCGTGGACATTGGCACGGGGTTTCTCCGGCCTGGCCGATCATATTGAGCCCTACAGTGGGGGCGAGGAAACGAAGACCGAGCGCTCCCGTCTGCATTGGAACATCAACCAGCGACTGGGCGACTACAGTCAGTTCTACCTCATGGCCAGCCAGAGCACCTCGTGGCGACATGCTCAAGGTCACCTGCAGTATCAGCTTGGATTGCAGCAGTCACTGGGCAACGTGAACATCGACGTGTCCGCGACGCGCAGCGACTCCGGTGACGGCCGCCAGGATGTGCGTTACGCGATTGGCATGAGCATGCCACTGGGCCGCGCGATGCACGCTCCGCGGCTGATCACGCGCCTGGACCGCGCGGACACCGGATCGCGGCAGAGCTTTGATCTCAGCGGGACCCTCGGTGCTGCAGTTCCTTTCAGCTACGGTGCATCGGTGAGCCGGGGCAGCCATGGCGATACCGGCCATCTCAGGGGGGCATGGCAGTCGAGCCATGGCCGATTCCATGCCAGTGCGGGGCATGCGGAACAGGGCACGACGCGTTCGGTGGGTGCGGCGGGCAGTCTGGTGCTTCACGCGGGGGGGCTCAACGCGGGCCCAGCGAGCCCCGGTACGCTGGTGCTGGCCCATGCCGCCGGTGCGGAAGGGGCGCGCGTGGGCCTGGGGGGCGACATCCGCATAGCGCGTAACGGCTACGCGGTGCTTCCGCATGCAAGCCCCTATCGCTGGAACCGTATCGAGCTGGACCCGAGTGGGCTGCCGCTCGACGTCTCTGTGCTACGGACCTCGCAACAGGTCGCGCCCACGGCTGGCAGCATCGCGCCAGTAACGTTCGATGTACGTCGCGATCGCGTGTTGTTCATCGATGCCGTCGACTGGCTGGGCCGCCCGCTGCCCTTCGCGACCGTGATTCACGACGAGCAGGGACGGGCCGTGGGTGCGGTAGGTCAAGGCAGTGTGATCCAGCTGCGCGGCGCGCAGACACGTGGCGTACTGACCGCCCGAGTCGACGGCCGGGCTCTCTGCCGGCTTGTCTATGAACTCCCTGAAACCCCCGATACACACGGGCTGGAATGGATCCAGGCCACCTGTACGCATACGGGGTCCATGGATTGAATTCTTCTTTTCTTCAACTCCTCTTTGAAAGGACTGCGTCATCATGTATTTCCGTACTCTTGCTTCTTGCCTCGTTGTGACAGGTGCCGGCGCGTGTGTCGTCCTGCCTGCGCCTGCGAGCGCGGCTACCCTGACCATCAGCGGTCAACTGCGGGCGGGCACCTGCTCGCTGAACGTGCCTGCGGTGACGCTCCCGGCCATGCCGGCCAATACACTGAAGGAAGGCGACAACAGCCTGGTCGAAGTCGATCTCGCGTTGACGGGTTGTGTGGGCGTCAAGAAGGCCACCCTCACGTTCGAGGGCACCGCCGCTCAGAACGACGGCGATCGCTGGCAGAACACCGGCGCTGCCGAAGGGGTGTCCTTGTCGCTGCTGAAAGAGAAAACTGGAACCACCTACATCAAGAAGGGCGATACCCAGGTGCTGACAGTGGCCGCGGACAAGGCCACCTTCCCGATGCGCGCCGGCTACTTCTACACGAAAGGTTCCGCTCTGGCGGCCGGCACGGTGGCTGCCAGCATCACGATTACTGCGGCGTATGAATGATGACGGGTAGCGAGCGTTGGCTGCCTGATCCTGCATACTTCAACCAGACCATTCCAGTACGTAGCCCCGTGCATCTCTACCGGCGATGCATCGCATCCTTCAGCACCGGCGGGAAGGCTGCGGCCACGACTGCCTGCGACTGACTCCTGCGGGAGCACTACGTGGTCGGCGGCAACACCTTGCCCGGGTTGAGAATCCCATCCGGATCCAGCGCAGACTTGATCGCGCGCATCGCCAGCAACGTTTCCGGGGTAAAGGCCTGTGCCATGAATCCACGCTTGGCCAGGCCGATGCCATGCTCGCCGGAGAGCGTGCCCTCCAATGACAGCGTCAAGGCGAAGATCCGCGGCAGCGCGGCCTGCGCGCGCGCATTCTCATCCACATCGTCCGGGTGATACAGGATGTTGACGTGCAGGTTGCCGTTGCCGGCGTGCCCGAAGGTCACGATGGTCAGATCGAACTCGGCCGCCAGTGCCTGCACCCCGCTCACCAGCGCCGGAATGCGTGACACCGGCACCACCACGTCTTCGTTGATCTTGCCCGGCGCGATGCTGCGCAGCGCAGGTGAAAGTGCCTTGCGCGCCGCCCACAGCTTTTCCCGCGCGGCGCCTTCCATCGCCACGTCCAAGGCCAGCATGCCTTCGCCTTCGGCTGCGTTGGCCAAGGCCTGCAGCAGGTAGGGCAGGGTGTCATGGTCGCCATCGGCTTCGATCAGCAGCATCGCGCCGGCGTCCGGCACGTCGGCGCCGTTGAGCCGCAGCAACTGCAGGCTGCGGGCATCCATGAACTCCAGCCGCGTCGGCACCACGGGCTGCCCCATCACCCGCGACACCGCCTGCGCGGCAGCGTCGGCATCGCGATACAGCACGCGCAGCCCTGCCTGGGCCACCGCCACCGGGGTCAGCTTCAGGGTCGCTTCCACGATGATCGCCAGCGTGCCTTCACTGCCCACCAGCAGGTGGGTCAGGTCGTAACCGGTGGCATCCTTGGTATAGGCGCCACCGCAGCGGATCAGATCGCCATTGCCGGTCACCGCCACCAGCCCGAGCACGTTGTCGCGGCTGGTGCCGTACTTCACCGCGCGCGGCCCACCCGCGTTGCAGGCCAGGTTGCCGCCGATGCTGCAGATGTCCGCACTGGACGGGTCGGGCGCCCAGAACAGGCCGTGTGGGGCCAGTGCCTGCTGCAGATCGCCGTTGAGTACCCCGGGCTCCACCACGGCGCAGCGATCGCCCGGACGGATGGAGAGGATCTGGTTCATGCGCGCCAGTGACAACACGATGCTGCCCTGCAGGGGGACCGCGGCCCCGGTGGTGCCGGTGCCTGCGCCGCGCGCGACCAACGCCACGCGATGCGCGCGGCAGGCCCTGACGATGGCCTGTACCTGTTCGCGGGTGGACGGCAACGCCACCGCGAGCGGCCGCTGGCGGCGCCACGAATTGTCCTGCGCGTTGGCATCCAGTGCGGTGGCATCGGTGCGCCAGCCGTCGGTGCCGAGCAGCAGTGACAGGTCGGCAGCCAGCGTGGCGGGCAGTTCGGTGTTCATCGTGATTCCAGCAGAAGCAAAGAAGGGGTGCGCTCAGCTGTCCAGCCGGAACGCATCGCGCAGCCACTGCAGGCGCGGCGGGTCACCGCTGGCCTGCACCACGTCGAAGCGGCACGGCTGCTCGCACAGCGCCGGATGCGCCTGCAGGTACAGCTGCGCGGCCAGTACCAACCGCTGCTGCTTGCGGCTGTCCACCGAGGCGGCGGCACCGCCGAAGTCCGCGCGTGCGCGGTAGCGCACTTCGACGAACACCACCGTGCCGCCATCGTTCATCACGCGGTCCAGCTCGCCGCCGCGGAAGTTCACGTTGCGATCCAGTACCTGCAGGCCGGCCGCGCACAGCAGGCGCTCGGCGGCCGCTTCGACCGCCGCCCCTCGCCGGGCCCTGTCAGTTGGCATTGGCGATCGGCATCGGCCGGCCGCCGCTGAAGGTCGACCACGCCGGCACGCGCAGGATGTTGCCACCGCCGTCCAGGTACAAGGTGCCGGTGGCGCCGGACAGCCCGCCCTGGGCGGCCAGCGATTCCATGTACGCGCTGATCTTCCAGGCATCGAAACCAAAGGCGAACAGCCGGCCGGCCGCACCGCGTGCGCTGGGCAGCATCTGGCCGGCGGTACCGGCGCTGGGCAGGCCGGCCACGCCGCGCACGTTCCAGGCTTCGTTCGGATAGATGATGCCGTCCAGCGCCACGTCTTCTTCCGGCTTGCCGCTGCCCACGGTCAGCTGCGAGGTACCCACGCGGGTGCCGCCGCCGACGCCGGCGAGGGCAAGCTGCGGCGCCAGCTGGCGGGCCTGCGGGGCACGCACCGCCAGCAGCACGCCATCGGCCTGCCCGGCTGCGCGCAGGCGCGCGCTGATGTCCCCCACGGGGTCGGCCACCCCGATGGTGGCCAGCACCTGGCCGCCGCGCTGGGTGAAGCGTTCGGCGAACGCGGCTGCGGTGCGGCGGCCGGTGTCATCACTGCTGTGCAGCACGATCACCTTGGCGCGTTCGCGGCCACGCAGGTATTCGGCGGCCATCACCCCATCGTCTTCCGGCGCCAGCGAGAAGCCCGCGCTGCCGGCCGGCGGCGCATCCTTGCCGCGGTTCAGCGCCAGCACCGGTACCGGCAACTGGGCGCGGCCGTAGACGGCATCCACTTCGTCGCGGCCCAAGGGGCCGACGATGAAATCCACGCCGCTGGCCACGGCCCGGTCGTAGGCCGACAGGGCGCCGGCCGGGGTCCCGGCGGTGTCGATGAAATCAATCTCCGGCTTGCGCCGGGTTTCACCGTAGTAACCGGTCAGCAGGCCATCGCGCACCGGCTGTGCGGCCGTGGCGAGGCGGCCGCTCAATGGCAGCAGCACGGCCAGTTTCACCGGCGGCCGGTAGCCGTCGCTCATCGCCGGCGGACGCTTGCTGGTGTCGAACTGGGCGCTGGCCGCGTCGCGGTCGAACGGACGCGGCAGCGACATGCCGCGCGCGATCAAGGCGCGGCCGGCGAAGTTGTACAGCGGATCATTGGCCGGCAGAGCCGCCGCGCGCGACTGCAGCGTGGCGTCGTCCAGCGTACCGAGCAGGCCGACGATGGCCGCCTGGTTGTCCGTACGGGGTTTGCCTGCCAACCCGACATGCGCACGGGCACGCTCCTGGGCGGCACCGAAGTTGTCGCCGGTGGCCTGCAGCGCAGCGGCGCGGGCCAGCTGCCAGCGCGATGCCAGCGCCGGCAGCAGCTCGGTGGACGGTTCGGACAGCGCGGCCAGCGCCTGCGTGGGTTGCTTGTCGGCAAGTGCCAGTTCGGCGGTGGTCAGCAGGTAGCGCTGGCGGCTGGCGGCGGACAGCTGCCGCGGCTGCAGCTGGGACATCAGGCTGCGCGCGCGCGTCGCATCGCCGGCTTCGTGCCAGGCAAAGGCAGCGTCGGCCAGCGCGTTGCTGCGTGCGGCGCCACGCAGGGTGCCGGCCAGGCTTTCCAGCTGCATGGCGGCATCGCGTGGACGGCCTTGTTCAATCAGCAGCAGGGCCTGGCTCTGGGCCGGTGACTCCGGTGCACTGGTCAGGCTGGTGGTGGCGCAGCCGGCCAGCAACAGCAGCGACAACGACAGGGCGGAGATCCGGACGACAGGCTTGTTCATGATCGGGTCCATGCAGGAGGGGCAGCGGCGTTGGCCGGGTACACGCTAGGATTCTACCCTTGACCTTGGAGTGCCGCTGAAATGACCGTTGCCACGCTGTATGTCGTTGCCACCCCGATCGGCAACCTCGCCGACCTGAGCCCACGCGGGCAGGAGGTGCTGCGCACGGTGGCGGCGATCTGTGCCGAAGACACCCGCCGTACCGGCCAGCTGCTGTCCCATTTCGGCATCTCCCAACCGCTGGTGGCCCTGCACGACCACAACGAAGAGGTGCTGGCGCAGCGCATCGTGGCCCGCCTGCAGGCCGGCGAGTCACTGGCCCTGGTCAGCGATGCCGGGACCCCGCTGGTCAGCGATCCGGGCTTCCGGCTGGTGCGCGCGGCCCGGCAGGCCGGGATCCGGGTCAGCCCGATTCCCGGTGCGTGCGCGGCCATCGCCGCGCTCAGCGTGGCCGGGCTGCCCAGTGATCGCTTCACCTTCGAAGGCTTCCTGCCGGCCAAGGCCAGCGGACGTCGTGATCGGCTGCAGGGCCTGGCCGGGGAACTGCGCACGATGGTGTTCTACGAGTCCTCGCACCGCATCACCGAGTCGCTGGCCGACATGGCCGCGGTATTCGGCGGCGAGCGGCCGGCGGTGCTGGCGCGTGAGCTGACCAAGCTGTTCGAAACCGTGCTCGACGGCGACCTGCACAGCCTGCAGCAGCAGGTGGACGCCGACGAGAACCAGCGCAAGGGAGAGTTCGTGGTGATGGTGCAGGGCGCGGCCGATGACGAGCAGGCGCAACTGGCCGAAGGCCGTCGCGTGTACGCCACCCTCAGCGAGCACCTGCCGCCGTCCACCGCGGCCAAGCTGGCAGCGGAACTGACCGGGGCGCCGCGCAAGGCGCTGTACGGCAGCTGATCTGCGCGCCCCGTAGAACCGGCGGATATGGGAGAATGCACGCGGCGGAGTCGGCCAGACAGTCGCGTCATCCTTCGGGATGCCGAGGAAAGTCCGGGCTCCATAGGGCAAGGTGCCAGGTAACGCCTGGGCGGCGCAAGCCGACGGAAAGTGCAACAGAAAGATACCGCCGAACGGCCTTCGGGCGCGTGGTAAGGGTGAAATGGTGCGGTAAGAGCGCACCGCGAGTCTGGCAACAGACCGGTACGGCAAACCCCACCTGGAGCAAGACCAAATAGGGACCTCATGGCGCGGCCCGCGTCGGGTCCGGGTAGGTTGCTTGAGCGTTGCGGTGACGTAACGCCTAGAGGAATGACTGTCCACGACAGAACCCGGCTTATCGGCCGGCTCCGCCACCTTTCATCGCATCGGCGTTGAAGCGCCCATGGTGTGCTGCGCTTTGGGCCCAGTGCGTTATTGGATGCCGAGCTGATCCTGGCCCAGGGCAACGCCCTGCGGCCCGAACCGTCGTTCATGGATGGCGCCCCGCCCATCGTGGTCGATCAGGATGATGGTGCTGGCGCGGGTGCCGTAGTCGTCGCCACGGATGAAGGCCGGGCTGAGCCAGCGTTCCCGTTCCAGTCCGATCCCGGTGTCCGGCAGCTCAGCATCGGCAGGCCGGTGCTCATCGGCCAAGGCCGTCCACAAGGGCTCCAGTGACGAGGTGTCGCTATCGGTCCACGCCCCAAGCGCGTCCATCAGCCGTCGCGTCTTCGGCCACGGTGCGTCCGGCGCGCCATTGGACAGGCCGTGGATGCCGGCTGCCAACTGCTGTTGTCCGGGCGGATGGTTGCCGAGGAACTGCACGGCCTGCGCGTCTGCCAGCAGCAGGTTGAACGGGGCGTACGTCGTGGCGATGCGCGACAGCCGATCGGCGTGCACGGCTGCCGCTGCGCTGCCGCGCAGGTAATCGGCTACCAGCGCGCCGCGCGATGGCCCGGCCTGCGACGCCAGCGGATCGCGCACGTTGGTGACCACCGCCATCCGCGCGCCCGCACCGACGCCTGCCCACCCGCCGCCTGAGCGAAGGTCGCGCCCGCCCATCACCTGCGGCGCGTCGGCCCAGCGGGACAGCGCGGCGGTTGGACGCGCGTGGAACTCATCGCGGTTACCGACCATCACCAGCCGCCAGCGCGGGTGGTGCAGCCAGGACAGGGCAAGCAGGCACATGCCTCGCATTGTGCTGTTTTGCGCAGTCGCCTGCTACGGAATCGGGACGCTCAATGAATGCGCGGGAGCGACTTCACACCCTCTGCACACCCATGAACTTCGGCGAAATCTGAAAATTTGAGACGAAACAGCCACTTGTGGATAAGCCTTGAACAAGTCTCTAAAGATCGCTGCAAGCTATTGATGAGACAGGTGATTTCCTTGTCCAAAAGTTGTTGACAACCCTTTGACCGCTGATAAGGTGGGCAACAGAGGGAAAACCGGGTCTTTTGTGGTTTTTCGTGGTTCAATGTTTCATCACGCTGAAGGAAAGGTGCACGCGTCGTGTTTCAGGGCGAGACGGCCATCACAGTTGACGATAAAGGGCGCATGGCGGTTCCGACCGTTCATCGCGACCTCGTCGCGCGCGTGAGCAACAACCGACTGGTCCTGACCTACAACCCGTTCGAATCCGGCTGCCTCTGGCTGTATGCCGAGTCCGAATGGGAGCGGGTCCGTGACGATGTCATGGCCAAGCCGAACACCCAGCGGGTGGTACGCCTGCTGCAGCAGAAACTGGTCGGTTCGGCCGCACATCTGGAGCTGGACGGCAATGGCCGCATCAGCATCCCCGCCAGCCACCGCGGCGCGGTGGGTATTGAAAAAAAGGCGGTATTGCTGGGCATGGGTGACAAATTTGAACTGTGGAGCGAGCAGGCACACCGCGCATTGATCCAGCAGACGTTGTCTGACGAGGATCTGGGCGATGGGCTTCTCGATCTGAAATTGTGAGCCGGGGTGCCCGGGTGCGCGGAACAGCGCAGACCGGTCACCTCCCGGTGTCGCAGTCGCCGGCGGGTCATCTGCCGGTGCTGTACACCCAGGTCCTTGAAGGCCTGAGGGTGATCGAAGACGGAACCTACCTGGACGGCACGTTTGGACGTGGCGGTCATGCCCGTGGCGTGCTGGAGCAGCTCGGCGAGGGCGGCCGCCTGTTGGTGATGGACAAGGATCCTGATGCGATCGCCGTGGCCGAGCGCGACTTCGCGCCGGACCCGCGCGTGTCGATTTTCCGTGGCAGCTTCGCCCAGCTGCTGCAGTGGGACCAGACGGCCGCCGGCCTGGATGGGGTGCTGTTCGATCTGGGCGTTTCGTCGCCGCAGCTGGATGTCGCCGAGCGCGGTTTCAGCTTCGGCAAGGACGGGCCGCTGGATATGCGGATGGACCCGGACAGCGGCGAAAGCGCGGCGCAGTGGCTGGCACGCGCGGACGACACCGAGATCGCCGACGTGCTGTGGACCTATGGCGAAGAGCGCCAGAGCCGCCGCATCGCCCGTGCGCTGGTCGCCCGCCGGCAGAAGCAGCCCTTCACCCGCACCGCCGAACTGGCCGAGGCGATCGCCTCGGTGATGCCGCGCGGCAAGGACAAGATTCATCCTGCCACCCGCAGCTTCCAGGCCATCCGCATCCATATCAACCGCGAGCTGGCCGATCTCGAGGCCGGCCTGGATGCGGCCGTGCAACGGCTCAAGCCGGGTGGCCGGCTGGCCGTGATCAGCTTCCATTCGCTGGAAGACCGCATCGTCAAGCAATACATGAACCGGTTGGCCAAAGCGCCTCCGAGCAATCGTCGCCTGCCCGAGCAGCAGGTCTTCGTGCCTACGCTGGACCTCATCGGCGGGGCCATCAAGGCCAATGACGACGAACTGTCCGGCAACCCGCGCGCCCGCAGTGCGGTGCTGCGCGTGGCGCAGAAGCGCGAGGTCGCCGGATGAGCCGGTTGATCCTGATCGTGCTGCTGGCCTGCACGGTCGCTTCGGCGATCGGGGTGGTGTTCGTGCGCCATCGCCATCGCCAGACCTTCATCGAGCTGGCCCGTGCCGAGCGCGTGCGCGATGAGTTGAACATCGAATTCGGCCGGCTGCAGCTGGAACAGGCGACCCTGGCCGAGGCCAACCGGGTCGACCAGGTGGCGCGTGAAAAACTCGGCATGAAGTTCCCGGAAGCCGCCGACGTGGTGGTGGTCCGCCCATGAACAAGACCGGTCGCAACCGTCCCCGCAATGCCTTCAACCTGCGCCAGCGGCTGCGTTGGGTCGCGCTGGCGCTGGGCCTGTGTTCGGTGTCGCTGGTAGGTCGTGCCGCCTACGTGCAGTTGATCAACAGCGATTTCTACCAGCGCCAGGGCGAGGCACGCTACCTGCGCGAACTGCCGATCAAGACCTCGCGCGGGATGATCACCGACCGCAACGGCGAGCCGGTGGCGGTCTCCACGCCGGTCGCTTCGATCTGGGTCAACCCGCAGGAACTGCTGCGCACGCCGGACCGCATTCCGGAGCTGGCGACCGCGCTGGGCCTTTCGGTGGACGACCTGAGCAGCCGCCTGAGCCAGAAGGCGGACAAAGAATTCATGTACCTGCGTCGCCGCATCAACCCGGACGATGCGGAGAAAGTGGTCGCGCTGAAGATCCCCGGTGTTGCCGCACAGCGCGAGTTCCGCCGCTTCTACCCGCAGGGTGAGGCGATGGCGCACGTGCTCGGCTTCACCAACATCGATGACCGCGGCCAGGAAGGGCTGGAGCTGGCCTTCGACGAATGGCTGCGCGGCGAAGCCGGTGCCAAGCGGGTGATCCGCAACCGCAAGGGCGAAACGGTGGAAAGCGATCTGTTGCGCGCCGCCACGCCGGGCAAGGACCTGACCCTGAGCATCGACCGGCGGATCCAGTTCCTGGCCTACCGCGAGCTGCGCAACGCGCTGATCGCCAACAAGGCAGCGGGCGGTTCGATCGTGATCATGGACGTGGCCACCGGCGAAGTGCTGGCCATGGTCAACCTGCCCACCTACAACCCGAACTCGCTGGATGGCGCGGTGCCGGACACGCGCCGCAATCGCGCGGTGACCGACCTGGTCGAGCCGGGCTCGACGATGAAGCCGCTGACGATCGCCTCCGCGCTGCAGGCCGGCGTGGTCACCAAGGACACGATCATCGACACCAACCCCGGCTACATGTCGCTGGGGCGTTACACCATCCGCGACGTGCCGCGTAACAACGGCGTGCTCAACGTCACCGGCGTGATCACCCGCAGCTCGAACGTCGGCGCGGCCAAGGTCGTGGCCAAGATGACCGACCAGGTGTTCTACGATTCGGTGCACAACTTCGGCTACGGCAGCCGCCCCGGCAGTGGCTTCCCCGGTGAATCCGGTGGTGTGCTGCCGCGCCCGGCGCGCTGGAGCGGTTCGTCCAAGACCACCATGTCCTACGGTTACGGCCTTTCGGTGACCCCGCTGCAGATCGCCACGGCGTATTCGGCGCTGGGCAACGGCGGCCGCCTGATTCCGCCGACCTTCGTCAAGGGCCAGCACAACGAAGCGCGGCAGGTGGTCGATGCGGAAGTCGCCAAGGAAGTGGTGGCGATGATGGAAACCGTGGTCACCCAGGGCGGCGCCAAGCAGGCTGCGGTACTCGGCTACCACGTGGCCGGCAAGACCGGTACCGCACGCAAGGCCGGCCCCGGCGGCTACGAGCGCGGCCATTACAACGCGCTGTTCGCCGGCGTGGTGCCGGCCAGCAACCCGCGATTCGCTACGGTGATCGTCATCAACGATCCGCAGGCCGGCAAATACTACGGCGGCCTGGTGTCGGCGCCGGTGTTCCACAACGTGATGGACGGTGCGCTGCGCCTGATGGACGTGCCGCCGGACGACATCCAGTCCTGGCTGACGGCGCAGCAGTCGGGCAAGACCGGGCATTCGGCCTCGGTGCTGCCGACGCCACCGGCCGATGCCGTGCTGCCCGCCGACGCCGCCGCTGAATTCGACGCCGCGCTGCCGACTGCCGCGCAGGCCCCCGCGCCGTCCCCCGCACCGACGGGAGGCACGCAATGAGCCGTTCCATGCTGCTTTCAAGCCTGCTTCCCGATCTGGCGTTGGCAGGCCGCGATGTGACCGTCACCGGCCTGGTGATGGACAGCCGCGCGGTCCGTGCGGGCGATGCCTTCATGGCGATCGCCGGCTTTGGCGCGCATGGCCTGGGCTTCGTCGAGCAGGCGCGTGGCGCCGGTGCGTCGGCGATCCTGTTCGAGCCGCCGGCGCCGCAGGAGCTGCCCGCACCGGCCGACGCCATCGCCGTGCCCGGGCTGCGCGCGCGCATGGGCGCGATGGCCGACCAGTTCCACGGCGCGCCATCGCGCGCGATGCGCATGGTCGGGGTGACCGGCACCAACGGCAAGACCTCCACCGTGCAGCTGCTGGCCCAGGCCTGGCACCTGCTGGGCACCCGCAGCGGCAGCATCGGCACCCTCGGCGCCGGGCTGTTCGGCGATGTGCAGCCGACCGGCTTCACCACCCCGCTGGTGCTGCAGATGCACGCCCTGCTGGCGGAGCTGCGTGATGCCGGCGCAGAGGCGGTCGCGATGGAAGTCAGCTCGCACGCGCTCGACCAGGGCCGCGTGGACGCCGTGCACTATGACGTGGCGGTGTTCACCAACCTCACCCGCGACCATCTGGATTACCACGGCGACATGCCCACCTATGGCGCAGCGAAGGAGCGGTTGTTCCACCGCCCTGGCCTGCGTGCCTCGGTGGTGAATCTCGACGATGGCTTCGGCCGCGAACTGCACGCGCGCCTCCCGGGTGGCCAGCAGGCGATCGGCGTGAGCTCGCGTGACGCGGCTGGCGCTGCGGTGCATGCGCGGGACATCGTGCTGGACGGGCAGGGGCTGGCCTTCACCCTGCAGATCGACGCAGACAGCGCTGCGGTGCGCTCGCCGCTGCTCGGTCGCTTCAATGTGGACAATCTGCTGGCCGTGGCCGGCACCCTGCATGCGCTGGGCCATCCGCTGGCCACCATCGCCGGTGTGCTGGGCCAGCTGCAGCCGATCCACGGGCGGATGAACCGGCTCGGCGGCGCAGCGGGCGAGCCCACCGTGGTCATCGATTACGCACATACCCCGGATGCCCTGGAACAGGCGCTGTCGAGCCTGCGCGGGCACGTCGCCGGCCAGTTGGCCTGCGTGTTCGGCTGCGGTGGCGAGCGTGATGCGGGCAAACGCCCGCAGATGGCCGCGATCGCCGAACGCCTGGCCGACCGGGTCACCGTGACCGACGACAACCCGCGCGGCGAAGACGGTGACCGCATCGTGGCCGACATCCTCGCAGGCTTCGCTGACGCGTCTTCCGTGGTGGTGCAGCGTGACCGCGCACGCGCCATCGGCGCTGCGGTAGCCGCGGCAGGCCACGGCGATATCGTGCTGGTCGCCGGCAAGGGCCATGAGCCCTACCAGGAAATCAACGGCGTCCGCCATGCCTTCGATGACACCGACGTGGCCGCCGCCGCGCTGGCGTCACGTGCGCACGGGGAGGGGGTGGCATGAGGCGCACCCTGCTTTCGCTGATCGCGCACTGGGCCGGCGGCGAGATCCATGGCGACGACGTCGCCATCGATGCCATCAGCAACGACACCCGCCAGATGAGCCCCGGCAGCCTGTACGTGGCGCTGCGCGGGGAGCGCTTCGACGGGCACGATTTCGGCACCGATGCGCAGGCCCGCGGCGCCAGCGCGCTGCTGGTTGAACGCCTGCTGCCGCTGAACCTGCCGCAGGTGCTGGTAGCCGACAGCGAGCTGGCCCTGGCCCGCATCGCCGCTGGCATGCAGCGCGACCGCAGCACCGGCGTGTTCGCCATCACCGGCAGCAACGGCAAGACCAGCGTGAAGACGCTGCTGCTGGATATCCTGCGCCAGCATGCACAGGTCGAACACAAGGTCGTGCATGCCAACCCGGGCAACTTCAACAACGAGATCGGCCTGCCGCTGGCGGTGATCGCAGCGCCGGAAGATGCCGACTTCGCGGTCTATGAAATGGGCGCCGGCAAGCCCGGAGACATCGCCTACCTGACCGACATCGTGCGTCCGCGCTGGTCGCTGGTGAACAACATCGCCGCCGCGCACCTGGAACGCATGGGCAGCCTGCAGGGCGTGGCCAGCACCAAGGGTGCGATCTACGCCGCGTTGCCGGCCGATGGCGTGGCGGTGATCAACGCCGACGACGCCTTCGCGCCGTGGTTCGAGCAGCATTTCATCGGTACCCCACCGCGTTGCGGTGTGCTGCGTTTCGGCCTGGACCACAGCGCGGACGTGTCCGCCTCGGCAATCCGCTTCGACGCCGCGGGCAGCCACTTCCTGCTGCACACGCCGGCAGGCAAGGCGGAGGTAACGCTGCCGCTGCCGGGCCGCCACAACATCGGCAATGCACTGGCCGCAACCGCATTGGCACTGGCGGCGGCCATTCCGCTGCCGCAGATCGTGGCCGCGCTGGCGGTGACCGAACCGGTGCCGGGACGGCAGATCGCCCACCGCCTGCCCAACGGCGCGGTGCTGGTGGATGACAGCTACAACGCCAATCCCGGTTCGTTGGCGGCGGCGATCGATGCGCTGGCCAGCAGCGGCCAGGACGCCTGGCTGGTGCTGGGTGACATGCGCGAACTCGGCCCGGAGGCGGTGGCACTGCATGCGCAGGCCGGCCAGCGCGCGCGCCAGGGCGGCATCAAGCGCCTGTATACGCTGGGTCCGCTCAGCGCTGCCGCGTCGGCTGCATTCGGCGACGGTGGTCGACATTTCGAAACCCATGACGCACTGGCGCGCGCGCTGCAGGACGACCTCCGGGCCGGCGTGCGCTGCCTGGTCAAGGGATCCCGTGGCAGCGCCATGGACAAGATCGTGAAAGCGCTGCTCGCGCAAGGAGAGGAAGCCCCCCATGTTGTATGAACTGGCTCGATGGTTGCAGCAGCTGGAGAGCTCGTTCGGGCTGTTCAACTACCAGACGTTCCGCGCCATCCTGGCGGCGTTGACGGCGCTGTTCCTGTCGCTGTGGATGGGCCCTGCGGTGATCCGCCGGCTGGCCCAGTTCAAGGGTGGCCAGCCGATCCGCACCGATGGTCCGCAGACCCATTTCGCCAAGGCCGGCACGCCGACCATGGGCGGCTCGCTGATCCTGCTGACCGTCACCCTGGCCGTGCTGGCCTGGGCCGACCTGAGCAACCGCTACGTGTGGCTGGTGCTGGCGGTGATGATCTGCTTTGGCGCCATCGGCTGGTACGACGACTGGATCAAGATCGTGCGCCGCGACCCCAATGGCCTGAAGTCGCGCTACAAGTACCTGCTGCAGTCGATCTTCGGCCTGGCCGCCGGCCTGTTCCTGTACTTCACCGCCGACGTGCCGTCCGCGCTGACCTTCTACATCCCGATGTTCAAGTCGGTCGCGCTGCCGCTGGCCGGCATCAGCTTCGTGGCCATCGCCTATTTCTGGATCGTCGGGTTCTCCAACGCGGTCAACCTGACCGACGGCCTGGACGGCCTGGCGATCATGCCGACGGTGCTGGTGGCCTGCGCGCTGGGCGTGTTCGCCTATGCATCGGGCAACGTGGTGTTCTCCAACTACCTGCAGATCCCGCAGATCCCGGGCGCGGGCGAGCTGGTGATCATCTGCGCGGCGATCGCCGGCGCGGGCCTCGGCTTCCTGTGGTTCAACACCTATCCGGCCATGGTGTTCATGGGTGACATCGGCGCACTGGCGCTGGGCGCGGTGCTGGGCACCATCGCAGTGATCGTGCGGCAGGAGCTGGTGCTGGTGATCATGGGCGGCGTGTTCGTGGTTGAAACGCTGTCGGTGATGATCCAGGTCGCCTCGTTCAAGCTGACCGGCAAGCGGGTGTTCCGCATGGCCCCGATCCACCACCACTTCGAACTGAAGGGCTGGCCGGAGCCGCGCGTGATCGTGCGTTTCTGGATCATCTCGGTGGTGCTGGTGCTGGTCGGCCTGGCCACGTTGAAGGTGCGCTGATGAATGACCTGTCGCGCCAGGCAACACGCCTTGAAGCCATCGGAGGCCACTTCGACAAGTGGCTGCTCGGCGCGATCATCGCGCTGACCGGGCTGGGCGTGGTGATGGTCGCGTCCAGTTCGATCGCGCTGATGAGCAGCCCGTTCTACTACCTCAACCGCCACCTGATCTTCCTGGCGGTGGGCATCGTGCTGGCCGGGCTGGCCATGCGTACCGAACTGAAAACCATCGAGCAGTACAACCAGCTGCTGCTGCTGGGCTGCTTCGCGCTGCTGATCGTGGTGTTCATCCCCGGCCTCGGCAGCAGCGTCAACGGCGCCCGGCGCTGGATCAACCTGGGCGTCTCCAAATTCCAGACCGTCGAAGCGGTCAAGGTGCTGTACATCGTGTGGCTGTCCAGCTACCTGGTGCGCTTCCGCGACGAGGTCAACGCCACCTGGCCGGCGATGCTCAAGCCCCTCGGCGTGGCCGGCGCGCTGGTGGTGCTGATGCTGCTGCAGCCCGACTTCGGTTCGTCCACCCTGCTGCTGGCGATCACCGCCGGCATGCTGGTGCTGGGCGGGGTCAACATGCCGCGCATGTCCATGCCGATCATCTTCGGCATGATCGGCATGACCGCGCTGGCGATCTTCGAACCCTATCGCATGCGCCGCATCACCTCCTTCCTGGATCCGTGGGCTGACCAGCAGGGCGACGGCTACCAGCTGTCCAACGCGCTGATGGCCGTGGGCCGCGGCGAGTGGACCGGTGTGGGCCTGGGCAACTCGGTGCAGAAGCTGTACTACCTGCCCGAAGCGCATACCGATTTCATCTTCTCGGTGACCGCCGAAGAGCTGGGCTTCATCGGCACCTGCCTGATCGTGGCGCTGTATGCGCTGCTGGTGGGGCGCACGATGTGGCTGGGCATGCGCTGCGTGGAAATGAAGCGCCACTTCTCCGGCTACATCGCCTTCGGCATCGGGCTGTGGATCAGCATGCAGAGCTTCGTGTCGATCGGCGTCAACCTGGGCATCCTGCCGACCAAGGGCTTGACGCTGCCGTTGATTTCGTCCGGCGGCTCCAGCGTGCTGATGACCTGCGTGGCGATGGGCCTGCTGCTGCGCGTTTCCTATGAACTGGACCGCGCCGAGCGCCGCCATGCGGTGCGCATGGGCGGTGGCGACGATGCAAGCGAAGACGTGGTGCGCGCACCGGGCGGCGCCGCGCCCGCGGTCGTTCCGGGACGCGTGGCCAACGTCGCCAGCAGCCAGGAAACGAGCCCGGATGCACCGGCGCGGGCAACCGCCCCGCGTGGCACCAGCCGCCTGCAGACCCGCATCGAACCGACCTTCGGGAGGTTGTCATGAGTGCGCGCGCTCCTGCCGACCGTCCTGTGATGATCCTGGCCGGTGGCACCGGCGGACATATCTTCCCCGGCCTGGCCGTGGCCCGCGTGCTGCGTGCGCGTGGCGTCCCGGTGACCTGGCTGGGTGCGGTCGGGCAGATGGAAACGCGTCTGGTGCCGCAGCATGACGTGCCGATCGACACGCTGGACATCGCCGGCCTGCGCGGCAAGGGCAAGCTGGCGCTGATGGGCGCGCCGTGGCGACTGCTGCGCGCGATCCGCCAGGCCGGCTTCATCCTGCGTGACCGCCATCCGCGCGCGGTCATTGCATTCGGCGGTTATGCCTCCGGCCCCGGTGGCCTGGCCGCGCGCCTGCACGGCCTGCCGCTGCTGGTGCACGAACAGAACCGTGCACCGGGCATGACCAACCGCTTCCTGTCGCGCTTCGCGCAGCGCGTGCTGACCGGTTTCCCCGGCAGCTTCGCCGCGCGCGAAGAGGCCGTCGGCAACCCGGTCCGTGCCGAGATCGCAGCCATCGCGCCGCCTGAACAGCGCTTCGCCGGCCGCAGCGGTCCCCTCCGCGTGCTGGTGGTGGGCGGCAGCCAGGGCGCGCGCGCGCTCAACACCGGCGTGCCACAGGCCATCGCCGCGCTGGGTGCGGCCTACCCGGTGACGGTGCGCCACCAGAGCGGCGAGAAGCTGCATGGCGAGGCCGTGGAGGCCTACGCCAAGGCCGGCGTCGAGGCGGAGATCACTCCCTTCATCGCCGACATGGCCGACGCCTTTGCGTGGGCGGACGTGGTGGTGTGCCGTTCCGGTGCGTCTACCCTGGCCGAGCTGTGCGCGGTCGGCGTGGGCAGTGTACTGGTGCCGTTCCCGGCCGCCGTCGACGACCACCAGACCCGCAATGCCGAGTATCTGGTCGAGCGCGATGCCGCCGTGCTGTTGAAGCAGGGCGACGCGCTGGTCACCGGCATCACGTCACTGTTGCGTGAACTATCCGAAAATCCCGCCCGCCGCATGCAGATGGCGAAAGCCGCACGTGCGCTGGCCAAGGTCGATGCCGCAGAGCGCATCGCCGACATCATCCTCGAGGAAGCTGTATGAACAACGTGCCGCGCCACCGCGCCGACACCCCGCGGAGCTGCGCATGATCCGCCGCCTGCACGACACCAACGACCTGGTGCGCGCCTTCCCGCGCGTGCATTTCGTGGGCATCGGTGGCACCGGCATGAGCGGCATCGCCGAAGTGATGCTGACGCTGGGTTATGAAGTGTCCGGCTCGGACAACGCCGACAACACCGCGACCCGTCGCCTGGCCAGCCTCGGCGCGCGCATCATGCGCGGCCATTCCGCCGCCAACGTGCTCGGCACGGACTGCGTGGTGGTGTCCAGCGCGATCCGCGACGACAATCCGGAACTGATGGAAGCGCGCAGCCAGCGCATCCCGATCATGCCGCGCGCGGCCATGCTGGCCGAACTGATGCGCTTCCGCCGCGGCATCGCGGTGGCCGGCACGCACGGCAAGACCACCACCACCAGCCTGACCGCGGCGGTGCTCAGCGAGGGCGGGCTGGATCCGACTTTCGTCATCGGCGGGCAGCTGCTGGCCGCCGGCGCCAACGCCAAGCTGGGCAGTGGCCAGTGGCTGGTAGCCGAAGCGGACGAGAGCGATGGCAGCTTCCTGCGGCTTAACCCGCTGATGTCGATCATCACCAACATCGATGCCGACCACCTGGAAAACTACGGCAACGACTTCGCCCGTGTGCAGGCGGCGTTTGCCGAATTCCTGCAGCGGCTGCCGTTCTACGGCCTGGCCGTGCTGTGCATCGATGATCCGGAAGTGGCCGCGTTGGCGGCGAAGACGCCGCGCCACGTGATGAGCTACGGGCTGAGTGATCACGCCGATGTGCGTGCGGAAAACGTGGTGCAGGAAGGTGCGCGGATGCGCTTCACCCTGCGCCTGCCGCAGGGCACCAGCCAGGAAGTGGTGCTGGCGTTGCCGGGCAAGCACAACGTGCTCAACGCGCTGGCCGCCGCCGCCGTCGGCTGGCAGCTGGGCGTGGCCCCGGATGCCATCGCGCGCGCGCTGGAAAGTTTCGCCGGCGTCGGTCGCCGCTTCAATGACCTGGGTGAAGTCACCACCGCCAGCGGTGCCAGAGTCCGCGTCATCGATGATTACGGCCACCATCCCAGCGAACTGGAGGCGGTGTTCGCTGCCGCCCGCGGTGGCTGGGCCGACAAGCGTCTGGTGGTGGCCTTCCAGCCGCACCGCTACAGCCGCACCCGCGACCAGTTCGACAAGTTCGCCGCGGTGCTGTCCAGCGTCGATGCGCTGGTACTGAGTGAGGTCTACCCGGCCGGCGAAGAGCCGATCGCAGGTGCCGATTCCGAAGCGCTGGCACGTGCCATCCGCGCGCGCGGCCGCGGTGAACCGGTGGTGGTCGGCAAGGCCGCAGAGCTGGCGCACGTGCTGCCCGACGTGCTGCAGGACGGCGACCTGTTGTTGATGATGGGCGCAGGCGATATCGGCGCGGTGGCACAGCAGATCGCCAGCGAAGGCTTCAGCGTGGGGGCCCAGGCATGAGCGGCCTCACTTTCCCGGCGCTGCGCAGCACCGACCCGGCGGACTTCGGCCGCGTTGGCGTGCTGCTCGGTGGCACCTCCAGCGAGCGCGAAGTGTCGCTGGATTCCGGCCGCAACGTGCTGGAGGCGCTGCAGGCGCGTGGCGTCAACGCGTTCGCCATCGATGGCATCCCGGCACTGTCCAGGGCGCTGGTCGCCGGCGAGGTCGACCGGGTGTTCAACATCCTGCACGGCCATAACGGCGGGGGCGAGGATGGCATCGTGCAGGGCCTGCTGGAAGCCTTCGGCGTGCCGTACACCGGTTCGGACGTATTGGGTTCGGCGTTGAGCATGGACAAGATCCGCACCAAGCAGGTGTGGCTGTCCGTCGGCCTGCCCACCCCGCAGTACCGCAAGGTGACCGCCGCGGACGTACACGCGCAGGCCGCCGAGCTGGGCTTGCCGGTGGTGGTCAAGCCGGCCAACGAAGGCTCCAGCGTGGGCATCAGCCGGGTCTTCGACGATGCCGGCCTGGACGAAGCCGTAGCACTGGCCACGCGCTATGACGGCCAGCTGCTGATGGAACAGATGGTGGTCGGTGATGAGCTCACCGTCGGCATCCTCGGCGATGTCGCGCTGCCGTCGATCCGCATCGTGCCGAAAGGCCAGTGGTACGACTATGAAGCCAAGTACAAGGCCGACGATACCCAGTACCTGTGCCCGGGCCTGGACGGCGCGGACGAGGAGGAGATCCGCCGTCTTGCGCTGGCCGCCTTCCGCGCCGCCGGCTGCCGGGGCTGGGGCCGGGTGGACGTGATGCGCGACCGCGCCACGGGCCGCCTGTTCCTGCTGGAAGTGAACACCGCCCCGGGCATGACCAGCCATTCGCTGGTGCCCAAGGCCGCCGGCCAGGCCGGTATCGGTTTCGAAGAACTGGTCTGGCGCGTGCTGGAACAGACCCTGGCCGACCCATCGCAGGAGACTGGCCACGCATGAACGCGGTGCTGCGCATCTTCGTCTGGCTGATCGCCCTGTCCGTGGTGGCACTGCCCGTGGTGGCCGTGCTCAACGGCTGGGTGGGCGCCGAACGCTGGCCGTTGGCCAAGCTGCGCGTGCACGGTGAGTTCAAGCGGGTGCCGGCTGAACAGCTGCAGAAGGTGCTGGTGCCGTATGCGCATGCCGGCTTCTTCGCGGTGCGCCTGCAGGATGCGCAGGACAGCATCGAGCGCCTGCCGTGGGTGGAAAGCGCCCGCGTGCGCAAGCAGTGGCCGGATGTGCTCGAAGTGACGCTGATCGAGCACAAGCCGTTCGCACGCTGGGGCAATGATCGCCTGCTGTCAGAGCAGGGCAAGCTGTTCCCCACGCCGAAGAAGCTGGCCGACCTGCAGCTGCCGCAGCTGGATGGCCCGGACAGCCAGACCGAAGAAGTGGTGACGCTCTACAACGACGCTCGTTCGATGTTCGCCCCGTCCGGGCTGGACGTGACCCGCCTGAGCATGGATGCACGCGGCAGCTGGTCGCTGCTGCTGAGCAACGGGACCGAAGTGGTGGTGGGGCGCGACGACGCGCGTTCGCGCCTGCAGCGCTATGTACGTGTGTTGCCGCAGTTGGCCAGCCAGGCCGCGCCGATCGAGCGCGCCGACCTCCGATACACCAATGGCTTCACCCTCAGCTGGGGTGAACCGCCGGCCGCAGCGCCGAAGAAAACGCAGGACAGGACATGAATCGCAAGGGTGACAAATCGTTGATCGTCGGCCTCGACATCGGCACCTCCAAGGTGGTGGCGCTGGTGGGTGAGTACTCGCCGGGCAACCCCATCGAGGTGATCGGCATCGGCTCGCACGAATCGCGCGGCCTCAAGCGCGGCGTGGTGGTGGACATCGAGTCAACCGTGCAGTCGATCCAGCGCGCGGTGGAAGAAGCCGAGCTGATGGCCGGCTGCGAGATCCGCTCGGTGTATGCCTCCATCTCCGGCAACCACGTGCAGTGCAAGAACTCGCCCGGCATCGTGCCGATCCGCGACGGCGAAGTGACCTGGGGCGACCTGGACCGGGTGCTCGACGCGGCCAAGGCTGTGGCGATCCCGGCCGACCAGAAGATCCTGCACGCCATCCCGCGCGAATACGTTCTGGACGATTCGCAGGAAGGCATCCGCAATCCCGTCGGCATGACCGGCGTGCGGCTGGAAGTGCACGCCCACCTGGTGGTATGCGCGCAGTCCGCTGCCGCCAACATCAGCAAGTGCGTGCAGCGCTGCGGCCTGCAGGTGGACGACCTGGTGCTGTCTTCGCTGGCTTCCAGCGTGGCCGTGCTCACCGCCGACGAGCGCGAACTGGGCGTGGTGCTGGTGGACATGGGCGCCGGCACCACCGATATCGCCGTGTTCGTGCAGGGCGCGATCTGCCACACCGCGTCGCTGCCGATCGCCGGTGACCACGTCACCAATGACATCGCGCACATGCTGCGCACGCCGACCCCCGAAGCGGAGCAGATCAAGGTGCGCTATGCCTGCGCGCTGGCCCAGCTGGCCACCGCCGAGGAAAGCATCCAGGTACCCAGCGTCGGTGATCGTCCGCCGCGCCGCATGCCGCGCCACGCACTCGCCCAGGCGGTGCAGGGGCGTTACGAGGAGATCTTTGAAATGGTGCAGGCCGAACTGCGCCGTTCCGGTTTCGAAGAACTGGTGCGCGCCGGTATGGTGCTCACCGGCGGTGCTTCGAAGATGGAAGGCGTGGTCGAACTGGCCGAGGAAATGCTGCAGATGCCAGTACGCGTGGGCATTCCTCAGCACGTCACCGGGCTGGGCGAAGTGGTCGGCAATCCCGTCCACGCAACCGGCGTCGGCCTGCTGCTGATGGGCAGCCAGATCGAGCACCCGCGCCGGCCGTCACTGCCGGCCGGGCGCGCGGGAAGCATGTTCAAGAAACTGAAAACCTGGTTCCGCGGCGAATTCTGACCGCGGCGACGCCGGCCCCGGCCGGCTGCTTTGAAACGCAACACCGCAACACACTGCACCACACAGCAACAACAAACCACTACAGCCGCAACGGCGGCATGCAGCGGAAGGCAGGATGCCTCCCCCGCCCACATGCCAAAGGAAGCGGATACAACCGAGGACACGGACATGGCGCATTTTGAATTGATCGAAAAGATGGCACCCAATGCGGTGATCAAGGTGGTTGGCGTGGGCGGCGGCGGCGGCAACGCCGTGGCGCACATGGTCAACTCTGCGGTGGACGGGGTGGAATTCATCACCGCCAACACCGACTCGCAGGCCATCAAGAATTGCGGTGCGAAGCTGCAGCTGCAGCTGGGCACCAATGTCACCAAGGGCCTGGGCGCCGGCGCGAATCCGGAAGTCGGCCGCCAGGCCGCGCTGGAAGACCGCGAGCGCATCATGGACGCGCTGCAGGGTGCGGACATGGTCTTCATCACTGCCGGCATGGGCGGTGGCACCGGTACCGGCGCTGCGCCGGTGGTGGCGCAGCTGGCCAAGGAAATGGGCATCCTGACCGTGGCCGTGGTCACCAAGCCGTTCCCGTTCGAAGGCCGTCGCCGCATGCAGGTCGCGCTGAAGGGCATCGAGGAACTGAGCCAGCACTGCGACTCGCTGATCACCATCCCCAATGAAAAGCTGATCACCGTGCTGGGCCGCAACGCCACCATGATCCAGGCCTTCCGTGCCGCCAACGACGTGCTGCAGGGCGCCGTGCAGGGCATCGCCGACCTGATCGTGCGTCCGGGCCTGATCAACGTCGACTTCGCCGACGTGCGCACCGTCATGTCCGAAATGGGCCTGGCGATGATGGGTACCGGCACCGCCCGCGGCGATGACCGCGCGCAGGCCGCGGCCGAATCGGCCATCCAGAACCCGCTGCTGGACGATGTGAACCTGGCCGGCGCCAACGGCATCCTGGTCAACATCACCGCCGGTGCGGACTTCACCATGGCCGAGTTCGACGAGATCGGCCGCACCATCGACGGCTTCGCATCGGAAGATGCCACCGTCGTGGTCGGCACCGTGCTGGATCCGGACATGCAGGACGAAGTGCGCGTCACCGTGGTGGCCACCGGCCTGAACCGCGTGGCTGCCGGCAAGACCCAGCGTCCGGGCGAACGTGCGCCGATCAAGCTGGTCCGCAACGCCACCACCGGCCAGCCGGAGTTCTCCGACTTCGACAACGGCGGCGATGCGGTGTCCAAGGCCGTCGGTGGGGTGGGTCTGGGCCTGCGTCGGGCCAGCAGCGACAGCGTGGCGACGTCCTCGTCGGCCTCCTCCTCGTCGGCTTCCAGCAGCTCCACCACGCAGACCGCTGAACTGCCCAACGACTACCTGGACATCCCGGCGTTCCTGCGCCGCCAGGCGGACTGATCGCCGGCGCCGGGGTTGTCCTCCCCGGTCGCCAGCACCATGTCCTGCACTACAGGCGCCGGGCCAGGATGGGCCCGGCAGCCCTGTCATGCATGAGCTTTACCTGCATCGCGCCATGACCCGCCTGGCTTCAGCCGGGGTAGGGCCGGTCGCGTGTTAATCTGTCCCACCCCCTTGGGCAGGCCATCGCGGCCCGCCGCATGCACCTGGCCACACCCCATGATCCCGCAACGTACCCTCAAGAACACGATCCGCGCTACTGGCGTTGGCCTGCACAGTGGTGACAAGGTCTACATGACCCTGCGCCCGGCACCGGTCAACCATGGCATCGTGTTCCGTCGCGTGGACCTGGATCCGGTGGTCGACGTGCCGGCCAAGGCCGAGCTCGTCACCGAGGTGACGCTGTGCACCGGCCTGACCTGCAACGACGCCAAGATCCAGACCGTCGAACACCTGATGTCGGCACTGGCTGGCCTCGGCGTGGACAACATCATCGTCGAACTGTCCTCGGCCGAGCTGCCGATCATGGACGGTTCGTCCGGCCCGTTCGTGTTCCTGCTGCAGTCGGCGGGCATCATCGAACAGGATGCCGCCAAGCGCTTCATCCGCGTGCTGAAGACCGTCGAAGTCACCGAAGGCGACAAGGTCGCGCGCTTCGAACCTTATGAAGGCTACAGGCTGGGCTTCACCATCCAGTTCGACCACCCGATGATCCCGGCCAAGCAGTCGCGCCAGGAAATCGAGTTCTCCACCGCGGCCTACACCAAGGAAATCTCCCGCGCGCGCACCTTCGGCTTCATGCGCGACCTGGAATACATGCGCGAGCGCAACCTCGGCCTCGGCGGGTCGATGGACAACGCCATCGTGCTCGACGAGTTCCGGGTGCTGAACGAAGACGGCCTGCGTTACGCCGATGAGTTCGTCCGCCACAAGATCCTTGACGCGATCGGCGATCTTTACCTCGCCGGTGGCCAGGTGCTGGGCGCCTATGAAGGATTCAAATCGGGCCACGCACTGAACAACAAACTGGTGCGTGCCTTGATGGCCGACGCGACCGCGTGGGAATGGGTGAGCTACGACTCCCAGGCAGCGGCGGAACCTGTCGCCTATGGCGCCCCCGCTTACGCTTGAAAAAGCGATTCTATATCAATAACTTGACGCCGCCCCCGGGCGGCGTTTCGCGTTCTGAGGCCGCCAAATGTGACGCGCCGGGTCCAAGCGCCCAGCGCGTCACAGTTTGTGAACCTGTACCGCTGAAAGCCTGAACTTAACGTTTAAATAACAAAACCCTAACGACTGAGCGCCCATCCGCCGTTAGGATGCCCCACGGTCCTCGCAAATGTTTCACGCCACTTCCACGGAATGTTGGCATCGCGGGGAAGCGGAGCCGGATGCTCCGCCGTCATCAGGACCTGGACGGTTTCGTGTCCTGGAGGCTAGCCAAGGCGTCGCGTAGTCCTTTGTGCGTGGCGGCTGAAACTGCGTGGGGTCCGTTCCGGTTGTCGATCGCTGGGGAGCGTGGTGGAGCGGGGGACGCAGTCTTGATGGTCACTTTGGTGGCCTTCAGCCCGATGGACCGGGCCGCGTTGATCAACTGGGCTTCGGCGAGCCGCACCTTGGCATGCCACACAGGGGATTCAACGAGAAAAACGAGGTGCTCGTCGTTCACGTTGGCCAGCCGGCAATGGCTGCGCAGGCTGGGCGGCAGATGGGGGCGCAACTGCAGGTCCAACGCATCGAGCCACAGGGCACGACGCAGCGGGTTCCCGCTCTTGTCACCCATGACTGCATCCAGTGCCGGTTTCGGTGCTGAAGCAGGACGGGTACTGGATTTCGGCTCAGACATGAAAACTCACTGATGGCATTTAAAAAGATCGTAATCAAAACGCGTGATGGAAAGGCAAAAACGCCACTTGCGCGTCTTCGCTTCTATTTCGAGGATCGCCCCCGCGCCCTGTTGGGCAGCGTGCTGGGCATGGGCTGCATTATCGGCTTCGCCGGTGGAATGGGCGCCAACCTGCTCGGCGATTCCCGCCTGCAGGCCAAGGTCGACCGCCAGGAACGCGAACTGGCGCAGGTCCGCCTGCAGTCGCAGACCGAAGTCAACGCCCTGGCGGCCCGCCTCGGCGAGCTGCAGGCGCAGGCCACCCGGCTCAACGCCCTGGGTGAGCGCCTGACCCAGATGGGCAAGCTGGAAGACGGTGAATTCGACTTCCAGGAAACCCCCGGCCTGGGTGACGGCGATGCCGGTGGCCCGACCGTGGACATCCCGGTCAAGGACATCAACGCCGACTTACAGGTGCTGGAGCAGCGGTTCGCTGCTTCAGGCAGCCAGCTTTCGGTGATGGAATCGCTGATGTTCGACCACCAGCTGCAGCAGAACGCCGTGCCCTCGCGCATGCCGATCCGCAACAGCTACGTGACCTCCAGCTTCGGCACCCGCGCCGATCCGTTCGGCCGCGGTGCGCGCAGCCACAAGGGCATCGATTTCCATGCCAAGGTCGGTGATCCGGTGATGTCGGTGGCCGAGGGCGTGGTCAGCTTCTCCGGCGTGAAGGGCGGCTACGGCAACGTGGTGGACGTCGACCATGGCAACGGCTACGTCACCCGCTATGCACACAATTCGCGGCTGGTGGTGAAAGTTGGTGACCTGGTCCGTGCCGGGCAGGAAGTGGCCAAGGCCGGTTCCACCGGTCGTTCCACCGGTGCCCACGTGCACTTTGAAGTCTGGGAAAGCGGCCGGGTGGTCAATCCCCGCAAGTTCCTCGGCGATGGCGGCAACACGCCGGTGGGTCGCGTTTCCCGCGGCTGACCGATTCCGGTAGCGCCGAGCCATGCTCGGCGAGCGCAGCGGCAGCCCGACCGTGGATGTGCCGAATGTGGCGGGCATCCCGCCGGGCATGGCTATGCTGGTGGTCCTCACCGCCCGCGAAGCGCCAAGCGCTTGAAACCCCCGACCTCCATCCCAAGTTACAATGGGTGATGCCATCGACGGGGCGCTGGGCGCCCCGTTTCGTTTGCGGCGGGCGGATTCCTGAAGGGAGCCGTGCCGGCGTTCACCTGACAACCGGTTCCCTCAATGATCAACAGCCTGCTTACCCGCGTCTTCGGCAGTCGTAACGAACGACAGCTGCGCCAGCTCAACCGCATCGTCGCCAAGGTCAATGCGCTGGAGCCGGACATGGAGAAGCTCAGCGATGCGCAGCTCCAGGCCAAGACGCCGGAGTTCAAGCAGCGCATCGCCGATGGCGAGGCCCTGGACAAGGTGTTGCCGGAAGCGTTCGCGGTCTGCCGTGAAGCCAGCCGCCGCGTGCTCGGCATGCGCCACTACGATGTGCAGCTGATCGGCGGCATGGTGCTGCACCTGGGCAAGATCGCCGAGATGCGCACCGGTGAAGGCAAGACCCTGGTGGCGACCCTGCCGGTGTACCTGAACGCGCTGGAAGGCAAGGGCGTCCACGTGGTCACGGTGAACGACTACCTGGCCCGCCGTGACTCGGCGCAGATGGGCAAGCTGTACAACTGGCTGGGCCTGAGCGTGGGCGTGGTGTACCCGGGCATGCCGCACGGCGACAAGCGCGAAGCCTACGGCAGCGACATCACCTACGGCACCAACAACGAATTCGGTTTCGACTACCTGCGCGACAACATGGCGCTGTCCAAGGCCGACCGCTACCAGCGCGGCCTGCACTACGCCATCGTCGATGAAGTCGACTCCATCCTGATCGACGAAGCGCGTACCCCGCTGATCATTTCCGGCCCGGCCGATGATTCGCCGGAGCTGTACATCCGCGTCAACCGCATCGTGCCGAACCTGGTCAAACAGGAAAGCGAAGAGGGCGACGGCGATTTCTGGATCGACGAGAAGGGCAAGCAGGTCCACCTGTCCGAAGCGGGCATGGAACACGCCGAGCGCCTGCTGGTGGAAGCCGGCATCCTGGATGCCGAAACCGAAGGCCTGTACGCCGCGCAGAACCTGACCGTGGTGCACCACCTCAACGCCGCCCTGCGCGCACACGCCATCTACCAGCGCGACGTGGATTACATCGTGCGCGATGGCGAAGTGGTGATCGTCGATGAATTCACCGGCCGCACCCTGGCCGGTCGCCGCTGGTCCGACGGCCTGCACCAGGCGGTGGAAGCGAAGGAAGGCGTGCCGGTCCAGCGCGAAAACCAGACCCTGGCCAGCATCACCTTCCAGAACCTGTTCCGCATGTACGGCAAGCTGTCCGGCATGACCGGCACCGCCGATACCGAGGCGTTCGAATTCCAGAGCATCTACAACCTGGAAGTGGTGGTCATCCCGACCAACCGCCCGACCATCCGCAAGGATTCGCCGGACCAGGTGTTCCTCAACCGCCAAGGCAAGTTCAACGCGGTGCTGGCCGATATCCAGGAATGCAACAAGCGCGGCCAGCCGGTGCTGGTCGGTACCACCTCGATCGAAACCTCGGAAATGCTGTCCGAGCACCTGCGCAAGGCCGGCGTGCACCACGAAGTGCTGAACGCCAAGCAGCATGACCGCGAAGCGACCATCGTCGCCAACGCCGGCCGTCCGGGCGCGGTGACCATCGCCACCAACATGGCCGGTCGCGGTACCGACATCGTGCTGGGTGGCTCGCTGGAAACCGAACTGCACGAGATGGGCGAAGAGGCCAGCGAGGCACAACGCGCCGCCGCCAAGGCCGAATGGCAGAAGCGCCACGACGCGGTCAAGGCCGCCGGCGGCCTGCACATCGTCGGTACCGAGCGCCACGAATCGCGCCGTATCGACAACCAGCTGCGTGGCCGCTCCGGCCGCCAGGGCGATCCGGGTTCGTCCCGTTTCTACCTGTCGCTGGAAGACAACCTGATGCGCATCTTCGCCTCGGACTGGGTGCAGAAGGCGATGCGCATGATGGGCATGAAGGAAGACGACGTCATCGAAGACCGCCTGGTGAGCCGCCAGATCGAGAAGGCGCAGCGCAAGGTGGAAGCGCACAACTTCGACATCCGCAAGAACCTGCTCGACTTCGACGACGTCAACAACGACCAGCGCAAGGTGATCTACGCCCAGCGCGATGAACTGCTGGACGCCGAGTCGGTGAAGGACAACGTCGATGGCATCCGCGACGATGTGATCTTCGACATCGTGGCGCGCTTCGTGCCGCCCAACTCGATCGACGAGCAGTGGGACCTGCCGGGCCTGGAAGCTACGCTGCTGTCCGATTTCGGCCTGGAAATGTCGGTCACCGACCTGGTCAGGCAGCACGAGGAGCTGGACGCCGAAGGCATCGCGCAGAAGGTGCAGGAGCGCGTCAATGCGCACTTTGAGGCGAAGGAAACCGGCGTCGGCCCGGAGACCATGCGCGCGCTGGAAAAGCACGTCATGCTGACCGTGCTCGACCAGAGCTGGAAGGAACACCTGGCGCGCATGGATTACCTGCGCCAGGGCATCTACCTGCGTGGTTACGCGCAGAAGCAGCCCAAGCAGGAATACAAGAAGGAAGCCTTCGAGCTGTTCTCCGGCATGCTGGAAGACGTCAAGCGCGAAGTGGTGACCATGCTCTCGCGCGTGCGCATCCGCAGCGACGAGGAAGTGGCGGCACTGGAAGCGGCCGAGCGCCAGCAGGTGCAGGCGCGCCTGAGCCAGTCGCAGTTCCAGCACCAGGATGCCGGCGGCTATGGCGCCGACGAAGAAGCTGCACAGGTGCAGGCCGCACAGCAGGACGGCCTGTCGCAGGGCGGCGAGCCGAAGATCGGTCGCAACGATCCGTGCCCGTGCGGCAGCGGCAAGAAGTACAAGCACTGCCACGGTCAGTTGAGCTGATTCACCTTCGCTGATGCAGATTGAAAAGAACCCCGCGCAAGCGGGGTTTTTTTTGCGCTGAATCCGTCGCGCCGACGTGTCGCGATTACACCGAAAGTGGCAAACGCGCCTCGCTATAGCCATGAAAACAAGTGATGAAGTGCAGGAGTTGCGCAACCACAAACACATCACATGCGATGTGTCTCGTGTGATTGATGTCACCTATTGGAGCCAATCAGAATTCCCTGACCCGCATGTCGGGTGCATCCCCACACGAAAGTAAGGAGCACCCCCTCGGATTTTCCTGACAAGCCCCTTAGGGTCACTGGCCCCGCGCGTTCTTCCACACGCAGGGTTCCAGCGCGCATCCCCCGCGCGCGACGCGCTCACCCGCGTCTTGATCGTTACCCCAAGGAGCTTCATGAACAGGATTTACCGTTTGGTCTTCAACCGCGCTACCGGTGCCATGCAGGTGGCCTCTGAACTTGCGTCCGGCATGTCCTCGCCGGCCCGCACCGTCGGTGCAACGCGCCGCCGCTCACCGCTCGGCGTCGCCGTGATGGCCGCATTGTGCCTGGGTACCGCCGCGGCACCGTCCGCGTTCGCGGTGCCCTACGACTTCACCAGCGACGAAGTCATCGGCGACACCCGTGTCTACGCCGACGGCTTCTTCATCGGCAACACCGGCACCGTGGCGATCGACCTGGTCGGCGGTGGCCAGTTGACGTCCAATGGCCTGGTATCGCTGGGTACCGTTGCCGGCGCCGATGGCACTCTGCGGGTGATCGGCCCGACCGCCTACCTGCAGATGACCGGCGCGGCGCTGCGCATCGGCGAGGCCGGCACCGGCACCCTGCAGCTGCTCGACGGCGGCACGGCCACGTCCAACAACACCGTGTCGCTGGGTTATGGCGCAGGCGGTACCGGCAACGCGCTGGTGCGCGGTGCCGACTCCAGCCTGACCGCACGCCAGTTGCTGGTCGGCCGCCAGGGCACCGGCACGCTGGACATCGATGGCGGTCGCGTCACCAGCACGATGGCGTATACCGTGGTGAACAACTTCGGCGTCAGCCTTGGCTCGGACACCGCGGGCAGCGGCACGATCAACGTCCGCAACGGCGGCCAGCTTCTGGTTACCGACAACAATCTGCTGGTCGGCCAGGTGGGCCAGGGTCGCCTCGACGTGGACGGCGGTCGCGTCGAGGCCGGTCGCGGCATCTACGTTGGCGCAGGCACGCAGTCCGGTGCGACCCAGGGCGGTCGCGGTGAGATCACCGTCAGCGGCGGCGGCCAGCTGGTGTCGCAGGATCTGGTGCTTGGCGCCTCCAACAACGCGACCGGCGCGCTGACCGTCAGCGGCGCGGGATCGGTGGTCGACGCCACCACCGTGCGGGTGGGCCAGAACGGCGACGGCACGCTGCGCGTCGAAGGTGGCGGCGTGGTCACGGCCGACGAAGTCAATGCGGAAAAGTACGACGCACTGGGCAGCGGTGATTACGGCCAGACCGGCAGCATCGTGGTGACCGGTGCCGGCTCGGCGATCCGCGCCGCGCGCGTGGATGCGAGCAACCACCTGCTGCTGGAAGCCGGTGGCGTGGTCGAATCCGATCGCGCGGCGATCAAGGACAGCTTCGGCCCGACCGCCAGCACGGCACGCATCACCGGGGCGGATACGCGCTGGACCAACACCGGTGCGATGGCCATCAGCACCAACCTGGACGTGCTGGACGGCGCGGTCATCCGCAGTGATTCGGTCAACGTCAGCGGCGGCCTCAACGACGTCACCATGACGCCGGCGTTGCTGGACGAACAGGTGCGCGTCAGTGGCGCCGGATCGGCCATCGAAGCGGTGAATGGCCTGACGGTCGGCGCCGTGCTGATGCGCGGTCCGTACGGCATGTTGAGTGTGAACAACGGTGGGCGGGTAGCCGGTGGCAGCGGCATCCTGCTGGACCAGAGCGGCTACCTGGTGCTGGGCGGTGGCATGGCGACATGGTCGGTGGCCGACGGCGGCCCGCAGTGGCTGGCCGCCGAAGAAGCCGGCACGCTCGATGGCGCAGCGATCTCGATGGACAGCAACGCCGGCGGGCTGGTGTTCAACCACACCGGTGACATCACCCTGGGCAACGCCATCCAGACCGTTTCTACGGGATCGTCCAATGCCCACCTGCACGGCGGTGCGCTGACCCAGGTGTCGGGCAACACCACGCTCGATGGCGACCTGCGCGCGTTCGGTGGCGACATCACCGTCAACGGCGGCAGCCTGGTGATCAACTCGGACATGTATGTGGGCGAAGGCTACACGGGCCCCAGCCAGGCCCTGCAGCAGCAGATCGACGTGCGTGGCGGCACGCTGGTGCTGAACGGTGCGGCAGGCTTCCAGCAGACCATCGAATTCGGTGCGGGACTCGGCAGCGAGGTGCGTCGCAGCTCACTGGCTGAAGTCAGCGGCAGCGGTGTGCTGGCCGGCAATGCCACGGTCGGCACCACCTATGTGCGCAATGGCGGCACGCTGTCGCCGGGCCACGCCGGTGTCGGCACGATGACCATCGACGGCGACCTGTTCTACAACGCCAACGCGCTGCTGCCCGAACAGGTCGCGAACAAGGCCTTCTTCGACGTGGACGTGCTGGGCAACGGACAGGCGGACCTGCTGACCGTGACTGGCAAGGCCTATATCGGGCGGGATGCCAACGTCGGCCAGATGGGCGACACCGGTGTGCGCGTGACCGCACTGGATCCGGCGGCCAGTTACCAGGGTGGGCAGAGCTACACGATCCTGAGCGCGGCAGGTGGCGTGACGGGTACCTTCGATGACGTGATCTCGCGTTCGGCCTTCCTGGACACGTCGCTGAGCTACACCGCCAACGATGTGCGCCTGAACATCACAGTGAAGGACGGCGGACCGGTTGATCCGCCGGTCGATCCCCCGGTGGACCCGCCGGTTGATCCGATCATCCCGCCGGTGGATCCGATCACCCCCCCGGTTGATCCGATCACTCCGCCGCCGCAGGTGTTCGTCACTGTCGCGGCGACCGGCAACCAGCTGGCCACGGCGGCTGCGCTGGATACCCTGCAGCAGTCCGGTGACGCGCTCGCGTTGTACAACCGCCTGCTGATGCTGGATGCGGACAGCGCCCGCCTGGCGTTTGATGACCTGTCCGGCGAAATCCACGCCAGCAACCGTGCGTTGCTGCTGGAAGACCGCTTCCTGCGCGATGGCATCAGCCAGCGCCTGCGCAGCGGCATGCCGGCCGGCGACGGCCCGTCTGCCTGGATCGGTGGCAGCGGTGCCTCCAGCCAGCGCGATGGCAACGGCAGCGCCGCGCGCACCCGCGACCACCGCCAGGGCCTGATGGCCGGTGCCGACTGGAGCATCGGCGAACGCTGGACGTTCGGCGTGGCCGGTGGCCCGGAGTCGCTGCGCCAGCAGGTCAATGCACGCAATGCGACGACCGACGTGGATGCCGTGCACAGCGGCCTGTATGCCGGTTTCCGCGGCGACGCTGCCTACCTCAACGGCGGCGCCAGCTATGCCGATTACGAGCTGGATACGCGGCGTACGGTCGGTGCAGGCACGGCGTGGGGGCAGACCCTGTCCAACCGCCGCGATGCGCATGCTGTTTCCGGTTTCGTCGAAGGTGGCTGGGATTTCCAGCTCGACGATGCGTTGACGCTGACTCCGTACGTGGCAGTGGCCTACACCCGCCTGTCCACCGATGCCGGCATCGAAACCGGGGGCAATGCCGCCCTGGCGATCGCCGCCAGCAAGGACGAAGCGTGGACCACCACGGCCGGCGTGCGCGCTGCGTGGGACATCAGCGGCGGCCAGCCGGACGGTGCGCGACTGGAGGCCGGGCTGGCCTGGCAGAACGCGGCCGGTGAGCTGCGCGCGGACTCGGCGCATCGCTTCGTGGCGGGCAGCGAGGGCTTCACCGTGCAGGGCCTGCCGCTGGCGCGCAACGTCGGCATCGCCGAGCTGGGCGTATCGGTCAATACCTCCAGCCGCAGCCGTCTGTCCTTCGCCGCGCAGGGCCGCGCCGGTGACGGCCAGCGCGAAGTCGGTGCGCAGCTGAACTGGAACGTGGCGTTCTGATTCACCACTGAGCAGTAGCGGGACGGCAACGGGCTCCTTCGGGAGCCCGTTGTCGTTCGGCCGTTCGGGTGTTGCCTCGGTAGTGACGGCCGCTGGCCGTCAGGCTCTTTCCATGCAGCTTGCGTCACCTTCGCTGTATTCGGCATGCTGCCTCCATGTCCTCCCCCAAACGATCCATCCATGTGGTGGCTGGCGTCATCACCGATGCGCGCGGCCGCGTGCTGCTCAACCGTCGCACGGAACACAGCGATCTGGCCGGCCTGTGGGAATTCCCAGGCGGCAAGCGCGAACCCGGTGAAAGCTCCGAACAGGCGCTGGCCCGCGAACTGCAGGAAGAACTCGGCATCGAGGCGGACGTCGGCGATTGGCTGATGGACGTGCCGCAGTGCTACCCCGACAAGGACCTGGTGCTGGAGGTGCGGCATATCCGCAGTTGGAAGGGTAGCCCGCGCGGCCGCGAAGGCCAGGCGATCACCTGGGTGGCGCCGGAAAAACTGGGACGCTATTCCATGCCGCCGGCCGACCTGCCGGTGGTGGCCGCGCTGCGCCAGCCCGACCGCTACCTGATCACGCCGCCGCCGGCCGACGACGATGCCGACCAGCAGCGCTGGAGCGAGCAGCTGCGGCGTGCCCTGGCGGACGGGCACCAGCGCATTCAGCTGCGCCTGCCGCCCGACCATCTGCGGCGCGTGGCGCTGTGCGAAGCAGTGGTACGCGGCCATCGCCGTGCCGGGCAGTGGCTGCTCAACCGCGATATCGAACTGGCGCGCACGCTGGGTGTCGGCGTGCACCTGGGCGCCGAGCAACTGGCCACGCTGCGCGAACGTCCGCTGCCAGCCGACCAACTGGTGGCGGCCTCATGCCATGATCTGGCGCAACTGCAGGCTGCACAGCAACTGGGCTGTGACTTCGTGGTGCTGGGGCCGGTGCAGGCCACGGACAGCCATCCCGGTGCCGAGCCGATGGGCTGGGAGCGCTTCGCCGCCCTGCGCGCGCAGGTGGCCCTGCCGATCTATGCGCTGGGCGGACTGGGTGCCGATGACATCGTCACCGCCCGCCGCCACGGCGCGCAGGGCGTCGCCGCCATCCGTGGCCTGTGGCCCGCCTGACCGGCTGACCGATCGACCGACCAACCGTGCGACCGACCGGTAGCGCCGAAGGCGGCGGCAGGAGCCGCCGCCTTCGGCGCTACAGCGAGCGCGTAGCGCGGCCTGCGTCCGGCGTCGCGAACCCGGAACGGAGAGCCGCCGAGCGCGGCGACGCAGCGGTTACAGCGTGATCCAGAAGCACCCGTATTGCCGGCGCAGCCCCAGCACGCTGCGCGCCGGCGTGGCGGTGCCTGGGAGCACCTGTTCCAACCGCAGCGCGATCGGATTGGGTCGATCTTCCGCGGCCTCCGCCGTGCCATCCGCCGCGGGCAGCAGCGGTTCCTGCACCTGTGGATACACCGGCACGATATCCACCAACGGGCGCCGCGCGATGGACTCCAGCTGGCCCAGGATGCGCTGGGCACCGGCGTCGGATACCGACCCCCACAGATACAACGTGGAAAGACGGTTGACGTCGTTCGCGGCCATCGCGCCGCGCAACGCGCCCACCAGTTCACTCAGCCGACGTGGGCAGCTGGCCCCGAGCGTGTTGCGCTGCTGGGTGTTGCCGGCCGCCGCGGCAGTGGGTTCCGGCAGCCGCGAACGGGCACCGAGGCTTTCGCAGGGGCGATCGGTGTAGACACTTTGTCCGCCGGCATCGGTGCAGCGGTTCAGGCGTTGCGCCTGCTGCGCGTGGGCCGGCGCAAGCGGGGCGGACAGCAGCAGGAGCAACGGCAGGCAGGCAAGGATTCTCATTGCCTGCAGGGTAGCGCCCAGCGCCCGCCCACGCGATGAAACCGCGTCAGCTGCGCAGGAGTTTCAGCACCGACGTCGTCGGCTTGGCCAGGTTCAACGTGTAGAAATGCAGGCCGGGTGCGCCGCCCTCCAGCAATCGCTGGCACAGCTGCGCCACCACCTCCGCGCCGAACGCGCGGATCGATTCGCTGTCATCACCGTAGGCCTGCATCTTGCGCCCGATCCAGCGCGGGATCTCCGCGCCGCACTGTTCGGAAAAACGGCGCAGCTGGCTGAAGTTGGAGATCGGCATGATGCCCGGCACGATCGGCACGCTGACGCCGAGCGCGCGTACCGCATCGACGAAATGGAAGTAGGCGTCGGCGTTGTAGAAATACTGGGTGATCGCCGCATCGGCGCCGGCGTCCACCTTGGCCTTGAAATGCTTCAGGTCGGCCAGCGCGTCGCTGGCCTGCGGGTGGGTTTCCGGATACGCGCCGACCTCGATGCGGAATGCGTTGCCGTGCTCGGCACGGATGAAATCGATCAGCTCGGCGGCGTAGCGCAGGTCACCGGGATGGCCCATGCCCGAAGGCAGGTCGCCGCGCAGGGCGACGATACGGCTGCAACCGATGGCGCGGTACAGCTTGAGCAGTTCGCGGATTTCCTGGCGGCTGCCACCGACGCAGGAAAGATGCGGGGCGGCCTCGAAGCGGTGGTGCTGCTTCAGGTGGCGCACCGTCTCGGAGGTATAGCTGAGCGTGGAGCCGCCGGCGCCGAACGTGCACGACACGTATTCCGGGCCGAAACCACGCAGCTTGACTGCGGTACGGTCCAGCTGGCTGCGCTGTTCGTCGGTCTTGGGCGGGTAGAACTCGAAGCTGAGAGAGGTCATGGCAATGGCGGCGGCGGGCTCGTCGTCAGTATATCGCTCCATCGCGATGGATGTGCAAACAGGGTGATCATCCGTCCTGTCGGCCGCTCGCTGCGCCCCGGCGACCGCTGGTCATTGTTTGTGCCGGACCGCTTTCTGCGACGGCACGCTGTGCTTCCCTGGAAGCAAAGGAGTTGGACAGATGAAGCGCTTTATCTCCGCGAACCGCGCCAGAAACGTCTTGCCGCTGGCCGTGGGCGGTCTGATGGCCCTGCTGGCCTGTATCGGCACCACCCAGGCTGCCACCATCGGAAAGCCCGGCCAGCTGCAGGTCGAGGTGGTCGGCAGCGGCAAGCCGGTACTGATGATCCCCGGCCTGAACAGTGGCGCAGAAGTCTGGCGTGCGACCTGCGCGGCCCTGCAGCCGCAGGTGCAGTGCCACCTGGTGCAGCTGCCCGGTTTTGCCGGTGCGGCCGCAGCCGACCCGCTACCGGAGGATTTCCTGCCGGCCATGCGTGACGAACTGCTGGCTTACGCCAAAGCGCAGAAGCTGCAGCAGCCGGCCGTCATCGGCCACAGCCTGGGAGGCGTGCTGGCGTTGCAGATGGCGATAGCCGCGCCCGAGGCGGTAGGGCCGCTGGTCATCGTCGATTCGCTGCCGTTCTATGCGGCCATCCAGAATCCGCAGACCACCGCAGCAAGCGTCAAGCCGATGGCCGACCACCTGCGGGCGGGCATGTTGGCGGCCGAACCGGCCGCTTACCAGGCCCAGGCCGAGGCGGCATTGAAGGGCATGCTGCATGACCAGGGCCACATGCCGGTGCTGGTGCGCTGGGCCCGCGAAAGCGACCGTGCCACCACGGCGGCGGCGATGCATTCGATGCTGGTGAACGACCTGCGCGACGCGGTGGCGGGCATCCGCGCGCCGACCCTGGTGCTGGGAAGCTGGGCAGCGTATCGGCCGATGGGGGCCACCGAAACGTCCACCCGTGGCATCTTCGCTGCTCAGTACGCCAAGCTGCGCGGCGTGCGTATCGAGATGAGCGCGGAAGGCTTCCACTTCCTGATGTGGGATGATCCGCAGTGGCTGTACGGGCAGATCCGCAGCTTCCTGAAGACCACGGACTGACGAGGCGCCCTGATGCGTGGCGCCAGCCCGCCACGCATGACCCGTCCAGGCAAGCCCATGCACGAACCGAATTCCCCGCTGCGCTTCTGGTTGCCCAATACCACCGCCTGGGCCGCCTACGCGCTGCTCAACGTGTTCCTGATGGCCCAGTTCGGCGGTGCCAGCAGTGGCGGCATGCTGATAGGGGTGACGCTGGCGGTGGCATTGTGGGCGATCAGTGGCGTCCTGCGCTGGCGCGCACTCAGCAGGCACTGGTGGGACGACCCCGCGCCGGTGTTGCTGTCCAAGCTGGCGGCCAGCGTGGTGCTGGGCGCATTGCTGGCGCAGGGCGTGATCGCCGCAGTCCTGGTGCCTTCGGTGCGCAACGGTTGGGTGCAGCTACCTGCGGGGGCGGCCGATTACAGCGTGGGCGCGTCCATCGGCTACTGGCTCAACACCGCCATCGTGCTGGCGCTGTGGACCGGCGTATGGGCAGGTCTGCACAGCATGCGCCGCGCACGCCAGGCGCAGTTGGCGCAGCTGCGTGCCGAGGCCGCGCACAGCGCACTGGAGCGCGATGCGCTGCGGGCCCGACTCAACCCGCACTTCGTTTTCAATGCACTGAACAACTTGCGCGCGCTGATCCATGAAGACCCGGAGCGCGCGCGCGAGATGGTGACCCGGTTGTCGCGCACGCTGCGCCATGCACTGGAACACAGCAGCGCCACCCGGGTGACACTGGCCGAAGAGATCGCGGTGGTCGACGATTACCTGGCCATCGAAGCGGTGCACTATGAACAGCGCCTGCGCGTGGTCAAGGACGTCAGTGCGGACAGCGCCGCCGCGCTGTTGCCGGCGATGGCGCTGCAGCTGCTGGTGGAAAACGCGATCAAGCATGGCATCGCGGTGACCCCGTCCGGTGGCGAACTGCGCATCGCCGCACGGCAGCAGGACGGCGTGCTGCATATCAGCGTGGAGAATCCACTGGGCGTCGCTGCCGATACCGCCGGCCATGGCGTTGGCCTTGCCTACCTGCGCGCCCAACTGGACGGCAACAGCGGCCGCTTTGAACTGCGGCGCGAAGGAGACCGCATGCGGGCCGTGCTGGAGGTGCCGCAATGACTGCGCCGTTGCGGGTACTGATAGTGGATGACGCGCGCCTGGCACGGCAGGAACTGCGCACCTTGCTGTCTGCGTTGCCGTGGGTGAGCTGTGTCGGCGAGGCCGATGACGTACCGGCTGCGCGCGAGGCCATCGCCCGCCTGCGACCAGACGTGGTGCTGCTGGATGTGCAGATGCCTTCCGGCAGCGGCTTCGACGTGCTCGATGGGCTGGAAGGGGTGCCGCTGGTGGTGTTCGTCACCGCCTACGATGCCTACGCGGTGCAGGCGTTCCAGGCCAACGCACTGGATTATCTGGTCAAACCGGTGGAAGCACCGCGCCTGCAGCGGGCACTGCAACGCGCGCTGGAACGGCGCGCACCCGACGAGGCCGGTCCGGGCGAACGTGCGCTGCTCGGTCCGCAGGACCAGGTGTTCCTGCGCGATGGGGAACGCTGCTGGTTCGTGGCGGTGGCCGAGATCAGCCGCATCGTGGTGGACGGCAACTACGCGCGCCTGTGGTTCCGCGACCAGAACGCCCTTCTGACGCGCAGCCTGAGCGCGCTGGAAGCGCGGCTGCCTGCGGGGCTGTTCTTCCGCGCCAACCGCAACACGCTGGTCAACCTGCGGATGGTGCGGGCAGTGGAGCCGACCATCGCTGACGGTTACGAGCTGATCCTTGCCGATGGGGCGCGCGCGGAAGTCTCACGCCGACAGGCGCGCGAACTGCGCGAGCGGATGGCGCTCTGAAGCGGTAGCGGCGGTGTCGATTGCAGCTTTTCTGATGAACCCGGACGGGGCTGGCTGCGCAGGATGTCCGGGTCGGTGACGTAGAAGCACCGGCCGGGATTGGCATCCTGCAAACCTATCGAAATTGGCTCTGTCTTGCCCCTTGGGCACGGCGGGGAGAATGCATCAGCACGCCAGCTCTCTGGCGGGCGATGCGTGGGGATTTCATCCGCCGGTTTTTCGTCAGGTCCTGGTATGCCAACCCGCATCGTCCGCCGCCTTGCGCCCCGGCGCAGGCGGCCTCAACGGCCTGCGAGGTTCCCCGATGCCATCCCACCCACGCCACGCCGCCCGCCTGCACTCGCTGATCGGCGAGGGTCTGCATGATCTGCCGCCGGAAGTGATCCACAAGCTGGAACGCATGCTGCAGTGTTACGGCGTGCCGCATCCACGCGATGAACCGGCATGGGGCAGCGGTGCTGGCGTGCTGCGCACCCCGCGCGAGGTCGCCCGGCACGTGGACGGCTGCCTGGTCGAAAGCGGCGGTGATGCGCCGATCCTGGCCGAAGCCCTGCTCACCCTCATCGATGGCGCCGACCTGCGGCGCGTTGCCCGGGTCTGCGGGCTGCCGTGCGAGGTGCTGCACCGCCAGTTGGCGGGCCGGCGCACGCTGGCCTTCGCCACCGTGGTGGGCACGCTGCGTGCGCTGGGGGTAGAGATGCGGGTGCGGGTGGTCATGAGGTAACCACAGGGTGCCCGGCCGCGATGCGCCCTGTACCCTTGGGGCAGACTTCCTGCCGTGCCTGCCATGTCCATCGTACTAACCGAATTCGCCCGTCCCCGTCTGTTTCCGCGTACCCCGCGCGCCAACACCATCCAGGATTGTTCGGCCGAACAGTTCGTGCAGCACCTCAACACGCACGCACCGTTCAAGGTACTGGATGGCTACGCCCCGTTCTGCAAACTGCACGTGTATGAGAACTGGACCAGCACCCGCTGCCTGACCGTGCCGATCACCGTGGCCAACCAACACCAGCTGCGCAGCGGCTACGAAGCGCGCAACCGCGACGAACTGCCGGTGCTGGTGCGCTGGTTCGAAGGCGTGGAATCGCCGGTGGCCAATTATCTGGTGGTGATCCTGTACAGCGCCGAGCAGCTGGCCAAAGAGGGGACGGACATCACCGCCGACTGGGGCATCGTCGGCTGCATCTACACCGCCGAACCCGAAGAAGTGCCGATGGCACCGATCACCATGATGCGCAACGCGCTGGGTGTGGAGGAGGGCGGCTCCGGCGTGCCCCTGGACCGCGAGGCCTACGCGCGCGCGGTGGCGTTCTGGGAAGCCAACGCCAACTGGCGGGGGTGATGCCATGGGGAGATGCGAGGCGGAGTGGAGCCGGTAGCGCCGAAGGCGGCGGCAGGAGCCGCTGCCGACGTCGCTTGCGACGGCCCGTAGGGTGCCGGCCAGGACGACCGGCATAGCCATGCTCGGCGAGCGCACCGCGCGGCGCTTCTGCAGGCGATCCATCAACGGCGCCGGAAGGCGCCGGCATGGATCAACGCCGGATCATCGCGAACACCGCACCGGTCAGCCGCGCCAGATCGGTCGGCGCAAGCTCCACCTCCAAGCCCCGTCGCCCCGCACTGACGTGCAGCGCCGGCAGCGCCCGCGCGCTGGCATCAATGAACGTACGCAGCCGCTTCTTCTGCCCCAACGGGCTGATGCCACCGACCAGATAGCCGGTCGCGCGCTGCGCCGCATCCACCGGCGCCATCGCGCATCTGCGGCAGCCCGCTGCAGCGGCCAGCGTCTTCAGATCCAACTGCCCGGCCACCGGCACGATGGCCACGAGCAGCTCATGGGTCTCCGTGCTTGCGAGCAGGGTCTTGAACACCTGTTCGGGCTCCAGCCCGAGCTTCTGCGCGGCCTCGCCGCCGTAGGAATCGGCCTGCGCGTCGTGCACGTAGCTGCGCACGGTATGGGCGATTTTTTCGCGCTTGAGCAGGTTGATGGCGGGCGTCATGCCGGCATCGTAGCGCGCTGTTGAAGGGCATGGCTTGACCCGGGCTATGGACTCGACCCTCCAGGATTGCCGGCCAGCGGCCGACACTCCCGGGCATCAAACAAGAACGGGCGCCCGAAGGCGCCCGTCCAGACGATCTGCGATGTTACCCGCGGATCAGTAGCGGTAATGCTCCGGCTTGAACGGACCTTCCACCGGCACGCCGATGTAATCAGCCTGTTCCTGGCTCAGGGTGGTCAGCTTCACGCCGATCTTTTCCAGGTGCAGGCGAGCCACTTCCTCGTCCAGCTTCTTCGGCAGCAGGTAGACCTTCTTCTCGTAGCTGTCCTTGTTCGCCCACAGGTCGATCTGCGCCAGGGTCTGGTTGGCGAACGAGTTGGACATCACAAAGCTCGGGTGGCCGGTGGCGCAGCCCAGGTTCACCAGGCGGCCATCGGCCAGCAGGAAGATCGCATTGCCGTTGTCGAACACGTACTTGTCGACCTGCGGCTTGATGTTGATCTTCTGCACGCCGGCCAGCGCGTTCAGCGCATCGACCTGGATCTCGTTGTCGAAGTGGCCGATGTTGCAGACGATGGCCTGGTCTTTCATCGCGCTCAGGTGTTCGATGCGGATGATGTCCTTGTTGCCGGTGGTGGTGACATAGATGTCGCCACGGCCCAGGGTGGATTCGATGGTGTTCACCTCGAAGCCTTCCATCGCCGCCTGCAGGGCGCAGATCGGGTCGATCTCGGTGACCACCACGCGCGCGCCGTAGGCACGCAGCGATGCGGCGCAGCCCTTGCCGACGTCACCGTAGCCGCAGACCACGGCGACCTTGCCGGCCAGCATCACGTCCATCGCGCGCTTCAGGCCATCGGCCAGCGACTCGCGGCAGCCGTACAGGTTGTCGAACTTGCTCTTGGTGACCGAGTCGTTGACGTTGATCGCCGGGATCAGCAGGGTGCCGGCCTGGGCCAGCTGGTACAGGCGGTGCACGCCGGTGGTGGTCTCTTCAGACACGCCCTTCCAGTCCTTGACCACGCGGCCCCAGTAGCCCGGACGCTCGCTGGCCACGCGCTTGAGCAGGTTCTTGATGACCTGCTCTTCGTGCGAAGCCGCCGGATCGTCGACCCAGGTGCTGCCGTTTTCCAGCTCGTAGCCCTTGTGGATCAGCAGGGTGACATCGCCGCCATCGTCGACCACCAGCTCCGGACCGGTCAGGGTGCCATCGGCCAGGGTGAAGGTCAGCGCGTCCAGGGTGCAGTCCCAGTATTCTTCCAGCGTCTCGCCCTTCCAGGCGAACACCGGCGTGCCGGATGCGGCGATCGCCGCAGCGGCATGGTCCTGGGTGGAGAAGATGTTGCACGAGGCCCAGCGCACGTCGGCGCCGATGTCCTTCAGCGTTTCGATCAGCACCGCGGTCTGGATAGTCATGTGCAGCGAGCCGGTCACGCGCACGCCCTTCAGCGGCAGGTCGGCCTGGTGCTTGCGACGGATCGACATCAGGCCCGGCATCTCGTGCTCGGCGATGTCCAGTTCCTTGCGGCCCCAGTCGGCCAGCGAGATATCGGCGATCTTGTAGTCACCTTCGGTGGAGAAGGTCTTGGCAACAGCGTTCATTCATTGCTCCGGTTGTGGACGAGCGGGTGCTCGTATCTAGCCGGGCGCCGTTTTACATTGCCACCCTCCGAGCCTGGCCGGGTTGTCCGGTCGCAGCGCCCCTCGGCAGGGGAAGGCGGCCATTATATCGCGGCCCGGGGCGGCCCCAACCATCGGCAGGGGGTGAACGGTGCGGCGGCTGTTAAGGTCGGGGATTCACACGCATCAAAAGGATGGTCATGAGCAAGCGCGCGCGCCGCACGGGGCGTTGGAACGGAGTGGTGCTGTCGATGGCCCTGCTGGCAATGACACCGGCCGTGTGGGCCGCCGCGCCGACCGCTGCGGCCTCCACCGGCGCCACTGGCTACGAGCTGCCCTCCGCCGCGCTGCAGGCGGTGGTGGACCAGCCACGTGCGCCGGGCCTGTTCCTGTCCCCGCAGCGCGATCTGGCCGCGATGCTGCAGATGCCGCCGCTGCCGTCGATCGAAGTGGTGGCGCAGCCGGAACTGAAGCTGGCCGGCCGCCGGATCAACCCGCGCACGTTCTCCGACAGTCGCTTCAGCTACGGCACCAAGCTGTGGCTGATGGGCATCCACGATGGCAAGGAACGGCAGATCAGAGGCCTGCCGCCGGCGCTGTCGGTGGCCAGCCTGGCCTGGTCGCCGGACCAGAAATGGCTGGCCTTCAACCAGGTCGATCCGGCCAGCGGTGCCAACGAGTTGTGGCTGGTGGATGTCGCCACCGCCAGCGCGCGCCGCCTGCGCGGTGAGCTGAACACCGTGCTCGGTGATGGCTACCAGTGGCTGCCCGACAGCCGCGGCCTGCTGGTGATGAGCCGCCCCGGCAACGCCGGCAGCCCGCCGTCGCGCGACGTGGCGCCAACCGGCCCGGCCGTCCAGCAGACCAGCGAAGGCAGCGGCGTGGTGTCCATCCGCACCTACCAGGACCTGCTGAAAAACGAGGCTGACGCGCGCCTGTTCGATTATTACGCCAACAGCCAGCCCACCGAAATCGGCCTGGACGGCCAGTCCCGCGCGGTCGGCACGGTCGGCGTGTACCTCGGCCTGAGCCTGTCACCGGACGGTGGCTACCTGCTCAGCCAGCGCGTGCAGCGGCCGTATTCGTACGTGGTGCCGGTGAGCAGTTTCCCGCGCCGCATCGAGGTGCTCGACCGTGGCGGCAAGCTGGTGCACACCGTGGCCACGCGGCCGCTGGTGGAAGGCCTGCCGACCGGCAACGACGCTGAGGTGACCGGCGTGCGTGACATCAGCTGGCGTGCCGATACCCCGGCCACGCTAGTGTGGGCCGAAGCCCAGGACGGCGGCGATCCGAACCGCGAGGCCAGCATCCGCGACGCCGTGCTGATGCAGGCTGCACCGTTCGACAAGCCGCCGGTGACGCTGGCGCAGCTCGGCAGCCGCTATGCCGGCATCACCTGGGCACGCGGCGACCTGGCCCTGCTCAATGAGTCGTGGTGGAAGACCCGCCGCACCAAGACCTGGTTGATTGCCCCGGACGAGGCGGCGACCGATCCGAAGCTGCTGTTCGACCGCGATGCGCAGGACCGTTACAGCGATCCGGGAAAGCCGGGCACGCTGCGCGACGACAACGGTCGCGCACTGCTGCAGACCAGTGCCGATGGCCAAAGCATCTATTTCTACGGTGCCGGTGCATCCGCCGAAGGCGACCGTCCGTTCCTGGACCGCTACGAGCTGGCGACCGGCAAGACCACGCGCCTGTTCCATTCGCAGGCGCCCACTTATTCGGTGCCGATCGCGTTGTTGGGTGCGGATGCATCCTCGCTGCTGTTCACCCGCGAAAGCCCGGAGCAGCCGGCGAACTACTTCGTGCAGCCACTGGGCGATGCGGCGGCCAGCCCGCGCGCACTGACCGCGTTTGCCCATCCGCTGCCGCAACTGCGTGGCGTCAGCAAGGAGCAGATCCGTTACAAGCGCAAGGACGGCGTGGACCTGACCGCGACCCTGCTGCTGCCGCCGGGCTATGACCCCAAGCGTGATGGACCGCGCCCGCTGCTGATGTGGGCCTACCCGGGCGAGTACAAGAGTGCGGCGGCGGCCAGCCAGGTCACTGGCTCGCCGTACCTGTTCACTGCGGTCAGCTACTGGGGTCCGCAGGCGTTCCTGGCCAAGGGCTATGCGGTGCTGGCCAGCCCGACGATGCCGATCATCGGCGAGGGAGACAAGGAACCCAACGACACCTACCTGGAACAGCTGGTGTCCAATGCGCAGGCGGCGGTGGATGAGGTGGTGCGGCGTGGTGTCACCGATCGCGACCACATCGCCATCGGCGGGCACTCCTATGGTGCGTTCATGACCGCCAACCTGCTGGCGCACAGCCGCCTGTTCAAGGCCGGCATCGCGCGCAGCGGCGCTTACAACCGCACGCTGACGCCGTTTGGTTTCCAGGCCGAAGAGCGCAACTACTGGCAAGCGCAGGACACCTATCTGAAGATGTCGCCGTTCAACTACGCAGCCAACATCAAGGATCCGATCCTGTTCATCCATGGCGTGGACGACAACAACTCCGGTACGTTCCCGATGCAGAGCGAGCGCATGTTCGCGGCAGTGAAGGGCCTGGGCGGGACGTCGCGGTTGGTGATGCTGCCCAACGAATCGCACGCCTACCGCGCGCGCGAATCGATCATGACGATGCTGGCCGAGAGCGAGCGCTGGCTGGAACAGACCATCGGCAAGGGCGAACGCATCGGCCGGTAGCGGATAGCGCCGAAGGCGGCGGCAGGAGCCGCTGCCAACGTCGCTTGCGACGGCCCGCAGGGTGCCGGCCAGGACGACTGGCATAGCCATGCTCGGCGAAAAGGGTAGCGCCGAGCCATGCTCGGCGAGCGAAGCGGCAACGGCAACCGCGTGACGACCAACGGTGGTCACCCACCAGGGCAAGGCTGACGGCCAGCGGCCGTCACTACGCTGCGTGTCCGTCACTACTGAAACCAACCGCCGGTGGTCAATCGAACTGCGCTAGGCTTGGCGAGGGATCCTTGCTTGAGGTTCGTGCGTCGCCGATGAACGAGTTCCGCAGCAGCATCATGTTCGCCAACCCCGATATTCCCCTACGAGACGACGTGCGCCGCCTCGGCGCACTGGTCGGCGACCTGCTGGTCGAGCAGGTATCGGAAGCCTTCTTCGACGATGTGGAAAGCGTGCGCACGCGCGCCATCGCACGGCGCGAGAACGAATCGCCCCTGTCCGACCTGGCCGATGGGCTGGCCGGCCGCTCGCCGCAGCAGGCCGAAGCCATGGTCCGCGCGTTCAGCACCTACTTCCAGGTGGTCAACATCGCCGAGCGCGTGCACCGCATCCGCCGCCGCCGCGACTACCAGCGCGCGGGTACGCACACCCCGCAGCCGGATGGCCTGCAGGATGCCCTGCAGCAGCTCAAGGCTCAAGGCGTGACCCTGCAGGAACTGCAGGACTGGTTGCCGCGCATCGATATCGAACCGGTGTTCACCGCCCATCCCACCGAAGCGGTGCGCCGCGCGCTGCTGGAAAAAGAGCAGCTGATGGTGGCCAGCCTGGTGGACAACCTGGATGGCCAGCGCACGCCCGGCGAAGCGGCCGCCGACGATGCGCGCTTCCGCATGGCGCTTACTGCTTCCTGGCAGACCACCGATTCGTCGCCGGTGCGGCCCACCGTGGATGACGAGCGCGAACACGTCGGCTTCTACCTGGTGCAGGTGCTGTACCGGGTGATGCCGGTGTTGTACGAATCGCTGCAGCAGGCGCTGGCGGATACCTTCGGCGAAGGCCTGCCCCTGCCGCGGTTGCTGCGCTTCGGCACGTGGGTGGGCGGGGACATGGACGGCAACCCGAACGTGGACGCCGGCACCATCCGCAACACCCTGGATGCACAGCGCCGCGCGGTGCTGGCGCAGTACCAGAAGGAACTGCTGCAGCTGGCCAGCCTGCTCAGCCAATCCACCGAACGGGTGGGCGTCAGCGATGCGCTGCAGGCGCGGCTGGCGGACTACCAGCAGCGGCTGCCGGACGTGCAGTCGCGCCCGCGCCATGGCGACATGCCGTACCGGCTGTTGAACGACCGCATGCGCGCGCGGCTGCAGGCCACGCTGGATGACGGCCACGGTGCCTATGCCGGGCCGGGTGAACTGATCGAGGACCTGCAGCTGATCTTCGACAGCCTGCGCGCCAACCGCGGCGAGCACGCCGGTGGCTTTGCGGTGCAACGCCTGCTGTGGCGGGTGAAGACCTTCGGCTTCCACCTGGCACGGCTGGACGTGCGCCAGGAATCCAGCGTGCACGCACGTGCGCTGGCCACCGCGCTGGATGGCGAGGCCGCATGGGAGGCCCGCGATGCGAGCGCACGCGCGGCCTTGCTGGGCCCCTACGCCAGTGGCGAACAGGCACTGCCGCAGGCGGACGAGGAGGGCAACCAGCGGCTGGACGCGGTGTTCTCCGCGCTGGCCGATGCGCGCCGTCGGCACGGTGCCGATGCGCTGGGCAGCTACATCATTTCGATGGCGCATGACCGCGGCGACGTGCTGGCGGTGCTGGCGTTGGCGCGGCGTGGCGGACTGGTGGATGAAGCGGGCGGCGTGCCGCTGGATATCGCGCCATTGTTTGAAACCGTGGACGACCTGAAGCACGGCACCGCGACCCTGCGCGACCTGCTGGCCGATCCGGTATACCGCGCGCACCTGCACGCGCGCAACGACGTGCAGATGGTGATGCTGGGGTACTCGGACAGCAGCAAGGACGGGGGCATCGCCGCCTCGCGCTGGGGACTGCAGCGGGCCCAGGTGGAACTGCTGGAGGTGGCCGCTGAAAGCGGCATCGCGCTGACTTTCTTCCATGGCCGTGGTGGGTCGATCAGCCGTGGCGGTGGCAAGACCACCCACGCCGTGGATGCATCGCCGCGTGGCAGCATCGACGGTCGCCTGCGGGTCACCGAGCAGGGCGAAGTGATCCACCGCAAGTACGGCATCCGCGCGCTGGCGGTGCGCTCGCTGGAACAGGCCACCGGCGCGGTGCTGCGTTCCAGCCTGCGTCCGCGCGCGCCTGAACCGCGCGAGGAGGCATGGCGGCCAGTAATGGATGTGGTGGCCGATGCCAGCAGCAATGCCTACCGTGCCTTCGTCGGCCAGCCGCGCTTCATGGATTACTTCCGCACCGCGACGCCGATCGACGTCATCGAGCGGATGACATTGGGTTCGCGTCCCTCACGCCGGCTGGGCCAGGACGCAGCGCTGACCAACCTGCGCGCCATTCCCTGGGTGTTCGCCTGGAGCCAGGCGCGCGCGGTGATCCCGGGCTGGTATGGCGTAGGCAGCGGCCTGCAGGCTGCGGTGGATGCCGGACATGAGGACACTCTGCGGCAGATGGCGCGGGACTGGCCGTTCTTCCGGACCTTCCTGGATGACATCGCGATGGTGTTGTCCAAGGGTGACATCACCATCGCCGAACAGTTCTCGCGGCTGTCCGGCGAGCTGCACGGCAGCTTCTTCCCGAAGGTGGAAGACGAGTGGGCGCTGACCGAGCGCTGGGTGCTGGAACTGACCGGCCAGTCCTCGTTGCTGGAACACGACCAGCGGCTGGCGCTGTCGATCCGCCTGCGCAATCCCTACGTGGACCCGATCAGCGTGCTGCAGGTGGACCTGCTGCAGCGCTGGCGCGCCAGCGGCGGCGAAGACCTGCTGCGCGCGCTGGTGGCCTGCGTCAACGGGGTCTCGCAGGGCGTACAGAACACCGGCTGACGTACGGTAGCGCCGAGCCATGCTCGGCGGAATCTTTCCGGCACGGCGAGGTCTGACACAGGCCGCGCTGCGCGCTCGCCGAGCATGGCTATGCCGGTCGTCCTGACCGGCACCCTGCGGGCCGTCGCAAGCGACGTTGGCAGCGGCTCCTGCCGCTGCCTTCGGCGCTACCGTCAGGCCTCCGGCGCAGGCGGATTGGAGGCCAGCAGTTCCCGATGACGCTGCTCCATCTCCTGCCGCAGCTGGCGCCGCAGCAGGGCGGCGGCGTGCCGGCGCTTTTCATCGGAAGAGGTGGGCTGCAGCGCTGGCACGGCCGTGGGCCGGCCTTCATCGTCCACCGCCACCATGGTGAAGAAGCAGCTGTTGGCATGGCGCACGCTGCGCTCCAGGATGTCCTCGGCCACCACCTTGACGCCGATTTCCATCGACGAAGTACCGGTGTAGTTCACCGAGGCCAGGAACGTGACCAGCTCGCCCACCGAGATCGGCTGGCGGAACATCACCTGGTCCACCGACAGGGTGACCACATAGCGCCCGGCATAGCGGCTGGCACAGGCGTAGGCCACCTGGTCGAGCAGGCGCAGTACGGCGCCGCCGTGGACCTTGCCGGAGAAATTGGCCATGTCCGGTGTCATCAACACGGTCATGGTGAGCTGGTGGGATTTCAGTTCGGTCGACATGCCGCCATCTTCGCATGGGGCGATGACGCAACGGGTAGCGCCCAGCCATGCTCGGCGAGGTGCCGCCGGCACCAACGAACGGTGATGCGACCCGCCGAGCATGGCTCGGCGCTACCAAAAAAAAGGGCCGCTTTCGCGGCCCTTCGTTCTGCTTACTTCAGCTTCGCATCCGCGCGCAGGGCGGCGGCGCGATCGGTCTTCTCCCAGGAGAAGGCGGTGGCATTGACGGTGTCGCCGTTGCCATCGAGGTAGCTGAAATCCTTCGGCTTGCGGCCGAAGTGGCCGTAGGCCGCGGTCTGCTGGTACATCGGGTGGATCAGGTCGAGCATCTTGATGATGCCGTACGGGCGCAGGTCGAAGTGCTTGCGGATCAGCTTTTCGATCTGCTCGTCCGGAATCCTGCCGGTGCCGAAGGTGGTGACCGAGATCGAGGTCGGCTCGGCCACGCCGATGGCGTAGGAGACCTGCACTTCGCAACGGTCAGCCAGGCCGGCTGCCACCACGTTCTTGGCGACGTAGCGGGCCGCGTAAGCCGCCGAACGGTCGACCTTGGACGGATCCTTGCCGGAGAACGCACCGCCACCGTGACGGGCCCAGCCGCCGTAGGTGTCGACGATGATCTTGCGGCCGGTCAGGCCGCAGTCGCCCACCGGGCCGCCGATCTCGAACTTGCCGGTCGGGTTGATGTGGAACTTGGTGCCCTTGTGCAGCCACTTGGCCGGCAGCACCGGCTTGATGATCTCTTCGCGGACCGCTTCGATCAGGTCCTTCTGCTTGATGCCCGGGGCATGCTGCGTGGACAGCACGATGGCGTCGATGGCCGATACCTGGCCGTCTTCATAGCGCAGGGTGACCTGGCTCTTGGCATCCGGGCGCAGCCAGGACAGCGGCGAATTCTTCTTCTTGCGGATCTTGGCCTGCTGCTCGACCAGACGGTGCGACAGGTGGATCGCCGCCGGCATGTAGCTGTCGGTCTCGTTGGTGGCGTAGCCGAACATCAGGCCCTGGTCGCCAGCGCCCATTTCTTCGGGCTTCTTGCGGTCAACGCCCTGGGCGATGTGCGGGGACTGCTTGCCGATCAGGTTCAGCACGCCGCAGGTGGCGCCGTCGAAGCCGACGTCGGAGCTGTTGTAGCCGATATCCAGGATCACCTGGCGGGTCAGGGCTTCCAGATCGATCCACGCGCTGGTGGTGATCTCGCCGGCCACGATGGCCACGCCGGTCTTGACCATGGTCTCGCAGGCCACGCGGGCGCGCTGGTCCTTGGCCAGGATCGCGTCCAGGACCGCATCGGAAATCTGGTCGGCGATCTTGTCCGGATGGCCTTCGGAGACCGATTCGGAAGTGAACAGGTAGCTGGACATCAGGCGTTATATCCTTTAATTCGGATGGAAAGATGGGCGCGAATGATACACGGCGCGCGTCGCACGTGCATTGTGGACTGCGACAGGTTGCCGGTGGTTAAGGTCGCGTGCCCGGGGTGAGGGTAGCCGGGAACCATGACCGGACCGTGGTGGCGCCGCGCCACGCGCGGCCAGCAGCGGCACCAGACCATCCGCAACGCGGGGCTGCTAGCATCGGTCGATGGACTCCCTTACCCAGATCGTACTCGGTGGCGCCGTAGCCGCCGCCATTGCCCCGGCCGGCCATCGCCGTGCCGCCCTGCTGGCCGGTGCCGCGCTAGGCACGCTGCCCGACCTGGACGCGCTGTGGCTCGGCTTCAGGGCCGCCGACCCGGTGGCGGTGATGACCGAACATCGCAGTTTCAGCCATTCGCTGCTGGTGCTGCCGTGGGTCGCCGCGCTGGTCTGGTGGCTGTTCAAGCGCTTCGGCAATGGCCGGGTGGCGCAGTCTCCGCTGCGCTGGTTCTGGGCGATGCAGCTGGCGCTGGTGACCCACCCGTTGCTGGACGCGATGACCGTGTACGGCACCCAGCTGTGGTGGCCGCTGCGGCCTTCGCCGGTGATGGGCTCGAACATCTTCATCATCGATCCGCTGTACACCGTGTGGTTGCTGCTGGGCTGCGTGCTGGCCTGGTTCGGGCGCAGCCGGCCCTGGGCTGGCAAGGCGCTGGCGGTCGCCCTGGTGGTCAGCAGTGGTTACCTGGGATGGAGCCTGCTGGCCAAGGCGCAGGTGGACCGCGCCGCGCAGCGCAGCCTGGCCGCGATGGGCCTGGGCGATGCGCCGCGGTTCTCGGTGCCCATGCCGTTCAACACGCTGTTGTGGCGGGTGGTGGCGATGACCCCCAGCGGCTACGTGGTGGCTGATCGTTCGCTGGTGGCAGACAAAAGCGAAATGCAGTTCGAAGGATTCCCGTCCAACGTGCAGGCGTTGCGCCAGGCTGCGGGCATTCCGGCCGTGCAGCGGCTGGAATGGTTCAATCGTGGCTTCATGCGCGCGCAGGTGGTGGATGGCCGGCTGGTGCTGAGCGACCTGCGGATGGGCCTGGAGCCGGATTACACGTTCAATTTCGCGGTGGCCGCCGAGCGCGATGGGCGGTGGCAGGGCATCGTGCCAGAGCAGCTGCGTGGCGATTACAGCAGCCCCGAAGCGCGCGCCGACATCAGCCGTCGAATGGGACTGATGTGGGACCGGATCTGGCACGAGCCCGCGCGGTAGCGCCGCTGTGGTGGGTGGCGCCGAGCATGGCTATGCCGGTCGTCCTGACCGGCACCCTGCGGGCCGTCGCAGGCGACGTTGGCAGCGGCTCCTGCCGCTGCCTTCGGCGCTACCAGGATTGCGCATCAATACACCGTCGCGCGGGCCTGCACGAAGGAGAAGAAAAACACCGCGTTCGGATCGTTCTGCACCAGGCGGAACTCGCGGCGCATGCCGTCCACGGTCTCTTCGTCCACGGTACCGGCCTGCAGCAGCTGTTCGGCGGCCGACAGCAGCACCTGCTCCCAGAAGGCGATCATCGTCTTGCGACGTGACGGCTCGCGATTGTCCAGGTGGATGGTCTTGATGTCGGTCTGCACGTCGCGGAAGCCGCCGGCCAGCAGCAGGTTGCCCAGCTTGGCGCCGACGAACGGATCGCCGCCGTTGTCGTGCTGGAAGTCGTTGAAGGCCATCCAGTAGCGCCAGATGTGCGGCGAATACGGGTCCAGCAGGAACGAGGCATTCATCACTTCGGTGATGTACACCGGGGAGCCGGGCGACAGCACCCGGCGCACTTCGTTCAGCACGCGGGCCGGTGACGGTACGTGTTCCAGCACCCAGCACAGGAAGGCGCCATCGAAGGCGCGCGCGCCGAATGGCAGCTCACCGGCATCGGCGTGCTGCAGGACGTAGCGGTCGCTGCACCACGGCGTTTTCTCCAGGTTGGCGCGTGCGGTGGCCAGCTGGGCTTCGCTCAGGTCCACGCCGGTCACGTGCAGCTCCGGGAAGCGGCGCAGCAGGATCTCGGTCTGCGCGCCCACGCCACTACCCACTTCCAGCAGGTGGCGCACGCCGGTGTAATCGATGTGGCCGAAGATGGTCGGCTCCAGCAGACGGGCCTGGATCATCAGGCGCTCCTGTTCGGTGCTGGAAAAGCCGTGCAGGTAGGTAGGCGAGGAAATCGGCGGCGTCATGGGGATATCCGGGTAGCGCCGGGCCAGTGCCCGGCGAAGGGGTCAATCTACGGAAGCTGTTTCTCGGGTGTCCGCAATCAAGCGATCAAAGTAGTCCGTGGTCAGCGCGATCTGGCTGGCCGGGTCCTCGGCCCGGTTCACCACGGCGCGGAACGCCGCGTTTTCCGGGCGATCCTTGGCATACCAGCCCAGGTGCTTGCGCGCGATGCGCACGCCCTGCGGTTCCCCGTAGAACGCGTGCAGTGCCTGCAGGTGGCCGAGCAGGATGTCGCGCACTTCGCACAGCGGCGGCGGGGGCAGTTCTTCGCCGGTGGACAGGTAGTGCGCCACCTCGCGGAAGATCCAGGGACGCCCCTGCGCGGCGCGTCCGATCATCACCGCGTCCACGCCGGTGACGGCGAGCACCTGGGCGGCCTTGCGTGGCGAATCGATGTCGCCGTTTGCAATCACCGGGATCCTCAGCGCCGCCTTGATCGCGGCGATGGTCTGGTACTCGGCCTGGCCAGTGTAGTGCTGGTCACGGGTGCGGCCGTGCACGGCCAACGCGGCGATGCCGCTGTCTTCGGCGATGTGGGCGATGCGCGGGCCGTTGCGGTGGTCGCAGTCCCAACCGGTGCGGATCTTCAGCGTCACCGGCACGTCGACGGCGTTGACCACCGCGGCAAGGATGCGCGCCACCAGGTCTTCATCGCGCATCAGCGCCGAGCCGGCCCAGGCGTTGCACACCTTCTTGGCCGGGCAGCCCATGTTGATGTCGATGATCTGCGCGCCGTGGTCGACGTTGTAGCGCGCCGCCTCGGCCAGCTGTTGCGGTTCGGTGCCGGCGATCTGCACGCTGATCGGGTCGGGCTCGCCGTCGTGGTCCATCCGGTGGAGGGACTTGCGGGTGGTCCAGAAGCGCGGATCGGAGATGGTCATCTCCGAGGCAGCCAGCCCTGCGCCCAGGCGCTTGCACAGCAGCCGGAACGGCTTGTCGGTGACGCCGGCCATGGGCGCCAGCACGACGTTGGGGGCAATGGAATAAGGGCCGATCTGCATGCGGCCATTGTAGTGCGGCAGCGCACGCCGGGCCGCTGCCGGCAGCCCCCGGTTCAGGCCTATCCGGATGGGGCTCATGCCACACCGGCATCAGCAGATGCTTGACGGTTGCTTCCGCCGCCCCTCAGGCGCGGGGCATGGTGGGCGGCTGGGTGTCCGTGTCCAACCAGGTGGTAGCGCCGAGCCATGCTCGGCGAGCGCAGCGGCAAGAGCAACAGCGTGACGGCCAGCGGCCGTCACTACCGGTGCCTTACGCCGGCTGGTCGTCCGGGGTGAAGTGGGGCATCGCCGCGGCGGCGCCTTCCTTTTCGGTGGAACGGCCGGCGAACTGGTTGGCGAAGCGCACGTGGCGCGCGAACGGGGCATCCGGCGCGTGCGCGATGGAGGCCACCAGCGCACCGTTGAAGGCATCACCGGCACCGGTGGTATCGATGGCATGCACCTGTTCGGCGCCCACCCGGTAGTACGGCTGGCTGTCACCGCGCAGGGTGTCTTCATCGTGCGACACGAACACGCCTACCGCACCGAGGGTCACCACCACGGTGCCGCTGCCGACCAGCTTGCGGCACAGCGCGTGCAGGCTGGCACCGTCCAGTGCAGCGACGTCGTTCGGGTCCACGCGCTCGCCGACATGGCGGCTGAGCAGCGCGGCGAACTCGGTTTCATTGGGGGTGATGACATCGGCCAGCTTGAGCAGGCCGATGCTGGACGGCGCATCGGCCGGGGCCGCGTTGAGCACGGTGGTGACACCGGCCTCGCGTGCCACCGCCAGCGCGGCTTCGATGGTTTCCACCGGCGATTCCAGCTGCACCAGCACCACCTTGGCGCCGGCCAGCAGCGCCTGCTGCTGCTGCACGAAGCCGATGCTCAGCGCGGCATTGGCGCCCGGCCCGATGACGATGGTGTTGCGGCCGCGTGCATCGACATAGATGCCACCGGTGCCGGTCGGTTCGGTGCTCGCCTCGGCGCTCAGGGTGAAGCCATCCTGGGCTGCCAGGCCGCGGGCCATGGCACCGCCGGCATCGTCGCCCAGCGCGCAGACGAAGGTGGTCTGCGCACCGGCGCGGCGTGCGGCCACGGCCTGGTTGAAGCCCTTGCCGCCCGGGCCGGTGCTGTAACGCCCGGCGATGGTCGCGCCGGGGGCGGGCAGTGCTTCGCACCGCCACACATGATCGACATTGAAGGAACCGACGACGACGACGTTGCTGCTCATAGGAAAACGGTTCTCAGTGAAGCGCGGTGGTACCCGAGGGTATCAACCAAAGTGGGTCAGGACGCCGGCGATCGTGGCGGTCATGAAAGTAGCAATGGTACCGCCCAGCACGGCGCGCAGGCCGAACCGGGCCAGATCCTGGCGTCGTTCCGGGGCCAGGCCCCCGATGCCGCCGATCTGGATCGCGATGGAGCTGAAGTTGGCGAAGCCGCACAGCGCATAGGTGGCGATCAGGCGGCCTTCTTCGGACAAGGTAACGCCCGGGACCTGGCCGTTGATGATGCGCGACAGTTCGCTGTAGGCGACGAACTCGTTGATCACCACCTTCTGGCCGATCAGCGAGCCGACCGTGCTGGCATCGGCCCACGGGGTGCCGATCACCCAGGCGATCGGGGCCAGCAGATAGCCGAAGATGGTGGACAGGTTGGTCGGGCGACCGATCGCCGCGGCCAGGCCGGTGACATCACCCAGCCAGGTCAACGGGGCATTCAGCAGCGCGATCAGCGCGATGAAGGCCAGCAGCATCGCACCGATGTTCAGTGCCAGCCGCAGGCCATCCGCAGCGCCACCGGCGGCGGCGTCGATGATGTTGCTGGAGGTCTTCTCCACTTCCATCTTCACCGTGCCACGGGTCAGCGGGGTGCCGGTTTCCGGGATCAGCAGCTTGGCCACCACCAGCGTTGCCGGCGCGGCCATGATGCTGGCGGCCAGCAGGTGCTTGGCATAGAAGGCCTGGGATTCCGGATCGCCGCCGCCGAGCATGCCGACGTAGGCCGCCAGCACGCCACCGGCGATGTGGGCCATGCCGCCAATCATCATCGTCAGCAGCTCCGATTCGGTCATCCGCGAAATGTAGGGGCGTACCGTCAGCGGGGCTTCGGTCTGGCCGATGAACACACTGGCGCAGACGCTGGTGGTTTCCGCACCGGACACGCGCATCACCTTGGTGATCGCCAGCGCCATCACGCGCACGATCGCCTGCATCACGTTGAGGTGGTACAGCACGCCCATCAGCGCGGAGAAGAAGATGATGGTCGGCAACACCTGGAAGGCGAAGATGAAGCCGTAGCTCTCCACGTTCATCAGCGAGCCGAAGATGAAGCCGGAGCCTTCGTTGACGAAGCTCAGCACCTTCACGAAGCCATGGCCGAGCGCATCGAACACGTCGCGGCCACCCGGTACCAGCAGCACCACGGCGGCAAATGCGATCTGCAGCAGCAGGCCGGTCGCGACCAGCTTCCAGTCCACCGCGCGTTTGTTGTTGGAGAACAGCCAGGTAATGCCGATGAGCACCGCCAGACCAAACAGGCCGAAGCCGATCCTGCCCAAACCTTCGACCATGTTGAATCCCCTGACGGCACCGCGAAAAACGGGAAGCCTAGAGCAGGGCAGGGGCCGGGGCAAGGAAAAGCGCGTAGCGAGGGGCGATCAGCGCCGATCCGCGCGGTATTGACAAGGCCTGCAGGCGACATGGCGCGGTTAGAATGAACCCCCTTCCGGCCCGATCTGCGGGCCTGCAGCAGGAGTTGTGCATGCTCTACCGCCGCCTTGGAACCTCCGGGTTGAAGCTTTCCGCGCTGTCCTTCGGCGCCTGGGTCACCTTTGGCAGCCAGGTGGCCCGGGACCAGGCGCGCAACCTGGTCGCGGCGGCCTGGGACAACGGCATCAACTTCTTCGATAACGCCGAGGGTTATGCAAATGGCCGCGCCGAGCAGGTGATGGGCGATGTGATCGCTGACCTGCGGCTGCCGCGCGATGGCTTCTGCGTGTCCAGCAAGGTGTTCTTCGGCAGTGCGCTGGACCCGGCACCGACCCAGCGCGGGCTGTCGCGCAAGCATGTGACCGATGCCTGCGATGCGGCGCTGAAGCGGCTGCGGGTGGATTATCTGGACCTGTATTACTGCCACCGTCCCGACCCGGATACCCCGATCGCAGAAACCGTGCATGCGATGGACACCTTGGTCCGGCAGGGCAAGGTGCTGTACTGGGGCACCTCGGAATGGTCAGCGACGCAGATCCAGGAAGCGCTGGACATCGCCCGCCAGCACAACCTGCAGGGCCCCACGATGGAGCAGCCGCAGTACAACCTGCTGCACCGCGACCGGGTCGAGCGCGAGTACGCCCCCCTGTACGCCGAGGCCGGGCTGGGCACCACCACCTTCTCGCCGCTGGCGTCGGGCCTGCTGACCGGCAAGTACAACGACGGCTTCCCGGCCGGTTCGCGGTTGGGGCTGGATGACATGGCCTGGCTGCAGGACATCGTGCTGGGTGCCGACGGCGCCGCGCGCCTGCAACAGGTACGACACTACACCGCACTGGCGTCCGAGCTGGGCGTCGCCCCGGCCACCCTGGCCATCGCCTGGTGCCTGCGCAATCCGAACGTTTCCAGCGTGATCCTGGGCGCCAGCCGGGTCGAGCAGCTGCTGCAGAATCTGCAGGCGCTTGATCTGGTGGGGACGCTGGAAGACGGTGTGTGGGGCCGGGTGGAAGCAGCATTCGCCTGACGGCGGTAGCGCCGAGCCACGCTCGGCGGGGCCCGGGGATCCGCCGAGAGTGGCTCGGCGCTACCATTGATAGTTCAAGGCTATTGAAATTCTGAGTTCAGTCATCAATCCCATCAATCAATTTGAGAATGGGAGTTGATTGCGAACTGAGAATCGTTATCATTTGAGTCGTCCCTCGCACCGAGTCCAGACGATGAATGCTCAAGCAGTGCTGCTTCGTCCCGAAACCCTGACCCTCCGTGAGCGCCCGGTCCGTGCCGTGCCCACCGAGGAAGTGATCGACAGCGGGGCCCTGCTGAAAGGGCGTCGCGAGATCCTCATCCAACATGGTGACCGCTTCTATCGGCTGCGCCACACCAGCAACGACAAGCTGATCCTGACCAAGTAAACGGGTCGGCCGCCTCTCTCCGGAGGCAGCGCCGCGCCGTGGCGCGATGCGGTCACCACGGGCGGTCGTCCCTTCTGTCTCTCTCCCCCTCGGTCTTCCGGCCAACGCCTTCGTGGCGCTGGTGGCGGCCCCGGGGGATCCCTTTCTGCACGGCCAGGTGCACAACACGGTGATCCCATGAGCAGAGCCTTGTCCGCAGTCCGCGCGACCATGCCGCGCGGCCTTCCGTCATCGCAGTCCATCAGCCGGCCTACCGCCCGTCAGCTGGCCGCCCTCGGCGCCGTGCTGTGCCTGTACCGGGCCGACCGCAACGAGTTGGCCGGTTGGCAGGAAGCCGTTGCCGCCCACGCCTGCCAAGGTCTGGACAGCGAAGGTGTACGGGAGAGCCTGTGCTTCACCGATGCACGCGGCCGCTGCTGCTGGCGGCTGTACCTGCTGCCGGACAGCGATTTCCTCGCCTGGGACCGGCTTGTGGCCGGGCTGGCGGTACGTTCGGTTGCCGACGACGATGCCAGTGTCGGCGAGCGCCTGTGGAGGCGCCTGGCCGGCAGCCTGGGCGGGCAACGCTGGCGCATGTGCGCGGTGCAGCTGCACGCGGTGGAGCAGGGCAGCGGACTGGCGGCAAGCCTCGCGTCGCTGTCATCGCTGGGCAGCGCGACCGCCCGGCGCATCGCACGGCTGGAAAGCGCCGAAGGCGTGGCAGAATCGGCTCCGCTCGCCCTGCATGCCTGAGGCGTGCGGGGTCATTCCTTGAACATCAGCAGGGCGGCGACCACGATCAGCGCGAATGCCGCGTAGTGGTTCCACTTCAGCGGCTGGTCGAGGTAGAACGCGGAGAACACCGCGAACACCACCAGGGTGATGACTTCCTGCATGCCCTTGAGCTGCGGTGCCGAATACACCGCACTGCCGAGCCGGTTGCCCGGCACCTGCAGGCAGTACTCGAAGAACGCGATTCCCCAGCTGATCAGGATCACCGTCATCAACGGCGCGCTCTTGAATTTCAGGTGCCCATACCAGGCGAAGGTCATGAAGATGTTGCTGCCCAGGAGCAGCAGCACGGGATAGAGGTACTGGGCCATGTCGATCACGCCGGTGGAGTCGGCGGATTATGCGCCTGCGGCGTGCGCGACAGGTCAACAGCCTTCATTCGATGAGCGCGGAACCATGCGTCAGGGTTTCCCACAGGAAGTGGAAGTCGCCTTGGCTGGGCCGATGCGCGGCCAGCCATGCAGCGGTGTGTGGAAGTGCCTGTCCCAGGCGGCCCGCGAAATGCGAGTAGCCGATCTCCAGCGTGCCGCGCACATCGGAAACCAGTTTTCCCTTGCACAACCACGCAGGAACAACGGGGCGCGCCAGCATGTCGGTGTGGAACTCCATCGCAGCGACCAGGCGTTCGCCCTGCGCCTGGCACAGGCTGCCACCCTGCAGACGGTTGGTTTCGGCCGCGTTGAGGTAAGCCGCCAGGCCGTACGCTGTATGTTCCAGGTCGCGGCAGGTTTCTTCCGCCAGTCCGGCCGCCATGACGGTCTGGCCGAACCACAGGGTTTCGATGGGGGTGTTGCAGCCGGGACGCGGCAACGGCGTGGAACCGTCCACCGGCAGCTAGATATAGGTAGGCAGGCGCGTGTGCCAATCGGCCACGGCGCGGTCATGGATATCGCGGCGATCGGTGTAGATGCCCATGTTCATGCGTGCCTCGATGCCGCTGGCATGCCAGTTTCCGCCCGGGCAAGGCCCCATGCGGTCGATGTCCGGCAGATACTGCGCGATCAGCCAGTCGCCGAAGCGTCGGGCATCCGCTTCCGGCCACGCCGTGCTGGTGTGCCGGATGAGTTCGGCCGCACGCGTCCACAGTTGCGCAGTCCAGGACGCCTGCAGCGGCGCGTTGCTGTTGGCGTGGCCACCGGTCAGCGTGGTGGCCCAGGCGTCCATGATCTCCACGGCCTTGCGTGCATGCGCCTCCTCGCCCAGGTAAGCCCACAGCAGCGCATGCGTATACGCGGCTTTGGCATCGTCGCGTTCGGGCTTGCAGCCGATGCTGGGTTTGTCGAAGGAACCACATTCCACACGCGCGAACGGGGTGGCGACATGCTCCAGCGACGCCAAGGGGCTCTGGCGCATGGCAGCCATGGCAGAGGTCTTGAGCGGATCTCCCGCCCGCAGCGCGTCCCGCGTTGCCTGCAGCGCGGGCGCGTCGAGCAGGATGCCGGGATGGACGAACGCCTGCCCGTGGGCGAGGGCGGGGGACAACAGGGCAAGTGAGAGCAGCAGTACGGGGGCGCGCATCGGGGCAGTCTCCTTGAAGGAGTCTCCACGCTAATCGCGTCTGGTTCCGAGGGTTATCGGCCAAGACCCGGCTTCCGCGTCGGTAACGCCCGCTGTCCGCCGCAGTGTATTTTCCATGGGCCGGACATATCCCGCCGACCATGGGTCGGCGCTACCGGGTTCCGTCTACGCGAGCCGCGGCCCCGGAACCTGTCAGGGCGTCGGGTGGGTGAGCCATGCAGGACCGTCTGTTCGCATGGATGCGAACAGCGAGCCCCCATGGACGGGTTTACGGCGTGTCCTGCATGGCCTACCCACCCGGCGTCGGCACGTAGCCGAGCGCCCCTCCCACCTGCAGGCTATGCCTCGCGCAACGCCAGCGCCGGCGGCGTATGCAGGATCCGCCGCGTGCCCCACCATCCGGCGAACACACTCAGCGCCACCCCGCACGCACCACCGGCCAGCAACCCCGGCCACGGCGGCAACAGCGCCAGTTCGAACACCTGCCGCGACACCACCACCCCGATGATCGCCGCCGCACCCACCGCCAGGATCGCCGCCAGCAGTCCCAGCGCACCGAACTCCACCAGCACCGCACCGCGCAGCTGGCGCCGCGTGGCCCCCAGCGTACGCAGCACCGCGCTGTCATAGCGCCGCTCGCCAGCGGTCGACTGCAGCGCCGCCAGCAGCACCAGCACGCCGGCCAGCAGGCTGAAACCCATCACCACCTGGATCGCCTGCGCGACCCGGTCCATCACCTGCCGCACCTCGCTGATCAGTCCATCGATATCCAGCAGCGACAGGTTCGGCTGCTCGCGTACCAGCTGGCCCAGTCCGGCCGCCTTGGCGCGCGGCAGATGGAAGGCCGAGATCAGGTTGTGCGGGGCATCGCCGACCGCATTGGCGTTGACCAGCACGAAGAAGTTGACCCGGAAGCTGTTCCACTCGGCCTTGCGGATGCTGGTGATGGTGTAATCACGCTGCTGTTCGCCGACCTGCAGTGTCACCCGGTCACCCAGCTTGGCGCCGTAGCGGCTGGCCCAGCCTTCTTCCACCGAAGCTTCGGCGGCGGTGCTGTCGGCGGCCCAGAAACGGCCCTGCAGCAACTGGTTGGCTGGCGGGAAGGTGGTGCGCCAGCTGAAGTTCAGCGGCCGGTCGCGGTCGTTGTCCGCAGCGCCTGCTGGCTGCGTGCCGTTGTCCTGCGCCGCGTCCTGGTCATCGCCCCGCCGACGCGGCGCGTCACCGTTCAATGCCAGCAGGCGACCGGTGGCGAACGGTTCCACGCTGGCATCCACCGCACCCTGCGCGGTCAGCGCATCCAGCACGATCTGGCGCTGGTCCGGCTGGATGTTCATCAGGAAATAGTTCGGTGTATCCGCCGGCAGGCGGTCGCGCCACTGCTGCAGCAGGCCCGGACCGACCACGGCCAGCATCAACAGCGAACACAGCGACAACGACAGCCCGACCAGCTGCATCACCGCCAGCGCGCGGCGGCGGGTCAACGCGGCCAGGCCGAGCCGCCAGTTGCCGTGCAGGCGATGCTGCAGGCCGCGCACCAGCATCAGCAGGGCAAAGCCCCCACCGGCGGCCAGCAGCGCCAGCGCGGCCAGTCCGCCCAGCACCCACAGCGCCAGCTTGAGGTCGCCGGTGACCTGCACGGTCAGCGCCAGGCTGGCCAGCAGGGCGCCGGCATACACCAGCAGCGAGGCCGGTGGCAGGGTGGCGAAACTGCGGTTGAGCACGCGCATCGGCGGCACGTTGCGCAGCCGCAGCAGCGGCGGCAGGCCGAAGCCAAGCAGCAACAGCAGGCCGATGCCCGCACCGGTCAACGCCGGCATGGCCTGCGGCAACGGCAGCCGCTGCGGCACCAGCCCGCCGAGGATCTGCACCAGTCCTTCCTGCGCCGCCATGCCGACCAGCACACCGACCACACAGGCCGGGATCGCCATCAACAGCAGCTGCAGCGCCAGGCTGCCAAGGATGTCGCGCTGACGCGCCCCCAGGCAGCGCAATACGGCAACCTGGTCGATGCGGCTCAGCGCGAAACGGTTGGCCGCCAGCGCGGTGGCGACGCCGGACAACAGCACCGCCAGCAAGGCACTCAAGCCGAGGAAACGCCCGGCCAGCTGGAACGACTCACGTACCCCGCGCTGGGTATCGCCCACGCCGAGCAGGCGCAGTCCCTGCACGCGCGGTTGCAGCCACTGGCGGAACTGGGCGATGGCCTCCGGCTCGCCGACGAACATCGTGCGGTAGCTGATGCGGCTGCCCGGATCGAGCAGGCCGGTGCCCTCCACGTCGGCGCGGTTGACCAGCAGGGTGGGCGACAGGGTAAGCAGTTCGCTGGACGTATCCGGTTCGGATTCGATGCTGCCGGCTACCCGCAACGTGCCTGCGCCGAACTCCAGTGCATCGCCGATGCGCAGGTCCAGGGCCTGCAGCAGGCGTGGGTCAGCAAAGGCTTCCCCGCGTGCCGGTGCAGCGGCGGCTTCGTTCAACACGGCATCGGCGCCGGTCCGCACACGCAGTTGGCCGCGCAGCGGGTAACCGGCTTCCACCGCCTTGATGGTGGCCATCTGGCTGGCTTCGCCATGGAACAGCACGCTGCCGAAGGCGGCAATGCGGGTGCTCTGCAGTCCGCGCCGGGTGCCTTCGCCGACCAGTTCGGCCGGCGCTTCGGCGCGCCCGCTGATGCCGAGGTCACCGCCCAGCATCTCCGCGGTGCTGTTGGCCAGCGCCAGGTTGACCCGGTCCACCAGCGTGCCGACCGCGGTCATCACCGCCACGCCCAGCACCAGGGCGGCAAACACCGTCAGCAGGTCGCCGGCCAGCGCTTCGCGGCGCAGCGAACGCAGCGCGTGGCGCAGCAGGTTCATGCGTCCGCCCCGTGCGTGACCTGCTGCAGGCGACCGTTGTCGATGCGATGGATGAACTGGCAGCGCTGCGCCAGGCGCAGGTCGTGGGTGACCAGCACCAGGGTGGTGGCGCTGTCGGCATTCAAGGCGAACAGCAGGTCGCTGATGTGCTGGCCGGTGGCCTGGTCCAGCGAGCCGGTTGGTTCATCGGCGAACAGGATGCGCGGGCGCGCCACGAAGGCGCGTGCCAGCGCCACGCGCTGTTGTTCGCCACCGGACAGCTGGCGCGGGTAGTGCCGCGCGCGGTGCGCCAGGCCCACCGCTTCCAGCACCTGTTCGACCCGGGCAGGATCCTCGCGCCCGGCCAGTTCCAGCGGCAGGGCGATGTTCTCCGCCGCGGTCAGCGCCGGCAGCAGGTGGAAGCTCTGGAACACGAAGCCGACCTCGCGCGCGCGCAGCTGGGCCCGGGCTTCTTCGTCCAGGCTGCCGAGCACGCTGCCGGCCAGGGTGATGCTGCCGCGGCTGGGCAGGTCCAGCCCGGCCAGCAGGCCGAGCAGGGTGGTCTTGCCCGAACCGGAGGCGCCGACGATGGCAACCGAGGTGCCTTCATGTACCGTCATGCTGATGTTGTCCAGTATGTGGACTTCACCCTCCGGGCCATGCACGGATTTGCCGACCTGGTCGACGGCGATGGCGACGGGCGCGCTGCGGGGGGACAGGCTGTCGATGAGGAGACTCCAATGCGCGTTACAGGACAAGGCCGGAACATCGGCCGGATGGGAATGCTGCTGGCATGGTTGCTGCTGTTGCCGGTGCTGGCGTGTGCCAAAGGTCAAGCAACCACTGTGCTGGTGCTCGGCGACAGCCTCAGCGCCGCCCACAATATCCCGGCCGGCACCGGCTGGGTGGACCTGCTGGGCAAGCGGCTCAGCACCCGTTCGGGCTCGCCGGCACGGGTGGTCAATGCCAGCATGAGCGGAGAAACCACCGCCGGGGCGGCGACCCGCCTGCCGGGACTGCTGGCGCGGGAGAAGCCCGGCGTGGTGGTCATCGCGCTGGGCGGCAACGATGCGCTGCGCGGGCTGACCCCCGCCCAGATCCGCGCCAACCTGGAGAAGATGATCGTGGCCAGCCAGCAGGGCGGCGCCAAGGTGCTGATGCTCGGCATTGATGTGCCGCCGAACTATGGTCCGGCGTACCGGCAGCGCCTGGCCGCGGTGTATCGCGCGCTGGCCGACCAGTACAAGGTGCCCCTGCTGCCGTTCCTGCTGGAGGGTGTCGCGCTGCAGCCGGGAATGATGCAGCCAGACGGGCTGCACCCCACCGCCAGCGCCCAGCCGAAGGTGCTTTCCAACGTCTGGCCGCTGCTGCAGCCGCTGCTCTGAAGCGTTCAGTGAGCGTCTGCGTCCACTTCACGCGGCGTGCACCGCCGATCCGGCATGTTTCACAAAGCTGAAGTTAGAGGGAAGACCATGCGTCAGACGAAGGAAACCTCCGGCCTTGTTCTGGTCGTCGAGGACAACCGCAATATCTCCGAGATGATCGGTGAGTATCTGGAAGGTCGTGGTTTCGAGGTCGACTATGCCCAGGACGGCTTGGACGGTTATCGTCTGGCGGCCGAAAACAGCTACGACGTGGTCGTGCTGGACCTGATGCTGCCGCGCCTGGACGGCATCGAAGTCTGCCGCCGCCTGCGCAATGACGCCCGCAAGTCAACGCCGGTGCTGATGCTGACCGCGCGCGATACGCTGGATGACAAGCTCACCGGCCTGGGCTTTGGCGCCGATGACTACCTGACCAAGCCGTTCGCCATCCAGGAACTGGAAGCACGCCTGCGTGCCCTGATCCGTCGTGAGCGCCGGCAGGTGGGTTCGGAAGTGCTGAAGGTCGCCGACCTGGTGCTGGATCCGGTGAGCATGCGCGCCACCCGCGCCGGCACTGAACTGCAGCTTTCGCCGATCGGCCTGCGCCTGCTGACCATCCTGATGCGCGAATCGCCGCGCGTGGTCACCCGGCAGGAAATCGAACGCGAGATCTGGGGCAACGGGCTGCCGGATTCGGACACCCTGCGCAGCCATCTGTACAACCTGCGCAAGATCATCGACAAGCCGTTCGACCGCCCGCTGCTGCATACCGTGCAGAGTGCGGGTTACCGCATCGCCGATATCGCCCAGCCGATGGGCTGACATCGCCGTCATGATCCCTGTGCAGGCCGCCAACGGCCCCTGCACGGGGGGCTGACGCACCCGCTGCCTATACTCCGCGCCGCCATCTTCTGTAGTGACTCCGCCTGATGCCGCACGGCCTGCCGCGCAAGATACGTATCGCTTTCATCCTGCAGGCCATGCTGGCCAGCCTCGGCATTCTGCTTGGTGCGTGGCTGGTGTCGCTGGTGATCAAGCACAGCCTGGTCAGCGCTGCACTGCGCGAGGAAGCGGCGTATTTCTGGACGCTGCATGAGGCCTCGCCGACCCAGCCGCCGCCCAATACACAGAACATCCGCGGCTACCTGGTGGAAACCGGGCGCTCCAGTCTTTCGCTGCCGGCCAACCTGCGCGAACTTCCGGCCGGTTTCCATGAACTGCGCCGCGACGACCAGCTGGTCTGGGTGGACGTGCGTCCGCAGGGACGGCTGTACCTGGTGTTCCTGCGCTCACGCGCGGAGTTGCTGGCGTTCTGGTTCGGCATCGTGCCGGTGCTGTTGACGCTGCTGGCGGTGTACGGCGCCAGCTGGGTCACTTACCGCGCTTCCAAACGGCTGGTATCGCCGGTCAACTGGCTGGCGCGCCGGGTATCGCGCTGGGACCCGGCCAAGCCGCAGGCCAGCGACCTGGATCCGCAGAAGCTGCCCGCCGACATGCAGGGGGAGACCCGGCAGCTGGCCGCCGCCTTGCATTCGCTGGCCAACCGGGTCACCGAGAATGTCGCCCGCGAGCGCAACTTCACCCGCGATGCCAGCCATGAGCTGCGTACTCCGCTCACCGTGATCCGGGTTGCCAGTGACATGGCGCTGGCCGACGAAACCGCGTCGCCGCGCCAGCAGCGCAGCCTGCAGCGCATCCAGCGCGCCGGCCGCGAGATGGAGGCGGTGATCGATGCCTTCCTGATCCTGGCGCGCGAAGCCGATGTCGAGCCGCAGATGGAGATGTTCGACGTGGTGGAGGTGGTGCGCCACGAGGTGGACACCGCCACCGAACTGATGGCCGATCGGCCGGTGCACGTGGAGCTGCATGCCAGTGGCGTGGTCGAGCTGCACGGACCGCCGCGGGTGCTGCAGGTGGTGATCAGCAACCTGGTGCGCAACGCCTGCAACTACACCGACGAAGGCCGCGTGGACGTGTTCGTCGAACACGACCGGGTGCGCGTGCACGATACCGGCATCGGCATGTCACCCGAAGCGCTGGAAAAGGCGTTCGAGCCGTTCTACCGTGCCGAGCCGGACCGCCCGCAGGGCACCGGGCTGGGCCTTTCGATCGTGCGGCGTCTTTGCGACCGCTTTGGCTGGAAGGTCACCCTGGCCAGCCAGCCGGGCAAGGGCACCGAGGCCACCGTCATCTTCCGCTGAACCGCACGCCGGTAGCGCCGAGCCTTGCTCGGCGAGCGAAGCGGACGCCGGACGTCGGACGCACGACGGCCGGCGGCCGTCGCTAGCCCCGGCGGGCGATTCAATCGCAGCTGACCTTCGGCGCCAGCGCCTTCTTCCAGATCGCATACCCGGCCGGCGTCATGTGCAGCATGTCCTCGCGGAACAGCGACGGATCGGGCTGCCCGTCGCGGCCCAGCATCGGCGTGTAGATGTCGGTGTAGCCGGTGTTGGGCAGGGCGGCCAGCGCACTGCGGATCATCGTGTTGGCTTCGATGATGCCCGGCAGCAGGTGTGCACGCGATGGGCTCGGCTTGATCGAAATGTACTCCACCGTCGTCGACGGCAGGTCGCGGTGCACGCGGGCCACGAAGGCGAGCACGTCGTCGCGGACCTGGGCCGGCGTGCGGCCACTGTTGAGATCGTTGTCGCCGGCGTACAGGAACACCTTGCAGGGGGCGTAGGGCACCACGATGCGGTCGGCGTACCAGGTGCTGTCGCGCACTTCCGACCCGCCGAATCCGCGGTTGAACACCGGCTTGCCCGGGAAATCGGCCGCCAGGCTGTCCCACATCCGGATCGAAGAACTGCCGACGAATTCGATGCCCTCGCGCGGCGGCGGGTTGGCCTGGTCGGCCTTGGCGAAGGCGGCCATGTCATCGGCCCAGGCCACGTTGGACACTTCTTCGGGCACCTGCGCAGGCCGTGGCGGGGACAGCGCGTGGGCGAAGCCGGCGGTGGACAGGCCGAGGGCGAGGGCGAGCAGCAGCGGGCGGCGTGGCAGGTTCATCGAAAACTCCAGCAGGGTGCAGCGTTCGATCATAACGGCCCGGCGGCGGCTCAGGCCGGCCGGGGGGATGGGGGCCACGGCCTTATGGCAAAATAGCGGCCTGCTGCCCACCCTGGCCTTACATGACCGTCCGCTCCCTGTCCCTGCGGTTGCTTCATTGCGACCTGATCGCCCGCGCACCCGCTGGAAGCCCGCACCGTGGCTGACCAGTTCGGCCATATGCCGCGTGGGCCGCGTCGCATCCTGCAGGCCGCGCGCTGGTCCTGGCAGGGGCTGCGCGCGGCCTGGCTGCACGAATCCTCGTTCCGGCTGGAAGCCTGGCTGCTGCTGCTGTTCACCCCGGTAGCGCTGTGGCTGGGTGACAGTGCGATCGAACGCATCCTGATGATCGGCTCGATGCTGCTGGTACTGGCCACCGAGCTGTTGAATTCGGCCATCGAGGCGGTGATCGAGCGCTACGGTCCGGAGATCCACGAACTGGCCGGTCGTGCCAAGGACATGGGCTCGGCCGCGGTATTCGTGCTGATGATGAATGTGCTGCTGTGCTGGGGGCTGATCCTGGTCCCGCGCTTGTTCTGACACCCTCTCCCGACTTACTTCGAAGACCTTCCCATGCCTTTTGTTGAACTCCTTTCAGATCCGAACGTCTGGTTGACCCTGCTTACGCTGAGTGCGCTGGAAATCGTGCTCGGCATTGACAACCTGGTGTTCATTTCCATCGCGGTCAGCAAGCTGCCCGAAGCGCGCCGTCCGTTCGCGCGCAAGCTGGGCATCGCGGTGGCCTGCATCACCCGCATCCTGCTGCTGGTGTCGCTGGCTTACCTGGCGCACATGCAGGCCAACCTGTTCACCGTGGCCGGCATGGGCATTTCCATCCGTGACCTGGTGCTGATCCTGGGCGGGCTGTTCCTGATCATCAAGGGCGGCATGGAAATCCGCGAGCTGATCACCGGCGGCGAGGACGAAGATCCGACCACCACCAAGGCCTCGGCGGTGTTCGGGATGGTGATCCTGCAGATCGCGATCATCGACATCGTGTTCTCGCTGGACTCGGTCATCACCGCCGTCGGCATTGCCGACCACGTGCCGGTGATGGTCGCGGCGATCCTGCTGTCGGTGGCGGTGATGCTGCTGGCGGCCAACCCGCTGGGCCGCTTCATCGACGCCAACCCGACGGTGAAGATGCTGGCGCTGGCCTTCATCCTGCTGATCGGCGCGGTGCTGATCCTGGATGGCCTGGACGTGCACGTGCCCAAGCCGTACATCTATGCGGCGATGGGGTTCTCGGTGCTGGTGGAGTGGTTGAACCTGCTGATGCGGCGCCGTGCGGTGGCCCATCACGTGCCGGGTGCCGGCAACTGGTGATCGGGTGTGGTTGCCGGGCCTGCGGCCCGGCTGCCCGCTTTTGGAGCAACGTAAACGTCAACGTCAAAAGCGGGATCGCTTGTTGGCGGGGCGGGGTGGGTTGGCGGGGGACGGCAAGAGCTGCTCCTGCGGGCCTCGTTTCGCGCCATCCATGGCGCTCAACGCCCCCGCCAACCCACCCCGCCCCACCTTCGACAGGTCCATGGTGGCCATGGAACATGCGGGCCTGGTAGCGCCGACCCATGGTCGGCGGAATCTTCCCGCCAACGGCCCGCTGCGCTCGCCGAGCATGGCTCGGCGCTACCGCTTTTCATTTTTTTTTACGCGGCTGGCGGCCCCCGGAACCTGTCAGGGCGCCGGGCGGGGGGGCTGGGCGGGGGCGTTGAGCGCCATGGATGGCGCGAAACGAGGCCCGCATGGACGCAGTTCTTGCCGTCCCCCGCCCAGCCCCACCGCACGGCGCCAAGCACGCAGCCTGCTGTTGCACTCCAGCCAGCCGCGAGGGGGTTCCACCCGTTCGACCCACCCCGCAGCAACCCATTCACCTGGAACATGCGATGCTCCGGCTTCCAACACCCCCGTGGAGCCCGGCCATGCGCCTGCTGACCCGCCTCATCCCCTTGCTCCTGCTGGCTTCCCTGTTGTCCGGCTGCGGCTACAACGCCATCCAGCAGAAGGACGAATCGGTCAAGGCCAGCTGGGCCGAAGTGCTCAACCAGTACAAGCGCCGCGCCGACCTGGTGCCCAACCTGGTCAACACCGTGCAGGGCTTCGCCACCCAGGAACGCCAGGTGCTGACCGAAGTCACCGAGGCCCGTTCGCGGGTCGGCCAGATCAACGTCAACGCCGATGACGAAGCCTCGCTGCGCCAGTTCCAGCAGGCCCAGGGCGAGCTCGGCAGTGCGCTGTCGCGACTGCTGGTGGTCACCGAGAATTATCCGGTGCTCAAGTCCGATGCCAATTTCCGCGACCTGCAGGCCCAGCTGGAAGGCACCGAAAACCGCATCACCGTGGCCCGCGGCCGCTACATCCAGCAGGTGCAGGACTACAACACCTACATCCGCTCGTTCCCGCAGGTGGTGACCGCGAAGATCTTCGGCTATCAGGTCAAGCCGAACTTCACCGTGGAAAACGAAGCGCAGATTTCCAACGCGCCGGAAGTGAAGTTCAACACCGGTGCGCCGGCCCCGCAGCCTGCACCGCAGCAGGCGCCGGCCCCGCAGCCGGGCGGCTGATCGATGCACCTGCGCCTGCTTGGCTGGTTGCTGTTGCTGTGCCTGCCGCTGGGCAGCGTGCAGGCGCAGGACCTGGCCACGATCCCGAAGCTGGATTCTCCGGTGGTCGATACCACCGGCACCCTGGATGCCGCGCAGACCCGCCAACTGCAGCAGCAGGCGATCGAACTTCAGCAGCGCAAGGGCAGCCAGCTGCAGGTTCTGATCGTGCCCAGCACGCAGCCGGAAGACATCGCGCAGTACACCACCCGGGTATTCGAGCAGTGGCAGGTCGGTCGCAAGGGCGTGGATGACGGGGTGCTGCTGGTGGTCGCCAAGGACGATCGACGGGTCCGCATCGAACCGGGCTATGGCCTGGAAGGCGCGATCCCGGATGCGGTCGCCAACCGCGTGATCCAGGAATACCTGGTGCCCTCGTTCCGCGCTGGCGACTATGCCGGTGGTATCACCGAGGCCACCGGTGTACTGGTCAAGCTGATCGATGGCGAGCCGCTGCCGGCACCGGTCAGCGCGCATCGCGCACCGCAGGGCGACGGCGGCGGCGACGGTTGGGTAGTGGCGGTAGTGATCGGTTTCTTCGTCGGGTCGATCCTGCGCGCGGTGCTCGGCGGCCTGCCGCGGCCGCTGCGCGGGCTGATCGCCGCAGGCGGCGCGGCCGTCGTGGCCTTCCTGTTTACTTCACTGCTGCTGGCCAGCGGTATTGCCGGCATCGTCGGCCTGCTGATGGCGGTGACCTCCGGGCACCCGGGCCGGTTCGCCGGCGGCGGCGGTTGGGGCGGCGGCAGCTGGGGCGGAGGAGGCGGCTTCGGGGGCGGCGGTGGATTCGGCGGCGGCAGTGGCTGGGGCGGTGGCGGTGGCCGCTCCGGCGGCGGCGGCGCATCGGGAGGCTGGTGATGATCGGACGCGCACTGCGGCATATCGTGTCCCCGTCGGTACGGCGGACCTTCCCCGCCAGCACCCTGCAGGCGATCACCCAGGCCATTGCCGCGGGCGAACAACACCATGGCGGGCAGGTCATGTTCGCGGTGGAAGCCGACCTGCCGCTGCATGCGCTGTGGCGCGGGGTGAGCGCGCGCCAGGCAGCTGAGCGTGCCTTCGCGCAGCTGCGTACGTGGGATACCGAACACAACAACGGCGTGCTGATCTACCTGTTGCTGGCCGACCATGCCATCGAAATCGTGGCCGACCGCGGCCTGCACGGGCGGGTCGCCGAAGCCGACTGGCAGCGGATCTGCGCAACGCTCCGCGAGGGATTGCGTGGACGCGATCCCGCGGCTGCCTTGGTGCTGGCGATCAATGACGTATCGGCGCTGCTGGCCGGGCACTTTCCGCCGGGCGCGCGGTCAGACCAGGACGCATTGCCCGATTGGCCGCAGATTCTGGGTTGAGGCCCGCCGGCGGCGCTAAAATAACCCGATTCCTGCAAGGCACCGCCCATGATCTATTTCCACGATATCGATCCCATCGCCATCTCGCTGGGGCCGATCCAGGTGCACTGGTACGGCATCATGTACCTGCTTGGCTTCGCTTCGGCCTGGTGGCTGGGCAAGCGCCGCATCGCCGCCGGGCGCCTGCCGGGCGTCAACGCCGATGGTTTCTCCGACCTGCTGTTCTACGCGATGCTCGGCGTGGTGGTCGGCGGTCGCGTGGGCTACATGCTGTTCTACGCACTGGGCGATTTCCTTTCCAACCCGCTGCTGCTGTTCAAGGTGTGGGACGGCGGCATGAGCTTCCACGGCGGCCTGCTGGGCGTGCTGGGGGCCAGCTGGTGGTGGTCGCGCCGGCACCGCCTGCACTTCTTCGACACCATGGATTTCGTCGCGCCGCTGGTGCCGCTGGGCTTGGGCTTCGGGCGCGTGGGCAACTTCATCGGCGATGAGCTGTGGGGCAAGTTCACCGACGGCAGCTGGGGCGTGGTGTTCCCGTCGGGGCTGCCGGCGCCGCTGGCGCAACTCGATACCGCCGCGCTGAAGGCGGAGTTCGCCGCTGGCGCGCTGAACCAGTACGCCCGCCATCCTTCGCAGCTCTATGAAGCCTTCCTGGAAGGCCTGGTGATGTTCGCGGTGCTGTGGGCGGTGTCGGCCAAACCGCGCAACCGTTACCTGGTATCGGGCCTGTTCGCGCTGATGTACGGCCTGTTCCGCTTCGCGGTGGAATTCGTGCGGATGCCGGACAACGGCGTCTACGTGGCCTTCGACTGGCTGACCCGTGGCCAGATCCTGAGCCTGCCGCTTGTGGCCCTGGGCCTGGTGCTGCTGTGGCTGTCCCATCGCGCGCCGGTGCTGCAGCCCGTGCTGCCCGTCGCCGCTGCTGGAGCCAAGCCATGAAGCCCTACCTGGACCTGCTGCGGCACGTGCTGGAGCACGGTGCGGAGAAGAGCGACCGTACCGGCACGGGTACGCGCAGCGTGTTCGGCTGGCAGATGCGCTACGACCTGGCCGATGGCTTCCCGCTGGTCACCACCAAGAAGCTGCACCTGCGCTCAATCATCCACGAGCTGCTGTGGTTCCTGCAGGGCGATACCAACATCGCCTACCTGAAAGACAATCAGGTGCGGATCTGGGACGAGTGGGCCGACGAGAACGGCGACCTGGGGCCGGTCTATGGCAAGCAGTGGCGCAGCTGGGCGGCCGCCGATGGCCGGCAGATCGACCAGATGCAGTGGCTGGTGGACGAGATCAAGCGCAATCCGGATTCGCGCCGGCTGGTGATCAGTGCCTGGAATGTGGGCGAGCTGCCGCAGATGGCGTTGATGCCGTGCCACAGCCTGTTCCAGTTCTACGTGGTGGACGGCAAGCTCAGCTGCCAGTTGTACCAGCGCAGTGGGGACATCTTCCTCGGGGTGCCGTTCAACATCGCCAGCTATGCGCTGCTGACCCACATGGTGGCGCAGGCCACGGGCCTGGGCGTGGGCGATTTCGTGCATACGCTGGGCGATGCCCACCTGTACTCGAACCATTTCGAGCAGGCCCGCGAGCAGCTCACGCGCGAACCCCGCGCGCTGCCGACGCTGTGGTTGAACCCGGAGGTCACCGACCTGTTCGGCTTCCGCTTCGAGGACATCCGCATCGACGGTTACGATCCGCACCCGGCGATCAAGGCCCCGGTGGCGGTGTGAGTTCCCCGCGCCTTTCGATGATCGCCGCGCTGGACCGCAATCGCGGTATCGGCCACGGCAACCAGCTGCCCTGGCACCTGCCCGACGACCTGAAGCATTTCAAGGCACTGACGCTGGGCAAGCCGGTGCTGATGGGCCGCAAGACGGCGCAATCGCTGGGCCGCGCGCTGCCCGGGCGGACCAACCTGGTGCTGACCCGCAGTGGCGAGGTACCGTTCGACGGCATGCGCGCGGTGGCATCGCGTGAACAGGCGTTGGCGATCTGCCACGCCGAAGCCGCCGACGAACTGTGCGTGATCGGCGGCGGTGAGATCTACCGTCTGATGATGGAGCATGCCAGCGACCTGTACCTGACCTGGGTGGACACCGAGGTACCGGCGGATACCCATTTCCCGGTCGTCGATGAAGCCTTGTGGCAGGAGGCGGACAACCAGCCGCATGCGGCCGATGCGCGGCATCCGTTCGCGTTCCGCTTCGTGCACTACACCCGCCGCTGAGGGAGGGTGCAGCGGTCAGTCCGCCGTGGGCGGACTGCCTGCACCACCACCGCCGTTGCCGCGGCCACGACCGCGCCGACGGCGGGGTCCACGGGTACGCGTTTCGCCGCCTGCAGGCTGCCCGCCGGGCTGCGCCTGCGCGTGCGGCTGTGGCTTGGGCTGCGCGGTCTGCTGGCCTTCCGGGCGTGGTTTCGGGGCACGTGCCGGCGGTCGCGCGCCGGGCACCGGTGCCGGCACATCGCGGCCGGGTACCTGCACCACGCGCAGTTCGTCGGTATCCAGCTGCAGCGCGGTCAACTTGCCGCCCCACACCGCGCCGGTATCGATGGCATGCACGCCCTGGGTGATGGTCAGGCCAAGTGCTGACCAGTGGCCGCACACGACCTTGAGGTCACGCTCGACCCGGCCCGGCACTTCGAACCAGGGGTACAGGCCCTGCTCCTGGGTGCCCGGGGTGCCTTTGTCTTCGATGCCGATGCGTCCCCGCGTGGTGCAGTAACGCATGCGGGTGAAGAAGTTGATGATCGCCCGCGAGCGGTCGTAGCCGGTCAGGTTCGGCGCCCAGATCGGCTTGTCGCCATACATGTTGCGCAGCAGCTTTCGGTAGCCGTTGCCGTGCAGCTGCTGCTCGACTTCGCGCGCATGCTTTTCGGCCATCTGGGTGGTCCACTTGGGCGCCATGGCGGCATGCACCATCATCCAGCCCAGCTCACGGTCGGTGTGCACCAGCTTCTGCATGCGCAGCCAGTCCAGCAGCACGTCGCGGTCTTCGGCGGTGACCACACGCAGCAGGTCCGGGTTGACCTTGCGCTGTTCTTCTTCGCTGCGCGCACCCACCGCCAGCAGCGAAAGATCGTGGTTGCCCAGCACCACCACGCTGTGGTCGCGCAGCGAATGTACCAGCCGCAGCGTTTCCAGCGACTGCCCGCCGCGGTTCACCAGGTCGCCGGCGAACCACAGGGTGTCCTGCGCCGGATCGAAGCGGATTTTTTCCAGCAACCGCTGGGTAACGTCATAGCAACCCTGCAGGTCGCCGATAGCCCACACGCTCATGGCCTGGCCTCCGTGTCAGTGCAGGGTTCGGGGAATGGTCAGCACGAACGGCGCGATGTCGGCGGCGAACTCGGTGCCGTCGTCGGCCACCATGTCGTAGTGCCCCTGCATCGTGCCGTGCTCCGTACCGAGCATGACACCGGAGGTGTAACGGAAGTCTTCACCGGGACGCAGCCGCGGCTGCTCGCCGACCACCCCATCGCCATCGACATGCTCCACGCGGCCTTCGGCGTCGGTGATGCGCCAGTGGCGCGCCACCAGGCGTGCCGCGACCCGGCCGCTGTTGCGGATGCGGATGGTGTAGGCAAAGGCAAAGCGTCCGTCCTCGGGGGCGGACTGGTCATCGAGGAAGCGCGGAGCCACTTCCACGTCCATGGCGTACTGGTCGTCGTGCATCTTGGCAGTGTAATCAGCTTGCATTGGCCAGGGCGACGAATTCCGCCACCTCCAGCTGTTCGGCACGGGCATCCGGACGCACGCCGGCAGCGGCGAACTGTTCGGCGCTGACCACGTTGTTCAGCGCATTGCGCAGGGTCTTGCGGCGCTGGCCGAAAGCGGCCTTGACCACGTCGGCGAAGCGCTTGGGATCGTGGATGCCGACCGTGGACGGATCACGCGGCACCAGCCGCACCACGGCCGAATCGACCTTCGGTGGCGGCCGGAACGCACCCGGCGGCACCACGAACAGCGAGGTCACTTCGCAGTACGCCTGCAGCATCACGCTGAGGCGGCCGAAGACCTTGCTGCCCGGGCCGGCGGCCATGCGGTCGACCACTTCCTTCTGCAGCATGAAGTGCATGTCGCGCACCACGGCGGCATGGTCCAGCGCGTGGAACAGGATCGGCGAGGAGATGTTGTAGGGTAGGTTGCCGACCAGCCGGATCTGTCCACTGCCACCTTCGGTCTGCGCCAGCGCGGTGAAATCCACCCGCAGCACGTCGCTCTGGATGATGGTCAGCGCGCCCAGTGGCGCGGCCGCGGCAGTCAGCGGTGCGATCAGGTCGCGGTCGAACTCGATGACGGTCAGTTCGGGATGCTGGCGCAGCAGCGGCAGGGTGATCGCACCCTGGCCTGGGCCGATCTCCACCAGGCGGTCGCCGGGCTTGGGATTGACCGCGCGCACGATGCTGTCGATGTAATGGCGGTCGGCCAGGAAGTGCTGGCCCAACTGCTTCTTGGCCGGGGCGGTGAATGCCGTGCCAGAGGGGGAATACTGGTTCATGCGCTAAGTCTACGTTGCCGGGCCAGTTGCGCACACAGGGTAGTGGCAGCCTGCAGGCTGGAAGGATCGGCGATGCCTCGTCCAGCCAGCTCCAGCGCGGTGCCATGGTCGACCGCAACGCGCGGGTAGGGCAGGCCCAAGGTGAGGTTCACCGCCTGTTCGAAGCCGGAATATTTCAGCACCGGCAGGCCCTGGTCGTGGTACATCGCCAGCACGCTGTCGAAGCCGGCCAGCTTGGCCGGCAGGAACGCGGTGTCGGCCGGCAGCGGGCCAACCAGCTGCATCCCTTCGGCGCGCAGGCGCTGCAGCAGCGGGATGATCAGGTCGAGCTCTTCGCGGCCCAGGTGGCCGTCTTCCCCAGCGTGCGGATTCAACCCCAGCACCGCGATGCGCGGATGGGCGAGGCCGAACTCACGCCGCAGGGCGGCATGCAGGGTACGCAGGGTGTGCTCCAGCCCCTCGGCGGTGATCGCATCGGCGACCTCGCGCAGCGGCAGGTGGGTGGTTGCCAGCGCAACGCGCACGATGGCATTGGCCAGCATCATCACCACCTTGACTCCGGCCTGGTCGGCCAGCAGTTCGGTGGTGCCGCTGTAGGCGATGCCGCCCTGGTTGATCACCGCCTTGTGCACCGGGCCAGTCACCACGCCGTCCAGGCGGCCGTCCAGGCTCGCTTGGCCTGCGGCCTGCAGCGCCCCGATCACGGCGGCGGCGTTGCGCGGGTCGGCGTGGCCGAACCGGCTGGGCACCGCATTGGCAAGGGGGTGCAGGCGCAGGTCGCCCGGCAGGCGCGCTTCGGCATCGGCCGGCAGCAACTGCAGCGGCAGCGACAGCGCATCGGCTGCCGCGTGCAGGGTAGCGGGGTCTGCGAAGGCCAGCAGCCGGCAATCAGTGCGCGGCTGCTGGATCAGGCGGATACACAGTTCCGGACCGATCCCGGCGGGCTCGCCCGGCACCAGGGCGAGCTCGGGGAGCACCGCTCCTGCGAGCTTCGCGCCTGGGAGCATGGCTCAGGACTGCGGCGGGGTGGCGGTGTTTTCCGCCCGGTCACCGCTGCGGAAGCTGACGTAGGCTTCGCCACGCAGTTCGGACAGGAAGCGGTTGTACTCTTCTTCCAGCTTGCGACGGCCGATGGTTTCGCGGACCTGCGCGCGCTGGTTGTCCACGCCGACGTCGGTCTGGCGGGTCGCCACGCGCTGCACCACGTGCCAGCCGGCATCGGTGCGGAAGGGCTGGCTGATGTTGCCGTCGGTCACGCCTTCCACCTGGCGGCCGAAGTCAGGACCGAAGGCATCGACCGGGAACCAGCCCAGGTCGCCGCCCTGGCCGCGGCTGTTGGTGTCTTCGGACGACTCGCGGGCCACGGCCTGGAAATCAGCGCCACCGGCAATGCGGGCACGCAGCGTATCGATCTTCGCCTTGGCGGCGGCATCGTTCTGCTGGTCGGTCACGCGCACCAGGATGTGGCGGGCGTGGTATTCGGTGATGGTCTGGCCGGTGGACGCGGCCGCATTGGCATCGCGGACTTCCACCAGTTTCAGCAGCTGGAAGCCGCTGGGGCCACGCAGCGGCCCGACCACGTCGCCGGCCTTCATGTCCTGCATCACCTGCAGGAACGCCTGCGGGATCTCGTCCATGGAGCGCCAGCCGAGGTCGCCACCTTCCAGTGCATTGGGGCTGTCCGAGTAACGGACGGCGGCCGCGTTGAAGTCCAGCTCGCCCTTGTCCAGCAGCGCCTTCACGCCGTCGGCCTTCTGCTTGCCGGTGGCGATCTGGCTGGCGTCGGCCCCATCGGGGGTGGCGATCAGGATGTGCGCGAGGTGGTACTGCGTACCGGTGACGGCCTGCTGCTTGATGGCCGCATCCACTTCGCCTTCGCTGACGCTGACGCGGCTCTGCGCGTAGCTCTGGCGCAGGCGCTGGACGATGATCTCGTCGCGCACCGAGCGGCGGAACTCATCGAAATCGATGCCGTCCTGGGCCAGGCGGGCGCGCAGGGTCTCCAGGTTGCTGCCGTTCTGCTGGGCGATCGAGTTGATGGCCTGGTTCAGTTCCTGGTCCGACACGCGGATGCCGCTGCCTTCTGCGCGGGTCACCTGCAGCTTGACCAGCACCAGCCGCTCCAGCACCTGCCGGCTCAGCACATCGTCCGGCGGCAGCTGGTTCTCGCGACCGGCGTACTGGGTCTTGATGTTGGCCAGCGCGCGGTCCAGTTCGCTCTGCAGGATGACGTCTTCGTCGACGACGGCGGCGATGCGATCCAGTGGCTGGGTCTGCTGGGCCAGTACCTGCAAGGGCACGGACGCAGTGGACACCGCCAGCAGGGAGGCGAGTAGGACGGGGAAGGTCTTGGTCATGGGATCAGATTCGGATCGTAGTCGTCGCGGGTCGCGCCGGTGGTGCTGGGGGGCACGAGATAGAGGTCGTCGCGGTTGTAGCCGAGGATAGCACGGCGCAGCGTACGGTCCGTGTTCTGGCCGATGGAGCTCAGGCCCTTGAGGACGAACTCAAGCTGGAAGGAGGTATTCAGCTCGCCTTCGCGGTTGCGCACGTAGCGCCGGGCCAGGGCGCGCACGGCCAGGCAGCAGCTGTCCCACTGCACGCCACCGATGATTTCCAGCGGCTTGCTGTCCTCGATGGAGTAGTAATAACGGCCGACCACGCTCCAGCTGGGGTTGATCGGGTACAGGAAGGACAGGTCACCCTGCTTGAGCAGGTTGGTGCCATCGGGGTTGATGCGGTGGCGGTAGGTCAGGTTGACGATGCCGTCGTTGGACATCAGGTAGCGCGCACGCACGCTGGCCAGGTCCTCGCGCTTGTTCTTGGGATCCCACTGGTAGGTGGCGCCCAGGTTCCAGCGGTCGTTGATCATGTAGTTGGTATCGGCGATCCAGGCCGACTTGCCCTGTTCCACCGGGCTGGGGTTGCTGGGCAGGGTGACGCGGGAATCGTCGAAATACAGGATCTGGCCGATGCTGGCCGAGAACCGCTCGCGGCCACTGGACTGGTCGATGAAACGTGTGCTCAGTGCCATCGTCAGCTGGTTGGCATCGTTCTGGCGGTCCGCGCCGGTATAGCGCGAATCGCGGAACAGCTGGCCCCAGCTGAAGGTGAAGTCACGCGTATCGAAGACCGGCAGCTCGCTCTGGTCGCGGTACGGGGTGCGCAGGTAGAACAGGCGCGGTTCCAGCGTATGCAGGTAGGGCTTGTCGCCGATGGTGGTCTCGCGGTCGAAGAACATGCCCGCGTCCAGGCTGGCGATCGGCACGCTGCGATGGGGCGAGGTGTTGCCGCGCAGCTGGTCCGGGGTCGGATTGGTGATGCCTGCCGCGGCCAGGTTGTTGGCGCGGATGCTGTCGGCCAGGCCCTGTTCCAGGTCATACCCGGTGTAGCGCCAGGCCAGCGTCGGGGTGACGTACCAGGCCGCGCCACTGAAGGGCATGGTCACGTAGGGCTTGATGTCCAGGCGCGAACCGCCGAGCACTTCGGTGCTCGTGCCATCGCGCTCGTATTCGTCTTCGGGCCCGAGCTTGCCATGGATGTCGTCATGCACGAAGCGCACCGCTTCGGCATACACGCCCACTTCCAGCCACGGCAAAATCGGCTGGTCCCAGGTGCCGAACAGGCGCGGCTGCCGGTTGTAGGGCAGCGCCGCTTCGGTCAGCGTGTAATCGGTCAGCTGCCAGTAGTCCGCCATCAGGCCGGCGGTCCAGTTTTCACCGGTGCCGTAGATGCCCGCCTGGCTCTGCAGGTTGGACGCGGTCACGCCCAGCAGCTTGTTGGCGAAGTCTTCCAGATAGCGCTCGTCGCTGACCCACGCCAGCCCGGCGCGGGCCTGCCAGTTCGGATTGAAGTTGTGGTAACCGGAATACTCCAGGCGGCCACGGTCCTTTTCGCGCAGCTTGTCATCGGGCAGGTAGGCGGTACGCAGCTCGCCCCGGCCGCCGTCGTAGAGATAGCGGAATTCGTTGTCCAGCATGAAGCCGCGCTTGCTCATGTAGCGCGGGGTCAGCGTGTCGTCGTAGTTCGGCGCCAGGTTGAAGTAGATCGGCTGGGCGTAGTCGAAGCCGTTGCGCCCGGACAGGCCCAGCTCCGGATACAGCAGGCCGGTCTGGCGGCGATCATCGATCGGGAACTTGAAGTACGGCGCCCACAGCACCGGCACCTTGCCGATGCGCAGCACGGCGTTGCGCGCGGTACCGAAGCCTTCGTCGTTGTCCACTTCGATCTGCGGGGCGGACAGTTTCCAGATCGGCTGGGACGGATCGCAGGTGGTGTAGGTGGAGCGGTGCATCTGCCCCACCGCACCCTGCAGGTCCACCGATTCGGCGCCACCGTTGCCACGTCGCGACACCAGCTGGTACTGGATGTCGGAGATCTTGTGGGTGTCCGCTTCCTGGTTGCCCTCGGCGCGCTTGGCCACCATCCGGATCGACGAATCGGAGTAGCGGACATTGCCCTCGGCGGTGTAATTGCCCGTTTCCGTATCGAAGCTCAGGTGGTCGGTACCCAGGAACTGGTCACCGCGCTTGAGCGCGACGTTGCCCTGGTACTGCGGCACCGTGGAGGTGCCATACAGCTGGTCGCCCTCGATGTCGGTGGGCTGTTGGGTGCGCGTTTCCGCGGCAGCCTTGTCCGCCGGCGGTGCCTCGCCAAAGGCGGGCAGGGCGTCGGTGGCAGGGCACAGACCCCAGTTCGGCGCTTTGTCTTCGGCGAACGCCGGCAGGCAGAGGGCGATACTCAGGGGGAGGGGCAGCAGGCGGAAGGCTTTGCGCACGCGTGATGGTTCAGGCGAAAACGATCCGTAGCTTGCCCCATCCCTTGCATAGGGGCAATGAAGGCGGCTCATCGTCGGCGGCCGGGGTTCATCAGGCGGCCCCCGCCTCGCCCTCCAGCAGGGCGCCGACATGGGCCACGCTGGACTCGGCCAGGGCCTGCAGGTCATAGCCACCTTCCAGCATCGACACCACCCTGCCAGCACCATGGCGGCGGGCCAGCGCGTGCAGTTCGGTGGTGATCCAGGCGAAGTCCTCCGCTTCCAGCATCAGGTCGGCCTGCGGATCGCGCAGGTGCGCATCGAAGCCGGCCGACACCAGCAGCAGCTGCGGCCGGAAGTCATCGATGGCCGGCAGCATCTCGTCGGCCCAGACATTGCGGAAGCGCAAGCTGCCGCTGCCCGGCGGCAGCAGGATGTTGAGCAGGTTGCCCGCGCCACGGTCGCGGCGCAGCCCCGAGTTCGGGAACAGGCCGGCCTGGTGGGTGCTGTAGTAAGCCACCCGGGGATCCAGCTGGAAGATGTCCTGGGTGCCGTTGCCGTGGTGGACGTCGAAGTCGACCACGGCGATCCGCTCCAGCCCGTAGCGGTCGCGCGCATGCGCGGCGGCCACCGCGATGTTGTTGAGCAGGCAGAATCCCATCGCCGTGCTGGCGGTGGCGTGGTGGCCGGGCGGACGGACCGCGCAGAACGCCAGCGGATCCTCGCCCAGCATCACCGCGTCCACCGCGGCAATGCCGGCGCCGGCGGCATGCAGGGCGGCGGTGGCCGACCCGGGCGAGGTGCGGGTGTCCATGTCGATCTGCCGCAGGTTGGCGGTCTGTGCCTGCAGCACCAGGTCGATCAGCTCGGCATCGTGCACGCGGGCCAGGTCGCCGCGCTTGCCCGGCGGCGCCTGGCGCCAGTCCAGCCGTGCCGGGAACGCCGCGTGCAGCGCGTCGAGCACGGCCTGCAGGCGTTGCGGGGATTCAGGATGGTCCGGACCGGGGTCGTGCTGCAGGCAGGAAGGATGGGTGTAGACCAGCATGGGCGCAGGGGATCCGGAAAGGTCAGCCGTGGCGGCGCGAATGCTGCCAGAGTACTTCGCCGGCACCGTCGGCGCGGGCCAGTACGCGGGCCAGCACGAACAGCAGATCGGAAAGCCGGTTGAGGTAATGCAGCGCCTGCGGTCGCACCGCTTCCACGCGCGACAGGGCGACCGTCTCGCGTTCTGCCCGGCGCACGATGGTGCGGGCCAGGTGGCAGCGTGCGGCGGCTTCGCCACCGGCCGGCAGGATGAATTCCTTCAGCGTGGGCAGGTCGGCATTGTAGTGATCCAGCTGCTGTTCCAGCGCAGTGACGTCGGCATCGGTGATCGCCGCATGGCCGGGGATGCACAGCTCGCCGCCCAGATCGAACAACTGGTGCTGAAGCCGGGTCAGCAGCGCCTGCACGTCGACAGGCAGGGGCACGGCCAGCAGCACGCCAAGCGCCGAATTGGCCTCGTCGACCGTGCCGAAGGCGGCAACGCGCGCATCGTCCTTGCCGACCCGGCTGCCATCGCCCAGCCCGGTGCTGCCGTCATCGCCGGTGCGGGTATAGATGCGTGAAAGCCGGTTGCCCATCTGCCTGTACCTCAGCCGCGGACGTCACGCTGCGCCTGGCGCAGCTTGCCGACCTGCTCCACGGCCAACTGCAGCGCAGCGGCCAGTCCAACGTACAGCGTGGTGGTGCCGAGGTAAGGCACGAACCAGTCCGCGTAGTTCTTCAGCCAGCCGCCCACGGTGGGATCGGCGACGTTGCGGGTGGTCCAGTAGAAACCGCCCTGGGCGAACAGGTGGCAGACCGCAACGGCGGCAACCACCAGCGCGATCACCTTGGCCAGCGTGGACCATTGCGCGCCTTGGTAACCGTGGCCCAGCGCCATGCCGCCGGCCCACATCGCGAAGTAGGCGGGCAGCAGCATCCAGTAACCCGGCGACACGCAGTAGTGCTGCCAGAAATCCAGCCCGAGGCTGCCAATGACGATCCAGTCCACCAGCACCGCCAGTGCCATGAGCAGCGGGAAGGCCCAGCGGGTCCAGCTGCGCAGGTAGAAGCCGCCGATGAAGAACACCGCCCAGGAGGCATCCGGGATGGCGGCGAAATGGTTCATCCGCGTGGCGGCCATCAACAGCACCAGGCAGGTCAGCACGAAGGCACGTTGCGGGGAGGTGGTCATCAGGACGCGCACGGGGAAGTGAACAAACCCCATTCTAGACCGGCTGCACGCCCCGTGCAGGCGCGGCGGCGGGGCAGGGGCGGCGGGCGAACGCGTATCATGGCGGCATGAGCGAACGAGTTGATGTCCTGATCATCGGCGGCGGGCTGGTCGGCGCCAGCCTGGCCATCGCGCTGCAGCGTATCGGCCGCAGTGCCTGCCTGCTGGAAGCCAGCGCTGCCGGTTCGCTGCCGGCCGTGTTCGACCAGCGCAACCTCAGCTTCGCCGCCGCCACGATCAATGCGCTGACCGCGCTGGGGGTGATGCAGAAGCTGTCCAGCGCGCCGGGCCCGATCACCCGCATCCATGTCAGTCGCGCCGGGGACTTCGGGCGCGTGCAGCTGGCGGCCGCCGACTATGGCCGGCCGTGGTTCGGCCAGGTGGTGGTGGCGCGGGACTTCGGCATGGCCCTGGAAGCGCGGTTGCAGGAACTGCCGCAGCTGCAGCGGCGGGCCCCGGCGCGTTTCATCGGTCTGGGCGCAGTCGTCGATGGCTATCGCCAGGTCCAGGTGCACGATGAGGCCGGTGAGCACACGCTGCAGGCGCGGCTGGTGGTCGGTGCCGATGGCACCGCCAGCGGCGTACGCAGCGCGCTGGGGATCGGCGTGGAGGAACATGATTTCCAGCAGACGCTGTTCGTGGCGCGCGTGCGCAGCCAACGTGCACCGGATGGCACCGCATGGGAGCGGCTCACCGATACCGGCCCGACGGCCTTGCTGCCGCGCGGTGACCGCCATTTCGGTGTGGTGCATGGCGTAGCCCGCGATGAAGCAGATGCTGTCATGGCACTGGACGAGGCGGCCTGGCTGGCGCGGCTGCAGGCGGCGCTGGGCTGGCGCGCCGGACGGCTGCTTGAATCCGGCCCGCGCGCGGCCTATCCGCTGCGCCAGGTGCTGTCGCGTGCGCTGGTCGGCGAACGCGCGGTGCTGCTGGGCAATGCGGCGCAGACCATCCACCCGCTGGGCGCGCAGGGCTTCAACCTGGGCCTGCGCGATGCGCTGACCCTGGCCGAGCTGCTGGAAACCGACGGCGACGCCGGTGCCGATCCACTGCTGCACGCCTATGCAGCGCGAAGGGAGGAAGACCGTGCGCAGACCATCGCGTTCTCTGGTGGACTGGCGCGTCTGACCAGCAACGATGCCCCGTTGCTGCGCCCGTTGCGCAGCCTTGGCCTGCTGGCGGCCCAGGCCACATCGCTGCAGTCGATGCTGGTTGGCGGCTCGATGGGCTTCCGGGGCGAAGTGCCGAAACTGTGCCGCGGGGAAGCCGCATGAGCCGCCGCGCACGCACCGATGTGGTGATCGTCGGCGGCGGCGTGGTGGGCGCCACCTGCGCGCTGGCGCTGGCCGATGCCGGGCTGTCGGTGGTCGTGGTGGAAGGCCACGAGCCGCCGCCGTGGCAGGCCGCGCAGCCGGACCTGCGGGTGTTCGCCTTTGCCGCTGACAACGTACAGCTGCTGCAGCGTCTCGGGGTGTGGGAGTCGATCGCGCGCGGTCGCGCGCATCCGTATCGCCGCATGCAGGTATGGGATGCCGCCGGGGGCGATGACCTGCTGTTCGACGCGGACCGATTCGGCCGCAGTGAACTGGGCTGGATCATCGAAAACGGCCTGCTGGTCGATCGCCTGTGGGCCGCGCTGCCGGCCGCCGGGGTGGAGGTGCACTGCCCGGCCCGCGTCGAAGGCATGGAGCAGGACGAACATGGCGTGCGCCTGCGCATGCAGGACGGACGCCGCATCGAAGCGACGCTGGCCATTGCCGCCGATGGCGCCGAATCCACGTTGCGGCAGCTGGCCGGGATCGAGGTGGACCGCCACGATTACCTCCAGCGTGGCGTGGTGGCCTACGTGGACAGTGCGCTGCCCAACCAGGCCACGGCATGGCAGCGCTTCCTGCCTGGCGGACCACTGGCGCTGCTGCCGGTGGCCGAAAAGCGCAGTTCAATCGTGTGGACCCTGCCGGAGGACGAAGCGCAGCGCGTGCTGCAGCTGGAAGAGGCGGCGTTCAACCGCGAACTGACCCGCGCCTTCGGCGGCCGTCTTGGCGAGCTGCAGCTGGCGTCGAGCCGCGCGGCCTTCCCGCTGCGCCGCCAGCTGGCCCGCCATTACGTCGCCGGCCGCGTGCTGGCGCTGGGTGATGCGGCGCACGTGGTGCACCCGCTGGCCGGCCAGGGCGTCAACCTGGGCCTGCGCGACGTGGCCGCGCTGCAGCGCTGGCTGGCGCCTTCGGCGCAGCGCCGTGGCCAGCCGCAGCTGTCACCGCAGCGGCTGCAGCGCTGGGCGCGCGAACGTCGCAGCGACAATACGATCGCCGCCTACAGCTTCGATGGCATCAACCGCTTGTTCTCCAATGACGAACTGCACCTGACCCTGGCACGCGGCCGCGTGCTGGGTTGCACCGGCAAGCTGTCGCCGCTGCTGCAGCTGTTCTGGAAGCGCGCGGCCGGTGTGTGATCGGTAGTGGTGGGTGATGACCAGCGTCGTGGTGGGTGACGACCCTTGGTCGCCACATGCCGGGATTCAATCCAGCAACCACCCGGCCAGGTCTTCCCGGTCCAGCTTGCCGCGGCGTTTCACGTCCAGCGAAATGAACTCGTCGGCCAGCGACGGATTGGCCTGCGCCTCTTCTCGACTGATGTAGCCGTCAGCGTCGACGTCCAGTTCGGCGAAGTGGATCCGGTACTGGCCGGCCGCGCTGGACGGCGTCAGCGAACGCACCGTCACCGGCGTTTCGCCCAGCGGCACCACGATGTCCACGCTGCCGGTCACCCTGCCTGCGGACAGTTCCTGCGCGCGCACGATGCCGGCGTCATCGCGCAGCGGCTGGCTCTCGGCCGCGGGACGGGATTGCTGGGCCAGGGCGGGGCCGGCAGCCAGCAGGATCAGCAGGGGGACGCAACGGGAGGGCATGGCAGGTTCCTCTGGGACGGGATCAGGTGGCGCGTCCTGATTCTGAAAGCCATCACGGCGCGCGCTGGGCATAGTCCCATGATCCTTCCCATGCGAGCGTACCCGTCCATGAATGTCAGTCATCTGCTTGTCCAAATTTTCAAACCGGCACAGGCCGCCCGGGTGGCCGCACAGGCATGCATCGCCAACGCACCGGGCTGTGAACGGGCGCCGATCGCCGCCTTGCTGAAGCGCGTCAACAACGCAGGCACCCTGCGCGGTGTTTACATCTGCAACGCCGCACAACGCCTGGATGCGCACATCGAGGGAAGGAACAAACTGACGCCTGCGCAGATCATCAACGAGGTTCGCGCGGTAAAGCATGAGCAGCGGTCCATCCTGCACGGCCTGATGCAGCGCAGTGCCGGGGTCCGCCCCGGCAGTGACCGGGCACAGGAGATCGCTGCTACGCGCGCGGCGCTCGAGTCGGCACGCCAGTTCAACTGGGACGTGCGCGTGGCCGTCTCCGCCACAAAGACGGCAAACGCATGAGCTTCCCGGTCAAGGGCTGCCTCGCCCCGTTCCGCGCGCTGCGCAGCCATTGCGTGGGCGCTCCCCGCCGCGCCGAACCGCCGCTTGATGCGGCGGCGAAGAAAGCACTGGAAAGCGTGTTGCTGACAGTGGTCAACGCCAGTGTCGCAGGCGTCACGCCCTCAAGCCGGGCGCAGAAGCTGCATGACCGGCTGCAACGAGAGCAGCTGCAGGAATCACCGCAACCCATGAGCAGGCGCAAGCTTGCAACCAGCCTGGAGCGCCTGCAGGGTGAGTACGAAGCGACACGCGCGCAGCTGCGGGCATCGGCGCTGCGCTGGTCCAAGGACTGGTTGATGGGCGTGGAGTGCTGCGATGGCGCCGAGATAACCGGCGTTTACGCGCGGGTTGAAGCGGCCACGGACGTCATCAGGAGTGCAGGCGTGGCGCGGGCCGAACTGCGCACAGCGCGCGCGCGTCCGGTGTCCTGGTAGCGATAAGCACGGTGCCGGTATCCCGCCGAGCATGGCTCGGCGCCACCGGTGTGATCAGCGCAGCGGCGAGGCCAGTACGGTGATCTCTTCGCGGTCGTGGTAAAGCTGCTTGGCGCGCACGGTCAGCGACTTGCCGGCCTGCTCTTCGAACAGTTCCAGGCAAAGCCGGGTCTCGTCCCAGCGCTTCTTCATCGGCAACTTGAGGTTGAAGATCGCGTGCTTGCACCAGCCTTCGCGGAACCAGGTCGCCATGCGTTCGGCGACCCGGCGCGGCTGCTCCACCATGTCGCAGACCATCCAGTCCAGCGACTGTTCGGGCGACCAGTGGAAGCCGTCGGCACGCAGGTGTTCGACCAGCCCGGTGTCCAGCACGTGCTGGCGCAGCGGACCGTTGTCGATGCTCAGCACCTTCAGGTGCTGGCGGGTCAGCACCCAGGTCCAGCCGCCCGGCGCGGCACCCAGGTCGGCCGCGCGCATCCCCGGCTTCATCAGCGCCTCGCGTTCTTCGGCGGTCAGCAGGGTCAGCAGGGCTTCTTCCAGCTTCAGCGCCGAGCGCGAAGGCGCATCCGGCAGCAGCTTCAAGCGCGGGATGCCCAGTGCCCACGGCGCACTGTCCATCGGTGAGGCGACGCAGACGAAGGCATGCGTGCCATCGACGAACACTACGTGCAGGCGCGGCAGCTTCTCGTTCGGCTTGTCGGTCAGTTTCCCGGCCTTGCGCAGGGCCGGGCGCAGCGCATTGCCGAACGCGCGCGACAGCCCGGACAGCGGCTTGCCGGCATCGGAGTCGGGGTGTTCCACCCACAGATCGCCGAAGCGCGGCGCATCACCCAGCACCGCCAGCATCGGGGTGATGCGGTCGGCAGGATCCAGCTGCGGCAGTTCGGCCAGCACCACCAGCTTCTGCCGCGCGAAGATCAGCTCGCGCCAGGACAGCATGCGGCTGAGCGCGGCGGCTTCGTCGCACATGAAAAGCACGTAGCCATCATTGCGCTGGGTACGCGCGTAGCCGGCGAAACCGAATTCACCCGCGCGCGTGGTCAGTTCGCCGGCCAGTTCCGGTTCGAAGCCTTGGCGGCACAGGCACAGCAGGCCGATTCCTGCCGTGGCAGCAGACGTCTCAGTAGCGGGCGCCATCGGCTTCTCCATAGGTGCGCAGCACGGCGCGCGCGTCGTCGCGGTGCAGGCCCTGCACCACCTCGATGCCGCGCTTGTTGAGTTCGCCCACCCAGTCCGCCGGCAGCGGGCCTTCGTCGAACGGGGTCAGTTCTTCCACGTCGGCCGCACTGGCACCGATCAGCAGCCGATCGATGCCGGCCCAGACGGTGGCGCCGTAGCACTGGCAACAGGGCTGGGACGACGTCGCCAGGGTGATCGGGGACAGCACATCGTTCAGCCGCGGGGTCTGCAGGCGCTGCTGGGCCAGCATGTAGGCCATGTTCTCGGCGTGCGCCAGCGAGGTGTTGTGGGGCATCACGCGGTTCACTCCCACGGCGATGACCTTGTCATCCGGGCCGAACACCACCGCGCCGAACGGGCCGCCGCTGGCGTGCTCGACGTTCGACTTCGACAGCGCGATGGCCAGTGCGACCTTGGCTTCGTCGCCGGGATAGCGCTGATCCAGGTCGATCTGGTCATGGATCCAGGCGGGAAGGGTCAGGTGGACTTGCGCATACAGCATCGCGGGGTGCCTCTCATCGGGTTACGGGGGTGGAACACAACAACAGCCGCGCGCAGTGTAGCCCGCGTCCGATGAAGCGGGCGGGCAGGGGCAGGCGGCGATGGCGCGCGGGGTGAGCCGCGCGCGGGACGGTCGGGGTCAGGCCGACCAGGTATCGCGCAGGGTCACGCTGCGGTTGAAGACCGGCGTGGCCGCGGTGTGGTCGCGGCGATCGGCGACGAAGTAGCCGGTGCGTTCGAACTGGAACGACTGTTCCGGCATGGCGATCGCTGCGGCAGGCTCGACATACCCGGTCACGGCCCGGCGCGATGCGGGATTGAGGTAGTCGCGGTAGGTCTTGCCATCGGACTCGTCGTCCGGGTCGGCCACCGAGAACAGGCGGTCGTACAGGCGGACTTCGGCCGGCACCGCGTGCACCGCACTGACCCAGTGGATGGTGCCCTTGACCTTGCGGTTGGCGCCTTCCATGCCCGGACGCGATTCCGGATCCAGCCAGCCGCGCAGTTCGGTGATGGTGCCGTCGGCATCCTTGATCACTTCATCGCAGCGGATGATGCCGGCACCGCGCAGGCGGACTTCGCCGCCCGGCAGCAGCCGCTTGAAGCCCTTCGGCGGCACTTCGGCGAAGTCGTCGCGCTCGATCCACAGCTCACGCGAGAACGGCACCTCGCGGGTGCCGAACGATTCGTCCTTCGGGTGGTTGCTGAAGGTCAGCGATTCTTCGTGGCCTTCCGGCAGGTTGACGAGCACCAGTTTGACCGGATCGATCACCGCCATGCGGCGGGCCGCGGCGCTGTCCAGGTCCTCGCGCAGCGCGCCTTCCAGCACGCTGAAATCGATCTGCGAGTTCTGCTTGCTGATGCCTACGCGCTCGGCGAACAGGCGCATCGCCGCCGGCGTGTAACCGCGCCGGCGCAGGCCCTGCAGGGTCGGCATGCGCGGGTCGTCCCAGCCATCCACCAGCTGTTCGGTGACCAGTGCCATCAGCTTGCGCTTGCTCATCACCGTGTAGTTGATGTTCAGCCGCGAGAACTCGATCTGGCGCGGCTTGGCCGCTTCGCGCGGCAGGCCGGCATCGACCAGCGGCGCGGTCAGCGCGTCGTCGTGGGCGAAGTCCACGTTGTCCACGCACCAGTCGTACAGCGGCCGATGGTCTTCGAATTCCAGCGTGCACAGCGAATGGGTGATGCCTTCCAGCGAATCGCCCAGCGCATGCGCGAAGTCGTACATCGGGTAGATGGGCCATTCCGAACCGGTGTTCTGGTGCTCGACGTGCTTGATGCGGTACAGCGCCGGATCACGCAGGTTGATGTTGCCACTGGCCATGTCGATCTTCGCGCGCACGGTGCGGGCACCGTCCGGGAACTCGCCGGCGCGCATGCGCGCGAACAGGTCAAGGTTTTCTTCCACGCTGCGATCGCGGTACGGCGAGGGCCGGCCCGGTTCGGTCAGGGTGCCGCGGTAGGCGCGCACTTCTTCAGCCGACAGGTCACACACATAGGCCTTGCCGGCGCCGATCAGTTTCTGCGCGGCCAGGTAGTAGGCCTGGAAGTAGTCGGAGGCGTGCCGCAGTTCGTTCCACTCAAAGCCCAGCCAGCGCACGTCGTCCTGGATGGCGGCCACGTACTCGGGATCTTCCCGGGCCGGGTTGGTGTCATCGAAGCGCAGGTTGCAGACGCCGCCGAACTCGCCGGCGATGCCGAAGTTCAGGCAGATCGACTTGGCATGGCCGATGTGCAGGTAGCCGTTGGGTTCGGGCGGGAAGCGGGTCTTGATCGCCTGGTGCTTGCCGCTGGCCAAGTCTTCGCGCACGATCTGGCGGATGAAATCGCGCTTCTCGGGGCTGTCGACGGGGGTCTCGGGGCTGGCAGGGGTGTGCTCGGACATGATGCGGCAATCAAGGGCAGAAAGACCGCCAGTCTAGCGTGTCGGCGGCTGGCTTGCCCGGCATCGCCGCGGGCAACCGCCCGTATACCGGGGCGGGCGTATGCTGGCAGCCAGCTGCCGAGGAGCTGCCATGCATATCGTTTACAAGGCCGACAATCTGTTCGACGCCCATCTGGTGAAGCACGCGCTGGAGGATGCGGGCATTCCCGCCTTCGTGTTCGGCGAATCGCTGCTGGGCGGGATGGGCGAGCTGCCGCTGTTCGGCGTGCTGCGGGTGGCCATCCCCGAGGCGGCGCGGCCGGAGGCTGAATCGATCGTTGCCGGACTGGACTTGGGCCCTGCCCCTGGCGACCCCATTTCAGACACAGACGATCTTGCCGGACAGCCGGCCTAGGAGCACCACATGTTGGGACTTGGTAACGGCATCCTCGGCATCGGGGCCTTCAAGCAGCGCCTGCCGCGCCCGGAAGAGGCCCTGCCGGGCCGCGACCAGCCGCTGCCGCTGCACAGCAACCAGCACTTCGTGAACAGCCATCCGCTGAAGGACCGGTTCGCCGGATTCGAGCGGATCCGCTTTGCCTTGGGCTGTTTCTGGGGCGCCGAGCGCAAGTTCTGGACGTTGCCCGGGGTGTACAGCACGTCGGTCGGTTATGCCGGTGGGGTAACCCCGAATCCGACCTATGAAGAGGTCTGTTCCGGGCTGACCGGCCATACCGAGGTGGTCGAGGTGGTGTTCGACCCGAAGCTGGTCAGCGTGGCGCAGCTGCTGCAAGTGTTCTGGGAGAGCCACGACCCGACCCAGGGCATGCGCCAGGGCAACGACACCGGCACCCAGTACCGTTCGGCGATCCACTGCCTGACCGAGGCCGAGTACGCCGCGGCGGTGTCCAGCCGGGACGCGTATGCGGGCCAGCTGCAGGCGGCCGGTTACGGGCCCATTACCACCGAGATCGTGTATCCGGCACCGGAGTATTACTACGCCGAGGACTACCACCAGCAGTACCTGGCGAAGAATCCGAACGGCTACTGCGGAATCGGCGGCACCGGCGTGAGCTGCCCGATCGGGTTGCCGCCTGCGGCGGGCTGACGCTTTTCAAGCAACGTTTAAAGCGACGGCAACGGCAAGGTCAAAAGCTGCAGGGCTGCGTGTTGGCGGGGCGGGGTGGGTTGGCGGGAATCGCCGTGAATCCGTCCCTGGAGGCTCGCCATCCGCATCCATGCGGATGAGCGTTCCCGCCAACCCACCCCGCCCCACCTTCGACAGGTCCGTGTCGGCCTTGGTAGCGCCGACCCATGGTCGGCGGATTGTGGGGGAATGTGGTCTGATGGATTCCGCCGACCATGGGTCGGCGCTACCGCTTTCTTCTTCTTTATTGCGCGGGTGGCGGCCCCCGGAACCTGTCAGGGGGCCGGGCGGTGGGGCTGGGCGGGGGCGTTGAGCGCCATGGATGGCGCGAGACGAGGCCCGCAGGAGCGGCTTTTGCCGTCCCCCGACCAGCCCCACCGCCCGGCCCCAAGCGCGTAGCCAGTTGTACGCAGCCACCCGCGAGGGGGTCTCACCCGTTCGACCCACCCAACAAAATCAAAGCTCCGCGCGGATTCGCGCCCGCAGGCTTTCCAGATCCTTGGCGAACGCCTCGATCCCGGTCGCCAGCTTCTCCGTCGCCATCGGATCGGCGGCCAGGTCCGCAGCAAAGCGCGCACCATCGATCGGCGGGGTTGCTACAGATTCGGCAGAGCCCGCCACCAGCGCGCGCGGCAGTTCGCCATGCTCGGCGTCCAGCTTTTCCAGCAGGTCCGGCGAAACCGTCAGGCGGTCGCAACCGGCCAAGGCTTCGATCTGCGCCGTGGAACGGAACGAGGCGCCCATCACTACCGTCGGCGAACCGCGGCGCTTGAACTCGGCATACACGCCGCGCACGAACACCACGCCGGGGTCTTCATCGATGCTTGCAGGCGCCTGGCCGTTGGCCACGTACCAGTCCAGGATGCGACCAACGAAGGGCGAGATCAGGAACGCACCGGCTTCGCTGCAGGCCAGTGCCTGGGTGGAATTGAAGATCAGCGTCAGGTTGCAGTCGATGCCTTCGGCCTGCAGCACGCGTGCCGCTTCGATGCCTTCCCAGGTCGCGGCGATCTTGATCAGGATCTTTTCGCGCGGCACGCCGGCGTCGGCATACATCTGCACGAAGCGGCGCGCCTTGGCGACAGTGGCCTCGGTATCATGCGACTTGTCCGCATCCACCTCGGTGGACACGCGGCCCGGCACCAGCGTGCTCAACAGCGTGCCGACACCGACCGTCAGGCGGTCCGCCACGGCGTTGACAACGCTCTCGCGCTCACCGCCCTGTTCGCGGCCCCAGGCCAGTTCGCGGGCGATGAGGTCGGCATAGACCGGCAGGTCCAGCGCCTTCTTCACCAGGGTCGGGTTGGTGGTGCAATCCACTGGCTGCAGCCGCTTGATGGCGTCGTAATCACCAGTATCGGCGACCACCACGGAGAGTTCGCGCAGCTGGGCCAGTTTGGACGGGGTAGTGCTCATTGCAGCTCCATCAGTGCGGGCGCGCGTGGGGCGCAGCCGGGTAGCGGGAATTGTTCAGGGTGCGTCGTTGTGAACCGCGGTAACGCGCAGTTTCAGCTTGCGTCCACCTGGCGCATCCCAGTCGATGCTCTGGCCGATGGACAGGCCCAGCAGCGCGGTGCCCACCGGTGCCAGCACCGACACTTTATGTTCATCGACGTTTGCTTCGCGTGGATAGACCAGGGTCAGCACGTGTTTGTCGCCGGTCGTCGCGTCTTCGCATTCAACGCGCGAATGCATCTTGACGATGCCGGCTGGCATTTCGGCAGGGGTCAGTACGGTGGCACGGGTCAATTCATCGGACAACGCCGCAGCAGCCGGCAAGGCGCTCGCGGCAGGAGAGTCCAGCAGCGCCTCCAGGCGGGCCAGGTCATGGGATGAAACGGTGATGGACGGCGGCAGGCCGCTTGCGGTGGTCATGCAACTACTCCTTGAAAGGGACATACAAAAGGCGGCACCAGTTGGCGCCGCCTGATTCATATTGTGGGGACAAACGGGGCAGGAATCGACCCACCCGCGCACGCCGCCCTCTTCATTGTTCGGCTGCGGCTCAGCCCGGCAGGGCGCTGATGTCGTTTGCGGCTTGTCGTGAGGGCAGCAGCGGCCCGCCCGACAACGTGAACAGGGAGGCGGGCAGGTGCTTGAACTGGTCTGCCAGCTGTTCCAGGAAGCCGTTCATCGCCGAGCTGCGGCGCCACGCCATCGCGATCCGGCGGCTTGGCGGGTTGTCACCGACCAGGTCGAGCAGCCGGATGTTCTCCGAACGCGGAACCGGCGGCTTCACCGACAGCGTCGGCATCAAGGTGATGCCCACGTCGGCGGCGACCATCTGGCGCAGCGTCTCCAGGCTGGTGGCGCGGAACTCGGATTTCTCGTTGGCGCCGAACAGCCGGCAGACTTCCAGCGCCTGGTCGCGCAGGCAGTGGCCGTCTTCGAGCAGCAGCAGGCGCTGCGCGGACAGCTCCTGCACATCCAGTTGGCGGCGGTTGGCCAGCGGATGCTGGGCCGATACGGCGAGCAGGAACGGTTCCTCGAACAGGAATTCGGTGTGCAGCTGGTCGTCCAGCACCGGCAGCGCCAGCAACGCAGCATCCAGCTTTCCTTCGCGCAGCCGTGCCAGCAGCACGTCGCTTTTTTCCTCAACCAGCAGCAGCTCCAGCTGGGGGAAGCGTTCGCGGATGCGTGGAATCACGTGCGGCAGCAGGTACGGCCCCAGCGTCGGGAAGATCCCCAGCCGGACCGCGCCAGCCTCCGGGTCGCGGCTGCGGCGCGCGGCTTCCTTCATCTGTTCCACTTCGGCCACGATGACGCGCGCGCGCGCGGCCGCATCCACGCCGGCGGGAGTCAGCATCACTTTGCGCGGCGCGCGTTCCACCAGCGGCAACCCCAACTCTTCCTCCAGCTTGCGGATCTGGGTGGAGAGCGTGGGTTGGCTGACGAAACACGCCGCAGCGGCCTTGCCGAAATGGCGATGGTCGGCCAAGGCCACCAGGTACTTCAGATCACGTAGGTTCATCCTGAGACCTCATTGGGTAGGGACCGGGACGGCGTGGCTTACCCAGCGGACATGCGGTGTCCCCGGTGATCTGGGAACCTGTGTCAGGCAGCTTCGGCGACTGCACCGCTGCTCTTGGTCACGGACGTACGGATCAGGTGGTCGAAGGCACTCAAAGCGGCCGTCGATCCAGCGCCCATGGCGATGATGATCTGCTTGTACGGTACGGTCGTGCAATCACCGGCGGCAAACACTCCGGGGAGATTGGTCTGGCCACGATCATCGATGACGATTTCGCCCCGGGGCGAGAGGGTGATGGCGTCAGTCAAAAACTCGGTATTGGGCAGCAGTCCTATTTGCACAAAGACGCCTTCCAGTTCCACCCGATGCGAATCGCCGCCGACGCGGTCCTTGTAGACAAGCCCCGTCACTTTCTGCCCGTCGCCCAGGACCTCGGTGGTCTGTGCGCTGGTCAGCACGGTCACGTTGCCCAGGCTGCGCAGTTTGCGCTGCAACACGTCGTCGGCGCGCAGTTTGTCGTCGAATTCGAGCAGCGTGACGTGGGATACCAGGCCGGCCAGGTCGATCGCCGCTTCCACGCCGGAATTGCCGCCGCCCACCACCGCCACGCGCTTGCCCTTGAACAGCGGGCCATCGCAGTGCGGGCAGTACGCCACGCCCTTGTTGCGGTACTGGTCTTCGCCGGGCACGTTCATCTGCCTCCAGCGCGCGCCGGTGGACAGGATCACCGTGCGCGACTTCAGCACCGCGCCGTTCTCCAGCTGCACCTGCACCAGCCCATCTTCGCCGGCCGGCACCAGGCCGGTGGCGCGCTGCAGGTCCATGATGTCCACGTCGTACTCGCGCACGTGCTGTTCCAGCGCCATCGCCATCTTCGGGCCTTCGGTCTCCTTGACGGAAACGAAGTTCTCGATCGCCATCGTGTCCAGCACCTGGCCGCCAAAACGCTCGGCCGCGATGCCGGTACGGATGCCCTTGCGCGCGGCATAGATCGCCGCGGCCGCGCCGGCCGGACCGCCGCCCACCACCAGCACGTCGTAAGCGTCCTTGGTCGCCAGCTTGGCGGCATCGCGCTTGGCGGCACCGGTATCGAGCTTGGCCACGATCTGCTCGAGCGTCATCCGGCCCTGGTCGAACACTTCACCGTTGAGGTAGACCGTCGGCACCGACATGATCTGGCGCTGCTCCACTTCGTCCTGGAACAGGGCCCCGTCGATGGCCACATGCTGGATGCGCGGATTCAATACGGCAGCCAGGTTCAGCGCCTGCACCACATCCGGGCAGTTCTGGCAGGACAGTGAGAAATAAGTTTCAAACTTGAACTCGCCTTCCAGGTTCTGCACCGCCTCGATCACCTCGGCCGTCGCCTTGGACGGGTGGCCGCCCACCTGCAACAGGGCCAGCACCAGCGAGGTGAACTCATGGCCCATTGGCAGGCCGGCGAAGGTCAGGTGGATGTCCTGACCCGGGCTGCCCAGGTCGAAGGACGGCACGCGGCCGGCGCCGTCGCGCAGCACGGTCAGGCTGATCTGGTCGGACAGGCTTTCAATCGTGGTCAGCAGCTCCAGCATCTCCTGCGCCTTTGCGCCGTCGTCGGCATGCGCGGTGATCTGGATCGGGCGCGTCACGCGCTCCAGATAGGTCTTCAGCTGCGACTGCAGGTTGGCATCCAACATGGTCTTCTCCTGGCTTCAGGCAAAACGGGGGCGTGGCGCCGCGACTGAGCGTAGCGGACCAACAGGGGGTAGGGGTGAACCGAAGACAGCAGCGTGGAAGGGGCTGGCGGCTGCTGGCGTGCGCGGCTGGCTTCGGTTCACCCCCACGCCCGCGTGGGGCGGGCATGGGAGCGAGGTGCGGCGTTTAGATCTTGCCGACCAGGTCCAGCGACGGGGTCAGGGTCTTCTCGCCTTCCTTCCACTTGGCCGGGCAGACCTGGTTCGGGTTGGCGGCGGTGAACTGGGCAGCCTTCAGCTTGCGCAGGGTCTCGGACACGTCACGGGCGATCTCGTTGGAATGGATCTCCAGGGTCTTGATCACGCCTTCCGGGTTGATGATGAAGGTGCCGCGCAGGGCCAGGCCTTCTTCTTCGATGTGCACGCCGAAGGCGCGGGTCAGCTGGTGGGTCGGATCGCCGACCAGCGGGAACTGCGCCTTGCCCACCGCCGGCGAGGTCTCGTGCCAGACCTTGTGCGAGAAGTGGGTATCGGTGGTGACGATGTAGACCTCGGCACCGGCCTTCTGGAACTCAGCGTAATGGTCAGCCGCGTCCTCGATTTCGGTCGGGCAGTTGAAGGTGAAAGCGGCCGGCATGAAGATCAGGACGGACCACTGGCCCTTCAGGGTGCGGTCGGAAACCTTGATGAACTCGCCATTCAGGTACGCATTGGCTTCGAACGGCTGGATCTGGGTGTTGATCAGGGACATGGATATTCCTCTTGGGTGAAGGGGAGTGGGTGTTGCGACAGGACCTAGAGTAACGGCTCCTATTCGATAAGGACAATCCATTGATTGCATCTATCCAATAGGCCGGGGCTATTGATAGGTGTTTGTTCTAGCGAGCGAATTTGCGAACGCGCCCGCTCTATCTATTTTAATTCAATGACTTGCGGAAGTTCCTGAACCAGTGACGTGATAGCCTCAGCCAATGTGTCACAGGGCTGGACCTGAACAACGCGCATCGGCTCCCGTGCCGTAATGTCGCCGCGGGCCGGGCTCGTTGCGACGCCTTGGGCTAAGCTGCCGCCCCCCTGCAAGGTCCTGACCATGAGCGCGCGCCCCGACATGCTGTTACGCGACCTGCTGGCTGACGCCGCGGCCCAGCTGCCCGGTCCAGAGGCACGGCACGAGGCCGAACTGCTGCTGTTGCATGCGCTGCAGCGTCCGCGCAGCTGGCTGTTCGCCCATGCCACGGATCCGGTCGACCGGGCGGATCACGAAAGTTTCCACGCGCTGCTGGCGCGTCGCGTGGCAGGCGAACCGGTGGCCTACATCACTGGCCAGTGGGGCTTCTGGACGCTGCAGCTGGAGGTCAGCCCGGCCACCCTGATCCCGCGTCCGGAGACCGAGCTGCTGGTGGAACAGGCGCTGGCGCGGCTGCCTGCGGATCGCCCCTGCACGATCGCCGATCTCGGCACCGGCAGCGGCGCCATTGCACTGGCGCTGGCCAGTGAACGCCCCTTGGCCCAGGTGCTGGCGACCGATTTCAGTGGCGAGGCGCTGGCCGTGGCCAAGCGCAATGCGGCGCGCAACGCGGTGTCCAATGTCGCGTTCGCGCAGGGGTCCTGGCATGCGCCGCTGCAGGGGCAACGTTTTGACCTGATCGCCAGCAATCCGCCCTACATCGCCAGCGACGATCCGCACCTTGCACAAGGCGACCTGCGCTTCGAGCCAGCCACCGCGCTGGCGTCCGGGCAGGACGGGCTGGACGACATCCGCCTGATCGCCACTGGGGCGATCACCCACCTGCTTGCTGGTGGCTGGCTGCTGCTGGAACACGGCTGGGACCAGGGCGCGGCGATCCGTGTGCTGCTGCAGCAGGCCGGCCTGGATGAAGTGGAAACGGTACAGGACCTGGAGCAGCGCGACCGGATCACGCTGGGCCGGCGACCGGCCTAGAATGGGCGCTCTGTCCTGCCGTGCGCGGGGCATCACCACGGAGCTGCAAGCATGCGTACGCTGTACCCCGCCATCACCCCCTACGACGTCGGCACCCTGAAGGTCGACGACCGCCACACGCTGTACTTCGAACAGTGCGGCAACCCGGACGGCAAACCGGTGGTGATGCTGCATGGCGGGCCGGGCGGCGGCTGCAGCGACAAGATGCGCCAGTTCCACGACCCGGCAAAGTACCGGATCATCCTGTTCGACCAGCGCGGCGCCGGACGTTCCACCCCGCACGCGGATCTGGTGGACAACACCACCTGGGACTTGGTGGCCGATATCGAAAAACTGCGCGAGCACCTGTCGGTGGATCGCTGGCAGGTGTTCGGCGGCAGCTGGGGTTCCACCCTGGCGCTGGCGTATGCCGAAACCCATCCGCAGCGGGTGACCGAACTGGTGCTGCGCGGCATCTTCATGCTGCGCCGCTGGGAACTGGAATGGTTCTACCAGGAAGGCGCCAACCGCCTGTTCCCGGATGCGTGGGAGCATTACCTGAAGCCGATCCCGGCCGTCGAGCGCCACGACCTGATCTCCGCCTTCCATCGCCGCCTGACCAGCGAAGACGAGGCCACCCGGCTGGCCGCGGCCAAGGCCTGGAGCGTGTGGGAAGGGGCGACCAGCTTCCTGCACGTGGACGATGATTTCGTCAACAGCCATGAAGACCCGCAGTTCGCACTGGCCTTCGCGCGCATCGAAAACCACTACTTCGTCAACGGTGGCTTCTTCGAGGTGGAAGAGCAGCTGCTGCGTGATGCGCACCGCATCGCCGACATCCCCGGCGTGATCGTGCACGGCCGCTACGACGTGGTGTGCCCGCTGGCCAACGCCTGGGAACTGAGCAAGGCCTGGCCGAAGGCGAAGCTGCAGATCAGCCCGGCTTCTGGCCATTCGGCGTTCGAAGCCGAGAACGTGGACGCGCTGGTGCGCGCAACCGATTCGTTCGCCTGAGCGCAGCATGGTAGTGACGGCCGCTGGCCGTCAAACAGATGCGGGTGACCCTGCACCCGGTGGGTGACGACGGTTGGTCGTCACGCCTTCACTGGCAGAAGCGCGTGACGACCAACGGTCGTCACCCACCAGAGCGGAGCCAGTGCCGGGGGATGACGGCCAGCGGCCGTCACTACGCATGGCATTACCGTTGCAGCAGCGCTGCCTGCAGTCCGCTGAACAGCCGGGCCAGCCGTTCCGCCCAGGCCTGCTGGCCGGCTTCATCGGCGATCAGGTCCTGGCGGATCTCCAGTTCCACGTGCACCAGACCGCGGCCTTCACCGTGCACGGGCACCGCGTAATCGCTGCTCGGGGTAACCGAATAGGGCTGGTTGTCACCGACCACCAGGTTGCCTTCATTGCCAAGCGCCCGCAGCAGCGGATGCGCGAAACGCGTGTCCTGGTGGTACAACACGCCGGCATGCCAGGGACGCTGCACGCCGTTCATCACCGGGGTGAAGCTGTGCATCATCACCAGCAGGGTCGGGCGCGCGGCATCGCGGCGTGCATCCAGTTCCGCGTTGATGCGTGCGTGGTACGGCGCGTGGATGGCATCGATGCGTTGCTGCCGCTGCGCAGCCGTCAACGCCGCGTTGCCCGGCACCACGGTGCCATCGCTGGTTTCGGGGATCAGCGTGGGCGATGCCAGCGGGCGGTTGCAGTCGATCAGCAGCCGCGAATACGTCTGTTCGATGGCCCAGGCATCCAGCCGCTGCGCCAGCGCGCGGGTGGTGCCGGCAATGCCGATGTCCCAGCCGATGTGCCGGTCCAGCTCGGCCTGCGGCAGTCCGAGTGAGGCCAGCGCACGCGGTACTTGCTGTCCGGCATGGTCGGCCAGCAGCAGGAAGTCAGACGTGCCCTGCGGCTGGTGGATCGTGTAGACCGCAGGGTCACCCGCTCCCAGCAGCGCCGACGCCACGTGCGCTCCGGTATCAGCCACGCGGAGTACCGTCCAGATGGTGGTCGATCATCCACAGCCCGGCCCACAGCTTGGCGTCCAGCTCGTAACCTTCGGCGATCTTCTGCACCAGCCAGGCAGCGGCCTGCGTGCGCGGCACTTCGTGCACGGTGATGTCTTCGCTTTCATCGCCGCCGCCGGCACCGACCCGGGTCAGCCCGGTGGCGCGCACGAAGGCGATCTTCTCGCTGCTGGCACCGGAAGACGTCGGGCCGATCATCAGCACCTCTGCCTGTTCAGCGGTCCAGCCGGTTTCTTCTTCCAGCTCGCGTACGGCGGAAATCTCGATGGATTCGCCGGCGTCGATGTCACCGACCAGCCCGGCCGGCATCTCGATCGTTTTGGCCTGCAGCGGTACGCGGAACTGTTCGACGAACAGCACGTTGTCCTGTGGAGTGACCGCGATGATGATCGCTGCCAGTCCACCGGCATGGGTGCGTTCGCTGTATTCCCAAGTCCCGCGCACGACCATGCGCTGGAACTTGCCTTCGAAGACGACACGCGGGGCTTCGTTGTTGCGCTGGCTCATGCGAACTCGCTCGATGGAGGATAAGGAGAAGGTGCGGAGGCGTCGGCCAGGCCGGCCGCGGCGAACAGCCGGCGGCGGGTCAGCGGGCCGAAGCGCAGGGTGCTGCACAGGCCCTCCAGCAGTTCGCCGTCGGCGTGGCCGCGCGGCATGCCGGCAACGGTGCCATCCAGCGGTGCATTCAGTGCGATGGTGGTCAGCTCGCGCCACAGCAAGGCGTGCTCGCGCTGTTCGCGCAGGCGCACCGCCATCTGGCTGGCGCCGCGCAGGCGCAGGAACGGCACCTCGTCCAGGCGTTCGTACAACGCGTCCAGGCTGCCGAAATGGGCCAGCAGCACGGCGGCGGACTTGCTGCCCACGCCGGTGATGCCGGGGATGTTGTCCACCGCATCGCCGCACAGCGCGAGGAAATCGGCGACCTGGTGCGCGTGCACGCCGAGCCGGCCCTTCACCCCGTGCATGTCCCAGCGCACGTTGCGGGCGAAATCCCACTGTTCGTCATGCTGCAGCAGCAGCTGCGACAGGTCCTTGTCGGCGGAGATGATGATGCCGCGGTGGCTGGCGCGGTGCGCGTGCAGGGCGCTGCCGATGAGGTCATCGGCTTCGTAATCGTGGTGGCCCATGACCGCCAGCCCGAGCGCGGCGCACAGCGCCTTGCAGTGGACGAACTGGCGCCGCAGTTCCTCCGGCGCCGGATCGCGGTTGGCCTTGTAGGCCGGGTACAGGCGATTGCGGTAGCAGCTGTCCAGCGCCTCGTCGAAGGCGATGGCGATGTGCTGCGGGCGCTGGCGCTCGAGCAGTTCCAGCAGGAACCGGGCAAAGCCGTGCACCGCGTTGGTCGGCCAGCCCTGCGCGTCCTGGAACTGGTCGGGCAGCGAGTGCCACGCGCGGAAGATGTAGATGCTGGCATCCACCAGGTACAGCGGCGGGCGTGCACCGGCTTCAGCGGCAAGCGCCTGCGCGATGCCCTCGGCTATGGGATCCAGCGCGTCCAGCGGGTCCACGCTCGCGCTCACGCCGTGCCCGTCCAGTCCTGCAGCAGCGCGGCGGCATCCGGCCGGTCGCGTTCCGGCACGGGAGTCTTCGGGGTGCCGATGTGGATGAAACCAGCGATCTGTTCCCCTTCGGCCAGGCCCAGGTGGGCGTGCACGGCCGGGTCGAAGGCCATCCAGGCAGTCAGCCACTGCGCGCCGAAGCCGAACGCCTGGGCGGCGTGCAGCAACGCGAAACAGACGCAGCCGGCGGTCATCAGCTGCTCCTGCTCGGGCACCTTGGCGTCCGGCTTGGAGCTGGCCACCACGGTGATCACCAGCGGCGCGTGCGAGAAGCGCTGGCGATCCTTGTCCAGCTGCGCGGCGGAAATGTCCGGATCGCGCTGCAGGGCGCGCTCGGCCAGGAAGGCGCCGAGGGCATGACGGGCATCCCCGCTGATCTTCAGGAAACGGAACGGCACCCGCTTGCCGTGGTCAGGCACACGCACCGCAGACTGCAACATGCGCAGCAGGGTGGCGGCGTCCGGACCGGGCTCGCCCAGCTGCCGCGAAGGCACGGAACGGCGGGCGTCGAGGGCGAGCAAGGCAGCAGGTTCAGACATGCGGGGGAGCCATCCGTTTGGAGCGGAACGCCAGTATAGCGAGCGCCATCTGGCGCCCCGCTGAGTCGCCGTGATGTCCGCCATCGTGAACCGCCAAACTGCGAACTGTCTTCACGCCATAGATGAACGGTTCATCACGTTTGCGGCGGTATAGTTCGAGGCCGGACGGGCCGTCGGCCCGTTTACCTCCCCCCAGCGACAACTGTGATGTCCATCATGCCCCCGCCGTGCGCCGAGCGCGTTGCAGCGCTCGCGCTGCAGGCCCTGCAGCGCTTACGATACGTACCTTGCCGGTCGTCTGGTCATGGGGTGCGGAAGTGAGGACTGTTTCACTGTCCGCAGTGGCGTGGACGGCCTACCATCGATCTGCTCACGCTGGGGAGGCGCGGGCAGTCATGTCATCGTTGTCGTATCGAGATTCTGCGAAGGTGGGGAGCCTTCTCGCATGGTGACGCCCAGTCCGATGGGAGCGCCGGGACGCGACGCGTCCCAGCTCATGCTGGTCCGTGAGGCGGCATTGCCGGCCATCACGCTTGCGTTCACGACCGTGCTTTCGCGGTTTGACGACGTGCTGTTCGATCGCGCCGCTACCGCAGGCGCCTCCCAGCTGTTGTTCCTGGACGGCATGCGTGAACTGCGTCGCCGCCGCCAGGAGATCAGTGACGGTTTCTCCGCCCACCTGCAGCGCAGCTGGGACGCCTTTGAAAGCGGCGCGCCGTTGTCGGCGGAAGCGACGCTTTCCGGGCACCGCGACGACGGCCTGAGCCTGGTCGGCGAGCACGAACTGGAATCGCGGCTGGCGGTGCGTCAGTTCGCGATGCTGCTGCTGCGCGACTTCAAGTCCGTGCTGGGCCGGCTGGACCTGCGCTTGGGCTGGATCGGTGGCGGCCTGGAACTGGACGCCGACACCAATCCGATCAGCCCTGAGCAGTTGGGCGTAGCCATCCACGAAGCCTTCGCCGGCTGTGAGCTGGCCCCGGAAGTGCGGCTGGTGCTGATCAAGCTGTGTGAGCGCGACCTGCACGCCCCGATCGGCAAGATCTACGAAAAAATCGACGACCACCTGGCCAAGGCCGGGGTGCTGCCGAATGTCTCCGCGCCGCGCCGTGCGGCCCCGCAACGGGCCCCCAGCCCGCCGCCGCAGGGCATGCTCGACGATCTGGTGGAACCGCGTCATCCGCCCGGCGCCGACGGCGCCGATGGCAGCCAGGGCGCACCGGCGTGGGCGCAGCGCTTCACGGACCGCTGGGCCCAGCAGCGCGGCAACCTGCAGGGGCACCCCGGTGATGACGGGGGCCACGGCAGTGCTGGCGGTGAGCAGGGCATGCTGCTGGATGCGCTGCACGAACTGCTGCGGCAGACCCGCCATGTGCGCGAGGACGCCACGTCCGCCGCGCAGGTCGCGGTGGGTCAGCAGCGACCGCTGAGCCAGCGCGAAATGATGTCGGTGCTGTCGCTGCTGCAGGCCACGCCGAGTGCCACGCTGCGCGCGGCGATCGGCGAAGACGGCGAATCGCTGGCGCAGCGCCTGAAAAGCGAAGTGCTGTCCAACGCCACCCAGCTGGGTGTGGATCCCAGCCAGGCCCGGCTGGACCCGCAGGACGAAGATGCCATCGACCTGGTCGGCATGCTGTTCGACGTGATGCTGGACGAGCGTGAACTGGAAGGGCGTTCGCGCGAGCTGATCGGCCGGCTGGTGGTGCCCTTCGTCAAGGTCGCCATGCTGGACCGCCGCATGTTCGTGCAGAAGACCCATCCGGCCCGCAAGCTGCTCAATTCGCTGGCCGAAGCATGCGAAGGCAACACCGGCGAAAGCCAGGCCGAGCGCGTGCTGATGGGCAAGGTCGAAGAAATCATCGAACGGCTGGTGGCGGAGTTCAATGAGAACCTCGCCATCTTCCTGACCCTGGAAGAAGAGTTCCGCGATTTCCTGGCCCAGCATCGGCGCCGGATTGAAATCGCCGAGCGGCGCGCCGCGGAAACCCAGCGCGGCCAGGAGAAACTGGAAATGGCCCGCGCCCGCGCCAGTGCCGAGCTGGACCGGCGTATTGCCGACGCCACGCTGCCGCAGGCGATCGCTGAATTCCTGCGCCAGCCGTGGCAGCACCACCTGACCCTGGCGCTGCTGCGCGAAGGCGAAGAAGGTGCATCCGTGGCCGAAGCCCTGACCTTGGCCGACGGCCTGCTGGACGAAGTGGCCGAAGCGCGCCGCAAGATCGTCGGCAAGCCGTGGCTGCAGGCCTGGCAGCCGGCTTTGGGGCGCGTGTTCGCCAGCGTCGGCGTGCACGGTGATGGCGCCGCGCGCGCCGTCGATGCGTTGCACGACACCCTGCAGAGCATCGCCGAGTCGCGCCCGGAATTGGAGCGCGCCCTGCCTGAGCTGCCGCAGGTGGTACTGCCCGCCCCGCCGGCATCGGATACGGCATCGGTGGAAGTGACCGCATCGGTGGAAGACGACAATTTCGACAATGCGGACGCGGATCGATTCCGCCGCATGGAAGTCGGCATCTGGCTGGACTTCATCGACAAGGACGGCAAAGTGCAGGCCGGCAAGCTGTCGTGGATCAGTCCGATCTCGCAGCGCCTGCTGTTCGTCAACCGCCGCGGCGTACGCTTCTGCGTCGCATCGCCGGAAGAACTGGCGGTGATGGTGCGCCTGGGCCGCCTGCGCCCGCACGTGGATGACGGCGCCTTCGACAGTGCCATGCAGGGCGTGATCGATCGCTTGGATCCGCGCGGAAGCACCACCGTCCACTGATTGGCTGGGTAGCGCCGAGCCATGCTCGGCGGGCGCAGGGTGCCGGTCAGGACGACCGGCATAGCCATGCTCGGCGGGCGCAGCGGCGTCAGCCGGTACCCGGTTGTCTCAAACCTGCAATGCGCTAACCGAGACGCCGGGCACAAACATTCACCTCCTTCCTGGGTTCTGATGGCGCACGGGCTGCCGTGTTGGTTGCGGCTGCCACCACGTTCTCAACGGATGGAGACAAGGATGTTGACGTTTTCAATGGCAGTCCCGCGCATGTGCGCGGTAACTGTGCTTATGCTCATTCTGGCGCCTGGTCTGGCCCGCGCGCAGGAAGTCACCAAGGGCTGGCACACCTACGCCACCACCGGTGGGCAGCCTTTGCCGACCGAACGTGACGCCCAGCGCGTGATTGAAGCCTCCTTCGAAAATGTATCAACAGTTTGGTGCCTTCTCGTGGGAGATACGCGACCAGACCATTCTTGAAGAAAAAACAATCTACGCCTATCGGGTTAAGCCGCAGGCCATGAACCGGTCGCCTTGGAAGTACACGTCGGGATCGCGGAATTTTGATAGTGAAGAGCAGCTCCTGAGCTACCTGGTGTCTTTGGGTGATCCCCAGTGCCCCGCAGCCACCATCTCCGCACCCGACTGGAAGCGCATTTCAGCAGGCCCCGGCGGCGACGAGGTCAACAATACCGCCGAAGAATCCGAGTTTCAGCGGGTGTTGTACCTTCAGGAGAGCGACGGCACCTGTAGTGCGATGGCGGGGAGGGCATATGCGCAACGGAATCGCACGGTCGCCTGTCCGAACAGCATCCTGCTGAAGTGGAACTCCGGCCTCGGTGCATGCGGCATGGCACCTGATTATGAAGGGGCTGGTGCTATAGGACTCACCTACTGGAGCAGCCCGGTCACCAACGAGTGCCAGGTCGGCAATCCATGCGATCCCACGACAGGTGACAAGTTCGAAACTGAGGACGACCTTTCCGTCAGCTGGCTGACCTTCGAACGCTACTATCACTCCCAAAGCAGTACGGCCGGTGGTGCCTTTGGTCCGGGTTGGACGCACTCACATAACATCCGGCTCGCCATGGGCGTCGATACGACCACGATGCCTGCCGGGACCGAACTGAAGGTCGGCCTGGTGGAGGCAGATGGCAGCCACATCGCCTTCGTCAAGCAAGGGACAGAGTACGAGGCCAACAATGGCAGCGGCGATCGGGTGTCGCAGCAGGGCACCGACTGGACGCTGCGGCGCCGCGACGAAGTCATGGTCTTCAATGCAGCAGGGCGGCTGCAATGGCGTGAATTCGAAGACGGCACCTGGTTGCAGTATGTCCATGACGCACGCGGGCGCCTGATGTCCATCACGCATTCGACGGGCCGCCAACTGACGCTGCAGTATCAGTTGCCCTCCGACGACGCGGTCATCTCCTCGCTCTCAATCGGCGACTCCGTCGTGGCTTCATATCTGTACGCCAGCGACGGCAAATTGCTTTCGGCAACCTACCCCGACAGTGGCACGCGGACGTACCACTATGAAGACAGCCGCTTCCCCCAGCACCTGACCGGCATCACTGCCGAAGATGCCCAGCGATTCAGTTGGTTCGGTTACGACGAAAAAGGCCGGGTCACCTGCAGCCGGCATTCGGGCGACTGCACGCAGAGCGACGTCGGCGTGGACGGCGTCAAACTGGCCTATACCGCGACGGGTACCGTCGTGACCGATGCGCTCGGTCGGCAGTCGAACTTTGGGCTGACGGCCTCAGGCACCAGTGGCCTGCCGCGCAAGGTCAATGGCATCACCGATTCCCAGGGAACTATCAGCCGAACCTACCTGCCTGAAACCACGGATTTCCGCAGGCGCGTGCAGAGCGTCACGGACCGTCGCGGCACGACGACCAGCCACCTGTATGCAGACATCAATGATCCCGCCGCGGGTGCGGTGCAGAGCCACACGGTGACCGAAGCGGTCGGACTGCCCGAGCAGCGCGTGTCGACCACCCAGGTAGCGGTCGGCAGCAATCGCGTCGTACTGCAGCGCGAAGCCAACCGTGAAACCCGCATCACGCGCAATGCGAGGCTGCAGCCGGTCTCGGTCACCATGCAGGACCTTGTCAGCGGGCAGACACGCGTGACCACGTTTGCCTACTGCGAAACGGTGGGCGCTGATTGTCCGGAGGTTGGTCTGCTGCGCAGCGTGGACGGCCCGCGCAGCGGCGTGGCCGACACCGTCACCTACGCGTACTACACCGCTGACGATACCGGCTGCGGCAGCACCGGCGCGTGTACGCTCCGCAAAGGCGATCTGCGCAGCACCACCAGCGGTCTCGGGCACAAGGTCGACGTGCTGGCCTACGACGCGGCGGGGCGGATACTTTCCTCGCGGGACGCGAACAATGTAATTACCGACTATCGGTACCACGCCCGTGGCTGGCCGACACAGGTGATCGTCCGTGGCGCAACCACCTCGGACGACCGGGTTACTTCGATCGCGTACTGGCCGACAGGCCACGTCAAGCAGGTGAACCAGCCTGATGGTAGTGCGGTCACCTACGAATACGATGCCGCGCAGCGGCTCACCGACATCGCCGACACGGCAGGGAACACACTGCACTATGTTCTGGATAATGCGGGAAATCGCCTGCAGGAGAAGGCGCTAGACAACGCAGGTACGCTTCGCCGCACATTGGCACGCGTATACGACACGCTGGGCCAGCTGACCGCGCTCAAGGACGCAGGTAACCACGCTACGACCTATGGCTATGACGCCAACAGCAATCCGACCCTCGTCACCGACGCCTTGCTTCGCCCCAGCACGCAGGGTTTCGATGCGCTGAATCGCTTGGCGCGTTCGCTGCAGGACAGTACGGGTGTCGCGGCCGAAACCCTGATGCAGTACGACGCGCTGGACAACGTTACGCGCGTTACCGATCCAAAAGGCCTGCATACCAACTATCAGTACAACGGCTTCGGTGACCTGCTGGTCCTTTCCAGCCCGGACACGGGAAGCGCCACGATGACCGTCGATGCCGCAGGTAACAGGGTGACGCGTACCGATGCGCGTGGGGTCACTGCGACCTATGGCTACGATGCGTTGAGCCGCGTTACGTCCATCGCCTATCCCGATCCCACTCAAGACGTGGGGGTGCAGTACGACGTCGCACCGGCGGCATGCGCAGCGACAGAGCGCTTCGCGATCGGCCGGGTTGGACGCGTGGTTCACCCCGGTGGATCTACCCAGTATTGCCACGACCGCTTCGGTCAGGTGACCCGTAAGATCCAGACGATCAACAACGTCGCAACGACCCTGCGGTACACGTACGACAAGGCGGGACGGCTTGCCTCTGTGATCTATCCTGGTGGGGCGGTGGTCGACTACATGCGGGATGCCCAGGGCCGCGTCACCCAGGTAGGCCTGAAGCGTGGAACTTTGGCTCGACAGGTTCTGGTCAAGCAGGTGGGTCATGCGCCATTCGGTCCGATCACCGGCTGGACCTATGGAAACGAACGTCGCCTGAACCGTCCGCATGACCAGGACTACAGGGTGAGCAGCGTCAGCGATGCCTCGACCGGTGGGCTCAAGCTGGGATTTGGATATGACGCAGTGGGGGCGCTTACCCAGCTGCGTGCCGGTGCATCCGGAAGCGTGCTCGCGACCTACCGCTACGACGGAATGGGGCGCCTGCTGCAGGCGGCGGATGCTGCGGGGATGCCGACGCATACCTATGGCTGGGATGCGACCGGTAACCGGTCGCAGGCCGGCAGCGCTGCCGGAACGCTGGCGTATCACTACCCGGCTACCAGCCATCGCCTGACCGGCGTGGGTGGGCAGGCGCGGAGCTATGACGCAGCGGGCAATACGACGCAGATGAACGGCCTGACCTACGGGTACAACAGTGCCGGCCGACTGGGGCAGGCCAAGCAGGGGAGCACTTCGCTGGGAATCTACCGCTATAACCACCGGGGCGAGCGCGTGCTGCGGCAGGCGGGCGGCAAGACCACCACGACGCTGTATGACGAATCCGGCCAATGGCTGGGCGAATACAGCGCAAGCGGGGTGCCACTGCAACAGGTGGTGTGGCTGGAGAACTATCCGATTGCGGTGTTCAGTGAATCCAGCGCGGGTGTGCCTGCGCTGGGGTATGTGCAGCCGGATCACCTGGGGACACCGCGCGTGATCATTGATGCGGCGCGTAATGTGGCTGTGTGGGAGTGGGCGCTGACGGGTGAGGCGTTCGGGGCGGATGCTGCGAATGAGGATCCGGATGGCGATGGGATTGCATTCGGTTTTGCACTGCGGTTCCCGGGGCAGCAGGCGACGCCGGAGAGCGGGCTGAACTACAACTACCAGCGGGATTATGATGCGGGGGTGGGGCGGTATGTGCAGAGTGATCCGATTGGGTTATTGGGCGGGCTTAGCACATATGGGTATGTGGAGGGAGATCCATTGCGATCGGTTGATCCACTCGGACTACAGGTGGTGGGGAGTCCAAACGAGATGAAAATGTGGGGCCAAGGGCACAACATTCGCTCCCCTGACTTTGTCAAGGTCAGTGTGTCATTCTATGTTTTTGGCGCGTCTCGCTCTTTTTCTCGAAGCGGGAACACATTTGTGACTGGCGGACTAAGTCGACCTTATCCTTCTCCCAATGGGCGCCTGCAGGCTTCGCTGAGTATTGGGTGGCTCAATCAATGCGAAGTTCCCACGGGCGCCAAGGTCGATGATCATCTCGGGGGGTTCGGAATTTCGGGTGCAGGCGGCTATCGCGGCGTGGGCGGAGGGTTAAATTATTCTCCAAACGCGGGCACTTCGACTGAGGTGGGCGTCGGAATAGGTGGCGGGTTCTCTCCTGGTGAGGTATCTCGAAGTGACGGAAGCTGGGGAGGTTCGTGGTGAAAGCCAAACTCGTTCTAGTTGCATTGGTGTGTACTTTTATTGTGATAAGTTGGTTATCAGTTACGCGAAGTCTGGTTCGAGGTGATTGGTCTGGCCGACCAAGCGACGGGGAATTAAAGGCCGCTAACGAGGGTTTGAGATTCCCGCAGAATAGTGATGTCCGAAAGCAGAGAGCGTTGTCCCGCGGGACATTTATCGGCATGACGGCTGAAGCCAAGACGGCGTTGACGGTCGAGGTGGCCTCAAGGCACTTCCTTGACTTGGCAAGGCGAAATGAATGGACGTTACGATCTGACCGATTCGTCGCTAGGGGCCGGAGGATGATCTTCTGCGATGGCAGGTTTGCACACGATATTGAGCTGTCTGCACGCGGGGCTGAAGCATTGATATACGCGGGAACGTACTGGGAAACTGACGTGAATAGTCCTCGTTACTGTAAGGCGGAAAGTGCCAGATAAGCCGGTAAGAGTTTGTTTAATGTCGCCAACGAGTGTTGCCCGCGCTCAGAGTTGCCATGTGACAAGGACGGGACTTGGAGGCGCCGAAGCGTTTCTGGGGTCGGCACTCGAGCGTGAGCCTCGAGACTCTTCTCGCATTTTGAAAGGTTGGGTGCTGACGTGTCGACCGCCGTCGCTTTGATGCAATTCAGCCGCTATGTATCTTCGGCCGTTTCTTCTGCCCTGAGAAAGATTGCATCAAATGAGCGCGTCCGAGGGACTGCATACTAGCTATCAGTACAACGGCTTCGGTGACCTGCTGGTCCTTTCCAGCCCGGACACGGGGAGCGCCACGATGACCGTCGATGCCGCAGGCAACAGGGTGACGCGTAGCGATGCGCGTGGCGTCACCGCGACCTATGGCTACGATGCGTTGAACCGCGTAACGTCCATCGGCTACCCCGATCCCATTCAAGATGTGGGGGTGCAGCACGACGTCGCACCGGCGGCATGCGCAGCGACAGAGCGCTTCGCCATAGGCCGGGTTGGGCGCGTGGTTCACCCCGGTGGATCTACCCAGTATTGCCACGACCGCTTCGGTCAGGTGACCCGTAAGATCCAGACGATCAACAATGTCGCAACGACCCTGCAGTACACCTACGACAAGGCGGGACGGCTTGGCTCTGTGATCTATCCTGGTGGGGCGGTGGCCGACTACATGCGGGATGCGCAGGGCCGCGTCACCCAGGTAGGACTGAAGCGTGGAACCTTGGCTCGGCAGGTTCTGGTCAAGCAGGTGGGCCATGCGCCGTTCGGCCCGATCACCGGCTGGACCTATGGAAACGAACGTCGTCTAAACCGTCCGCATGACCAGGACTACAGGGTGAGCAGCGTCAGCGATGCGTCGACCGGTGGACTCAAGCTCGGATTTGGATATGACGCAGTGGGGGCGCTTACCCAGCTGCGTGCCGGTGCATCCGGAAGCGTGCTCGCGACCTACGGCTACGACGGAATGGGGCGCCTGTTGCAGGCGGCGAATGCTGCGGGGATGCCGACGCATACCTATGGCTGGGACGCGACCGGTAACCGGTCGCAGGCCGGCAGCGCTGCCGGAACGCTGGCGTACCACTATCCGGCTACCAGCCATCGCCTGACCGGCGTGGGTGGGCAGGCGCGGAGCTATGACGCAGCGGGCAATACGACGCAGATGAACGGCCTGACCTACGGGTACAACAGTGCCGGCCGACTGGGGCAGGCCAAGCAGGGAGCCACTTCGCTGGGAATCTACCGCTATAACCATCGGGGCGAGCGCGTGCTGCGGCAGGCGGGCGGCAGAACCACCACGACGCTGTATGACGAATCCGGCCAATGGCTGGGTGAATACAGCGCAAGCGGGGTGCCACTGCAGCAGGTGGTGTGGCTGGAGAACTACCCGATTGCGGTGTTCAGTGAATCCAGCGCGGGTGTGCCGGCGCTGGGCTACGTGCAGCCGGATCACCTGGGGACACCGCGCGTGATCATTGATGCGGCGCGTAATGTGCCGATCTGGGAGTGGAATCTGACGGGTGAGGCGTTTGGTGCGGATGCGGCGAACGAGGATCCTGATGGAGATGGGGTTGCGTTCGGATTTGCGCTGCGGTTCCCGGGGCAACAATACACACCGGAGAGCGGGCTGAACTATAACTACCAGCGGGATTATGATGCGGGGGTAGGGCGGTATGTGCAGAGTGATCCGATTGGGTTCGTCGGTGGGCTTGATACCTACGGCTATGGAAGCGGGCGGCCATTGCAGTTGATTGATCCTTATGGGTTGCAATCGAAGCCAGAAGGTATATCTAGAGGCGACGGTGGTGAGTATGTGTTTGATTGGAGAAGCAGAGTTGAAGGTGCATTGGAGGCCTTGGCGTTCCCTGTCTCTGCTCCGGTTGCGGCGGTTGTTCAAGCTGGCGGGTATCAAGACATGTTGCAAGATCGCACGATCGGGAGCGATAAGTACTTCCACTGTGTCGCTAATTGCCAGTCCAGTCGCGCAGCTGGCAAATTGGCCACCTGCGCAGTTGCAAACTCTCGGGAGGACGTACAGGAAAGAGCTGGCATGCATAACGAAGATCGTCGTGCTGACGAAGCGGCAAACGCACTCGGTAGGGAGGTTGCAGGTAGAGATGAATCATGCCAAAAGGCGTGCTCTACATTTCTTGTAAGAGGCATAAATCCGCGCTACTTGCCTTGAGGCACCTATGAAATATGAGATTCGCCACTGCTTATTGATTGCTCTTGTCGTGGTACTCACATCTGGATGCCGAGGGCAAACGGAAATTTACTCTGATCTTGCTTCAGCGAGCGCGTCAGGAATTATAGAAAAAGGATGGCTCCCGGATTTTCTTCCCCGTTCTAGTCGCAGCTTGGAAATAACGACTGACGTCGAATTCTCGGTCGCACGCGGAAGCTTCAGCTTTGACCGACGTGAATACATAAGTTTCGTTTCGCAGTTGGTTCCCTACGAGGGGGAGCGATCTCCAAGCGTTGAAGACAACATGCTAATTGATGCATTGGTTCAAGATGGTCGCCATGCATGGGCCTACTCGTCTGGCGCGACAAAATGGGTGTTCCTGTGCGGGAAAGAGCAGGCGGACTGCAAGTTCTTCGTATGGCAATAGAGGGCTGCCGGTTTCTGGTGTGTCGTCATCGACTGCTTCGGTCGGCCAGTTTGGGAGGGCGGAGTGGGCAATGCGACGGCGCGGTTGGGATGCTGCCCCGGCCCGCGAATGGACAGACTCGAGCGGAGACGGTGGAGTAACCGCGCGAAGATTGAAGCATTGCCCTGGGAGGGCTGAAATGGAATGTAGTGCATTCGTTGTGTTGGAAATATATGACCTAATTTTCTTTTCGATGCGCGACGAAGAGAGTCTTTTTTGCCTGGCTTGGACCCATTGCTGCCATTAAATAGATAAGGGGCTCGGGTGATTCAATAAACTTGAACGTTGCCCATCTTTCTCTGGAACGTGGCACTTTCCTGCGGAATCGGTGCCTACAAGCGTGGGTCTGAAGAGGGCCTCGCCAGCGTGATGCTAACCAGTCGCTCCGCCTTTTGGATAGGTCTACCTCTTGGAATAATTCTTCTTAATTATTTGGTTTTCTGGTTTTCCAGGTTCATCAACAAGGTCATCCTGGTTGTTCTAATCATCGCGCAGTTCCCGCTGTTTGCAGCGTTCTTTTTCTACAGTCCTGGTGGGGTGTGACCGGCTGCTTAGACTATTTCGTTTACAACGGCTTCGGCGACCTGCTGGTCCTTTCCAGCCCGGACACGGGGAGCGACACGATGACCGTCGATGCCGCAGGTAACATGGCGACGCGTAGCGATGCGCGTGGCGCCACTGCGACCTATAGCTATGATGCGTTGAACCGCGTTACATCCATCGCCTATCCCGATCCCACTCAAGACGTGGGGGTGCAGTACGACGTCGCACCGGCGGCATGCGCAGCGACAGAGCGCTTCGCGATCGGCCGGGTTGGACGCGTGGTTCACCCCGGTGGATCTACCCAGTATTGCCACGACCGCTTCGGTCAGGTGACCCGTAAGATCCAGACGATCAACAACGTAGCGACGACCTTGCGGTACACCTACACCAAGGCGGGGCGACTGGCGTCTGTCATCTATCCCGGTGGGGCGGTGGCCGACTACATGCGGGATGCGCAGGGCCGCGTCACCCAGGTAGGACTGAAGCGTGGAACCTTGGCTCGGCAGGTTCTGGTCAAGCAGGTGGGCCATGCGCCGTTCGGCCCGATCACCGGCTGGACCTATGGAAACGAACGTCGCCTGAAACGTCCGCATGACCAGGACTACAGGGTGAGCAGCGTCAGCGATGCGTCGAACGGTGGGCTCAAGCTCGGATTTGGATATGACGAAGTGGGGGCGCTTACCCAGCTGCGTGCCGGTGCATCCGGAAGCGTGCTCGCAAGCTACGGCTACGACGGAATGGGGCGCCTGTTGCAGGCGGCGGATGCTGCGGGGATGCCGACGCATACCTATGGCTGGGACGCGACCGGTAACCGGTCGCAGGCCGGCAGCGCTGCCGGAACGCTGGCGTATCACTATCCGGCTACCAGCCATCGTCTGACCAGCGTGGGTGGACAGGCGCGGGCCTATGACGCAGCGGGCAATACGACGCAGATGAACGGCCTGACCTACGCCTACAACAGCACTGGCCGACTGGGAAAGGTCAAGCAGGGAGCCACTTCGCTGGGACTCTACCGCTATAACCACCGGGGCGAGCGCGTGCTTCGGCAGGCGGGCGGCAAGACCACCTCGATGCTATACGACGAATCAGGCCAGTGGCTGGGCGAATACAGCGCAAGCGGGGTGCCACTGCAACAGGTGGTGTGGCTGGAGAACTATCCGATTGCGGTGTTCAGCGAATCCAGCGCGGGTGTGCCGGCGCTGGGCTACGTGCAGCCGGATCATCTGGGCACACCACGTGTGATCATCGACGCGACGCGTAACGTGCCGGTGTGGGAGTGGGCGCTGACGGGTGAGGCGTTCGGGGCGGATGCTGCGAATGAGGATCCGGATGGTGATGGGATTGCATTCGGGTTCGCGCTGCGGTTTCCGGGGCAGCAGGTGACGCCGGAAAGTGGGCTGAACTACAACTACCAGCGGGATTATGATGCTGGGGTGGGGCGGTATGTGCAGAGTGATCCGATTGGGTTGGCGGGTGGGGCCGGCACCTACCCCTATGCCGGCGGAGTTCCGATCACCCGCGTTGGCCCTTTAGGATTGCAGGAATTCCATCCTGGGGTCAGTAAGTCAGAGACTGGGGCCTATACAGTTAACTGGAGATATTACGTTAATAGAAGTTTGGAGGCGCTCGGCTTACCGGCCGCATTCGCCGCGGGAGCGGGCGATTTTGGCCAACAGTACGCTAACCAGTGGTCAGCCACCCATGCAGTTGGTGGGGCACACAAGGAATGGATCGGTCAGGACAAATATTTTCATTGTATGGCGAATTGCCAAGCTGCGCAGAAAGGCATGGGAGGAGTGGCCGCTGCCCAGTGTATAAGCGACGGGCGCGAATGGTTCGATCAGAGGATTAAAGGGGATTCTGCTGACGACTCGGCGGCTGATCAATTAGCAAACCTGCTTGGACGATCGTCAGGGCAAATGAAATCTGCAGGGAATTGCTCGCAGATGTGCGGAAACTATCGCCCAGGCGGGAACTTCCCATTTTAATTATTTGGAAACCTACAGTGGGCATCTTCAAGCCTTTCATGGCAATAACTTTGATTATTGCAATTTCAGGATGTGTCGAAGTTGCGAGCAACGAGTATGCCAATCGCGATCAAGCCCAAGCGATGCAGGCAATTGGCGATTCCAAATGGCTGCCGCTGTGGTTGCCTGAAGATGCCGTGGATATTCGTGAGGCGCACGATATGGACACAAATGAGTCATGGTTGGTTTTTGCTCCCAGTAGCGGAGCTTTTGTCTTGCCGGAAGAGTGTAGAAAAACGACAGAGCTAGAGATACCGGACAGCAGCGTGATGCAGCGGTTTCCGCGATTCGCTCGTGCAGCTCGGTCACGCGCATCGGGCAACGCAGGCACGTCCTACTTATGTCTAGAGGGCAATACTAATCGATGGGTGATGCACGATAAAGAATTGAACTTGGTCTACAGTAGGGTGAAGTTCTGAGGTGAGACCTGATCTAGCCCCCGAATCATGGACACGGGGTTTGGAAGCGTTGGGTCTGCGAAACTAACCCTGACGTCTGAGTGCTTGGCGGGGCGAGCTGCGACTGTAAGCGTGGTTTTCGCCGGCGCGGGTATAGGGGTCGGTTCGCCTGTAACTCTCACCGTCTCAAACGTTACTCTATCCGGCGGGAACCTGATGTTGGTTGATCCCGGCGACCTAGTTGGTCCAGCGAGCCTACTCTCGATCGGTGCTGCTGTTGGTGGTGGTGCTGCCTTGTACGAAGTGAAACTCGGGGCTGTGAAGTCTGTCGGATGGGGAGGCCAGGGTGGCTGGGACGCATCCGCTAGCTATATCGGGGGATTTTCAAGAGCTAGCGAGGACGGAGTAGTGTGGAGTAAATGCGAATGCTGACTGTTGATTTAGGGTTTTGGCTGTTCTCCATATCCTTCGTCCTCATGGTGTCGATTATGGTGATACGGGGTATTGCGGTAGCGCGTTTGCGGAGTAGAGATCGGGATGCGTGGGTCAGGCTGGGCTCTCCCCAGCTTCTCGAGCGAGATCACTTTTTTCAGAAATTTCCCTTCAGGGGCTTGGGGGCTGTGTACTCCGCGGAGTGTAGAGCGCATCGGCTCGTACTGATCGCCTTCGTTGTGAATGCCATTATATTTCTCCTGGCCCTGTCAGGAGCTTTCGCATGCTTGGTTATGCATGAGTGATTTAGGCTGAGTCGACGCTATGTTTGATTGGAGAAGCAGGGTGAAGGTGCATTGGAGGCCTTGGCGTTCCCTGTCTCTGCTCCGGTTGCGGCGGTTGTTCAAGCTGGCGAGTATTAAGACATGTCGCAAGATCGCACGATCGGCAGCGATAAGTACTTCCACTGTGTCGCTAATTGCCAGTCCAGTCGCGCAGCTGGCAAATTCGCCGCCTGCGCAGTTGCAAACTCTCGGGAGGACGTTATGGGAAGAAATCTCACTGTTCCTGTGAATGAGCAGAACATCAAAGATATTTTGACGGCTGGAAACGAGTTGATCCGGCATGGCTGCGGTTGCAACTAAGCTCCTGTTTTTCGCTGCGATGGTCTTGGTTACTGCCTGCCAGGCTGAGCAGGAGGCAACCGTCCTAAGCGAAAGATTCAACGTCTGCGCGGCACTCCCGCCGGGTGTCACGTTTCAGCCTCAAGAGCCTGGGCCGGACTTTGACTTGGGCAACATCCAAGTGAATGATTCAGTGGCCGAAGTTCAGATAGGTGGGCACCCAAGGTTCTCACATAGAGCTATCGAGGAAGGTATAAACGCAACGGATGGATTCAAATTACTCGGTAAGGAAAGAACCGATGGAAAAGACAAGTTTTTGTTCGCTTACGAGCGTGGTGATGAGGCGGGGCCGGTATACGTAATGGTTATGGCTCCAGATTTGCATGAATTTGAGCTGGTTCTGAATAGGAAAGCTCTTCTGGTGGTTTGCGGATAGTCCAGTCGGCTCGCGACGTAGAGCGGCGCGATGTTTGCGGGTGCAAGGCGGTTGGGCAAGCCCAGACCTCGGCGATCTCTGATGGAATGATCAACTACTGCCACGACCGCTGCGGTCAGGTGACCCACGGAGCGACGACCTTGCGGTACACCTACACCAAGGTGGAGCGACTGGCTTCTGTCATCTATCCGGGTGGCGTGGCGGCTCCCGCTTTGCCAGGTACGCGAAAGGTTCATGTCCGCCGAAGGACGGGCCGAAGTAGGGTCCGTAGCCCGAAGGGGCACTCTTACACGGGCGGACGCGGATGGTAACGTAGGGGTTCCCAGTGGGTGGGGCGGTTCAGCGCACCGAGGCTCGCACCAGGACGTGCAAGATAAAAGGGTGGGGCTCACGACAATGAATGCCCAGGAGACAGACGACGATGAGTAGCCAAGAGCCCCTCGAAATAGAGATGGCTGGTGTCAAGTTCTATTCCGCTCAGGATGAGCTTTACTTTTTCACATGGTTGAAAAGTATTGGATCAGTGTGCGACGTATTTGGTCAGGGGCGAGCCATATACGCCATTGTTGATAGGGGGGAGCTTACGTTTGACGATGCACTTGAATTCATATCACTTTTCCGTCGCTATCTGATTCCGTTTTCTGAGCTAAAGCGTTTGGATGTTCCAGAAATATCAAAGAAATTCAGGGATCCAAGTGGATTTTGGTACACGGAGGTGTTCGGGGATGGGGGCGATTAGAATGACCAGCGCGTCTCGCCAAACTGCTGCGGTACATGGTGGCGGCGGGCTTTTATCATTCTCCGCACGCCGACAATTCGACCGAGCTGGCGTCGGACTAGGGCGCGGGCTATCGCCTGCTGAGTCCCTCGAGGTGACGTAAGCTTGGGAGATTGGTGGTGAAATCCAAATTCGCCCTTATGGCATTGGTCTGTATATTTATCGTGATGAGCTGGCGGTTGGTTACACAAAGCTTGGTTCGAGGTGATTGGTCTGGCCGACCAAGCGGCATGGAATTACGGGCGGCTAACGAAGATTTGGAATTACCGGAAAATAGTGATGTTCGAACGCAAAAGGCGCTATCGCGCGGAACATTTATCGGGAGGACGGCTGAAGCCAAGGCGGCCTTGACAGTCGACGTGGCCTCCAGACATTTCATTGATTTAGCAAGGCGACATGACTGGACGTTACGATCCGACAGATTCGTCGCTATGGGTCGTAGGATGATATTTTGCAATGGAAGGCTTTCACATGATATTGAGCTATCAGCGCGGGGGCGTGAGACCCTGATTTATGCGGGAACTTACTGGGATACCGATGTGGATAGTCTTCGTTACTGCAACGAGAAAGTCGCCAGATGAGCCAGTATGGCTGTGCTGAATGTAATCGGCGGGGCAGGGCGGTCTTAAGAGGGAAGCGCATCGCGAGATCTGATTTCACTGATCTCTTCAGACGGTGCACGCTTGATGTTTTTCAGGGACGGCGAGGTTGCTGTAATCGGGGGCAAGCGAGGAGTGAGGGGGCTGAGCATGGACGTGTGCGCTCGACACCAGGTTCCTGAAGCGATGTATGCTCCGTCTATCATCCCGCAGGATTGCCGGCAGCGGTGCTGAGATGACATGTAAAAGAAGCCTGGTAATGCTAGTGCTCTTGGCTTTTGTGATCTTATCTACTGGGCTTTGGATGGTCCGCCAGTTGGATATAGATGGCTGTCTTGACGCAGGAGGTAGATGGAACTACGTGGTGGATGGATGTGAGCTAAGTTGAATCCGACTTTTATAGCGGCTATGTGACGTCTCTCCGGCCGGGTTTCCTGATGCTTGGCTCAAGCGTGTTGGATAGGAAAAAGTATGCGGAGTCTGAGATGGATAAGGGTGGGGTCGTTCAATTAGCGATAGCTGATTTAACTTTCTTCTCGCCTCGCGACGAAGAAAACCTGTTTGCCTGGCTTGCATCCGTTTCTGCGATTGAAGAGATCAAGGGTTCGGGCGATTCAATATATTTGCGCGTGGCGACATCTCTTGGGGATGATGACCTGATGGAGCTGATCTCAATTTTCAGCCGCTACGGCATCGACATGGCGCAGCTGTCGATTTTCGATGGCGTCAGATTTCCCTGGCTGAGGGAAAAGGGAATGTTCTGGTACCAGCCCATGTTTGGATGACAGTACGCCGTCAAAAGCGTCGGCGGCCAAAGCAGCATGCGTGGTGGAACAGGCCCCTCTTATGCAGGTCAAGCCAGCCGGAGGGCACGCCTTCCCGGCTGGGCACCGGATGGGCTGTCGTCAACATCCTGCATGAGAGGGAGCGACGCTCAAATCACCTCCAGTCTTATCCTTAGGCCGAGTGCGCGCAGCCCGCAGTGCACGCTGTCGAAATATAGAGGGCGGGTGCCGCTCATCCGCGCGGCGCACGTGCGAAGCGGTACTCGCGCGTTGGGTCACAAACGTAGCGCCAGCATGTCGGCCACGATGAACGGAGCAAGGCATCACGGGCCGATATACCATCGCGCCTTGGCGGAACCGCATCGCGTCGTATTTGACACTTTCACGGTGGGGTCCGGTGTAGTGACATGGAGCCTGTGGCCGGTGTGGCCACCCAGGCAGGAGAAGACAAGGATGATGTCGATATTCTCGCGGCTGTTTGCGCCCAAGGCCGCTTTGAGTCGGTTGGAAGTGCTGATCGTGCACTGCGTGCAGGCGCAGCTGAACCCGGAAATGGCGACCCGCTGGGCCGGTCAGATCCTCTGCATTACGGGTATCGAACGCCTGCCCGGAAGACGCACGATGCGCCTGCACCAGACGTCGCGGGGCAAGCCAGTGGTAGACAACGGCCTTGCGCTGCCGCTCGCTGGGCATGACGGGCCGTTGGCCGAGGTGACGGTCAGCGTCGCCGGCGGCTTCACGCCGCTCAGGGCCGTGCTGCATTGCCAGAACGGGCTGCTCTCGGCGATTGAATATCACGATGACAGTACGTGGATGGACGAGGTTGCCAGCAGGCGCGGCGCGCACGACCTCACCCTCCAGTGCATCCTGATGCCGGACGCTGCCCTTGTCGTGGGATAGATGAAGCCGCTCGCCGGCGGCAGGCCGCCAGGCCAGCAACGGCGCGTGGGGCGCGCTACTATCGGCTGATTACCGATCAGCGGGGAAGCGTATGTCCGTAGCGTTGCTGGGGGTCAAGGAAACCGCACCAGGAGAGCGCCGTGTGGCGCTTACCCCGGAAACGGCGAAGAAACTGGCCGCACGCGGTGCCACGGTCTGGTTCGAGGCCGGTGCGGGCACATCGGCGGGCTTCCCTGACCAGGCCTACCTGGATGCCGGCGCACTGCTGGTCGATGACAGCCGCTGGGCGGATATCGATGCGTTGCTCTGCGTGCAGTCACCCGCGCCTGCGCGGCTGGCACGGTTGAAGCCCGGTGCCAGTGTGGTCGGGTTGCTGCAGCCGGCGCGCGATGCGGTGCTGGCTGCACTGGTTACGCAGCCGGGCTTGCAGCTGTTTCCGTTGCAATTGCTGCCGCGTACCACCCGCGCGCAATCGATGGACGTGTTGAGTTCACAGGCGGGCATGGCTGGCTACAAGGCGACCTTGATCGCCGCCGAGCGGGCGCCGCGCTTCTTCCCGATGTTGACCACCGCGGCGGGCACGGTGCGCCCGGCCAAGGTGCTGGTGGTGGGCGCGGGCGTGGCCGGTCTGCAGGCTATTGCCACGGCGCGGCGGCTCGGCGCGCAGGTGGAAGGCTTCGATGTGCGACCGGAAACGCGTGAGCAGATCCAGTCGCTGGGTGCGCGCTTTCTCGACCTTGGCGTCAGCGCGGCCGGCGAGGGCGGCTATGCGCGTGCGCTGACCGATGAGGAGCGCGCGCTGCAGCAGCAGCGGCTGGCCGACCATCTGCGCGGCGTGGACGTGGTGATCTGTACGGCGGCGGTACCGGGGCGCACGGCGCCGGTGATCCTGAGCCAGGCGATGGTGGAAGGGATGGCGCCGGGCAGCGTGATCGTGGATCTTGCCGCGGAAAGTGGCGGCAATTGTGCGGTGACCGTGCCGGGTGAGTGCATCGAGCACGCTGGGGTGGTCGTGGATGGCCCGTTGAACCTGGCCAGTCTGGGCGCGGCGCAGGCCAGCGAGATGTATGCGCGCAATGTGTTGAACTTCGTCAGCCTGTTCGTGCATGACGGGGAGGTGCGGTTTGATTGGGAGGATGAGCTGTTGGCCAAGACGCGCTGGGTGGCGGGTGGCTGAGCGGTAGTCTCAACCGCAACGGCGTGACGACCAACGGTCGTCACCTACCGGGGCGAGAGCGTGACGACCAACGGTCGTCACTACCGGGAGCAACAGCGTGACGACCAACGGTCGTCACCCACCAAGGCCAGGGGCCGTCACTACCGGAGCGTCGGCGCGTCAGTCGCGGTTGCGCGGGGGCGGCGGGTTGTCGCGTACCCATTGGCGGCGCTGGTCGTTGCTCATCGTGCCCCAGCGGGCGCGCAGTTCAGTGCGCTGCTCCGGGGTCATGCCGCGCATCTTGGCGAACAGCGCGCGCGCCTGTTCGCGCTGCTCCGGGCTCATGCCATCGAAACGGCGCATGCCCTTGCGGGCCTGTTCGCGCTGCTCCGGTGTCATCGATTGCCAGCGCTGGCCGTGCTGCAGCATGCGCTGGCGCTGCGCGGGCGGGGCGCTGTTCCAGCGGTCGCGCAGCGGGGCGACCAGTGCGTCGCGCTGGGCCGGGGTCAGCTGTTCCCAAGCCGGCGGCGCGGCCTCCTGCGCGAACGCCGCGCCACCAACGCTCAGCAGTACAAGCAGCACAGGCAACAGGCGGGAAGGCGGATAAACGTTCATCAGGTTACTCCATCGCCAGGTCGGTGCTGGCCAGCCACAGGTAAAGATCGGGGTTTTCATCCAGCGCGGCGCCATCGCTTTCCAGCGCGGCCACCATCGGCGCCACCGCAGGCAACGGTGAAGGCGGCGAGCGCATCTGCAGGCTCAGCCCGACGCCCAGCGCGGCCACCCCGGCAAAGGCGGTAGCCATCCACCAGGCGGGTCGCCGCCGCGATGCCGCCGTGGCATGCCGCGCGTTGCGCAGGCGCGCCAGGGTGGCGGGCGACAGCGCCTGCACGGCCTGGTGGTGCAGGGCCTGCAACTGGTCGTCGGGGGGCAGGGTGCGGCTCACGTCGGATCCTCCATCAGGGTTCTCAGCGCGTCGCGGGCGCGCGCCAGGTGGGTCTTTACCGCGCCTTCGCTGCAGCCCATGGCGCGTGCGGTGGTGGCGCCGTCCAGGTCCTGCAGCACGCGCAGGGTGAAGGCTTCGCGCTGTCGCGGCGGCAGCGCGCGCAGCGCCTGCACCAGCGCATCGTACTGTTCGCGCCCGGCATGGACGTCGGCCGGGCCCGGGCCCTCATCGGCCCAGTCCACCGGCTCACCGTCGCTGTCCACGTTGTCGCGCCAGAACGGCAGGCGGAAGCGGCGTCGGCGCTGCAGGTCGATCACCCGCCGGCGCAGGATGCTCCAGAACAGCGGCGGCCACTCGGCGGCCGGCTTTTCCCGGTAGTCCAGCATGCGGATCAGGCTGTCCTGCACCGCGTCCAGCGCATCCTCGCGATGGCGCAGGCCGGCCTCGGCGAAGCGGAACGCGCGCGGTCCCACCCCGGCCAGGAACTGGTCCAGCGATGCAGGCGGTGCGTCGGCGGTCGGGGCCAGGGGGCTGCTCACCAGCACAGGGTACGGGTCCTTCGTCGGGCTCACCATGGACAACGCGTGCAGGCAGCCCGCGTTGACAGCGCAGCGCGCGCGGTTCAGCGCGTGGTTATGATGGGGCCTACATCCAGAGCGGGAGTCGTGCCGGTGAGTGACGGATTCGTGGCGCTGTACATCTTCATGCTGGCGGCCATCGCCGGCCATGTGATCATCTCGCGGGTGCCGGTGATCCTGCATACCCCGCTGATGTCCGGTTCGAACTTCATCCACGGCATCGTGCTGATCGGCGCGATGGTGGTGCTGGGCCACGCGCAGACCCCGCTGGAGAAGATCCTCGGTTTCGTCGCGGTGGTGCTGGGCGCAGGCAATGCCGCCGGCGGTTACGTGGTCACCGCGCGCATGCTGGAAATGTTCAAGCCCAGCGTCAAGCCGGCGCCCACCGACGCCGACAAGGAGCCGCAACCTTGAACGTCAGCACGCCTGAACTGCTGGATTGGCTGGTCAAGACCAGCTACCTCGTCGCTGCCACGCTGTTCCTGCTCGGCCTGCAGCGCATGGCCTCGCCGCTTACCGCCCGCAGCGGCATCCGCTGGGCCGGGCTGGGCATGTTGGTGGCCACCGTTGCCACCTTCTTCCTGCCCGAACTGCACAACATCCCGCTGATCCTGGTCGCGCTGGCGTTGGGTGGCGGATTGGCGTGGTGGTCAGCCGGCAAGGTCGCCATCACCGACATGCCGCAGATGGTGGCGCTGTACAACGGCATGGGGGGCGGTTCGGCCGCGGCCATCGGTGCGGTGGAGCTGCTGCGCTGGTCGGCGCTGGCCAACCGCGATACCAGCCACTGGAGCGCGCAGGCGTTGGCCGACCTGGCCGCGCGCCAGCCTTCGGCGATGGTGCTGACGCTGGCAGTGACCGGTGCGGCCATCGGCGCGGTGTCGCTGTCCGGTTCGGTGATCGCCTGGGCGAAGCTGGACGGTCGCCTGGACCGGCGCATCACCTGGCCGGGCCAGCAGGCGCTGAACATGATCGTGGCGGTGGCCGTGGTGGTGCTGGGCATCATCGCCGCCAGCACGCTGGCACCCTGGGCGATCATCGCCTTCTTCGTGCTGGCGCTGGCGCTGGGCGTGCTGATGACCCTGCCGATCGGCGGGGCGGACATGCCGGTGGTGATCTCGTTGTACAACGCGTTCACCGGCCTGGCGGTGTCGTTCGAAGGCTATGTGCTGGGCAACGAGGCGCTGATCATCGCCGGCATGATGGTCGGTGCGGCCGGCATCCTGCTGACCCGGCTGATGGCCAAGGCGATGAACCGGCCGATCAGCAACGTGCTGTTCTCCAACTTCGGTGGTGGCGCGGGCGGCGAGGCGCAGGAAATCACCGGCGCGCAGAAGCCGATCGATGCCTCCGACGTGGCAGCAATGATGGCCTTCGCCGAACGCGTGGTGATCGTGCCGGGCTACGGCATGGCCGTGGCCCAGGCGCAGCACAAGATCTGGGAGCTGGCGCAGCGGCTGATCGCGCGCGGGGTGAAGGTGAAGTTCGCGATCCATCCGGTGGCCGGCCGCATGCCCGGGCACATGAACGTGCTGCTGGCCGAAGCCGGCGTGCCGTATGACCTGATCGCCGACATGGACGACATCAATCCGGAGTTCCCCAGCACCGACGTGGTGCTGGTGATCGGTGCCAACGACGTGGTCAATCCGGTGGCACGCACCGATCCGGCCAGCGTGATCTACGGCATGCCGATCCTGGACGTGGTGAATGCGCGCAACGTGGTAGTGATCAAGCGCGGGCGCGGTACGGGCTTCGCGGGGATCGAAAACGCGCTGTTCTATGCGGACAACACCCGCATGCTGTACGGCGATGGAGCGGCGGCGGCGGGTTCGCTGGTGAGTGAACTGAAGGGGCTGGATGGGGGGCACTGAAGCCCCCCGGGCGCAACGGCATGACGGCCAGCGGCCGTCACTACCGGGGACCACAACGGTAGCGCCGAGCCATGCTCGGCGAGCGCAGCGGAAAGCAACAGCGTGACGACCAACGGTCGTCACCCACCAAAGCCGGTCGTCACCCACCGGCTTCGCGTCAGACGCGCTTCTGCCAGCCCAGCCACGCGGCGAACACCAGCGCCACCGGCAGCCACAGCCAGTCGGCGGTGACGTTGGCCAGCCCCACCAGCGTCCAGGCCAGGTGCGGGCCCATGCGCAACGCCGATTCCCACGGCGTGAGTCCCATCGAACCGCCCAGCCAGGCGCTGGCGATGCTCCACCAGGCCAGCGCGGTCACCAGCAGCGTGCCGCCGGCTACCAGCAGGGCGCGCAGCACGCCGCCGCGCAGGGTGCCCAGGCGCAGCATGAACAGCAGTTCCAGCGCCACCACGATCGCCATCCAACCCAACTGGCGGCCGGTCATCAATGCGAAGAACACCCAGGCCAGCAGGGCCGTGCCGGCGCCGATCAGGTACATCACGGGCCAGAGCCAGGACACGGTCCTGGTGCGTACAGCAGGAGAGGGCATGCGGATTTCCCTTTGGATGCCAACAGGATACTGGGTTTGCCGCAGTGCACGGGCGGGCGCCGGGCCGCTGGGCTAAAATGTCGCCTTGCGCGGCGCGTCCGCAGCCCCCAGATCGAGCCTCATGTATTCCCGTAGCAGTGAACCAGTCCACTTCGAACGCGACTGCGAGGCCGTCATGGTCCCGCAGGGCGAAACGGTGACCCTGCCCGCCGGCAGCTATGGCTATATCACCCAGGCCCTGGGTGGCAGCTATACGGTGTTCGTCGAAGGCAACCTGTTCCGCATCGCGGGGCGGGATGGCGATGCCATCGGCAAGGAGGCCCCGGCACCGCTGGAGCTGCCCGACGACGCCAGCGATGAACAGGTCGAACAACTGGTGTGGCAGCAGCTGCGCACCTGCTTCGACCCGGAGATCCCGTTCAACATCGTCGACCTCGGCCTGGTCTACGAAGTGGAGCTCAAGCACCTGGACGATGGCCGCCGCGAAGTCGACGTCAAGATGACCCTGACCGCGCCCGGCTGCGGCATGGGCGACATCCTGGTCGACGACGTGCGCAGCAAGCTGGAAATCATCCCCACCGTGGCCGAGGCCGACGTGGAACTGGTGTTCGATCCACCATGGGGCCGCCACATGATGTCCGAGTCGGCGCGCCTGGAAACCGGCATGCTCTGACCCGACCGTACGCCGCCCGCGTGGTGGAATCCCGGTAACAACCGCAACCAGAACAGGAAACATCCGGTGTCCCAGTCCAACATCAGCTTCGACGTCACCCGCTCGGCCCATCCGCGCAGCGCCGATGAGCGCGCCGCCATCTTGGAAAAGCCGGGCTTCGGCCTGCACTTCACTGACCACATGGTGGAAGTGCGCTGGGACAAGGACACCGGCTGGCACAACGCCAACGTGCGCCCGTACGGTCCGCTGCTGCTGGATCCGGCCGCCGCGGTGCTGCATTACGGCCAGGAAATCTTCGAAGGCATCAAGGCCTACCGGCATGCCGACGGTTCGGTGTGGACCTTCCGTCCCGATGCCAATGGTCGTCGCCTGCAGCGTTCGGCACAGCGCCTGGCGCTGCCGGAACTGCCGGTGGATATCTTTGTCGAATCGCTGAAGCAGCTGGTCGCACTGGACAAGGACTGGGTGCCGTCGGCCGACGAATCCAGCCTGTACTTCCGGCCGTTCATGATCGGCGATGAAGCGTTCCTCGGCGTGCGCGGCGCGCACAAGGCCGGTTACTACGTGATCGCCAGCCCGGCCGGCCCGTACTTCGCCAAGGGCGTGGCGCCGGTGTCGATCTGGCTGTCCACCGAATACGCGCGCGCGGCCAAGGGCGGCACCGGCGCGGCCAAGTGCGGTGGCAACTATGCGGCTTCGCTGCTGCCGCAGCAGAAGGCGCAGGCGCAGGGCTGCTCGCAGGTGCTGTTCCTGGACCCCACCGAAGGCAAGTACCTGGAAGAGCTGGGCGGCATGAACGTCTTCCTGGTCTACAAGGACGGCACCCTGGTGACCCCGCAGCTGTCGGGCAGCATCCTGGAAGGCATCACCCGCGAAAGCATCCTGCAGCTGGCCCGCGACCGTGGCATGAAGGTGGAAGAGCGCAAGGTCAGCATCGACGAGTGGAAGCAGGGCGTGGCGTCGGGCGAGATCACCGAAGTGTTCGCCTGCGGTACCGCCGCGGTGGTGACCCCGATCGGCCAGCTGAAGGGCGAAGGCTTCGAAGTCGGCGACATCAACGCGCCCGCCGGTGAAGTGACCCTGTCGCTGCGCAAGGAACTGACCGACATCCAGTACGGTCGTCTGCCAGACCGCCACGGCTGGCTGGTCAAGCTGGGCTGAGCGGCTGACGGTGCCCCGCCGAGCATGGCTCGGCGCTACAGCACCTCGCAGGTCCAAGGGTGTAGCCGGTAGCGCTGCGCCATGCTCGGCGGAATCCCACGGAAAGCCCGTCCCCCGCGACGGGCTTTTTTGTTGGTGGCCGATGTCGGCATGGTCACGGCGGGACAAGCCAAGGACAGGTCCGGACCGTAAAAACCACGTGAAAGTTCCTTCACCTTTACAAATTTTAGACACCAAAAGTCTCAGTTCCGACATTTCATGTCACTGAAGTGGGGCTGAAACGTTGTCGTCAATGGCTCGAACCGACTAGCTTCGGCCTTGTGGACAGCGCACGGGGGACTGTCCGCCCCGGTACCGATTCCTGCCAGTGCAGCGCAGCCTGCGAATCGCGACCGGCGCCCTCTGCCGAATCCGGCATCCATGTCAGAACCCAGAAAAGGAAATCCGATGTCCCAGGTTTCGCAACCGCGTTTGCGTCAGCGTGCAGTGGTCGTCATGGGGGCCTCCGTGCTCACCTCGTTGCTGCTGGTAGCCCCGGCGTTCGCCGGCGACGTCCACCTCAGCGGCCTGTCGTCCGCGCCGACCCACAAGCAGTTCATCGTCAAGTTCCGCGACAACAGCGCGCCGCTGGCCACGCCGTCAGCCCTGGCGAGCTCACTCAAGACCGCGGCATCGGGCCTGTCGGCTGCGCAGGGACGCGCGCTGGGCCTGCAGCAGGTGCGCCGGCTGGCGGTGGGCCCGAGCGTGGTCCGGGCAGATCAGCCGCTGGATGCCGCGCAGGCCGAAATGCTGATGCGCAGGCTCGCCGCCGATCCCAACGTGGAGTACGTGGAGGTCGACCAGATCATGCGGCCGACCCTGGTGCCAAACGATGCCCGCCTCGGCGAACAGTGGGGCTTCGGTACGTCCAACGCGTCCATCAACGTGCGCCCGGCGTGGGACAAGTCCACCGGCACCGGCGTAGTGGTGGCGGTGATCGACACCGGCATCACCAGCCATCCGGATCTGAATGCCAACATCCTGCCCGGCTATGACTTCATCAGCGACGCGGCGATGGCACGCGATGGTGGTGGGCGCGACAACAACGCCAACGACCAGGGCGACTGGTACGCCGCAAACGAATGTGGCGCGGGCTATCCGGCCTCCAACTCCAGCTGGCATGGCACCCACGTGGCCGGCACCATCGCCGCGGTGACCAACAACAGCACCGGCGTAGCCGGTACGGCCTACAACGCCAAGGTGGTGCCGGTGCGCGTGCTCGGCAAGTGCGGCGGCTATACCTCCGACATCGCCGACGCCATCGTCTGGGCTTCCGGCGGCACTGTCAGCGGCGTGCCGGCCAATGCCAATCCGGCCGAAGTGATCAACATGTCCCTCGGCGGGGGGGGCAGCTGCTCGGCCACCTACCAGAACGCGATCAACGGTGCAGTGGGGCGGGGTACCACCGTGGTGGTGGCCGCCGGCAACGAAGCCAGCAACGTCTCCACGTCGGTCCCGGCCAACTGCGCCAACGTGATCGCGGTGGCAGCCACCACCAACACCGGCGCCAAGGCCAGCTTCTCCAACTACGGTGCCGGCATCGACATCTCCGCGCCGGGCCAGGCCATCCTGTCCACCCTCAACACCGGCACCACGGTGCCGGCCTCGGCGACCTACGCGTCCTACAACGGCACCTCGATGGCGGCCCCGCACGTGGCCGGCGTGGTGGCGTTGATGCAGTCGGTGGCACCGAGCGCGCTCACCCCGGCGCAGGTGGAAACCATCATCAAGAACACCGCGCGCGCCCTGCCGGGTGCCTGCTCCGGTGGCTGCGGTGCGGGCATCGTCAACGCCGATGCGGCGGTGGTGGCGGCGCAGGGCGGCGGCGGTGGCAACCCGGATCCGGGCACCGGCACGGTGCTGCAGAACAACGTAGCGGTGGGGGGGCTGGGCGCCGCTTCCGGTGCGGCGCTGAGCTACACCGTTACCGTTCCCAGTGGTGCCACCCAGCTGCGCGTGGCGATCAGCGGCGGCAGTGGTGATGCCGACCTGTACCTGCGCCAAGGCAGCGCGCCGACCGACAGCACGTACGCCTGCCGTCCCTACCTGAGCGGCAACAACGAGACCTGCACCATCAGCAACCCGGCCGCAGGTACCTGGCACGTGCGGATCAAGGCCTACAGCACGTTCTCCGGTTTGACCGTGCGCGCGCAGTACTGACGGAAGTCGTTCCAGCGTGTCTCCTGACGCCCCGGCCCTGCCGGGGCGTCGTCGTATCGGCCTGACCTTGGCGGTGCCCTGCGGTCGGGCGTTACGGCGACTCCATTAACGGAGACCACCTCGGCGCAGCTACGGCTTTTCCCGATGATGGGCGGCGTTGCAGGCGCGCAGCATGAGCGTGCCGGTTGCGCCGTGACGGTGTTGAATGCCGATCATCGCGTCGCCAGTGACAATGCCTGCTGCGGCTTTTTTCCTCTGCGCAGTGACAGGTGTCGTCCCACTGCGAGGAGTCAGCAAACATGTCCACCCATTGCCGTGTGCTTACCCGGTCCCATCCCGTCGCTGCAGCCGTTGCCCTCGCGGTGGCGGGTTTTTGCGCGAGCCCGCTTTCCCATGCCGGTAACGTCGATCTGCAAGGGCTGGCCGGCAACACCGCGCATCAGCAGTTCATTGTCACCTATCGGCCGGGCAGTGCACCGGCATCGTCACTGGCAGGCGCTGCGCGAAGCTTGCAGCGGGCGGCGGATGCGCTTCCCCGCAAAGGCGGCAGGGCGGTGCAGGTCCGCGCACTGCGGCGCATGGCGATCGGCAGCACGGTCGTGCGTACCAGCGTTCCCCTGGATGCCGCCGAGGCCGAACAGCTGCTCCGCGCGCTGGCACTGCAGCAAGACGTGGACGCCGTGCAGTTGGATGCCATCCTGCGGCCTTCATGGGATCCCGATGATCCGCGGCTGGCCGAGCAATGGGCCTTCGGCGCCAGCAACGCCTCGCTGGGTATCCGCCCTGCCTGGGACATCGCCCATGGCAAAGGCGTGGTGGTGGCGGTCATCGACACGGGCATCACCGGCCATCCCGACCTCGACGCCAACATCCTCCCGGGATACGACTTCATCAGCGATCCGGCGATGTCCCGCGATGGCGATGGGCGCGATGGCGATGCTACCGATGCAGGCGATTGGTACCCTCCCGGTGAATGCAGCTCCGCTGGCGGTTCGCGTTCGAGCTGGCACGGTACGCATGTGGCCGGCACCGTTGCAGCATCGACCCACAACGGCATCGGCGTGGCCGGCACTGCGTTCAATGCCAAGGTGGTGCCAGTGCGCGTACTGGGCCGCTGTGGCGGGTTCCAGTCGGACATCGCCGATGGCATCGTCTGGGCCGCAGGCGGGCGGGTGCCAGGGGTGGCGGACAATCCGCATCCAGCGCAGGTGGTCAATCTTTCACTGGGTGGCTTCGGCACCTGCGACCGGGCCAGCCAGGCCGCGGTGGATACAGCCATTGCCCATGGTGCGTCGGTGGTCGTGGCGGCGGGCAATTCCAATGACGATGTAGCGCGTTACCGGCCGGCGAACTGTCGCGGCGTGATCGCCGTGGCGGCCACCAACGCCGCAGGCAGCCGCGCATCCTTCTCCAACTACGGTGCGCGCATCACGGTGGCCGCGCCGGGCGAAAGCATCCTGTCCACCTTGAATGATGGGCAGCAGGGCCCGGCACAACCCAGCTATGCCGCTTACAGCGGCACCTCGATGGCGGCCCCGCACGTGGCGGGCGTGGTCGCGCTGATGCAATCAGTGGCGCCCAAGCCGTTGCTGCCCGCGCAGGTGGACGCCTTGCTGCGAAGTGCCGCACGGCCGTTGCCCGGTACCTGTACCGGCGGCTGCGGCGCCGGGCTGGTCGACGCTGCCGTCGTCGTCGCCAAGGCGGCCGCCGGCGATACCGGTCCGGATCCAGACCCCGATCCGGACCCCGATCCCTCGGACCTGGAAAACGACGTACCGGTCAGGGGACTGAGCGGCACTGCCGGGAGCGAGCGCTGGTACACCTTCAACGTGCCGGCGGGCAGCAACATGCTGGTGGTGCAGATCGGCGAAGGATCCGGCGACGTTGATCTATATGCGCGCCATGCGGTCAGGCCCACCGATACCGAATACGACTGCCGCCCCCAGGGCACGGGCAACAGCAAGACCTGCGTGCGCATCTGGCCGGGCACTGGAACCTGGCACATACGGATCAAGGCAATCAGCGATTACAGCGGACTCATGGTCAAGGCCAAGGCCGAATAGGGCGCAGGTCCTGAACGACTGATCCGCCGAACGTGCCGGCCGCGGGACGAGGTCGAGGAATCCGCGTTATTCCACTGCGCAGTGCGCCTGCTGCGCAGTGAGTGGATACCCGATACCGGCTCTGGCCCGACAAGCACAAAGTCGACTGGCCACAAACAGACGGAGTATCCGCATGAAGATGTCCTGCAAAGAAACATTCCTGTCTCCCGCCATTGCCTGCGTGCTGGTGGCGATGTACAGCGCACCGGCCCATGCCGGCGACGTAGATCTTTCCGGCCTGGTGCAGTCGGACACCCATCAGCAGTTCATCGTCCACCTGCGTGAAGGGAGCGCGCTGGGCGAGGATGAAGGCGCGATGCAGGCGGCACTGGTCCGTGCCGGATCCGGTCTGCGCATGGCAACCGGCGGCATGCAGGTGCTGCGCCAGATGGCCACCGGGCCGATGGTGGTGCGCGCGGGAAAATCGCTGGACCGCGCGCAGGCCGGTGCCTGGATGGCGGCCATGGCGAGTGATCCAGACGTGGACCACGTGCAGGTGGACCGCATCCTGACGCCGGCGCTGGACCCCAACGATCCGCGCTTGAACGAACAGTGGGGCTTCTCCAACAGTGCCGCATCACTCAACGTGCGGTCGGCGTGGGACAAGGCCACCGGCGCCGGGCAGGTGGTGGCGATCATCGACACCGGCCGCACCCGCCATCCGGAACTGGACGCCAATACGCTGCCGGGTTACGACTTCATCAGCAACGGCAGCATGGCCGGCGACGGCAATGGTCGGGATGACAACCCGGATGACGTCGGCGACAGCCAGTGGGGCCGACCCTCCAGCTGGCATGGCACCCACGTGGCCGGTACCGTTGCCGCGGCCACGAATAATGGGCAGGGGGTCGCCGGAACGGCCTTCAACGCCAAACTGGTGCATGTCCGCGTCCTCGGCAAGGGCGGCGGTTACACCTCGGACATCGCCGACGGCATGGTGTGGGCCGCGGGTGGCACCGTCAGGGGCATTCCGCGCAATGCAAATCCCGCCAAAGTGCTGAACCTGTCGCTGGGCGGCCAGGGAGCCTGCGATCGCGCATCACAGGCCGCCGTGGACGGCGCGATCCAGAACGGTGCAACGGTGGTTGTTGCAGCGGGAAACAGCAACGCGGATGTGTCGCGATTCAATCCGGCCAACTGCCGTGGGGTGGTGGCGGTGGCGGCCACGACCTCACGCGGTGCGCGTGCGGGTTTTTCCAACTATGGCAGGGGAATCACCCTGGCGGCGCCGGGTGAGAACATCCTTTCCACCTTGAACAGTGGACGCACCTCGCCGGGTGCGCCTGCCTATGCCGCCTACAACGGCACCTCGATGGCGGCCCCGCACGTCGCCGGCGTAGTGGCGCTGATGCAGTCGGCTGTGGATGGCCGTCTTACGCCTGCGCAGGTCGCCGATATCCTGAAAGAGACCGCGCGACCGCTGCTGGTGGCTTGCCCGCAAGGCTGCGGGGCAGGCATGGCAGATGCCGACTCCGCCGTGGACCGGTCCATCGAAGTGGTGGCATCGCAGTGAGGTGATGCAGCGCAGGAGCCGCCCGGGAGAGGCAGCTCCTGAGCGGTCAGGCCGCTTCGAAACGGTTCTCGGCCACGTTCTTGCGGACGCTCTGCGGATCCCAGATGCGCCCGTTCATCGCGATGTACACGCCGGCGGCCAGCGACTGCACCGCGCCGATGGCGCAGCCGATGTTGAACTCGGCATCGGAACCGCGGAAGCGCGCGGGACTCAACGCGCCGGTCATCACGATGGTCTTGTCCGGGATGGTGGCCAGCACCTTGCCGGTGGCCACCATCGAATCGGTGCCGTGGGTGACCAGCACGTGGCGGGTAGGCTGCGCGGCGATGGTGGCGCGGATCAGTTCGCGGTCGTCATCGCTGATATGCAGCGAATCCTTGCGCAGGATCGGGATGACGTTGAAGCGGAAAGTCACGCCCAGCTCGCGCAGGATCATGCCGATCTGCGGATCGCCGATCTGGTAATCCGATTTGTCGTCGAAGTAGATCTTGTCGATCGTGCCACCGGTGGTGACGATCAGGAGGTCTTCCATCATGGGCATGTCTTCGGAGCCTGGAACGGCGCTGCAGGAACAGGAACGCAGATGATACCGGCCCCCGGTGGGGGCCGTCAGCGTTGCTTTCGGCTGAAACGGGCACGCAGGCCGGGCAGGCTGCCGGCGAAGATCACCAGCAGCGACAGGCAGATCGCCAGCCACGCCAGCGCGCGCGTTTCGGCATGGCTCCAGGCGCTCATCACGCCATGGCTGAACCAGCCCAGCGCCAGCACGCTGGCCCAGAAGCCGGCCTTGCGCCAGCCCATCCGCAGCGCGATCGCCAGCGCCAGCGGCGGGGCAGTGAACACCAGCTGGGTCGCCAGCCAGTGGCGGTCGTTGATGAACCAGCCGGCGTACAGCGCCGCCTGGCCCATCAGGGCGAGCAGCAGCACGGTGCGCGCGGTGGTGGCCATCAGGCCAGCCGCCGTGCGATATCGGCGACCCGTCGGCCAAGCGCGCGGGCCAGGCTGGCTTCGTCCTCGCTGGGCTGCGGGTCATCATTGGCGCCTGCCACGTGGCTGGCACCGTAGGGCGTGCCGCCGCTGGTGGTGTGGCTCAACGCCGCTTCAGTGAACGGAATGCCGACGATCAGGCAACCGTGGTGGAGCAACGGCAGCTGCATGGACAGCAGGGTGGATTCCTGGCCCCCATGCATCGAGGCGGTGGAGGTGAACACGGCCGCCGGCTTTCCGGCCAGCGTGCCATTGACCCACTCCGCGCCCAGGCCATCCAGGAAGTGCTTCATCGGGGCGGCCATGTTGCCAAACCGGGTGGGACTGCCGAGCAGCAACCCATCGCACTCGGCGAGGTCTTCGACGCTGACATACGGCGCGCCTTCATCGGGTACCGGTGGACGCGCGGTCTGGGTCACGGCGGCCACGGCGGGCACGCTGCGCACGCGCGCGGCCATGCCCGGAACCTCGCCGATGCCCCGCGCGATCTGCCGCGCCAGCCGTGCCACCGAACCGCCTCGGCTGTAGTAGAGCACCAGGATCTCGCCCATCTTCGACCCGCTTTCTCGTTCAGGAGACGCCAGTATGGCTATCCTGCGGCCATCCTGCATCGGGTACCCTTGCGCCGATGGAACCGTTGAACACGATCAATCTATGGATGGAGCGCGCGCGCGACCGTCCGCGCGCGGCCAGCTTCGGCCGTTTCCTGTGGCGGCGTTTCCTGGATGACCGCCTGTTCCAGGCCGCTGCCGCGCTGGCCTACACCACCGTGTTCGCCCTGGTACCGCTGGCCATCGTGGTGTTCGGCGTGCTGTCCGCCTTCCCGGTGTTCGATCGCTGGAGCGACCAGCTCAGCGACTACGTGTTCTCCAACTTCGTGCCCAGCGCGGCGCGTGCGGCAGAAGGCTACCTGCGGCAGTTCAGCGCCAGCGCCGGCCAGCTCACCGCCGCCGGCTTCATCGCGCTGGTGATCTCGCTGCTGATCACGCTCAACAGCGTGGAAGAAACCTTCAACCAGATCTGGCGGGTGGGATCGTCGCGGCCCAAGCTGACCCGCTTCCTGGTTTACTGGACCGTGCTGACCCTCGGTGCGATGTTGGCGGCGGCCTCGCTGGCAGTCTCGGCGCGGGTGTTCGCGCTGCCGCTGTTCGGTACCCAGGAAGGACGGTGGCTGGCCGATTTCTCGCTGCGGCTGGCCCCGGTGCTGATCGAGTTCGTGTGCATCACGCTGGTGTACCGCGTGGTGCCGCACCACACGGTCAAATGGAAGCATGCGGTGCCCGGCGCGATCCTGGCGGCGATCCTGCTGGAACTGGTGAAGTGGGGCATCGGCGCCTACCTGGGCAGCTTCCAGTCCTACCAGAAGCTGTACGGCACCGTCGCCTTCGTGCCGATCCTGCTGCTGTGGATCTACCTGTGCTGGGTGGCGGTGTTGCTGGGCGCTTCGCTGGCCTCTTCGATGGCCGCCTTCCGCTACCAGCCGGCGGAACTGCGCCTGCCGCAGGGGTATGAGTTCTACGCGCTGCTGCGCCTGCTCGGCCGCTTCCAGCAGGCGCGCGCGATGGGCAAGGGCCTGGAGGACGACGAAATCCTGCAGCACGAGCCGATGATGACCGACTCGCTGCTACAGCAGTTGCTGTGCGACATGGAGCGGATCGCACTGCTGCGCCGCGCCGAGAACGGTGAGTGGATGCTGGCGCGTGACCTGGAGCAGTTGACCCTGGCCGACCTGTACGAGTCCACCCAGCTGCGCATCCCGGTGGCCGAAGCGCACCTGCCCTATCGCCAGGACAGCCTGGGCCAGGCCGCGCTGGCGGCGCTGGACGAACTGCGCCTGCCACTGCGTGAGAAACTCAAGCGTCGCGTCAGCGACATCTATCCCCCCGGAGATACGCCCCGATGAGATCCACGTTGTTGGTCGTCACCCTGTCCGTTCTCTTGGCCGCCTGCAAGCCGGCCGCCGAACCTGCGGCCACCGCACCGGCCGCCGCGCCGCCTGCTGCCGACGCAGCCACGCCAGCGCCTGCCGCCGACCCGGATGCGGCGCTGGGCGCAGCCGATGGTGCAGCGTCTGCAGAGCGGGTCACGGCCGAGTTCCCGACCCTGAAGGTCAAGACCGTGGACGGCGCCGACTATGACCTGGCGGCGCACCGCGGCAAGTGGGTGGTGGTCAACTTCTGGGCCACCTGGTGCGCTCCCTGCCGCAAGGAGATGCCCGAGTTGTCCGCACTGCATGCGATGCGCAGCGAGATCGAAGTGGTCGGGCTGGCGTACGAGGAAATCGAACCGGTGGACATGCAGGCCTTCCTGAAGGAACGGCCGGTGACCTATCCGATCGCCATCGTCGACCCGTACGATCCGCCGGCCGACTTCGCCACTCCGCGCGGCCTGCCGCTGACCCACCTGGTGAATCCGCAGGGCAAGGTGGTGCATTCGTTCGTGGGTCCGGTCACCGCGGCGGACATCGAAGCGCGCATCGCCGGCAGCAGATCCTGATGTCAGGGTGAGGTTCCTTTTGCAGCGCAAAAGGAACCTCACCCCGAAGCACTGTCAGACCACGTCCGGGATCGGCTCCAGCAGCCCGTAGTGCTCGCGGTGCAGCTTGCCTTTCAGCTTCGGCAGCTTTGGCAGCGCCTCCTCGACACGGGTATCGGGCAGGCGGTCCAGCAGGTCGCGCACCAGGGTCAGCCGACCGGTGCGCTGGTCGTTGAAATCCACCAGCGTCCACGGCGCATGGCTGTGGTGGGTGGCCTGCAGCATGGCCTCGCGCGCCTGGGTGTAGGCCTCGTACTTGTCGCGCGACTGCAGGTCCACCGGTGACAGCTTCCAGCCCTTCAGCGGGTCGGCGTGGCGCTCGGCGAAACGTTCCTCCTGCTGCGCCTGGTCCACCGCCAGCCAGTACTTGAACAGCAGAATGCCGTCGTCCACCAGCAGGTGTTCGAACACCGGCGCCTGCTGCAGGAACTGCCGGTACTGCGCATCGCTGCAGTAACCCATCACCCGTTCCACGCCGGCGCGGTTGTACCAGCTGCGGTCCATCAGCACGATCTCACCGGCGGCGGGCAGGTGGCTGGCATAGCGCTGGAAGTACCACTGCGTGGCTTCGCGGTCGGTCGGTTTGGGCAGTGCGACCACCCGGCATTGGCGGGGGTTGAGGTGCTGGCTGATGGCCTGGATGGCGCCGCCTTTGCCCGCGGTGTCGCGCCCTTCGAACAGCACCAGCACGCGCTGGCCGGTGAGCTGCACCCATCGCGCCATGGTGGTCAGTTCCAGCTGCATCGGTTCCAGCAGGGCCTCGTAGGCCTTGCGCTTCAGCTTTGCCATCGAAGGCTCCCGTCGGGTGGAAGCCCCAGTGTGCCGCGTGCGCGGTTCAGGCGGTGTGCGCGCCCTGCCAGCCCCGTTCGCTGGCCAGCTGTTGCAGCATCCAAGACAGGTCGGTGGCGAAGCCGGCCATGTCGAACAGGCCGCTGCCGGCGCGTGCCTGGGCCAACTGCGTGCGCAGCGTCGCCAGTGCGGGGCGGTCGTTGCCCAGCGCCGTGGCGCGGCCGACGAAGGCTGCATCATCGGTGACATTCATCCCGGCCATGCCGAGGTGGTGGTTCAAGCTGCCGGCCACGCGCGCGGCGAAGGTAGCGCCGGGGCAGGTCAGTACCGGGCAACCGGCCCACAGCGCGTCCGAGGCGGTGGTATGCGCGTTGTACGGATGGGTATCCAGGAACAGGTCGGCCAACGCATAGCGGGCGAGGTACTGGGCATGCGGCAGCTTGGCCATGAACACCAGCCGCGCCGGATCCACGCCTGCCGCGCGCGCTGCATCACGCAGGCGGGCATCGGCGCGGCCCGGTCCGGACAGCAGCCACAGCACGCTGCCGGGTACGCCCTGCAGTACCTGGAAGGCCCGCGCCATGCTGCGCGGATTCAATTTATAGCTGTTGTTGAAACAGCAGAACACCACGCCCTTTTCCGGCAGCCCGCATGCCGCGCGCGACGGGGCGGGCTGCAGCGCGCGGGTGTTGTCCGAGGGCTGGAAGGCACGCGGCAGGCGCACGACGCGCTCACTGAAGTGCGCCTCCAGCGCGGCCGGCAGCACGAAGTCGTCGGCCAGCACCACGTCCATCCACGGTGCACCGGAGGTGCCCGGATACGCGAGCCAGTTGACCTGCACCGGGGCCGGGCGCAGGGCAAGCACTTCCGGTACGCCGCCACCGCCCCAGCCGCGCAGGTCGAACAGCACGTCGATGCCTTCGGCACGGATCCGTGCGGCCACGTCGGCATGCCGCAGGCCAGCCACGTCGTGCAGGCGGGTGGCCGCGCACAGACGCTGGCGGATCGGGCTGCCATCGTCGCCGTTGAGCGCGAACAGATGGATGTCCAGCGCCGTGTCCTGCCGCAGGTGTTCGAACACCGCCACGGTCAGCAGGCCGGTGGGGTGCGCGCCGAAGCCGTTGGACAGCAGGCCGATGCGCAGCGGGCCGCGTTGCCGCACCGCGGCCGGCGGCAGCGGCCGCACGCCGCTGAACTGCGCCGCGCGCAGCCGCGCGCAGGCCAGCTGTTCGGCAGCGCTGGCGTCTTCGCTGAGGAAGGCGAACGGCTCTACCGCGCCCTGATCGCGCGAAACGGCATCGCGGACCTGCCGTGACAGCGCATCAACGTCCTGCCAGTCGCACAGGCGCCGCTGCCAGGCCAGCCGCTGGGCGGCGATGTAGGGCTCATCGGGCAGCAGCGCGTGGGCACGTCGGTAGGCATCGGCCGCGCCCTCGGCATCGCCGGCATCTTCCAGTGCGTGGCCGAGCCACAACGCAATGCCGGGGTGCTGCGGCGCGCTGGCCGCAGCCTCGCCGAGCAGCTGTGCGGCATCGCCGTGCGCGCCGGCCATCCACGCCACCCGGCCCAGCCGGGCCAGCGCCTCGGGATGCCGCGGGCGCAGCTGCAGGGCACGGCGCGCGGCCTGTTCGCCCGCTGCCAGGTCACCGGCTTCCAGTTCGGCATCGGCCAGCATCACCCAGGCGATGAAGTCCGTCGGCTGGCGGCGTACCGCCTGCTGCAACTGCTGGCGCGGGCTGGCGGGCTGCATCGATCAGGCCGACGCCGCCAGCTGGGCCAGTGCATCGGCCTGGTGTTCCTGCGACAGCCGCTGCAGCAGCGCGTCCATGTCCCCGGTCATCACGTTGGGCAGGTCATACAGGGTCAACCCTTCCACGCGGTGGTCGGTGATACGGCCCTGCGGGAAGCTGTAGGTGCGGATGCGCTGGCTGCGGTCTCCGCTGCCGACCTGCAGGCGCCGCGACGCCGCCTGCGCTGCGTCCTGGCGCGAACGCTCGGCATCCAGCAACTGCGCTTTCAGGCGCTTCATCGCCTTGTCGCGGTTGGCGTGCTGGCTGCGTTCGGTCTGGCATTCCACCACCACCCCGGTCGGGACGTGGGTGATACGGATGGCCGATTCGGTCTTGTTGACGTGCTGGCCACCGGCGCCGGAGGAACGGAACGTATCCACCCGCAGGTCGGCCGGATTGATCTGCACCTCGTCGATTTCATCGGCTTCGGGGATGATCGCCACCGTCGCCGCCGAGGTATGGATGCGGCCCTGCGATTCGGTGGCGGGCACCCGCTGCACCCGATGCGTGCCGGATTCGAATTTCAGCCGCGAGAACGCGCCGCGCCCGACCACCCGGGCCACCACTTCCTTGTAGCCGCCGTGCTCGCCCGGGCTGTCCGATTCGATCTCGACTTTCCAGCCCTGGCGCTCGGCGTAGCGCGCGTACATGCGGAACAGATCGCCGGCGAAGATCGCCGCTTCGTCGCCGCCGGTGCCGGCGCGCACTTCCAGGAACAGGTTGCCTTCGTCGCGCGGGTCGCGCGGCACCAGCAGCAGCGCCAGGGCCTGGTCCAGCTGCGCCAGGCGGGCCTGCGCGGCCTCGACTTCTTCCTCGGCCAGCTCACGCAGGTCCGGGTCGGCGCGCATCGCCTCGGCGGCGGCCAGGTCGTCCTTGGCGCGGCGCTCTTCGGCAAGCGCGGTGGCGACCGGTTCCAGCTGGGCGAACTCGCGCGAAAGATCGCGGAAGCGCTTGTTGTCGGCCACCACGCTGGGGTCGGAAAGCAGGCGTTCGAGTTCTTCGCGGCGCTCGGCCAGCGCTTCAAGCTTACGGCGCAGGGTCGGCGTCATCAGGTCTCACGGCAGGATGGTGGTATCCCGGCTGCGCCGGGAACAGGCGCTCGGCGGCGCGGGTCAGGTCGGCATCTCCGCTCAGCGCGGCGGCGCGCAGGGCAGCGGTGGGCGGGTGCAGCAAGCGGTTGGTGAGGCCATGGGCGAGCAGTTCCAGCACTTCATCGGCCGGCTTGCCGTTGGCCAGCTGTGCCCGCGCGCGCTCCAGCATTTCCGCGCGGGTGGTCTCGCCGAACGCGCGCAGCTGCCTGAGCGGGGCGTGGTGGGTGCCGGCCTGCTGGGTTTCCACGAAGCGTGCGACCTGCAGTTCGATGATCGCTTCGGCTTCGGCGGCGGCTTCGCGGCGGCTGCGGCGGTTGTCTTCCACCGCCCGCTCCAGGTCGTCCACCGTATACAGGAAGGCGTCGTCCAGGCTGGCCACGCTGGCTTCGATGTCGCGCGGCACGGCCAAGTCGAACAGCAGCATCGGCTTGTGCCGACGGGCGCGCAGCGCGGTGGCGACGGCCTCGCGGTGGATCACCGGCTCGCGTGCGGCCGTGGCGGAAAACACGATGTCCGCTTCGGCAAGATGACGGTCCAGCTCGGCCAGCGGCAAGGCCACGCCACCGTGCCGGCTGGCCAGGTCCTGGGCGTGGGCCAGGGTGCGGTTGGCGATCAGCAGGCGGCGCACCTTGCCATCGCTGAGGTGGCGCGCGGCCAGTTCGATGGTTTCCCCGGCGCCGACCAGCAACACGGTGGAATCGTCCAGCCGCGCAAAGGAATTCTGCGCCAGCCGCACCGCGGCAGAAGCTACCGAGACCGGGTTGGCGCCGACTTGGGTATCAGTCCGCGCGCGCTTGGCCACCGAGAAGGTCTGCTGGAACAGCCGGTCCAGGCGCTGGCCGAGCAGGCCATGTTCGCGTGCCACCGACCAGGCGTCCTTCACCTGGCCCAGGATCTGCGGTTCACCCAGCACCATCGAATCCAGCCCGGTGGCGACGCGGAACAGGTGGCGCACCGCATCGGCGTCGGCGTGCTGGTACAGATAGCCCTGCAGGTCGCCGGCCTGGCCCTGCAGCCACTGGTTCAGGGCGGTCTCGGAGTCGGCCACCGCATACAGTTCGGTGCGGTTGCAGGTGGACAGCAGCACCGCCTCGGCGATCTGTGGGGTATTGCGCAACGAACCGAGCGCGCGCGGCAGGGCGTCACCGGCGAAGGCTGCGCGTTCGCGCAGGTCCACCGGTGCGGTCTGGTGATTCAGTCCGAGCACCCACAGGGTCATTGTTCAGTTGCTTGCGATAAGCTGCTGGCCATAGGCACACATTTTAAGGCCCCAATGCCGTCGATGCCCGCATTGATTCGCATCTCCAGTGTTCTGCTGCTCAGCCTGATGGCTGGCGACGCGCTGGCAGCCCCCTCCGTCGCCCGCGTGCTGGACCAGGCCGAACGCGGCCAGGAGCCGTCGCTGGAGCCCGCGCTGGTGGGCGAATTCGCTCTGCAGGCGGGCAAGCTGCCCGACTCGGCCGCGCAGTACCTGCTCGCCGCGCAGGCCAGTGACGGTGACGCCGGACTGGCCGAACGGGCCACCCGGATCGCCATGCTGGCCAATGATGACGCCCGTGCCGCGCAGGCGCTGGCGCTGTGGCAGCAGCGCGCACCGCGCTCGCTGTCGATGCGCAGCGCCGCTGCGGCGCTGGCCATGCGCCAGGGCAAGCCGGAGCGTGCGACCACTGAACTGAAGGCGTTGCTGGCCGCGCCCGGCGAGGAAGGCTGGCGCTTCACCCTGGCCGCGCTGGTCGGTGGCGGGCGCGATCCGGGGGTGCCGGCGCAGGTACTCGAAGCGCTGGTCCAGGCCGACGCGATTCCCAACCGGATCGAGGTCTGGCAGGAATTCGGCCGCTTGGCGATGCGCATGGACAAGCCCGAGCTGGCCCAGCGCATGGTCGACGAAGTGGTGCGCCGGTTCCCGCAGGATCCGCGCGTGGCCTTGCTGCGCGCCAGCCAGTTGCAGCAGACCGGGCGCAAGGCGGAGGCCGTGGTGGTGCTGCAGGCGCTGGAGCCGCAGACCCGCACCAGCGTCGACCTGCGTAATGCCGTGGCCATCGCCTACGACGGCATGAACGAGACAGTGGCCGCCGAGCGCGTACTGTCCAGCGGCCCGCAGGACACCCAGACCTACGGCATGCGCGCCTCGCTGCTGGCCAAGCAGGACGACGCCACCGCGCTGACCGCGCTGTACGCCGAGCTGTCGCGTGCGGCCAGCAAGCCGGATCCGGCGCAGCGCCTGCTGCTGGGCAAGATCGCCGAATACCTCAAGCGCTACCAGGAAGCGGTGGACTGGTACCACAGCGTGCCCGGCGGCGATGAGCTGAGCGAAGCACGCCTGCGCGCGGCCAATGCGCAGGGCCTGCTGGGCAACCAGGCCAAGGCACTGGAAGAAGTGCGTGCGGTGCAGTCCGATGCGGTGCTGGCCGAAGAAGCGCGCCGCGACGCCTATCTGCTGGAAGCCGAGCTGCGCCTGCGGGCCGGCGACGAGGCCGGCGAGCTGGACGCGTTGGCGCGCGGGCTGGCCGCCTATCCCGACGAGAACGCGCTGTTGTATGCGCGCGCCCTGGCCTGGGAGCGCCGCGATGACATTCCGCGCGCGGAGGCCGACCTGCGCAAGGTGCTGGTCACCGAACCGGAAAATGTCGCCGCATTGAATGCCTTGGGCTACACCCTGGCCGACCGCACCCACCGCTACCAGGAGGCGTTGGAGCTGATCGACCGCGCCCGCGTGGCTGAGCCGGACAACCCGGCCATCATCGACAGCCACGGTTGGGTGCTGTATCGGCTGGGCCGCAACGAGGAGGCGCTGGTGCAGCTGCGCCGCGCCTATGGGCTGGCAAAGGATGCCGAGATCGCCGTGCACCTGGGCGAAGTGCTGTGGGTGATGGGCCGCCAGGACGAGGCGCGGCGCTACTTCGACGAAGCCGCCAAGCTGGATCCCGACAACCGCGCGCTGCAACGCGTCCGTGAGACCTTCAAGCCATGATGCATTCGATGACCCGGCCGTTGCTGCTGGCAACGGTCACCCTGGCGCTGGCCGCCTGTACCTCGGTCGGTTCGCAGAAGACCCCGGTGCCGGACGTGGCCTATAGCGTATCGCCGGCTGCCGAACGTGCCGAAGCAGCACGCGTGCAGGCGCTGCGGGCCCAGCCCGACTGGTCGTTCCAGGGCCGGGTGGCGGTCAGCAAGGGAAAGAACGGCGGCAGTGGCCGCATTGAATGGGATCAGCAGGGCAGTGCCTACCAGGTCCAGCTCAGTGCCCCGGTGACCCGGCAGAGCTGGCGCCTGCAAGGCGATGCCGTGCAGGGCAATGGTCGGCTGGAAGGGCTGGACGGTGGCCCGCGCGAGGGCGCCGATGCGCAGGCGGTCCTGCTCGAGGCGACCGGCTGGGACATCCCGGTCAACCAACTGCCCGACTGGACCCGTGGACTGGTGCTGGAAGGCAGCGGCGAAGCCGCCTTGCAGCGCGACGCCGAAGGACGGCCGCGCCAGCTGCGGCAGGCCGGATGGCAGGTGGATTACCTGGACTGGTACCCGGTGCAGGACGGCCGACAGTCGCTGCCGCGGCGTATCGAAGCCAGCAAGGGCGACGCCAAGGTGCGTCTGGTGGTCGACCAGTGGGGCGCGGCCGGTCCATGAATCCGTCGCATGATGACGCCGACGGCTGGTCCTGGTGGCCGGCTCCGGCAAAGCTGAATCTGTTCCTCCACATCACCGGCCGTCGCGCCGATGGCTACCACCAGCTGCAGACCGTGTTCCGGCTGCTGGACTGGGGTGACCGGATCGGACTTCGCCTGCGCCAGGACGGGCAGGTGCGCCGCCAGGGGCCGTCGCTTCCCGGGGTGGCGGAGGCCGATGATCTGGCGGTAAGGGCTGCGATTGCGCTAAAAAATGCGGCGAACACCTGCCAAGGTGTCGATATCGTTGTCGAAAAGCACGTTCCAGCAGGTGGTGGTTTCGGCGGTGGATCATCCGATGCGGCGACCGTGCTGGTGGCACTGAACCATCTTTGGGGCACCGGGCTGGGCCCGGACGCGCTGGCCGCACTGGGCCTGCAGCTGGGTGCGGACGTGCCGGTTTTCGTCCGCGGGCACAACGCCTGGGCCGAGGGCGTAGGGGAGCAGCTGACCCCCATCGCGCTCCCAGCGGCCTGGTATGTGATCGCCGATCCGGGCGTCCACGTGCCCACTCCGGCCCTTTTTGCAGATCCGGATTTGACGCGCGACAGTCCAATGGCGAAAATAGAGGACTTCGTTTCCGGATACCTGTCCGGCAATGCGTTCGAACCGGTGCTGCGCCGCCGCGAGCCTGCCGTAGAGGCTGTGCTGGCTGCGTTGAGCAACATCGGCACGGCGCGGCTGACAGGGTCGGGAAGTGGGTGCTTCGTCGAGTTCCCTTCGCAGCAGGCTGCGCAGGCGGGCAGGGCGGGGTTGTCCAAGGAGTTGCGGGCGTGGGTGGTGGCAGGCGTCGGCCGGTCACCACTGCTGGATGCACTCGAGCGTAACTGATTCATTTGATGCAGGGGCGTCGCCAAGAGGCCCAAGGCACCAGGTTTTGATCCTGGCATTCGGAGGTTCGAATCCTCCCGCCCCTGCCACTTGCGGCTTGGTCCGCGCCAACCAGCGCAGCTGTCTGCGCGGGACGTGGAAATGCCGTGGTGCAATCAGCCGCAGGGGCCTTTGGGCGCCTGGGGTAACCCGATCTCCGCCACTCGCCCCCGCCCGAGACAATCATGATGCAAGATTCGCCCAACCTGCTGGTCTTTTCCGGCAACGCCAACAAACGCCTCGCACAGAACATCTGCAAGGAACTGGGCGTGCGTCCGGGCAAGGCGTTGGTGTCGCACTTCTCCGATGGGGAAGTGCAGGTCGAAATCGAAGAGAACGTCCGCAAGCAGGACGTCTTCGTGATCCAGCCGACCAGTGCGCCCAGCGCAGAGAATCTGATGGAACTGCTGGTGCTGATCGACGCGCTCAAGCGCGCATCGGTGGCCAGCGTCACCGCAGTAGTGCCGTACTTCGGCTACTCGCGCCAGGATCGCCGCATGCGGTCTTCGCGCGTGCCGATCACCGCCAAGCTGGCGGCGAAGATGTTCAGCACCGCCGGTGCCGATCGGGTGTTGACCGTGGACCTGCATGCCGACCAGATCCAGGGCTTCTTCGACATCCCGGTGGACAACGTGTACGCCTCGCCGCTGCTGCTCGCCGATATCTGGCGCGCCTACGGCACCGAAAACCTGATCGTGGTGTCCCCGGACGTGGGTGGCGTGGTGCGCGCGCGCGCCGTGGCCAAGCGCCTGGACGATGCCGACCTGGCGATCATCGACAAGCGCCGTCCGCGCGCCAACGTCTCCACTGTGATGAACATCATCGGTGATGTCGAAGGCAAGACCTGCGTGATGGTCGATGACATCGTCGATACCGCCGGCACCCTGTGCGCCGCTGCTGCTGCCCTGAAGGCGCGCGGCGCGCTCAAGGTCGCGGCGTACTGCACCCATGCGGTGCTGTCCGGTCCGGCGGTGGACAACATCACCAATTCGCAGCTCGATGAGCTGGTGGTGACCGATACCATCCCGCTGAAGGACGCCGCGCGGGTCTGCAGCAAGATCCGCCAGCTCAGCGTGGCGGAGATGCTGGCCGAAACGATGCGCCGCATCGCCTTCGGTGAGTCGGTCAGCTCGTTGTACGTGGATTGATTTTTTTCGTTCCGGCCGGTAACGGCAGGGACCTCCAAGGGCACTTCTGGTCGCGGAAGTGCCTTCATCCGCCCCGCCACACGGCAGGGCACCCAACAGGTAGTAGAAAATGTCCAAGACCCATGAAATCAAGGTCACCAAGCGTGAACTGCAGCGCAAGGGTGCGAGCCGCCGCCTGCGTCACGCTGGCGTGATCCCGGCGATCGTCTACGGCGGCAACGCCGAGCCGGTCGCCATCAGCCTTGACCACAATGAAATCTGGCTGGCCCAGTACAACGATTGGTTCTACTCGTCCATCCTGGACCTGAACCTCGATGGCAAGGTTGAGCGCGTGCTGCTGCGTGACATGCAGCGCCACCCGTTCAAGCAGCTGATCCTGCACCTGGATTTCCTGCGCGTGAACGAGAACGAAGTCCTGACCGCTTCGGTGCCGCTGCACTTCATCAACGAAGAAACCTCGCCGGCTGGCAAGGCTTCGGACATCGTGGTCACCCACGAAGTGAAGGAAGTGACCGTGTCCTGCCTGCCGAAGGACCTGCCGGAGTCGATCGAAGTCGACCTGGGCGCCCTGGAAGCCGGTGGCGTGATCCATCTGTCCGACCTCAAGCTGCCGAAGGGCGTTGAGCTGCCGGCGCTGGCGCTGGGCAAGGATCACGACGATGCCGTGGTCACCGCCAAGCACGGCAAGGAAGACGCTGCCGACGCTGCCGAAGACGCAGAAGCCGCAGAGTAATGCCGTTGCGGCGCCTGTCCCCCGGGACGGGCGCCGTACCTGCCGGCAGCGCTGGCAGGCCGTAACAGGAAGAGACAATGGCAGGATTGCGACTGATCGTCGGCCTGGGGAACCCAGGCGCCGAGCACGCCCGGACCCGGCACAACGCTGGGTTTCATTTTGTGGAGGCCCTGGCCGAAAAGGCGGGCGCACGCTGGAGCGTGGACAGCAAGCTGTTCGGCGAGACCGCCAAGGTCGATATCGCAGGCCAGCCGGTCTGGCTGCTGAAGCCGGCCACGTACATGAACCTCAGTGGCAAGTCGGTCACCGCCGCGCAGCGGTTCTGGAAGATCGAACCTGAAGAAACCCTGCTGGCACACGACGAACTGGACCTGCCGCCGGGTGCGGCGCGGTTGAAGTTCGATGGCGGCCACGGGGGGCAGAACGGCCTTCGCGATACCATCCGCCTGCTTGGACACGGCAGGTTCCATCGCCTGCGCGTGGGCATCGGGCATCCGGGCCACAAGGACCGCGTGGTGCCGTGGGTGTTGGGACGTGCATCGAAGGATGACGACGTGCTGATCGCACGCGCCATCGACGATGCGATCGACGTGCTGCCGCTGGCGGTGCAGGGTGATTTCAGCGAGGCGATGAAGCGCCTGCACACCCCGAAATAACCCAGCGAAGACGGGCAGCGTCGAGCCATGCTCGGCGGTTGCACGATGAAAATGATTTGCAAAACGGCGCGTGCGCTTTTTCGCCAATCACTTTCACCCCAAAGGTTGTCGAACATGGGTATCAAATGCGGAATCGTCGGCCTGCCCAACGTGGGCAAGTCGACACTGTTCAACGCGCTGACCAAGGCAGGTATCGCTGCGGCCAACTTCCCGTTCTGCACCATCGAGCCGAACGTCGGCATCGTGCCGGTGCCGGATCCGCGGCTGAACGAGCTGGCGGCGATCATCAATCCGCAGAAGGTCATCCCGACGGCGGTCGAGTTCGTCGACATCGCCGGCCTGGTGGCCGGTGCGGCCAGCGGCGAAGGCCTGGGCAACAAGTTCCTGGCGCACATCCGCGAAGTGGATGCGATCACCCACGTGGTGCGTTGCTTCGAGAACGCCGACGTCATCCACGTCAACAACAAGGTTGATCCGCTGTCGGACATCGACACCATCGATACCGAGCTGGCGCTGGCTGACCTGGACAGCGTGGAGAAGGCACTGAACCGCGCCGAGCGTTCGGCCAAGGGCGGCGACAAGGAAGCGGCGGCACGCAAGCCGGTGCTGGCCAAGCTGCAGGCGGCGCTGGCCGATGGCAAGGCCGGTCGTGCGGCCGGCCTGGACGAAGAGGAAAAAGCGCTGGTGCGCGACCTGTTCCTGCTGACGCTGAAGCCGGTGATGTACATCGCCAACGTGCTGGAAGATGGCTTCGAGAACAATCCGCACCTGGATGCGGTGCGTGCGCGGGCGGCCGAAGAGGGTGCGAAAGTGGTGCCGGTCTCGGCGGCCATCGAAGAAGAGCTGTCGCAGCTGGATGACGAAGACCGTGACACCTTCCTGGCCGACCTGGGTCTGCAGGAGCCGGGCTTGAACCGCGTCATCAACGCGGCTTACCAGCTGCTGGGCCTGCAGACCTATTTCACTGCTGGTGTGAAGGAAGTCCGCGCCTGGACCGTGCGCAAGGGCGCCACCGCGCCGCAGGCCGCCGCGGTCATCCACACCGATTTCGAGAAGGGCTTCATCCGCGCCGAAACTATTGCCTACGACGACTTCATCAAGTTCAAGGGCGAAGCCGGTGCCAAGGAAGCCGGGCGCCTGCGCCTGGAAGGCAAGGAATACCGCGTGCAGGAAGGCGACGTGCTGCACTTCCGCTTCAACGTCTGATCCTGCAAAGGGTGGTCGGAAGCCCTCGCCTGCGGGTGAACGGCGGAGCGCCTCGTGGCGGGTCGCCAAGTGCGGGTTCGGTGGTTTGGGCTGGGCGGGAGGGGTTGGTGGGGGACGGCAGAAGCCGCTCCTGCGGGCCTCGTTTCGCGCCCTCCATGGCGCTCAACGCCCCCACCAACCCCTCCCGCCCGGCCCTGACAGTCCGCGCGCGCCGCCACGTAAGAAGAAAAAGCGGTAGCGCCGACCCATGGTCGGCGAGCGCAGCGGGCCGTTGGCGGGAACATTCCGCCGACCATGGGTCGGCGCTACCGCTTTTTCTTTTTTTTCTCCCGAGAACAAGCACTTCGCGACCCGCCAGGAGCGGCTCTGCCGTTCGCCGCTGCGATACATCGTTCGTTCTGCCTGGACAAATAATGACCAGCGTTCGAAACGCCTGCGGTGCATGGCTCAGCGTCACTTGTCCACATCAAACCCCCACGGCTCTCCACGTTCGGTGTGGAGAACCGCATCGCGCGCTGGACAAATATTGGCCACCTTTCGAAACGCCTGCGGCGTGTGGCTCAGCGGTACTTGTCCACACCAAACCCCCATCGCTCTCCACGCCGGGTGTGGAGAACCCGGCGCCGGCATCGAACTGCACTTGCCAATGTCCGCGGCGCCGCGCAGCGTGTCGGCAACTGTGTGATGGGAGTTGCCGAATGAGTCTGCGCCTAGGAATGCTGTGCGTGCTGTTGTCGATCTCCGTTGCCGCCGCGGCCGCACCTGCGCCTGAAGCGGCGCCGCTGCTGGTGATCCATGGCGGCGCCGGGGTGCAGCGCGCCGGGTTGTCCGCCGAAGAAGAGCGCGCCGCGCGCACGGCCCTGCGCAGTGCGTTGCTGCAGGGGCATGCCGAGTTGAAGGCCGGTCGCTCCGCGCTGGCGGCGGTGACCCGCGCCATCACCGTGCTGGAGGATGACCCGACCTTCAATGCGGGGCGCGGTGCGGTGTTCACCCACGACGGCCGCAACGAACTGGACGCTGCGCTGATGGATGGCGCGACGCGACGCGCGGGCGCGGTGGCCGGCGTGCAGCGGGTGCGCAACCCGATCCTGCTGGCGCAGGCGGTGATGGCGCACTCCGCGCACGTGATGATGGTGGGGCAGGGGGCCGAAACGTTCGCTGCCGAACAGGGCATCACCCTGGTGGATCCGTCTTACTTCCGCACTGAAAAGCGCTGGCAGCAGCTGCAGCGCGCCCTGCAGGAGGAGAAGGCGGGGCAGGCGCATGCCGAGCTGGAAACCGCCAGGCACTTCGGTACCGTCGGCGCGCTCGCGCTGGATGCCGAAGGGAAGCTCGCAGCGGGCACCTCGACGGGCGGCATGACCAACAAGCGCTACGGACGGGTAGGCGACTCGCCGGTCATCGGCGCGGGGACCTGGGCCGACGAGGGCTGTGCCGTCTCCGGCACCGGCTGGGGCGAGTACTACCTGCGCACCGCGGCCGCGCACGAGATCTGCGCGCGCGTGCGGCTGGCCGGTGCGTCCGCCGGCCAAGCAGGGCGCGAGGTGATCAACGGGATGATCCCTGCGCTGGGCGGCGACGGCGGGGCGATCGTGCTCACTGCGAAGGGCGAGGTCGGGCTGCCGTTCAACACCGAGGGCATGTATCGGGGCTGGATCGGCGCGGACGGTGTACCGCATGTTGCGATCTTCGCCGACGAAATGCTGCAACTGCCCGGTCAATAACCTTGCGTATCAACGGGTTTGCGACAGCATGTGAAAAAAAAGAAAAAACGTGTTGACAGACCCTCGCCGGATCAGCAGAATTGCGGGCTCACCACCACACACCGCAACGCTTCGGCGCCACGGCATGGGGTGGTAAGGAGGGATACCCAAGCGGCCAACGGGGGCAGACTGTAAATCTGCTGGCTTACGCCTTCGGTGGTTCGAATCCACCTCCCTCCACCAGTTTCACGTAGTTTCACGTTGTGGCAATTCCCGGTGCGGGAGTAGTTCAATGGTAGAACTTCAGCCTTCCAAGCTGATTGTGCGGGTTCGATTCCCGTCTCCCGCTCCATTGAATGTTTAGAACTTTGAAGATATTTCAGTTCGTGCCATAATGCAAAACTCGCTCACGTAGCTCAGTCGGTAGAGCACTTCCTTGGTAAGGAAGAGGTCGAAGGTTCGATTCCTTTCGTGAGCACCATCTTCAGCACCACCCCAAGACGAATTCGAGATAAGCAGCCATGGCCAAGGGTAAGTTCGAGCGCACCAAGCCGCACGTCAACGTCGGCACCATCGGTCACGTCGACCACGGCAAGACCACGCTGACCGCCGCACTGACCAAGATCGGTGCCGAGCGCTTCGGTGGCGAGTTCAAGGATTACTCCGCGATCGACGCCGCGCCGGAAGAAAAGGCACGTGGCATCACGATCTCGACCGCACACGTCGAATACGAATCCACCGTTCGTCACTACGCCCACGTCGATTGCCCGGGCCATGCCGACTACGTCAAGAACATGATCACCGGTGCTGCGCAGATGGACGGCGCGATCCTGGTCTGTTCCGCTGCTGACGGCCCGATGCCGCAGACCCGCGAGCACATCCTGCTGTCGCGTCAGGTCGGCGTGCCGTACATCGTCGTGTTCCTGAACAAGGCCGACATGGTCGACGACGCTGAGCTGCTTGAGCTGGTCGAAATGGAAGTGCGCGAGCTGCTGAGCAAGTACGACTTCCCGGGCGACGATACCCCGATCATCGCCGGTTCGGCCCGTCTGGCGCTGGAAGGCGACCAGAGCGACATCGGCGTGCCGGCCGTCATCAAGCTGGTCGAAGCCCTGGACAGCTGGATTCCGCTGCCGGAGCGTGACGTCGACAAGCCGTTCCTGATGCCGGTGGAAGACGTGTTCTCGATCTCCGGCCGCGGCACCGTGGTGACCGGTCGTATCGAGCGTGGCGTGATCAAGGTCGGCGAAGAAATCGAAATCGTCGGTATCCGCGACACCGTCAAGACCACCGTCACCGGCGTGGAAATGTTCCGCAAGCTGCTCGACCAGGGTCAGGCAGGCGACAACGCCGGTCTGCTGCTGCGCGGCACCAAGCGTGACGACGTGCAGCGCGGTCAGGTCCTGTGCAAGCCGGGTTCGATCAAGCCGCACACCGAGTTCGAAGGCGAAGTGTACGTGCTGTCGAAGGATGAGGGTGGCCGTCACACCCCGTTCTTCAACGGCTACCGTCCGCAGTTCTACTTCCGCACCACCGACATCACCGGCGCTGCCAAGCTGCCGGAAGGTGTTGAAATGGTGATGCCGGGCGACAACGTGAAGATGGTTGTCACCCTGATCAACCCGGTCGCCATGGACGAAGGCCTGCGCTTCGCCATCCGCGAAGGCGGTCGTACCGTCGGCGCCGGCGTGGTCTCCAAGATCATCAAGTAATCTGTTAGACTCTGCACCCCGATGTTGCCTGGGTAGGGCATCGGGGTGCTTTTAAAAGGGAAAAGAAACACAGGATGTGTTTCGTGTTCCCCGGACCAGGATCGGTCGCGCCATTCAGGCTTTGTCAACACGCTGTGTTGACAGGCTTTTTGTATGTGCGCTATGCTTCTACGTCTGGGCAGGCCGGGAAACCGACCTGCCTACGTTTTTGAGGTTAAGGGATTGACCTTGTCGGCCTGCAGGAGTGCGGGCCGTCTGTATTCAGGATATTCATGGGACATGGCAACCCAGAGGCCTTGTCCGTCGCTCTTTTAACGAAGGAACCCCCGTCATGGCGGACCAAAAGATCCGTATCCGGCTGAAGGCGTTCGATCATCGCTTGATCGACCGTTCGGCCAGCGAGATCGTAGAAACGGCAAAGCGGACCGGCGCGCAAGTGCGTGGCCCGATCCCGCTGCCGACCAAGATCGAACGCTACACCATCCTCGTCTCCCCGCACGTCGACAAAGACGCGCGTGACCAGTACGAGACCCGCACGCACAAGCGCGTGCTCGATATCGTTGATCCGAACGACAAGACCGTGGACGCGCTGATGAAGCTCGAACTGGCTGCCGGCGTCGACGTTCAGATCAAGCTGACCTGAGGACTACGACCATGACGAAGAAATATTCGTTGGGCTTCGTGGGCCGCAAGGCTGGCATGAGCCGCGTTTTCACTGAAGATGGCCAGTCCATCCCGGTGACCCTGATTGAAGCTTCCCCGAACCGCATCGCGCAGATCAAGACCGTCGAAACCGACGGCTACAGCGCCGTGCAGGTGACCGTCGGCGCACGTCGTGCTGCCCTGGTCAACAAGCCGGAAGCCGGCCACTTCGCCAAGGCGAAGGTCGAAGCCGGTCGTGGCCTGTGGGAATTCCGCGTTGAAGACGCGCAGCTCGGCGATTTCGCCGTTGGCGGCGAAGTCAAGGCGGACATCTTCGAAGTCGGCCAGATCGTCGACGTCCAGGGTGTCACCAAGGGCAAGGGCTTCCAGGGCACCATCAAGCGCTACAACTTCCGCATGGGTGACGCTACCCACGGCAACTCGCTGTCGCATCGCGCGCCGGGTTCGCTGGGTCAGCGCCAGACGCCCGGCCGCGTGTTCCCGGGCAAGAAGATGTCCGGTCACATGGGTTCGGTGCAGCAGAGCACCCAGAACCTGGAAGTTGTCAAGGTCGACGTCGAGCGCGGTCTGATCGCAGTTCGCGGCGCCGTTCCGGGCGCGGCGGGTGGCGACGTGATCGTCCGTCCGGCGAGCAAGGCATAAGGAGAGATGACGATGGAACTCGTTATCACGGGTAGCAACAACAAGGTCTCGGTCTCCGAAGCCGTGTTCGGTCGCGATTTCAGCGAAGATCTGGTTCACCAGGTCGTCGTCGCCTATCGCAACGCCGGTCGCGCTGGTACCAAGGCTCAGAAGACTCGTTCTGAAGTGGCTGGCACCACCAAGAAGTCGAAGAAGCAGAAGGGCGGCGGTGCGCGTCATGGCGCGCTGACGGCTCCGATCTTCGTCGGCGGTGGCGTCACCTTCGCGGCCAAGCCGCGCAGCTTCGAGCAGAAGGTCAACCGTAAGCAGTACCGTGCCGCCATGTGCGCGATCCTGTCCGAGCTGAACCGTCAGGGCCGTTTGACGATCGTGGAGGCCTTCGATGTCGAAGCGACCAACACCAAGTCGTTGATCGCCAAGCTGGCCGGCCTGGAAGTGGGCAAGCGCCCGCTGATCGTCACTGAAGATGCATCCGAGCACCTGTACCTGTCGGCCCGCAACATTCCCTACGTGGAAGTGCGTGACGTGCAGGGCCTGGACCCGGTGTCGCTGGTCGGTGCCGATACGGTCATCATTACCGCTGACGCGGTCAAGAAGGTCGAGGAGTGGCTGGCATGAGCAGCAACGAGAAAATCTTCAGCGTGCTGCGCGCTCCGCGAGTCTCTGAAAAGACCGCGCGCCTGCAGGAACTTTCCAACCAGTATGTCTTCGAGATTTCGAACGAAGCCACCAAGGCCGATGTAAAGGCCGCGGTAGAGCAGCTGTTCGACGTCAAGGTCGAGGCCGTCAACGTGCTGAACGTCAAGGGCAAGAACAAGTCCTTCCGTAACCGCGCTGGCCGCCGTGGCGATTGGCGCAAGGCGTACGTGCGCCTGGCCGATGGCCAGTCCATCGATGTAACGGCCAAGGCCTGAGGTCCATCCCATGCCATTGATGAAATTCAAGCCCACTTCCCCCGGCCGCCGTTCGGCCGTGCGCGTGGTTACGCCCGATCTGCACAAGGGCGCACCGCACGCAGCGTTGCTGGAGCCGCAGAGCAAGTCCGGTGGTCGTAACCACCACGGTCGCATCACCACGCGTCACGTTGGTGGTGGTCACAAGCAGCATTACCGCGTCATCGATTTCAAGCGCAACAAGGAAGGCATTCCGGCGCGCGTGGAACGGATTGAGTACGATCCGAACCGCACCGCCCATATCGCCCTGCTGTGCTACGTCGACGGTGAGCGTCGCTACATCATCGCACCGAAGGGCCTGAAGGCCGGTGACCAGGTGATCGCGGGCTCCGATGCGCCGATCAAGGCAGGCAACACGCTGCCGCTGCGCAACATCCCGGTCGGTACCACCATCCACGGCATCGAACTGAAGCCGGGCAAGGGTGCACAGATCGCTCGTGCCGCCGGCGCCGCCGTGCAGCTCGTTGCTCGTGAAGGCATCTACGCCACCCTGCGCCTGCGCTCGGGTGAAATGCGCAAGGTGCCGGTCGAGTGCCGCGCCACCATCGGTGAAGTCGGTAACGACGAGCACAACCTGGAAAAGCTGGGCAAGGCTGGCGCCAAGCGCTGGCGCGGTGTCCGCCCGACCGTTCGTGGTGCTGCCATGAACCCGGTTGACCATCCGCACGGCGGTGGTGAGGCGAAGGCCGGCCAGGGTAATCCGCATCCGGTCACCCCGTGGGGTGTCCCGACCAAGGGTTACAAGACGCGCCACAACAAGCGCACTCAGCAGTTCATCGTCCGCGATCGTAGGGGCTAATCGACCATGGCACGTTCACTCAAGAAAGGCCCGTTTGTCGATCACCACCTGGTTGCTAAGGTGGCTGCCGCTGCGGGTAGCAAGCGTCCGATCAAGACCTGGTCGCGTCGTTCGATGATCCTGCCTGACATGGTAGGCGTCACCATTGCCGTGCATAACGGCAAGAACCACATCCCGGTTCTCATCAACGAGAACATGGTCGGCCACAAGCTCGGCGAATTTGCCATCACCCGGACCTTCAAGGGTCACGGTGGTGACAAGAAGTCCGGCAAGTAAGGAGAGATGACAATGGAAGCGAAAGCCATTTTGCGCTCCGCACGCATCTCTGCGCAGAAAGCACGCCTGGTCGCTGACCAGGTGCGTGGCCTGCCTGCCGAGCGTGCGGTCAACCTGCTGAAGTTCTCGGACAAGAAGGCTGCCCACCTGATCAAGAAGGTGGTGGAGTCGGCTATTGCAAATGCCGAGAACAACCAGGGCGCTGACGTCGACGAGCTGAAGGTCCAGACCATCATGGTAGATGAAGGTCCGACCCTGAAGCGTTTCATGGCGCGGGCGAAAGGCCGCGGTACCCGCATCCTCAAGCGCACCAGCCACATCACTGTGGTTGTGGGCGCCGGCAAGTAAGCGGAAAGGAAAAGACCATGGGTCATAAAGTTCATCCGATTGGTATCCGCCTCGGTATTTCCAAGGATTGGAACTCCAAGTGGTACGCCAACAAGGCCGAGTTCGCTGGTTACCTGGCGGCCGACCTGAAGGTGCGGGAAATGCTGCGCAAGAAGCTTGCGCAGGCCGGCATCAGCAAGATCCTGATCGAGCGTCCGGCAAAGACCGCTCGCGTGACGATCCACACCGCCCGTCCGGGCGTGGTGATCGGCAAGCGCGGTGAGGACATCGAGAAGCTGCGCAAGGAAGTGAGCGAAATGATGGGCGTCCCGGCGCACATCAACGTCACCGAAGTGCGCAAGCCCGAGCTGGACGCCCAGCTGGTTGCCGAGTCCATCGCGCAGCAGCTTGAGCGTCGCATCATGTTCCGCCGTGCAATGAAGCGCTCGGTCGGCAACGCGATGCGCCTCGGTGCCCTGGGCATCAAGGTCAACGTCGGTGGCCGTTTGAACGGTGCTGAAATCGCCCGTTCGGAGTGGTACCGCGAAGGCCGCGTGCCGCTGCACACGCTGCGTGCCGACATCGACTACGGCTTCGCTGAAGCCAAGACGACCTACGGCATCATCGGCATCAAGGTCTGGATCTACAAGGGCGAGGTCTTCGATTTCTCCCAGGTTGGCCAGGAAAAGCAGGACGATTCCCCGCGCAACGATCGTAACGATCGCGGCGACCGCGGTGACCGTCAGCGCCCGGCTCGTGAAGCGAGGTAACGACAATGTTGCAACCCAAGCGAACCAAATACCGCAAGGTACATAAGGGTCGTAACGACGGCCTGAGCTGGAGCGCCAACGCTGTCAGCTTCGGCGAGTACGGCCTGAAGGCAACCGCCCACGGTCAGCTGACCGCGCGTCAGATCGAAGCGGCCCGCCGCTCGATCAGCCGCTACGTCAAGCGCGGTGGCAAGATGTGGATCCGTGTGTTCCCCGACAAGCCCATCACCAAGAAGCCCATCGAAGTTCGAATGGGTTCGGGTAAGGGCAACGTGGAATACTGGGTGGCCCAGATCCAGCCCGGCCGCATGATCTATGAAATCGAGGGTGTAACCGAAGACGTGGCACGCGAGGCGTTCCGCCTGGCCGCCGCCAAGCTTTCGGTCACCACCACTTTCGTAACCCGGACGGTGCGCTGATGGACCTCAAACAACTCCGTGAAAAGTCGGCTGACGAACTGAAGGCCCACCTGATCGACCTGCGTAAGGAACAGTTCTCTGTCCGTATGCAGCAGGTCACCGGCCAGCTGCCGAAGACTCACGATATCCGCCGGGTCCGGCGCGAGATTGCTCGCACCAAGACCCTGCTCGGCAGCATCAAGTAAGGATGGCCGCTATGAGCGACAATACTGAAAACAAAGCGCTGCGCACGGTCGAAGGCCGTGTCGTCAGCAACAAGATGGACAAGACGGTCACCATCCTGGTGGAACGCCAGGTCAAGCACCCGCTGTACGGCAAGTACATCAAGCGCTCGACCAAGCTGCACGCCCACGATGCCGACAATGCCTGCAACGAAGGCGATGTCGTGCGCGTGACCGAGATTGCTCCGATGTCCAAGACCAAGAACTGGCGCGTGGTGGAAGTCATCACGCGTGCGGCTGAATAAGGAGATCTGACTCATGATCCAGATGCAGAGCTACCTTGACGCCGCGGACAACTCCGGTGCCAAGGAACTGATGTGCATCAAGGTGCTTGGCGGTTCCAAGCGCCGTTATGCCCACATCGGTGACATCATCAAGGTCACCGTGAAGGATGCGATTCCGCGCGGCAAGGTCAAGAAGGGCGAAGTTTACGACGCCGTTGTTGTCCGTACCCGTAAGGGTGTTCGTCGTCCGGACGGTTCGCTGATCCGCTTCGACGGCAACGCGGCTGTCCTGCTGAACAACAAGCAGGAGCCGATCGGCACCCGTATCTTCGGACCGGTGACGCGTGAACTTCGTTCCGAGAAGTTCATGAAGATCGTCTCGCTCGCTCCCGAAGTGCTGTGAGCGACAGGAGATAATCATGGCTAACCGTATCAAGAAGGGCGACCAGGTTGTCGTCACCGCTGGCAAGGACAAGGGCAAGCAGGGCGAAATCGTCCGCGTCGACGGCGACCGTGTGGTCGTCGCCAACGTGAACATCGTCAAGCGCCACACCAAGCCGAATCCGCAGGCAGGCGTTGCCGGCGGCGTGGTCGAGCGTGAAGCGTCGATCCATATCTCCAACGTAAGCGTCGTCAACCCGGCAACGGGCAAGGGCGAGCGCGTTGGCTTCAAGGTGCTGGAGGATGGACGCAAACTGCGTGTGTTCCGCTCCAGCGGTGAGGCGCTCGACGCCTGAGGATGCGCTGATGAATACCCGTCTCGAAAAGTTTTACAAGGAAGAAGTAGTCCCGGCGCTGATGAAGCAGTTCGGCTACAAGAATCCGATGGAAGTGCCGAAGCTGGTCAAAGTCACCCTCAACATGGGTGTCGGTGAAGCAGCGACCAACAAGAAGATCCTGGAAAACGCCGTCGGCGACATGACCAAGATTTCCGGCCAGAAGCCGGTTGTCACCAAGTCGCGTGTGTCGGTTGCGTCGTTCAAGATCCGCGATGGTTGGCCGATCGGCTGCAAGACCACGCTGCGCCGTGAAAAGATGTACGAGTTCATGGACCGCCTGATCAACATCTCGCTGCCGCGCGTGCGCGACTTCCGTGGTGTTTCCGGCCGTTCCTTTGACGGTCGCGGCAACTTCAACATGGGTGTGAAGGAACAGATCATCTTCCCGGAAATCGACTTCGACGCTGTCGACGCGATCCGCGGCATGGATATCGCCATCACCACCACGGCGAAGACCGATGCGGAAGCGAAGGCGCTGCTGGCAGCGTTCAAGTTCCCGTTCCGTAACTGATACGTCGAGGAATAACCGAAATGGCAAAGACCTCCATGGTCAACCGCGACATCAAGCGGAAGAAGCTGGCTGAGAAGTTCGCTGACAAGCGCGCTGCCCTGAAGAAGATCGTGTCCTCCCCGGACGCGTCTTACGAAGAGAAGATCGAAGCCTCCACCAAGTTGTCGAAGCTGCCGCGCGATTCGTCGCCGAGCCGCCACCGCAACCGTTGCGAACTGTCTGGCCGCCCGCGTGGCGTGTACAGCAAGTTCGGCCTGGGCCGCAACAAGCTCCGCGAAGCCACCATGCGTGGTGACGTCCCGGGCCTGCGCAAGGCCAGCTGGTAACAGCTGACCGCCTTGCCTGAACAGGGCGGGGCGGATCCAAGGGAGGCAAGTTCAGCTGCCCTCCAGAAAAAACCAGGGAGCCCGACGCAAGTCGGGCTCTTTTGGCGTATACTCCCGCGTCTCGCTCTGCGCCTGTCGTGGGGGAGTAACAGGGTTCTGGCCCATTCCAGGAACAAAAACAGAATTCGCGAAAGCGGATATCGGTGCACTCAAAGGTACTCATAATGAGCATGACTGATCCCATCGCCGACCTGCTGGTCCGCATCAAGAATGCGGCAGCGGTTGGCAAGCAGACGGTGAAAGCCCCGTCGTCCAAGATCAAGGTTGCGATCGCCCAGGTCCTGAAGGACGAGGGTTACATCACCGACCTGCGCGTTACCGCGCTCGAGAACAACAAGTCCGAGCTGGAGATCGTGCTGAAGTATTTCGAAGGCAAGCCGGTCATCGCGACCCTGAAGCGCTTCTCGCGTTCGGGCCTGCGCCAGTACCGCGGCAAGAGCGAACTGCCGAAGGTCATGAACGGCCTGGGCATCTCCATCATTTCCACCTCCAAGGGCATCATGACTGATGCGCAGGCGCGCCAGTTGGGCGTCGGCGGCGAAGTCCTGTGCTTCGTGGCCTAAGGCGAAAGGAGTAAGACATGTCCCGTGTAGCCAAGAAGCCGATCGACCTGGGTAAGGTCGAACTGAACGTCCAGAACCAGAACGTCACCGCCAAGGGCCCGAAGGGCACCCTGTCGCTGGCCAAGCCGGCTGGTATCGAAATCAATGTCGAAAACGGCGTTGCCACCCTGAGCACCGAAGACGCAGCCCTCGTGCCGCTGACCGGTACCGTCCGCGCGATCCTGGCCAACATGGTCAAGGGCGTCACCGAAGGCTTCGAGCGCAAGCTGGAGCTGGTCGGCGTCGGTTACCGTGCGTCCATGCAGGGCAAGGACCTGAGCCTGGCGCTCGGTTTCTCGCACCCGGTGCTGTACGTGGCGCCGGAAGGCATCACCATCACCACCCCGACCCAGACCGAGATCCTGGTCCAGGGCGCGGACAAGCAGGTCGTCGGTGAAGTCGCCGCCAAGATCCGTGCGTTCCGCAAGCCGGAACCGTACAAGGGCAAGGGCGTGAAGTACTCCGACGAAGTCATCATTCGCAAGGAAGCCAAGAAGGCGTAAGCGCGAGTCCCTCGCAAGAGCCCGCACCTCCGTGTGCGGACTCCCCGGGGAGAAGCCTGACCTTCAGCTTTCCAGGACAAATAATCATGAACAAGAACATCGCCCGTCTGCGTCGTGCCAAGTCGACCCGCGCCCACATCCGTGTGCTCGGCGTCGCCCGTCTGTCGGTGCTGCGCACCGGTCAGCACCTGTACGCGCAGGTCTTCACTGCCGACGGCTCGAAGGTGCTGGCTGCCGCCAACACCACCCAGGCCGACGTCAAGGATGGCCTGAAGAGCGGCAAGAACGCCGAAGCCGCCGCCAAGGTGGGTCGCATCGTTGCCGAGCGCGCCAAGGCCGCTGGCATCGAGAAGGTGGCCTTCGATCGTTCGGGTTACCGTTACCACGGCCGCATCAAGGCCCTGGCTGACGCTGCCCGCGAAGCCGGCCTGCAGTTCTAAGGGACAAGGAAGGGAGCCTCCGGGCTCCTTTCCGCCTGCTCGCCGGCCAGAGGGTGGCCGGACGCTGTCGTTCTTCTGCAACGACATGACGGAACAACGCACCACTTCACAACCATAAGCGGCCCTGAGCCGTACATACCCAATCAACCAAGGAATAGAAATGGCAGAAGAACGTCAGCAGCGGGGTCGCGATCGCGACCGTAACCGCGAAGAGAAAGTCGACGACGGCATGATCGAGAAGCTGGTCGCGGTCAACCGCGTCAGCAAGACCGTCAAGGGCGGTCGCCAGTTCACCTTCACCGCACTGACCGTGGTCGGCGATGGCGAAGGCAAGGTCGGTTTCGGTTATGGCAAGGCGCGCGAAGTGCCGGTCGCCATCCAGAAGTCGATGGAACAGGCTCGCAAGAACCAGGTCACCGTCGATCTGAACAACGGCACCCTGTGGCACACGGTCAAGGACGGTCACGGCGCAGCCCGTGTGTTCATGCAGCCGGCCTCGGAAGGTACCGGCGTGATCGCCGGCGGCGCCATGCGTGCCGTGCTGGAAGCCGTTGGTGTGAAGAACGTGCTGGCCAAGGCCACCGGCTCGCGCAACCCGATCAACCTGGTGCGTGCCACCGTGAAGGGCCTGGCTGCCACGCAGTCGCCGGCCCGCATCGCGGCCAAGCGCGGCAAGAAGGTAGAGGATCTGAACCATGGCTAATGAAACCGGCAAGACCGTCAAGGTGCGCCTGGTGCGCGGCCTTCGTGGTTCCCAGTCGCTGCACCGCCTGTCGGTCCGCGCCCTGGGCCTGAGCAAGCTCAACGATGTGCGTGAACTGAAGGACAGCCCGCAGGTTCGCGGCCTGATCAACAAGGTTCACTACCTCGTCAAGGTTGAGGAATAATCCAATGACCATGCATCTGAATGACCTGAGCCCGGCACCGGGCGCCCGTACCGCACGCACCCGCGTCGGTCGTGGCATCGGCTCCGGCCTGGGCAAGACCTGCGGCCGCGGCCACAAGGGTTCGTTCGCCCGCAAGGGTGGCGGCAAGATCAAGGCCGGCTTCGAAGGCGGCCAGACCCCCATGCAGCGTCGTCTGCCGAAGATCGGCTTCAATTCGCCGATCGCCAAGGACACCGCTGAAGTGCTGCTGTACCAGCTGGACAAGCTGCCGGCCGGCGAGATCACCTTCGCCATCCTGCGTGAAGCCAAGCTGGTCCCGAGCATTGCCAAGCGGGCCAAGATCGTCGTCAAGGGCGAACTGACCAAGGCGTACACCCTGAAGGGCATCGTTGCCACGGCTGGTGCCAAGGCTGCGATCGAAGCTGCCGGCGGCAGCGTAACGGAGTAATAGCATCATGGCGCAAGCTGGCATCGGTAACCTCGCGGGTGGAATGGGCAAGTTCACTGAACTTCGCCAACGTCTGCTGTTCGTGGTCGGGGCTTTGATCGTCTATCGGATCGGCTGCTATGTGCCGGTCCCGGGCGTCAATCCCGATGCCATGCTTGCCATGATGGAACAGCAGGGCGGCGGCATCGTGGACATGTTCAACATGTTCTCGGGCGGCGCCCTGCACCGTTTTTCGATCTTCGCGCTGAACGTCATGCCGTACATTTCGGCATCGATCGTGATGCAGCTGGCGGTCCACATCTTCCCGGCGCTGAAGGCGCTGCAGAAGGAAGGTGAATCCGGACGCCGCAAGATCACCCAGTATTCCCGCATCGGCGCCGTGTTGCTGGCGGTGGTGCAGGGCGGCAGCATCGCGCTGGCGCTGCAGAACCAGGTCTCGCCTGGTGGCGCGGCCGTGGTATATGCGCCGGGCATGGGCTTCGTGCTCACGGCCATCATCGCGCTGACCGCCGGTACGATCTTCCTGATGTGGGTCGGCGAGCAGGTCACCGAGCGCGGTATCGGCAACGGTGTGTCGCTGATCATCTTCGCCGGCATCGTCGCCGGTCTGCCGGGTGCGATCATCCACACCTTCGACGCCTACCGTGACGGCAACATCCAGTTCATCCAGCTGCTGCTGATCGCGCTGGTGGTGCTGGCCTTCACCTTCTTCGTGGTGTTCGTCGAACGCGGCCAGCGCCGCATCACGGTGAACTACGCACGTCGCCAGGGTGGCCGCAACGCGTACATGAACCAGACCTCGTTCCTGCCGCTGAAGCTCAACATGGCCGGCGTGATCCCCGCGATCTTCGCCTCCAGCCTGCTGGCCTTCCCGGCAACGCTGGCCATGTGGTCCGGCCAGGCGGCCAACCAGAGCACCACCGGCCAGTGGCTGCAGAAGATCGCCAATGCGCTGGGCCCGGGCGAGCCGCTGCACATGATCGTGTTCGCTGGCCTGATCACCGGTTTCGCGTTCTTCTATACCGCGCTGGTGTTCAACTCGCAGGAAACCGCCGACAACCTGAAGAAGTCGGGCGCGCTGATCCCGGGCATCCGTCCGGGCAAGGCCACCGCTGATTACATCGATGGCGTGCTGACCCGCCTGACCGCAGCCGGTTCGGCCTACCTGGTGATCGTCTGCCTGCTGCCGGAACTGATGCGCACGCAGCTGAATGCTTCGTTCTACTTCGGCGGCACCTCGCTGCTGATCGTGGTGGTGGTGGTGATGGACTTCATCGCCCAGGTGCAGGCGCACCTGATGTCGCACCAGTACGAGAGCCTGCTGAAGAAGGCAAACCTGAAGGGCGGCAACCGCGGCGGTTTTGCGCGCGGCTGATCTCCCTGTTACACTATCGTCTTCCTGATGTGATGGTCCTCCGCTTCGCGGACCCGGCTATCCAAAGAAGGGCGGCCCCCGCAGCGGTTCCGGGTGGGGGTGAGATCTGGTGGTCCTGCGCAGGAGTAGCGCGGGCGGCCACGGCAGCAATCCCCCGGGATTGCCGTCGCGACCAACCTGATCCGGCGCCGGAGCCTGGGCACACTCCCCGGGCCAAGGTTCATGAAGCCTTCGTGGTTTCACGGACTTTCCAGTAAACCGGAACCTGTTCGTTTGTTGGTTACCATTTTTGATCCATCCTGCCGGATTTGCGCGCCTTCATGGTGCGCTGTCGGCCATCACTCAGCTGGAGAACCGCGTCATGGCGCGTATTGCAGGCGTCAACCTGCCAGCCCAGAAGCATGTCTGGGTCGGGTTGCAAAGCATTTACGGCATCGGCCGTACCCGTTCGAAGAAGGTCTGCGAAGTCGCAGGCGTTGCTTCGACCACCAAGATCCGCGATCTGTCGGAGCCGGAAATCGAACGTCTGCGTTCGGAAGTCGGCAAGTACATCGTTGAAGGTGATCTGCGCCGTGAAATCGGCATCGCGATCAAGCGCCTGATGGACCTGGGCTGCTACCGCGGTCTGCGTCATCGTCGCGGTCTCCCGCTGCGTGGCCAGCGTACCCGTACCAACGCCCGCACCCGCAAGGGTCCGCGCAAGGCGATCAGGAAGTAAGGGACACATAAATGGCTAAGCCCGCTGCTAAGACCAAGAAGAAGATCAAGCGCGTCATCACTGATGGCGTCGCCCACGTCCACGCTTCTTTCAACAACACCATCGTGACCATCACCGACCGCCAGGGTAATGCCCTGTCGTGGGCGACCTCCGGTGGCGCCGGCTTCCGCGGTTCGCGCAAGTCGACCCCGTTCGCTGCCCAGGTTGCCGCCGAAAAGGCCGGCCGTGCTGCGCTCGACTACGGCGTGAAGTCGCTGGAAGTCCGCATCAAGGGCCCGGGTCCGGGTCGTGAGTCCGCCGTTCGTTCGCTGAACAACGTCGGTTACAAGATCACCAACATCATCGACGTGACGCCAATCCCGCACAACGGGTGCCGTCCGCCGAAGAAGCGTCGCGTCTAAGGGAGCGATAAGAAATGGCTCGTTATATCGGTCCTACCTGTAAGCTCGCCCGCCGCGAAGGCGCCGACCTTTCCCTCAAGAGCCCGGCGCGTGCGCTGGACTCCAAGTGCAAGCTGGAGCAGAAGCCCGGCCAGCACGGCGCCACTGCCCGCAAGGGCAAGCTGTCCGACTACGCCACCCAGCTGCGTGAAAAGCAGAAGGTCAAGCGTATCTACGGCCTGCTGGAGCGTCAGTTCCGCAACTACTACAAGAAGGCCTCGACCAAGAAGGGCAACACCGGCGAGAACCTGCTGCAGCTGCTGGAAACCCGTCTGGACAATGTCGTCTATCGCATGGGCTTCGCTGTGACCCGTCCGGCTGCGCGTCAGCTGGTCTCGCACCGCGGCGTCACCGTCAACGGCAAGTCGGTCAACCTGGCTTCGTACCAGATCAAGGCCGGCGACGCGGTTGCACTGTCCGAAAAAGCTGCCAAGCAGCTGCGCGTCCAGGAAGCCCTGACCGTTTCGGCCACGCACGACATGCGTCCGTCGTGGATTGAAGTGGATTCCGGCAAGTTCGCCGGCGTCTTCAAGGCGGTTCCGGATCGTTCGGACCTGCCTGCAGACATCAATGAAGCGCTGATCGTCGAGCTGTATTCGAAGTAATTCACATTGGAGAGCCCCCGGCGACGGCCGGGGGTTCACTAGGAGAACCCGCAACATGACGGTTACCGCCAACCAGGTTCTGCGTCCTCGTGGCCCGCAGATCGAACGCCTTACCGACACACGCGCCAAGGTCGTTATCGAACCCTTGGAGCGTGGTTATGGGCACACGCTGGGCAACGCCCTGCGTCGCGTCCTGCTGTCGTCCATCCCGGGCTTCGCGATCACGGAAGTCGAAATCGACGGCGTGTTGCATGAGTACACCACGGTCGAAGGTCTGCAGGAGGACGTGCTTGAAGTCCTGCTCAACCTGAAGGACGTGGCCATCCGTATGCATACCGGCGACAGCGCCACCCTGTCCCTGTCCAAGCAGGGTCCGGGCGTCGTTACCGCTGCCGACATCAAGGTCGATCACAACGTGGAGGTCCTCAACGGCGACCACGTGATCTGCAACCTGACCAAGGATACGGCAGTCAACATGCGTCTGAAGATCGAACGTGGTTTCGGCTACCAGCCGGCTGCCGCGCGTCGTCGTCCGGACGAAGAAACCCGTGCCATCGGCCGCCTGGTCCTGGATGCCTCGTTCTCGCCGGTCCGCCGCGTCGCCTATGCCGTGGAAGCGGCACGTGTCGAACAGCGTACCGACCTGGACAAGCTGGTCATCGATATCGAGACCAACGGCACCATCGACGCCGAGGAAGCCGTGCGCACTGCCGCCGACATCCTCAGCGACCAGCTGTCGGTGTTCGGTGACTTCACCCACCGCGACCGCGGTGCAGCCAAGCCGGCCAACAACGGCGTGGATCCGGTGCTGCTGCGCCCGATCGACGACCTGGAGCTGACCGTGCGTTCGGCCAACTGCCTGAAGGCGGAAAGCATCTATTACATCGGCGATCTGATCCAGAAGACCGAAGTGGAGCTGCTGAAGACCCCGAACCTGGGCAAGAAGTCGCTCACCGAGATCAAGGAAGTGCTGGCCCAGCGTGGCCTGTCACTCGGCATGAAGCTGGAGAACTGGCCGCCGGCCGGTGTCGCCAGCCACGGCATGCTGGGCTGATACCTGCTTCTGCAATACCGCGAAAGGCTCCACCGGCGACGGTGGGGCCTTCGCACAAACCGACGGACGAAACGTCCGCGGACAGGCCGACCAGGACGGGCGGCCAGGACCATCCGCAGTCCGAATTCAGCGCCATGACGGCGACAACGATCCCCAAAGCCTCAATCTTGCAAAGGAATCACCACCATGCGTCACCAGAAATCCGGCCGTAAGTTCAGCCGCACCAGCGCCCACCGCGAAGCGATGTTCAAGAACATGGCCGCCTCGCTGTTCAAGCACGAGCTGATCAAGACCACCCTGCCGAAGGCCAAGGAACTGCGCCGCGTCGCCGAGCCGCTGATCACCCTGGCCAAGGTCGACTCCGTCGCCAACCGTCGTCTGGCCTTCGCCCGCCTGCGTGACAACGAAGCCGTCGGCAACCTGTTCACCATCCTCGGCCCGCGTTACGCGTCGCGTCCGGGTGGCTACCTGCGTCTGCTGAAGTGCGGTTTCCGCGCCGGCGACAATGCGCCGATGGCCTACGTCGAGCTGGTCGACCGTCCGGCCGCCGTTGCCGAGGAAGTGGCCGAGTAATCGGACCGTTTCCTGCTGTACTGTCAGAAGCCCGGCCTCGCGCCGGGCTTTTGCGTTGGCAGGCGGCGATATTCCGACCGGCGCGGCGCGCAGCGGTTCGAACGGCGGCGCCGGTCGGTTACCCTTGGCACCTGCCTGGCTAGAGTCGCCCCATGAATCCGTTCCGTTGGCCGTTCCGCGCCCAGTACCTGCTGGGTTTCCTGATCTGTGCCGGTCTGCTCGGCTACGCCATCTTCCTGCAGTTGCAGATGGGGCTGGAGCCGTGCCCGTTGTGTATTTTCCAGCGCATCGCCTTCGCCGCGCTGGGCCTGCTGTTCCTGATAGGTGCACTGCACGGGCCGTCCAACCGCCCCGGCCGGGTCACCTACGGGATGCTGGCCTTCATTGCCGCAGGCGTGGGGATCGGCATCGCGGCACGGCACGTGTACGTGCAGATGATCCCGCCGGAGTTCGGCGCCACCTGCGGCCCGCCGCTGGCCTTCCTCAGCGAAACCATGGGGCCCTTCGAAGTGTTCCGCACGGTGCTGACCGGCACCGGCAACTGCGGCAACATCGACTGGACCTTCCTCGGGCTGACGATGCCGATGTGGTCGCTGGCGTGGTTCGCCCTGCTGGCGGGCTGGGCGTTGCTGGTATCGTTCCGTCGCACGCGCTGAGCGTGCCTGCTGTAGTTGTCCCGCCGAGCATGGCTCGGCGCTACCCTGAACGTTCTGGAGTTCGCCATGTCGTCCGTTGATTCCCTGCCCACCGTCGACTGGTCACCGGACAGCTGGCGCGGCAAGACCGCGCTGCAGATGCCCACCTACCCGGATCCGGTGGCGCTGGATGCCGCGCTGCATGAGCTGAAGCGGCTGCCGCCGCTGGTGACCTCGTGGGAGATCGTCGCACTGAAGCAGCAGTTGGCCGACGCCCAGGAAGGGCGCCGTTTCCTGCTGCAGGGCGGTGACTGCGCGGAGAACTTCAGCGACTGCGAGTCGGGCATGATCTCCAATCGGCTCAAGGTGCTGCTGCAGATGAGCCTGGTGCTGGTGCACGGTCTGCGCAAGCCGGTTATCCGGGTCGGGCGCTTCGCCGGCCAGTACGCCAAGCCGCGTTCTGCCGATACCGAAACGCGCGACGGGGTGACCCTGCCGAGCTACCGCGGCGATGTGATCAACGCGCCAGCCTTCACCGAAGCGGCACGCCTGCCGGATCCGCGTCGGATGCTGCAGGCGCATGCCCATTCGGCGATGACGATGAACTTCGTGCGCGCGCTCATCGACGGCGGCTTCGCCGACCTGCATCACCCGGAATACTGGAACCTGGAGTGGGTGCGGCATTCGCCGCTGGCCGTCGAGTACCAGAAGATGGTGACCTCGATCGAGGATTCGATCGGCTTCATGGAGACCATTTCCGGCTCGCGCGTGCACAACCTCAAGCGGGTCGACTTCTACACCTCGCATGAAGCGCTGCTGCTGCCCTACGAGCAGGGCCTGACGCGGCAGGTGCCACGCCAGCAGGGCTGGCTGAACCTGAGCACGCACTACCCGTGGATCGGCATGCGCACGGCGGCGCTGGATGGCGCCCACGTGGAATACCTGCGTGGCGTGCGCAATCCGATCGCGATCAAGGTCGGGCCGTCGGTGCAGCCGGACCAGTTGCTGCGCCTGATCGACGTGCTGAACCCGGATGACGAGCCGGGCCGCCTGAGCTTCATCCACCGCATGGGCGCAGCGCAGATCGCGGACAAGCTGCCACCGCTGCTGGATGCGGTGAAGCGCGACGGGCGTCGCGTGCTGTGGGTCTGCGATGCGATGCATGGCAACACCGAAAGCACCGGCAACGGCTACAAGACGCGTCGCTTCGACAACATCCGCGGTGAGGTGGAGCTGTCCTTCGACCTGCATGCCGCAGCGGGCACCCGATTGGGTGGCGTCCACCTGGAGATGACCGGTGAGGATGTGACCGAGTGCACCGGCGGCGCGCGCGAGCTCACCGAACGCGACCTGGAACGTGCCTATCGCTCCAGCGTGGATCCGCGGCTGAACTACGAGCAGTCGCTGGAAATCGCGATGGCGATCGTGCGCAAGCAGGCAGGCTGACTCTGACCTCTGACTCTGACCCGCTGTTTACGAACGGCTGACACCGCGATCATGGCCTTTGCGACACGCTGATCCTTTCGCGTGGTCGTGGAGGTGCAAGGGTGATGCAGTGGCAACAGGTGCAGGCTTACGTGGTACCGCTGGGCATTGCACTGGCGGTCGGGGCGCTGGGGGCGTGGGTCATCCTGGCGCTGTATCGTCGCCTGGCCGGCAGGGACCGGCGGCGTGCACGTATCGGCCGGATGCTGGGTCCGCCGCTGGCGCTGGCCTTCCCGCTGTTCCTGATGGTCCCCGCGCTGGAAGCCACGCCCCTGCGCGGTGGCTGGCTGGAACAGGCACAGCGCGTCGCACACATCGGCTTGACCGCCTGCTTCATCTGGCTGCTGGTGCGCGCGGTCGCTGCCGGTGAAAAAGCCATCCTGCGCAACCACCCCATCGAAGTCGCCGACAACCTCGAAGCCCGTCGCATCCAGACCCAGACCCGCGTCCTCAGCCGCGTGCTGATGGGTGGCATCATCATCCTGGGTGCCTCGCTGGTGCTGCTGCAGTTCGAGATGGTGGCCAAGATCGGCTCGGCGCTGCTGGCTTCGGCAGGCCTCATCGGCCTGGTTGCCGGTATTGCCGCCAAGCCGGTGTTCGGCAACCTGATCGCCGGCATGCAGATCGCGGTGACCCAGCCGATCCGGCTGGATGACGTGGTCATCGTGGAAGGGGAGTGGGGGCGGATCGAGGAGATCGGCAGCAGTTACGTCGTGGTCCGCATCTGGGACGAACGACGGATGGTGGTGCCGCTGACCTGGTTCATCGAAAATCCCTTCCAGAACTGGACCCGGCGCAGCGCCGATCTGCTGGGAACGGCCTTCCTGTGGCTGGACTACCGCGCGCCGATTCCCGCGATACGGGCAGAGCTTGAGCGCATCTGCAAGGACGCCCCGCTATGGGATGGACGGGTCTGCGTCACCCAGGTCACCGAGACCACCGAACACACCCTGCAGGTGCGCCTGCTGGTCAGTGCGCGCAACTCCGGCGACGCCTTCGACCTGCGCTGCCTGGTGCGTGAACGCATGCTGGATTTCCTGGCGCGTGAGCATCCGCAGGCGCTGCCGCGGCTGCGCGCGCAAATGGAAGAGGGCGCCGACATGCCGCGTCACCGCGTGGCGGCGGCGCCCGAAGCGGATGTCCGTTCTCCCGGTGCGGAAGATGGCGAGCCCGCAGTGGGTTAGCGCCGCGACGCGACGGCGGCGTCAGCCCGGTAGCGCCGAGCCATGCTCGGCGGCATGTCGACGATCCAGCCGACCTGCAGCGGCTACAACGGCGGTGGGCGGCGCGCCATGGTCCGCTGTTCGTAGGCGTAGCCCAGCTCGATCAGGCGCGGTTCGGTCCAGGCGGTGCCCATGAACAGCAGCCCCACCGGCAGGCCATCCACATGGCCCATCGGCACGCTCAGGCTGGGATAGCCGGCAACAGCGGCGGCGCTGTAACTGCCGCCGGGAAAGGCATCGCCGCCGCTGCGGGTGATCGGCCATGCGGTACCGGTGGTCGGCGCTACCAGCGCGTCCAGCTGGTGTGCGCGCAGCAAAGCATCGATGCCCTGCTCACCGGCCATCCGGCGCGCTTGGGTGCGCGCCTGGATGTAGCCTGCATCGCCCAGCGTGCCGGCCTGCGCCGACGCTTCCAGCAGTTCCTGGCCGAACAGCGGCAGTTCCTGGGCGGCGTGTTCCGTATTGAAGGCGATGACCTGCGGCAGCGTGCGCAGCGGCGCCTTCCAGCGACGCAGGTAGCGTTCCAGGCCGGCCTTGAACTCGAAACGCAGCATGGTCTGCTCGGCGTCGGCCCACTGGCGTTCGTCCAGCGCCGGCACCCTCACCACGGTGGCGCCGGCCCGGCGCAGTTCGTCCAGGGCGTGCTGCATCAGCGTGTCGATGCCGGGGCGCAGGGTCAGTGGGCTGTCCAGCACGCCGATCCGCGCGCCGCGCAGGCCATCGGGGTTCAGCCGCGCGGTGTAGTCGTACACCGCACGTCCCGGCATCGTCGCCGTGGCCGGGTCGGCGTCATCGCGTCCGGCGATGGCAGTCAGCACCGCGGCGGCATCGGCCACGGTGCGGGTGATCGGGCCGGGCGTGTCCTGGCTGAAGGAGATCGGGATGATGCCGTCGCGGCTGACCAGCCCCACCGTGGGCTTCAGCCCGACCACGCCGTTGACGGCGGCCGGGCAGACGATGCTGCCATCGGTTTCGGTCCCGATCGAGACCGCGGTCAGGTTCGCCGACACCGCCACCGCGCTGCCACTGCTGGAGCCGCAGGGGCTGTAGCCGGGTCGATACGGGTTGCGGGTCTGGCCGCCGCGCGCGCTCCAGCCGGAGGTGGAGTCCGCGCCGCGATAGTTGGCCCATTCACTGAGGTTGGCTTTGCCGAGGATCACCGCGCCGGCTTCGCGCAGGCGCCGAACCAGGAAGGCATCGTCCGGCCGGAAACCGGCCAATGCCAGCGAACCGGCCGTGGTGCTCATGGGCGCGGCGTTGATGTTGTCCTTGAGCAGCACCGGGATGCCATGGAGGGGGCCGCGCAGGCGGCCGCTGCGGCGCTCCTGGTCGCGTTGGGCGGCGTCCTTCAGCGCATCCGGGTTGAGCTCGATGACCGCGCGCAGGCGCGGCCCCGCACGGTCCAGCGCGGCGATCCGCTCCAGATAGGCACGGGTGAGGGTGCGGCTGGTCAGCTCCCCGGCCAGCATGCGTGCCTGCAGGTCGGCGACTTCGGCTTCGGCATAGGCGAAAGGCGCCGCGGCTGCCGCAGCAGGATGCGCCGTGGGCGCGCGTGGTGGTGCCGCCGACAGGCCGCCCGGGCACGCCAACAGCAGCGCGGCGAGCACGCTGGACAGGCGGAAACAGGGGTGCAGCTTCGGGACGATGCGCATGAGGGGCGGCTTGGTCACCGGCCCAGTGTATCGCGGGGTCGTCAGGGTTTGCGCTTTAGGATGTCGCGTGCGAGCACGTAGACCACCAGCAGGTTGATCACCAGCACGGTCCAGGAGGCCCAGCCGGGATGGCGGGCAATAGCGTACACATCGAAGGGCAGGTAGATGCCGGCTGACACGCAGCCCAGCCACGACGCCCAGGCCTTGGCGCGCCACAGACCCCAGGCTTCCACCAGGTGCAGCACCGCGTAGGCGAGCATCGCCGCCGCCGCCAGATGCACTGCATCGGGACTGATCATGGTGAGCAGCGAGGGCAGGGCGCCGTGATCCGGGTCCAGGCTGAAACGCCGGATCAGGGCACTGATTCCATCGCGCAGTGGCTGCGGACCGAGCAGTTCCAGCCCGGTCGCCGCCAGCAGTGCAAGCACCGCCTTGCCCGTTTCGAGCAAGGCGATGACATGCAGCCCCGGATGCCGTTTCGGATCCGGGTTGTAAGCGGTCTGGCTCACAGGTCGGCTCAGCCGCCGCGCGAGGCCTTCTTGCGATCGCTTTCGGTCAGCCCCTTCTTGCGCAGGCGGATTTCCTTCGGCGTGATCTCGACCAGCTCGTCGTCTTCGATGAAGTCCAGGGCCTGCTCCAGCGAGTACTTGATCGCCGGGGTCAGCTGGATCGCATCGTCCTTGCCGGAAGCGCGCATGTTGGTCAGCGGCTTCGTCTTGATCGCGTTGACGGTCAGGTCGTTGTCCTTGGAATGGATACCGATCAGCTGGCCTTCGTACACGTTGTCGCCCTCAGCAGCGAACAGCTTGCCGCGTTCCTGCAGCGGTCCGAGCGAGTAGGCGGGGGTGGCGCCCGGCGCATTGGCGATCATCACGCCGTTCTGGCGCTTGGCGATGCTGCCCTGTTCCTTCGGACCGTAATGGTCGAAGACGTGGAACAGCAGGCCCGAGCCCTGGGTCAGGGTCTTGAACTCGTTCTGGAAGCCGATCAGGCCACGCGCCGGGATCTGGTATTCCAGGCGCACGCGGCCCTTGCCGTCCGGCTCCATGTTCTTCAGCTGGCCCTTGCGGGTGCCCAGCTTTTCCATGACGCCGCCCTGGTGCTGTTCTTCGATGTCCACCACCAGCTGTTCGATCGGCTCCATGGCCTGGCCGTCGATCTGCTTGATGATCACTTCCGGGCGCGACACGGCCAGCTCGTAGCCTTCGCGACGCATGTTCTCGATCAGCACCGACAGGTGCAGCTCGCCACGGCCGGAGACCAGGAACTTGTCCGCGTCTTCCAGCTGCTCCACCTTCAGGGCCACGTTGTGGACCTGTTCGCGGTCCAGGCGGTCCTTGATCTGGCGGCTGGTCAGGAACTTGCCACCGGACAGGTCCTTGTTGCCGGCGAACGGCGAATTGTTGACCTGGAAGGTCATCGAGATCGTCGGTTCATCGACGGTCAGCGCCGGCAGCGCTTCCGGGGTATCCGGATGGCACAGGGTGTCGGAGATGGTCAGCTCGGCGATGCCGGAGATGGCGACGATATCGCCGGCTTCGGCGGTGTCCTGCTCGATGCGCTCCAGACCCAGGAAGCCCAGCACCTGGGCAACCTTGCCGTTGCGCTTCTTGCCTTCACGGTCGATCACCGCGACCTGCATGTTCTTCTTCAGGGTGCCGCGCTGGATGCGGCCGATGCCGATCACGCCCACGAAGTTGTTGTAGTCCAGCTGGCTGATGCGCATCTGGAACGGGCCGTCCGGATCCACTTCCGGCTTCGGCGCGTGCTGCATGATGGCTTCGTACAGCGGGGTCATGTCGCCGTCGCGCACGCTGTCTTCCAGGCCCGCATAGCCGTTCAGGGCCGAAGCGTAGACGATCGGGAAATCGAGCTGCTCATTGGTAGCGCCGAGCTTGTCGAACAGGTCGAAGACCTGGTCGATCACCCAGTCCGGACGCGAGCCCGGACGGTCGACCTTGTTGACCACCACGATCGGCTTGAAGCCCATCGCGAAGGCTTTCTGGGTCACGAAGCGGGTCTGCGGCATCGGGCCGTCCATCGCATCGACGAGGATCAGCACGGTGTCGACCATCGACAGCACGCGCTCCACTTCGCCGCCGAAGTCGGCGTGTCCGGGGGTGTCGACAATGTTGATCCGGTTCTTGATACCGGTCTTCTTGTCTTCCCAGGTGATGGCCGTGTTCTTGGCCAGGATGGTGATGCCGCGTTCCTTTTCCTGATCGTTGCTGTCCATCACGCGCTCGGCGAGGACGGTGCGTTCGGACAGGGTGCCGGACTGCTTCAGCAGCTGATCGACCAGGGTGGTCTTACCATGGTCGACGTGCGCGACGATGGCGATGTTGCGAAGATTTTCGATGGACATGCGAAAGGGGGCCAGTCGGCGCCGGATTTGGAAAAAGAAGTCCATCATCATACCGCGATCTTGCCGTTTCGCGAAAACCTTGTTTCAGGCGTGGGCAGACGCCCATTCAGGTGGAAGCGCAGCGCCTTCGTTTCCACGGTGGGCCGGGGTCGCTGCAGGCCACACAGGACACGCCGTGAACCCCTCCATGGGGGCTTCAGTTCGGCTCCTGCCTCACAGAATCCTGTGTGGCCTGCCCCGACCCCGCCTGCGAGTCCCCGTGCCCGGCGGCAGCAGCCCGCCGCGGTCGACCGCCTTTGCCCTTGCTCTTCCTTCCCCCACAGCAGCGGCCATCTGTCCAGAGGCGGCGGGGTGTCCGCTGCGGGACTGTTGGAGCCCATGGATGGGCGTAAACAAGCCTACAGGGACGTACTTGCGGCGGGTCCCGCAGCGGATACCCCGTCGCCGCCGCCGCACAAGACAGAACCGCTGCAGAACCTTCAACGATCGTCGTACCCGCGCCCTGAACATCACGGGTGTAAACTAGGGAGCTAGACCTTTCCAACCCGAAATCCTGAGGATCCGCATGTCCCTGATCGCCACTTTCGACACCACCCAGGGCCCGATCAAGGTCGAGCTGTTCGCCGACAAGGCACCGCTGACCGTGGCCAACTTCGTGAACCTCGTCCAGCACAAGTTCTACGACGGCCTGGTGTTCCACCGCGTGATTCCGGACTTCATGATCCAGGGCGGCTGCCCCAAGGGCCAGGGCACCGGCGGCCCGGGTTACAAGTTCGAAGACGAAAAGAATGGTGTAAAGCACCAGGTGGGTTCGCTGTCGATGGCCAACGCCGGCCCGAACACCAATGGCAGCCAGTTCTTCATCACCCACATCAAGACCGACTGGCTGGACGGCAAGCACACCGTGTTCGGCCAGGTCCTGGAAGGCCAGGCCATCGTGGATTCGGTCAAGCAGGGCGACGTGATCCATTCGATCACCCTGGAAGGCGACACCGACGCTGTGCTGGCCGCCCAGGCCGAGCGCGTGGCGGAATGGAACAAGCTGATTCCCAACGCCTGATTCGCTCCGGACGGCCCCCTGTGAAGGGGGCCGTTTTCATGTTCCGGCCGCCCCGCCAGGCCTGTCTCCGCCCGCGCGGCCGTCCCCCATATCGCTATTTAGCTTCTTAGCAGAGGAAATCCCCATGAAAGCACCCGTTCGTGTTGCCGTGACCGGCGCTGCCGGCCAGATCGGCTATGCCCTGCTGTTCCGCATCGCCTCTGGCGAAATGCTCGGCAAGGACCAGCCGGTCATCCTGCAGCTGCTTGAGCTGCCGATGGAAAAGGCCCAGGCCGCGCTGAAGGGCGTGATCATGGAACTGGAAGACTGCGCCTTCCCGCTGCTGGCCGGCATCGTCGGTACCGACAACGCCGAAGTGGCCTTCAAGGACGTCGACGTGGCCCTGCTGGTCGGCGCCCGTCCGCGCGGCCCGGGCATGGAGCGCGCCGACCTGCTGCAGGCCAATGCGGAGATCTTCACCGCCCAGGGCGCGGCACTGAACAAGGTCGCCAAGCGTGACGTCAAGGTGCTGGTGGTCGGCAATCCGGCCAACACCAATGCCTACATCGCGATGAAGTCGGCGCCGGACCTGAACCCGCGCAACTTCACCGCCATGCTGCGCCTGGACCACAACCGCGCGCTGAGCCAGCTTTCGACCAAGCTGGGCAAGCCTGTCGCCGGCATGGAAAAGCTGGTCGTGTGGGGCAACCACAGCCCGACCATGTACCCGGATTACCGCTTCGCCACCGCTGATGGCGCGTCCATCGCCGAGGCCATCAACGACCAGGACTGGAATGCCGGCACCTTCATCCCGACCGTGGGCAAGCGCGGCGCGGCGATCATCGAAGCCCGCGGTTCGTCCTCGGCCGCGTCGGCTGCCAACGCCGCCATCGACCACATCCGTGACTGGGTGCTGGGCAGCAACGGCAAGTGGCTGACCATGGGCGTGCCGTCCGACGGTTCCTACGGCATTCCGGAAGGTGTGATCTTCGGCTTCCCGGTCACCACCGAGAATGGCGAGTACACCCTGGTCAAGGACCTGCCGATCGACGAGTTCAGCCAGAAGTACATCGACAAGACCCTGGCGGAGCTGGAAGACGAGCGTGCGGCCGTGGCGCACCTGCTGGGCTGATTAACCGTTTCAGTTGGTTCGAAGAAACGCCGGGCTAGTCCTGGCGTTTTTTTTCGCCTGGTGGTGGGGTGGCGAACGTGTGAGACCCCCCTCGCGGGTGGCTGCTCTCGCGCTGCAGCTGGGGGTGGGCCGGGCGGTGACGGGGACACGTCATCGCATTCGCGCTGCCGCTCCCACGGTTTGCGCAGCAAAGCGTGGGCCCCTCCTCACCAACACCCACACCCCGCCGCTTCGCGGCCGCCCCTGACTCAGGGGCTCCCTCCACCCGACGCGCCGACGTGACCTGTAGCGCCGAGCCATGCTCGGCGAGCGCAGCGGGCCGTTGGCGGGAACATTCCGCCGACCATGGGTCGGCGCTACCGATACCCGCATGTCCCATGGCCCCCATGGACCTGTCGAAGGTGGGGCGGGGTGGGTTGGCGGGAACGCTCATCCGCATGGATGCGGATGGCGAGCCTACAGGGACGTATTCACGGCGATTCCCGCCAACCCACCCCGCCCCGCCCAACCCACAGCCCTGCAGGGCTTTTGACGTTGACGTTGACGTTGACCTACGACCAAGGTCGGGGCGTTCGCGCCGCGGCTGGCGCTCTATGCTCGATGCCATGACTTTGTCTGGGAGGGCTGTGTCATGGACTACGAAGAAACCTACCGCCGTTCGATCGACGAGCCGGAGGAGTTCTGGGGCGAAGAAGCCAATCGCATCTATTGGCACAAGAAGCCACAGCAGGTGCTGGACTACAGCAATCCGCCGTTCCGGCGGTGGTACGTCGGCGGGGAAACCAACCTCTGCTACAACGCCGTCGACCGTCACCTGGCCGAACGCCCCGACCAGCTTGCACTGGTGGCGGTGTCCACCGAAACCGGTACCACGCGCGAAATCACCTATCGCCAGCTGTACCGCGAAGTGAACGACTTCGCCGCCGTGCTGAAGCGGCTGGAGGTCGGTCACGGGGATCGCGTGGTCATCTACATGCCGAACATGGCCGAGGCGGTGTTCGCCATGCTGGCCTGCGCCCGGATCGGCGCCGTGCACTCAGTGGTGTTCGGCGGCTTTGCAGCCCACAACCTGGCCCTGCGCATCGATGACGCGCAGCCGAAGCTGTTGATCGCCGCCGACGCCGGCATGCGCGGTGGCAAGCTCATTCCCTACAAGGGCATGGTCGATGCGGCCTGCGCCGAGGCGCAGAATCCACCGCCGCACGTACTGATCGTGTCGCGCGGGCTGGACCCGGCTGAACCGCGCCAGGCCGGGCGCGATCTGGACTACGCCTCCCTGCGTGCCGAAGTCGGCGAAGTCGATGTGCCCGTCCAGTGGCTGGAATCCAGCGAACCGAGCTACCTGCTGTATACCTCCGGCACCACCGGCAAGCCGAAAGGCGTGCAGCGCGATGTCGGTGGCTATGCGGTGGCGATGGCCCAGTCGATGCAGACCGTGTTCGATTGCCAGCCGGGCCAGGTGATGTTCTCCACCTCCGATGTCGGCTGGGCGGTGGGGCACTCCTACAACGTGTATGGGCCGCTGATCGGCGGCTGCACGTCGCTGTTGTACGAAGGCCTGCCGACCCACCCGGATCCGGGCATCTGGTGGGCGCTGTGCGAGCAGTACAACGTGCGCACCCTGTTCTCTTCGCCGACCGCGATCCGCGTGCTGAAAAAGCACGATGTCGACTTCATCCGCCGGCATGACCTGAAGGCGCTGAAGTACATTTTCCTGGCCGGTGAACCGCTGGACGAGCCCACCGCACACTGGGCCAACGAAGCGCTGGGCAAGCCGATCATCGACAACTACTGGCAGACCGAAACCGGTTGGCCGGCACTCACCCTGCTGCCGGGACTGGACATGAAACCGGTGCGCTTCGGCTCTCCCGGCTTCCCCAACCTGGGTTACCGGATGAAGGTGATCGATGAGAACACCGGGGGGGAGGTCGCGCCCGGGCAGAAGGGCGTGCTGGTGATGACCCCGCCGCTGCCGCCGGGCTGCATGAGCACCGTATGGAACGACGATGCGCGCTTCCTGCAGAGCTACTTCAGCCACTTCAAGGAACTGCTCTACAGCTCGCTGGACTGGGCCATCCGCGACGAGGATGGCTACACGTTCATCCTCGGCCGCACCGACGATGTGATCAACGTGGCCGGGCATCGGTTGGGCACGCGCGAGATCGAAGAGGCCATTTCCGGTCATCCGCGTGTGGCCGAAGCAGCGGTGATCGGGGTCAAGGACGAACTGAAGGGGCAGGTGCCGCTGGTGTTCGTGACCCTCAAGCAGGGCCTCAACGGCGAAGACCCGGCCCCGGTGGTGGCGGAAATGATGGCGGCGGTGACCGCCTCGCTGGGGGCGGTCGCCCGGCCGGCGCACATCCACGTGGTCAATGCGTTGCCGAAAACCCGCTCCGGCAAGCTGTTGCGGCGTTCGCTGCAGGCGTTGGCCGAGCAGCGCGATCCGGGCGATCTGTCGACCCTGGATGATCCGGCGGCACTTGATGAGATCCGGCGCGCGCTGGGAGGCTGAGCAGTGCGGCGGGGCCGGTGCCGGGGTGGCCCCGGTCGCCCGCATGCGGACGTGCTGCACTGCAGCTCCGCCGGTGCGGCGACTGCGCTAAGCTCGGCCTGTCATCGCGCTGCCACACAGCACCCCGCCTGGGGGAAACAGGCGGGGTTGCCGCAGCCGGTGGTAATGGGAGTCCAGACAGGGGGGGAACACACATGGCACTGCTGCACGCCAAGACGGCCGCTGGCCGTCAGGAAATCGATGATCGCGCACGGCGGCTGCCTGCCGCGCTGCGATCGATCCTTTTGATGGTTGACGGCCAACGCGACGATGATGCACTGCGTGCGTTGCTGCCGGGGCTGCGTGCGCCGCCCGACGCGCTGGAACAACTGCTGGCACAGGGCCTGATTGAAAAGGTCGGCGGGACGGCCGCGCCGGCACGCTCCCGGGCGCTGACGGAAGGCCGCGGCCAGGACCCGGAGCTGTACCGACGTCTCTACGACTTGATGAGTGAATCGGTGCGCCGCCACCTCGGCCTCAAAGGCTATTTCATGCAGTTGAAGATAGAGCGTTGCACCGACGCGGCAGCGCTGGAACAGCTGCTGCCGGACCTGGTCGCGGCCATCGGCAAGGCACGCAGCACCGCACTGGCCAACCGCTGGCTGGAGGAAACGCGGCAACAGCTCGAGCCCGCCGTGCTCGGCTAGCGCGTGAATGGTGCGGATGCGCATGCGGGTAAGGTTGGATCGAACTGAGACCTTTCGGCCAACGTGCCGACGCCCGGGTGGGCTAAAGTGAGCCCCCCGGATCGTCCAGGTTCCATTGTGCAGATCGCCTCCGCTTCCGAGCCTGCCACCATCATGAACGATGACAACGGCACCCCCGGCTGGGATGCCATCAGCCAGGCGCTGTGCGCCGCCCATCCCGGTCAGGTGCCGCGACACTTCGGTACGGCATTGCCTTGGACGCTTGGCGGCAAGGACCCGCTGGATGGGGTCAGTGTGTACTGGAGTGGACAGGGTCGCCCCCACTGGCATTACGTCAGCTATGGTCTGTCCGAGCTGTTCGACAAGGAAAGCGACGACGCCGACGTCAGTGGTTTCGGCTTCGAGCTGACCTTCCGCCTGGCCGCTGCGGAAGGCAGCACCGAGGCGGACAGCCCGCCTACCTGGCCGATGAGCCTGCTGCAGAATCTCGCACGCTACGTGTTCCAGACCGGCAACGTACTGGAGGCGGGGCACCATCTGGATGCCAACGGTCCGATCGCCGCCGGTCACACCACGGCGCTGCGCCACCTCGCCTTCGTCGAGGACCCCCAGTTGCCGGCGCGCGATACCCCCAATGGGCGCCTGCAGTTCCTGCAGGCGGTGGGGCTGACCGATGGCGAACAGGGCGCGATCCTGGCCTGGTCCACCGGAGGAGTGTTGAAGGCGCTGGAACCGACCATGTCCTTGTGGATCACCGACCTTGACCGGGCCTGCGCGCTGTCCGATGCCGACGTGGCCGCCCGCATCGCCGCAGGGACGCAGGCGCAGGGCGCCGCCACCGGTCTGCTGCTGGTGGAGATGCTGGAATGGCAGGATGCAGGGGATCCCGGCGCCACCACCCTGGTGCTCGGCGCGGGGCAGGTCGACCGCCTGCGGGAGCTGCTGGAGGTTCGCCTGGGCGCTGGCCTGCCGCTGGAGATCGTCGGCCCGCAGAAACGCTGGAAGTTTGAACCGGGCGAGCAGGACCGCGTGCACGGCGATGACCTGCAGCGGATCTGCGTGCTCTCGCCGGGCACGTGCGGGCGCCTGCAGCAGGCGCTCAGGCCCGTGGCCGGCGTGGCGCGGATCTCCGACATGCTGTCGATCGACATCCGCCGCTCCTGCCTTCGCGACAGCGAAGGAAAACCCCTACGCTTCATCGGCTGACGCCGCTGAAGCATCCCGAAAGCCCCGCTCGCGGACCTGGACACGCGGGGCGGTCACCCCGCGCGCGCCATGCTGACACCGATCAGGCCAGGCCTTCCGCCTTCAGTACGGCCTGAACGCCTGCATCGGCATCCATGCGCGTCTTGTACGCGGCAAGATGCTCCAGGCCGGACAGGTCGACCTTCGCTGCGGCGGCCCAGCGCAGGGTGATATAGAAGTAGGGATCGGCGAAGCTGCGGAATCCGGCCAGCCACGGCTTGTCGGCCAGCTGCGCGTTGGCCTGTTCGAAGAGGCCGCGCAGGCGCTTGTGCGCGGCCGCGGCCAGTGCTGCCTTCTGCCCTTCATCAGCCAGGAACTTGCCTGGCGCGAACAGCGGCGAGAACGCCGGGTGCAGGTCGGAATTGACGAAGGACAGCCAACGGGCCGCTTCAGCGCGCTGGCGCGGACTGCCATCGCCCGCCAGGCCTGCCTGCGGATGGGTATCGGCGATATAGCCCATGATCGCCGCATTCTGGGTCAGCACGAAATCGCCGTCGACCAGCGCGGGCACCGAACCGACCGGGTTGATCTTCAGGAATGCCGGGCTCTTCAGGGTTTCACGATCCAGCAGTTCAACCTCGAACGGCTGGCCGGTCCATTGCAGAGCGATGTGGTCGGCGGTGGAACAGGCACCGGGCTTGCTGTACAGCTTCATGGGAACTCCGCGCGGGATAGGTGGCAACAGACCAACACTATCGCGGAGCCCGCAGCGCCCGGCAATCATGCACAGGCACAACAGTCCGTTACGACTGCCGCGGCTTGAGGCTCTGCACCTTGTAGAAGGTGTGGTCGCCGATGGTCGCGACCTGGTAAGCGTTGCGCCAGCTCGGGCTGGCAATGGACAGCGCCGCGAAGTGGCTGGCTCCGGGCACGATTTCCTTGCGCTCGCTGACCGGCAGGGCCCAGTTGCGTTCAGCATCGAAGGCAACGGTCATGGCTTCGCGCCAAGCGGCGTCATTGGCCAGCTGGGTGCCCGGCGCCACGATGGTCGGAGCGAACTGCTTGCGCGCGGTTACCACCTGGCACATCGAGTCACCCCACAGGCCGCTGTCGCGGCGTCGCAGGGCCACCTCGGCGACGGCCTGCTGGCCACGCACGGTCTGGTCGCGGGCTTCCAGGTAAACGGTCGTGCTCAGGCACAACGAATCAGCGGCCGGCTGCGGCAACAACTGCGACAGCCAGAGAATCCAGGCCAGTTTCATATAACTCCTTGCTCCGTATGGGCCGGACCTGGCGGTTCCGCCGGCGGTATGGCCGGCAGAGGCGGGGGTACGGCTTGGCGTCATGGGGAGGCGACCATCGGGGTCACCCCGTGGGCGGCCACGAAAAGTGATCGACGATCGATCAGGTGGGCCGCACCTGCTCACCGGAACTGGGTGGTGAGCGGGAAAGTTGGCGCAAGGTAAGGGGGTATTTCGCAACGCATCCTGAATCAATCGAGTTGACATTCAGGTTCGGGGCAGGGTCGAAAAGCCGATCCAGCTGCCCCTATTCAGTTTTTCAGAGGGCAGCGGCGACGCGGCTGCCTTGGTCAATCGCACGCTTGGCATCGAGCTCCGCAGCAACGTCGGCACCGCCGATCAGCTGCGCAGAGATGCCAGCCGCAGCGAGTTCCGCATGCAGGGAACGGTTGGATTCCTGGCCGGCGCAGATCACCACGTGATCGACGTCCAGCAACTGCTCCACCCCCTCCACGCGGATATGCAGACCGGCATCGTCCACACCCAGATACTCCACGCCACCCAATTGCGTCACGCCCTTGGCTTTCAGCGTGGCGCGGTGGATCCAGCCGGTGGTCTTGCCGAGTTTCGCGCCCGGACGTCCGGCGCTGCGCTGCAGCAGCCACAGCTTCCTTGGCGAAGGAACGATGACCGGACGGGCAAGGGCGCCGCGCGCTTCGAAACTCGGATCCACGCCCCATTCGGCCATCCAGCTCGCCGTGTCCAGCGACGGTGACGGGCCGGCATGGCTCAGGAACTCGCCGACATCGAAGCCGATGCCACCGGCGCCGATGATCGCCGCACGCGGACCCACCGTGACCCGCCCCAGCAGCACGTCCAGGTAGTCCACCACCTTGGCATGTCCGGCACCGGGGAAATCGACCTTGCGCGGCAGGATGCCGGTCGCCAGCACCACCTCGTCGAAGCCGGCAAGCGCGTCGGCAGACACCCGCGTGCCCAGACGCAGCTGCACGCCGGTTTCCTCCAGCTTGTGGCGGAAGTAACGAAGGGTCTCGTGGAACTCTTCCTTGCCAGGGATCCGCTTGGCAACGTTGAACTGGCCGCCGATCTCATCGTTGGCGTCAAACAGGGTGACGTGGTGGCCGCGCTCGGCAGCGACGGTCGCACAGGCCAGGCCGGCCGGGCCTGCACCGACCACCGCGATGCGCCGCGGCGCTGTGGTCGGCCGATAGACCAGCTCGGTTTCATGCGCCGCGCGTGGATTGACCAGGCAGCTGGCCAGCTTGTTCTCGAATACGTGGTCCAGGCAGGCCTGGTTGCAGGCGATGCAGGTGTTGATGCGCTCGGGGCGGCCGGCGCGTGCCTTGTTGGCCCACTGCGGATCAGCCAGCAGCGGACGCGCCAGCGACACCATGTCGGCGCCGCCGCTGGCCAGGATGCGCTCGGCCACGTCGGGCATGTTGATCCGGTTGGTCGCCACCAGCGGCACCCCGACGTGGGGCTTCAGCTTGGCGGTGACGCCGGCGAACGCCGCGCGCGGGACGGAAGTGGCGATGGTCGGAATGCGCGCCTCGTGCCAGCCGATGCCGGTATTGATGAGCGTTGCGCCGGCTGCTTCGATGGCCTGTGCCTGGGCGACGATTTCCTGCCAGTTGCTGCCATCGCTGACCAGGTCCACCAGTGACAGCCGGTAGATGATGATGAAGTCCGGGCCGCAGGCTTCACGGATGCGACGCACGATCTCCACCGCGAACCGCATGCGCTGTGCAGCATCGCCGCCCCACTGGTCGGTGCGGGTGTTGGTGCGCGGGGCGACGAACTCGTTGATCAGGTAGCCCTCCGAGCCCATCACTTCCACACCGTCGTAGCCCGCATCGCGGGCCAGCCGCGCGCTGCGCGCGTAATCGGCGATGTGCCGGTCCACGCCGCGGCTGGACAGGGCGCGCGGGGTGAACGGATTGATCGGGGCCTTCAGTTTCGATGGCGCAACCGACAACGGGTGGTAGGCATAGCGCCCCGCATGCAGCAGCTGCAGGCAGATCTGCGCGCCGTGCTGGTGGGCGGCGGCAGTGAGCTGGCGGTGCGGGCGGACTTCCCATGGCCAGCTGAGCTTGCCGCCGAATGGCTTCAGCCAGCCGACCACGTTGGGCGCGAAGCCGCCGGTGACGATCAGGCCGACACCGCCTTCGGCGCGCTCGGCAAAGTAGGCGGCCAGTCGCGGGAAATCGCGGGCGCGGTCTTCCAGCCCGGTGTGCATGGAGCCCATCAGGATCCGGTTGCGCAACTGGGTGAAGCCCAGGTCGAGCGGAGTGAACAGGTGGGGGTAGGCGCTGTCGCTGGCTGGCGTCATCGTGGATACGCTTGCGTACGGAAGCACCCAGCGTGCCGTGAATCCGCGTTCGTCGCAAGACGCGCCGCGGCATCTGCCATCGCGGTGGGGCGTTCGGTGACGGCCGGGTCAGCCTGGCCGAACCGACGCCTGCGCCGCCACCGGGGGCCTGCCGATGCCGAACCAGCCCAGCGTCATGCCGCACAGCGGCCCGATCAGCAGCGCGAAGGCCAGCGTGCCCAGTCCCACGTTGCCGCCCAGCAGCCAGCCTGCCAGCAACGCGCTGCCTTCTATCAGGCTGCGCACCTGCCAGATCGGCCAGCCGCTGCGGGCATGCAGGCCGGTCATCAGTCCATCGCGCGGACCGGGCCCCAAGCGTGCGCCGATATACAGGCCGGTGGCTACAGCGATCAGCAGCAGTCCGGCAGCGAACAGCGGCAGCCGCAGCCACAGGCTTTCCACCGCAGGCAGCAGCCACAGCCCGAACTGCGCAGCGGGACCGATCAGAAGCACGTTGAGCACGGTGCCCAGGCCGGGCTTCTGACGCAGCGGCCACCACAGCAGCAGCACCCCTGCGCCGATGACATTGGTGGCCAGGCCGAACGACAGCGGCGTATGCGCCGCGATGCCCTGTGACAGGACATCCCAGGGCGCCACGCCGACTTCCGCACGCACCATCAGGGCAATCCCCAAGCCGTACAGGCAAAGGCCGACAATCAACTGGGTGATGCGCATCGGAAGGGAGGAGGGCATGACGACGGGTCTGTAGGGTCTGTCGCCACGATAGGTCGCGATTGGTGCGGCGAACAGGTACAGCACGCTGCGATTCATGCCATACAGCGGTGCGCACACCCTTGGCCCTGATTCCTTGATCGGCTCAGTGAATCTACTGCGTGTGTGCCAGTAAATCCGTATGAGCGTCGTTAACGGCACCCCACTGCCGTTCAGACTTGCGTGGCGTAGAAAGTTCCTCACCGCACAGGCTGTGGGATGAACGCTTGACTTTCCGCCAAAGCAAAATGTTGCAGCGCGAGACTGAAGCCCGGTAAAACCCTTGCCACGCCTGACTGTTGCGGTTTTTCATGATCCTGTATAGGGTGCAACCGCCGGTCCGGTGGAGGCCCGGCGCCCGTTTTTCACATGTTACGGGACTGTTAACATGGCCTTCACTCCCCTGAGCATAATGTTCGCGGCGGTGGCGTGCTGAATCGGCTGTCGTAGTGCTGGCCCATGCCTCTACCGGTTTCATACCCCCGATATAGGAGCTGTACTCAATGAACAAGAAGATCCTTACCGCCGCGCTGCTGGGTGGTCTGGCTTTCGCCCAGGCTGCTTCGGCACAGGAGTTTGACGACCGCTGGTACCTGACCGGTTCGGCTGGTTTCAACTTCCAGGACAGCGACCGCACCACCAACGATGCTCCGTTCGTCAGCCTGGGCCTGGGCAAGTTCATCAGCCCGAACTGGTCGCTCGACGGGGAGCTGAACTACCAGAACCCGAACTTCGACGCCAACCAGGACCTGAACTGGTCGCAGTACGGCGCCTCGCTGGACCTGCGTCGCCACTTCGTGCAGGAAGGCCGCGGCTGGAACCCGTACCTGCTGTTCGGCCTGGGCTACCAGAAGTCGGAAGAAGAGTTCGCTGCTGTCGACGCCAATGGCCCGCGTGAGCGCAAGGACGGCAACTTCGCCGCCAAGCTCGGCGCCGGTCTGCAGACCACCTTCGACAAGCGCGTTGCCGTGCGTGCCGAAGTGGCCTACCGCGCTGACTTCGACGACAAGAGCGTTGCCGCTCCGAGCGAAGACTGGTTCGGCGACGTGCTGGCTTCGGTCGGCGTCGTGATCCCGCTGGGACCGGCTCCGGTCGCTGCCGTGCCGGCTCCGGCTCCGGTTGCCCCGAGCTGCGCCGACCTGGATGACGATGGTGACGGCGTCAACAACTGCGACGACAAGTGCCCGGATTCGCAGCCTGGCCAGACCATCGGTCCGGACGGTTGCCCGGTACCGGTCTCGATCGACCTGAAGGGTGTCAACTTCGACTTCGACAAGGCCAACCTGCGTCCCGACGCGGTTGCGATCCTGAGCGAAGCCTCGCAGATCCTGACCCGTTACCCGGATCTGAAGGTTGAAGTTGCTGGTCACACCGACTCGAAGGGTTCCGACGAGTACAACCAGAAGCTGTCCGAGCGTCGTGCTACCGCCGTGTACAACTACCTGACCTCCAACGGCGTTGCTGCTTCGCGCCTGCAGGGTCCGGTCGGTTACGGCGAGAGCCGCCCGATTGCTCCGAACACCAATGCTGATGGTTCGGACAACCCGGAAGGCCGTGCGAAGAACCGTCGTACCGAGCTGAACGTCCAGAACTGAGTTCTGACGCTTCACCGGTAAGACATACAGCAGGACCCGGCTTCGGCCGGGTCTTGTTGTTTGTGCGCTGTCGTTTTTGTACCGCTTATCCGAAAAAAACAAAAAAACCAATGAGTTGCCGTATTCATTGAATGTAGGATCTTGAAAGCCGTTGTGTCGCTGTTAAACTCGCGCCACTACCCACTTTTCTGGATGCTCCTCATGCTGCGCACTGCATCGGCCGTCGTCCTGGCCCTGGCCTTGGTTCCCGCCGCCCACGCTGCCGTGGACTGCTCGGTCTCGGCCAGCAGCGCTCCGCTGCCGTTGCCGGCCACCGCGATCGCACCGGTGGCGAGCGAGCTGTTTACCCGCAACTCCCGGCTGGGCATGCCCGCCGGCGTGTTGACCACTAATTACGAACAGGCCCAGTCGCTGGACAGCGTGCTGCGTCGCCTGCGCATCGAAGGCTGCCAGAACGTGGCCAAGGCCATGCCGAGTGCACCGGCGGTGAGTCCGAATGATCCGGCCGCCTACAAGCCGCAGACGGCGTTCGACAACACGCCATGGCGCTTTGACATGAGCCAGAACGGCAAGCGCATGACCGCCGAAGAGTTCGATGCCTGGATGAAGGCGCGTGGCGTTCGCGTGGTCAAGGCCCGTCCGGTGCCGGCCACCGCCGTCGCGCCGGTTGCCCCGGTGGAAGCCTCTGCCGAGACCAAGCCGGCTGACAAGAAGTAAGTGAGGGCAGGGCAGGACATGCGGCCACGGCGCCCGCCTGCCAGCCCGCCTGCTCGTGCCCGCCCCGGTGGTGGGCGCGCAGCGCCTGCAGCAGGCGGGGGCGTTCGCCACGGACTGGCACGCGTGTTGTCCAAGGCGGGCCTGTGTTCGCGTACTGAAGCCGCGCGCTGGATTGCCGCCGGCCGGGTGAGCGTGGATGGGCGCACCGTCCGTGATCCCGAATTCCCGATCCAGGCCGGCCGCCAGCAGGTGCGCGTGGACGGCCAGCCGCTGGATGCCGCGCCGCGCATCTACCTGATGCTCAACAAGCCGCGCGGCCTGGTGACCACCGTCCAGGACGAACAGGGCCGCGATACGGTCTACCGCTGTTTTGATGGGGCCGACTTGCCATGGTTGGCGCCGGTCGGCCGCTTGGACAAAGCCAGCGAAGGCCTGCTGCTCTTCAGCAATGACCCGCAGTGGGCGGCCGCGCTGATGGACCCGGCCACCGGCCCGGACAAGACCTACCACGTGCAGGTGGATGGTATTCCGGGCGCGTCGATGCTCGCCGCATTCTGCGCTGGCATCGAGGACGAAGGGGAGTTCCTGGCCGCGCGCGCGGTGAATCTGCTGCGTACCGGCGAAAAGACCGCGTGGCTGGAAGTGACGCTGGACGAAGGGCGCAACCGGCATATCCGCCGCCTGCTCGCGGCGTTCGACCTGCAGGTACTGCGGCTGGTTCGAATCGGCATCGGCGGGCTGCGGCTCGGCGAACTGCCCAAGGGCCAGTGGCGGATGCTGCAGGCAGAAGATCGGCGGCAACTGGAGGCCGCTGCAGGACCGGGCTGAGACCCGCGGCCGACGCCTGGCGTCGGTCCCGCTCCGGGCGCAAGGGGGGCCCGGCTTTGCATTTACTGAAAGAGGTATCCCACCGTGTTGCGTTCCCTGACCTCTCCGCTGCGCCTGACGCTGCTGCTGCCTTTGGCGGCCCTGGCCGCATGCAGCCACAAGAAAGAACTGGCCAAGGCCCCGCCACCGCCGCCGCAGGACATCATCGAAGTACGCATCCCCGAGCTGGACGGGCGCGGCAGCTACCGTTTCAACATGAGCGAAGGCGACAAGAAGATGTCCGCCGACGAATTCGACGACTGGATGAAAGCCAACGGCATCCGCGTGGCCAAGGGCCGCTGACACAAAAAAGGGGACGGAGGGCATTGAGTCGTATCCAGCCTGTACCGGCTGGATACGACTTAATGCCCTCCGTCCCCTTTTTGTCAGATCACCCCGAGTTCGCGGCCGATGCGGGTGAAGGCATCGATGGCGCGGTCCAGGTGCTCGCGCGTGTGCGCTGCGCTGATCTGGGTGCGGATGCGCGCCTGGCCCTTGGGCACCACCGGGAAGAAGAAGCCGATCGCGTAGATGCCTTCTTCCAGCAGGCGCTCGGCGAACTTCTGCGCCAGCGGTGCGTCGTACAGCATCACCGGGCTGATCGGGTGCACGCCGGGCTTCACGTCGAAACCGGCAGCGACCATCTTCTCGCGGAAGTAGGTGGTGTTGGCCACCAGCGTTTCGCGCAGGTCGTCGGCGGCGGCCAGCATCTCGAAAGCCTTGATGCCGGCGGCCACCACGTGCGGCGGCAGCGAGTTGGAGAACAGGTAGGGGCGCGAGCGCTGGCGCAACAGTTCGATCACTTCGGCCTTGGCCGTGGTGAATCCGCCCAGTGCACCCCCCATCGCCTTGCCAAGGGTGCCGGTGATGATGTCGATCTTGTCCAGCACGCCCTTCACTTCGGCCGAGCCGCGGCCGGTCTTGCCGAGGAAGCCGGTGGCATGGCATTCGTCGATGTGGACGAGCGCGCCGTACTTCCGGGCCAGCGCGGTGATCTGGTCCAGCGGCGCGATGAAGCCGTCCATCGAGAACACACCGTCGGTGGTGATCAGCTTGGTCCGGCAACCGGCTGCATCGGCGGCCTGCAGCTGGGCTTCCAGATCGGCCATGTCGCAGTTGGCATAGCGGAAGCGCTTGGCCTTGCACAGGCGCACGCCGTCGATGATCGAGGCATGGTTGAGGCTGTCGGAAATGATCGCATCCTGCTCGCCCAGCAGCGGCTCGAACAGGCCGCCATTGGCATCGAAGCAGGCCGCATACAGGATGGTGTCCTGCTTGCCGAAGAAGCCGGCGATCTGCGCTTCCAGCTGCTTGTGCAGGTCCTGCGTACCGCAGATGAAGCGCACCGACGCCATGCCGAAGCCGTGGCTGTCCAGCGCATCCTTGGCGGCCTGGATCAGGTCCGGGTGGTCGGCCAGGCCCAGGTAGTTGTTGGCGCAGAAATTCAGCACCGTGCGCCCGTCTTCCAGGGTGATCTCCGCCGACTGCGGGCTGGTGATGATCCGCTCGGACTTGAACAGGCCCTGGGCGCGGATGGCGTCCAGTTCCTCGGCGTAATGGCGGGTCAGGTCAGGCGAGGATTCGGTCATGGTGGCAGCACGGCTCAACACGGGAAAACGACGATTTTACCCGCCCCGGCCACGGAAGGGCGGCAGGGCAGGGAGCACGAACGTGTTGCGTTGCAATATCAAACAGGTTAAAAAACCGTGAACCGGATGGATTCCCGCAGCCGGTCCGCGCCCCGCCCCATGTCCCTCCTCCCCGCCATCGCCCCCCCGGAGACGCCCATGAAGCACGCCGTCCGCTGTCTTGCCGCTGCTGCCGCACTGTCCCTCGCCTCGTTCGCCGCCAGCGCGCAGGAAGTCGAGTCGCCCTACAGCTGGAATGTCACCGCCGTGTCCGATTACGTCTTCCGTGGCGTGTCGCAGACCGACGAGGATCCGACCCTGCAGGCCGGCTTCACCTACACCAGCCCGGTTGGCCTGTATGCCGGCGTCTGGGGCTCCGGCGTCGACTTCGGGCCGGGCGACCCGAGCACTGAAGTGGACTTCCTGATTGGTTACGGCTTCGACGTCAGTGACAACGTCAACTTCGACGTGCTGTTCAACCGCTACACCTACCCGGGTGCCAGCGAGCTCAACTACAACGAGCTGATCACCAGCACCACCTTCGCCGAGCAGTACAAGCTCACCGTGGCCTACACCAATGACCTGTCCGGTTCGGATACCAAGAGCTGGTATTACGCCGTCGGCGGTGAGTGGGCGCTGCCGCAGGATTTCACCCTGGCGGCCAACGTCGGACGTACCTCGCTTGAGACCGATTTCGGCAAGGACTACACCGATTTCAACATCGGCGTCAGCCGCCAGTTCGGCCTGTTCAACCTTGGCCTGGGCTTCCACGGCACCGATGGCGCCGGCCGTGACAACAACGGCTACCTGGCCGACAACCGCGTGGTGTTTACCGTGGCAGTCGGGAAGTAAGCGAACTGCGCCTGCGGGCGCAGCTGCATCGCACGTCATGCACAACGAAAAAGGCGCCCTTGCAGGCGCCTTTTTCACGCATGACCCTTTGTTCCCTCTGGTGGAGAGCCCCCTTGTTGTTCAAGGGGGCGCGCCGACAGGCGCGGGGATAAGGAAACATGCGGGAGAACTGATCGGACGCGCTTCGCGCGCCCGATCAGTTCCAGCTCAGTACCACCTTGCCGGCCTTGCCTTCTTCCATCAGGTCAAAGCCCTTCTGGAAGTCATCGATCGGCAGCTGGTGGGTCATCACCTTGCCGAGCGGGAAGCCGGACAACACCAGCTGGGTCATCTTGTACCAGGTCTCGTACATCTTGCGGCCGTAGATGCCCTGCACGGTCAGGCCCTTGAAGATGATCTTGTCCCAGTCGCAGCCGGCGCCGCGGGGCATGATGCCAAGCATGGCGATCTTGCCGCCGTGGTACATGCAGTCCAGCATGTCGTTGAACGCACGCGGGTTGCCGCTCATTTCCAGGCCCACGTCGAAGCCCTCCATGTGCAGTTCCTTCATCACGTCCTTCAGCGACTGGTTGGCCACGTTCACCACGCGCGTGGCGCCCATGTCGGCGGCCAGCTTCAGGCGGAAATCATTGACGTCGGTGACCACCACGTTGCGCGCACCGATGTGCTTGCAGATGCCGGCGGCGATGATGCCGATCGGGCCGGCGCCGGTGATCAGCACGTCCTCGCCGATCACGTTGAACTCCAGCGCACAGTGCGCGGCGTTGCCGTAGGGATCGAAGAAGGCGGCCAACTCGGACGGGATCTGGTCCGGGATCGGCCACAGGTTGGTGGCCGGCATCACCATGTATTCGGCGAAGGCGCCGTTCACGTTGACGCCGATGCCGACAGTGTTCGGGCACAGGTGCTGACGGCCGCCACGGCAGTTGCGGCAATGGCCGCAGACGATATGGCCTTCGGCCGAAACGCGCTGGCCGACTTCGTAACCGGTGACCGCACTGCCGAGCGCGGCGACGCGGCCGACGAACTCATGGCCGATGGTCAGGCCGGGCGTGATGGTGCGCTGGCTCCACTCGTCCCACAGGTAGATGTGCAGGTCGGTGCCGCAGATGGCGGTCTTTTCCAGCTTGATCAGGACCTCGTTGGGGCCCGGCACCGGCACCGGCACTTCTTCCAGCCAGATGCCCTTGGCGGCTTCGCGCTTGACCAGCGCCTTCATCGTTTGTGCCATCTCGGTGGAACTCACAGGGGGGAAAGATGGCGCGGATTATAAAGCCGCCAGCGCCCGCGCCATGTTGCAGCGCGGGTCGGCCGGCGCAAAGCCGCCAACCATGGCCGGCGCTACCCAGGCCACCGGTAGCCTGTCGAAGGCGGGGCGGGGTGGCTGTGCAGGACCGTCTTTTCGCATGGATGCGAAAAGCGAGCCTACAGGGACGTACTTGCGGCGTGTCCTGCACAGCCACCCCGCCCCGCCAGCACGCAGCCCAAGCTCTTGACTCTGACGTCCGTTGACACGCAGGCCGCCGACCATGGGTCGGCGCTACCGGAGGCCGCCATGGAGCTGTCCACGGCGGGCTAGAATCGACGGTTCCATTACCCAAGGGCCGCTTCATGCGCTCGAACCTGCTTGCTTTCTCCATCGTCGCCAGCCTTGGCCTTGCCCAGCTCGCCCATGCCGCAGAAGGCATGTGGGTGCCCCAGCAGTTGCCGGAAATCGCCGGCCCCCTGCAGAAGGCCGGCCTGAAGCTGTCCGCCGAACAGCTGGCCGACCTGACCGGTGACCCGATGGGCGCGGTGGTCGCCCTCGGCGGCTGCACCGCCAGCTTCGTCTCCCCACAGGGCCTGGTGGTCACCAACCACCACTGCGCCTACGGCGCCATCCAGCTGAACTCGACCGCCGAGAAAAACCTGATCAAGGACGGCTTCAACGCCCCGAAGACCGGCGACGAACTCAGCGCCGGCCCGAATGCCCGCGTGTACGTGCTCGACCAGATCACCGATGTGACCGCCCAGGCCAAGGCTGCCATCGCCGCGGCCGGCAAGGATCCGCTGGCCCGCACCCGCGCACTGGATGCGTTCGACAAGTCGCAGGTGGCCGCCTGCGAGGCCGACGCCGGCTTCCGCTGCCGCCTGTACAGCTTCTCCGGTGGCAACACCTACCGGCTGTTCCGCAACCTGGAAATCAAGGACGTGCGGCTGGTCTACGCCCCCCCGGGCAGCGTCGGCAAGTTCGGCGGCGACATCGACAATTGGATGTGGCCGCGCCACACCGGCGACTTCTCCTTCTACCGCGCCTACGTGGGCAAGGACGGCAAGCCAGCCGCCTTCGCAGCCGACAACGTGCCCTACCAGCCCAAGCACTTCCTGAAGTTCGCCGACCAGCCGCTGGGTGCCGATGACTTCGTGATGGTGGCCGGCTACCCGGGCCGCACCAACCGCTACGCACTGGCTGGCGAATTCAACGAAACCGCCGACTGGACCTATCCGACCATCGCCCGTCACTACAACGCCGTGCTGAAGCTGATCGAAGATGCCGGCAAGGCCGACGCCGACGTCAAGGTGAAGTACGCCGCCACCGCGGCCAGCATGAACAACGTCGCCAAGAACTACGCCGGCCAGCTGGAAGGCTTCAAGCGTATCGACGCGGCCGGCCAGAAGCAGGCCGAAGAGGCGCAGGTGCTGGCCTGGTTGAAGCAGCAGGGCACCGCTGGCAAGCCAGCGCTGGCCGCGCATGCGCAGTTGCTCAAGCACCTGGAAACCGGCCGCAGCACGCGCGAGCGTGACCTGTTCGTCAACCAGTTCAACAACACCTCTGCCGTCGGTTCGGCGATCAGCCTGTACCGCACCGCGATTGAACGCAGCAAGCCGGACGCCGAGCGCGAAGTCGGTTACCAGCAGCGTGACCTGCCGACCATCGAAGGCGGCGTGCGCCAGATGGACCGCCGCTACGTGGCGAAGATGGACCAGCAGCTGCAGCAGTACTGGCTGGACCAGTACGTGGCCCTGCCGGTCGCGCAGCGCGACAATGCGGTGCTGAACCAGTGGCTGGGCGGCAGCGATGCCAGCGCGGTCAAGGCACTGGTCAACAAGCTGGGTGGCACCCGGCTGGGCAGCCTGGATGAGCGCCTGAAGTGGCTCACCGCCGACCGCGCCGCATTCGAAGCGAGCACCGATCCGGCCATCCAGTATGCGGTGGCGATGATGCCGGCGCTGCTGAAGCAGGAAGAGCAGAAGAAGATCCGCGAAGGTGAGTCGCTCAGCGCGCGCCCGCTCTACCTGCAGGCCGTGGCGGACTACAAGAAGAGCCAGGGCGGATTCGTCTATCCCGACGCCAACCTGTCGCTGCGCATCACCTTCGGCAACGTCATGGGCTACGGCAAGGACGGGGTGAACTACACCCCGTTCACCACGCTGGAAGGCATCGTGGCGAAGGAAACCGGCGAAGACCCGTTCGATTCGCCGAAGGCGCTGCTCGATGCGGTCAAGGCAAAGCGGTATGGCGGCCTGGAAGACAAGCGCGTCGGTTCGGTGCCGGTCAATTTCCTGTCCAACCTGGACATCACCGGCGGCAACTCCGGCTCGCCGGTGCTGGACGCGCACGGCAAGCTGGTCGGCCTGGCCTTCGATGGCAACTGGGAATCGGTCAGTTCCAACTGGGTGTTTGATCCGGTCATGACCCGCATGATCGCCGTGGACAGCCGCTACATGCAGTGGATCATGCAGGAAGTGGCGCCGGCGCCGCAGCTGCTGAAAGAACTGAACCTGGCGAAGTAAGCGGTCACGGGGCGGATTCCCACGGGATCCGCCCTGTTTTCCCACGGCGGGGCTTCAGGCGGAGCAGGTATGATGGCGCTCCGGCGTGGTTTCACAGGACGTGAACGAAACGCCGGACCTCCTCCCCCCAAGGACCCGTACCCCGCATGCGCATCCTGCTTGCCCGTCACGGCGAAACGCCGTGGAACGCCGAAGGCCGTTACCAGGGCCAGATCGATATCCCGTTGTCGCCGATCGGCGAATCCCAGGCGCAGGCGCTTGGCGAACGATTGAAGTCCGTGGACATCACCCGTGCGGTGGCCTCGCCGCTGTCACGCGCGCAGCGCACCGCGCAGCTGGCACTCGGCGCCCGCGCCGACATGCTGCTGACCGAACCGGAGCTGCAGGAAATCGCCCACGGTGAGTGGGAAGGCCTGTTGGCCAGCGAGATCCATGAAAAAGACCCGTCGCGGCTGCGCGCCTGGCGCGAAGAACCGGACACCGTGCTGATGCCGGGCGGCGAATCGCTGCGCCTGGTGCTGGACCGCAGCTGGCGTGGCCTGACGCGTGCCGCCGAAGGCCTCGGCGAGGACGACACCCTGCTGGTCGTGGCCCACGATGCGGTGAACCGGGTCATCCTGTGCCGGATCCTCGGCCTGCCGATCAGCCGCCTGTGGAGCTTCCGCCAGGCGCCGACCACACTGAACCTGCTGGAAGGTCCAGACATCGAACAACTCGAAGTGGTGCGCATGAACGACTGCGCCCACCACACGCCGTTCTTCGGCGAAGCCAAGCACCGCGCCCTGTAACCTAATCGATTGGACGTCCCACCGTGACTGCACTGCCCACTACGCTCAGCGACTGGCTCGTTTTCATCGAGCGCCAGCACCCGGCCACCATCGACATGGGACTGGAGCGCGTGCGCACCGTTGCCACCGCCCTGCAGCTGGGTGCCCCTGCGCAGCGCACCATCACGGTGGGCGGTACCAACGGCAAGGGCTCCACGGTGGCCTTCGTCGAAGCGATCGCGCGTGCCGCCGGCTGGAAGGTCGGCGCCTATACCTCGCCGCACCTGCTGCGCTACAACGAACGCGTGCGCATCAATGGCGAAGAAGCCAGCGACGAGGCACTGGTGGCGGCCTTCAGCGCGGTCGAAGCCGCGCGTGGCGATACCACGCTGACCTACTTTGAATACGGCACGCTGGCGGCCTTCTACCTGTTCGCGCAGGCCGGACTGGACCTGGCGGTGCTGGAAGTCGGGCTGGGGGGGCGCCTGGATGCGGTGAACCTCATCGACGCCGACGTGGCCGTCATCACCACCGTGGACATCGACCACGCCGACTGGCTGGGCGCTGACCGCGAAAGCATCGGCACCGAAAAGGCCGGCATCCTGCGTGGCTGGAAGCCGGCCGTGCTGGGCGAGATCGATCCGCCGTCCAGCGTGCTGCGGCGGGCCTATCTGATCGGTGCCAATGCGATCCGCGCCGGCAGCGATTATTTCAACGAAGCACTGGACGCGCAGACCTGGGCCTGGCGCGATGTCGCCGTGCGGCTTGAGTTGCCGATGCCTTCGCTGGCCGGCCCGGTGCAGCTGGCCAATGCCGGTGCGGCCATTGCCGCGCTGCGCTCGCTGGAGCTGCCGCCCGGCTGTTCGCTGCCACGCGCCGCCTACGCCGAAGGCATCGCCGCCGCGCGCATCGACGGCCGGCTGCAGCGCGTCGAGCGTGATGGGATCAAGGTGCTGGTCGACGTGGGCCACAACCCACAGGCGGCCGCCGCGCTGGCCCGCGCGCTGCAGGCCGAACCTGTCAGCGGGCGCACCCTGGCGGTGTATGCCGGCCTGCAGGACAAGGATGCGGCCGGCGTGGTGCAGGCGTTGGGCGAGGCCGTGAGCGAATGGACGCTGGCCGGGCTGGAAGGCCCGCGCGGCCAGGACGCCCCCGCGCTGGCGGCCCGACTCGCCGGCACCGTTGCCGCGGATGCTTCACAGGCCGATACGGTGGCCCACGCGCTGGCCCAGGTGCTTGCGCAGGCAGTGCAGGGAGACCGCGTACTGGTGTTCGGTTCCTTCCATACCGCCGCCCAAGCGCTGGCTTGGCTGCAGACCGCCACCTGAGCCGCGTTCAGCCGTTGCCGACGCTGCATCACGGCAGGACCGTATAATCATCGGCAGTTCCCACCTGTTGCCTGCCATCCGTGGATACGTCCCTGAAACAGCGTCTGATCGGTGCCATCGTCCTGGTGGCCCTTGCCGTGATCTTCCTGCCGATGCTGGTGACCGGCCCTGCCCGCAACAGCACCGCCGACAGCGTGCCGCTGGAAGTGCCCGGTGCGCCGGCCAATGCCCAGTTCGAAACACGCGAGTTGCCATTGGCCGCTCCCGCGGGAGGTGACAGTGGCCTGCGCGGCGCCGCGCCGCTGCAGGAAGCTGCCGCCACTGCCGCCGCCACGGTGGATACCGGTCCGGCCGTGGCCGCCGGCAATTTCGCGGTCAGCTTCGGTGCCTATGCGAGCAAGGCCGATGCCGATGCGGTGATCGCCCACCTGAAGGGCGCGCAGCTGCCCGGTTTCAGCGAGACCGCCACGATCAACGGCAAGCAAGCGTGGCGTGTCCGCGTCGGCCCCTTCGTTGACCGCGCACAGGCCGAATCGGCCCGGCTGCAGGCCGTGAAGATCCGCAGCGACGTGCGTGCCGAAGTAGTCACCCTGGATGCCAACGGTGACGGCGCCGCCGCGACCGCGCAGGCGCCGGCCGCCACCACCACGCCGCTGGGCGGCAACCCGGTGCAGACCCAGGCGCTACCGGAAACCACGCCCTCCGCAGCGGCTGCCGCGCCGGCACCCAAGCCCGAACCGAAGCCGACCCCGACCCCTGCGCCGGACACCAAGGCGGTCGCCGCAAAGCCGGCAACGCCTGCGCCGGTGGCCAAGCCGGAAGTGAAGCCTGAGGTGAAGGCGCCAGCGGCCCCGGCCGCCAGCGGCGTGGGGTTCGCCGTGCAGCTGGGCGCGTTCGGCCAGGCCGCCGATGCCAACGCCCTGCGCGATAAAGCGCGCGCGGCCGGCTTCAGCGCCTTCGTCGATCAGGTCCGCACTGACAAAGGCGTGCTCAGCCGGGTCCGTGTCGGGCCGGTCGCCAACCGTGCCGAGGCCGACCAGCTGAAGGCGCAGGTCGCCGCCCGGGTCGGCGTGGCCGGCATGGTCAGACCGCACCCCTGATGCCCATTCCCGGCCAGGACGCCCAAGGAAACCCGCCCGCATGATCGACATCGTGCTGGCCTGCGTGATCGCCATCTCGACCCTGCTGGGGTTCGTGCGGGGCTTCGTTGGCATCGTGGTCGGCACGCTGTCCTGGCTGCTGGCCGGCTGGGCGGCCTTCCTGTTCGGCAATGACGTCGCACACCTGTGGTCAGCGCCGGCACAGCCGGGCAACGGCCATCTGGTGGGCGGCTATGTGACGGTGTTCCTCGCCGTGCTGATCGCGGTCACCGTGCTGGGCATGCTGGTCCGCGCCGGGCTGCGCATGGCGCTGCTGGGCGGCGCCGACCGCATGCTGGGCGGCGCATTGGGCCTGGTGCGTGGCGGCTTCATCAGCGCGGTGCTGCTGCTGATGGCCACCTTCACCCCGCTCACCGCCGAACCGGCCTGGCAGCAGTCCTACCTGCGTGCGGCGCTGCAGCCGGTGGTGGGGTGGATGGATGCCCAGCTGCCGGATGCTTCACGGCCGATGCAGAACCTCGAGCGGATGGTGCCCAAGGGCCTGCCATCGTCGCTGGATGGGCTGGTACCGGCTGGCTTGCCCTTGCCGTCCAGCGGTTCGTCCCCATTTGCTGAAAGCCTGTTGGGAAAGCCGACCGCGACAGGCGATAATGGTGTCCTCGGCGAGGTGGTGGCGGGACGCGGATGGCCGCGTAACGTGGACCCGGCCAGGGGCGCGGCGAGCGAGTCCGCGAACGCCCCGGCACTGCCCGCGAACATCGAGTCGGCGCCCGAGCGTCCAGATCCTGCCGCTGTCCCGTAAGGCGGCTCCCCCGGCCAGGCACGGCCAACATCCCTGTAGATGGGCGCAGCCCAGCGGAGATTACGCAACATGTGTGGCATCGTCGGAATCGTCGGCAACCAGAACGTGGCCGGGCAGCTCTATGACGGCCTGACCGTCCTCCAGCATCGTGGCCAGGACGCGGCGGGCATCGCCACCGTCGACGGCACCCGCCTGCGCGTGCAGAAGGCCAACGGCCTGGTCCGCGACGTGTTCGATGCGCGCACCATGTCCACCCTGGAAGGGCGCGTCGGCATTGCCCACGTGCGCTATCCCACCGCCGGTTCCGAAGGCATGGACGAGGCGCAGCCGTTCTACGTCAACTCGCCCTATGGCATCGCGCTGGCGCACAACGGCAACCTGATCAACACCGAAGACCTGCGTCGCCAGGTGTTCGAACAGGACCGCCGCAACGTCAACACCGATTCGGACAGCGAAGTGCTGCTGAACATCTTCGCCTACGAACTGGATGCACAGAAGCAGCTCAGCCCGGAAGCGGCGATCCGTGCGGTTTCGCACGTGCACCGCCGTTGCAAGGGGGGCTATGCGGTGGTCAGCGTGGTGCTGGGCCTGGGCCTGGTCGCCTTCCGCGATCCGCATGGCATCCGCCCGCTGGTGCTGGGCAAGCGCAGCCACGCCGAAGGCGATGAATACATCGTGGCCTCCGAATCGGCCGCGCTGGACGTGCTGGGCTTCCAGCGCATCCGCGACGTGCAGCCGGGCGAAGCGCTGGTGATCACCGCGCGCGGCGAACTGTTCTCGGAAATCTGCTCCGAGCCGGCCGAACACACCCCGTGCATCTTCGAGTACGTGTATTTCGCGCGCCCCGATTCGATGATCGACAACGTGTCGGTGCACAAGGCGCGCATGCGCATGGGCATCAAGCTGGGCGAGAAGATCCTGCGGCTGCGCCCGGACCACGACATCGACACCATCATCCCGATCCCGGACACCTCGCGCGATGCCGCGCTGGAGATCTCCAACACGCTCGGGGTGAAGTACCGCGAAGGCTTCATCAAGAACCGTTACATCGGCCGTACCTTCATCATGCCGGGGCAGGGCGAGCGGGTGAAATCCGTGCGCCGCAAGCTCAACCCGATCCACCTGGAGTTCCGCAACCGGGTGGTGCTGCTGGTGGATGACTCGATCGTGCGCGGCACCACCAGCCAGCAGATCGTGCAGATGGCGCGCGACGCCGGCGCCCGCAAGGTCTACCTGGCCAGCGCCGCCCCGCCGGTGCGTTACCCGAACATCTACGGCATCGACATGCCGGCCGCCGAAGAGCTGGTCGCGCACAACCGCAGCGTGGAAGAAATCGAAGCGCACCTGGGTTGCGACTGGCTGATCTACCAGGACATCGAAGACATGGAAGCGGCGGTGCGCGAAGGCAACCCGGCACTGCAGAACTTCGATTCCTCGTGCTTCAACGGGCATTACCCGACCGGCATCGAGCCGGGCTACTTCGAGCGCATCCAGCAACTGCGTTCGGACGACGCCAAGCACAAGCGCCGCGCCTGATCGTGAGCGCCACGGCCCCATGCGACGTCGATGCTTCCGACGTCGCCGGTGACCTGCTGCGCGCCGCGCAGCAGTGCCTGGCCGAGGCCGACCCGCTGCGCAAGGTCGCGCTGACCCAGGCCCATGTTGCGGCCTTCCGTGCCGGTCGGCTGAAGCTGCCGGCCGATCCGCCGGCGCCGGCGCCGATCCGCATGCCCGGGCGTCCGGCCACCCTGCAGCAGGTGCACCCGCGCGATGTGCCACGGCGAAAGCTGGGCGGCGCGGAAGGGCGCGCACGTTTCATCCATGCCATCGCGCATATCGAACTCAACGCGATCGACCTGGCGTGGGATGCGGTCTACCGCTTCCGGGGTCTGCCGTCGGCCTTCTACGCTGACTGGGTCAGTTGCGCTGACGACGAATCGCGGCATTTCCTGATGTTGCGCGAACGGCTGCAGGCGCACGGCCATGACTATGCCGATTTCCCCGCCCACAACGGGCTGTGGGAGATGTGCGAGAAGACCGCCCACGACGGATTGGCGCGCATGGCCCTGGTGCCGCGCGTGCTTGAAGCGCGTGGCCTGGATGTCACTCCGGGGCTGATCGCCAAACTGCGTGGCTGCGGCGACGAGCAGACCGCCGACGTGCTTGAGATCATCCTGCGCGAAGAAGTCGCCCACGTGGCAGCCGGTACCCGCTGGTACCGCTGGTACTGCGACCGGGCCGGCGTGGAACCGCGTGCCCGCTTCAAGGAACTGCTGGCCGACTACGCCGGCGGTTACCTGCACGGTCCGTTCAACATCGAAGCGCGCCTGCTGGCCGGTTTCGATGCCGACGAACTGGCCGAACTGATGGAACAGGCCGAGCGCGCCGGATAGCGGGCCTCAGGCGTTGCGCAGTACGACGCGCTGGCCATCGGCGGTGGGGCGGTTGATGTAGAACAGTCCGGGGCCGGGTCGATACGGCAGCTCGCTGACCCCGGCATCGGCGGCGTAGGTGAGTGCGGTGTCACCCAGCGCGTCGAAATTCCAGTGTGCCGACTGCATCAGGTAACGCTGTTTCAACAGTCGTTCCTGCGCCGGCTCCAGCGCCGTGCCGGCCATCAAGGCAGCGGCGATCCCGCGCAGGTCCGTGGGCAATGCGCTGTCGATGCAGGCATCAGGTGCGTCTGTCCAGCGCACGCCCGCCGCTGCGGCGCGCGCATGCATCAGGCGCAGCGCGATCAGCTGGTAACGCCAGTCGATCGGACGCTTCAGCACCACCGCCGAATACACGAACAAGGTCGGCGTGGGCAGCACGCTGGGGCTTCCGGCCTGGCGCTGGCGTACCCACTGGTGCCACGTGTCCACCCACACCGCATCGGCGCCCAGCCCCAGCTGCTGCCGCCAGCGGACGGCTTCGGCCAGCGCGCGCTGGTGGCTTTCGGTGCGATGCAGCCAGTCTGCAGGGGGAAGGGCGAAGTCCTCCAGCCCGTGTCGCCGCACCTGCTGGCTGCGTGGACGGGTGAGCAGCTTGGGGCCCTCTTCCGTCTGGTCGTAGCCGCCACCGATGTTGGCGTGTACCCCGGGCAGCCTGATTTCTTCGTGGTCCGGTGCCACCGTGGTCAGGGCGAAGTGCTCGCGATGTTCGTCGCGCGCGCTCAGCTGCAGCACCTTGTCGGCAATCCCCGCAGGCAGGTGCAGGCGCGGCGCTTCATCGGCACGGCCGCCCCTGATCGCCACTACGGTATCGAACAGCCCGATGAAGCCGATTACCGGGCGGGGCAGCGCGAATGCCGGATCCACGCGCAGGCCGGCTTCGCGCAGCAGTCCTTGCCAATGCGTTGAATCCCAGGCCGCGATCTGGTTGGCGGCATCGCGTGCCGCCGCGGCACCGCGCGAGAATCCGAACAGATCCACCCGGATGCCTCGCAGCGGCTGCTGCCAGTGCCGTGCGAGCTGCGCCAGCGCAGCGGGAAGCTGGGCCTGCAGGGCGCGGTTGATCTTCGCGCGGACACCGCTGGCGCCCACGCCGAAGGCCAGTCCGATCAGGTCATCAGCCTGGCCATCGCGGGTGCCGGTGCCTTCGGTATAGATCGCCACCGACGGGGCGGCGGCGCCCGCCACGCGACCGTCGGCGTACAGCGCATGCAGCCTCGCCACGTTGGTCAGGCCGTTGTTGAAGCTGCTGGTGATGCGGCTGTGGTATGGCGAGGCGTCATCGGCCTGCCATATCGGTGGCAACGCCTGCGGCGGACCGGGGGGGTCGCCGCCGGGACCGCGCCCGCGCGCCAGGTTCCGTGCGTTGTTGCGCGTGCCGTCGAAGAACAGGCCGATCCGTAACAGGCCGCTATCGCGTGTGCTGCCGTCCCCTCGCACTGTGCTCATGGCTGCCCTCCCGTGCACGGACAGTAGCGCGGCGCCGGGTGCAGGGGAACCCTGCCAGGTCGATGGCGCCGACCACGGGGACACGTCTGTATTGCCACGGCGGTCACGTTGCTGGTGGGCATCGGTCCGATTGCCTGCGCGCGTGGCACGCCGCCACGGACACCCCGCTTCGCTGTTGCCATGCAATTGCTGCACCGGCTCGGCCGTGACGGCTACGCATCTGGTGCCGCGCCGATCTGCGGCCCATTGATGAAGCGTCGGCAACAGGGGAATCCGCAATGGAGAACGGACCATGTCCCATCATTCGAAATACACGCCGCTCGCGACCGCGCTGGCCCTGCTGGTCAGCGGAGGCGCCGCTGCGGCGCCCTTGTTCGAACCTGCTGCAGGGCCTGCGACGCGTGCCGGCACCGACGCCGGCTGGGCCCACCTGCAGGCCGAACCCAGCACCGATGTCGTGCAGGCGCTGCGCATGAACGTCGCCGCACTGTCCGGTGATCGGCTGGAGCTGCCGCTCGGCGAGCAGGTGCTGCAGGTACGCCGTATCAGCGAAGAAGCGGCAGCCGATGGCAGCCTGGTCTGGTATGGCATCGAAGAGGACGCCGCCGCGCCGCTTACCGTGTCTGTGCAAGGGGCTGCAGCGCCTGCATCGGTGATCCTGGTGCGGGCGGTCGACGGCAGCGTTACCGGGACCATCCGACACCGCCAGCAGCGCTACGACGTGCGTCCGGTGGGCGAGGGGGAACACGCGCTGGTCAAGGTGGACGAGCATGGGTTGCCGCCGATGCATCCGCTGGGCACGCCGTCGCTGCCGGCGCCGGCGCCGCCGCCCGTGCCGGACGTGCAGGCCCGTAGCGGAAACCCGGGCAGCTGGGCGACGATCCGGGTGCTGGTGATTGCCACCCAGGGGGCCATCAACGCCTATGGGGGCAACATGAGGGCAAAGGCCGAACTGGCCGTGGCCGAATCCAACGAGGGGTTCAGGAATGGCTGGACCAACATCCGCATGGAGCTTGCCGACTACCGCACGACCGGTTTCCCTGATGGGCGCATGGGGGATGACCTGGGGAGGCTGCAGAACCCCCGCGACGGCCAGCTGGATGAGGTGCACGCCCTGCGCGACGCTGCCCGGGCCGATGTCGTAGTGATGCTGACCGACGGCAAGGATGCATGTGGCGTGGGCTATCTCAACGCGCCGGCCTCGCATGCCTTCGCCGTTGTCGGCTGGCGCTGCGCCACCGGCAATTATTCCTTCGCCCACGAAGTCGGCCATGTGCTGGGCGCCAACCATGACCGTGCCAACGCCTCCGGCTCGCCTTATCCCTACGGACACGGCTACCAGTTCAGCCTGGGCAGCGGCGAGCGTTTCCGCACCATCATGTCCTACGACTGCCCGGGTGGCTGCACGCGCATCAATAGCTGGTCCAACCCGGACATCACCTACGGCGGCGCCCGCACCGGTGATGCGGCCACGGCGGACAACCAGCGGGTGCTGGTGCAGCGCAAGCACGTGGTCGCCGGATTCCGCTGAGCTTGCTGCGCCTTTGCTGCAAGGGTCGGGTCCCCGCGTCACGCCTTCGGGCGTGGCGCGCACAGCGCGGCCCCGCTGGGCCCCGGCGTTATCGGTCTGCCAGAGGTGGCGTTTTCTGATGGATCCGTGCCGGCGATCGCCGCGTAATGGCCTCATGCGTGGCGAAGTCCGCAGTGTCCGGAGTCGGGTGCTGGTTCGCCGTAGTGCCCACAGGAGGCCATCATGCTGCATTCCCGTCTTCTCCCCGGCCTGCTCCTGGCCGGTACATCGTTGGCAACTGCTGCCGTCCCATCGCTGAAACTGCAGGAGGCTGCCACCTCTGCGCTGCATGCCGGGACACCGGCATTGATGCTCGAGATCGAGGGCCGGCCGGTCGCCGTGCGACGCGAATATTCCCGCGCATTGGCTACGGGGGACGTGGCATGGAGCGGCAGCTGGGACGCCGCCGGACAGGCTGCGGGGGGCGAGCTCAGCCTGGTGCGATCCCCGGCGGGAATCACGGCGGTCGTGCATAGGGGCCAAGACCTGCTGCGCATCGTTCCGGTCGGCGGTGGCCGGCACCAGATCCTGCCGCTGGCCACCGGCCAATTGCCGATGCATCCTCCGGGTGACATCCCGGTGGGGCCACTGAAGCCATCCGCCGTCGGCCCGGCAGGCAGCGCGCCGACCAGCAGGGTCCGGCTGCTCGTGGTAGCCACGGCCGACGCGGTGGCCGGCTACCCCGGCGACCTGCGGGCACTGGCCGAACTGTCCATCGCCGAATCCAACCTCACCTACCAGCGCAGCGGCGTGGACATGGACGTGGAGCTGGCGGGGTATGTGGTCACGCCCTATGTGGAGAGCGGCAACATGGAGCAGGACGTGAGGCGCCTGCGCTCGCCTGGCGACGGCTACATGGACGAGGTGCACGCGCTGCGCGACCAGCACGCGGCCGATGTCGTGGTGCTGCTGATGAACCGTGCGTTTGCCTGCGGACTCGCCGATCAGATCGGGGCCGACGCCGACCACGCGTTCATTGCCGTGCTGGAGCAGTGCGCCACGGGAGACTATGTCCTTGCCCATGAAATCGGCCACCTGGCAGGCGCCCGGCACGACATCAAGCGCGATCCGGCGGGGGTCCCGTTCGCCTTCGGCCATGGGTACTGGTACCAGCCGCCGCGTGCGCTCGGGTGGCGGACGGTGATGTCCTACGACTGCCCGACCGGCTGCCGGCGCATTCCGTACTGGTCCAGCCCGGACCTGTCGTACGAAGGCCAAGCCACCGGTAACCGGCATGAAGCGGATAACCGCCGTGTGCTGGAACTCACCCGCGCGAAGATCGCCGGTTTCCGCTGAGCAGAGGCATCATAGTGCCTGCAGCGACATCCCCTCGGGGGTGACCCGCAGCACCGAACCCTGCTCATACCAGTCGCCCAGCACGATCCGGGTGCGTGTCTGGTCGCCTGCCATCAGCGAATGCACAGCGGGGCGATGGGTATGGCCGTGGATCATCGTGTCCACGCCGAAGCGGACAAAGGTCGCATCCACCTCGGCCGGTGCCACATCGGTGACAGTTTCGAACTGCGCACGATCTCCCTGCTTCATTTCCGACTGGCGGCTCTGGCTGGCATCGCGTGCCTTCTGCGCGAACGCGATGCGCGCGGCCAGCGGCTGGGCCAGGAACTGGGCCTGGAACGCCGGGTCGCGGGTCTGCGCGCGGAACTGCTGGTAAGGCAGGTCATCGGTACACAGCAGGTCGCCATGCTGCAGCAGCACCGGCGTGCCATACAGGTCGATCACACTGGGGTCGGGCAGGATGCGCATGCTGGCGCGGGCGGCATACTGCTCGCCCAGCAGGAAGTCGCGGTTGCCGCGGATGAAGTACACCGGCACGCCGGCATCGGACACCTCCTTCAGCGCCGCTGCCACCGCATCGGCCGCAGGTGAAGGGGTATCGTCACCGATCCAGGCTTCGAACAGATCGCCCAGGATGTACAGCGCGTCCGCCGCAAGCACTTCGCTGCGCAGGAAGGCAAGGAAGAGATCGGTGATGGCCGGACGGCTCGCGTCCAGGTGCAGGTCGGAAATGAACAGCGTGGTCATGCGCCTATTGTAGGCAAGACATCCGATGCGTGTGGGATCACGCGCCCAGCGGCAGCCAGCTCAGGCTGGCCCACGCCAGCAGCAGCGCGATACCGGTGGCGGCAAGGACATCGCTGGGATAGTGCAGGCCCAGCACCACGCGCGATGCCGCCACGCCCAGCGTGAACGGCACCAGCAGCGGCGCCAGCCACGGGTAGTAGAACAACGCCACCACGGTGAACGAGACCGCATGCAGGGTGTGGCCGGAGGGGAAGCTGAACTCATCCAGCGGGGCCACCCAGGCGCGGATGCGCAGATCGGCCTTGTACGGCCGGGGGCGCCGGGTCCAGCGCTTCAGCCCTTTGTACATCAACAGCGCGGCCAGGCCGGTGGCGGCCATGTGGGTACTGGCGCGCAGCCCTTCCATGCCATCCAGCAACACCAGCGCACCCATCAGCACGTACCAGAACACGCCATCACCCAGCCGGCTGATCACCGCGAACAGCGAGCGCATGCGACGGCGGCGGCAGTACAGGTTGGCACGGCGGCACCAGCGGGTTTCGCGGCCGATCAACAGGTCAAGCGGCGTGGTGCGCATGCAGCCTCCGGGCGTGGGCGAGTTCGGACAGCAGGGCATCGAATTCGGCCACCACCTGCTGCGGATTCAGGCGCTTCATGTCCCGCGCCGCCTGCTGGCCAAGGCTGGCGCGCAGTGCGTCATCGCCGGCAAAGCGCAGCGCGGCTTCGACGAACTGGTCGTCGGTATCCACCGCCGCGCCATTCTCGCCATCGCGCAGGTATTCGCGCGCGGCGCCGTAATCGAAGGCCACCGTGGCCAGTCCACTGGCCATGGCTTCAAGGGTCACGTTGCCGAACGTCTCGCTGCGGCTGGGAAACAGGAACAGGTCGCCACTGGCGAAATGGCGCGACAGCGCTTCGCCGCGCTGCACGCCGCAGAACAGGAAATCAGGATTGTCGTGGGCCAGTTTTTCGCGGGCCGGTCCATCGCCGACCAGCACGAAGCGGGCTTTGGGGCGCTGCTGCTGCAGCCGGCGGAAGGCTTTCACCGCAAGACCCAGGTTCTTTTCCGCGGCGATGCGCCCGACGTAGATCGCGGCAAAACCATTCCCCTCGATACCCCATTCTTCGCGCAGCGCCGGATCGCGCTTGGCCGGATCGAACTGTTGGCTGTCCACCGCGCGGGCCAGCAGGCGGACCCGTTCGAAGCCTTCGCCGGCGAGGAAATCCTGCAGTTCCCGGGTGGGCACCAGGGTGGCATCGGCCTGGTTGTGGAAGCGGCGCATCCAGCGCAGCGCGGCGGCCTGCAGCCATGCAACGCCGTAGTCAGGCAGGTATTCGTCGAAGCGGGTATGGAAGCCGGTGGCGACCGGGATGCCGAGCCGGCGCGCGCAGCGCAGGGCGGACCAGCCCAGCGGGCCTTCGGTTGCGATGTAGACCGCATCAGGGCGTCGGGCCTGCCACTGGCGGCCGAGCCGGACAGGCGCGGGCAGGCCGAAGCGCAGGCCGGGATAACGGGGCAGGGCGGCACCGGGAACCAGCAGCGTGCCGTCGAGCAGCTCGGCGTCGCAGTCGGCGTGCTGGCGCGGTCGCACCAGGTCGACCTCGTGCCCGGCGTTGCGCAGGCCCATCTCCAACCCCTGCACGGTCAGGGCCACGCCGTTCACTTCCGGAGGATAGGTCTCGGTGACGATCGCGTAGCGCATGGGGCTCTCCCGTTTGTGCGCATGCTCGTCGTTGGGCATGTCCCGGGCATGACCGGATTGCGACCGTCGCGTTACCGGGCGAACGGGTGGGACCCCCTCGCGGGTGGCTTTGGAGCTGCATCTGGGTGGGCCGGGCGGTGGGGCTGTGCGGGGGACGGCAAAAGCCGCTCCTGCGGGCCTCGTTTCGCGCCATCCATGGCGCGGGTCCGCGTCATCGCATTCGCGCTGCCGCTCCCACGCTTTGCTTCGCAAACCGCAGGCCCCGTCTCACCAGCACCCACACCCCGCCGCTTCGCGGCCGCCCCTGACTCAGGGGCTTCCTCCCCCAGATGGGCTACTGTCATCGGTAGCGCCGACCCATGGTCGGCGAGCGCAGCGGGCCGTTGGCGGGAACATTCCGCCGACCATGGGTCGGCGCTACCGAAGGTTCCATGGCCGCCATGGACCTGTCGAGGGCGGGGCGGGGTGGCTGTGCAGGACCGTCTTTTCGCATGGATGCGAAAAGAGAGCCTCCATGGACGGATTCACGGCGTGTCCTGCACAGCCACCCCGGCCCACCAGCAAGCAGCCCTGCAGCTGTTGCCGTTGCCGTTGCCCGCGCCCCTGATTCAGGCCACGAACGGTTTGAACTGCAGCCCCAGGCCGGTCATGCCGTCCACTTCGCCGATCAGGTCGGCACGCAGCAGCGGCCGTGGATCGATGAAACTCTGCGGCACGATCAACGATAGCCGGTCGTCCTCCGCGGTGATTTCCAGTACCGGCAGCGGCGTGGATTCGTGCGCACGGTTGACCAGCACCGCCAGGCGCAGCAACGCGGCCAACCGGCGCGCCGGTACCACCAGGCGCTCGGGAAGTGCCTCGAACGCGCTCTTGGGCACGTTGCGGCGGTGCGTGCGTACCAGCGCGGCCAGCATCTGCTGTTCCTGCCGCGAGAACCCGGCGATGTCCGAGTTTTCCAGCAGGTAGCTGCCGTGGGTGTGGTAACCGCTGTGCGCGATCATCAGGCCCATCTCATGCAGGCGCGCGGCCCAGGACAGCATGCGGGCATCATCGGCCTCAAGCTTCCAGCTGTCCCGGACCTGGTCGAACAGCGAAAGGGCCGTGCTCTGCACGCGATCAGCCTGCGCCACGTCGATGTCATAGCGCACTGTCAACGTATGCACCGACACATCGCGTGGATCATTCTCGCCGGCGCGGCCGACGATGTCATACAGGATGCCTTCGCGCATGGCCGCCTTGCTGACCAGCAGCTTCTGCAGGCCCAGCGCCTGGAAGGCGGCTTCCAGCACCAGCACGCCACCGGCGATGATCGGCCGGCGGTCGCTGCCCAGTCCGGGCAGCACGATGTCATCGATCTTCTTGGCCTTCAGCAGTTCATCGCGCAGCTGCGGCAGCGCCTCGGCGGTAATCGCGCCCTTGCTCAGCTTCATCGCCGCGCAGATCTCGCTGATCGCCTTGTGGGTGCCCGAAGACCCCAGCGCCTCGTCCCAGCCGAGCGCCCGGTACTTGCTGGCGAATGGCTGGAATTCGCGGCCGATTTCAGCCAGCGCATCCTTCCAACGCTTGCGGCTGAGCTTGCCGCCCGGGAAGAACCGCCGCGTGCTGGCGATGCAACCGGCCTGCAGGCTTTCGCGTTCCAGGGTCTGCATGCCCGAGCCGATGATGAACTCGGTGGAGCCACCGCCGATGTCGATCACCAGCCGGCGCTGGTCGGCCTTGGGCGGCTGCGCGTGCGCCACGCCCAGGTAGATCAGGCGCGCCTCTTCGCGGCCGCTGACCACTTCGATCGCATGCCCCAGCGCGGTTTCGGCCGGCATCAGGAACGCCTGCGGCGAGCGCAGCTGGCGCACGGTGTTGGTAGCCAGGGCGCGCACGCGGTGCGAGGGCACGTCGCGGATGCGCTGGCCGAAGCGGGCCAGGCATTCCAGCGCGCGCTGTCGCGCCTCGCTGGACAGGCCGCCTTTGCCATCCAGGCCGTCGGCCATGCGTACGGTCTCGCGCAGGCGGTCGACCACCCGGAGCTGCCCCAGCGTGTAGCGGGCGATGACCATGTGGAAACTGTTGGAGCCGATGTCGATGGCGGCCAGCAGGTCGCCATCTTGCAGGGTCGGGGAAGTCGATGTGTGCGGCATGTTCGAATGGTAGCCGAAGGCGGGTGCCGCTCGTCACCGCGCCTTCTTCACGTTGCCGGACCAGCGGCGCTCACAGGCCCTGCATCAGGCCCATCTGCGCCGAATGCGGAGCTTCGTCGTGCGCCGGTGCCAGCTTCACGTAGCGGCCGTCGGCCTGCAGTTCCCACGCGTTGAGGTTGTCATCCAGATAGTTCTGCAGCACCTCGCGGTACACCCGTCGTGCCAGCGCCGGGTCGAGGATCGGGAAGGCCGTCTCCACGCGCCGCAGCAGGTTGCGTTCCAGCCAGTCCGCGCTGGCGCAGTACAGTTCCGGTGCACCGGCGTTGCCGAACCAGTAGACCCGGCTGTGTTCCAGGAAGCGGCCGACGATGGAGCGCACGCGGATGTTGTCCGACACGCCCGGCACACCGGGGCGCAGCGTGCAGGCGCCGCGCACGATCAGGTCGATCTGCACCCCGGCCTGCGAGGCGGCATACAACGCGCGCACCACCTGCGGTTCGTTGAGCGCGTTCATCTTGGCGATGATGCGCGCCGGCCGTCCGGATTCGGCGATCGCCTTCTCGCGCTCGATGCGCTTGAGCACCCCGGTGTGCAGCGTGAACGGGGATTGCAGCAGGTGCTTCAGCTTGGCCTTGGATGCCAGACCGGACAGCTGCTGGAACAGCAGGTGCACGTCGTTGCCGATGTCCGCATCGGCGGTGATCAGGCTGATGTCGGTGTACGCGCGCGCGGTGCCGCTGTGGTAATTGCCGGTGCCCAAATGCACGTAGCGGCGCAGCTTGCGGCCTTCGCGGCGCACGATCAGCAGCATCTTGGCGTGGGTCTTGAAGCCCACCACGCCGTACACCACCTGCACGCCGGCCTCCTGCAGGCGGTCGGCCAGGCCCAGGTTGGCCTCCTCATCGAAGCGCGCACGCAGCTCCACCACCACGGTCACGTCCTTGCCGTTGCGGGCGGCTTGGATCAGCGCCTCCACGATCAGCGAATCCTTGCCGGTGCGGTACAGGGTCTGCTTGATCGCCAGTACGTTCGGATCGATCGCCGCCTGCTTGATGACATCCAGCACCGCGGTGAAGGCATCGAAGGGGTGGTGCAGCAGCACGTCCTGGCGGGCCACCGTTTCGAAGATGCCGTCGCCATCGCGCAGCGTGCGCGGGGTCATCGGCGGGTACTTCAGGTCCGGCCGCGGCACCACGTCGTACAACTGGATGACGCGGTTGAGGTTGACCGGTCCATCGATGTAATACACCGCGTTTTCGGTCAGGCCGAAGTTCTGCAGCAGCGTGCGCACGATGTCGCGCGGGGTGTCCTGGGCGATCTCCAGCCGCACCGCCGGCCGGTAACCACGGTCCACCAGCTCGTCGCGCAGCGCCAGCGCCAGGTTCTCGACTTCTTCCTCGTCCACCACCAGTTCGGAATTGCGGGTGACGCGGAACTGGTAGGCGCCTTCCACTTCCATTCCCGGGAACAGCTCGTCGACGAACGCCGACAGCATCGAGGACAGGAAGACGAAGTTGCGGCCCTCGCCCAGCGATTCGGGCAGTTCGATGATGCGCGGCAGTGAGCGCGGTGCGCGCACGATCGCCAGGTGGCCACTGCGGCCGAACGCATCCACGCCCTTAAGCACCACCACGATGTTCAGTGATTTATTGAGGATCTTCGGGAACGGATGCACCGGGTCCAGCCCAAGCGGCGACAGCACGGGCATGATCTCGTTGCGGAAGTAAGCGCGCAGCCAGCGCTTCTGGCGGTGGTTCCAGGAATGGCGGCCGAGCACGCCGATGCCGGCGTCCTGCAGTGCCGGGCGCAGCACTTCGTTCCAGCAGCGGTACTGCTGGTCCACCAATTCTGCGGCACGGTCATGGATGGCGGTCAGGATCGCCTGCGGGCTCATGCCGTCCGGCGCCGGCGGCAGCCCGAACTCCTGCGCGTGGCGCACCGCCGCGGCGCGGATTTCGAAGAACTCGTCCAGGTTGGTGCAGGAAATGCACATGAAGCGCAGGCGCTCCAGCAGCGGTACCTGCGGGTCCAGCGCCTGCGCCAGAACGCGGAAGTTGAAATCCAGCTGGGAGAGTTCGCGGTTGATGTACAGCGCCGGATCCCGCAGTGAATCGGAATCCGGCTGCGGCACGACGGGGAGGGATCCTGGGCTGCTCATGGCGTCAATCTTCGGCATGGAGGGAGGCGGCCATATCGCGCGCGCGGACATGCGACGCATCGAAATGGCAGGAGAACGTGGAGCCCTTGCCGACCTCGCTCTGGATCTCCAGGCGGGCGTGGTGCAGGCCAAGGATGTGCTTGACGATGGACAGGCCCAGGCCGGTGCCACCGCTCTCGCGCGAGCGGCTGCTGGACACGCGGTAGAAGCGTTCGGTCAGTCGCGGCAGGTGGTTGGCCGGGATGCCATAGCCGGTATCGCGCACGGCCAGAACCACGCCGTCGCCTTCGCGGCTGAAGGTCACCCGCACCTGGCCGTCGGCCGGGGTGTAGCGCACCGCGTTGGTGACCAGGTTGGAAAATGCGCTGTGCAGTTCCTTGATCGACCCCAGCAGGTCCACCCCGGCGTGGTCTTCCACGGTGATCTGGTGGCGGCCCTGGCTGTGGGCTTCGGCTTCGCGGCGCAACGTGGCCAGCATCGGCAGCATGGCGACCACTTCGGCATCGCCGGCTTCCTGCGATTCCAGCCGCGACAGGGTCAACAGGTCTTCCACCAGCTGGGCCATGCGCTGGCTCTGCTTGCGCATTTCCTCCAGCATCGGGCCGGTGCCGGGGAAGTCCTCCGGGTCCATCATGTCCAGGTAACCGTGCACCACGGTCAGCGGCGTGCGCAGTTCGTGCGATACGTTGGCCACGAAGTCGCGGCGCACCTGTTCCAGCCGCAGCAGCTTGCTGACATCACGCGCGATCAGCAGCCAGTGATCAGCCGAATAGGGGATCAGGCGCAGGTTGAGGCGGATCGCCGGATCGACCGGCGAGGGCACGTCCAGGATCGGTTCGGCGTTGCGTCCACCGGCCAGCCAGTGGGCCAGCGGCATCGGCTGCAGGCGCTGCACCAGCGCCTGGCCCAGGTCACCGGGATGGTGCAGGCCGAGCAGTGTGGTGGCAGCTTCGTTGAACCACTGCACGCGCTGGCTGTTGCGATCCAGCACCACCACCGCATCGGGCAGCGCGGCGGCTGCGGCACGGTAGCTGCGCAGCATGTCCAGCAGGCGGCGCTTGCGCACGCGCATCTCGTGCTGGTTGCGCGATACCACGCGGTCCAGTTCGTTCCAGACGCCGGCGCCGTCGGCGATCTCCCAGCGCTGGCGCGCGGTCAGCCGGCCGAGTACCCGGCGCAGCCGCCAGTAGTGCCAAGCCAGCGCGCCGATGGCGGCGATCGCCAGTCCCATCCACGCATCACCGAGCGCCCAACCCGCCAGCCCGGACAACAACAGCACCGTGGTCAGGGTGGCCAGGGTCTTGAACCAGGCAGAACGGATGTGACGCGGCATTGCGGTACCAGTGATCAGGTGGAAGTGGAGAAGCGGTAGCCGGCACCGCGCACGGTCTGCACCATGTTTTCGGCGGCGAACGGTTCCAGCGTCTTGCGCAGTCGGCGGATGTGCACGTCGATGGTGCGCTCTTCCACGTACACACTGCCGCCCCAGACGTGATCCAGCAACTGCGCCCGCGTGTACACGCGCTCGGGGTGGGTCATGAAGAAGTGCAGCAGGCGGTATTCGGTCGGGCCGATCGGCACCGGCTGGTCGTTGGCGAACACGCGGTGGGCGGCGCCGTCGATGCGCACCGAACCGACCGCCACGCTGCCATCTTCGTCGTCGTCGCGGGCCCGGCGCATCACCGCGCGGATGCGTGCAAGCAGCTCGCGGGCGGAGAACGGCTTGACCACGTAATCGTCCACGCCGGCTTCCAGCCCGCCGACGCGGTCGTTTTCCTCGCCGCGCGCGGTCAGCATGATGATCGGCACTTCGCGGGTCAGCGCCTCTTTGCGCCAACGGCGGGCCAGGTCCAGGCCACTGGTGCCCGGCAGCATCCAGTCCAGCAGGATCAGGTCGGGCACGCGATCGGCGATGGCCGTCTGTGCTTCGCGTGCGTCGCCGGCGTGGATCGGCTCGTAGTCGCCCTTGCGCAGGGCAAAGGCCACCATTTCGCGGATCGCGGGTTCGTCGTCGACGATCAGGATGCGTTTCTGCACGAGGCCACCAAGTTGCTCATCAGATCGGGAGTGACGTCAGTAGACTACGATTTGATGACATGTTTGTGACGCCACCGGCCCTGCTGTAACGACCAGCGGTCGGCGGCCCCCGCATTGCAACCGTCAGCGGCGCTCCAGTTCCGGGTCGTTGACCCCCTGGCGGCGCATTTCCAGCACGGTGGGGGTGATGGTCTCGATGCGCGCATCGACCCGCGCGCGGGTAACGTAATCCAGGTTTGGCTGGCGCTTCAGCGCCTGCAGCTGCATCAGCGACTGTTCCGGACGGCCGTTGAGGTAGGCCGCTTCGGCGTAGGCTTCGCTGGCACGGTGCGCATCGCCGGCCAGTTCACTGGCGCGGGCAAAGCGCTGCTGGAAGACCGGATCGTTGCCGCTTTGTGACAGCAGCGGCCGCAGCATGGCCTGCGCGCGCTGGCCGGCGGCCTGGCCGCCCTGTTCGTTGAGGATCTGCGCGAAGGTCAGCGCCACCGGACGGCTGCCCGGGTGCTGGCGCAGCAGCGCCTCGAAGCGTTCGTTGGCCTTGGCGGCCTGGCCGGAACGCGATTCGGCCTCGCCCAGTGCCAGTGCCACCCACAGGTTGCCGGGATCAGCGTCGTTCAGCTCGGCCAGGGCGCGCGCGGCGCCGGCCGCACCGCCGGTACCGGTGGTCAGCTGGGCCAGCGCCTGGCCGTAGCGCTGGGCCGGGGTCAGCCCGCCCTTCTGCCGGGCCAGGCCCTGGTATTCGCGGGTCAACTCGGACGGGGTCACCGCACTGAGCACCCGCAGGCGCTCGCGGGCCCAGTCGAAATCACCGCTGGAACCGCGGCTGAGCTGGCCCACCGACACCTGCATGCCCGGCGGCAGCAGCAGGTTGTTGCGGCGGGTGATCGGATCGGACAGGCCCGGATCGCTTGGGTTCACCCGCTCGGTGCGCACGCCACCGGGCACCTCGGTGGTCAGCACCACGGTGTCCTTCTTCATCTGCTCGGCGCGCAGCTTGGCCTCGCTGATGCGGGTGGTGTTCACCGGATGGGTGCGCAGGAAGTCCGGCACCGTGTAGCCGCCGTCGTTGCCGCGCATCGAGGCGCTCATGCGCTCGAAGAAGCCGGCCATGGCGTCCACGTCGTAGCCGCTGCGGGCCAGCGTGCGGATGCCCAGGCGGTCGGCTTCGGATTCATTGGAGCGGGTGTAATCGATCTGCCGCTGCTGCATCAGCCCCATGCCCGAGGCGATGCTGGCCATGGTCGCATTGCCGGCCGAGTTGCCCCCGGCCTGCTGGGAAGCGATGACCGCCGCCAGCATGCCCAGCAGGATCGGGATCTGGTCGCGCTGGGCGCGTTCCACGCCGCGCAGCACATGCTGCTGGGTGACGTGGGCGATTTCATGGGACAGCACCGCGGCCACTTCGTCTTCGCGTTCGGCAGTGAGCACCAGCCCGGCATTGACGCCGATGTAGCCGCCCAGCGTGGCGAAGGCATTGATCTGCCGGTCCTTCATCATGAAGAAGGTGTACTGCTGGCGCGGCTGCGCACTGTTGGAACCCAGCCGGGTGCCCATGGTCTGCAGCCACTCGGTGGTGAGCGGGTCATCCAGCAGGTAGCCGTAGTTGCGCAGTTCGCGCAGCATCATGCCGCCGTACTCGGCCTGGCGGGCAGGGGTCAGCAGTTCACCGGCCGACGATCCGATGTCGGGCAGCGAATCCTGGGCCTGGGCCAGCGGCACGGCCAACGCGAGGGTCAGGGCAGCGGAGAGCAGCAGCGGTCGCAAGCGGTCGGTCCTCGGGCAGCGTCCCCCAGCGTGGCAGGCCAGGGGGAAACCTATCGTTAATCCACAGTGTTGCGGCCATGGCGTGGATTTTCCATCAGGCCGCTACCATATACAGACAGTCGAACCGTCGTGGAGTTTCCCGTGAGCCAACTTGAACAGCCTGCTGGTGGCGCCCCCGCCATCACCATTTATTCCACCGCTGTCTGCCCGTACTGCGTGGCAGCCAAGAATTTCCTCAAGAGCAAGGGCCAGCAGTGGACCGAGGTGCGTATCGACCTGGATGCCGCCGAGCGCGAGAAGATGATGGCCAAGACCCGCCGCACCAGCGTGCCGCAGATCTTCGTCGGTGACGTTCACGTTGGCGGCTACGATGACATGATGGCCCTGCACCGTGAAGGCAAGCTGGAGCCGCTGCTGGCCGGGCAGGGCGCAGCATGAGCGCAGCGGACGAGGGCGGTGACCGCCTGGCCGAGTTCAATGCGTACCGCAAGAAGATGAACGAGCGCATCCTGGCTGAACCGAACCAGGTGGTGCGCCGTTTCTTCGCGCTGGACACGCAGACCTACCAGGCCGGCGCGCTGGATGTGAAGACCAAGGAGTTGCTGGGTCTGGTGGCCTCTCTCGTGCTGCGCTGCGACGACTGCATCAGCTATCACGTGGCCCAGTGCAAGGCCGCAGGTGTAGAGCGCGATGAGTTCTTCGAAACGTTCTCGGTGGGCCTGGTGGTGGGCGGATCGATCGTGATCCCGCACCTGCGCCGCGCGGTGGACTTCCTGGACCAGCTTGAAGCCGGCGCCGACGCACCTGCTGAACACGAACACTGACGTCGCCGCTGCGCTCGCCGAGCATGGCTCGGCGGTACCCAGGCGGCCGGCCCTGCGCTTGGTAGCGCCGAGCCATGCTCGGCGGCTTTCCGCGGGTGGGACCATGGTCTATTTGGGGGCTTTGGCCCGGCTGAGGCATAATTGCCGTTGAAACTTACCTGCGCCGGTGCACCGGACACCCCCGGACGGCGTTTTTCCCCCTGTTCGGAAATTTGATCAATGACGCAGAAAATCACGGTCATCCGCGGCGATGGCATCGGCCCGGAGATCATGGACGCTACGCTGTACGTCCTGGACAAGCTCAACGCCGGCCTGGAATACGAAGACGCCGACGCCGGCCTGGTGGCGCTGGAAAAGCATGGCGACCTGATGCCGGCTTCCACGCTGGAATCGATCGCGCGCAACAAGATCGCCCTGAAGAGCCCGCTGAGCACCCCGATCGGCGGTGGCTTCACCTCGATCAACGTCAGCCTGCGCCGCCACTTCGACCTGTACGCCAATGTCCGCCCGGCGCACACCTTCCCCAACACCAAGTCCCGTTTTGACAACGTCAACCTGGTGACCGTGCGCGAAAACACCGAAGGTGCCTACCTGGCGGAAGGCCAGGAAGTGTCGGCCGACGGCGAGACCGCGTTCTCCGGCACCCGCATCACCCGCAAGGGCTCCGAGCGCATCGTGCGCTACGCCTTCGAACTGGCCCGCAGCACCGGCCGCAAGAAGGTCACCGCCGTGCACAAGGCCAACATCATCAAGTCGACCTCGGGCCTGTTCCTGGCCGTGGCGCGCGAAGTGGCGGCCAAGTACCCGGACATCGAGTTCCAGGAAATGATCGTCGACAACTGCTGCATGCAGCTGGTGATGCGTCCGGAACAGTTCGATGTGATCGTCACCACCAACCTGTTCGGCGACATCATCTCCGACCTGTGCGCCGGTCTGGTCGGCGGCTTGGGCCTGGCCCCGGGTGCCAACATCGGTGAGAACGCGGCGATCTTCGAAGCCGTGCACGGCACCGCACCGGATATCGCCGGCCAGGGCAAGGCCAACCCGTGCGCCCTGCTGCTGGCCGCAGCGCAGATGCTGGACCATATCGGCCAGCCGGCAAATGCCGAGCGCCTGCGCAAGGCCATCGTCGCCACGATGGATGCCAAGGATTCCCTCACCGGCGACCTCGGCGGCACCGGCAATACGATGAGCTTCGCCCAGGCCATCGCGAGCCGCCTCTGATCGGCTGCGATACGGTCCCAGCAGTACCAGCGGGGCGCCTTCGGGCGCCTCGTTGCGTTTACGGGGACGGTCCGCGATCTGTGCGTTTCATGCACAGATGGAGTGCGCACCAGGGGATTCTTCGTGCGTCCCGTGCACGGCACCATGGCCGCACTCTCCGTAGCCCAGGTATTTCCCATGAATATTGCAGCTTTCGGTCTTGCCAGCCTGATCGGCATGGCCGCCGTCGCCCCGGTCGCCGCCGCCGAGCCGGCCCGTCCCACCATCCGCCAGATGGCCGGTGCCACCCCGATCGACGCCCTGCAGGCAGGCAAGACCGCGGTGATCGTCATCGATTTCCAGAACGAGTACTTCCCGGGTGGCCGCATGGTGATCCCCGATGGCGCCAGCGCACTGCAGAACACCCGCCGGCTGATCCAGGCGGCCGATGCCAAGGGCATCCGCGTGATCCACGTCCAGCACGTGCTGCCGGCCGGCGCCCCGCTGTTCGCCGAAGGTGGCAAGACCGTGCAGTTCCACCCTGACATGCAGCCGCGGGCGGGGGACACCGTGGTGCAGAAGGACAACGTGAGCGTCTTCGCTGGCGCCTCGGCTGCGGTGATGGACAGGGCCTTGAAGGACGCCGGCGTCGACACGCTGATCGTCACCGGGCTGATGACCCATGCCTGCGTGTCGGGCGCTGCCCGCGACGCCGCCGCCGCCCCGCGCGGTTATCGGGTGATCGTGTCCTCCGACGCTACCGCCACCCGTGACCTGGAGCTGGCCACCGGTGCGACGATCGACCACAAGACCCTGCACGCAGCCAGCCTGGCCACGCTGGAAGACACCTATGGCGATGTGATGACCACCGACGCGATCATCGGCCTGGTGGACAACGCCGGCGCTGTCGCACGCTGATAAGCTGGCCGCGCCCGCAGCACGCGGGCGTCGGCCGGAGCGTGCCCTGGATGGACAATTTCGCTGCCCTGCGAGCGCTGCGTGCCATCGTCGAAGCAGGCAGTTTCACCGCTGCCGCCGAGCGCATGGGCACCACGCACTCGGCGATGTCGCGGCAACTGCGGCAGCTGGAAGATCATCTGGACGTGCGGCTGCTGGATCGAACAGCCGCCGTTTCGCGTTGACCGAGGCCGGTCGCCAGTACTACGCCGAAGCGGTGGAACTGCTGGACCGGCTGGACCTGGCCGATAACCGCGCCCGTGCCGCACAGGCGCAGCCGAGTGGTCGCATCCGCATCAGTGTGCCGCAGGTGGTCGCCAGCCAGGAGCTTCCGCACTGGCTGCCCCCGTTCCTGTCGCGCCATCCGCAGATCTCGCTGGACCTGTGCGCGGACGACCAGCTGGTGGACGTGGTCGGCGGCGGCTTCGACCTGGTGTTGCGCATTGCCCATGAACTGCCGGACAGTCAGATGGTGGCGCGCGAACTGGCCTGTTGCGACCGCGTCCTGGTGGCCGCACCGTCCTACCTGGCCCGGCATGGTCTGCCGCGCCACGGCAGTGAGCTGGCGCAGCACGCGCTGCTGGCCTTCAGTCCGACCACCGCACGGGTACCTTGGCACCTGCAGGGTCCGCGTGGCGCATCGCTTGAAGTCGAGGCCGGCCAGCGGCTGGCAGTTGATGCGACGCCGGCGCTTCATGCCGCCGCGCTGGCCGGCATGGGCATCACCCTGTTCACCGCACTCACCGTGCAGGACGACCTGCGCGCGGGGCGCCTGATCCGCGTGCTGCCGGACTGGAACGCCGGCCAGCGACGCTATTACGCGCTGTACCCGCACGCCCGCGCGCTGGCGCCAAAGGTGCGCGCGCTGGTCGATCACCTGCAGGTGCACTACGCCGCGCTGCAGTCGTCGCTGACCGCGCGGTAATACCGCGCCACGCCCGGCGGCGCAGGATCCGCGCGCGATGTCACCCGGTAGCGCCGAGCCATGCTCGGCGTAGCAATGATCACGCCCGTAGCGGTGAAAGGCGCCGGGAATGGCCCGGCGCCCCACGTCAGCTCAGCGCTGCTGGATCTTCGACAGCAGGCGCAGGAATTCCACGTACAGCCACACCAGGGTCACCATCAGCCCGAACGCGCCGTACCACTCCATGAACTTCGGTGCACCCTGTTCCACACCGCTTTCGATGAAATCGAAATCCAGCACCAGGTTCAGTGCCGCCACGATCACCACGAACACGCTGAAGGCGATGCCCAGGCCGCTGGCTTCATGGATCACCGGCACGTTGATGCCGAACATCCCCAGCACGATCGATGCCAGATACAGCAGCGCGATGCCGCCGGTCGCCGCGACCACGCCCAGCTTGAAGTTTTCGGTGGCCTTGATCAGCCCGCTGCGGTACGCCACCAGCAGCGCCACCAGGGTACCGAAAGTAGCCAGCACGGCCTGGAACACGATGCCCGGGAAGCGCTGCTCGAACATCGCCGAGATCGCGCCCAGGAACAGGCCTTCCACCAGCGCGTACATCGGCGCGGTGACCGGCGACCAGGTCTTCTTGAACACGGTGATCAGCGCCAGCACGAAGCCGCCCAGCGCACCGCCGATCAGGTAGCCCATGCCGGCCGAGGACAGCGTGCCGGCCGTATCGCCGCCGGTCACCAGGGCCTGGCTCCACGCGAACGACGCGGTCAGCACGGTAAGCAGCAACAGCAGGCCGGTCTTGTTGACCGTGCCGTTGAGTGTCATCACCTGGTCGCCGCGGGCCGAAACGGTACCGCTGCCAAGATCAAGGAAGGTGGATTCGGAAAGAGCCGGGTTGCCGCTGCGCATGTGCGATCTCCGTGCGAAAGGGGGGGAGGGGAGGCCATCCGGCCTTCAACGGCCAGCATAACGCACCCCGCGGGAGCGAGCCTGCTCGCTCCCGGACACGCCTCGCGACCACACCGCAGGAGCGAGCTTGCTCGCTCCCACACACGCCCGCGCAGGTTTGACAGAACCGGGGCCGGGTGTTCACAATTCCCGTCTGCTCGAGGGCCCCGCCCTGGCAGGAAGCATCGCCGGGGTATAGCGCAGTCTGGTAGCGCGCCTGCTTTGGGAGCAGGATGTCGGGGGTTCGAATCCCTCTACCCCGACCAACCATCGCCCTGTTGGAGCGGGTTGGTCCACCGGTTCGGGCGCCCGTAGCTCAACTGGATAGAGCACCGGCCTTCTAAGCCGGCGGTTACAGGTTCGATTCCTGTCGGGCGCGCCATTGGAATCAACCCACGGTGATTGCCGCAAGCGTTCCAGCACCGCCGCGATCGGCGCCCCTGATTCCCGTTTTTCTCATGCCGGATCTGCCGCGACTGCGCGCGGGAGCAGGGCGGAGCTGCAGCCCGTTGATCAGGCGACGCCGCATGTGTGAAGAACCGCTTGCAATTCTGGAGCGACTCCGTAAAAATAGCGGACTTGCTTCGGCATTCGTCGCTTTTCAGCACGGTGCAGGGCAGAAATCAAGGTTCCAGAGGCACGCAGTTGCCGCCGCTGGATCCGATGTTTCAGTGGTGGCTGTAGCTCAGTCGGTTAGAGTACCGGATTGTGATTCCGGTGGTCGGGGGTTCGAATCCCCTCAGCCACCCCACTGATTCAAGGCAGGTCAGCCGAAAGCAGATCAGCCGTTGCAGAAAGACGCAATGCAGCTTAAAGTATTCGTCTAGTTTTTCGGGCCGTTAGCTCAGTTGGTAGAGCAGTTGACTCTTAATCAATAGGTCCAAGGTTCGAATCCTTGACGGCCCACCAGACAGAAGCCACCAAGCACATGCTTGGTGGCTTTTTTCTTGCCCGGATGACGCTCGTGGCATCGCCTTCGAAAAAAAAAGCTTGCAAGACGCGTCGCGACCACGTCATAATTCGCCTCCCGATTTTCGGGCCGTTAGCTCAGTTGGTAGAGCAGTTGACTCTTAATCAATAGGTCCAAGGTTCGAATCCTTGACGGCCCACCAGACAGAAGCCACCAAGCAAGCGCTTGGTGGCTTTTTTCTTGCCTGCGTTATGGAGCTCAGCTTGCCAGCGCGAGCGGAATGGCGGGCATGGCGAACACGAAGCGCGTGCCCTGCGCCGCATCGGATTCCACCGACAGCGTGCCGTTGTGTGCCTTGGCGATTTCCGCGGCGATATACAGCCCCAGTCCGAGGCCGGGACGCGGCTGGTCGCCGGCCTCGCGGGAGAACGGGGTGAAAAGCTTGCCCAGCTTGTCCGGCGCGATCGCGCCACCGTTGTGGACCTGCAGCACCAACCCGGTGGCATCGGACTGGATATCCAGCGTGATCGGCTGGTCCGGCGCGCCGTGCACGGCCGCATTGGTCAGCAGGTTGGCCAGCAGCTGTGACAGACGGTTGGCATCACACAGCAACGGCGCATCCACTGCGATGGTTGCGATGATGTCGCTGCGCCCGGTCGCGCCGGCGACTTCGTGCACCACCTGCATCAACTGCGCGGCCACGTTGGCATTGTGGGTGAGCGCCACCGGGATACCGCCACCGAGTCGGCCACGGGCAAAATCCAGTACGTCCTTCACCAGTCCGTCAATGCGGGTGATGCTTTCGCGCACCCGCCTCAGCAGCATGCCGCCACGTTCGGTGTGCGGTTCAAGCTCAAGCATTTCCGTGGCCATGCTGGCCGCCTGCAGCGGGCTGCGCAGGTCGTGGCCCAGCACTGCGATGAACTGGTCGCGCAGCACGGCGGTGTCGTTGGCGGCCGACAGATCGGCGACCGCCTGCTGCAGCCGCTGTTCGGTGTGCAGGTAGTTGCCGATCAATTCGGCGAACAATTCCAGCGAACGCACCACCTGCGCTTCGTCGAACGTGGCCGGTGCCGAATCGATCGCGCACAGGGTGCCGAAGAAGCTGCCGTCGGGGCGGAAGATCGGCACCGATACGTAGCTTTCCAACCCGTACAGGCGAGGGGTGTGGTGGCTGGCGTAGTGCGGATGCTCGCTGGCATGGCCGAAAATCACCGGCTGTGGGGCCTGGCGGATCTCGTTGCAGATGGTGCTTTCCAGGACCAGCTGCCCACCCACGTCCAGTCCGAAGCCGAGCATGTCGTAAGTGGCGCAGGCGACCCAGTGGCTGTCAGTGACCCGGGCCACGGCGGCGAAGCGCGAGCCGGTGATGTGGGCCACGGTTTCCAGGATCCGCGGCACGGCCGCGATGGCGCCGATTTCGGCGATGTCCTGGATGATGTCTGCGCCCAGCGGGGCGGCGGCGGACTGCTGCATGCGGTGCTCGCCTCCTCGGCGGGCGGGTTCAGGCCGGCGTTGTGGAGGATGTGGCGCGCCGGACCTCGGCTGCATTCTAGGCCATGCCGGCCGGGTGCATCGTGCCTGCCCTACCCAAGACCGCCCCGCGCCTGCGACAATACCGGGCTAGACCAGCGAAAGTGGCGGAATTGGTAGACGCCCTGGATTTAGGTTCCAGTGCCTTAACCGGCGTGGGGGTTCGAGTCCCCCCTTTCGCACCATGGTCCGGCCGCCCCTGCCAGCCGCGCTTTTCACGCGCGCGCCCGCCTGACCGACCCCCGCTGGCAGTGCCGCCCGTTATCGTCCAAACTAAAGGGCTGCGGAGGGCATGCGTGTCAACGCCGTCGCGTCCGAACAACCGTTTCGTCCATCACATCGAACCGGGGGCCAGCAGGGCCGCCGGTGGCAGGAGTCAACATGCAAGCTTCGATCGAATCCACCGGCAACCTGGAACGCCGCCTGAGCTTCTCGCTGCCGGAAGATCGCCTCAACACCCATATCAGTGGGCGTCTGGGCGAAATCGCCCGCACCACGCGCATCAAGGGGTTCCGCCCGGGCAAGGTGCCGGCCAAGGTGATCGAGCAGCGCTTCGGTGCGCAGGTCCGTGGCGAAGCCGTCGACGGCCTGCTGCGCGAAACCTTCGACGCGGCCATCCGCGAACACGCCCTGCGCGTGGTCGGCAGCCCGCGCATCGACAAGGGTGAGCAGGGCGAACTGTCGTTCGTGGCTACCGTCGAGCTGGTGCCGGAGTTCGGCGAGATCGACGTCTCCAAGCTGAACGTGGTCCGCCACGTGGCTGAAATCGGCGATGCCGACATCGACCAGATGATCGAAAACCTGCGCCAGCAGCGTCGCACCTGGGCCCCGGTCAGCCGTGGCGCGCAGGAAGGCGACCTGGTCGCGCTGGAAACCTTCTCCCAGGCGGGCGATGAGCGCCTGCCGGCCGAAGGCACCGAGAAGGGCACGATCGTCATCGGCCAGAACATGATGTTCGAAACCATTGAAAAGGGTTTGGTCGGCCTGGCCAAGGGTGAAGAGAAGACCCTGGACGTCGAGTTCCCGGCCGATTGGCGCGTTGAAGCGCTGGCTGGCAAGACCGTGCAGGTCACTGTCAAGGTCACCGAAGTGTCCGAAGAGTCGCTGCCGGAAGTGGACGACGCCTTCATCAAGAGCTTCGGCGTGAAGGCGGGCGACGTGGAGCAGTTCCGCAAAGACATCCGCGCCAACCTGGAGCGCGAGCTCAAGGGCGCCCTGATGAACCGCCTGCGTCGCGAAGTCGGCGAGCAGCTGATTGCCGCTTACAGCTCGGTCGAGTTGCCGCCGCGCCTGGTGGAGAACGAAGCCCGTGCGATGCTGGCCCAGCAGATCGAACAGCTTCGTCGCAGTGGCCGTGATCCGGGCCAGGTGCCGGCCGACGCCCATGAGGGCTTCAAGGACGCCGCTGGCAAGCGCGTGCTGGTCGGCCTGCTGGTCGGCGAAGTGGCCCGCGTCAACGACCTGAAGCTGGAGCCGAAGCGCCTGAATGAAACCATGCGCCTGATCGCTTCGACCTACGAAGAGCCGGACCAGGTCATTGAGATGTACCGCAACGACCCCCAGCTCATGTCGGGTCTGCAGAACCGCGTGATGGAAGAGCAGGTGATCGACTGGATCGCCGAGCGCGCCCAGCACACCGAGGAAACGCTGTCCTTCCAGGACGCGATCCGCGGCTGAGTCCTGCCCACGCCAGACCCCGCGCCGCAAGGCGCGGGGAGTTCCTCCCAACACAGGTGCCTCACGATATGGACAACCGAACCAAAGCCCTCAATCTGGTTCCGATGGTGGTCGAGCAGACCGCCCGCGGCGAGCGCGCCTATGACATCTATTCGCGCCTGTTGAAGGAGCGCCTGATCTTCCTCGTGGGCCCGATCGACGATCACATGGCCAATGTGGTGGTGGCGCAGCTGCTGTTCCTGGAAGCGGAAAACCCGGAAAAGGACATCAGCATCTACATCAACTCGCCCGGTGGCGTGGTCACCGCCGGCATGGCGATCTACGACACCATGCAGTACATCAAGCCGGACGTGGCCACCATCTGCGTCGGCCAGGCCGCCTCGATGGGCGCCTTGCTGCTGGCATCGGGCGCAGCCGGCAAGCGGTATGCATTGCCGAACTCGCGCGTGATGATCCACCAGCCGCTGGGTGGCTTCCAGGGCCAGGCGACAGATATCGACATCCACGCCCGCGAGATCCTGACGTTGCGCGCGCGTCTGAACGAGATCCTGGCCAAGCACACCGGCCAGTCGCTGGAAACGATCGCCCGCGACACCGAGCGCGACAACTTCAAGAGCGCCGTGGAGGCGCAGGCTTACGGGCTGGTCGATCAGGTCCTTGAGCGTCGCCCGGAAGAGTCGATCCAGGCGGGTTGATGACAGTAAAGCAGTCGATTTTCCGACTGGACAAGCAGGGTCGGGCAGGGCTGGTGCCCTCTCGGCCCTGTGTTATTCTCGAATTGAACCCCCGTCGAACGGGTGGGGTAACCAGGTAAGCGAAGCATGAGCGAAGACCGACAAGGTCGTTCCACGGACAGCGGCAAGATCCTTTACTGCTCCTTCTGCGGCAAGAGCCAGCACGAGGTGCGCAAGCTCATTGCCGGTCCAAGCGTGTTCATCTGCGATGAATGCGTGGAGCTGTGCAACGACATCATCCGTGAAGAGCTCGAGGAAAAAGCGCAGTCGGCGCGCAGTTCGCTGCCCAAGCCGCGCGAGATCCTCGAAGTCCTGGACCAGTACGTGATCGGCCAGAAGCGCGCCAAGCGCACGCTTGCCGTGGCCGTGTACAACCATTACAAGCGCATCGAGAGCCGGCAGAAGAACGACGAGGTCGAACTGGCCAAGTCGAACATCCTGCTGGTCGGCCCGACCGGTTCGGGCAAGACGCTGCTGGCCGAAACCCTGGCCCGCCTGCTCAACGTGCCGTTCACCATGGCCGACGCCACCACGCTGACCGAAGCCGGTTACGTGGGCGAGGACGTGGAAAACATCATCCAGAAGCTGCTGCAGAAGTGCGACTACGACGTCGAGAAGGCACAGCAGGGCATCGTCTACATCGATGAAATCGACAAGATCTCGCGTAAGAGCGAGAACCCGTCGATCACCCGCGATGTGTCCGGCGAAGGCGTGCAGCAGGCCCTGTTGAAGTTGATCGAAGGCACCGTGGCCAGCGTTCCGCCGCAGGGTGGACGCAAGCATCCGCAGCAGGAATTCCTGCAGGTGGACACCAAGAACATCCTGTTCATCTGTGGCGGCGCGTTTGCCGGCCTGGACAAGGTGATCCAGCAGCGTTCCACCGAATCGGGCGGTATCGGTTTCGGTGCGAAGGTGAAGTCGTCCGAGCGCAAGCAGGAAATCGGCAAGCTGCTGGCGGAAGTGGAGCCGGAAGACCTGATCAAGTTCGGCCTGATTCCCGAGTTCGTTGGCCGCCTGCCGGTGGTCGCGACTCTGGAAGAGCTGGACGAAGCGGCGCTGATCACCATCCTGACCGAGCCGAAGAACGCCATCACCAAGCAGTTCAAGAAGCTGTTCGAGATGGAAAACGTCGAGCTGGAGTTCCGTCCCGACGCGTTGGCCGCCATTGCGCGCAAGGCGCTCAAGCGCAAGACCGGTGCCCGTGGCCTGCGCACCATCGTGGAATCGGTGCTGCTGGACACCATGTACGAGCTCCCCTCGCAGGAGAACGTCAGCAAGGTGGTGGTGGACGAATCGGTCATCGAGCACAAGTCCGAACCGTACCTGATCTACCAGACCCCGCCAGCACCTGAACAGAAGGCCGCTGGCGCTGAATGATTCTTTCAATCGATTGATTTGAAAGTATTTTTTAGGAGCGTCTTGCATCCTTGCGCCGATGGCCCCATAACGGGGCCATCGGCTTTTTTGTCTCTGGCCCCGCTGGAGCCGGAGAGGCGTATCCCCCCTTCCTGGAGCCCCCATGGCCCGTTCCCCAACTGAGACTCTCGACCTGCCGGTACTGCCGCTGCGTGACGTGGTGGTGTTCCCGCACATGGTCATCCCGCTGTTCGTCGGTCGTGACAAGTCCATGCATGCGCTGGAAAAGGCGATGGAAGCGGACAAGCGCATCCTGCTGCTGGCGCAGAAGTCGGCCGAGACCGACGATCCGCAGGAAGCCGACCTGTACCAGGTCGGTACCCTCGCCCAGGTGCTGCAGCTGCTGAAGCTGCCTGACGGCACCATCAAGGTGCTGGTGGAGGGCCTGTCGCGCGTGCAGGTCAGCCAGGTCGGCGAGCGTGACGGCGCGCTACAGGGCACCGCCGTGGAGATCCAGGCCGAAGACGGCCGCGAAGCACGTGAGATCGAAGCGATCGCCCGTTCGCTGATGTCGCTGTTCGAGCAGTACGTCAAGACCAACCGCAAGCTGCCGCCGGAGCTGCTGCAGACCCTGGCCGGCATCGAAGAACCCGCGCGCCTGGCCGACACCATCGCCGCGCACATCAGCGTGCGCCTGGCCGACAAGCAGCGCCTGCTGGAAGTGCTGCCGGTGGGCGAGCGCCTGGAGATGCTGGTGGGCCTGGTCGATGGCGAAATCGACGTGCAGCAGATGGAAAAGCGCATCCGCGGCCGCGTCAAGTCGCAGATGGAAAAGAGCCAGCGCGAGTACTACCTCAACGAACAGATGAAGGCCATCCAGAAAGAACTGGGTGACCTGGACGACGCACCGGGCGAGCTGGAAGAGCTGGCCCGCAAGATCGCCGAAGCGGGCATGCCCAAGCCGGTGGAAACCAAGGCCAAGGCCGAACTGACCAAGCTCAAGCAGATGTCGCCGATGTCCGCCGAAGCGGCCGTGGTGCGCAACTACTTGGACTGGATCCTGGGCGTGCCGTGGAAGAAGCGCACCAAGGTGCGCAAGGACCTGAAGGTCGCCCAGGACACCCTGGACGCCGACCATTACGGCCTGGAGAAGGTCAAGGACCGCATCCTGGAATACCTGGCGGTGCAGTCGCGCGTGAAGCAGATGAAGGGCCCGATCCTGTGCCTGGTCGGGCCGCCGGGCGTGGGCAAGACCTCGCTGGGCCAGTCCATCGCCAAGGCGACCAACCGCAAGTTCGTGCGCATGAGCCTGGGTGGCGTGCGCGACGAGGCCGAGATCCGCGGCCACCGTCGCACCTACGTCGGTTCGATGCCGGGCCGCATCGTGCAGAACCTCAACAAGGTGGGCAGCAAGAACGCGCTGTTCCTGCTCGATGAGATCGACAAGATGTCGATGGACTTCCGCGGCGATCCGTCTTCGGCGCTGCTGGAAGTGCTGGATCCGGAGCAGAACAACTCCTTCAACGACCACTATCTGGAAGTGGACCTGGACCTGTCCGAAGTGATGTTCGTGGCCACGTCCAACTCGCTGAACATTCCCGGCCCGCTGCTGGACCGCATGGAAGTGATCCGCATCCCCGGCTACACCGAGGATGAGAAGCTCAACATCGCCATGCGTTACCTGGTGCCCAAGCAGATCAAGGCGGCCGGCCTGAAGCCGGAAGAGCTGGAAATCGACGGCGCGGCGATCCAGGACATCGTGCGCTACTACACGCGCGAATCCGGCGTGCGCAGCCTGGAACGCGAAATCGCCAAGATCTGCCGCAAGGTGGTCAAGGAGATCGCGCTGGCTGGTCCGGCCGGCCTGCCCAAGCCGAAGGCGGTGAAGGGCAAAAAAGCGAAGAAGGGCGCGCTGGTGCAGGTCGATGGCAGCAACGTGGACAAGTACCTGGGCGTGCGCCGCTTCGACTTCGGCCGCGCCGAAGAAGAGAACGAGATCGGCCTGGTGACGGGCCTGGCATGGACCGAAGTCGGCGGCGACCTGCTGCAGATCGAATCCACGTTGGTGCCGGGCAAGGGCCAGCTGATCCTGACCGGCCAGCTGGGCAACGTGATGAAGGAATCGGCCTCGGCGGCGCTGTCGGTGGTGCGCTCGCGCGCGGTGCAGTTCGGTATCGATGCCGCGTTCCTGCAGAAGCAGGACGTGCACGTGCACGTGCCCGATGGTGCCACGCCCAAGGACGGCCCCAGCGCCGGCGCGGCGATGGTGACCTCGCTGGTGTCCATCCTGACCAAGGTGCCGGTGCGGGCCGATGTGGCGATGACCGGCGAGATCACCCTGCGCGGCCGCGTCACGGCCATTGGTGGCTTGAAGGAAAAGCTGCTGGCGGCACTGCGTGGCGGCATCCGCACGGTGATCATCCCGGAGGAGAACCGCAAGGACCTTGCCGATATCCCCGCCAATGTCACGCGCGATATCGACATCATTCCGGTGAAGTACATCGAGCAGGTACTCGACCTGGCACTGGAGCGTCCACTGACCCCAAAGAAGACGCGTAAGACTGCGGAGCGCGTCACTGTTCGCAGCAAGGCCAAGACACCTTCCGCCACGCGCGTCAAGCACTGAAACGCGTACCGCAAACGGCCGAAACCCGCGTCATTGCTGGGTTTTCGGCTTGCGCGGGTGTGGGGCCACTGGTATAAAAGCAGCACTCGCGAATCAGCTGCATCCAATTCGCCGAACCGAACCGATTTGCCGTCGTGCGTGCTGCACGCAACGATGGCTTCCCTGGCTAATCCGCGGGTCCCCCGCAATAAGGAGCTGTAGAGAATGAACAAGACCGAATTGATCGACGCCGTTGCCGAGACCGCTGACCTGACCAAGGCAGAGTCCGCTCGCGCTGTCGATGCCGTCGTTGCTGCCGTCACCAAGGCACTGAAGAGCGGTGATGCTGTGACGCTGGTCGGCTTTGGCACCTTCCAGGTCCGTGACCGCGCTGCCCGCACCGGCCGCAACCCGAAGACCGGCGACACCATCGCGATCGCTGCTTCGAAGAATCCGTCTTTCAAGGCTGGTAAGGCCCTGAAGGATGCTGTAAACTAAGCGGCTCGCTGGGGTGCTTAGCTCAGCGGTAGAGCGTCTCCTTTACACGGAGAGGGTCGGGGGTTCGAAACCCTCAGCACCCACCACAGCACCGCGGTAAAGTTTGAAATGTGGAGCGGTAGTTCAGCTGGTTAGAATGCTGGCCTGTCACGCCGGAGGTCGCGGGTTCGAGTCCCGTCCGCTCCGCCATTTTCAACGAGGCCTCCGGGTTCACCCTGGGGGCTTTGTTTTCTCCACCGCTTCGGCGGCGTGGAAGGCAAAAAGTTTTGCAGCACGGAGCGGTAGTTCAGCTGGTTAGAATGCTGGCCTGTCACGCCGGAGGTCGCGGGTTCGAGTCCCGTCCGCTCCGCCACTGCAGATTTGGTAACACCTTGTGAAAAACTTCTAAAAAAAGTGTTCATGAGGCTGGGCAATCAGACCATCTTCGGATAGAATGAGCGCCTGCAAAGTTTCAACGCGGAGCGGTAGTTCAGCTGGTTAGAATGCTGGCCTGTCACGCCGGAGGTCGCGGGTTCGAGTCCCGTCCGCTCCGCCACGATTGAAGAGCCCCTGGTGAAAACCAGGGGCTTTTTTTATGCCCCGGATCCGGGCACGCGCCGCCGCTTGCAGCCGGTGCTTTGGAGCCTGCGCATGAAGCGGGTTACACTGCGCGGCTCGCCACTCAGGCCATGATTTTTCCCATGCTGCAGAAACTTCGCGACAAGACCTCGGGCTGGATCGTCACTGTGATCCTGGGGCTGCTGATGATCCCGTTCCTGTTCGTCATCGATAGCAGCTACCTCGGTGGCGTCGGTGCGCAGAACGTGGCCAGAGTATCGGCACCGCCTTCCTGGTGGTCCTCGGCTCCGTCCTGGTGGCCGGCCCGCCTGCTGTGGAAGCACCACGAAATCACCTCGCAGGAATTCCGCGAGCGCTTCGAGCAGGAGCGCGCCCGCGTGCGCCAGCAGCAGGGCGAGGACTTCGATCCGCGCGCCTTCGAAAGCGCCGAGAACAAGCTCGCCGTGCTCGACCAGCTGATCGACGAACAGGTGGTGCGACTGGCCGGCGAACAGTCCGGCGTGGTGATCGGCGATGACGCCGTGCGCGAATACATCGCGGCCATCCCGGCCTTCCTTGGCCCGGACGGCAAGTTCAACGGCGACCAGTACCGCATCGCGCTGGCCAGCGGCAACCCGCCGCGCACGCCGGACATGTTCGCCGAGCTGGTCCGCACCAGCCTGCAGCAGTCGGTCATCCCCAGCGCGCTGCAGAACTCCGGCTTCGTCACCGAAGCCGAAACCGAGCGCCTGCTCAAGCTGCTGGGCGAAACCCGCGACGTCGAGATCGCCATGCTGCCCGAGCAGCCGGCCGACACCGCGCCGGTCACCGATGCGCAGATCAAGCAGTGGTACGACACGCATACCAAGGATTTCCGCCAGGCCGAGTCGGTCAAACTGGAATACGTGGAAATCAACGGTGCCACGCTGCCGGCGCCCGCCGCCCCGGACGAAGCCAGCCTGCGCAAGCGCTACGAAGAAGAGAAGGCGCGCTTTGCCACGCCGGAGCAGCGCCTGGCCTCCCACATCCTGATCAGCACCGGTGACGGCGCCGAAGCCAAGGCGGCCAAGCTGGCCGCCGAAGCCAAAGCCGCAGGCGCCGATTTTGCCGCACTGGCCAAGGCCAACTCCGATGACACCGGCTCCAAGGAGCAGGGTGGCGACCTGGGGTGGGTGGATCGCGGTGCGATGGTCAAGCCGTTCGAAGATGCGGTGTTCGCGGCCAAGGCCGGCGACATCATCGGTCCGGTCAAGACCGATTTCGGCTACCACGTGATCCAGGTGCGCGAAGTGCGCGGCGGTGAAGGGCGTTCCTTCGAAGAAGTGCGCGACCAGCTGATGGCCGAGCAGACCAAGGCCGATGCCGAGCGCGGTTACACCGAGCTGGCCGGGCGCGTGGTCGATGCGACCAACAAGAGCCCCAGCGACCTGGCTGCTGCGGCCAAGGCAGTGAACCTGCCGCTGCAGACCGTCGGTCCGTTCACCCGCCAGGATGCCACCGGCATCGCGGCCAACCCGGCCGTGCTGCGCGCTGCGTTCTCCGACATCCTGGTACAGGATGGCACCGCGAGCGATCCGATCGCGCTGGACGAAGCGGGCAACCACAGCGTGGTGATCCGCGTGGCCGAGCACACCCCGGAGCAGGCCATCCCGCTGGACAAGGCGCGCGACCAGGTCATCGCTGCGGTGCATGCCGATCGTACCCGCCAGGCCGCCGAGAAGGCCGCTGATGCGCTGCTGGCCAAGCTGAAGGGCGGCCAGACGCTGCAGGCGCTGGCGGAAAGCGAGAAGCTGCAGGTCAGCCCGATGCCGGGCCTGCCGCGTACCCAGCCGGTGCCGACCGCCGAGATCAACCGCGCGGTATTCAGTGCGTCGCTGCCGGCCGAAGGCAAGCCGAGCTACGGCAAGGTGGACGTGCAGGGGCGTGCGGTGGTGTTCGCGGTAACCAAGGTGACCCCGGGCAACGTCAAGGAAGTCACCACCGAACAGCGCCAGCAGCTCAAGCAGCAGCTGAGCCAGATCGATGGCATGGCCGCGGCCGACGCCTTCGTCAAGTCCACCCGCAAGCGCTTCGTGGTACAGACCACCGAGGCCAACCTGTAAGGGTTGGCAGCGGCGGTAAACAAAAAGCCCGGCACTGCCGGGCTTTTTGTTGTCCGATCGAACTGATGTCCGGTCAGTCTTCGATGCGCAGCACGGCACCTGGCTTCAGCACGGCCTTGCCGGTGAGTCCATTGAGGCTGAGCAGGGCCTTCACCGGCATGCCGTAACGGCGGGCGATGGTCCATGGCGATTCGCCATTGCGCACCGTGTGGCGACGATTGCGCGGGCGATCTGCCGCGCTGGCCACGCTGCGTGCAGCGGCCGGTGCCGGCTGTGCCGAAGCCACAGCGACGGCCGGCGTTGCAGCCTCATCCAGGCTGGCCACCATCGTCGAGGCATCCACGGCCGGCGTAGTGGCCGGTGCCAACAGGCGGACGGGTGCGTTCTGCGGGCGGGCACGGCCGCTGGCGGCCGGATTCAGGCGGGCAATCCGCGCCGGGTCTAGCGAACGCTGGGCCGCCCACTGCTGCACGCTGGTGCCAGCGGGCAGGGTGTGGCTCTTCAGCACCGGCACGGTGCGGTCCAGCGAGGCCATCACCGAGGGCTGCTCTTCGGCGTTTTCCAGCACGCAGGCCAGGGCATGCAGCTTTTCAACATAGGCGTGGGTGATCGGCGAAAGCCCCGGCAGCTCGGCCGGCACCGCGTTGGTGGCGTTCATGCCGGCCTTGCGCAGGCCCTGCAGCACCCGGTACTCGCCGGCGTTGTAGGCCATGGTGGCCAGCCGCCAGTCGCCGCCGAACATGCCATGCAGGGTCTTCAGGTAACGCACCGCGGCCTGGGTGGAATCCACCGCCGACAGACGGCCGTCATAGCCTTCGCTCATGGGCACGCGGTGGTTGCGCGCGGTGGTGGCGATGAACTGCCACAGGCCGGCCGGACCGGCCGCGCTGCGCGCGCTCGGGCGGTAGCCGCTTTCCACGAAAGGAATCAGGGCGAACTCGGTGGGCAGGCTGGCCTTGCGCAGCTCTTCCACCACATAGCCGAACAGCACCAGGGCATCATCGTTCTGGTTGGCCAGTCGCGCAGGTGCATGGGCGAACTGCTTCTGCCAGCGCGGGCTGGTGGCCTCGGCATCGCACGTCGGTTCAGCCAGGCCTTCGCGGAAGCTGGCGAAGATGTCCTGTCCATTGCGCACGCTGGGGGCCGGCAGGGTCGCGGCATCCAGCGGCAGTGACGCGGCACCGGCGAGATTCTGGGTCAGGCCTGCGCCCAGCGACTGCGCGTTGGCGGTTCCGGCAAGCCCCAGCATGATCCCCAGGGCAAGCGCTGGACTTCGGCGCCTCATGCGCGAAAGCCGTCTTTCCAGTGCCGAAGTCCGGCCATCACGTCGACATCGTCGGTGATTTCCCGCCCCAGATAAGCCGACACCGCCGCACGGATGGGCGCGGTGTGGGTACGCAGGAACGGATTGCTTTGTAATTCGTCTGCCAACAGCACGGGCAGGGTGGAGCGGTCATCGCGGCGCATGGCCAGTGCCTCCTCATGGCGCTGCCTCAGGGCAGCGTTGGCGGGGTCGACATGCCGCGCGAAGACGGCATTTGACACGGTGTATTCGTGGGCACAGCAGACAAGCAGCTGGCCCGGCAGGGACGCCAGGCTGCGCATGGTGGCGAGCAGCTGGGACGGCGTACCTTCGAACAGGCGCCCACAGCCCAGGCTGAACAATGCATCTCCACTGAAAAGGTGTTCATCAGTGTGAAACGCGACATGGCTGAGGGTGTGCCCGGGCACGGATACTACGTGGAACCTCTGCCCCGCTGCCTGAACGTGTTCACCATCGGCCACGCGCTCGGTCGCCATCGGAATGCGCGGTTCGTGTGGCGCGATCACCCTGATGCCGGGAAAACGCGCCTGCAGCGCACTCACTCCGCCGATGTGGTCATCGTGGTGGTGGGTGAGCAGGATCGCCTCTGGCCGCAGTCCCGCCTCGACGGCGGCCAGCACGGGCGCGGCATCGCCGGGATCGACGACCACGGCCGCGCCGTCGTCGCCGGCCAGGCACCAGATGTAATTGTCCGCCAATGCGGGCAGGGCAGTGAGTCGCATAGAATCGGACCATGCCCGCGCTGCAGAGCCTCCGTCAAGCGACACCCGAAACGTGGTTCGACAGCGAACCGGCGCAGCTGCTGTATCAGCTGGAGCAGCAACTGCTGCTGCCGCAGCTGGCCGGCCTGCCCGCGCAGCCGTGGTTGTGGATCAGCCCCAGCCCGCGCTGGCTGCAGGGCGCGGCCTTGAGCGGACGTGGCCTGCGGCTGTACCGCGACGGCACGGGGTATGCCGGTGAGGCCCGCTGCGCGCTGCCGTTGCCGCTGCCCAATGAAAGCGTCCACGCCATCGTGCTGCAGCACGTGACCGCCGCCGATGCGGGCCTGCTGCTGGCCGAGTGCGATCGCGTGCTGATGCCCGGGGGCAAGTTGTTCCTGAGCAGTCTCAACCCGTTCAGCCCCTACCGTACGCAATGGCGGCGACATGGCATGGTGGTGCGCACCCCGCAGCGCCTGCGCCAGCTGCTGGAGCGGGTTGGCCTGGAATGCGGGCCCACCCGTTACATCGGCCCGCTGTGGCCGTCCGGCGGTGGGGGCGGCACAATGTCACCGTTGCGCGCGGCGTGTCTGTTCAGCGCCGAAAAACGCACGTTTGCCTTGCCGGGGCCGACGCCCCTGAAGGTACGCTGGCAGGGGCCGCTGGCCACCCCCGGCATGACCCGATCGATCCTGGAAACGAATGAAAACCATTGAAGTACACACCGACGGCTCCTGCCTCGGTAACCCCGGCCCGGGTGGCTGGGCGGCCCTGCTGCGCTACAAGGCGCACGAGCGTGAACTGAGCGGCGGCGAGCTCAACACCACCAACAACCGGATGGAGCTGATGGCCGCCATCTCCGGCCTGGAAGCATTGAGCGAGCCCTGCCAGATCGTGCTCTTCACCGATTCGCAGTACGTGCGCCAGGGACTGACCGAATGGCTGCCCGGCTGGATCCGCAAGAACTGGAAGACCGCCGGCGGCTCACCGGTGAAGAACCGCGAACTGTGGGAGCGCCTGCATGCGGCGACCCTGCGCCATCAGATCGACTGGCGCTGGGTGAAGGGCCACTCCGGCGATCCGGACAACGAACGTGTGGACGTGCTGGCGCGCGAAGCTGCTACCCGGGTGCGCGACACCGGCATGGCGGTAAACTGAGCCCATGCGTCAGATCATCCTGGATACCGAAACCACTGGCCTGGCCTGGCAGAAAGGCAACCGCGTCGTTGAAATCGGCTGCGTGGAGCTGTTCAAGCGCCGGCCCAGTGGCAACCACTACCACCAGTACCTGAAGCCGGACGTGGACTTCGAACCCGGCGCGCAGGAAGTCACCGGGCTGACGCTCGACTTCCTGGCCGACAAGCCGGACTTCGCGCAGGTCGCCGAGGCCTTCCTGGCCTTCATCGACGGCGCCGAGCTGATCATCCACAACGCGGCCTTCGACCTGGGGTTCCTGGACAACGAACTGTCCCGGCTGGGGCCGCAGTTCGGCAAGATCACCGACCGCTGCACCGTGGTGGATACGCTGGCGCTGGCGCGTGAGCGCTTCCCGGGCCAGCGCAATTCGCTGGATGCGCTGTGCAAGCGGCTGGGCGTGGACAATTCGCACCGCCAGCTGCACGGCGCGCTGCTCGATGCGCAGATCCTCGGCGATGTGTACATCGCGCTGACCTCCGGCCAGGACGACCTCGGTTTCGACCTGGGCGAAGAGGGCAGTGCGGCGGCGCTGGCGCTGGCGGGGTTCGACCCGGCCAAGCTGCTGCCGCGCCCGCGCGTGCAGGCCACCGCGTCGGAACTGGAAGCCCACGCCGCCCGGCTGGAGCGGCTGCGCAAGAAGGCCGGCCACGCCCTGTGGGATGGCCCGAAGCAGGAAGAAGCCGCCGTGGCCTGACCCCGGCCTGGTAGTGCCGACCTCGGTCGGCACCGCCTCGTGAAACCAGCCGACTGAAGTCGGCTCTACCCTCGCCAGCACGCCTCAGTGGCAGCGCACCAGCACCACGGTGATGTTGTCCGAACCGCCGCCATCCAGCGCGGCGGCCACCAGCGAATCCACGCATTCCTGCGCGCTGGTGTCATCGAAGGCCAGCGTGCGGGAAATCCCGCTGTCGTCCAGCTCTTCGGTGAGCCCATCACTGCACAGCAGCAGCTGCATGCCCGGGCGCAGCTCGCCGGCGGTGGTGGCCACGTTCAGATGCGCCGGGTCGGTGACCCCCAGTGCCTGGGTGACCACGTTGCGATGCGGATGCGCGCGCGCCTGTTCCGGGGTCAGGTTGCCCTGGGTCAGCATCTCCTGCACCACGCTGTGGTCCTGGCTGAGCTGGGCCAGCTGGCCGTCGCGCCACAGGTAGGCCCGGCTGTCGCCCACCCAGGCCACTTCGTAGCGGTTGCCCTGCACGCGCGCGGCCACCACGGTGGTGCCCATCGGCAGGGTGTCGTTGCGGCGGCGCGAGGCACGGATGATTTCTTCGTCTGCGGTGCGGATGGCCTGGGCCAGTGGCACGCCGCGGCGGATCTCGCGCACGATGGTTTCGCGTGCCAGCGCGCTAGCCACCTCGCCACAGGCGTGACCGCCCATGCCATCGGCGACCAGCCACAGTGCCAGCTCACCGTCCCCGTAGTAGGTGTCTTCGTTCAGCGCACGGCGCAGGCCGGGATGGGTCAGGTGTCCGAATTCGATCATGGGGTCGCGCAGGAAAGGGGGATGCAGCAGGGAGAACGCCATCATCGCGGCGGGGCGGACATCCGACAAGCGGCGAAGTCAGCGGAGTTTCACTTTCTTGCCGGTGATGGCTTGTGAATATCCGCGCATCCTCGTATCATGCGCGTCCCCGGTACGCCGGGGAAACCGGAGAGGTGGCAGAGCGGTTGAATGTACCTGACTCGAAATCAGGCAGGCGTTTATAGCGCCTCGGGGGTTCGAATCCCCCCCTCTCCGCCAGACAAAAAGAAAAGGGTCACCCAACGGGTGGCCCTTTTCTTTTTGCGTGGCCGAGAGCGGGCAGGAGAGAACCCGCGCGGGGTTCGACGGTTCTGCAGGAGCAGAACCGGACAGCCGAAGGCTGGCCCGGAGCGCAGCGCAGGGGCTGGGTGCAGGGATGCACCCAGCAATCCCCCCCTCTCCGCCAGACAAAAAGAAAAGGGCCACCCAAGGGGTGGCCCTTTTCTTTTTGCGTGGCCGAGAGCGGGCAGGAGAGAACCGACGCGGGGTTCGACGGTTCTGCAGGAGCAGAACCGGACAGCCGAATGGCTGGCCCCGTAGCGCAGCGCAGGGGCTGGGTGCAGGGATGCACCCAGCAATCCCCTCCTCTCCGCCAGACAAAAAGCAAAGGGCCACCCAACGGGTGTCCCTTTTCTTTTTGCGTGGCCGAGAGCGGGCAGGAGAGAACCGACGCGGGGTTCGACGGTTCTGCAGGAGCAGAACCGGACAGCCGAATGGCTGGCCCCGAGCGCAGCGCAGGGGGCGCGCATTTACCGGTCACCCACCCGACGCGCGTTATCATCCTCTTCTGCTTCCAGAGAGTGCTCCCATGACCGCTGAAATCCTCGTCCCCGTCGCCTTCGGCGAACTGCTCGACAAGATCTCCATCCTGCAGATCAAGTCCGAGCGCATCAGTGACGAGGCCAAGCTGGCCAACGTGCGCACCGAGCTGTCAGCGCTGGAAAAGACCTGGATGGCGCACCCGGCCGGCGGCAAGGACGTGGCCCAGCTGCGTGCCGACCTGAAAGCGATCAATGAAGAGCTGTGGGACATCGAAGACAACATCCGCCTGCAGGACAAGGCCGGTGACTTCGGCGATGCCTTCGTCGCGCTGGCGCGCAGCGTCTACCTGCGCAACGACGAGCGCGCGCGCATCAAGAAGGCGATCAACCTGGCGCTGGGTTCGGCCTACGTGGAAGAGAAGTCGTACAAGGACTACCGCGCCGGCTGACGCGGCGGTAGCGGCGCCTCCACATTGACGGCCAGCGGCCGTCACTACCGGGCGGCGTAGCGTTCGAATGCGGCGATGCCGTCTTCCACCGTGATCAATTCCATCACGTCGTCGAACTCGATCTTGGTGCCCCATTTCAGCGCGCTGGCCGGCTTGCCCAGGTACTTGCGCGCCGCGTCGTCATAGCGGTCCACGCAGTAGCGGCGGTCCGAATACGGCCCGCTGCGGTGCGGATTGCTCGCCGCGTGCAGGCCCAGCACCTTCACCCCCATCGCATTGGCGATGTGCATCGGCCCGGAGTCCGGCGTCATCACCAGCGCCGCGCGGGCCAGCAGGGCCGGCAGCTGCTTCAGCGTGTCCTTGCCGACCAGGTCCAGCGCCGGCTGCACCAGCTGGGCCTTGATGGCATCGGCGGTGCGCCGTTCCAGCTCGCTGCGGCCGCCACACAGCACGACCCGCCAACCGCGTGCGCTGGCGTGGTTGGCCACCGCAGCGTAGCGGTCGGCATACCAGTTGCGCCGCTCGTGGCTGGAACAAGGCGAGATCATCAGCACCGGCCGACCATCGTCCTGCCACTGCGCCTGCGCCCACGCGTGGGCCTCGTCCGGCACCGCCAGGTCCCAGCTGACCTCGGTCTGTTTCAGGCCCAGGGGCTCGCAGAAGCTGCCGATGGCGTCGAGCACGTGGATGCCGGGACGGTCCGGGATGCGCTCGTTGATGAACAGTCCATGCAGGTCCTTGGAGCGGCTGCGGTCATAACCGATCCGGCGACGGGCGGGTATGAAGGCCGACAGCACGTTGGCCCGGAACGCCACCTGCATCTGCAGCAGGGCATCGAAGCGCTCGCCCGGCAGCTCCGCGCGCAGGGCTTTCATGCCCGCCAGTCCGGTCTTCTTGTCGTACGCATGGAACGTCACCCCGGGCAGCCCATCCAGCAGCTTCAGGCCCACCTTGTCGACCACCCAGTGGATCTGGGCGCCCGGCCGCGCTGCCTGCAGGGTGCGTACCAGCGGCACCACATGGGTCACGTCGCCCAGCGCGGACAAACGCAAAAGGCACAGGGAAGAGGACGGTGATGCCATGGTGTTGTTAGACTCGAAGGAATGGTCGCATTCGACGCCAATGAAGCGCTGACGCCTTGCCGTGATGGTCGCGGCATGGGTGCCATTCTGTTCGACCGCGAACGGCTGCGGCAAGCCGACGCCAGTCTGTTCTCGCCGCAGCACTGGGGAGAGCGGGCGCGGCCGGTGGACGAGGGCGGTCGGGGCAGTGCTTGGTTCGTCGACGCACCGTTCGGCCCCAGCGTGCTGCGGCACTACCTGCGCGGCGGCCTGGTAGCCAAACTGAGCCACGACCGGTACCTGTGGCGGGGTTCGCAGCACACCCGCAGCTTCGCCGAATTCCGGCTGATGCGCGCGCTGCGCGAACTCAAGCTGCCGGTGCCGCGGCCGATCGCCGCGTACTACATGCGCGAAGGCCTGCGTTACCGCTGCGCGATCCTGATGGAACGCATCGAAGATGTCCGCTCGCTGGCCGATCGTGCCCTGGTCGCGGGCCGTGGCGCGCCATGGGAAGAAACCGGCCGGCTGATTGCGCGATTCCATCGCGCCGGGCTGGACCATGCCGACCTCAACGCGCACAACATCCTGTTCGATGGCAACGGGCATGGCTGGCTGATCGATTTCGATCGCGGCGTGCAGCGCATTCCGGCCACCGCCTGGCGCGAGCGTAACCTCAAGCGCCTGCTGCGTTCACTGCTGAAACTGCGCGGCGAACGCAGCACCGATGAGGTCGAGAAAGACTTCGCCCGCCTGCGCCGTGCCTACGACCTGGCGTGGAACCGGGGAACCTGATGGACTGGTCGCTGCGTTTTCTCGGCGTCGGCAATGCGTCGGCGGTGGAGCTCGGTTCGCCGATGTCGGTGATCGAGCGTGATGGCGAACCTTGGCTGACCATCGATTGCGGCGGCGAAGGGTTGACGGCCTTCCAGGCGCACTACGGTCAGATGCCGCAGGCGCTGTTCGTCACCCATGTGCACCTGGACCATGTTGCCGGCTTCGAGCGCCTGTTCGTGGATACCTTCTTCAGTGCTCAGCGTCGCGGCAAGGTGCGCGTGTACGTGCCGGCGCCGGTGTTGCCGCTGCTGCACAAGCGTATCGGCGATTACCCGAACGTGCTGGCCGAGGGCGGCGCCAATTTCTGGGACGCTTTCCAGCTGATCGTGGTCGGCGATGCGTTCTGGCACGAGGGGGTGCGGCTGGAGGTGTTCCCGGCCCGCCACCACTGGCCGGAAACGGCCTACGGGCTGCGCCTGAAGGGCGCGCTGACCTGGAGTGGCGATACGCGCCCGATCCCGGAAATGCTCGCGCGGTTCGCCGATGACAACGAACTGATCGCCCACGACTGCGGCCTGCACGGCAACCCGTCGCACACCGGCGTGGATGATCTGGAACGTGAGTACAGCGCCGAACTGCAGGCGCGGATGATGCTCTACCACTACGCCAGCGTGAGCGATGGCGATGCGCTGCGCGCGCGCGGTCACCGCGTGGCGATACCGGGCGAATGCGTGCCGCTGGCGCCGCCGACGGCGATGCAGGCGCCCTGACGACGAGGCGTGGGGCCGCCGGGCTCGGCGTGCCGTGACGCGGCGGCCATTTGATCGGGTTTAATGCATGCGTTAAAGTGTTTGCAACCCTTCGGCTGGAGAGCCCATGGACCTGTGCGATGACATCGTTCCGCTGAATCAGGTGCGTGCCCGCTTCACTGCGCTGGCCGAAGATGCCCGCAACGGGCATGCAAAAGTCATAACCCGCAATGGCGAAAGCTATGTCGCCATCGTCGACGCCCGGAAGCTGGACTACTACCACCGGCTTGAGCGCGAGGTGCAGCAGTTGTCTGCATTGCGCGATGTGGTGGAGGGGCTGGAGCGCGTGAGAGCGGGAGAAGCGGGTGCTGACCCGGCCGCGGTACGGGTGCGCTTGCAGGACAGAGTGAAGCGTGCCACGCGCGGCTGAGCCGCGCGTGCGGGCGGTGCACGCCCATCCAGCGTACGAACGCTCGCTTGAAGCGGCGGTGGATGTCCTGTTGGAACTCGGGGCTGTCGACGCAGCACAAGTGGTACTGGATCGGGCAGCGGGTTTCCTGCCGGAACTGCTGATGCGGTTTCCTGAAGCCGGACGTCAGTTCGAACCGCGCAATCTGGAGGGGGCGCGTGTAGTGGCTTTGGCGGCACGGGTGCGTGAGTTGCTCGGCAATACCATTGAGCTGCGTGAGTACGTGCTGGATGACTACCTGGTGCTCTACGCCATCCACGATCGCGCCGTGCACCTGCTGGCATTGCGCCATCATCGGCAGGATGGCTTCAGCCTTGGGGCGTAATAAAAAGTCGGCACCTGCCGCCGGCGCCGTGCATTGCGCGGCGCTGCAAATGGTGTGGCTGAAAAGGTGGCGACCCCGCCGGCTGACCTCGGCGCCCGCGTCGATCGATACCGTTGCTGCCTTCCGGCCCTGGCGGGATTTTCGATCTAGCGTCGCGAGGGGCCGACGGGGCCACCATAGAGACGTGGTCACCTTGCCGGCGACCTGTCACGGATGTGGGGACGCAGCGCGATGCGCTTGGAACCCAGTCCGGACTGCACATCGCTGGGCGATGGCAGGCGCGCATTCTAGCGCATGCGCGTAGAGGTTAGCCAGAAGATTGCACTGAATCACCTGTGACCCGACCAGCTCCGGCAAGGCCGTTGCTGACGTGGGTTGCTAGACTCCCTCCCGGAGGAACGGCCTCCCCCACACCGGGTTGAAATGTCCAGGACGGCCTGGCCCCTGCAAAGGAGGCCGCCATGGCCTGGATCTATCTTCTGTTTGCTGGCTTGTTGGAAATAGTCTGGGCCGTTTCGATGAAACAGTCCGAAGGCTTCAGCAAGCTCACCCCCACGCTCATCACCCTGGTCGGCATGATCGCCAGCTTCTGGCTGCTGGCCGTGGCGATGCGCAGCCTGCCGCTGGGCACCGCGTATACGATCTGGACCGGCATCGGCGCGGTCGGTGCGTTCGTGGTGGGCATCGTGTTCCTGGGCGAGCAGGTCAGTGCGATGCGCATCGGCGCGGCCGTGCTGATCGTGTGTGGACTGGTGCTGATGAAGCTGTCGAGCAGTTGATGTGCGCCAAGGAGAAGCGGGGCGTCACGCGCTCCGCTTCACCACGGCAAGCAGGGTCTGCATCAGTTCGTCACTGGCCTGAGACCTGCTGATATCGCCGTCGGCTGCGGCCTGCGACAACGTATCGGCCGCGCCCAGCACCGCCCACATGCCCGCGTTGGATACTCCCGCCGTGCCCGCGAAGGGGGCGAATATGCGCTGGCACTTTTCGATGAATGCATGCTGGTAACTGCGCTTGACCGCCTGAAGTTCAGGCGAGCCGCCGAGTGCGGCCACGACGGCTGAAATCTCCTGGCCCTGGGTCAGGACGCACTCCACATAACTGGCCGCGACCACTCGCGCTTTTTCCGGCAGCGTTGCCTTGGCAGCGTCAACGGCGGTATCGAAGATCACCGTCTGCCGCACGTCATAGTCTTCGTAAAGCGCGGCAAGCAGGCCATTGCGCGTGCCGAAGTGATCGTAGGCCACCGGCTTGGTGACGCCTGCCGCCTCGGCCAGCCGCGCCAGCGTCAGCTGGTCGGTGCCTTCCTCGCTGATCAGCGCCCACGCCACGTCAAGCAGCTGGCGCGTGCGTTCTTCGCGCGGAAGGCGGCGGCGCGCACTCGGCGTGTTGGCGGCGGGATGCTTGGACAACGACTCAGTCCTCCGGGTTGGCGATGCGGCGTCCAATCGCAAAAGCGGTGTCCAGGTGCGCGGCCGGGAAGCCGGGATCCGATGCAAGCAGGCGCGTTGAACTGGCGACATTCGCACCACAGTAGTCGAAAATGCCGTGGTCGATCTGGGTGGTCATGGCCGTGGCATAACCGTGGCGTTCGATCATCCCCGCGTCGGCGCCGCCATTGGCGACCAGGTGTACCTGCAGGCGCTGCAGTTTCTTCAGGACCTTGCCGTCAGGGTTTTCGTCGTAGGCCCAGCCGTTGGTGAAAACGCGGTCTATCCAACCCTTCAGCAGCGCGGGGAACGACCACCAGTAAAGGGGATAGATCAGCACCAGCGTATCGGCGCGGTCGAGCCGCTCATGTTCCCGGGCCACGTCATCGGGAGCGGCAGCGCGCTTTTCGAAATGGGCGATGTCTGCTGTGTTGAAAACCGGGTCAAAGCCTTCCGCGGACAGGTCTGCAATCTCGACGGTGGCGGTGGGATCGGCGTGGGTGATGCCTTCGGCCACGCGCTTTGCGATGGCGTGGGTAAGGGCGTCAGGGTTGGGGTGGGGGACCACGATGAGCGTATGCATGGATATCCGTCGGTTGGTTACTGTAAGTAACTTACTATAGGTAGATATCGCTGCCATGACAGCCCGGCTGATGGAACGCTGTCAGCTCATCCGCTCCCGGTCTTGCGCGCAATGGGGCGGTAGCCCTGCCATTCCGGACGTGGCGGGCTGCCGGAGGGATTGGGTCGCAGATGCACGTGCAGGTCGCCGAACGCGCCGAGAGCCAGGCAGTTGTCGACCTCGCGCAGGTCATCCTTGTGCAGTTGCCGGGCGCCCTGCAGCAGGCTGCGCCGCGCCTTGGCCTTGGCCCCTGCGGCATCGGCTGCCACGAACAGGCCGAACGCATGCAGCTCGGCCAGGCTGTCTGCGCGATAGCCGCCCATGTTGACGAAGAACAGCGTGAGTCCGGACGGGTCGGGCTCGGGCGCGAGATGGACGTCGAAGCCATCGGCCCAGTCGATGACGCTGTAGCCATCCAGGTGCAGGCTGCCGGGATCGCCGAACCAGGCCTCGCGCAGGGCAGGGTAGGCATCCTGCACGCGCCGCACGGCAGCGAATTGCACGTCGTGCAGTTCGATGTTGGCGCGGCCTGCGGTGCCGCCGACGTAGAACTGGTAAAGCCTCGGGCTGGACGGCGGGTCAGGGGGCATGCGGTACACGGAGGGGAAGGGCTGGCCAGCGTAGCAAGGCCGGTGTGGCAGGACACAACGCGTTGTTCGCAGGATGCCAATGCACGCGCAGGTAGTGTCGGGTGATCACCCATTACGCGAGGACTGTCGATGCTGTTTTCACCCGATACCGCCCTGCAGCGCCGCGCGCCGACCCACTACCTGCTGCACATCGCCGGGTCGGCAGCGGCGCTGTGCTTGATGACCGCGTGCACGGCACAGGCGCCGGCGCCTGCAGCCCCCGTTGCAGCGGACCCTGCATCCGTGGCGGCCGATGGCGGGCATCCAGCCGACACAGCGGCCCCGGCGCCGGAGCGCCCAATGGACGAGGTGCCGCGCGAGGAGGCGACCGCGTCGGGCGAGCGTTCGTACCGCTTCGCCAACGGCTGCGTGGTGGTGGTCGAAGCCAAGCGAGCGGTGGTCAAGCAGGAGGGGCCGCAATGCCAGTCGCACCATCGGGACATCGCGCTGTTGTACGCGTCGGGGGATTGAGGGCTGCGCTAGGGGCCAGCCTTCGGCAGTCCGGATCTGCTCCTGCAGATCCGTCGAACCCCCGGGGCTTCTCATCTGCCGCTCCCCCCGCCAGGTGACCCGTCCTGCCATAGGTTGACACCTATGGGGTGGATGATCCGGCCGTCGTC
>NZ_JACYUW010000003.1:0-371333 GCF_014841975.1 Stenotrophomonas sp. CFBP 13724
GACGACGGCCGGATCATCCACCCCATAGGTGTCAACCTATGGCAGGACGGGTCAGCCAGCGGTGACCGCCCGCCTCAGCCTTCGCGTGCCACCTGGAAACCGGCATACGACTGGCTGACCGGCATCAGTTCGAGGCGATTGATGTTCAGGTGCGCAGGCAGGCTGGCCACCCAGTAGATCTGCTCGGCGATATCTTCGGCAGTCATCGGGTTGGCGCCGGTGTACAGCTTGTTCGACGCGGCCTGGTCGCCATGTGTACGCACCACGGTGAATTCGGTTTCAGCCATGCCCGGTTCGATGGTGGTCACCCGCACGCCGGTACCGTGCAGGTCCGAACGCAGCCCCAGCGAGAACTGGCTGACGAAGGCCTTGGTGCCGCCGTAGGCATTGCCGCCCGGATACGGGTAGACGCCGGCCACCGAAGAAATGTTGATGATCGCTCCCTTGCGCTCCACCAACTGCGGCAGCAGGCGGTGGGTGAGCGTGACCAGCGCGGTGACGTTGGTGTCGATCATCGTGCGCCAATCCTCCAGCTTGGCGTGCTGGGCCGGCAGCGTGCCCTGCGCAAGGCCAGCATTGTTGACCAGCAGGTCGATCTGCCCGAACGCCGGCGGCAACGCCAGCAGTGCCGCTTCCATGGCAACCGCATCACGGACATCGAACACCGCCGCGTGCACCTGGCCGGCACCATAGGCGTCCACCAGGGACTGCAGGCGCTCACCGCGACGGCCGGTGGCGATCACCTTCCAGCCCGCTTTGGCGAAGCGGTGGACGGCGGCAGCGCCGAAGCCGGAGGTGGCGCCGGTGATCAGGACGGTACGGGTCATCAGGCAACTCCAGAAAGATCCAGGCCGATATTCTGGCACTGTCAGCGTCCACCTGCCTTGCCGGATCGGTCGCCCGCGATCAGCGCACGCGGAACACGCGCGCCTTCGGCAGGTCCGGATCCACCTGCAGGAACCAGCGGCCGGCGATGCCGGGCACCACCTCGATGGGCGGATCCTGCAGCGGTCGGCGCAGGGTCATTTCGCCCTTCAGCACCTGCCATTGCTGGCCGTTGTCGAGGGTGAACAGCATGCCCGGCTGCCAGCCGCTGATGGTGCCGGTGGCATGCGCCTTGATCGGGCCGTCGTCGAAGCCGATGAACATCGGCGCGGCGGCGGTCGCCGTGGCGCGGTCGGTGGACGGCGGCGCGTCGGCTGCCGTCGGCGCCGGTGGCTGGGTTTCGCGCAGCAGGCGGTTCAGTTGCTGCAGCTGGTCCGGGGTCAGGCCGACGTCGGCCAGCCGCGCCGCGTCGATGCGCTGCTCCAGCGGCACATAGCGGTCCTGCGCCACCGCCGGGTAGGCGACCGGCAAGACGGCCAGCAGCAAGGGAATCCAGGGACGCATGGCGGGCAATCCTGCTTCAGGGGTCGAGGGGCGCACTGTGCTGCAGTTCGATGACCGCAGGATGACAGCGGCGCGGGCGGTACAATACGGGTCCCGGCGCTCCCTGCCGGCGGTGTGGAAGACAATGATCAACAACGATGTGCTGCGCAGCCTGCGCTTTGCCCTGGACCTGAGCGACAACCACATAGTGGTGCTGTGCGAGCTGGCCGACCCTGCCTTCCCGGTCACCGCCGAGCAGGTCAATGCCTGGCTGAAGCCGGACAACGAAGCCGGTGCCGAGCCCTGCAGCGACGAGGCGCTGGCCCATGTGCTGGATGGCCTGATCGTGCACCTGCGCGGTCGCGATGAGAGCCAGCCGCAGCGCGCGATCGAGACGCGCATCGACAACAACCTGATCCTGAAGAAGCTGCGCGTGGCCTTCCAGCTGCGTGACGTGGACCTGCAGGAGATCTTCCAGGCGGCGGGCTTCGCAGTCTCCAAGCCGGAGCTGAGCGCGGTGTTCCGCCAGCGCGACCACAAGCACTTCCGCAAGGCGGGTGACCAGTTGATGCGTTACTTCCTGAAGGGCCTGGTGCTGCGCGTGCGCGGTTCGTCTTCGAACGGCTGATTCGCTCGCTTCTGGTTCCAGAGCGACAGCTGCATACGGCGCAGGGGTCGGGCGGGATGGGCTTGGCGGGACACGCCGCAAGTACGTCCTTGTAGGCTGCGTCGCCGCATCCATGCGGCTCAGCGTCCCGCCAAGCCCACCCCGCCCGACCCCCGGACGGTTTCCCGGCGGCCTGCAGAGGTGCGGTAGCGCCGAGCCATGCTCGGCGGCTGTGCCGGGATCAGAAGCTGGCCTGCAGGGCCACCTCCAGCCGGGTGCCGGCGTTGCCGGGGAACAGCTGGCGGGCGGCGCTGTCAGTGGCGTGGCCGGTGGCACGCAGTTCCCACTTCGGGGCGATGGCGTGGATCACGCTGAGCTGCACGTGTTGGTAATCGCGGGCCTGTGCGCTGGCCAGCCGGTAATGGCCGTAGGCCGCTTCCAGACGCGTCGCCTCTGACAAGGGCAGGCGCATGCCCATCTGCACGTAGGTGCCGGGGTGGCCGCCAGCCAGCGCGTCGCGCGAGTGCGCCAACTGCAGCCAGGCGCGCTGCTTGAAGGTCGCAGTGGCCGACAGCTCGGTCCAGTCCAGGGCGCGTCCCGTTCCCGGATACAGATAGCGCGCGGCGTTGGCATCCAGGCTCCAGTCCGGCACCAGCTCGCCACTCCAGCCGAGCACCGCATCGAACTCGCTGCGTGCGCCGCTGTCCGGTTCGAACGATACGTTGGATCCCCACAGGCTGGCATACAGCCGGCTGCCATGCGTGGCACGCACGCCTGCCTGCACGGCGGCCTCTTCGCCGGTCTGGGAGCTGCCACGCCAGAGGTAATCGCTGGCAAGCGCGAGGGTGCCGGTGACATCGGCCTTGGCCTCCCCCACAGCCACCAGGTTCATTGCCATCACGCCGGCCATGCCCACGCCGCCCATTGCTTGCCACTTCATCCCATCACCATTGTCTGCTGGGTGGCCCTGCCACCGGAGCTGCGCAGTGTGGGAGCCGGCGGCGTAAACGATCGAGGGCGGCGGCGGCGGTTGCGCGCAAAACCCGCGTAAAGCGTGGCGTCGCATCGGCATGGCGGGTGCGCGCTATCATGCAGGCCTGTTGAACGGAGCACCTGCGTGGACGCGATCCTGACCCCTGTATCGATCGGTGAGCTGATCGACAAGATCACCATCCTGGAAATCAAGGCCGAGCGTATCGACGATGCGGCCAAGCTGGCCAACGTGCGCACCGAACTGGACGGCCTGCTGCCGCTGTACGCGACGCAGCGCAGCAACCAGCCGGCGTTGGAGGCACTCAAGCAGCAGTTGAAGGTGATCAACGAACGCATGTGGGACATCCAGGACCAGCTGCGCGACAAGGAAGCAGCGCAGGTGTTCGACGATGCCTTCGTGCAGCTGGCGCGCGGGGTGTACCGCACCAACGGCGAGCGCGTGCAGGTCAAGAACGAGATCAACCGGTTGGCCGGCTCGGCGCTGGTGGAAGAGAAGCAGTACCAGGGCCAGTAACCTGGCGTACGCGCCGGGCGGTATCGGAAACCAGACAGGCCCGGCAATGCCGGGCCTGTCTGTTCAAGCAGGCTGCATGCGCGGGGCATGCGGCGACGGTATTACCAGCTGAAGCGCGGGCCGACCGACCATTCCTTGTCGCCATCACGGTTCATCTTGATGTCGCCGTTGATGCCCCAGTTCTGGTTCAACTTGACCTGCGCACCCAGGCGACCGTACCACTCGCCTTCCGGATTGACGCCGTGCTTCTTGCTGTAGTCTTCGTAGCCGGCCAGTGCGTAGACTTCGGCGTGCTGGCCGAATGCGGTGCGGACACCGGCTTCAGCGCTGTAGCCGTTGAAATCCAGGCCGTGCTTGGCGTCGAACTTGTTGTATGCAGCGCGCGCGACGAAGTCGGTCGACGGTGCGATCTCAACGTTGTAGCCCACGCCCACGCGCCACTGGTCGACGTCCTGCTTGGTCGCGTCCACTTCCTGCTGGTTGAACTCACCGAACACGTGCATGTTCGGCAGCACGCCGTAGGAACCCTTGACGCCCCAACCGTCTGCCTTGCCACCATCGGCATCGGTCTTTACATAGTTGCCTTCGGCGTAGTTGTAGGACAGGTTTTCGGCGGCCGAAGCAGCGAACGGCAGCGCGGAAGCCAGGGCCAGGGCAATCAGGGACATCTTCATGGGTACAACCTCTTGTCTTTCTGGTTTGTTGCAGCAGCGCCGGAACGCCGCCGCATCGGGGGATGTAAAGTTTCCGTTTTTTGACCTAACCCCATCCTGAAAGCAGGAAAGCGATTTTTGGCTGCTATTCAGCTCTTTTCAGGCATACGCGCGCGCTTTTCATCTTCTGGTGTGCAAGTGGTGTTCACGCGCAGGCACGGGGTGCGGGCGTAAACAGCCGGGACGAGGGCGGATGGGTTGGAGGATGTCGTTCTGGGCCCCACTCGTTCGTCATACCCATGAAGGTCCTGCATCCGCAGGCCATCCGGAGCACAGGCATGAGCTACATCGACGGATTCGTTCTGGCCGTACCCACCGCCAACAAGCAGTCCTTCATCGACCACGCGCGCAGCATGGATCCGGTATTCCTGGAGCTGGGCGCGACGCGGGTGGTCGAGTGCTGGGCCGACGACGTACCGCACGGCAAGACCACGGATTTCTACGGGGCAGTGAAAGCCAAGGACGACGAAACCGTGGTGTTTTCATGGGTGGAGTGGCCGGACAAAGCCACCCGCGACAGCGGCATGGCCAGGATGATGGACGATCCACGGATGGATCCAACCAACAATCCCATGCCGTTCGACGGACAACGGATGATCTTCGGCGGCTTTGCCCCCATCGTCGAACTGCCGTAACCGGTCAGAGCGATTCCGGCGCCTCGCTGGCGCCCTGGGTGCCGACCGCCATGCCGGCGCCCAGTCCGCCCATCGCGCCCATGCCGGCGCCACCGCCTCCGCCACCACCGGCCTTGCCGCCGCGCTCGCCTGCATCGGCGCGGCCCTTGGCAGCGCCGCCGGATGCGGGACGTGTCGGGCCTTGGTGCGGAATCTCCAATCCGCTGGGAATGGGCGCCAGGTCCAGCGCGCCACGGATGAAGTCGCGCAGCGAAACCACCAGTGCATGGGTGTGCACGGGCCGCCCCTGGGACAGTTCGGTGGCGGCATGCGCAGCCAACCGCACCTGGTCGTCGGTGCCCAGCAGCAGGATGTCCGACAACGCCGCTTCCACGGCATCGCGGATGCGCCGCGCCCGATCCGAACCGGGCTCGCTGATGCCGTGCTGGTGTGCGCGTTCGCGCAGCTGGCGCAGGTGCGAAGGATCGACATCGAGATCGCCGGTGAACGATCCGCCCAGCACCTTGTAGGCCGCCATCAAGGTGCGCAGCCGTTCATTGATCTGGCGGTTTTCGCGCTCGCGTCGCGCTTGCAGGGTCTGCATCACCAGCAGGCGGATACCCACACCCAGCAGGGTGATGATGGCCAGTCCACCGAGAGTGGACAGCACGGCCTGCCATGAACTGAAATCGAGACCACGCATGAGGGGGCACTCCTTGGCGAGGCCTCCATGATGCCCTGCCACGTGTGTGCAGGCGCATCATCATCGACATCCCCTGCCGCCCGTCGGCGACAGGGGCGCCCGGCGCGCTTACTTGCCGCGCTTGGTCACAGCCTTGCGGGTGGCGACCTTCTTGGCCGGCGCCTTGCGGGCGGCCTTCTTCACCGGCGCTGCCTTCCTGGCAACGGCCTTGCGGGCGACAGCGGTCTTCTTGCCGACGGCCTTCTTGCCGACGGCCTTCTTGCCGACGGCCTTCTTGGCGACAGCCTTCTTGGTAACGGCGGTCTTCTTGCCGACGGTCTTCTTGGCGACAGCCTTCTTGGTAACGGCGGTCTTCTTGCCGACGGTCTTCCTGGCGACAGCCTTCTTGGCAACGGCGGTCTTCTTGCCGACGGTCTTCTTGGCAACGGCGGTCTTCTTGCCGACGGTCTTCTTGGCAACCGCGGTCTTCTTGCCGACGGTCTTCCTGGCAACGGCGATCTTCTTGCCGACGGTCTTCTTGGCAACCGCGGTCTTCCTGCCGACGGCCTTCTTGGCAACGGCGGCCTTCTTGCCGACGGTCTTCTTGGCAACCGCAGCCTTCTTGGTAGCGGGCTTCTTGGCCACGGCAGCTTTCTTGGTTGTGGTCTTCTTCACTGCGGCAGCCTTCTTGGCAACGGTCTTGGTGGCGGCGGCCTTCTTCTTGGCGACGACCTTCTTCAGCGCGGCCGATTCGGCCTGTGCGTTCTGCTTGGCGGCTTCCAGCTTCTGCTTGGCCTTGGAGATCGACTTGCCCACCGACTTGGCGGCCTTGTCAGCCTGCTTGGCGACGGTCTTCTCGACGTTGGCAACGGCCTTCTTGGCGGCATCCACGCGGGTGGTGGCAGCCTTGCGCACGCGCTTGGCGGTGGTCTTGACCGCAGCCACCGCGTCTTCGGCGGTGTGGGCGATGGTCTCGCCAACGTTGGTTGCAGCTTCCTTTACAGTCTCGACGGTCTCGCTCAATGTCGTCGTCACACCATTACCGTTGCTCATGATTTGCCCTCCTGAGGGGCTGGAATGTCAAAACGGAGGCGATGCTATACCGGCAAGGTGCATCGTGGAACGGGAAACTGCGCAGGCGCAAGCGCGCGCCACCACGATGGCTGCGACCAGGCACGACCATCGATGCGCACGGCAACTGGAAAACCCGCGTTTTCAAGTGGTTTGGCGTCAGGCGTCCTGCACGGCCGGCATCACCGTGGGCAGCCGCCGCGATCCTGCAGGACCGCTTGCCGATACGACACCGGCAGCGGAGTTTGCGCGGAACTGCGCAAGTTCCCATGTGCCGGACCGCATCTTTCATGGCATGTTTATCCAGCGCGGGAGACACTTCTGCGGCCCTGCCGCAGCTCCCTGCAGGCCTCGCCTGCAGCATCGAGCGCGCTCTACTCCACTTCCTGCCCGGACACCGATTCCCATGCGACCGATTCCGACCCTGCTTACGCTCGCACTGGCCGCAGCCTTCGGCGGCTTTGTCGCCAGCGGCATCAATGCACACCTGGACAACCGCGCCGAAGCAGCGCCGGCGCCGATCACCATCCCGGCCACCAGCGCGCTGCCCGCTGCGGTCGCCGGGCAGCCGGTTCCCTCGCTGGCACCGATGCTGGAGAAGGTCACCCCGGCCGTGGTCAGCGTCAACACCAAGCAGGTGGTGCGCGTGCGCAATCCGTTTTTCGAAGACCCGTTCTTCCGCCGCCTGTTCCCGGACGTGCCGCAGGAACGCATCAACGAATCGCTGGGTTCGGGCGTGATCATCGATGCCGCCGAGGGCCTGGTACTGACCAACCACCACGTCATCGACAACGCCGACGACGTGCAGGTCACCCTGTCCGATGGACGCACGGTGAAGGCCGAATTCCTCGGCTCGGATGCGGACACCGACATCGCGCTGATCCGCATCCCCGCGCAGGGCCTGACCGGTATCACCCTGGGCAACAGCGACCAGTTGCGCGTCGGTGACTTCGTGGTCGCCATCGGCAATCCATTCGGTTTCACCCAGACCGTGACCTCGGGCATCGTGTCGGCCGTGGGCCGCAGCGGCATCCGCGGGCTGGGCTACCAGAACTTCATCCAGACCGATGCGTCGATCAACCCCGGCAACTCCGGCGGCGCGCTGGTCAACCTGCAGGGGCAGCTGGTGGGCATCAACACCGCCAGCTTCAACCCGCAGGGCAGCATGGCCGGCAACATCGGCCTGGGCCTGGCCATTCCGTCCAACCTGGCGCGCAACGTGGTCGACCAGCTGGTCAAGCATGGGGTGGTGGTGCGCGGCACGCTGGGCATCGAAAGCCAGAACCTGACCCCGCAGCTGGCGCAGGGCCTGGGGCTGAGCGAAGCGCGCGGTGCGCTGGTCACCCGGGTATTGGCCGGATCGGCCGCAGCGGCGGCCGGCGTGCGTGCCGGCGACGTGGTGGTGACCGCCAACGGCCAGCGCGTGGACAGCGCGCAGGCGCTGCACAACATCGAAGGGCTCGCGGCGGTCGGCAGCACGATGACCCTGGAACTGCGTCGCGATGGCAAGCCGGTGCAGGTCAGGGCCACACTGAAGGAGCAGGCGCGCGCGATCAGCGGCGACACGCTGGATCCGCGCCTGGGCGGTGCCACCTTCGTTGACCTGCCCGAGTCGCTGCGCCAGTCAGGGCTCAGCGGCGTGCTGGTCAACGAGGTCACCCGCGGCAGCCGCGCTGCCGCTTCCGGCCTTGCCAAGGGCGACATCGTGACCGAGGCCAGCGCAGGTGAATTCGCCGACCTCGCCAGCTGGCGGGCCAACTTCCAGCAGCCTCCCCAGCAATTGGTGCTGCGCATCGTGCGGGGCAATGCCAGGGGGCAGTTGGTCATGCGCTGATGGCGTGACGTACCGTAACGCCCCCTATACCCGGGCGATGGTATCCATGTCGTCCGTGGCCATCCCGCATGTCCGGATGGCGGCCGCCTTATTCACTGAAGCAGGAGATTGCGATGAGCCCCACCAATACCGAAAACCTGAAGGACCACCTGGGCGAAGCCTCCACCCACCTGAAGTCGGCCGCCAACGCGGCAGGCAGCGCCATCAAGGGCGCCACGGGTGCTGCTGGCGATGAACTTCGTATCGGCAAGGCCAACGTCAAGGCTGAACTGTCCGATACCGCCCTGTCCGGCCTGGCTGCTGCCGAGTTCGGCGGTGCCGCTGCCAAGGAACAGGTCGATGCGCTGATGGACAAGGGCAAGGACCTGGTCGACAGCGCCGCTGAGCTGATCCGCGAGCGTCCCCTGGCGTCGTTCGGCGTCGCCTTCGCTGCCGGCTGGCTGATTGCCAAGCTGGCCAATAGCGGCGGCGACAAGTAAGCCGCGGCGTGAGCGAAAGCGACAACACCGCCAACGGGCCTGATCCAGCGGCTACCCCGCCGCTGGATGAGAGCATCCGTCAGGTCAGCCAGGCCAGCCGTGCAACGGTGGATGCGGCAAAGCATTCGTTCCGTTCGCTGCGTCGCCTGGCATCGGCGGATTTTGCCCTGGCACGCAGTGCCTTCGGCCGTGCCTTGGCGTGGGCGGGGGTGGCGATCGTGTTCGGCGCATCGGCGTGGTTGCTGATGGCCGCCACGTTGATCGCCCTGTTGCAGAGTTGGGGCATGTCCTGGCTGCATGCGCTGCTGATCACCTCGCTGCTGAGCCTGGCGATAACCGGCTTGGCTGCGTGGCGGGTGTCCTACTTCTTCCACCACACCGGCATGCATTCCACCCGCCGGCAGCTGTCCAAGCTGGGCCTGTTCGATGAGCCCGGTGATGAAGAAGACCCCGACGCCAGCGTCAAGATCCCGGAGGGCAAGCCATGAAGTTCAGTGTATTGCGCAGCCGGGTGAAGCGCTGCGAGCAGGTGGTTGCGGTACGGCTGGCCGATACCCAGGACAACTGGGGAGTGCTGAGCCAGGTGTGGCGCAGTGGCTGGTCGCCGCTGCGCATCATCATCGCCGGCGTGGCCAGTGGCTTCGTGGTTGGCAAGCTGGAAATGCCCGGCAAGGTCAATGGTGCACGCTGGCTGCAGATGATCGGCTCGATATCCAACCTGCTGGCGAGTGGCCAGGCCGCGTTCGCTTCGGCGATGGCCGCCCATGCGGCCGGTGCGGCCGACGATGCCGCCGAGCAGGCCGATGCTGCCGCCGACAAAGTCGATGATGCGGTCAATCCCGGTGCAGCCGCCGCTGCAGGTGCGGCCGCTGGCGCGGCGGCCGCGGCATCCGTGCAGCGGTCCCCTGCGCCGCAGGCCAGCCCCGGCCGCCAGGACCGGCAGCAGGACAATGGTCCCCGCCCGGCCGAAGCCGCCACGGAATTGTCCGAGCGTTGACACGGTGAACCCGCCGCGTTGATCGCGGCGGGCGGATAATGGGGAACTTTTCCCCTGTCGGTGCGACGATGAGCGAGTCCCTTTCCAGCGTCCCCGTCGATCCGACAGCGCCCGCGCCACTGCCCGCTCGGCCTCGCGCGCCGGTGTCATTGATCGTGCTGGCAACGCTCGCGGTGGCGTTCACGCTGTGGGCGGCGCAGCCGGTGGTGCTGCCGATCCTGCTGGCGATGTTCTTCGCGTTGGTGGGCAACCCCATCCTTCGCATGCTGGAACGCATCTGGGTACCGCGCGCGCTCGGTGCCATCCTGGTGATCGTGGTCGGCCTGGGCGCCACCACCGCTCTGGCGGTGCAACTGGTCGTGCCGACCATGGAGTGGGCGCAGGAAGCCCCGCAGCAGCTGCGCAAGATCGGTCGCCAGGTACAGAACCTGACCAAACCGGTACAGCAGGCCAATCAGGCCGCCGAGAATTTCGCACGCGTGGCCGCCGGTGAAGGCAACCGCCGCGTACAGGTGGTGCGCACCCAGCTGGATGACCCGTACCGGGCGATCACCCAGGCCCCGCGCCTGCTCGCCTCGGTGCTGGCGGTGGTGCTGCTGACCCTGTTCTTCATGATCTACGGCCAGGACCTGCAGCGGCATGCCATCGCCTTGTTCCCCAGCCGCCAGCAACAGCGCTTCACCACCGATATCCTGCGGTCGATAGAACGCGAAGTGTCGCGCTATGTGCTGACCATCACCGTGATCAACAGCCTGGTGGGCCTGGTGTTCGCCGGCACGCTGATGCTGCTGGGCCTGGAAATGCAGGATGCCCTGCTGTGGGGCACGATGGCCGCACTGCTCAACTTTGCTCCGTACGTGGGTCCGCTGATCGGCGTGGCGCTGATGCTGCTGGTCGGCTTCGTCGAATTCCCGGATCCGCTCAAGGCGATCCTGCCGGCCGCCTGCTACCTCGCCCTGCACGCGCTGGAGGGCCAGCTGATCACCCCGATCGTGCTGGGCCGACGGATGAAACTTTCGCCGCTGGTGCTGATCCTGGCGCTGATGATCTTCGGCTGGCTGTGGGGCTTCGTCGGCCTGCTGCTGGCGGTGCCGCTGCTGGTCTGCGTCAAGCTGGTGCTGGCACGGCTGGAGGGCATGCAGGGCTGGTCGCGGCTGCTGGAATGAAAGCCGATAGCGACGGGCGTAGAATGGCGGGGTGAACTTCCCCATCCAAGCCATCACCCTCGACCTCGACGACACCCTGTGGCCCTTCGCTCCGATCGGCGCACGCATCGACAAGGTCCTGCACGACTGGATGCTGCAGCACAGTCCTGCCACGGCCGCGATGTTTCCGCAGGCCGCGATGCGTGAACTGCGCGAGCGCGCCTACGTCGACAATCCCCACCTGCACCATGACCTGAGTGCGCTGCGCCGGCTGGCACTGCAGCAGGCGCTGCAGGACAGCGGCGCCGACGCGGCCCTGCTGGAGCCCGCTTACGAAGCCTTCTTCGCCGCGCGCAACCAGGTGGAGTACTACCCGGATGCGCTGGATGCCCTGCAGCGCATCGCCGCCCGGGTGCCGGTGGCGGCGCTGAGCAATGGCAACGCCGACCTGGAACGCATCGGCGTGGCGCACTTGTTCGCCTTCCAGCTGGGTGCCCGCGAACACGGTGCCGCCAAACCGGTCGCCAGCATCTTCCATGCCGCCTGCGAGCGCCTCGGTGTTGCACCGGAGCACGTGCTGCACGTGGGCGACCACATTGAAATGGACGTGGCCGGGGCGATGTCCGCCGGCCTGCGCGGCTGCTGGATCAACCGCGAAGCGGCCCGCTGGAACCATCCTTCGCTGCAGCCCGACCTGCAGTTCGACACCCTCACCGGGCTGGCCGACTGGCTTGATGCCAACCCCGCCGCCAGCGCAACCAGGAGCACCTGACCCCATGACCGAGATCACCGGCTTCGTTGCCACCTCCGACCAGGCGCTGCCGCTGCACGTGCTGGACCGGGCACAGTTCAAGGCATGGAATGCCGCCCAGTCGCCCGCGCTGCAGGCGTGGCTGCAGTCGCAGAATTTCACCGCCAGCGGCCACAGCGTGGCACTGCTGCCGGGCGAACACGGCATTGCCGGTGCGGTGATCGGGATCGGTGATGCAGGCGATGCGTACAGCTATGCCCATGCGCCGCACGCGCTGCCCGAAGGCACCGTGTGGAAGTTGGCCACCGCATTGGAACCGGCGCAGCAGGACCTGCTGCAGCTGGGCTGGGGACTGGGCAGTTACCGCTTCGACCGCTACAAGGCGCGCAATCGTGCACCGGCCCAGCTGCTGGCCAGCCCGTCGGCCGAGGTGGCCGCGCTGGTCGCCGCCAGCCTGCGCGTGCGCGACTGGGTCAACACGCCCACTGAAGACATGGGGCCGCAGCAGCTGGAAGACGCCGCGCGCGCACTGGCGGACGCACATGGCGCGCAGCTCGAGGCGATCACCGGTGAGGCACTGCTGGAGCAGGATTTCCCGGCCATCCACGCAGTGGGCCGTGCCTCGCACCGGGCGCCGCGGCTGATCGTGCTGCGCTGGGGCAAGGACACCGATCCGTCTCTCGTGCTGGTCGGCAAGGGCGTGTGCTTCGATACCGGCGGGCTGGACATCAAGCCGGCCGACGGCATGCGCAACATGAAGAAGGACATGGGCGGTGCGGCACATGCGCTGGCGCTGGCCGGGCTGGTGATGGCCCAGGCCCTGCCGGTGCGGCTGACGCTGCTGGTGCCAGCAGTGGAAAACGCGATCGGCCCGGATGCATTCCGTCCGGGCGAAGTGATCGCCACCCGCAAGGGCCTGAGCGTGGAGATCGACAACACCGACGCCGAAGGCCGGGTGATCCTGGGTGATGCCCTGACCTTCGCCAGTGAACAGCAGCCGGACCTGGTGCTGGACTTCGCCACCCTCACCGGCGCGGCACGCATCGCGCTGGGTCCGGACCTGCCGGCGCTGTTCAGCAACGATGACACGGTGGCCCAGCAGTGGCTGCAGGCGGGCGAACAGACCCGTGACCCGGTGTGGCGGATGCCGCTGTGGCGGCCGTACCTGCGTTACCTGCACAGCGGCATCGCCGACCTGGCCAATGCCGGTTCGCGGATGGGTGGCGCGGTCACCGCCGCGCTGTACCTGGAACGCTTCCTGGCCGACGGCCAGCGCTGGGCCCACCTGGACGTGTACGCCTGGAACGACGGCGAACGCCCCGGCCGCCCCGCCGGCGGCGAAGCCCTGGCCCTGCGCTCGGCCTGGGCCATGCTGAAAGCCCGCTACGCCTGACTCCTGAAAAAGGGGACGGAGGGGATTAAGTCGCGAGTGGCCAGACAGGGCCGTATGCGACTTAATCCCCTCCGTCCCCTTTTTTGCTTAGGATGTGGGCACCGCGCATTTTCATGCCAGGCAGGAACCGTCGATGCCCTTGTTCCGCTTCACCCGTAAAGGCGGCTTATCGCGCGGCCCACGGCCGCATTCGCCGCTGCCCTGGATCGCGCTGATTGCGTTGATCGTCGGCCTGATCGCGCTGGCCTTTGCATGGCTGGCCGGCTGGATTGGTCGTGATCGGCCCACGGCGCAGCGCTTCACCGACACCATCGAAGCCACCGGCCCGGCGCACCCTGGCTTCCGCCGCGCGCACAGCAAGGGCGTGTGTGTGAGTGGCTGGTTCGAACCCACGCCGCAGGGTGCGGCGCTGTCACGCGCCCAGGTGTTCCACCAGGCACGCGTGCCGGTGCTGGGGCGGCTGTCGATCGGTGGCGGCGATCCGCACGGGGCCGATGCGCAGGCACGGGTGCGCAGCATCGCCCTGCAGCTGGTCAGCGACAACGGGCAGGAGTGGCGGATGGCGATGAACAGCTTCCCCTTCTTCGCCGTGCCCAGCCCCGAGGCCTTCCTGGAACAGACCCAGGCGCAGCTGCCGGACCCGTCGACCGGAAAGCCGGACCCGGCGAAGATGGCCGCCGTGCTGGAGAAGTATCCCAGCGCGCGCGCCTTCCAGCAGTGGGCGAAGACCGCCCCGTGGACCACCAGCTGGGCCAACACGCAGTTCAACAGCGTCAACAGCTTCTGGTTCACCGCCGCCGACGGCACCCGCCAGGCGGTGCGCTGGAGCTGGGAGCCGCAGGCTGCGGTCGAGGTGCTGGACGAAACGGCGCGCGCCGATGCCGGACTGGACTACCTGGCCGACGAGTTCGCCACGCGGCTGGCCAGCGGGCCGGTGCGCTGGAACCTGGTGGTGACCCTGGCAGGACCCGGCGACGTGGTCGAAGACCCTTCGACCCCCTGGCCGGCCGGACGCGCCCGCGTGCAGGCCGGCGTGCTGTCGCTGGCGCATATGCAGCCGCAGGCCGGGGGGCCCTGCAATGACCTGAACTTCGATCCACTGATCCTGCCCGATGGAATCAGCGGCAGTGACGATGCGGTGCTGGCGGCACGCTCGGCGGTGTACTCGCATTCATTCAACCGCCGCGAACGCGAGACCGCGCGCGGCGAAGCCGGCGATGCGGCAGGGGTATCGAAATGAACGCGCCCAATCAAACGCCCGGCCATTTCAACCTGCTGGCCCGCGTGCTGCACTGGACGATGGCCGTGATGATCCTGGCGATGCTGTTCATCGGCGTGACCATGATGGCCTCGCTGCACCTGCGGCCGATCCTGGTGGACATCCACCGTCCGCTGGGCATCGCGATCGGGCTGCTGGTGCTGCTGCGCCTGTACAACCGCCTGCGCCACCGGCCACCGCCGCTGCCGGCCGACCTGCCATGGTGGCAGGCCCTGGCCGCGAAGGCGTCGCACTGGCTGCTGTATGCGTTGATGCTGGCGATGCCGCTGCTGGGCTGGTCGATGCTGTCCGCCGGCGGCTATCCGATCGTGCTGTGGAGCGGCTTCAACCTGCCCCCGATCGCACCGCATTCGGCAGCGCTGTATACCGCGCTGCGCAGTGCCCACAGCCTGCTGGCCTATGTGCTGTTCGCCACCGTGCTGATGCACCTGGGTGCTGCGCTGTACCACGCCTGGGTGCGCCGCGATGGCGTGTTCGAGTCGATGGCGAAGAAGTAACAGGCGCTACAGCCAGCCCTTCTGGCGGGCCAGCCGATAGGCTTCGATTCGGTTGGCCACGCCCAGCTTGCCGATGCATTCGGACAGGTAATTGCGCACCGTGCCGTGCGACAGGCCAAGCTCGGTGGCGATCTCGCCGGCCGTCTTTCCTTCGCCTGCCAGGCGCAGCACGCGGCGCTCGCGGTCGGTCAACGGATCGGCCTGCGACCAAGCGTCCAGTGCCAGTTGCGGGTCGATGGCGCGGGCACCCTGTTGCACGCGGCGCAGGGCATCGGCCAGATGGTCGGCCGGCGCGTCCTTCAGCAGGTAACCGAGCACGCCCGCGTCCAGGGCGCGGCGCAGGAAGCCGGTACGCGCGAAGGTAGTGACGATCACCACTTTGATCGGCAGTTGCTGCCGCGCGATCCGCTGCGCCAGTTCCAGCCCGGTCAGGCCGGGCATTTCGATGTCGGTGACCAGGATGTCCGGCCGCACCTGCTGCAGCAGTCGCCACGCCGCTTCGCCATCGGCTGCGGTGCCCAGCACCTCGATGTCCGGCTCCAGCCCCAGCAGCGCCGACAACGCGCCGCGCACCATGGCCTGGTCTTCGGCCAGTACGATCCGGATCATGGGGTTGCCTTCAACAGGCTCGCAGGCAATGGCTCCGGCGCCGGGTCCATCGGCGTCGATACGGCCGGCATCGGCACGCGCACCGTGATGCAGGTGCCGCCCTGTGGCAGCGGTTCCAGCTGCAGCGTACCGCGCAGTGCGGCGATGCGTTCGCGCATTCCGGCCAGGCCGTTGCCTTCGGTGATCACCCCGCCACGGCCGTTGTCGCGGACCTGCATCAGCAGGGTTTGGCCGTCGCGTTCGAAGTGCACCTGGGCGTTGCCCGCAAGCGCGTGGCGGGCGATGTTGGTCACCGCCTCCCGCAGCACCAGGGCCAGCGCGCGCTCGATCTCCAGCGGCATCGGCGGCGGTGGCTGGTAGTCCAGGTGGACCTGCTGGCATTCCAGCAGCAGCCGCGCCGAGGCAAGCTCACCGGCAAGGTCGCTGGAGCGGAAGCCGGTGACCGCACTGCGGACCTGCGCCAGCGCCTGCCGCGCGATGTCTTCGGCTTCGCCGATCTCCAGCCGTGCACGCGCATCGCCGCGGTCGTACAGCTTGCGCGACAGCTCCAGCTTCAACGTGATCAGCGACAGCGTGTGCCCGAGCAGGTCATGCAGGTCGCGGCCGATGCGCTCGCGCTCGGCCGTGGCCGCCAGCCGGCGCACCTCATCCTGTGACAGCTGCAGCTGCGCATCGCGGTCCTTGTTGACCGCCTCCATGTTCGATATCAGGCCGATCACCACCGACATGAAGGGAATCCAGACCAGATTCTGCCAGGCCCAGCCCGCAAGCCACGCGGTGCCGACATACACCGCGTTGAGCAGCAGCAACTGCAACAGATAGCGCCAGATGCTGCCGTTGCGGCACACGCGCAGCATCACGCAGCCGAACACGAAGTAGCTGATGCCGGACGGATACCACGGCACCAGCACCAGGCTCAGCGCGACCATCGCCAGCGCATAGCGCGGTGCATGGTGGCGCGGCGCCAGCATCGCGCGCGCGTACAGGAACAGGAAGGTGGGATAGCTGAGCAGTGTCAGCAGCGCCCAGCGCGCGGTATACCCGCCACCGAAGAGAGGGGTCAGGAACACCCACGACGTCCACAGCAGGTGGATGTAATCACTCCAGCCGGACTGGCCGCGCCGCCGATGGTCGGCCGCTGCCGAATCCGGGGCGGGGCGCAGCAGGGTGGCGAACCTGTGGGCGGAGGCGTTGGACTGCAGCAGGCGGCGAGCGCGGGCGATCATGGATTCAGCCGATGCGGCGCAGGCGACGGGTCGCCAGCAGCGCGCCGATCACCGTCACCAGGACCAGCACCCCCACGTGCACCGGCATGCTGCCGCTGGCCGGCTCGTCGATGGTGTGCAACGCCAGCTGGGCCGCATGCCAGGTCGGCCAGAGCGGAGCGAGCCGGGTGAACACGTCCGGGAGCATCGACAGCGGTACCCACAGGCCCGACAGCAGCGCCAAGGGCAGATAGAACAGGTTCACCATCGCCGGCGCCGCATCGGCGCCGACATGGCTGCCGATCAGCAGGCCGACCGCGCCCAGCGGCAGTGCGACCAGCGCCGAAACGCCGATCAGGCCAGCCATCTGCGGTGGGGTCAGCACGACCTCGCCCACCACGTGCGCGGCGATGATCAGCAAGGCCGCCACGACCACGGCGAAGATCAGGGCCATCAGCAGCCGGGCCAGCATGGGGGCCAGCGGCGGAACCGGCAGGGCGCGCTTGAGGGTCAGCAGGCCACTGGCCCGGTCCATGGCCAGCTGTACGCCGAAACCGAACAGGGCAGGCCCCATGGCGCCGAAGATGCAGTAGGTAGCGAGCAGGTAGCGCCCCGCCTCGCCACGCCCCAGCAGCACGCCGAACATCAGGTAGAACAGCACCGGGAACAGCAGACAGGGCAGCACGAAGGCCGGCGTGCGCCAGGTGCGCCGCAGTTCGGCCTTCAACTCGGCGACGTACGGTGCGAGCCGCCGCGCCACCGGACGCCGCACTACTTCGCTGTCGGCCCGGGGCAGGCTCATGCGGCCTCCCGGGTCATTTCAACGAACGCTTCGGCCAGTCCCCCACCGCGCACGTCCAGCTCGCGCAGCAGGGGATCTTCGGCAAGCAGGCGGGCCACCACCGCCTCGGCCGGTTCGGCCAGCAGCTGCAGGTGGTCGCCTTCGCGGCGGGCATCGATGACGCCCTCCCAACCGCGCACGTGGGCCACGTCCAGCCGGCTGCGGCATCGGATCCGCCGCGGAGCCAACTGCGGCCGGAACGTCGCCAGCGGGCCATCGGCCAGTACCTGCCCCCGTTCCATGACCACCACGCGCCCGGCGAGCGCTTCGGCTTCTTCCAGGTAATGGGTGGTCAGCACGATGCCGCATCCTTCCTGGCGCAGCGTCGCGATGGCGTCCCAGATGCCCTGCCGGGCCTCGATGTCCAGGCCGGTGGTCGGCTCATCAAGGAACAGCAGGCGCGGACCGCCGCACAAGGCGATGGCGAACTGCACGCGCCGCTGCTGGCCGCCAGACAGCGCGCCGTAGGGCCGCTCCCGCAGGTCCTGGACACCTGCGATGGCAAGGCATTCGGCCAGCGGGCGAGGCCGCGGGTAGCTGGCCTGGAACTGCTCCACCAGCTCACCGACCCGCAGTTTCGGCGGCAGCGCGGTGCTCTGCAGCATCACCCCGACCTGCTCGCGCTGGGCACGGTGTTGCGGGTCGCCACCGAGCAGCTGCACCTGTCCGCTGTCCGGCCGCCGCAGACCAAGCAGCACCGCGATGGCCGTGCTCTTGCCGGCGCCGTTGCGACCGAGCAGGGCCAGCACTTCGCTTCCCTGTACCTGCAGGCTGACTCCAGCCAGCGCCTGCACGTTGCGATATCGCACGTGCACCTGGTCAAGGACCGCAAGCGGAGGGGCATCGAGGTGCATCGCGGAACTCCCGGGAAAGAGGTGGCCAGTGTGCGGCAGGTCGCAGCGTACACGCACTGGCGCACGTCAGCTGCAGAGGGTGACACCTGTCACTGCCCGTTTCCGGTACCGGGCGTGCATCCTTGCCGAAGCCGGCACCCGGTTTGCCCCCGGTCGGTGTTGGGGTCACACTCCGCTCGATCCATCGTCATGGTCCCTATGAACGCCTCTGCTGAACTGTTGAAGGAACTTCGCATCGACCGCAAGACGCCGCCGCCCGCGCCGGGCAGCCGCCGCTGGCTGTGGATCGTCATCATCGTGGTGGTGCTGTTCGCCGCCGCCATCGCGGCATGGCGGCTGCGTCCGCAGGCCATCGAAGTGCAGACCGCGCCGGCGGTGGCACTGGGCGAGGCAGGCAGCAGCGCATCGGTGCTGGATGCCAGCGGCTACGTGGTGGCCCGGCGCATGGCGACCGTTTCGGCCAAGATCACCGGCAAGGTGCGCGAAGTCATGATCGAAGAAGGCATGCGGGTCGAAGAAGGCCAGGTCATGGCCACGCTGGACCCGATCGATGCCGGCGCCCAGCGCGATCTCTACGCTTCGCAGGTGCAGGCCGCGCGCAGCCAGGTCGCCGGCCTGCAGGCCCAGCTCACCCAGGCCGATGCCGAGGCCACCCGGCTGCAGGCGCTGGTCGGCCAGCAGCTGGTATCGCGCTCGCAGTTCGACCAGGCCGTGGCCCAGCGTGACAGCCTGCGGGCGCAGCTGGATACCGCCCGGCGCAACGTGCAGGTGGCCGGCAACCAACTCGCGATCGCCGACCTGGGCGTGGACAACAACATCGTCCGCGCCCCGTTCTCCGGCGTGGTCACCGCCAAGGCCGCACAGCCGGGCGAGATCGTCTCGCCGCTGTCGGCCGGCGGCGGCTTCACCCGCACCGGCATCGGCACCATCGTGGATATGGAGTCGCTGGAGATCGAAGTCGATGTCGGCGAGGCGTTCATCGGCCGTGTACAGCCGAAGATGCCGGTGGAAGCCACGCTCAACGCCTATCCCGACTGGAAAATCCCGGCCGAGGTGATCGCCATCGTTCCCACCGCCGACCGCGGCAAGGCCACGGTGAAGGTGCGCGTGGCGATCAAGACCCGCGACCCGCGCATCGTGCCGGAAATGGGCGTGCGGGTGAGCTTCCTGGAACAGGCCAAGGCCGATGCAGCGGCAAAGCCGCAGGGCGTGCGGGTGCCGGCCAATGCCGTGGTGGAACGCGAGGGTGGCCGCGTGGTGTTCGTGCTGGTGGACGATGCCGTGCAGCAGCGCAGCGTGACGCCCGGCCTGGCGTTGAATGCGGATCGCCAGCTGCTGCAGGGCGTCCGCCCGGGCGAGCTTGTGGTGACCAGCCCAGCGGATACGTTGCGTGATGGCAGCAAGGTGAAGGTAAAACCGTAGGTTTCCAGTCTGACGGCCAGCGGCCGTCACTACCGATGACGGCAGTCGCCGCCATTACCGCATTCGGAGAATCGGCATGTCGACCCTGGTTTCATTGCGCAGCATCACCAAGACCTACCAGCGGGGCCCGGAGCAGGTGAAGGTGCTGCACGGCATCGACCTGGACATCGAAAAAGGCGATTTCGTGGCGTTGATGGGGCCCTCCGGTTCCGGCAAGACCACCCTGCTGAACCTGATCGGTGGACTGGATTCGCCCAGCGGCGGCGAGATCACCATCGAAGGCGAGCGCATCGACCAGATGAGCGGCGGCCAGCTGTCCACCTGGCGCAGCCACCATGTCGGCTTCGTGTTCCAGTTCTACAACCTGATGCCGATGCTGACCGCGCAGAAGAACGTCGAACTGCCGCTGCTGTTGACCCACCTGGGTGCTGCGCAGCGCAAGCGCAACGCAGAGATCGCGCTGACCCTGGTCGGCCTGGCCGACCGCCGCAGCCACCGGCCCAACGAACTGTCCGGCGGCCAGCAGCAGCGCGTGGCAATCGCCCGCGCGATTGTTTCCGATCCCACCTTCCTGATCTGCGATGAACCGACCGGCGACCTGGACCGCCAGTCCGCCGAAGAGATCCTGCAGCTGTTGCAGCAGCTCAACCGTGAACACGGCAAGACCATCATCATGGTGACCCACGACCCGAAGGCCGCCGAGTACGCGACCCATACGGTGCACCTGGACAAGGGCGAACTTGCCGACGCGCCACTGGCGCACTGACCGAGGGCACGGCGATGAAATATTTCTCCCTGGTCTGGGCGCAGCTGTTCCGCAGCCGCACCCGCACCCTGCTGACCCTGCTGTCGGTGGTGGCGGCGTTCCTGCTGTTCGGCATGCTCGATTCGGTGCGCGTGGCGTTCATGTCCGGTGGCAGCGTGGAAGGCGCCAACCGGCTGATCACCGCCTCGCGGCTGTCGATCACCCAGTCGCTGCCGATCCGCCTGGAAGCGCAGATCCGCCAGGTGGCCGGCGTGCGCGACGTGACCTACGGCATGTGGTTCGGCGGCATCTACCGCGACCCCAAGGACTTCTTCCCGAACTTCTCGGTAGCACCGAACTACTTCGACGTCTACGGCGAACTCGAGGTCGCCCCGGACCAGCTCAAGCGCTGGCAGGACACCCGCACCGGTGCCATCGTCGGCGAATCGCTGGCCAAGGATTTCGGCTGGAAGATCGGCGACACCATCCCGTTGCAGGCCACCATCTTCCCGCGCGGGGGCAGCAACGACTGGCCGCTGGAAATGGTCGGCACGTTCCGCTCCAAGGACCGTGCAGTGGCCGGGAACGAGGAGCGGCAGTTGATGATGAACTGGAAGTACTTCGATGAGTCCAACGACTACATCAAGAACCGGGTCAGCTGGTACACCATCACCCTGGACAACCCTGACCATGCCTCGCGGGTGGCCCAGGCCATCGACGCGATATCGGCCAACTCCGACCACGAAACCAAGACCCAGACCGAATCGGCGTTCCAGCAGGCCTTCGTCAAGCAGTTCGCGGACATCGGCATGATCGTCACCTCGATCATGGGCGCGGTGTTCTTCACCCTGCTGCTGCTGACCGGCAACACCATGGCCCAGGCGGTGCGCGAACGCATCCCGGAACTGGCCACGCTGAAGACGCTCGGCTTCCAGGACCGTACCGTACTGGCCTTGGTGATGGTGGAATCGATCCTGCTGGTGGGGCTGGGTGGTGCGATCGGCATGGGCCTGGCGGCGACCATCCTGCCGGTGCTGGCACCGCAGACACGCGGCCTGCTGCCACCGCATGTGCCGACCACCACCTGGCTGGTGGGCATTGGACTGATCATCGTGATCGGCATCGTGGTCGGACTGCTGCCGGCGTTGCGCGCCAAGCGGCTGAAGATCGTCGACGCCCTGGCCGGACGCTGAGGACCCGCACATGAAGAACACACTGAAGAAGTGGCTGCTCAACGGCGCGATGCTGGTGGTGCTGGCGGTGGGCCTGGCGGGATGGATCTGGCTGCCGTGGCAGGGCGTGCTGATCGTGGCGGTGCTGGTCGCGCTGTGGCTGGTGCTGACCCGCGGCGGACGGCTGGCGTTGGCCGCCACCCGCATCGGTATCGCCAGCCTGCCGCAACGCTGGGGCGCCTCGTCGGTGATCGTGGTCGGCATCGCCGGCGTGGTGGGCGTGCTGGTGGCGATGCTGGCGATGGGCGCAGGTTTCCAGTCCACGCTCAACAGCACCGGCGATGACACCACCGCGATCGTGCTGCGCGGTGGCTCGCAGGCTGAGACCAACTCGGTGATCACCCGCGACCAGATTCCGTTGTTGTCCACCCTGCCCGGCGTGGCACGCGACGAAAGGGGCCGCGCGCTGCTGTCGGCCGAACTGTCGCAGGTGGTCAACCTGGTGTCCCGCTCCGACGGCACCGATGTCAACGCGCAGTTCCGGGGCGTCGGCGAAATGGCGTGGGCGGTGCATGATCGTGTACGCATCATCGAAGGCCGCAAGTTCGCCACCGGCAAGCGTGAGATGGTGGTGGGCCAGGGCGCGAAGACCCAGTTCCGCGACATGGACGTGGGCAGCACGCTGACCCTGGGCAACCAGGCATGGACGGTGGTCGGCGTGTTCGCTTCCGGCGATGCGCACGATTCGGAGCTGTGGACCGACGTGGATACGCTGGCCACCACCTACCAGCGCGACTCGCTGCAATCGGTGACGGTGCGCACCGACGGCAAGCCGGGCTTCGAGCAGTTCAAGGCTGCCGTCGCCGGCGACCCGCGCCTGAAGCTGGAGGTGGAAACAACGCGGCTGTACTACAGCAAGCAGGGTGGCGGGCTGACCACGCTGATCAACATCCTGGGCAAGGTCATCGGCACCATCATGGCCATCGGCGCCGTGTTCGGTGCGCTCAACACCATGTATGCCGCCGTGGCCACGCGGGCGCGCGAGATCGCCACGATGCGCGCGATCGGCTTCCGCGGATTGCCGGTGGTGACCGCGGTGATGCTGGAGACGATGCTGCTGGCGTTGCTGGGTGGGCTGCTGGGCTGCGCGATCGCCTGGCTGCTGTTCAACGGCTACAGCGTGTCCACCATCGGCAGCAATTTCAGCGCGGTGGTGTTCAAGTTCCACGTCTCCCCGGAACTGCTGTGGAGCGGGCTGAAGTGGGCGCTGGGCATCGGCCTGGTCGGTGGCCTGTTCCCCGCCCTGCGCGCCGCCCGCCTGCCGATCACCACCGCCCTGCGCGAGGTCTGACTAGCGGCGGGCGCGGCGCAGGCCGTCGAAGACGAACAGGCCCAGCCCGATCCAGATCGCGATGAAACCGGTGGCGCGCGCGCCATCGAAGGGTTCGTTGAAGAAAAACACGCCCAGCACCAGGCCCAGGCTGGGCGCGATGAACTGCAATACGCCCACGGTGGACAGGGCGATGCGCTTCACGCCGTAGGCGAAGCCGATCAACGGTGCGGCGGTGACCACGCCGCCGAAGATCAGTAGCAGGTCGTTGCGCCAGCCCCAGCCCCCGAAGAAGGCGCCGCCGTGGCCGTTCTCGCTCCACAGCGCGAAGCCCAGCGCGGGCAGGAACAGGTACAGGCTTTCCACCGCCAGGCCGGCCACCGGATCGACCGATACCAGTTTGCGCAACAGGCCGTACAACCCGAACGAGCCGGCCAGCCCCAGCGCGATCCACGGCGGTGCACCGGCCTGCCACGTGAGCCAGCCCACGCCGGCCGCCGCGCAGGCCACCGCCAGCCACTGCAGGCGACGCAGGCGTTCCTTCAGCACCACCACGCCCAGTACCACGCTGACCAGCGGATTGATGAAGTAGCCCAAGCTGGTATCGATCACGTGGCCGGCGTTGATCGCCCAGATGTACAGGCCCCAGTTGAACGCGATGGCCAGGCTGCTCACTGCCAGCGTGGCCAGCGCACGCGGCTGCGCGGCGATCGCTTTCCACCACTGCAGGCGGCTGCTCAGCAGCAGCCAGCCCACTACCAACACCGTGCTCCAGATGATGCGGTGGGCGATAATCTGGAACGAAGGCACTTCGCGCAGGAGGTGCCAGTAGACCGGCACCAGTCCCCACAGCACGAAGGTGAAGGCGGTGACGGCAAAGCCACGGCGCTGTTCCTGCTCCTGCTCGCTGGTGAGTACCGCGCTCACTTGCGCGTCCTCGCCAGAGCCAGCACCAGCACGCCGGCCAGGATCACCGCCATCGCCACCAGGTCGCGCCAGCCGAAGTGTTCGCCATTGAGCAGTACGCCGAGCAGCACGGCAATCACCGGATTGACGTAGGCATAGCTGCCGGCCAGCGCGGGGCGCACGTTGTGCAGCAGCCACACGTACGCGGTGAAGGCCACGATCGAGCCGAACACGCACAGGTAAGCCACCGCCAGCAGGCCGTCCAGGCTCGGCAGCGCGGTCGGCCGCTCGCCCACCGTCAGCCCGGTGATGACCAGCAGGATGCCGCCGCAGATCATCTGCCCGGCAGCGGTCATGAACGGTCCCGGCAAATCCTGGCCACGTACCCAGACCGAGCCGAACGCCCAGCCGACCGGTGCCACCAGCAACAGCACCAGACCGGTCGGCGAGGCCGCCAGGCTGCTGCCTGCGTTGAGCCAGACCACGCCGAGGAAGCCGATGGCAATGCCCAGCCATTCGCCGCGGCTGGCATGCTGGCCGCGCACCGCCGAGAACAGCGCCATCCACAACGGCACCGAGGCCACCGCGGTGGCGGCCAGGCCTGAGGACACGTCACGTTCGGCCAGTACCACCATGCCGTTGCCCAGCAGCAGCATGGTGAAGCCCATGATGGTCAGGTTGCGCCACTGCCGCAGGGTCGGCCGCGGCATCTTCCTGAACAGCCGAAGCACCGCGTACATCAGGCTGCCGGCGATGATGAAGCGCGCACCGGAGACCGAGGTCAGCGGCAGCACGCCGGCCTGCAGCGCCTTGGCGATGCCCAGGTAGGTAGAGCCCCAGACCACGTAGACCAGCAGCAACGCCAGGGCGACGGCACCGGGACGCGGTGCGGCGGGGGATTCAGGAACGACGGCCATGGGCCACCAGGGTGCGGGGGAACGAGGATTCTAGGCCTTTGCGGCGACCGGGAGCAGTCAGGAACGCGGCATGCTGTTTTCGGCGCGCGGCGCATGCTGGCGCCGCGTCTCCAGCGGAGCGCGGACAAGGCCTATATCATCCTCCCCGCCCCTGCCGACGAACTGCTTGCCGGCGCCTACCCAGGAACTCCCGACGATGCAGGATGAATTCAACGACCCGCTCTGGCGCCAGGTGCTGTCCGGCGCGCAGATGCTGTTCGTGGCCTTCGGCGCGCTGGTGCTGATGCCGCTGATCACCGGGCTGGACCCGAACGTGGCGCTGTTCACCGCCGGGCTGGGCACGCTGCTGTTCCAGTTGATGACCGGCCGCCAGGTGCCGGTGTTCCTGGCTTCCAGCTTCGCCTTCATCACCCCGATCATCCTCGCCAAGCAGCAGTTCGGCCTGGCTGAAACCATGGGCGGGGTGATGGCTGCTGGTTTCGTCTACACCTTCCTCGGCGCGGCGGTGAAGATCAAGGGCACCGGTTTCATCGACCGGCTGCTCCCGCCGGTGGTGATCGGCCCGGTGATAATCTCGATCGGCCTGGCGATGGCGCCGATCGCCGCCAACATGGCCATGGGCAAGGACGCCGATGGGGCGCAGCTGATTCCGTACCAGACAGCCATGCTGATTTCGATGCCGGCCCTGTTGACCACGCTGGTGGTGGCGGTGTTCGGCCGTGGCATGTTCCGGCTGCTGCCGATCATGTTCGGCGTGTTGGTGGGTTTCGGGCTGTCCTTCGCATTCGGCGTGGTCGATGTCGCGCGCATCGCGGCGGCACCGTGGTTTGCCTTGCCACAGTTCACCGCCCCGGCGTTCAACTGGCAGGCGATCCTGTTCATCGTGCCGGTCGCGCTGGCACCGGCGATCGAACACATCGGCGGGGTGATCGCCGTCGGCAGCGTCACCGGGCGCGACTACCTGAAAAAGCCCGGCCTGCACCGCACCCTGTTCGGCGATGGCGTGGCGACCACCGCGGCGGGACTGTTCGGTGGACCGCCCAACACCACCTATGCCGAAGTCACCGGCGCGGTGATGCTGACGAAGAACTACAACCCGAAGATCATGACCTGGGCGGCGGTCTTCGCCATCAGCCTGGCCTTCATCGGCAAGTTCGGTGCGCTGCTGCAGAGCATCCCGGTACCGGTGATGGGCGGCATCCTGTGCCTGCTGTTCGGCTCCATCGCCGCGGTCGGCATGAACACCCTGATCCGCCACCGGATCGATCTGGGCGAAGCCCGCAACCTGGTGATCGTGTCGGTAACGCTGGTGTTCGGTATCGGCGGCGTACTGGTCGGCACCGGCACCGGTCCGGACGACTTCGGCCTGAAGGGCATCGCGCTGTGCGCGGTGGTGGCGATCGCGTTGAACCTGCTGCTGCCGGGTAACGATCACTGGAAGCAGCCCGGTCCGCCGGTGGTCTGAGGCTGCAGGGAGAGGCGTGACGACCAACGGTCGTCACCCACCAGATCAGCGGCGTGCCGCTTCGCTGGCGTCGCGCGCCTTGCGGAACTCCGAGCCTTCTTCCCACTGCGGCCAGCTGCGGCCGTTGGCCAGCTCCAGGCCGAGGTCATAGACCAGCAATGTATCGGCAGCGTGGCCGGCCGGGTCCCAGCTCGGGGTCCACGCGTCGCAGGCCTGGTGGTAGCAGTCCTTGAAGTATTTCTCGCGCAGCGCACGGCCGGCTTCGATGCCACCGTCCAGCTTGTCCAGCCCCGGACCGATGGTGATCGCCGGTACGCCCAGGCGGGCGAACGCGAAGTGGTCGGCACGGTAGAAGAAGCCCGCTTCAAGGTTCGGATCCGGGCTGTAGCCGCGGCCCCGGGCCTTTGCCACACGTTCCAGGTCGCCTTCCAGCGATACCCGGCCCTTGCCCCACGAGGCGATGTCACGGGTCGCGCCATCCGGGCTGAACATCTCGATGTTCAGCACTGCGGCCGTCTTTTCCAGCGGTGCCAGCGGGTGCCTGGCGTAGTAGCTGGCGCCGAGCAGTCCCTTCTCTTCAGCGGTCAGCGCGACGAAATACAGCGAACGCTGCGGCTGCGGGCCGGCGGCGAAGACGCGGCCCAGTTCCAGCACCGTGGCCACGCCGGTGGCGTTGTCGATGGCGCCGCGTCGCACGCGGTCGCCCTTCGCATCAGGCTCGCCGATGCCGAACGCATCCCAGTGGGCAGAGAAGATCACCGCCTCGTCGCCGTGCTCGCCCCCGGGCAGCTTGGCCACCACGTTGCGGGTGACCACCTCTTCACGCTTGAGCTTGAAGGCGGCACTCAGGCGGGCGTTGTCCAGCGGCACCGGCTTGAAATCGGCGCGCTGCGCCTTGCGCTTTTCCGCCTCGAAATCCAGGCCGGCATCGGCGAAGATCGCCTCGGCCAGGGTGCGCTGCATCCAGCCACGCAGCGGCGTGTGCTGGGCCATGGCTTCGTCCTGGCTGCGCTGGATGTCGAACAACGGCGAGGTGCCCGAGCTCTTCACCGTGGCCCAGCCATAGGCCGCCGGTGCGGTCTCGTGCACGATCAGCACGCCTTCGGCACCACGGCGCGCGGCTTCCTCGAACTTGTAGGTCCAGCGGCCGTAGTAGGTCACCGCCTTGCCATCGAACGCGCCGGGCGCGTCGGTCTCGAAGTCGGCGTCGTTGATCAGCACCACCGCGATCTTGCCGCGCAGGTCGATGTCTTTGTAGTCGTTCCAGTTGCGCTCCGGCGCGTCGATGCCGTAGCCGATGAACACCAGCGGCGCATCCTTGATCTGTACCCGCGCACGCGGCTGCAGGCTCTGCAGGGTGACATCCTCGCCATTGGCCAACGCACGCTTGCCGCCCTTCAGCGACAGTGTGGCGGTGGCCGCGCCGTCCAGCTGCGCGCGCACCAGCGGCACCGGTTGCACCCAGCTGCCGTCCACGCCGCCAGGCTGCAGGCCATAACTGCGGAACTGCTCGATCAGGTACTGCACGGTGCGCTCTTCGCCCTCGCTGGCCGGTGCGCGGCCTTCGAATTCGTCCGAAGCCAGCACGCGTACGTGGCGCGACAGCGCCTGCGGATCGATGCCACCGCCGGGAAGATCATTGGCCGCATGTGCAAGGCCACCGACGAACAGGCAGGACGACAACAACAGCACGCGCATCGGGTTCACGGATCACCGGGGGGACAAGGAAACAGGGATGTCCCGAGTGTACGTGACAGCGCGATGACGCGGAATGATCAGCGCCGTTCGCGGTCCAGCCAGCACGCCAGGCCCTGCGCATTGAGCTCGATGTCCATCGCCAGCACCGCAGCTACCGCGTCCTGGTCCAGCGCACAGCCATGCGCCAGCGCGCGTTCCAGGTACAGCGCGCGCAGTGCCGCAAGCAGATGGCGATGACGGTCGGGGCGGCCGTCGCACTGGCGCCCGATCGCCACCATCGCATCGATCTGCTCGAACAGATCCGCCGCGCGCGCTTCCACCGCTTCCACCCGCCCGTAGTGGGTGAGGTACATGGCGGCGGGCTGGTAAGCGAGCATCCGGCGGATGGAATCTTTCAACGGTTCGGGATCGAACTGGACCGGCGAAGACGTGGGGATGATGAACGCCCCCTGCGCACTGTCCAGTTCGCGGTAGGACAGACCGAAGGTATCGCCGGTGAACCAGCTGCGGCTGCGCGCGTCCCACACGCAATAGTGGTGCTGCGCATGGCCGGGCGTGTGCATCAGCAACAGCTCGCGCCCGGCCAGGTCGATGCGCTGGCCATCTTCGGCCACCACCACGCGCTCGGCCGGGATCGGCTCGATGCGACCATAGCTGCGCGCGATTTCTTCCTCGCCATACACCGCCGTGGCGCCGGCGATCAGCCGTGCGGGATCGATCATGTGCGGCGCACCGCGCGGATGCAGTACCGCACGCGCATTGGGCAGGTGCTGCATCAGCGTGCCGGCGCCGCCGGCGTGATCCAGATGCACGTGGGTCAGCAGCAGCCAGTCCACCGCCTGTGGCTCCAGCCCGGCATCGGCCAAGGCCTGCAGCATCGCCGGTACCGCCAGCGAGGTGCCGCAGTCGATGAAGGCGCCACGGCCGTTCTCCACCACCAGGTAGGCCGCGTCGAAGTCGGCGCGCTGGAATCCGGTATCGATGGTGTGGATGCTGGGATCGGCGGTCATCGACGCGCACCTGGCAGGTTCAAGGACAGACGCCCATGGTAGGCGCGCGGGCGAAGGCGTTCGATGCGGCTTTGGTCGAGGGCCGCGTCAGGGCGCGCGCAGCAGCCAGCGCGGGCGGAGCAGCAGCGCGGCCACCATCACCGCCAGGAAGGCGCCGTAGGCATACAGCACCGCCAGCACCTGCGGCCAGATAGGGCCGGCATCGGGCTGGGCCTGGCCCAACTGGAAGCCCCAGTGCATGGAAAGCACGCTCAACACCAGGGCGAGCAGCAGCGCGGCCATATCGAAGGCACGCCGCCGCGGGCAACGCGGCTGGCGTGGGTAGCACCAGAACAGCCCGCCGAGCAGCATGAACCAAGGCAGGAACAGCAGCAGCGACAACCAGGCCATCAGTAGATCCTCGGTTGAAAAGGGGTCAGAGTCGGGGGTCAGAGTACTTTTCGTCTGCTGAAAAGTACTCTGACCCCCGACTCTGACCCCCGCGCGAGCGTTATCCGGCGTCGCGCAGGGTTGCCAGGGCGGCCAGCACGGCCTCCACTTCGGCTTCCAGCGTGAACAGTTCGCTCTGCAGCGCATCGCCCTGCTCGGCCTGCTTGAGCACGGCGATCAGCTGCCCGGCGTCGCGCGGTGAATCAAAACCCGCACTCTGCACCAGCAACGTGCCTTCGCCGTCGGTGAGCTTGAAGTAGAACCGGCCATCCTTCTCGCGGTACTGCTTGAACACCGGCGGCGCGCTGCGGGCCCGTTCGGCCGCGGCGGCCTTCGGCACGTCGGCCAGGTCGCGCAGGCCTACCGCATGGCGCAGCTCCTTCAGCAGCGGCACCGCGTACTGTTCGCGCAACTGCTGGCCACGCCGGCGCAGCAGCGCTTCGATCTTCTCCGGTTCGGCCATCAGCGCTTCGTAGCGCTCGCGCAGCGGCGACAGTTCGGCATCGATGCGCTCGAACAACTGCTTCTTGGCATCGCCCCAGCCGATGCCCTCGGCGAAGGCCCTGGCAAAGCCGGCGGTCTGTTCCGGCGTGGCGAACGCCTGGTACATCTGGAACAGGGCCGAGCCTTCGGTATCCTTCGGCTCACCCGGCGCACGCGAATCGGTCAGGATGGAGAACACCAGCTTTTTCAGCTCTTCGCGCGGGGCGAACAACGGAATGGTGTTGCTGTAGCTCTTGCTCATCTTGCGGCCATCCAGGCCTGCCAGCGTAGCGACCTGCTCGTCGATCACCACCTCCGGCAGCGGGAAGTACTCCTTGCCGTAGACATGATTGAAGCGCTGGCCGAAGTCGCGTGCCATCTCGATGTGCTGGATCTGGTCACGTCCCACCGGCACCCGGTTGGCCTTGAAGATCAGGATGTCGGCGGCCATCAGCACCGGGTACATGAACAGCCCGGCGCTCACGCCGGCGTCCGGGTCCAGCCCCTCGGCCTCGTTCTTGTCGATCGCCGCCTTGTAGGCATGCGCACGGTTGAGGATGCCCTTGCTGGCGACCACGGTCAGGAACCACATCAGTGCGTTGGTTTCCGGGATGTCGCTCTGCCGGTAGAACCACACCTGTTCCGGATCCAGCCCGCAGGCCAGCCAGCTGGCGGCGATTTCCAGCGTGGAACGCTGGGTGCGCGCCGGCTCCTGCGCCTTGATCAGGCTGTGCAGGTCGGCCAGGAAGAAGAAGCTCTCGATGCCCTGTGCACGGCTGGCCGCAATGGCGGGGCGGATGGCGCCGACATAGTTGCCCAGGTGCGGGGTGCCGGAGGGGGTGATGCCGGTAAGGACTCGGGTGGTCATGACTGCTCGATGGGAAACCTTCGGTGAACGGCTGCAGTTTACCCTTGCTGGCGCAACCCCGTCGGCCCTGTTCGGGCGTTTGAGCTGAGGACCCCGCCATGGAGAACCCGGATGAAGCGCCTGTTGCTGCCCCTGTTGAGCGTTGCCCTGCTGGCCGGCTTCAGGCCGGCGCCGCCGATGATCACCCCACCCTCCTCGCGGATAGCGGGTGGACCCGTGTTCCTGACCCTGCTGGACCGCGAGACCGGCGGGCTGCTGCCGCAGTACGCGCACGACGGCCAACGCTGGACACCGGGCGAGCGTGGACACCGGTACAGCGTGCGCCTGCGCAATGCCAGCCCACAGCGCGTGCTGGTGGTGCTGTCGGTGGATGGCATCAACGCGGTCAGCGGCGAGCAGGCCACTCCCGACCAGACCGGCTACGTGCTCAACCCCTGGCAGACCACCGACATCGCCGGCTGGCGGAAGTCCAACGATGAAGTGGCGCAGTTCGTCTTCAGCAGCCCGCGCGACAGTTATGCCGAACTTACCGGACGCGGTGACAACCTGGGCGTGGTCGGCATCGCGGTGTTCAACGAAGCCAATGCCGTGCGCTGGGAGCATCGGCCGGCCACGCCGCCGCGCCGCGCGGCGCCTGCCCCGGCCGCGACCCAGGATGCCGCCAAGAGTGAGTCACGGGTGATGGCCGAATCCACGCCGGCGCCGGCGCAACGGCTGGGCACGGGACATGGCGAACGCGAGGCCTCATCGGTCCGCAACACCGCCTTCGAGCGCGCCACGGCCGACCCGGCCCAGGTTACCCAGCTTCGCTACGACAGTGCGCGCAAGCTGCGCGCGCGTGGGATCGTTATCGATCGTCCCGCGCGGGTCACCGAGCGCGGGCCGCAGGCATTCCCCGATCAGTACGTGCCCGACCCACCGCGACGCTGAGCCTGGATCACCCATAAAAAAACGGGCCGCGAAGGCCCGTTTTCTACCGGTTTCAACCGCCCGACTTACTTGAAGTCCGGGTAGTCCTTGCGCAGCGAGGAATCGAACTCCTTGACCTGCCTGTCAGCTTCGTCGCGGGCGATGCCGTAACGTTCCTGCACGCGGCCGGCCAAGTACTCCGCGTTACCTTCGGCAACATCGAAGTCGTCATCGGTAAGCTTGCCCCACTGCACCTGGGCCTTGCCCTTGAGCTGGGTCCACTTGCCGGAAATGATGTCTTTGTTCATGTGCGTTGGCCTCTTGATGAAGTGCGTCATGTGTTACCGCACCTGCAGAATGCCGCATCGAACGTTGGGGGGCAGTCAAGCAAAGATGAAACGTATGCTCACCTCGTTGAACGGACTCCGTCGCCGCACCGAAACAAAAAAGGCCGGGAAATCCCGGCCTTTCATCACTGAAACGCTTGCGCGGATCAGTTGCCGCGGGCGGCGTCTTCGACCTTCTCGCCAGCACCCTGCACGTCCTTGCCGGCACCGGCAACGGTATTGCAGCCGGCCAGCATGGCGACCGAGAACATCGACAGCAGCATCAGGGAAATTACACGCTTCATAGGGACTCTCCAGTTTGATTTAAAAAACCACCGCGGCCGCGGTGCAGACGGCGGGAAAGCCGTTGATCAGCACTTGCCGTCTTTGCAGTCCTGCGCCGTGTCGTGGACGGCCTCGCCTGCTCCCTGCATGTCCTTGCCAGCTCCGGCAACGGTATTGCAGGCAGTCAGCGAACCAGCAGCACACAGCGCCAGCAACAGTACGGAAAGAATGCGTTTCATCGACTTCTCCTTCTCAGGTCACGGCGCCCGGAACGACCCGGGCGTGCCGCGTGAAGTGCAATCTGGCGCGCGGCGCGTGGAGCGAGTGTGAACGAGCAGTTGATCGGTTCATGTGGGCCAGCGGGACGCCGCAACTGGACCTCAATCGCGCATCAGCGTGGACTTCCCGAACAGGCTCTCCACCAGGTCCACCGCCAGCTTCGCAGTAGAGTTCTGGTTGTCCAGCAGCGGGTTGAGTTCGACGATGTCCAGCGACCCCATGCGCCCGCTGTCGGCGATCATCTCCATCACCAGCTGCGCCTCGCGGTAGTTCACCCCGCCCGGCACTGTCGTGCCCACCCCGGGGGCGATGCTGGGGTCGAGGAAATCGACGTCGAAGCTGACGTGCAGGTGGGTGTTGTCGTCGATTCCGGCGAGTGCGGCTTCCATGGTGCGCTTCATGCCGGCCTCGTCGATGTAGCGCATGTCATACACGTCCACGCGGTGGGTCTTGATCAGCCGTTTCTCTTCCGGATCCACCGAGCGGATGCCGATCTGGCGCACCTGCGAAGGCAGAATCGCCGGGGCATCACCGCCGAGCCGGGTCAGTGCATCCGGACCAAGCCCGCACAGGCAGGCCACCGGCATGCCGTGGACGTTGCCGGACGGAGTGACATCGCTGGTGTTGAAATCCGAGTGCGCGTCCAGCCACAACAGGCGCAGCTGCTTGCCCTGTTCGCGGCACCAGCGCGCCACGGCGGTAACCGAACCGACGCCCAGGCAATGGTCACCGCCGAGCATGATCGGCATGCGACCGGCGCGCAGCTCGGCCAGGCTGGCCTCCATCAGCACGCGGTTCCATTCCACCACCTCGTCCAGATGCCGGTAGCCCTGCACCGGCGCGGTCCACGGGTTGCGCGGTCCATCCAGGTTGCCCAGGTCACGCACGTCCACGCCGCGGGCAATCAATGCTTCGGCCAGGCCGGCAATGCGCAACGCTTCGGGGCCCAAGCGTGCACCGCGATCGCCGGCCCCGATATCGGTAGGCACGCCAATCAGCGAGACGGGTTGATGCGACATGGAAACCTCGTTCTGGACAAAAGAAGCAGTCTAGCCAGCGCGCCCCGGGTGTACTCGCGGCGGTGCAGCAGGCGCGATGCCCGACGTCTGCGGCCCACCGATCTGGTGCGATGGAATTCCATGGCCGTCAAACACTTGACACGCCCGCAAGGTGAAGATCCATTAGGAAAACGGTCAGATATACTGTGCTACGGTTCACACTTTCAACCCTCCGCGGTTGATAGAAAAGCATCGCCATGGGTCGTACCGACCCAGGTTCCAGGGGGAAACCAGTGCAGCGCAGTGCCATCAACCAGATCGTTCGCAGCGCGACCGGCGAAAGCCTGCCCGCGCGCCATCTTTACGATGCGTCCCGTATCGAACACATCTTTCGCCAGGCGCGCGAACGCGAGCCGGGCCTGACCCTGCTGCTGCTGTCCACCGCCGATGGCCGCGCGGTGGCCGAGGATTCGGTGCTGGGCGTAGACGGTCGTCGCTTGGCCGCGATGGCCAACTCCTTCCTCACGCTGGGTGAAACGGTATCGCGCGAGTTGTCGCTCAGCGAAGCCGAACACGCCACCGTGTGCACCCGCCAAGGCAACGTCGTGCTCATCCGCGTCAACGCGGACAAGCCGATGACGCTCACCGCCGTCGCGGCGGTGGAGGTCAACCTGGCCGTGCTGCTGTTCCATGCGCGCGAATGCGCCGCCAAGCTGGAAACCGCGCTGCGCACCCGCGCTGCCTGATCGTACCGCCTCCGTTTTTCACCTTGCAGGCCTTGCTGGCCTGTTTCCCTCTGCACGACCCAAGAAAGGACGACTGTGTCTAAGCTCAACCTGGAAAACCTCAATACGCTCGCCGGCTTCGTCGGTGCCGCGCTCGTCGACAGCGACAGCGGCATGGCGCTGGCCATGACCGGTGGCGGCGACATCAATCTGGAACTGGCTGCGGCCGGCAATACCGAAGTGGTACGCGCCAAACGTCGCGTCGCCCAGCAGCTGGGCCTGTCGGACACGCTGGAAGACATCCTGATCACGCTGAGCACGCAGTACCACCTGATCCGCCCGCTGGAAAGCAACCCGATGCTGTTCCTGTACGTGGCGCTGGACCGCAGCCGTTCGAACCTGGCGATGGCGCGTCACGAACTGAAGTCCTTCGAAAAGACGCTGGACTTCAGCTGAGCCGCGCTCGCCCCACGCCCGCCGTCGTTGCCTGACGCGGGCGTGGCGGGCGACCTGCACTGACCGCCCATGAACACACCGATACGACATTTCCGGGTCGCCCACGCCGGGCTGGACCTGCTGCACGCTACCCGGCTGAAACTGGCCTGCTCGCTGTTGCTGGCCGAACGCATGGATATCCATCTGCAGCCGTGGAACGGCGAGCAGGCCGAGCTGCTGGTAGTGGGTGGCGATCCGTCGGCCATGGCCGTCCTGCAGCAGCAGGCACGCACCCAGGGCGTGGCGACGCTGCGCATCGTGCGTGGCGCGACGGCTGCGACGGGCGTGCTGCCGCACGGCGCCAGCGTGCGTGACATCAACCAGGAACTGGCTGCGCTGCTGGGCGGCACGGCCGAGGTGGCTGACCAGGCGCCGGATCGCGCGACGCCGCAGGGCACGCCGCTGCTGCTGCGCGCGATGCAGTCGGCCGATGATGCCAGCCTGTACCTGCTGCAGCGCGGCGCTACGCGCGTGGTGGTGGATACCGCAACGCGCAGCCTTGCGTTGCCGGTTGGTGCGTCCCTGTCGGAGATCGTGCCGCTGCTGGATGACCTTACCTGGTCGTCGACGCCGCTGGACATGGAGACCTTCCAGCATCAGTACGTGTACCTGCTGCCGCGCCGCCATTCGTTCGAAGCGTTGTATTTCTGCATCGCGCGTCATCGCCCGCAGCTGCTGCCGGCGGTCGCCGCGGGCACTTCGATGCAGCTGCTGCACTGGCCCGACCTGGACCACCGCGACGTGCCCGCCAGCTGGCTGCTGCCCATCGCACGCCTGCACGCCGCGTCGTGGACCAGCACCGCGCTGGCCGCGGCGAGCGGTTTGCCGCACGATACCGTGCAATTCCTTTTCTCGGCTGCTGCCAGCAGCGGCCTTGCCAAGCACCAGGAGAACGCCGTGCCCCCATCAGCGCGCCTCGCGGGCCTTCGCGACTCACGGTTCCTGACCTGGGTCGCACGACGATTCGGGCTGGACCTGCAGGTGGGTCGCGCATGAGCGGTCCGGCCAACAAACTGGTGTTCGTCGGCGGCATGGGCGCGGGCAAGACGACCGCGGTGCGCGCGATTTCCGATGTCGAGCCGATCAGCACCGAAATGCCGCTGAGCGAGGACGCCACCGCCGACAAAGTGGAAACCACGGTGGCGCTGGATTACAGCTCGATCGAGCTGGATGACGGCGAACTGCTGCACCTGTACGGCGTACCCGGACAGCGCTACCTGGATTTCATGTGGCCGATGGTGTGCGAAGGCGCGCTCGGGGTGATCGTGCTGGTCAGCGCCGGATCACCCGATCCGGTAGCCACTACGCTGGAGCTGCTGCAGGAGTTCTCCCGGATCGCGCCCGATGCCAGCCTGGCGGTCGGCATCACCCGTACCGACGAGCATCCGCAGCTGTTGATTCCCACCGTGCGCGATGCGCTGTTCGCCGCTGGTTTCCGCGTTCCGGTGCTGCGCGTGGATGCGCGCTCGGCCGCGCAGGTGACCTTCCTGGTGCGCTCGCTGCTGTCCCACCGCTACGCCGATTCCTGATCACGGTGCGCCGTCGCCTGCGGGTGGCGGCGCAGGATGCGACGCGGCCATCGCCGCAGTCCAGGACGCGTGCACTCTGGCCGGAGCACGTGATCGCACAGGTACCCAACACGTGGCTGCCGGACTACGATGAATCCATCGCTGAAAAGGTCGTCAGGATGGCAATGCCGTACCCAAGCAAATCCCGCCTCGCGCGGAAGCCGAGTACCCGCCTGCTGCTGACGCTGGCCTGCCTGCTGGCGTCGTCCAGCGCCGCGCTGGCAACGACGGTCGCCTCGCACGGCGAGTCGCAATCGGTAGACCCGGCGCGTTACTTCGCCACGCCAGCCGCAGAGCGCACCGCGCGCGCCGCGATCAAGCAGCGCTTCGATGCACTCCGAACCAGCAACAGCACGCTCCACATCGAAACCGACTTCCACACGCTGGAAGCACTGTTCGGTGAATGCCTGGATCACTACGCCTACCACGAGCTGATTGCCGCCCAGGACGCCAGTGACCGCGTAGCCAGTGCCGCACGCGATGACGTGGAAGCGCTTTGCGGCGACATCGCCAGCACCGCAAAGGCGCTTGTGCGCACCGCACCCGCTGCTGCGCGCTGGGCACAGCCGTACGCCTATCTGGCAGCGCGTAGCGCGCGCGCCGAGGCTCACGCGCTGCCTGCGGTCGCCAAGCCGATGGCAGCGGCCGCAGACACGGCGCTGGGCCGCTTCGAGCATGCGCACCGGCTGGCCACGCAGGGCACAGGCTTCCCCACGATGACAGTGGGCAGCCGCGTCATGAATGTCGCCGATGACTTCCACACCCTGATGGCCCTCCCGGACGAAGCCGCGCGCAAGCAGGCGTGGACGCTGCACCACGATGCGATGCTGCAGCGGAAGCCCGCGCTGGCGGATGCCTTGATCGGTATCGCCGCCCTGCGCGACGGACTGGCGGTGACGCGTGGCTATACCAGTGCCCCGGAGCAGGCCTATGCCGGCATGGGCCTTGGCGTCACCGAGGTGGACACCGCCCTCCATGCCCTGCAGTCACATGCGTCGTCGTTCGCCGCGTACCAAGCGCTATCGGAGACGTCTGGCAACAGCGACCCGGCCCCGTGGAATGACGAAGCGCCTCGCGCTGGCTTCAGCCCACCGGCGATGTCCATGGAGCAGGTACGGCAGATCGCGATGCGTGCCGCCGCCCGCCTGGGTCCTGAGCATGTCGCGCAGATCGGCGCGGTGCTGGACCCGGCCGGCGGCCGCATGGATTTCGCCAGCCAGCTGGGCCGCCGCAAGCGCGATGCGTTTTCCATCACCGCACCGCACTCCACGTCGGTGCTGTACGTGGGCCACCGGCGCGGCGACACCGAAAGCGATGTCGAGGTCGTGCACGAAGGCGCACATGCCGTGCATGGGCAGCTGATGAATGCCCATGGCACCTCGCCGCTGTTTCGCCATGGCACGTCATGGCTGGAGGAAACGTTCGCGCTCCTGGATGAGTTCCTCTACCGCGACCAGCTTGTAAGCGAAGCCACGACCCTCGGTGCCCGCGACTATTATCAACGCGGGCTGCTGCGCGATTTGGCCCTGCAGCTTTTCATCTCCGCCGAAGAGGCGCAGCTGGAAGCAGCGATCCACCAAGGTGTACACGACGGCACGGTGCGCGGGCCGGATGATCTTGACGCCCTCGCGGTGCAGATGCGCACGCTGCACGAAGGCGGCTTCAGCGGGCACGCCGGCCAGAACACCACCTGGGCGGGCAAGCGGCTGTTCTACCAGGACCCGCTGTACCTCACCAACTACCTGTTCGCCGGCCTGGTAGCGGTGAAGCTGTACGCGCTGAGCGCCGAAGATCCCGGCTTCGCCGCTCGCTACGCACAGGTGCAGGCACGCGGCTTCGACCGCGAGCCCGGCGAAGTGGTTGAAGAACTGATCGGCCACCCCGTCGACTGGACCCAACTCGCAGACGACGACGTCACGCTCTTCAACGCACGCGTAGCGGCGCTGAACCACCCCGACCCTGGCCAATAAAGCCCATGAGTGGATGCCAGTGGATCAAGGGATGGTGCCGCTTATCCGAATCGAACGGATGACCTACTGTTTACAAGACAGTTGCTCTACCAACTGAGCTAAAGCGGCACGGGGTACGACGCGTTCGTGGCCAGGCCGCGAAGCACGGCGATTCTACCGCAGACCAGCGCAGTCCAGCGAGCGTTGCTGCGCCGCCCCGCTACGCTGGCGCAGGCCGGGATCGGTCTTGCCATCGGCCAGCGCGCCCTGCAGCCACCACGTGGAGGCGCCTTCGCCACCACTGAGCTGGGCCTGGAATCCGGCCGCGCGCAGTGCCGCCAGCCGGCGCTCGGCCCCTTCGCGATTGCGGTACTGGCCCAGCGCGATGGCGTTGGCGTCAGGTCCCTGGCCAATCACGTAGTAGTCGCTCAGGCCGGCGGCGACGATCCGCTGCACGGTCACCTGGGCGGCTTCGCGGTTCTCTGCCGGCGGCATCATCACCCGGTAGCGCGAGGTGGCCCCGGGCGTCGATTGTTCGCGCAGGCGCGTTCGTGTCAGCGCCGCACCGGCCTTGACCAAGGCGCCTTGGGCGGCGGCCTGGTCCGCGAACGGACCCAGCGCGACGCAACGCTCGGGCGCTGCGAGGGTAGGCGCGGGTTCCGCTGCTGGGGCAGGCGTTGCCACCACTGCGGCAGCAACCGGAGCCGGACGCGCTTCGGCTGCGACGGGCGCTCCGGTGGACGGTGAAGCGGCCACCGCTGCGGCAGGTTCGGCAGCGGCGGGCGTGGTATCGGTCAGCGGCGCGGTGGACGCCGTTGGCGAGGGCGCCGTCACCGGGGCGGCCGCATCCACCAACTGCAGTTCGGCCACGCCGGAAGGCAGCTTCACGTCCGGCACAACCGGCTCACCGCGCAGCATCCACCACAGGGCGACGCTCACGTTGAGCAACACGAGGAACACGATCAGGGCACGGGTCAGCATCTGCCGATCCTAGCCTGTCGCCGACGGCAGGTGAACGGCCCAGCGTGCCAGCCCATCGAGCACCAGCAGCGGCTGGTGGCCCGCATCGGCCGGCAGCTGCGGCAACAGCGCCGGTGCGCCGCCGCCGTGCAGCAGCAGGTCCACCGGTGCCTGCAGCCGCTGCCGTGCCTGCTCGCGGCTGCGTTCGATCAGCGCGATCGCCGCGCCGTCGCAGCCGGATGCCAGCGCATCATCGGTGTCATCGGCGAACTCGCGGTAGTGCCCGCCACTGGCCGGCAACTGCGCCGCGCGCGCATGCAGGGCTTCGCGCATGGTGGTCGGAGAGGCCGCGATGCGACCCCCGTGGTGCTGGCCGTGGGCGTCCAGCAGGTCGATGGTCAACGCGGTGCCGACACCAGCCACCAGCACGTGGCGCTGCGTGCGCGCCGCCGCCAGCAGGGCCAGGAAACGATCCACGCCGAAGCGCGCGGGCGTGGCATAGACGATGCGCACATCGGCGAACGCCGCTTCGGTGCGGGCCACGTGCACGTGCTGGAAGCGCATGCGCAGGATCTCCAGCATGGTGGCGGTCATTCCGGTGGCGGCCACGCTGGCCACGTAGGCGGTACCGCCCTGCGGCAGCGTGCGCAGCGCTTCGCCGCGCAGGTCCTCGGCGCCGTGGGTCCACGCCTGCACCTCGCCGGCGCGGTCGCCGAGCAGCGGGGCGTACTTGAAACGGGAATTTCCCAGGTCGAACAACCAGTCGCTCATCGTGCCCTCACGCTGACTTCGCCGGCGTGCACAGGCTGCTCGCGGCCGTCGATTTCCACTCGCAACGCGCCATCATCGGCCAGGCCCAGCGCGCGGCCGTCCTGCCAGGCGCCAGCCAGTTCCACCCGTATCTCGCGCCCGGCCAGGCTGTCCAGCGCGGCATAGCGCGGCAGGAACGGGGCCAGGCCCTCGGCTTCGAATTGTTCCAGCGCTGGCAGCAGCGCGGCCAGCACCGCGGTTGCCACCTCGTTGCGCTGCACCGGCTCGCCCGCCACCTGGTCCAGGTCGGTCCACGGCTGGTCGATGCGTTCAGCGAACGCTGGCGGCATGTGTACGTTGAGGCCGATGCCGATCACCGCGCGCGCCGGGCCGGCGAACTCACCGCCGCCTTCCACCAGCAGGCCGCCCAGCTTGTGGCCATCCACCACCAGATCGTTGGGCCATTTCAACTGCACCTGGGCATGACCGAGCCCGCGCAGGGCCTCGGCCACCGCCACGCCCGCCACCAGGCTCAGCCCGCCCAGCTGGGCCAACCCACCGGCGAAGCCGCGCAGCACCGAAAGGTAGATATGCGCGGCCAGCGGCGAGGCCCAGTCGCGCCCACGACGGCCGCGGCCACCGGTCTGGCGCTCGGCCAGCATGACGCGACTGCCGCGCTCAGGAGCGCTGCAGCGCAGCAATTCGGTGTTGGTGGACACCGTGCTCCAGACCACCTGCAGATCGTCCAGCAGCGCATCGGCGGTGGCAGGCAGCGCGGCGCGGATGCGGCCCGCATCCAGCAGGTCGACCGCCTGGGACAGCGTGTAGCCATCCCCGGCGCGGCCTTCGATCGCCACGCCGGCTGTCCTAAGTCCTTGAATGCGTTTCCAGATGGCCGCCCGGGTCTGGCCCAGCTCGCGCGCCAGGGCATCACCGGACAGGGGTCCGGCGGCCAGTTTTGCCAGCAGTTCGCGGTCGTCCACGGCAGCTTCCGTCAGATAAACAGGGAAAGTATGCGGCAAAGGAATTGCCCCTGCCCGGCGGGGCTTCCAATAGGCGGCCTGATTCGGGCTAGAATCGGGAACTCACTCGCCCTTAACCACGGATGTCGTCGATGCGCTGTTCTGCCCATTGCCTGGTCCTGTTGATGGCCCCGCTGCTTGCCACCGCGTCTACCGTGATGGCCAGTGAAGGGCGCGGTGACTGTGTCTATTCCACGCCCGATGCCGAACGCCCGCCGACCGCACGCAGTGCTGCCGCCGGGGTGCCCAGCACGCCCAAGCCGGTGCCTGCCCAGGCCACCAGCAGTGGCGGCGGCGGGGGCGAGGATGACGTGCTGCAGCGACTGCGCGCGCCGAAGTGGCACAGCTTCCTGCCGGGTATGTTCCGCTGATCCAGGAGTTGTCGCGCTGGCTGCGGCCAGCCCCCCGTCCCATTCCCGAACCGCTGTGGCAGCAGGCCTGCCGGGATATTCCGTGGCTGCAGGGCCTGCCCGCCGATCGACTGGATGCGCTGCGCACGCTGGCGACCCGCTTCCTGCACGAAAAGACCATCAGCCCGCTGGGCGACCTGGTGCTGCGCGACGAAGACATCGTGCTGCTGGCGGCGGTGTGCTGCCTGCCGCTGCTGGGGCTGGGCGAAGCCGGCCTGCGTGGCTGGTCGCAGCTGATCCTGTACCCGGACGCGTTCCGGGTACAGCGCAGCCATGTGGATGCTGCCGGCGTGCTGCACGAGTGGGACGACGAGCTGATCGGCGAGAGCTGGGACAGCGGCCCGTTGATCCTGTCCTGGGCGGATATCCAGGCCGACCTGCAGGCGCCGTTCGATGGCTATTGCGTGGCGGTGCACGAGATGGCGCACAAGATCGATGCGCTGGATGGCGCAATCGACGGCACGCCGCCGTTGCCGCGTGCCTGGCAGCGCGAGTGGGCGGCCGATTTCCAGCGCGCCTACGATGCGTTCTGCGTGCAGGTGGATGCGGGCGAGGAAACGCTGATCGATCCGTATGCGGCCGAGGCGCCGGAAGAGTTCTTCGCGGTGGTCAGTGAATACCATTTCTCCGCACCGGACGTGTTGGCCGAGGCGCTGCCCAGCGTGGCCGGGCACCTGCGGCGGTTTTACGGTGAGCCGCCGGTACTGTCGGCGCTGGAGCACGTGGCGCGGTGATGGCTTCCGCCGAGCATGGCTCGGCGCTACCGGAAGATCATGCGGCGATGCCGCCGTGGTAGCGCCCCGCGCGGCGCTTACGGGCCGGCCGGCAGCCGCACTTCGAAGCGCGCGCCACCCAGTTCGGAAGAGCGCGTCACCAGCAGCTCACCGCGGTAATCCTTGATCAGGTCCTGCACGATCGACAGGCCGATGCCGTGGCCCTGCACGCGCTCATCGCCACGCACGCCGCGCTGCAGCACCTTGGCGATGTCTTCCGGAGCGATACCGGGGCCGTCGTCGTCCACCGCCAGCAGCAGGCCCGGACGGCGCGTGTTCGGCGCCGGCTGCGGCTGCGCGGTCAGCAGCACGCGACGGTTGGCCCACTTGAACGCGTTCTCCAGCAGGTTGCCGAGCAGCTCCTGCAGGTCGCCGGGTTCACCGTGGAAGCGCGATCCCGGATCGATGTCGAACTCGCACAGCACACCCTTGGCGGCGTAGACCTTTTCCAGCCCGCGCACGATTTCTTCGGCATTGGATTCGATCGGCAGCGGCGCGGAGAACAGCTTGTGTCCGGACGAGGCAGCGCGTGCCAGCTGGTAGGACACCAGGTTGTTCATGCGCTGCAGCTGCACGTCCAGTTCCTCGCGCAGCGCATCGTTGCTCGATCCGCTGTCCATCTGCGTGCGCAGCACGGCGATCGGGGTCTTCAGGCTGTGCGCCAGGTCGGCCAGCGTGTTGCGCTGGCGCTCCAGGTTTTCGCGCTCGCTTTCAATGAAGGCGTTGATGCTGTCGGTCAGCGGTTCCAGCTCGCGCGGATGGCGTTCGCTCATGCGCTCGCTTTCTCCGCGTTGCACGCGGGTCAGCTCGGTGATCACCCGGCGCATCGGGCGCAGGCTCCACTGCAGGATGACCGTCTGCAACAACAGCAGGATCAGGCCGATGCCGCCCAGGTAGAACCATACCCGGCCGCGGAACACGCGCAGCTGCGCGCCCAGTGCACCGGAGTCCTCCATCACGTAGATGGTGTACGGAAATTCGGTCGCCGGGTCCGCGTCGGCATCCCACACCAGGCCCAAGCCGTAGCGGTAGACCGAGCCCTCGCTGCCGTCGATCTGGATGATCGGCAGCGGACCTTCGAAGACCTCCTGGCGCGGTGCCAGCAGGCCGCCGCCGCGGTTGGGCAGCATCGGGCCTTCGGCGGACATCGAATTGACCTTGCCGTCCGGTGTGACCACCTGCAGGTACAGGCCGCTGCCGGGCACGTCGAAGCGTGGATCCGGCGGATGCTCGCGCAGGTACAGCGAACGGTCGCGGGTGAAGTCACTGCCCGCAGCGTAGGCCGTGGCGTAGTTCTTCAGGCGTTCGCGCAGGTTGGCGCGCGCGGTATCGGCGAACGCCGCGTCCAGCGCGTAGCCGGCCAGTGCCAGGAAGGCCACCAGACCCACGGACGCAGCCAGCAGCTGGCGCGCCTGCAGGGAGCGCGGCCGCCAGCGTCGGAAGAACCACAGACGGCCGGACATCATCTTCTAGCCTGCAGCAGGCTCAGCCCTCGTTGCGCGGGATCGCGAAACGGTAGCCGCGGCCGCGCACGGTCTCGATCGGCTTCAGTTCACCGTCCGGATCCAGCTTCTTGCGCAGGCGGCCGATGAACACTTCCAGCACGTTCGAGTCGCGGTCGAAATCCTGCTGGTAGATGTGCTCGGTGAGGTCGGCCTTGGAGACCAGTTCACCGGCATGCATCATCAGGTATTCCAGCACCTTGTATTCATAGCTGGTGAGGTCGACGTTGCTGCCGGCCACGCTGACCGTCTGTGCCGCCAGGTCCAGTGCCACCGGACCGCATTCCAGGGTCGGCTTGCTCCAGCCCGCAGCGCGGCGCAACAGCGCATTGACGCGTGCCAGAAGCTCTTCGACATGGAACGGCTTGACCAGGTAATCGTCGGCGCCCTGCTTGAGCCCTTCGACCTTGTCCTGCCAGCTGGAACGGGCGGTGAGGATCAGGACCGGGAACTTCTTGCCCTCGTCGCGCAGCGCCTTGATCAGCTCCATGCCGGACATCTTCGGCAGGCCCAGATCGATGATGCCAACGTCGAACGGCACTTCGCGGCCCATGTACAGACCTTCCTCGCCATCCTGCGCCGCGTCGACGGCAAAGCCTTCGCGCTTGAGCCGGGCTGCAAGGGTCTCGCGCAGCGGGGCTTCGTCTTCGACCAGAAGGATACGCATGAACTCTCCCTAGTGTGCTGGGGTCGGCCGGTTGGGCCGGTGGAAATCGGGTGTGATGCGACAATAATCCCCGTTCAGGGGTTATCGCCGCGTAGTGAAGACATATCCGATCGGGGCGGGCGAGCCTGTGAACGCTGCTGCACGGGATCATCCATGTAGCGGACGCGGCCACGCTCATCCATGTATTTCACGCGGTTGATGTCGCGCCCATCAAACGGCACCCGCTCGGCGCCCAGGATGTGTCCACCGGTGGATCGCTGCACCCGCCGCACGGCGTCGGACAGGGAGCGCTCATCACCGCGTTGGGACCCCCGCATGACCACTTCCGGACGTTCCCGCATCTGCGCCCGCTGCGCCATGGTCTGCTGCATCTGGCCCTGCATCGGTGCCTGCGCGACGGCGTGCAGCGGCGCGAACGCCACCAGCACCACGACCGTGGCGAGGGCAAGTTGGCAGGGGGAAGAACGGGAGGACATCGTTGGATCCTAGCCGAGGCCGGCAATTCGTTCAAAAATTGTGAAGTCCGCGTCCGGACGCGAGGTCCGGGGCTTTACAAATCTTTTGCAAATTTCGGCTTTTGCCAGTGAATCCGGTCTGAACTTTCCTGAAGATCGGATGTCTATATTCAGGTAAGTGAACATACTAACAGCGTTCGGGGCCGTCTGCGGCCCCTTGCGCGCATCGCGTCAGGCCGCTTCGCGCCCACCATCACGTTCGGTGGCTGACAGGGCCTGCTCCACCAGGCTCCAGTCCGCGCCCGGGCGATGTGCGCCCTCGCTGAGGATCTGGCGGAACGCGCGGCCCCCCGGTTGCCCGTGGAACAAGCCCAGGATGTGCCGGGTGATGTGCTTGAGCGCCGACCCTTCAGCCAGCCGCGCTTCCACGTAGGGACGCAGCGCGCGCAGCAGCGCCTGCCGTGCCTGCAACGGGGCGCCGGTCTGCAGCGCCTCCAGCTGATGCAGAAGGTAGGGATCGTGGTAGGCCGCACGGCCCAGCATCACCCCGTCCACCTTGCCGCCCTGGGCCTGCACCGCCTCGATGCTGGCCAATCCACCGTTGAGCACCACCGGCAGCTCCGGACGCTCCTGCTTGAGCCGGTAGGCCCAGTCGTAACGCAGCGGTGGCACTTCGCGGTTTTCCTTCGGCGACAGGCCCTTCAGCCAGGCATTGCGCGCGTGCACCACCAGCATCGGTGCACCGGCGGCGACCTGCTGGTCGACAAACGCAGCGAAGGCCTCGTAGTCGTTGTCATCGTCCACCCCGAGCCGGCATTTGACCGTGACCGGGATATCCACCGCGGCCACCATCGCCGCTACGCAGTCGGCCACCAGGGCCGGTTCGCGCATCAGGCAGGCGCCGAAGCGGCCGGCCTGGACACGGTCGGATGGGCAGCCGCAGTTGAGGTTGACCTCGTCATAGCCCCAGTCCTGGGCAATGCGCGCGGCCTGCGCCAGCAGGGCCGGATCGCTGCCGCCCAACTGCAGGGCCAGCGGCGTTTCGGCCGGATCGAAGCCGAGCAGGCGCTGGCGATCACCGTGGATCACCGCATTGGCGTGCACCATTTCCGTGTACAGGCGCGCGCCGGGCGCCAGCAGCCGGTGGAACACGCGGCAATGGCGGTCCGTCCAATCCATCATCGGGGCGACGGAAAGGCGCAGGGAGTCGGCGTAGCGGGACGCGGCGGTGGCGGTTGGCTGGGTCATGGGGACGCTGGAGAATCAGGGGCGGCAGGCAATGCCTGCATGATCAATAGTTTACACCGGTCGGCTGAATGGTCCGGGTGGGCACGGGCGTGACGACCAACGGGCGTCGCCGACCACCTGCTTGACGGCCAGCGGCCGTCACTACCGGCAGGGATCAATGCGCGCTGCCGGTAGGGCCCTTGCGCCCTACCCGCTCGATCAGCGTTTCGCTGGCGGCGTTCAGACCCACCACCTCCACCACCGCGCCATGCGCGCGCAGCTTTTCCACCGTGCGCTCCAGCGCACCCACCGCGGTGAGGTCCCACAGATGGGCGTGCTGCAGGTCGATCTCAACGCGCGGCGCTACGTGCTGGTAATCGAAGGCCGCGCCGAACTGCCCGGCCGATGCGAAGAATACTTGTCCACGCACCACATACCGTTGCGCGCCCTCGTGGTCATCACGCTGCACGTCCAGCATGCCGCCGACCTTGCGCGCGAAGAACAACGCCGACAGCAGTACGCCGCTGAGCACGCCCTTGGCCAGGTCATGGGTGGCCACGGTCACCACCACGGTCAGCAGCATCACCGCCGAGGAACTGCGTGGATGCGTGCGCAGGTCGCGCAGCGAGCGCCAACTGAAAGTGCCGATGCTGACCATGATCATCACCGCCACCAGGGCGGCCATCGGGATCTGCCGTACCAGGTCGCTGCCGTACACCACCAGCACCAGCAGCAGCGCGCCGGCGATCAGGCAGGACAGGCGCCCACGCCCGCCACTGGTGACGTTGATCACCGACTGGCCGATCATCGCGCAGCCGGCCATGCCGCCGAAGAAACCGGTCACCGTATTGGCCAGGCCCTGGCCGGCGCACTCGCGGTTGCGTTCGCTCGGCGTTTCGGTGATGTCCTCCACGATCTGCAGGGTCATCATCGATTCCAGCAGCCCCACCACCGCCAGGGTGGCCGACACCGGCAGCAGGATGCGCAGCGTCTCCCAGTTCAGCGGCACGTCCGGCAGGAAGAAGGACGGCAGGCTGTCCGGCAGTTGGCCCATGTCGCCCACGGTCCGTACCTCGATGCCGAAGCCGATCACCACCGCAGTGAGGATGCCGATCGCGACCAACGGCGAAGGCACCGCGCGGGTGATCCGCGGCAGCAGATAGATGATCGCCAGCGCCGCCGCACACAGCAGGTAGACCATCGGGCCGCGGCCGACCAGCTCCGGCAGCTGGGCCATGAAGATCAGGATGGCCAGTGCGTTGACGAAGCCGGTGATGACCGAGCGCGAGACGAAGCGCATCAGCGAACCGAGCTTCAGCGCGCCGGCGGTCATCTGCAGCAGGCCGGTCAGGATGGTGGCGGCGAACAGGTACTGCAGGCCGTGGTCCTTGACCAGGTCGACCATCACCAGCGCCATCGCACCGGTGGCGGCCGAGATCATGCCGGGGCGGCCGCCGGCGATGGCGGTGATGACCGCGATCGAGAACGAGGCGTACAGGCCGACCTTGGGGTCGACCCCGGCGATCAGCGAGAACGCGATCGCTTCGGGGATCAGCGCCAGGGCGACGACGATGCCGGACAGCACGTCGCCACGGACGTTGCCGAGCCACTGCTGGCGCAGCGGGTAATGGGTCTGCATGGGATTTCCTTGGCGCACGTGGTCACGGCCACGCAGCGCTGCAATGGGTACGCGGGTTCCTGATGCCGGACAGGTCCGGCTGCCATGCGGCAGGGTTCAGGGTGGCGTGGTCACTGCGTACGGGCTTCGCGGAGGGCGGGAAGCGCGGAAGTCTACGGCAGCCAAGGCCAGCGCGGTAGCGCCGCGCCGTGCTCGGCCGAAGAACGAGGCTGCCGCGCTGCGCGCTCGCCGAGCGTGGCTCGGCGCTACGGGCGGGTCATGGTCCCGGCCTACAATCACGGGATGGCCATCATTCCCCCACGTTTCTTCGATACCCGCACCGAGCAGGGGGTGTTACGCCTTTCGATCGCCGGCACCCTGGTGATGGCGGCCATGGCCGTGGGCTTCGGGCTGTACGCCAACTCCTCGCTGATCATCTTCGACGGCATCTACGGCCTGATCGACGTGGTCATGACCTGGCTGTCGCTGCTGGTCGCCCGGCTCATCGCCCAATCGACCAATACCGATACGCTGCAGTCGCGGCTCAACCAGCGTTTTTCGATGGGCTTCTGGCACCTGGAACCGATCGTACTGGGGGTCAGCGGGACGCTGATGATCGGCGCGGCGCTGTATGCCTTCGTCAACGCCGTGGATGCGCTCACCTCGGGCGGGCGCTTGATCGCGCTCGGCCCGGCCATCACCTTCGGGGTGATCTCGCTGCTGGCCGAAGGGGCGCTGGCCGCGTTCGTGCTGCGTGCCAACCGGCACATCGGCTCGGACTTCATCGCCCTGGATGCGAAGAACTGGATCATCGCCGCCAGCATGTCGGCCTGCTACCTGCTGGCCTTTGTCGCTGGCGTGCTGGTGCGCGGCACCCCTCTGGACTGGATCGGCCCGTACATCGATCCGGGCATCCTGGCGGTGGTCTGCCTGTTCGTGATGGTGGCCCCGCTGGGAACCGTACGCCAGGCGCTTGCGGGCATCCTGCTGGTCGCACCGCAGGAGCTGCGCAGCCACGTGGATACGGTGGCGCGCGATGTGGTGGCGCGGCACGGTTTCCTGGACTACCGCAGCTACGTGGCGCAGGTGGGCCGCGGCGAGCAGATCGAACTGTTCTTCGTGGTGCGCGCCGACGATCCGCCACGCGCGCTGGCCGAATGGGACCGGCTGCGCGATGAGATCGGCGACCTGCTGGGCGAGGAATCGCCGGATCGCTGGCTGACCATCATGTTCACCACCGACCTGGAATGGGCGGTGTGACCCGGTAGCGCCGAAGGCAGCGGCTGGAGCCGCTGCCAACGTCGCTCGCGGCGGCCCGCAGGGTGCCGGTCAGGACGACCGGCATAGCCGTGCGCGGCGGACAAACTGCACCGCGCGGGGCGCTCGCCGAGCATGGCTCGGCGCTACCTTGCAGCCTGCTTCCACTCGCGCGGCGACTGCCCGGTCTGCGCCTTGAACGCCCGCGACAACGCCGCTTCGCTGCCGTAGCCCACGTCACCGGCGATGCGCTTCAGCGGCTGGCCACGACGCAGCGCCTGCTGCACCAGCCTGGTCCGCCACGCCTGCAGGTACTGCCCGGGGGTACTGCCGATCACCTCGCGGAAGCCTTCGGCAAAAGCGCTGCGTGACATCCCGGCACGTTCGGCCAGCGCGTGCAGCGACCATTCTTCCGCCGGCTGCTCATGCATGGCCACCAGCGCATGGCGCAGCCGTGGATGGCCCATGCCGGCCAGCAGCCCGACCTGGATCTGGCCGTTTTCCATCAGCGTGCGCAGCACCTGGATGATCACCAGTTCGAACAGACGATCGAGCATCGCCTGGCGGCCGCAGCGCTGCGCGAACGCTTCTTCGAACAGCACGCCGAGCACCGCGTTGCTGCCCAGCAGGTCGGCCAGCGGCAGGCAGACCGGGCTCGGCAACGCATCGGCCACCGGGCTGCCTTCGCCGGCTTCGAAACGCAGCCCGGCGGTCACCAGCGGCACCCGCAATCCGTCATCGACGTTGAAATGATGTTCGCGCGGGCGGGCGTACAACAGCACGCTGGGCTGGTCGATGCGCAGGCGGGTGCCATCGCGGTCCACCACTTCGACACCGCCCTGGCTGAGCAGGTGTAGCAGCGGTTGGCTGGCGGCCTGTGCCGGCGCCCAGTGGCCACTGATCTGGCCGCCCTGCAGCAGGCGCGCACTGACGGGGAAGCGGTCGAGCAGGGATTCAAGTCGATCGAGCATGGCTGGACGATCCATCAAGTTTTCCGGACTCCATGTTGCCACACGTCCAGCCAAGGCGCGCAAAGTACACCTCACCGGCCAACCGGCCATCCCAACAAGGAACTCCGCCATGTCGATCGAAAAGGTTCTCTACACCGCCCAGGCCACCGCAACCGGCGGCCGCGAAGGCCGCGCTGTGTCCTCCGACAACGTGCTGGACATCCAGCTGTCGACTCCGCGCGAACTCGGCGGTGCCGGCGGCCCGGGCACCAACCCGGAGCAGCTGTTCGCTGCCGGCTATTCGGCCTGCTTCCTGGGCGCGCTGAAGTACGTCGCCGGCCAGGCCAAGGTCGCGCTGCCGGCTGACACCACCGTTGCCGGCAAGGTCGGCATCGGCCAGATCCCGACCGGTTTCGGCATCGAGGCCGAGCTGACCATCACCGCGCCGGGCGTGCCGCGCGAGCAGCTGGAAGAACTGGTGCAGAAGGCCCACGTCGTCTGCCCATACTCCAATGCGACCCAGGGCAACATCGACGTCAAGCTGATCGTGGCCTGATCTGACCGAGGCGCTGGGAGTAAGGCCCTTTCGCATGGCGACAGGGCCTTGCTCCGTTCTGGTTACTTTTCGTTGCTCACCAGCTGCACCACGCTGGAGAAATCCAGCTTGCCGCGGCCTGCCTGGTGGTTCATCGAATACAGGTTGCGCGCCAGCTCGCCGAGCGGAATCGAGGCACCCACGCTCATCGCCGCTTCGACCGCCAGGCCCATGTCCTTGAGCATCAGGTCGCTGCCGAAACCGCCGCTGTAACCGCGCGAAGCCGGTGCGTTTTCAAGCACCCCCGGCCACGGGTTGCACACTTCAGTGGCCCAGCTGCGGCCGGTGCTGACCGCCATCATCTGCGACAGCACCTTCGGGTCCAGCCCGTGTGCCACGCCCAGCGCGATGGATTCACCGGTGACCGCCATGATCACGCCCAGCGCCATGTTGTTGCACAGCTTGGCGACCTGGCCGGCGCCGCTGGCACCCACGTGGAAGATGTTCTTGCCCATCGCCTGCAGGTAGGGACGCGCGCGTTCCAGCGCGTCTTCTTCGCCGCCGACGATGAAGGTCAGCGTACCGGCGCTGGCGCCGGCCGTACCGCCGGAAACCGGCGCGTCCAGCATCTGCAGTCCGCGCGCGGCGGCGGCTTCGGCGACCTTGCGCGCAGTGGCCGGGGCGATGGTGCTGCAGTCGATCACCAGCGCACCGCCCGGGATATCGGCCAGCAGACCGTCATCACCGAGGTACACGCCTTCGACGTGGCGGCTGGCCGGCAGCATCGAAATCACCACTTCGGCATCGGCCAGCGTATCCAGTGCGGAGCTGGCTGCGGTGGCGCCTGCGTCGACCGCGGCCTGCACGGCGGCCGGCACCAGGTCGAACACCCGCACGGCGTGGCCGGCCTTGGCGAGGTTGGCGGCCATCGGCCCGCCCATGTTGCCCAGACCAATGAAAGCGATGCGACTCATGCGGGGGTCCTTTCAGGAGGGGTGGCTTCCAGATCGGCCAGCGGATGCTGGTCGGCCGGCCACGGGGAAATGAAGAAATCTTCGGCCCACGTCGCGCTGGCGTCGGACAGCGTGGCCGGGTTCCAATGCGGGGTGCGGTCCTTGTCGACCAGCAGCGCGCGGATGCCTTCAGCGAAATCGCCGTGTGCCGCGCAGTGCAGTGCCGCTACGTACTCCAGTCGATACACATCGGCCAGCGGTTCGTCCGCGCAGCGTGCCTGCAGGGCGAACGCAAGTCGCGCCGAGCCGGGAGCCCCGGCTGCCAGGGTCTTCTGCGCGGCCTGCAGCCAGGCATCCTCGCTTTCCATGGCGGTGATACGGTCTACGATCTTCTGCAGATCTTCGCCGTCACACAGCACGTCCACCAACCCGGCGTTGCGCTGCAGGGGCCCGGGCGCAGCCTCACTAGCGAAGCGTTGCAGCACGGTGGTGAGGTGGTGATGGTTGGCATTGCAGTCGGCTTCCCAGCCTGCCGCCAGCAACGCATCCAGCACATCGCCCCGGTGTGATTCGGCGACGTGCAGGTCCGCCAGCCCCGCAAAGAGAGCATCGCCGGGGTTGAGCAGCGCGCCAGTCAGCGCCAGGAAACGACCGCCGTTACCGGGCACGCGCGGCAGCAGCCAGCTGCCTCCCACGTCCGGGAACAAGCCCACGGTGATTTCCGGGAACGCCAACTTGGAGCGCTCGGTGACCACACGATGGCTGGCCCCGGACATCAGGCCGATGCCCCCGCCCATCACGATGCCATGACCCCAGCACAGGATCGGTTTGGCATAGGCATGGATCAGGTAATCGACGCGATACTCGACGTCGAAAAACTCAGCAGCGTAGGCGTTCTGGCGGATGTCGGCGTGGCCTGCCTGACGGTACGCCAGCATGCTCCGATACAGGCTGTGCAGGTCGCCACCGGCGCAGAACGCCTTCTCTCCGGCACCCTGCAGCACCACCATCGCAACGCCGTCGTCATTTGCCCACGTGCGCAGTTTCTCAAGCAGCAGGTGCGCCATCGGCAGCGAGAACCCGTTCAATGTCCGCGGCGCGTTGAGCGTGGCGATGCCGATGCGCATGCCGTTGGCCGCCACGCGCTCTTCGAACAGCACCGGCGCTTCGTCGACCACGATGTCGGTTTCCCGGCTCATGCGTTCTTCCACTGCGCGCTGCGCTTCTCCAGGAAAGCGCTCACGCCTTCAACCTGATCGGCGCTGTCGAACAGATCGACGAAGGCTTCGCGTTCTGCCACCAGCGCGGCGGCATGGGTGCCGGTGCGCGTGGACTGCACCAGGGTCTTGCAGGCGGCGATGCTGGTCGGGCTCTGCTTGCCGGCCTTCTTCGCCCATTCCAGCGCCAGTGCCTTGGCTTCGCCCTTGCCGGCCTTCTGCTCGGCCAGGCCGATGCGCACGGCAGTGTCGGCGTCGATCCGTTCACCGAGCAGGATCATCCGCTTGGCCCAGCCTTCACCGACCAGGCGCGGCAGGTTCTGGGTGCCACCGGCGCACGGCAGCAGGCCGACGGTGGCCTCCGGCAGCGCCACCTGGGCATGTTCTTCGATGATGCGCAGGTCACAGGCCAGCGCGCATTCCAGCCCGCCGCCCATCGCATAGCCGTTGATCGCAGCGATGGACACGCCTCGGAAGCCGGACAGCGCCTCGAAAGCTTCACCGAAACGACGCGCCGCTTCACGGGCAGCGCCCTTGTCACCCGATGCGAACTGGTTGAGATCGGCGCCGGCGGAGAAGAACTTCTCGCCCTCGCCACTGATCACCAGCGCATAGATGGAACGGTCCGCGTTCAACGCAGCGACCAGGTCGCGCAGTGCCGCCAGGCTGTGCACGGTCCAGGTATGCGCCGGCGGGTTGTGCAGGGTGATGACCGCGACGTGGCCATCGGCCTCGACCTTCAGGCCGACATGATCGTGGGTGCGCCAATCGTTCATCGCAGTTCCTCTTCGGTGTTGAGCAGGTGGCGGGCGACGATCACCCGCATGATTTCGTTGGTGCCTTCCAGGATCTGGTGCACGCGGCTGTCGCGCAGCAGGCGCTCGATCGGGTACTCGCGGATGTAACCGTAGCCGCCGTGGATCTGCAGCGCTTCGTTGCAGATGGTGAAGCCAGCATCGGTGGCGAACCGCTTGGCCATCGCACACCAGATATTGGCATCGCTGGCGCCGGCGTCGAGCTTGCGCGCCGCCGTGTGCACCATCTGGCGGGCCGCCACCAGTTCGATCGCCATGTCGGCCAGCTTGAACTGCAGGGCCTGGAATTCGGCCAGCGCCTTGCCGAACTGGCGGCGTTCGCCCATGTAGCGGCGGGCAGCATCCAGCGCTCCCTGGGCGGCGCCCAGCGAGCAGGCGGCGATGTTGATGCGGCCACCGTCCAGGCCCTTCATCGCCAGCTTGAAGCCGCCGCCTTCTTCGCCCAGCAGGTTGCCGACCGGCACCCGCACGTTCTCGAAGGTGATGCCGCGGGTCGGCTGGCTGTTCCAGCCCATCTTCTCTTCCTTGCGGCCGTAACTGATACCCGGCAGGTCGGCTGGCACGGCGATCGCACTGATCCCGCCCGCGCCCGCGCCGCCGGTACGCGCCATCACCACCAGCAGCTCGGTGGCACCAGCCCCGGAGATGAAAGCCTTGGAACCGTTGAGCACGTAGTCATCGCCATCGCGCACCGCGGTGGTCTTCAGCGACGCCGCATCGGAGCCGGCGCCGGGTTCGGTCAGGCAGTAGGAGGCCAGCTTGATGCCGGCCGCCAGGTCCGCACCCCAGGCCGCGCGCAGCGCCTGCTGGCCCCACGTGGACACCATCCAGGAGGCCATGTTGTGGATGCTCACGTACGCCGCGGTGGACGGATCCACGTTGGCGAGTTCCTCGATGACGACGGCGGCGTCCAGTCGGCTCAAGCCGCTGCCACCGACCTCGGGATCCATGTACAGGCCACAGAACCCGAGCTCCCCTGCCTTGGCGATCGCCTCGCGCGGAAAAATGCCCTCCGCATCCCACCGCGCCGCGTGTGGCGCCAATTCCGCCTGGGCGAAGTCACGCGCTGCCTCACGATAGGCCTGCTGCGCTTCTTCGAGTTCCGTCGTCATCGAGTTACTCATGGCTGGAACTCCGTTTTTACTTGAGGCTGATGGTGGTGTTGACGCCGTGGCTGAGCGTCTCGTCATCGAACCAGCGTGCGGTGATGGTCTTGGTCTGGGTGTAGAACATGACCACCTGCTTGCCGTACGGGCCGAGGTCACCCAGCTTGGACGCGCGCGAGCCGGTGAAGGAGAACAGCGGCACCGGCACCGGGATCGGCACGTTGATGCCGACCTGGCCGACGTCGATGTCTTCCTGGAACCTGCGGGCGGCGGCGCCGGACTGGGTGAACACCGCCGTGCCGTTGCCGTTCGGGTTGCTGTTGACCAGCGCGATGGCGTCATCGAGCGTTTCCGCTTCGAGGATCACCAGCACCGGCCCGAAGATTTCTTCCTGGTAGATGCGCATGTCGGTGGTGACGCCGGAGAAGATCGTCGGACCGACGAAGTTGCCCTTCTCGAAGCCGTCCACCTGCGGATTGCGGCCGTCAAGGTCCAGCGTGGCGCCCTGCTCCACGCCCGAAGCGATCAGCCCTTCCACGCGCTCACGTGCGCTGCAGGAGATGACCGGGCCGACATCGGTGCCGGCAACCGAACCGGCGCTGACCTTCAGCGTCTTCGCCTTGGCCACCAGGTCCGGCACCCACGAACGCGCCTCGCCCACCAGTACCAGCGTGGAGGCCGCCATGCAGCGCTGGCCGGCGGCACCAAAGGCGGCACCGACCATGGCGTTGAGGGTCTGTTCCTTGTTGGCATCCGGCAGCACGACGGCATGGTTCTTGGCGCCCATCATGCATTGCACGCGCTTGCCGGCCAGCGAGGCGCGGTTGTACACATGGGTGCCGACGCGGGTGGAACCCACGAACGAAACCGCCTTGATGTCGGGGTGGTCGCAGATTGCGTTGACCACTTCTTCGCCACCGTGCACCACGTTCAGCACGCCCTTCGGAATGCCGGCTTCCAGCGCCAGTTCGACCAGCCGCATGGTGACCATCGGGTCCTGTTCGGACGGCTTGAGCACGAAGGTGTTGCCGGTGGCGATGGCCATCGGGAACATCCACAGCGGGATCATCGCCGGGAAGTTGAACGGGGTGATGCCCGCGCACACGCCCAGCGGCTGCATCAGGGTGTAGGTGTCCACGCCGTTGGCCACGTTGTTGGCCAGCTCGCCCAGCTGCAGGTTGCCGATCGCCGCGGCGTGCTCGACCACTTCCAGGCCGCGGAACACATCGCCTTCGGCGTCCGGCACGGTCTTGCCCTGCTCGGCGCTGAGGGTGTGGGCCAGCTCGCTCATGTTCTCGCGGATCAGCTGCTGGTACTTCAGGAAGATGCGCGCGCGGGTACCGATCGGCGTCTTGCGCCAGGTCTTGAAGGCTTCCTTGGCGGCGGCCACCGCATCATCCACTTCGCTGGTGGTGGCGAAGGGCACCTGGGCCAGCACGTCCTGGGTGGCCGGGTTGACCACGTCCTGCCAGTGGGCGGTGGACGATTCGATGAACTGGCCATCGATCAACAGGCGGATACGGGGCGCTGCAACAGTCATGGCGGTACCGTGGGTCTCAGGGATGCTTGGCATTATTCACAGGCGACGACTCGATTTCCGGCCTGTCTACGCTTAATCTGGCCAACCGGAACGACGAAAGTTGTTAATCCTGTGAATCCTGATGCATCGCAACGCCAGCTCGGATTGCGCTTGGCCAAGCTGCGCGAGCAGCGTGGTTATACCCAGGCGCAGCTGGCACAGCAGCTGGGTGTGTCGGCCAGCTACCTGAACCAGATCGAGCGCAACAAACGGCCGCTGACCCCAGCGGTCCAGCGGCGACTGCGCGCGGTGCTGGGTGAGCTGGGCGATCTGTTCGACGCCGGCGGCCCCGCCGCGCTGCAGGAAGCACTGGGGCAGACCCTGCGTGATCTCGGCCTGGCCGATGTCAGCGCCAATGAACTGCGGGCACTGGCCGGCAACCTGCCGCAGGTCAGCCAGGCCCTGCTGGACCTGCACCGGCGACATCTGGCGCTGCGCGAACACGCCGCCGCGCTGGAGTTCCAGCTGGGTGAGCCCGGCGCCGGGATGAGCCTGCCGGCCGGTGACCAGGTGCGCGATTTCTTCAACCGCATGCACAACCACATCCCGGAACTGGACGCGTTGGCCGAGCGCCTGTTCGCCGAGTGGGGCCTGACCGTGGGCCACATGGCGCCGCGGCTGCGCCAGCTGCTGGCCGACCGCCACGGGGTGATGGTCGAGGTGGCCCCGCTGCAGGCCGGGCGGGAGAAGCGCGTGATGGACACCCAGGCGCGCACGCTGTGGCTGCCGGACTACCTGGAAGCGGGCCAGCAGGCGTTCCAGATGGCCGCCGAACTGGCGCTGCGCGGCCATGCCGAACAGGTGGATGCGGTGATCGAGCGGGCTGGTTTCCGCGATGACGAGCGCATCGCGCAGGCACGTATCGGCCTGTCCAACTACTTCGCCGGCGCGCTGGTGATGCCGTACGGCCCGTTCCTGCGTGCGGCCGAGTCCAGTGGCTATGACATCGAACTGCTGGCACACCAGTTCGGCGTGGGCTTCGAGGCGGTCTGCCACCGCTTGAGCACGCTGGCGCGGCGCAGTGCACCAGGCCTGCCGTTCTTCTTCATCCGCGTGGACCGGGCGGGCAATGTGTCCAAACGGCATTCGGCCACCGATTTCCACTTCTCGCAGGTCGGCGGCTCGTGTCCGCTGTGGATCGTGTACGAGGCGTTCAACCAGCCTGGGCGCATCCTCACCCAGACCGCGCGCATGCCCGATGGGCGACGCCATTTCTGGCTGGCGCGGCAGGTCAGCAGCGGGCCGGTCGGCCACGGCCAGCCGCGCAAGACCTTCGCGGTGGCGTTGGGCTGCGACCTGCAGCACGCCGAGCGGCTGGTGTACACGCGTGGGCTGGATATCCAGAGCCCGGGCAATTCGGTGTCGATCGGCCCCGGCTGCCGGGTGTGCCCGCGCGAAGACTGCATGCAGCGCGCGTTCGCGCAATTGCCTGGGCGCTAGCGCGCCCGGCGATTGCCCGCGCATTCCTCCTTATCCCCCGGCCCTACGGCGCTGCCCCCTTGAACAACAAGGGGGCCCTGCTCCAGAGGGAACGGTAGGGACGGCCGCTGGCCGTCCAACGGCAGGACGGAATGACGGCCAGCGGTCGTCACTACCTAGTAGATCGGGGTGACTTTCATCTGCGGCAGCGGGCGCGGGGCGCCGTCGGTGAGGTCCGGACCGCAGTCGTCCCAGCTTGCACCCTGCTCCACCATCAGCGCGTACAGCGCCTGCGATGCGCGACGCTTTTCCTGCGATCCCAGCGGATACGATGGCGGTGCCGGTTGCCCTGCCGCGACGCTGGCATAGGCGGCGCGGTAGGCCACCACCTGCTGGCCCGCGTCATCGGTGCGCGACACTTCCAGCGTGTAGCGCTGGTAGGCCGAAGCGGCATTGCGCCAACGTATCCAATAGTGGTTCTCGAAGGAGAAGCGGCAGAAACGCTCGCCGGCCAGCGTGCCCTTCTGCGCGATGCGACCGAGCACCTCCTGCGGCATGTCCAGGTTCATGCCGCCTTCGTTGCCTTCCAGGGCGACGTGCACGATGCGGTCGCGGTAGCCGGGCGCGCGGGCCTGCAGCAGATCGCGCCAGTTCTGCATGGTGGCGACGATGGCAAACAGGAAACGGGTCAGCTCGGTGGCGGCCATTGGTGAGGCGATATCGCGGTAACCGCGCTGCCAGCGTTCGCGATTGCCGGTTGGCAGTACCACCGCGCGTTCCAGGGCCTGCTGCGCATCGCCCGCTTCGGACGCTTCCCGCGCATCGCCGGGGTAAACCAGATTGATGGCGAAGGTCGGCCAGCGCGGCAGCGCGGCGTCGAACAGATGGATCGGGAAATTGCTGCTGATACCACCGTCGGAGAACCAGCATCGGCGGTAGCCGGCGATCGATGAGCCTGCTGCGATCGTTCCCTGCTGCCCCCCGCTGGCCAGGCCCTCCATGCTGTCGGCCACGTTTTTCCCGCCACGTCCGGGCTCGGCACGGTTGCCCTGCGCGGGTGCAGAGTGGCGCGCCGGCTCATGCAGCGGCACCGCACTGATCAGCAGCGGAAAGCTGAGGCTCATCCGCGTGGCGACCAGCACCGGCAAATGGCCTTCCGGCGGCAGCCGGTAGTACAGCCTTCCGTCGACCTGCTCCGGTGCGCCGGCATCAGCCACCAGCCAGTCCACCACGCTGCGCGGAAACAGGCGGTCGAACTCTTCGCGCAGGAACCAGAAGCGCGCTTCGGAGAACGGCAGGGTGCGCGGCTCGTTGTGCGACACGCAGGTACTGATCATCTGCAGGGTGATGGCCCGGTCGTCCTGCGGTTCGTCCGCATAGCGCGGCGCGGCGTGCAGGTCGGCGAAGGTCAGCGGCTGGTCGTCTGGTTTGCCCGACAACCGCTGCAGCGCATCGTGCAGCCAGTCGGTCAGCGCGGGGCGCCGTGGGTCCTCGCTGCGGCCATTGCACAGCCCGAGCAGGTTGCCACGGGCCACCCGCGCCACCCGCAGCAGCGCGCCGGCCACGCCCGCGCCATAGGCGCACAGCAGCGAAGGCAGGAGCGCAGCCAGCATGCCCGCTACGCCGCCGGCGCCATAGCCGATGCCCAGCAGCAGCAACAGCGAAAGCAGTACTTCCAACGGTGCGATGGTGAACACCGCCGCCAGCAGGCACAGCAGTTTGCGGGGCCAACCCGCATGGCTGGCAAGCACCACCAGCAACCGGTACGCCGCGCGCGCGCCGCGGGCAGGCTGGAACAACCCATGGATGAACCCACGCGTGGACAGCTGGGCCGACACAGCGGCCAGTCCCTCGAACCCGGCCTGCGGCCCCACCGCCTCGCCCGCCTGGCGACGGCGATCACCTAGCGCGGCAGCCGCAGCCACCGCCGCCGCGATCGCCCCGGCCGAGGTGCCGCCGATGCTCTTGAAACGGTATTCCCTGGCCAGCGCCAGCACCGCATTGGGATACACGATGCCGCTGGTGATGCCGCCCTTCATGACCAGATCGCAGTACTTGGCTGCCATGGGCCGACCCTCTGCTGGATTCGACCCTGATTATGGCAAGAGCGCCTCTCACCGCATGAGATGCCTGACGCATTTCGCAGGCAAGGCGGCGCCCCGGTAGTGACGGCCGCTGGCCGTCATGCTCGTGCCCTCGGCGGGTGACGACCGTTGGTCGTCACGCTGTTGCCCTTGCCGCTGCGCTCGCCGAGCATGGCTCGGCGCTACCAGGCAACGACGGCGAAGGCCGCGGCGGGTCAGCGCTCCGACTGCGGCACCTTGCGGATCTTGCTCGTGTCGTAACCCATCGCGGCGATGCGCTCGATGGCCTGCTGGTAGTCGGCCGCGCTGACCTGTGGCGTGCGCGCCATGTACCACACGTAGTCACGCTTGCTGCGCGCCACGATGGTCTGCTGGTAGTCCGCATCCAGCCAGGAAATCACGTACTCGGCCTGGATCGGCCAGATGAACTGCATGCCCCACACCGCGCCGTTGCCTTCCTCCTCCACACGACCCACCGGATGCATCGTCTTCAGCGGTGCATCGAAGCTGCCCTTGCGGTAGGTGAAGGTGGTCTGGATGCGCCCGTCAGGTCGCAGTGCATAGCGTTCTACCGAATCAAACGCCTTGCGTTCAATGAAGGTGGGAATCTGCGCGATGACATACCAATCCCCCATGAAGCGCGGCACGTCCACCGCGCTCGCGCGGGGCAATGGACGTTCCGGACTGGACGAACAGGCACTGGCCGACAACGCCATCGCGATCACGGGAAGCAGGCGGGAAATACGCATGGTGTTCTCCTTCAACGGGGACGGAACAGGTAGTGGGCCACCAGCCATTGCTGGCCATTCTCGTAACCGAACAGTTCGGCGCAGGCCATCCAGAACATCCGCCAGCGCTGGAACCACAGCGGGGCGGCAGCGTCTCCGTAGGTCTGCCGCAGCACCGGCATCACCGCATCGCGCTGGCTGTCCTGGTTCTGCAGCCAGTGGTTGGCCGTGCGCTGGTAGTGCGTGCCATCCAGCAACCAGCGCTGCTGCAGCTGCAGGTCGTGCTGGAAGTGCAGCAGCGTATCCGCTGCCGGCATCAGGCCACCGGTGAAGAAGTGCCGCCCCATCCAGTTGTCCTCGCCCTCGGTTTCAAAGGGATACATCGCGGTGCGATGCACGAAGATATGCACGAACAACGCCCCATCACTGCGCAGCCAGCCGGCGATCCGGCCCAGCAGGCGGTCGTAGTTGCGCATGTGTTCGAACATCTCGATGGACACCGCGCGGTCAAAGGAGTTAGCGGGCAGGTCCAGCTGGTTGACGTCGCGGGTCAGCACCTGCACGTTGCGCAGCCCGCGTGCCTGGCACTGCGCCTCGATGTGCGCACGTTGCCCGTGCGAATTCGACACCGCGGTGATGCGTGCGTGTGGATAGCGTTCGGCCATCCACAACGTCAGCGATCCCCAGCCACAGCCGAGTTCCAGGATGTCCTGTCCATCGGCCAGCCCGGCACGCTCCGCATACAGTTCCAGCATCGCCTCTTCGGCCTGGTCGAGCGTCTCCGTGCCGGTGCGGTAGTAGCAGCTGCTGTATTTCAGCCGCTTGCCCAGGCACGCTTCGAAGAACGCTGCCGGTACCTCGTAGTGCTGGCGGTTGGCCGCATCCACGTGCAGGGCCAACGGGCTGCCCGCCAGCTCGGCGATGCGCTGGGAAAAGCGCAGCGCCTGGGCTTCGGTGCCGCCTTCGAACTCCTCACGCAGGCGTTGCGCGCACTGGCGGCGGATACCGTAACGCAGCAGCGCGTCCGGCAGCAGCCCGCGTTCGGCCAGGCCGGTCAGCCCCGCGGCATGGTCCGGCAACGGCAGGCTCTGGAATTGGGTGCTCATCAGCGCAGCTCCTTGGATGTAGCGGATTTCCTGGGGAACCAGGGGAAGATCATCGAGGTGGTGCGCTGGTATTCACGGTAGTCCTCGCCGCGGCTGCGCAGCGCCCGTTTTTCAGTGAACGGCACACCGCTCAGCCAGCGCAGGAACACGTACATCACCACCGGCCCGGCGCAGGCCAGCCACCACAGCGGGGAACCCACGGCCAGCAGCACATAGGTGAACCAGTGCAGCCATTCGAAGAAGTAGTTGGGATGCCGGGAATAGCGCCACAGGCCTTCGCGGCAGGTGCGGCCCTTGTTCGCCGGATCGGCCCGGAAACGTGCCAGCTGGCGGTCGGCCAGGCTCTCCCCACCTACGCTCAGCAGCCACATCGCCACTGCTGCCAGCACCCAGCCGATACCATCGCCGCGCGGGTTCTGCGCCACCGCGATGAACGGCAGGGCGAACAGCACCACCAACAGCGCCTGGGCCTGGAAGAAGCCGAAGATCTTGCCCTGGTGGCCCTGCCAGTGAGCGCGCAGGTAGCGGTAGCGGCCGTCCTCTTCTTCGCTGCGCACGCGCTGCCACAGGTGCAGTGCCAGGCGGGCTCCCCACAGCCCGCCCAGCACGCCCAGCGCCAGCCGCGGCAGCAGCGCGCCCTCCCCCAGCAGCGCCAGAAGCAGCGCGGCGGCGGCCACGCTCTTGGCCCACAACACGTCCACCACGCCGATGTTCCGGTGCCGGCGTTGCCACCACCAGCCCCACGTCATCACCACGGCGGCATACAGCCACACCCACCACAACAGCTTCATCGTGTCTCTCCTGTTTCCATGGGGTCAGCGTGGTGTGCCGGCTGCCAGCGCCGCGCGCAGGTGGCCAGCAGCGGCAGCGCGAGCGCCCAGCCGATGCCCAGCAAGGCGATGCCCTGCCAGGCCGGCTTGGCGAAACTTACCGAAGAAAATCCCCGCGCGGCCGAGACATAGGCCAGGGGGGCCAGCAGCAGGCCGACCAGCACGGCCAGCCGCCACCGGCGCTGCAGGGCAGCGAAAGAGACGGTCAGGGTCATCGCGAACGATGCCCACAACGCAAGGATCCAGACCGGCGCCAGCCCGCGTTCGGCATTGCCTGCGGCATACACCACCCGTCCGGAAGCACCGGCCACGCCGTCCACCGCCAGCCCGCAACCGATCGCCAAGGCGATCAGCTTCAGGTCCACCACCGGGTGCGGGGACAGCAGCAGCTGGCTCAGCACATAGGCCGCCGCCGCCAGCAGCCCCGGCCAGTACAGCCCGCGTCCGGCACCGGCCACCGCGCAGAACCACACCAGCTGGTTGCCGATCAGGTTGCCCCAGAAATGCATGTCAGTAGGCTCCGGCCAGCGGCGGGGGACGGTAGCCCGGTCGCGCCAGCAACAGCTGCGACACGCCGATCGAGCGCTCCAGGAAGCCGCCTTCGCAGTACGCGAGATAGAACTCCCACAGGCGGATGAAGTCTTCATCGAAGCCTTGCGCGCGCACCGCTGGCAGCTGGGCGAGGAAGCGCTCGCGCCAGGCGCGCAGTGTCAGTGCGTAGGACTGTCCGAAATCCATCTGGCCGATCAGCTGCAGGTCACTGCTGCGGGTCTTGGTCGCCAGCATGGCGTTCAGCGAGGGGATGAAACTGCCGGGAAACACGAAGCGCTTGATGTAGTCCACGCTGCGCCGCGCCTGCTGGTAGCGCTCGTCTTCGATGGTGATCGCCTGCAGCAGCGCCAATCCTTCCGGCTTCAGCAGGCGGGTCAGCGTGGCGAAATAGATCTGCAGGTACTGCGCGCCGATCGCTTCGATCATCTCGATGGACACCAGCTTGTCGTACTGGCCATCCAGGTCGCGATAGTCCTTCAGCAGCAGGGTCACCCGATCGTGCAGCCCCGCTGCCTCGATGCGCTGGCTGGCCAGCGCGTGCTGCTCCACCGATATGGTGGTGGTGGTGACACGGCAGCCGATGTGGCGTGCCGCGTACAGCGCGAACCCGCCCCAACCGGTACCGATTTCCAGTACGTGGTCGGTGGGCTTGAGCTGCAGCTGTTCGCAGATGCGCGCGAGCTTGCGCTGCGATGCCGCATCCAGCGTATCGCCGTCTTCGAACAGCGCCGAGGAATACATCAGGTCCTTGGAAAGGAACAGCGAGAAGAACGGATTGCCCAGGTCGTAGTGCGCGGCGATGTTGCGTCGGCTGCCTTCACGGGTGTTGCGGCGCAGCTGTGCCCAGGCTTTCAGCGCCCAGCCACCGATCCGCGCCGGACCGCGTTCCACGCCGTCGAGCAGCTCGCGGTTGCGCACCAGCAGCTGCACCAGCGCCACCAGGTCGTCGCAGCGCCAGTGGCCACGGATGTAGCTTTCGCCGGCGCCGACGCTGCCTTGGGTCGCCACCGCGCGAAAGAACGCCGGGTCATCGATGGTCACCGTCACCAGCGGGCCGCTGCCCTGCGCGCCGAGCACCACCTCGCCCAGTGCGTCGCGGACCCGCAGGCGGCCGTCACGCAGCGCGCCCAGCTTGGCCAGCAGCTGGCGGCGCAGGAAAGCATCCAGGCGCCCGGGCCGTGGCAGGGCCATGCAGTGGCTCATGTCGTTCATTGGTTTTTTCCAGCAAGCGAAGGATGGTCGTGGACCGGATTGCGTTTCAGCCACAGGCGCATCGCCTGCCAATGGATCGCGCCGACCACCTGCAGGGTCATCAGCGGGTGGCGGGCGAGCACCATGGCCAGCCCGCGGCCGTCCAGCGCGCGGCGCTGCATCGACTGGGTCGCATCGAACTGGCGCTGGCCGTCGCGCCATACCTGCATGTGCACGCGCAGGTCGTCGCCGGGCACGGTGAAGCGCCAGTCGTAACCGCAGTCCATCTGCATGAACGGCGAAACATGGAACTGTTTGTCGAAGCGCCATCGCAGCGCGCGGCCACGCGCTTGCGCATCGGCAACCGGCAACACGTAGGCATGGCGTTCCTTCCATGGCGTGTTGGTGATCTCGGCGACGATGCACTCCAGTGTTTCGTCAACCGCATGGCAGTAGTAGAAGCTGACCGGATTGAACACATGGCCAGCGTGGCGCAGGTGGGCGAGCAGGCGCACCGGACCCAGCGGACGGTGGCCAAGCGCGCCCTGCGCGCGGTCGCGCACGGCTTCGGCCAGCGGTTGGTCGGGATCACCCAGGTAATCGCTGCGGCGGAACTCGACCAGGTTGCGGCGACCCACCGACCACAGCCAACGCCGGTCGAACACGCGGTCCACGTCGTCCAGGTCCAACAACAGCTGCGCGATCGGATAGCGGAAGGCGTGCGCGTGCGGCAGGTGCCTGCGGTGCACGACCTCGCCACGATAGATCGCACTGGCGCTCACGCGGTGGTTTCCTCGTGACGCGGCCAATGCCTTTGCATGCTCACGTCGTGCAGCGCATCCACCACGCGCCGCGCACTGCGGATGCCATCTTCGTGGAAGCCCCAGCCCCAATACGCACCGGCGAACCAGGTATGTCGGCGTCCCTGCACCTCATGCCAGCGCCGCTGCGCACGGACCATGGCGTGGTCGTGCACCGGGTGCGCGTAACGCAGGCGACGCAACACCTTGGACGGGTCGATCGCCTCACTGCGGTTGAGCGTCACCAGCAGCGGGGTGGGCGTGTCCAGGCCCTGCAGCAGGTTCATGCAATAGGTCACCGTACAGGCCTGGGCCGGATCGCGCGGCACGTGCGCGTTCCAGGCCGCCCACGCCGCGCGGTTGCGTGGCAACAGACTGGCATCGGTATGCAGCACGACCTCGTTGGGCTGGTAGCGGATGGCACCGAGCACGCTGCGTTCCAGCATGTCCGGATCCTGCAGCAGCCACAGTGCCTGGTCACTGTGGCAGGCCATCACCACGTGGTCGAAGCCTTCCGCGCCCGCTGCGGTGTGCACCAGCACGCCATCGGCCAGCCGTTCCACCGCCAGCACCGGGCACTCCAGCCGCTCGCGCACGTGCCAGCGTTGACGCAGCGCGTCCACGTAACGCGCCGATCCGCCCTGCACCACCCGCCATTGCGGGCGGCCCGTCAGCTGGAGCATCTGGTGGTTGGCCATGAACTGCACCAGGTAGCGCGCCGGGAAGTCGCGCACGCGGGTGGCCGGCGAGGACCAAAGGGCCGATGCCATCGGCAGCAGGTGCTCTTCGATGAAGGCCTCGCCGTAATGATGGTCGTTGAGGTACTGGCCCAGCGTCGGCCCGGCCTCGTCGCCCCGCAACAGGGCCGGCGCCTCGCGGTAGAAGCGCCGCAGGTCCGCCAGCATCCCCCAGAACCGCGGCGACAGCAGGTTGCGGCGCTGGCAGAACAGCCCATTCAACGAGGTGGCGTTGTACTCCACCCCGCTGCGTTCGCTGCGGGCGGAGAAACTCATCGTGGTCGGCTGCGAGGCGACACCGAGCTCGTCGAACAGCCCGCTCAGCAGCGGATAGTGCTGCGGGTTGAACACGATGAAGCCGGTGTCCACCGATACTGCGCGGCCATCCACCTGCAGCGCGTGGGTGTGGGTGTGGCCACCGAGGTAATCGTTGGCCTCGAACAGGGTGACCTCGTGCTGCGGGTCCAGCCACCATGCGCTGGCCAGTCCGGCAATGCCCGAACCAATGACGGCGATGCGCATGTCAGTCCTTTGCCTTGGCCAGCACCCAGGCAGGCACTGGCTTGAGCCCGTGCACCAGCCGCAGCGACTGCATCAGCCGCAGGCCGTACCAGGTGATGTCCACTTCCCACCAGCGGAAGCCCTGGCGCGCGGTACCCGGGAAGAAGTGATGGTTGTTGTGCCAGCCTTCGCCGAAGGTGAGCAGGGCCAGCCACAGGTTGTTGCGGCTGTCATCGCCGGTGTCATAGCGCTGCCGGCCGAAACGGTGGGCCAGGGAGTTGATGGTGACCGTGGCATGGAACAGCACCACGGTGGAGACGAAGAAGCCCCAGACCAGCATCTGCGGGCCGCTGGTATCCAGCGACGGTGCCACGTGCTGCAACAACGCGCCCAGTCCATACAACGCCGCGGCCAGCGCGACCGGCACCAGCGTGTCGAAACGGTCCAGCCAGCGCAGTTCCGGGAAGCGGGCCAGGTCGGGGATCCGCGCCCAGTCGGTGCGGAACCCTTCGCGGGTCAGGAACCAGCCCATGTGGCTCCACCAGAACCCGTGTTCCCGCGGCGAATGCGGGTCCAGCGGCTGGTCCGCATGGCGATGGTGGCTGCGGTGGTGCGCAGCCCACCACAACGGCCCGCGCTGCACGCTGGACGCGCCGATGGCCGCGAACAGGAACTGCACCGGACGCGAAGTCTGGAAGGTCCGATGGGAGAAGTACCGGTGGTAGAAGCCGGTGATGGCGAACATCCGCACCGCGTACAGCAGCGCGGCCACGGCCACCGCCACCCACGACACACCCACCCATATCACCGCCACGCAGGCCAGGTGCAGGCCCACGAACGGCAGCGCGCGCAGCCAGTCGATGCGCTTGCCATCGGCTTCGGCGGCGTCGGCAGCGCTGGGTTCCCTGGCGGCGGTGTCGAACCAGCGCAACAGGGTGGACCAGCGCCGCGGGCGGGGCGGCGGTACTGCGGGTGTGGCCGACATCGCGCATCCCTCCTGGATCTACTGACAGGAGATACGGAGCCAGCCGCCCCGTGGATGCAGCTTCCGGAAAATAAATTCTGCGGACCGTTACAGGTTGGCGATGTCTCCCTTGGCGACCACCGGACCACTGGGCGCCGGATGCGGCGCGCCCGCCGACGGTTCCAGGGTGATCGCCAGTACCGAACCGTTGACCAGCACCGAACGCAGCGCGGCCGGTACGTCCACGGTGTGGGCGCGGTCGTTGGAGACCAGGCCCAGCGACACCGGCGCGCCGCCGGCCGGGATCACCCACAACTCGGGCGCGCGGCCCTGGACATCCGGCGCGGACGGCACCGGCACCATCAGCACCTTGCCCAGCGTGGCATCGACCGAGGCCAGCCAGCCGGCACGGCCATCGTCATGCAGCAGCGGAGTAACCGGGCGCGTCGCCTGCTCCGGCTCGACCGCCGGGGTCGGTGCCGGGGTAACGGCCACCGGGGTGGGTACGGGGGCATCCGGTGCCGGACGGGTGAACACCGCGACCAGCGCCAGCGCGGCAGCCAGTGCGGTGGCACCCTGCCAGAAGCCGGTACGCTGCCACGGACGCGCGTTCGGGGCGGCGTCGAAGGTCGCCCAGCCCAGTTCGCGACGCACGCGCAGCCACACATGGGCCGGCACCGGGGCGCTGCCCACTTCTTCCAGCAGCGGCGCCAGTCGTTGTTCCCATTGATCGACCAGCCGCGCGAAACCCGCGTCGGAACTGATGCGCTGCTCGGCCTCGCGGCGTTGGGCGGCGTCGAGCACGCCCAGCACGTACTCAGCGGCCTGCTGGTCGGCGCTCGGCGGCTGCCCGTCTTCGTGGTGGAGGTCGCGGATGTTCATGGTTCCAGGCACACCCGAAGCTGGGCCAGGCCACGGCGGATCCAGCTTTTCACCGTACCCAGCGGAGTGGCAAGGCGGCGCGCCAGTTCATCGTGGCTGGCGCCGTCAAGGAAGGCGGCGCGGATCAGGCTGCGCCGGCGCGGCTCCAGCGCCTGCATGCAATCCTGCAGCCGCGCGTCTTCATCATTGCGTTCGGCCAGCTGGGCCGGCTGCAGGTCACCATCGGGCAGTTCCTCTGCGATGGACACATCGTCGAGCGCCCGCGGCGGTGCAGCGCGCAGGCGGTCGATGGACCGGTTGCGCGCCAGCATCGACAGCCAGGTCATCGCCGAAGCCTTGCCGGGATCGAAGCGCGAGGCTTTGTGCCAGACGGTCACGAAGACCTCCTGCAGCACGTCTTCGGCTTCGCCACGGTCACGCAGCAGGCGCAGGCAGATCGCGAAAAGTCGTCCCCCGGCTTGCTGGTACAGCGCTTCAAAGGCATCGCGATCCTGCGTCGCCACCTGTTCGAGCAGGGCGTCGAATCGGCGCGCGTCGGCACCGTCGGGGGCGTCCGGCTGGGGCATTGCAGGCTCCGCGTGGTACAGGGGCAGACCTGCATCCTCCTTGCTCGGCGCGCATACCGCAAGTCCATCATCGCGTGCATGACGCCACCAGGGCTTGGGTGCGTGCGGCGGCAAGCTCACCTTCGCTGACGGGCTGCGGCGCGCCGGGGAAGCGGACGCGCACCTGCGGCCAGCCGCCATCGGCATCGCGCACGTTGCCGGTGCCTTCGAACTGCAGCAGCCGCCGATCGGCACGCGCGTAGACCAGATTGACCGCCGGCACCGCGAAGCCGAACCAGGCATCCAGCTGCATCTGCAGCTGTTCAGCCGGCTGGCCCTGCCAGGCCACCGCTCCGACCCGGCGCAGCTTCACCGGCACCCAACGCTGGCGGCTGGTGAGCAGGAACGGCAAGGCCACCGTATCGCCCTGCAGCAGCGCGGACCAGTGCGCACGCACGGCCGCATCGAATCCCGCGTCGATCACTCCGCCGCCAGGCATCTCCAGGATCTTGGCTGCGTCGGCTGCACCGCTGGCGGCGCGGATGCTGACCCGGCGCCGCGTGCCCTGGGCCTGTACGGCCTCGCGGCGTCCATCGCGGCCATCGATGAACTCGAAATCCGGCGCCTGCGCATTGGCGGCGGCCGGCATCCATTTGCGCGCGAACGGGCCCCCGTCATTGCAGCGGTACAGCACCAGCCGCGCCTGCTGCGCGCCCACGTCCTGCAGATAATGGGTTTCGCGGTACAGCGCGCGGCCCCCCGTCGGCGCCAGCGCCTCGCCTTCCACGCGCAGCACCGCGGCACCGGCAGGTGAAGCAGCGGCGGCAAGCAACAGCAGGCAGGGCAGCAAAAGGGAGCGCATGGCAGGGTCCGCAGGGGGCTCATGGACAGGTACGCAGCGGGCGGCGCATTGGATGCAGTGCGCCGCCAGCCCCTTGACCGATGCCGCGCTTGGGCCTACCTTGTGCTCGCCGAAGGTACCCATCGCTTCATGCGAATGAAAGGATGGATTTAAACGGGAATCCGGTGACCGTGCCCCGTGCACGCATTCCGGAGCTGCCCCGCAGCGGTGAATGGAAACGACCTCCGCCAACAGCACTGGGCCACGGCCTGGGAAGCGGCGGACACTAGGTGGGCGGCAACGCCCGTGTCCAACAGCCCGAATACCGGCCCCGGCCGGAGGACCTGAGCGTCCTTCGATTCGACCTGGAATCTCCGCGGGGAGGTTGCCCGGCCCATGCCGTCCCGTCACCAGCGGGACGCGTCGGCACGTGCGCCTGTCCACGGCATCCGGTTCGCCCGCGGGGGCGAAGGTCGCTGGCAGGAGGGACGTGGGCCGGAAACGGCGCGCGGCGCCCTGCAGTTCCTTCGTTCCTCAATGCCGACATGCAATGAGGACACGCTGCAATGACCACCGTTACCAACCTGGGTTTTCCCCGCATCGGCGCCAAGCGCGAACTGAAGCGGGCCCTTGAACGCCACTGGAGTGGCGAGGATGACATCGCCACCCTGCAGGCCAGCGCCGCCGCGCTGCGTGCACGGCACTGGAGGCTGCAGATCGAGGCCGGCGTGGACGTGCCGCCGAGCAATGATTTCAGCCTGTACGACCAGGTGCTGGATACCGCCTTCCTGTTCGATGCGCTTCCTGCACGTTACCGACAGTTGGCCGCTGGCGAGCCGCTGGCCGCCTACTTCGCGATGGCCCGCGGCCTGCAGCGCGATGGCATCGACCTGCATGCGCTGGAGATGACCAAGTGGTTCGACACCAACTACCACTACCTGGTGCCGGAACTGCAGGCCGGGCAGGCGTTCGCGCTGCGCGGTGACAAACCGCTGGCCGAATTCCGCGAAGCCAAGGCGTTGGGCATCCACACCCGCCCGGTGCTGCTGGGGCCGGTGAGCTTCCTGCTGCTGTCCAAGACCACCGATGGTTCGGCCGCGCTGGACCTGCTGGATGCGCTGCTGCCGTGCTACGTGGACCTGCTGGCCCAGCTGGAAGTGGCCGGCGCGGACTGGGTGCAGCTGGACGAGCCACTGCTGGTACAGGATCTGGACGCGGCCGCCCGCGCCGCATTTGAACGCGCCTATGCCGTGCTGGGCGCGAAGGCGGCTGCACGACCGAAGCTCCTGCTGGCCACTTACTTCGGCGCGCTGGATGACAACCTCGGTCTTGCCGCCAGCCTGCCGGTGGACGGCCTGCACGTGGACCTGGTGCGCGCGCCGGAACAGCTGGACGCCGTGCTGCAGGCGCTGCCCGCCGGCCGCGTGCTGTCGGCCGGGCTGGTCAACGGCCGCAACATCTGGCGCACCCAGTTGGACAATGCGCTGATCCTGGCGCGCTACGCGCAGACCGATCGCGGTGCGGACCTGCTGTGGCTGGCCCCGTCGTGTTCGCTGCTGCATTCGCCGGTGGACCTTACGCTGGAAAAGAAACTGGACGGGGAACTGCGTAGCTGGCTGGCGTTCTCACGGCAGAAGCTGGAAGAACTGCGCGTGCTGGCCGATGCGTTGGACGGCAAGCCGTCCGCGGACGCCGGGCTGGGCGCCAACCGCGAGGCGCTGGAGGCCCGCCGCCGCTCGCCGCGCGTGCACAACCCGGCCGTCGCCGCGCGCCTGGCCAGCCTGTCCGCCGCCGATGCCCGGCGCCATGGCAGCTACCCGCAGCGCCGCCTGGCGCAGCACGCCGCGCTGCAGTTGCCGCTGCTGCCCACCACCACGATCGGCTCGTTCCCGCAGACCCTGGACGTGCGCGAAGCACGCGCCCGGCACAAGTCCGGCAAGCTGTCGCTGGCCGACTACGAGGCCTTCCTGGAGCAGCAGACCGCGCACTGCGTGCGCGTGCAGGAAGCGCTGGGACTGGACGTGCTGGTGCACGGTGAGTTCGAGCGCAACGACATGGTGGAATACTTCGGCGAGCAGCTGGAAGGCTTCGCTTTCACCGGCAACGGCTGGGTGCAGAGCTACGGCTCGCGCTGCGTGAAACCGCCGGTGATCTTCGGCGATGTCAGCCGTCCGCAGCCGATGACCGTGCGCTGGTCGCAGTATGCCCAGTCGCTCACCCGCAAGCCGATGAAGGGCATGCTGACCGGTCCGGTGACGGTGCTGCAGTGGTCGTTCGTGCGCGACGACCAGGAACGCGACGCCACCTGCCGGCAGATCGCGCTGGCACTGCGCGATGAAGTGAATGATCTGGAGGCGGCGGGCATCGGCGTGATCCAGGTCGACGAGCCGGCGATTCGCGAAGGGCTGCCGCTGCGCCGCGCGCAATGGCGCAGCTACCTGGACTGGGCGGTGGAATCGTTCCGGATCAGCACCAGCGGGGTGCGCGATGCCACGCAGATCCACACGCACATGTGCTATTCGGAGTTCAACGACATCATCCACTCGGTGGCGGCGATGGATGCCGATGTCATTTCGATCGAGACCTCGCGTTCGCGGATGGAGCTGCTGGATGCCTTCGTGCGCTTCAACTATCCCAACGAGATCGGGCCGGGCGTGTATGACATCCACTCCCCGCGCGTGCCGGACAAGGCGGAGATGGTGGACCTGCTGCGCAAGGCGTTGGCGGTGCTGAAGCCGGAACAGCTGTGGGTGAACCCGGATTGCGGCCTGAAGACCCGCGGCTGGCCGGAAACCCGTGCGGCACTGGAAGCACTTGTAGCGGCCGCGGCCGAACTGCGCGCCGAGCACGCCGAGGCCAGCGTGGCCTGACAAAGAAGGTGGGGTAGAGCCGACTTCAGTCGGCTGGGCATTCCGCACGGTGGTGGCTGGCAGCCGACTGAAGTCGGCTCTACCTCTTCGGTTCCGCCCTTTCGGCTCTACCCCTTCGGCCCTACCCTGCGGGCTTTCGTGCCGGTACGCTGCGTGCTCCCCTGCACGGATTTTCCCATGATGCCCCCGCCCGCCCACGTGGCCCTGATCGTGGTGGACCTGCAACCGGACTTCATGCCCGGCGGCGCGTTGGCCTGTGCCGATGGCGATGCGCTGGTCGCACCGATCGCCGCGCTGCTGGCCGAGCGCCGCTACCGCACCGTGGTCGCCACCCAGGATTGGCACCCGGTCGACCATGCATCGTTCGCCAGCCACTACGCCGGCCAGCAGCCGTTCGCGCAGATCCAGCTGCACGGCCATCCGCAGACCCTGTGGCCCGACCACTGCGTGCAGGGATCACCCGGCGCCGCGCTGCATCCCGGCGTGGACTGGAATGCCGCTGACCTGGTGCTGCGCAAAGGCACCCGTCCGCGGGTGGATTCGTACAGCGCGTTCCGCGAGAACCACGGCCCGGAAGGGTCGCGCCCGGCAACTGGTCTGGCCGGCTGGTTGCGCGAACGCGGCATCAGCGAAGTACATGTGTGCGGACTGGCGCGCGACTACTGCGTGTTGTGGACCGCACAGGACGCGGCCAGCGCCGGCTTCGCCGTGGGCTTCCACTGGGACCTGACCCGACCGGTCAGCGCCGACAACGACGACGCCACGCGCCAGGCATTGGCAACGGCAGGCATCGCGCTGCTTTGATCGCACCCGGTAGCGCCCGGTAGCGCCGAGCCATGCTCGGCGGATTCCATCCGGCATCGTAATGCCCGCCACACATCGCCCTGCTCTGATCGCGCCGGCGCTACCGGAACACCACCGTACGATGCCCGTTGAGCAGGATGCGATGCTCCACATGCCGGCGCACCGCACGCGCCAACACCTGCGATTCGGTGTCGCTGCCCAGACGCACCAGCTCGCGCGGGGTCATCGCATGATCCACGCGGGCCACGTCCTGTTCGATGATCGGGCCTTCGTCCAGGTCTTCGGTCACATAATGCGCAGTGGCACCGATGATCTTGACCCCGCGTGCGTGCGCCTGGTGATACGGCTGCGCCCCTTTGAAGCTGGGCAGGAAGCTGTGGTGGATGTTGATCGCACGGCCCGCCAGCGCGCGGCACAGCGTCGGCGAGAGGATCTGCATGTAGCGCGCCAGCACCACCAGGTCGATCTTCTCGCGCTCGACCAGATCGATGATCTGGCGTTCCTGCACCTCGCGCGTTTCCGCGCTCACCGGCAGGTGATGGAACGGAATGCCATACGACGCCGCCAGCGGTGCGAAGTCGGCGTGGTTGGAGGCCACCGCGGCGATGTCCACTTTCAATTGGCCACTGTGGGCGCGGAACAGCAGGTCGTTGAGGCAGTGGCCCTGCTTGCTGACCAGCACCAGCAGGCGTGCCCGGCGGCGGCCGTCGTGCAGTTGCCAGTCCATGCCGTAGTCGCTTGCCAGCGCCTGCATCGACGCCTGGACCGTATCCAGCGGCAGGCCGGCATCACGGTCGAAATGCACGCGCAGGAAGAAGCGCCCGCTCTCCTCGTCGCCGAACTGCTGGGCGTCGAGGATGTTGCAGCCGTGGTCGTACAACAGGCCGGACACGCGGTAGACGATACCGGTGCGGTCCGGGCAGGACAGAGTGAGGATGGAGTCGGGTCGCATCCGGCCAAGTCTAGGGCAGCCTGCTGCGCTGCGGAATAAATGCTCTCAGATGCAACTGCATCGCCCGGTAGTGACGGCCGCTGGCCGTCGTGCCTCCGCCGTTGGTGGGTGACGACCGTTGGTCGTCACGCTCCTGCCTTCCGCTGCGCTCGCCGAGCATGGCTCGGCGCTACCGATTTCCCCCGGTAGTGACGGCCGCTGGCCGTCATGCCTCTGCCGTTGGTGGGTGACGACCGTTGGTCGTCACGCTTCCGCCTTCCGCTGCGCTCGCCGAGCGTGGCTCGGCGCTACCGATTGCGCTCAGGCGGATGCACCGTCAGTGCCACCAGCCGCAGCACCAGCGGGCGCACCACCAGCACGCAGCAGAACGCCACCGGCATCGCCAGCAGATAGGCCTCCAGCACGCGGCCCAGGTAGGCCTCGTCCACCCCCGCATGCGCGGCAGTGATCACCAGGCACATCAGCATCGCCATGATGCCGGCCATGAAAAAGGCGAAGACATAGGGCGTAGCGCGATGGCCGAACTTCAGCCCGCGGCGGGCCGGCAGTACAGTGGAATCGGTCATGGGTGGTGGTGGGCGTGCAGGAACAGCCTTCCAGCATGCCCGACGCGCCGCGCGGCTGCAGCCCCTGCGCGCTTGGGGCAGTCCGAAGCAGAACTTTGCCCCCGGCCATGGCAGGCTGTGCGGTCATGAACCTGCTCCAGCTCATCCGCACCTTCACCCGCACCGCCGAAGCCGGCAGTATCGCCGGCGCCGCGCGCGCACTCGGCATCAGCGCCACGGCCGTCGGCCAGAACATCAGCCGGCTGGAGGCGCACCTGGGCGTGCGCCTGTTCAACCGCAGCACCCGTTCGCTGTCGCTCAGCGAAGCCGGCGCGCTGTACCTGGCCAAGGTGCAGCACATCGAAGCGGAGCTGGCCGGCGCACAGGCCGCGATCAGCAGCGGCGACATCGAACCGGCAGGCCCGCTGCGCATCGGCTGCAGCCGCGCGTTCGGGCGCCACGTGCTGGCGCCGATGCTGCCCGCGCTGCAGCGCCGGTATCCGCAGTTGCAGCTGGAACTGCGGCTTTCCGACCGCGCCGTGCGCCACGCCGAAGAGTCGGTGGACGTTAGCATCCGCATCGGCGCACAACTGCAGGATGGGCTGGTGGCACGCCCGCTGGCGCGCATCCCGTTCGTGTTCTGCGCCGCACCGTCCTATCTGGAACGGGCGGGCACCCCGACCTCACCGGAGCAGCTGGCGAGTCACCGCGCGCTGCTGTTCCGCTTCCCTGCCGACGGCCGTCCGCTGCGCTGGGGGCTGCTCGGCGAACAGGGCCGTGTCGAGGCGACGATGCAGCCCGGAATGATCTGCGACGACATCGATGCCCTGGCCGAACTGGCCGCGGCCGGCGGCGGCATCACCCGGCTGTCCGCCTTCGTCGCCGAGCCCTATCTGCGTGATGGCCGCCTGCAGACCGTGCTGGCCGACGACCCAGCGTGGCGACCGGAACCCATGGAAATGTACTTCTGCCTGAGCGACCGGCGCGACTTCACCCCGCGCATCCGCGTGCTGTTCGAGCACCTGCAAGCGGGATTGCCGGTGGCATGGCAGGTGCCGGCGGGATGAGGGTCAACGGGCGGACGGACGACGATGTTCCTGTTCGAAGGAGCTATGAGAAAGATGGCTCGTATGCGTCAGTCCCCATGAACGAGCTCGCCCCAAGCTTCATGAAGGAGCCTCCCATCATCTTTCCAACCCGAGATTGATCGAACCAATTTTCCATCGTGGAGGATATGAAAGACCGGGGTCTCATAGGCATCGAATGGCCCCCATCCTTGCGCGCCCGCCTGAAACACAATGGGAAGTTCCGGGTGCAGTAAATTCCATTCACGCACCGCTGCGTCGCCGTACCAGCCTGCTTCACGCTGCACAACCATTCTTAGCCGACTGCGCAGATCATCCCAGCGTTTCTGGTTTGCTATCGCTGCCGAAGCACGGCGGGAGAACCCGCAAAGAGGATGCACCATTGCTACCAGCTGCCATCCTTGGCGGCTTTCCCATTGAGTCCACTGAAGGTTGCCGTTCGAAACCGGTACAAGGACCCCTTGCTGAGACATTTTCTTACCCAGTATCCGCGGCAGCGTTCGCTTGAAGGGCATGAGGTGGCTAGCCAATGCATCAGCCTCCTCGAAGTGACGCGTGGCAATAAGGATATCCCTCAGCGCACCGTCACCCTTCTTTGTGCCCATGTCTTTGGCCTTCAGTGCGGAATGCAGGCATCGCACTCGAGCCAACCACTCTTCATTGGCGGTGTATCTAGCGATGTGAACGCTCGCCATATAGATTTCTTTCAGAACCGATGTATCTATACGTGCGCATTCATCGCTAAAAGCCTCAGGAGCGACCTCACTGTCATAGGCTCTGAGCATCGCGCTCAGTCGCTCCTTGGGCTCAAGGCCTAACCGTTCCTGCTCAATACCCGCGATGCGCTGGTCCAGGGGCAGCATTGACTCGCCAATGCCTGCGATAAGAAAAGCACCCCAAAGACCAGCTGACATCAGCGGATTCATTTCAGCATCCGCCCATGCAAATTTTGTGGCTACTGATTGAGCAGGTTGAACTACCAGTGCACTCGTATCCGGGATGGTCAAGGAACAACGATGGAGTTAAGGAATGCATCACTCGTTCATCATCCGCCGTCCTGATTTCAAGGTCGGGAAGCAGCCTGAGCGTACGCTGTGCGCCGAACAGTGCTAACAGGCGGTATGCCTGGGTGGCTGTCAGCTCCGCTTGCACGTCTGCATAGCTGTAGCTGACCAGACCTGCGTGGTTGAACTTCAATGACGATACAAACCGAGCCCTAGCTTCGTCTGAAAGGTCAAGCAACGGTGACGTGGCGGGCATATCTACGAGATAATCCTGCAATTGTACTTCGCTATGAATGGGCGCGAACCGTTGCTCAATGGTGCCCGTGATCTCCGCCGGATTAGATGCATTTGCCATCAGCGCGAATGATGTGGCGGCAACGGTTATCAAAGTGATGAGTACATTTCTACGAATCATGCCCATACCCTTTCGATAGGTCTGCACGTTGGTGTGCGGAGTAAACATGAAGGATCTGGCGCGTTCGAATTCAGCTCTGAGTCACGATATGGGGCAATCCTGCTCAAAGCGCCTAAACGATTGATGGTCGTCCCTACTGGTCGCGGTCAGGTGCAGGCTGAGGCCGAAGGTGCGCGTCACCTGCAACACGGTGGCGAACTGGGTCGGGCGTCGGCCGGTCAGCTCGCGTCGCAGCTGGCGACAGGACACGCCACTTCGCTGTGGGAATCCGCGAACGCCTTGTGCGTGCGCGATGGCCGCCAGCGTGCGGTCGATGATCTGCGCGTCGCCGTCGCTTTCAATGATGCAGGATTACAGCAGCGCGGCAACGGCAGCCGGATGGCGGAAGCGCGAAGCGAGTTCGAGCAGTTCGAAGGTGGTCTTGTGCGCGGTGTTATCTGCGGCATCTGGCGGGCGGGGGTGGATGGCGTGGAATCGGCCTGGGCGTTGTCGAGCACCGGTGACCTCGCAGCGTGGAAGGCCACCTGCGCGGGAGCGCAAGGTGGCGGACGGTGAGGGTAGCAGTGCCGGCCAGATGGTTCCCCATGGACAACGGGTGGATCAAAGATCCCCACGCACCGCCCGCCGTACAAGCGGCAGAACAGTGCATTCTCTGACTCCCTTTTCGGAGCGAACAGAGTGGAAAACATCATCGGGAGTCGGGACTGCTATCCCGGCTGGGGCGACTGGCACCAGCGGGACTATCGTGCGCAGCCGGGGCTGATCGCGTCCATGAGGGAATCTGTGTTTTTCCGGCAGGAGCCAGGGCAAGGGCATGACGGCCAGCGGCCGTCACTACCGGAAGCGTGAGCGTGACGACCAACGGTCGTCGCCTACCAGGAGCCAGGGCACGAGCATGACGGCCAGCGGCCGTCACTACTGGGTCAGCGCGTTTCGAAGACGCCGCGGGCTTCGCGCGGTTCGCAGCGCAGGTACTGCGGGGCCGGCACCACGCTGTCGCCCAGTGCGGCGGCGGCGTGCCACGGCCAGCGCGGGTCGTACAGGATGCCGCGTGCCAGGGCGATGGCATCGGCGTGGTTGTGGCGCAGGATCGACTCGGCTTGGTCGGGCTCGGTGATCAGGCCCACGGCGATCACCGGCATGCGGCCCTTGGCCTTGATCGCCGCAGCGAACGGCACCTGGTAGCCCGGACCGATCTCGATCTTCTGGCGTTCGTCCAGGCCACCGCTGGACACATGCAGGAAGTTGCAGCCGCGCGATTCCAGGATCATCGCCACGGTCTCGGTCTGGGTGATGTCCCAGCCGCCGGCGACCCAGTCACTGGCCGAAATACGCACGCCCACGGCGATCGACGGCGATACCGCCGCACGCACCGCGTCGTACACCTCGATCAGCAGGCGCATGCGGTTCGGCAGCGGGCCACCGTAGCCATCGGTACGCTGGTTGCTCAGCGGCGACAGGAACTGGTGCAGCAGGTAACCATGCGCGGCATGCAGTTCGATCAACTGGATACCCAGGCGCTCAGCACGACGTGCGCTTTCGGCGAAGGCTTCGACGATGCCGGCGATCTCGGCTTCGGTCAGTTCGTGCGGGGCCGGGTTGCCGGCGTGGAACGGGCGCGGCGACGGCGCGACCGGCGTCCAGCCGTTGTCGTCATCGGCAGGAATCTGCTTGCCGCCTTCCCACGGGCGCGACACCGAGGCCTTGCGACCGGCATGGCCGAGCTGGATGCCGATCGGCATCGTCGACCAGCGGCGCACCGTCTGCAGCACCTTGTCCAGCGCGGCTTCGGTGGCGTCATCCCACAGGCCCAGGTCGGCATGGCTGATGCGGCCGCGCGGCTCGACGGCGGTGGCTTCCAGGATCAGCAGTCCGGCGCCGGACTGGGACAGGTTGCCCAGGTGGATGGTGTGCCAATCCGTGGCCTGGCCGTTTTCGGCGGAGTACTGGCACATCGGCGCGATCACGATGCGGTTGGGCAGGGTCAGGGGCCCGAAGGTGACGGGCGACAGCAGCTGGCTCACGTGGGGGATTCGCAGGGGGAAAAAGACAGGGGGCTATTGCAGCGCCGATGGGGTTGGAGATCAAGCGCTGTGTTGGAACAGGGTTTTTTGGTGGGGATGAAGAGCGTGACGACCAACGGTCGTCACCCACCACGGCGGGTGTCACGATGCTGCCAACCACGGCGCCAGGGCTTCGGCGCAGTCGCGCTCGTCCTTGAAGGCGAGCAGTTCATCGGCACGGGTGCGGCCCCGGTTCAGTGCTGCCACCGGCAGCCCGGCCTTGGCCGCGGCCTGCACGAAGCGGAATCCCGAATACACCATCAGTGAGGAGCCCACCACCAGCACCGCATCGGCGCGCTGCAGGTGGTCATGCACGGCCGCGACGCGTTCGCGCGGTACGTTCTCACCGAAGAACACCACGTCCGGCTTCAGCAGGCCGCCGCAGTGCAGGCAGTCCGGCACGTTGAAGGCGGAGAAATCGGTCTCCAGGTCGGCATCGCCATCCGGTGCAATGCCCGCTTCCAGCGCGTCCCAGCCGGGATTGGCCGCCATCAGGCGCTGCTGCAGGTCCTCGCGGCTGCTGCGCTGTTCGCAGCCCATGCAGCGCACGCGGTCCAGCCGGCCATGCAGGTCGATCACGTTGGCACTGCCGGCACGCTGGTGCAGCACGTCCACGTTCTGGGTGAGCAGCACTTCCAGCTTGCCGCTGGCTTCCAGCGCGGCCAGCGCGTGATGGGTGCCATTGGGCACGGCGTGGCCGAAGCGCGGCCAGCCGACCAGGCTGCGTGCCCAGTAGCGCTGGCGGGTCGCCGGTTCGGCCATGAAGGCCTGGTAGGTCACCGGCGGGGTGCGCTTCCATTGGCCATCGGCATCGCGGTAGTCCGGAATGCCGGAGGCGGTGCTGCAACCGGCGCCGGTCAGCACGAACAGGCGGCGGGCGCGCGCGATGAAGTCGGTCAGCGGCTGGCTCATACCCGCTCAGATGGGGGCAGCCCGGCCAACGTGCAAGCACCGGCTCAGGCGTCCGGCGTGGCCTCGGGCAGCGGCGGGACGGCGGTGGGATGGCCTTCGTCGTCCAGCGCAATCATCACGAAGTGCCCGCGGGTGCACAGCTTGCGCTCGCCGTTGTGCAGGTCCTCGGCGATCAATTCCACCTGCACTTTCATCGAACTGCGGCCAACTTCCACGATACGGCCGATGGTTTCGACCATCTGGCCAATGCGGATCGGCAGCTTGAAATCGACCTGGTCACTGCGCGCGGTGACCACGGTGCGGCGCGAGTAACGCGCGGCGGCCAGGAACGCGGCCTTGTCCATCCATGCCAGCGCCTGGCCACCGAACAGGGTGCCCATGTGGTTGGTGTGGTTGGGGAAGACGATCTCCGCCATGCGCACTTCGATGGGCGGCACGGTTTCGGGCTGGGCGGTCATGGGGGTACCGGCATGAGAAAGGGACGGAGCGATTATGTCGCATCCGTCCCTTTTTCGTGTCGCACGTTGACGGCCAGCGGCCGTCACTACCCCGCTTCGCTCGCCAAGCATGGCTCGGCGCCACCACGGTGAGGCGTTACCGGATCAGAAGGACATGTCGAAGGCGACTTCGCCCTTCACGCCAACCTGGTACGCCGAGGAACGGCGTTCGAAGAAGTTGGTCAGCTCCTGCACGTCCTGCAGTTCCATGAAGGACAGCGGGTTGCGCACGTTGTACTTCTTCTCCATGCCCAGGCGGTGGAAATGGTTGTCGGCGCAGTGCTGCAGGTACTGGCGCATGTCGCGGGTGGAAATACCCGCCACGCCGCCGGACAGCACGTCTTCGGCGAACTGCACTTCGCACTCGATCGCTTCGGCCAGCATGTCATACACCTGCTGCTTCATCGCATCGTCGAACAGGTCCGGCTCTTCTTCGCGGATCACGTCCACGCACTCGAAGGCGAACTCCATGTGCGCGCTTTCATCGCGGAACACCCAGTTGGTACCCGATGCCAGGCCGTTGAGCAGGCCACGCGAACGGAAGTAGTACACGTAGGCAAACGCGGCGAAGAAGAACAGGCCTTCGATGCAGGCAGCGAAGCAGATCTGGTTGAGCAGGAACTGGCGACGCTGGTCGCGCGTTTCGATCCGGCGCAGGTCCTGGATGGAATCGATCCACTTGAAGCAGAAGTCGGCCTTCTTCTTGATCGAGTCGATGTTCTCCACCGCGGCGAAGGCTTTGACGCGCTCATCCGGATCCGGCAGGTAGTTGTCCAGCAGGGTCAGGTAGAACTGCACGTGCAGCGCTTCTTCATACAGCTGGCGCGACAGGTACATGCGCGCTTCGGGCGCATTGAGGTGCTGGTACAGGTTCAGCACCAGGTTGTTGGACACGATCGAATCGCCGGTGGCGAAGAACGCGACCAGGCGGTGGATCAGATGGCGGTCGGCCGGCGACATCTTCGAATGCAGGTCGCTGATGTCGATCTGGAAGTTGATCTCTTCCACCGTCCAGGTGTTCTTGATCGCGTTCCGGTACATCTCGTAGAACTGCGAGTAGCGCATCGGACGCAGGGTCAGTTCGAAACCTGGGTCGAGCAGCATCTGGGTGGGTTTATCAGCCATGGTGATTCCTGGTTTACGGGTGAAAACGCCGGGCAGGGCCCGGCGCTACAACGTTGCGGCGTATTACTGGCACGCCTCGCAGCTTTCCGGATTTTCCAGCGAGCAGGCGATGGCATCGACCGGATCGACGGCGGCCACGTGGCTGCTGACGGTGGTCTTGGCGATCTTGGTGGCCGGACGCGAACGCAGGTAGTAGGTGGTCTTGATGCCCTGCTTCCAGGCGTACATGTACATGGACGACATCGCGCCGATGTTCGGGCTTTCCATGAACAGGTTGAGCGAGGCGGACTGGTCGATGAAGGCGCCACGATCGGCGGCCATGTCGATCAGCGAACGCATCGGCAGTTCCCACGCAGTGCGGTACACGTGGCGCAGCGTTTCCGGGATCTGGGCGATGCCCTGGATGGAACCGTCGGCCAGCTTGATCGCATCGCGCATTTCCGGCGTCCAGTGGCCCAGCTTCTTCAGCTCGGTCACCAGGTAACGGTTGATCTGCAGGAAGTCGCCGGACAGGGTCTCGCGCTTGAACAGGTTGGACACCTGCGGCTCCACGCACTCGTAGCAGCCGGCGATGGAGGCGATGGTGGCGGTCGGGGCGATCGCGATCATCAGCGAGTTGCGCAGGCCGTGTTCCTTGATGCGCTCACGCAGGGCGTCCCAACGCGCGGTGTCTTCCGGCACCACGTTCCAGGCATCGAACTGCAGCTCGCCGCTGGCCGCACGGGTGTCGGCGAAGGACGGATGCTTGCCGCGTTCCTGGGCCAGTTCGACCGAGGTTTCCAGTGCATGGAAGTAGATGCTTTCAGCGATCTTCTTCGACAGCGCGCGGGCTTCGGCACTGTCGAAGGCCAGGCGCTTGCGGAAGAACACGTCCTGCAGGCCCATGCAGCCCAGGCCGACCGGACGCCAGCGCAGGTTGCCGCGGCGTGCCGATTCGATCGGGTAGAAGTTCAGGTCGATCACGCGGTCCAGCTGGCGGATCGCCAGGCGCACGGTGTCGGCCAGCTTGTCGAAATCAAACTCGCCGTGGGCGTCGAAATGGTTGCCCAGGTTGATCGAGCCCAGGTTGCACACCGCGGTCTCTTCGGCCGAGGTGACTTCCAGGATTTCGGTGCACAGGTTGGACAGGTGGATCACGTTGCCCGGACGCAGGGTCTGGTTGCTGGCGCGGTTGCACTTGTCCTTGAAGGTCATCCAGCCGTTGCCGGTCTCGGCCAGGGTGCGCATCATCCGCGAGTACAGCTTGCGTGCGGAGATGGTGCGGTTGGCCTTGCCCTGCGCTTCGGCCTGCAGGTACGCCGCTTCGAAGGCGTCGCCGAACAGATCGGTGAACTCGGGGACCACGCGCGGATCGAACAGCGACCATTCCTGGTCGGCCTCGACGCGCTTCATGAACAGGTCCGGGATCCAGTTGGCCAGGTTCAGGTTGTGCGCACGACGCGATTCGTCGCCGGTGTTGTCACGCAACTCGAGGAAGTCCTCGATGTCGGCGTGCCAGCTTTCCAGGTACACACAGGCCGCGCCCTTGCGCTTGCCGCCCTGGTTCACCGCGGCAACCGAGGAGTCCATGGTCTTCAGCCACGGCACGATGCCGTTGGAATGGCCGTTGGTGGATTTGATCAGCGAGCCACGCGAACGCACGCGGGTGTAGCTGACGCCGATGCCGCCGCTGAACTTGGACAGCTGGGCGATGTCGCCGTACTTGGAATAGATGGATTCCAGCGAATCCTGCGGTGAATCCAGCAGGAAGCACGAGGACAGCTGCTCGTGGGTGGTGCCCGAGTTGAACAGCGTCGGCGAGGACGGCAGGTAATCCAGGTTGCCCATGCGCTTGTACAGCGCCAGGGTCTCGGCCACGTCTTCGCTCAGCGCGCTGGCGATGCGCAGGAAGAACTGCTGCGGGGTCTCGATCACCTTGCGGGTGTGCGGATGGCGCAGCAGGTAGCGGTCGTACAGGGTACGCAGGCCGAAGTAATCGAAGTTCAGGTCCAGCGTCGGATCGATCGCATCGTTGAGCTTGCGCGCGTTGATCTGCACGAAGCCCAGCAGGCGGTCGTTGATCAGGCCCACTTCGTGGCCACGGCCGACCGACTGGGAGAACGCGTGGATCTCCTGGTTGGACACTTCCTTGGCGATGAAGTTGGCCAGCAGGCGCGCGGCCAGGCGGCCGTACTCGGGCTCTTCACCGATCAGCAGGGCGGAGGTGCGGATGGACAGCTCGTCCAGCTCCTGCGTGGTGGCACCGTTGTACAGGCCGGAAATGGTGCGGGTGGCCACGCGCATCGGATCGACCGAATGCAGGCCTTCCGAGGAACGCTGCACCGCGCGGACGATCTTGTTCAGGTCCACCAGCTCGGTCGTACCGTTGCGCTTGGTCACACTCATGGTGTTGGCAGTCGGCGGCGACGTAAGCAGGAACTCGCTTTCCTTGTCGATGGTGGCACTGTTTTCGGTGGTCACGGCGGTGGTCCTCTGGGCGTGAGATGGGATGCACGGCGCGCCTAGGCAGGCACGTTCCGGTGCGGATCAATCCAAGGATGAAAGAGAGGTGTCGCATACGGCGCGACAGCGACGGAAAGCCCGCACACCGCACCCTGCAAAACCTGTCATCCGATCAGAGATCACGCAGCCAGCGCCGCACATGTGCACATGCGGCTGTCGGCAAGACGGAAAGGCTCCCGAAAGTACCGTTGCGGGGCAGTGCCGGAGTCCCTGCATGCAGGGGTCCAGGCTTCCCGTCCGTGCCCTCGACTTGTGGTCGAAGACACCGACGGCCACAAGATAGTGGGGGTAAGAGGGTCCGTCAACGCCAAATGTAGGGATTTCTCCTAATCCCTTGTGGCGCAAGGACCAGCGGTTTCGGGCCCGCCCCGCAGGGGCGCTACCCGCCAGAAACGGGTGCGCAGTCAAGGCCGAAGAGCACCCTTTTGATGTGACAGCGGGTCACGATCAACGCAACACTGACCCTCACGCAGCGTGCACGAAACTGGCTGGGCACCCAAAAAGGGGACGGAGGGGATTAAGGCGCAAATGACCGCCTTCTGGCCAATTGCGCCTTAATCCCCTCCGTCCCCTTTTTCAGGCTTTGTGCGCGGTGCCCAGGTATTCGGCGCTCTGCATTTCGATCAGGCGCGAGGCGGTGCGCTCGAAGGCGCCCTGCAGGCGGGTGCCGGTGTAGAGCTCGATCGGCGAGGTGGTGGCGGTGCAGACCAGGTTGACGTGGCGGTCGTACAGTTCGTCGATCAGGTTGACGAAGCGCCGCGCGGCGTCTTCGTTGTTGCGGTCGAAGGCGGGGATGCCGCCCAGCAGCACGGTGTTGAATTCCTGCGCGATCTCGATGTAGTCCGAGGGCCCGCGTGGGCCTTCGCACAGCGCCGGGAAATCGAACCAGGCGATGCTCTTGCCGCGCCCGCGCACCGGGATCTTGCGGCCCTCGATCTCGATGTTGCCGGCCTTCGCCGGCTGCCCGCCGCTCAAATCGGCCCAGCGCGTGCCCAGCCACGCATCGCTGTCGGCGGCCAGCGGCGACCGGTACACCGGCGAACGCGTGAGCGCGCGCATGCGGTAGTCCTCGGTGCCTTCGGCGTACAGCTCCACGCAGTAGCGCTGCAGCAGGTCGATCGCGGGCAGGAAGCTGTCACGCTGCAGGCCGTTGAGGTACAGGTTTTCCACCGCCGTGTTGGAGGTCGTCACCAGGGTCACGCCCTCGGCGAACAAGCGTTCCAGCAGGCGCGCCAGCAGCATCGCATCACCGATATCGGTGACGAAGAATTCGTCCAGCACCAGCACGCGCAGCTTGCTGCGCCACTCCTGGGCGATCTTCGCCAACGGATCGCTCTGCCCCTGGTGTTCGCGCAGGCGTTCATGGATGCCGCGCATGAACCGGTGGAAGTGCGTGCGGTACTTCTGCTGGATCGGCAATCCGTCGTAGAACAGGTCTACCAGGAAAGTCTTGCCGCGGCCCACGCCACCCCAGAAATACAGGCCCTTGACTGCTTCGGGCTTCTTGAAGAACGACGACAACCGGTCCAGCCAGCCGTCGTCGGCATCTTCCAGCAGCGCCAGATGGATGCGGTCCAGTTCGGCCAGCGCGGCGTGCTGGGCCGGGTCGTCCTGCCATTCGCCGCGCGCCACGCCCTCGGCATAGCGCCGCGAAGGGGTCATCACCGCCTCGCTCATGCCGCCGGATCCGCTTGCAGCGGCAGCCAGCGCTTCACCCCGTGGGTGATCGCCCCGCGCAGGTCGATCAGCTTGCGGTGGAAGAAGTGGCTGGTGTCGGGCATGCGCACCAGCTCGTGCGGTGCGTCCACGGTCTCCAACCAGTCATACACCGCCTGCGGATCGACGATCTCGTCCTGCTCGCCCTGGATCACCAGCCACTGTGCCGGCGGCTGGATGCCACCGAAGTCCCAGCGGCCGGCCGGCGGGGCGATCGACACCAGCGCCTGCGGCTGCACCTCGGCGGTGACTTTCAACGAAACGAAGGCACCGAAACTGAAGCCCACCAACCACACCTGGTCGTCCGGGCGCTGTTCGCGCACCCAGGCCACCACGGCCTTCAGGTCGTCCTGTTCGCCGTTGCCGTGGTCGAAGCGGCCGGCCGATCCGCCGACACTGCGGAAGTTGAAACGCACCGTCGCCACGCCAAGGTCGCGCAGCGCATTGGCGGCCATGGTGACCACCTTGTTGTGCATCGTGCCGCCCTCGGTGGACAGCGGGTGGCAGACGATGGCGGTCACCGGCTGGGCCGGCACCTCCGGCTTGGGCAGATCAACCGCTACGTCCAGCGGACCGACCGGTCCGGCAAGCACGAGGGTGTCCGACTGCGGGGGGAAAGGAGGATTGCGCATGGCAACATGATAGCGTCCCCCACCCGTCCCCTGCTCCCGGCCCCCATGTACTTCCTCGTCTTCGCGGTGATCTGCAGCGTGCTGGTGTCGGTGATGCTGAAGCTCGCACGTCGCCAGCAGCTGGACGTGGGCCAGATGGTCACCTGGAATTACCTGGTGGCCGCAGCGATGACCGGGCTGGTGCTGCGCCCGCCGCTAGCATCGCTGCACTCCAGCCACGCCCCGTGGGCCGCGCTGCTGGCGCTGGCGGTGATCCTGCCGGCGATCTTCCTGGTGCTGGGCCGCGCGGTGGCGGCGGCCGGCATCGTACGCAGTGATGTGGCGCAGCGATTGTCGCTGCTGCTTTCGCTGCTGGCCGCGTTCGCGTTCTTCGGCCAGACCGCCACGCCGTGGAAGCTGGCAGGCCTTGGCCTGGGCCTGGTAGCGATGCTGGCCATCAGCCTGCGCCCGCGCGGGCCGGGTGCGGAGGCCGCGCCGGCAGGCTGGCGCTGGCTGCTTGGGGTATGGTTCGGCTTTGCGGCGGTGGACATCCTGCTGAAGAAGGTCGCGCTGTCCGGCACCCCGTCGATGGCCGCACTGCTGATGTGCTTCTGCCTGGCTTTCCTGCTGATGCTGGCCCTGCAGCTAGTGCGGCACGCCCGCGGCCGCACCCGGCTGGCGTGGCGCAACCTCGGCGCCGGTGCCCTGCTCGGCCTGCTCAACGGCGGCAACATCCTGTTCTATGTGCATGCACACCAGGCCCTGCCCGACAGCCCGGCCACCGTGTTCGCCGGCATGAACATCGGCGTGGTGGTGCTGGGCGCGCTGGTCGGCATGTACGGTTTCGGCGAGCGCACCAGCGCGTGGAACCGTGCAGGCTTGGCGCTGGCCGTGCTGGCGATCGGCCTGATCGCGCTGGGGTGAACGGCGTGCTGCCATGCCGCGTGGGATCCGATCACGCTGCATCAAACGCTAAACAATCTTTGAACCGAGCGGATCCGACTGTGCGCTGCTTCACGGTAGTGACGCCACTGGCTCCTTGCTTCTCTTTATGGTCACGGCTCACCTTGATCTGGAGAAGATTGATGAAACGCCTCATTACCTGCTGCGCCCTGCTGGCACTGGCCAGCCAACTGTCCGCTTGCAGCAGCCACGGGTACCACCACGCGCAACGCGACAACTCCATATCGGTTCCCATCGACGGGCATAGCGACCCCAGCCGCAGCATCCGGGTCCAACAGGACTGATCCGGCGCGGCACGCACGGACGATGGCCTGCGTCGCCGCCATCGATCCTCCACCTTGGGAGTTCATTGCATGAAAAGTCACCTGAATCGCGGTGCCGCTACGTTGTTGACCGGCATGGCAGCGCTCGGAGCCCTCTGTGCCGCCGCACCTGTCGCTGCCCAGCAGGCCGCTGCCAGCACAGCAACGTTGGAGAAAGGCCAGTCCGGCGAGGTCTCCCTGCAACGCGATGAGCCCCTGCGCCGGGCCGGGCCAGAAGCAGGACGCGCACGCCCCAGCTCGCCCTGGGCAGCGCAACCTGCGCACCCGGTGTCCCCGGCTCCCGCGTATCCGGCAGAACCCGGGCAGCCGTACGATCCGCACAGTTACACGCGCCCGGCGCACCCCCATGGCGGGCACGCCGGCAGGGGGCAGCCCTACCCGGATGTGGCGCTGCAGCGCATCAGCTGCAGCAGCATCCACCAGCGCTACACACGCTGTCGCACAGGCCCTGCCGGCCGTGTGTGGCTGGCCGAACAGCACTCTGGTTCACCCTGCATGGAAGGTCGCGACTGGGGCAGCACCGGGGACGGCATCTGGGTCAACAATGGTTGCCGTGCCACGTTCAATGTCGAGCGCTGAGTTGTAAGCCAGGGCATGTGCCGGACCGATCCGGCACATCCCGGTCATCAGCGGTCGAAGCCCAGCAGCAGGGGGTCGTGGTCCGAGCTGCGCCACGGCCCCGCACCGTTGCGTTTGGCATAGCCGCCAGCATCCATCTCGTCGGCATTGATGTGCCACTCGGCCGCGCCTGACAGTCGCTTGGCCATGCCGGCGTTGAGCAGCGCGTGGTCCAGCCGCCCGCTGTAGCCGTTGTAGACATAGCTGTAAGGACGCTCCACCCTGGCCAGCGCGAAAGCGTCCTGCCAGCCGGCGCTGCGCAGCGCGCGGATCGGATCCTCCATCGCATAGGCATTGAAGTCGCCCAGCAGCACGGCATCCCGCGTGCCGGTGCCGGTCGGATCGCCCTGCATCCAGGTATTCAACTGCTGGGCCGATGTCACCCGCGTGGCATTCCAGCAGCCCTGGCCGTCATCGTGGTCGGCATCGGCGCCACTGGCATCGCGGCAGCCCTTGGACTTGAAATGATTGGCGACCACCATGAAGGGCGCACCGCCCTTGGCCTGGAAGGCCTGCGCCAGCGGCACCCGGCTATGTTCGACGAAGGTACCGCCTTGCAGCGTGGCCGGCTTGCCGAGCGCGGTCAGCCGGCTGGACCGGTAGATGATGCCGACCCGGATCGGATTCTCGCCCGGGCCGTTGCCGGCATCGACGAAGCGCCAGTCAGCATGGCTGCCGGGGGCGGCATTGATCGCATCCACCAGCGTGGCAATGGCCGACTGCGGGCCGTAGCCATCGTTCTCCAGCTCCATCAGCGCGGCCACGTCAGCGTCCAGCGGGGCGATGGTGGCGATCAGCTTCTTCAGCTGCGCGTGGTGCTCTTCCAGCGTCCTGGCGCCCCGCAGGGTGGGGAAGCTGCCGCCCTTGCCGTCGCCATTGAAGAAATTTTCGAGGTTGAAGGCGGCCACCTTCAGCGAACCGTCCACCTGCGGCACCGCCGGGCGCTGCAGCGAAGGCAGGGCGAGCGCGCGACCCAGCTGCAGGCTGGGGCGGCCTTGTGCGTCCACGCGTACCCGACCTTCCACGCCGCGCAGCTGCATGCCGGTGCGCAGCACCGCATCGGCAGCCAGGTACGGCACCTGCTGCGGATCGCGGGCATCGCTGCCGTCGTCCAGCAACAGGCGCCGGCGCTGGTTGTCGGCGATCACCTGGCTGTAGCCGGCGCTGCCGGGCACGGCCACTTCGGTCGGCTGCCACAGGCGGCCTTCGAAGGCCACGGTGAGCTGGCCGAAACGCTCCAGACCGTCAGTGCCGGCCAGGGTGAGCGGGGCGGCGATGCGGACGTACTTGCCATCCAGTGCACGCCAGTCGCTGGGCGCACGGGCAAGGGTGATCGTCGCGCCGTCGGCGCTGGCCAACTGGCCGGGCATCGCCTGCGGCGCGGGCTGCGGCTGCGCGAAGGCGGGGGAAACGGACAAGGCCACGGCAAAGGCAAGCAGGCAACGACGCATCGACAACGGCTCCAGACGGTTACAGCGGCAACGGAAGGGACAGGTCGCCACTGTAACCACAAAACATGAAAGCCTGATGCGTCATGGGACCAGCGGCCACAGGCGGCATGGTTCACCCTATTTCAGGTTGCCGATCATCCAGTCGACCGTGGCGTGGATCTGCTCTTCGCTGAGCGCAGGGTTGCCGCCCTTGGGTGGCATGATGCCGCCATCCGGGCCGGTGTAACCCTCGATAGCGTGCTTGTAGAGGGTTTCCTTGCCCTGCGCGATGCGCGCATCCCAGTGCGAATGATCCAGCGTGGGGGCCAGGCCGACACCGGTGGTGTGGCAGGCGGTGCAGAGGTTGTCGTAGATCACTTTGCCGTCGGTGGTGCCGCCGTAGGCCACCTGCGAGGCGGCCTTCGCCAGCGCGGCCGCCTGGGCTGCCGCCTGCGCCGACGCACCGGTGCTGCCGGCGTAGACCGCGCCGGACGGGGCGATGCGCTGGCCGGTCCGCAGCACAGCCGTGGGCGATACCTCGGCAGGAATCCGGGTGTGCAGCCAGGCGGCCAGGAAGATCAACCCCAAGGTAATCACGGCCAGCAGGCCGATGACCATGGAAAAGCGTTTCAGGAACTCAAGATCGTGATTCCGCACTCTTCGTTACCCCTGGCTGATAGTCGATGGACCACGGCTGAGCGTATGAGCCTGCTGCCCGAGTATAGAACGGGCCTCGCCGGGGACAACAGCGCAGTGCAGCATGGATGGCGGAGGCCAGGCCGCTGCGCTCGCCGAGCGTGGCTGGGCGCTACCCCTTGCAGGCATGTGACGACCAACGGTCGTCACCCACCAGAAGGGTCGTCAGCGACCAAACCGTGATCAGCCGCCGGCGGCGCGCAGGCAGAACGCGCTGATCGAGTCAGCCAGGGCGTGCTCGTCGCGATGGGCCTGGCGGCTGGGCGCGGTCGGGCCCACCAGGGCTTCGGTGAAGGCACCGACGATGCAGGCCGCGGTGACGTCTACGTCCTGCGCGGGGAACGCGCCGCTGGCAATGCCGTCCTGCACCAGCCGACGGAACACGTCGCCGAAGCGCCGCCGCCCGCGCATGCGCTCGGCTTCGACTTCCGGGTCGACCGGTTCGACGATGAAGGCATGCGCCAGCCCGGGCCCGGCCAGCGCGCGCCGCACGAAAGCGGTGATCGCCAGCCGCAGCCGCTGCGGTGCCGGTTCAGGGCCGGCAGCGATGCCTTCCAGTATCTCGACTTCGTGCTCCACCGCCGCGCTCAAGACCTCCACGAACAGTTCGGCCTTGGACGGGAAGTGGCGGTAGATCAGCCCGGTGGACACCCCCGCCTGGGCCGCAACGGCAGTGACCGGCGCATTGCGGTAACCGCCCGCCGCGACCAGTTCACGGGCCGCCAGCAGGATCCGCTCGCGCGCTCCGGCCATCCGTTCTTCCATCAGCGGTGAGCGTTTGTAAGCCATGGGGTGATTGTAGATTCAATTTTTGAACTTGCGTTCACTTTTTACTTGATCCGGGCTAGTCTGGGGCCATCGCCCGCGCAGGTTCCTTGCCTGCTCCCCTCCGGTGCGCCCCCCTACCCGCCGCCTGTCCGTGGAGTCGCCCGCATGCACGTTCCATCCCTGAATTTCGACCTTGGCGAAGACATCGACCTGCTGCGCGACAGCGTGGCCCAGTTCGCTGCCGCCGAGATCGCGCCGTTGGCCGCCCACGCCGATGAAACCAACCAGTTCCCGCTGGCGCTGTGGCGCAAGCTGGGCGAGCAGGGCCTGCTCGGCATGACCGTCGAAGAGGAATACGGCGGCACCGGCATGGGCTACCTGGCCCACGTGGTGGCGATGGAAGAGGTCTCGCGTGCCTCCGGCGGCATCGGCCTGTCCTACGGCGCGCACTCCAACCTGTGCGTGAACCAACTGCGCAAGAACGGGACCGAAGCGCAGAAGCAGCGCTTCCTGCCCGGCCTTTGCAGCGGCGAGCTGGTCGGCGCGCTGGCGATGAGCGAGCCCGGTGCCGGTTCGGACGTGGTGTCGATGAAGCTGCGCGCGGAGAAGCGGGGCGACCGCTACGTGCTCAACGGCAACAAGATGTGGATCACCAACGGCCCGGATGCCGACGTGCTGGTGGTGTATGCCAAGACCGATCCAGACGCCGGCGCGAAGGGCATCACCGCCTTCCTGGTGGAAAAAGGCATGAAGGGTTTCAGCACCGCGCAGAAGCTGGACAAGCTGGGCATGCGCTCCTCGCCCACCAGCGAACTGGTGTTCCAGGACTGTGAAGTACCGGCAGAGAACGTGCTCGGCCAGGAAGGCAGTGGCGTGCGCGTGCTGATGTCCGGTCTGGATTACGAGCGCGTGGTGCTGTCCGGCGGCCCGCTGGGGCTGATGGCCGCGGCGATGGACGTGGTGATGCCGTACGTGCACGAGCGCCACCAGTTCGGCGAAGCGATCGGCAGCTTCCAGCTGATCCAGGCCAAGATCGCTGACATGTACGTGGGCCTCGGCGCGTGCCGTGCTTACGTCTATGCGGTGGCGCGCGCCTGCGATCAGGGCCGCACCACCCGCCAGGATTCCGCCGGCGCCATCCTGTACGCCGCCGAGAAAGCCACCTGGCTGACCGGCCAGGCGATCCAGATCCTGGGCGGCAACGGCTACATCAACGAATACCCCACCGGCCGCTTGTGGCGCGACGCCAAGCTGTATGAAATCGGCGCGGGCACCTCGGAAATCCGCCGCATGCTGATCGGTCGCGAACTGTTCCAGCGCACGCTGTAAGGGCCTTCCATGAGCACTCTGAACACTCAGCTGCAAGCCGGCAGCGAAACTTTCGAAAGCAACCGCAGCGCCATGCAGGCGGTGGTCGATGACCTGCATGCCACCTTGGCGCGTACCGCGCTGGGCGGCAGCGAGGCGGCACGCAACAAGCACACCGCGCGCGGCAAGCTGCTGGCGCGCGAACGCATCGATGCGCTGCTGGATGCCGGCAGCCCCTTCCTGGAAATCGCCCCGCTGGCGGCGCACGGCATGTACGAAGACGCGGTGCCCTGCGCCGGCGTGGTGGCCGGCATCGGCCGGGTGAGCGGCGTGGAATGCGTGATCGTGGCCAACGATGCCACGGTCAAGGGCGGTACCTATTATCCGATGACGGTGAAAAAGCACCTGCGGGCGCAGGAGATCGCCGAACAGAACCGCCTGCCGTGCATCTACCTGGTCGATTCCGGCGGTGCGTTCCTGCCGCTGCAGGACGAGGTGTTCCCGGACCGCGACCACTTCGGCCGGATCTTCTACAACCAGGCCAACCTGTCCGCCCAGGGCATCCCGCAGATCGCCTGCGTGATGGGCAGCTGCACCGCCGGCGGCGCCTACGTGCCGGCGATGAGCGATGAAACGGTGATCGTGCGCGAGCAGGGCACCATCTTCCTCGGCGGCCCGCCGCTGGTGAAGGCCGCCACCGGTGAAGTGGTCAGCGCCGAAGACCTCGGCGGTGCCGACGTGCATACGCGGCTTTCCGGCGTGGCCGACCACATGGCCGACAACGACCTGCAGGCGCTGGCCCGGGTGCGCGCGATCATCGCCCAGCTCAACTGGCGCAAGCCGGAGCCTGCGATGGCGCTGCAGCCGGTGGAAGCGCCGCTGTTCCCGGCAGATGAGCTGTATGGGGTGATCCCGGCCGATACGCGCAAGCCGTTCGACGTGCGCGAAGTGATCGCCCGGCTGGTGGACGGATCGCGGTTTGACGAGTTCAAGCCGCGCTACGGCAGCACCCTGGTCACCGGCTTTGCGCACCTGCACGGTTACCCGGTGGGCATCATCGCCAACAACGGCATCCTGTTTTCCGAGTCCGCGCTGAAGGGCGCGCACTTCATCGACCTGTGCACCCAGCGCAACATCCCGCTGGTGTTCCTGCAGAACATCACCGGCTTCATGGTGGGCCGCAAGTACGAACAGGGCGGCATCGCCAAGGACGGTGCGAAGCTGGTGATGGCAGTGGCGTGTGCGAAGGTGCCGAAGTTCACGGTGGTGATCGGCGGTTCGTTCGGTGCCGGCAACTACGGCATGTGCGGCCGCGCCTACTCGCCCAATTTCCTGTGGATGTGGCCCAACGCACGCATCGGGGTGATGGGCGGCGAGCAGGCCGCCAGCGTGCTGGCCACGGTCAAGCGCGATGGCATCGAAGCCAAGGGCGGTGCCTGGGCCGCCGACGAGGAGGACTCCTTCAAGGCGCCGATCCGCGACCAGTTCGAACGACAGGGACACCCCTACTACGCCAGCGCGCGGCTGTGGGATGACGGCATCATCGATCCTGCCGACACCCGCCGCGTGCTGGCCCTGGCCTTGTCGGCCAGCCTCAACGCCCCGGCCCGCGAGACACGCTTCGGCGTGTTCCGCATGTGACCTGCGCCATGACCGAGCCTTCCATGATGTTCACCAAGATCCTGATCGCCAACCGCGGCGAGATCGCCTGCCGCGTCATTGCAACCTGCCGCAGGCTGGGCATCGCCACGGTGGCGGTGTACGCCGATGCCGACCGCAATGCGCGTCATGTGCGGCTGGCCGACGAAGCCATCGCGATTGGTCCGGCACCGGCGGCGGAAAGCTACCTGCGTTCCGATGTAATCCTGGAGGCGGCCCGCCGCAGTGGGGCCCAGGCGATCCATCCCGGCTACGGGTTCCTGTCTGAAAACGCGGCCTTCGCTGACGCGTGCGCGGCTGCCGGCGTGGTGTTCATCGGTCCGCCAGCCAGCGCCATTCGCGCGATGGGTGACAAGAGTGCGGCCAAGGCGCTGATGCAGCAGGCCGGCGTGCCGTTGACCCCGGGCTATCATGGCGACAACCAGGACCCGCAGTTCCTGCGCGAACAGGCCGATGCGATCGGCTACCCGGTGCTGATCAAGGCCAGCGCCGGTGGCGGCGGCAAGGGCATGCGCCGGGTGGACGACAGCGCGGCCTTCATCGAGGCGCTGGCCAGCTGCCAGCGCGAAGCGCGTTCGGCCTTCGGCAATGATCACGTGCTGGTCGAAAAGTACGTGCTGCGGCCGCGCCATATCGAGATCCAGGTGTTCGGCGATGGCCATGGCAACGTGGTGCACCTGTTCGAGCGTGACTGCTCGGTGCAGCGCCGCCACCAGAAGGTGCTGGAAGAAGCACCCGCCCCGGGGATGACCGCCGAGCGTCGCGCTGCGATGGGCAAGGCCGCGGTGGATGCCGCGCGCGCGGTGGGTTACGTGGGCGCCGGCACAGTGGAGTTCATCGCCTCGCCGGAGGGCGATTTCTACTTCATGGAAATGAACACCCGGCTGCAGGTGGAACACCCGGTGACCGAGTTCATCACCGGCACCGACCTGGTGGCCTGGCAGCTGCGCGTGGCCGCCGGCCAGCCGCTGCCCAAGCGCCAGGACGAGCTGGCCATCCACGGCCATGCGCTGGAAGCACGGCTGTATGCCGAGGACGCCGACAAAGGTTTCCTGCCCTCCATCGGCACGCTGCGCCACCTGCGCCTGCCGCTGGAAAGCGCGAACGTGCGCGTGGATACGGGCGTGGAACAGGGCGACACCATTACCCCCTTCTACGATCCGATGATCGCCAAGCTGATCGTCTGGGACGTGGACCGCGAGGCCGCGTTGCGGCGCATGCAGCAGGCGTTGGCGGACTGCCAGGTGGTGGGCGTAACCACCAATGCCGGCTTCCTGCGTCGGCTGGTGGGCACCGGTTCGTTCTCGCAGGCGAAGCTGGACACCGCGTTGATCGAACGCGAGCAGGATGCGCTGGCCGCACCCGCGGCGGCCGATGCATCGCTGTGGACGCTGGCGGCGGTTTCCGCGGCGGTGACTACGCCGAGCGCAGCGGTTGATGCGCGCGATCCGCGCTCACCGTGGCAGGCACAGGACGGTTGGCGGATCGGCGCTTCAGCCTCGCGCCTGCTGCCGCTGCAGCAGGGCGAGCGCCAGCACACGCTGCAGGTGTGGACACAGCCGGGCGGCTGGCGGGTGCAGCGCGATGCCGAGCCGGCGCAGCAGGCGAGTGGCCGCTTCGCCGACGGCCAGCTGGACGTGACGCTGGATGGACAACGGTGGCGTGCGGGCGTGCTGCGCGATGCGGGCCAGGTGTACCTCTTCACCCCGCAGGGGCAGCAGCGCTTCACCGTGCATGATCCGGTAGGCGAGTCCGAGCAGGCCACGGCGGATGCCGGCAGCCTGCTGGCGCCGATGCCGGGCAGGATCGTCGCCACGCTGGTGGAACCGGGCAGCAAGGTCAGCCGCGGTACGCCGCTGGTAGTGCTGGAGGCGATGAAGATGGAGCACACCCTGGCTGCGCCGGCCGACGGCACCGTGCACGGGTATCGCGCGAAGGCTGGGGAACAGGTAGGCGACGGCGCGGTGCTGGTGGATTTCGAGGCTATTTAGCGCTACGTCAGAAGCGGCGAGGTCGTGGGTTGGCGGGCGGGGTGGGTTGGCGGGGGACGGCAAAAGCCGCTCCTGCGGGCCTCGTTTCGCGCCATCCATGGCGCTCAACGCCCCCGCCAACCCACCCCACCCCGCCTTGGACAGGTCCATGGGGGCCATGGAACCTTCGGTCCTGGTAGCGCCGAAAGCAGCGGCAGGAGCCGCTGCCAACGTCGCCTGCGACGGCCCGAAGGGTGCCGGTCAGGACGACCGGCATACCCATGGTCGGCGGATGGTGTCAGGGCACGGAACGAAGAGCCGCCGAGCATGGCTCGGCGCTACCGTTATCGGGGTTGCTTGCCGTTGATCCAGATCCGTTCTGCGGGATCGAATTCGGTGGTGGTCAGCTGCTGCGCGCGCCAGCCGATGCCACACATCATCACCGGGCTGGACGCCATCCCGTCCAGTTTCAACGTGTCCTCGATGTCGAACTCGTTGATCGCGGCCGTTACGTAGGAGGCGACCCCCTCGAGGGTCGCACTGATCGCAAGCTGCTGCGACAGGTGGCCGGCATCGAGCAGGATCGCCCGGTACGCCTTGGGGTGGCTGCGGTACTTCCAGAAATTCCTGGAAAAACGCGCCACCTGGATCAGGTGCAACGCGGCATCGACGAACCAGTCCTGGCCCGCAAGCATCAGCCGGACGCGGGCATCAAGGTCGGCCGGCTGGTCGGCCAGGCGGCGCAGCGAGTGGCTGATCGGATCGTAGTGATGGATGCCATTTTCCAGGCCCTCCACGTTGCGTACCACCGCATAGGTTTCCAGCGGATGCAGGCCCCCGCCGGAGGGAATGTTCTTCTTCAGGATCTGCATGTCCGGGGCGGGCTGGATCACCGCGTGTGCCATGATCGTGCGCTTCAGTATCCTCGCTGCGGTCTGCAGCGGCAGCGCGCGGTCCGGATCGAAATTGCGGCAGGTGACCCGGCGCGACATCAGTTCATCGAAGTCCTCATCCACGGCGACCGGCAGCGGGATGGGCGTGCCTTCGTGGTGGCTGACCGCCGCCGGGGGCGGGCCGTAACGGCCATGCAGTTCCACCGCGGTGACCAGGTTGTTGCTGCGCATTTCATGGGCGCTGTCCACGCCCCTCCAGCGCCCCGCGCGATGTGCCAGCGCCGTCAGCGGCCACCCGTTCAAGGCCCGCACGCGCGCATCGGCGTCGCCGAAGCCGGCGGCGTTTTCTTCATCGCTGATCACCAGGCCTTTGGCGATCAATCCGCGCAGGATCTGCTCGCAACCCTCGTAGGCGTCGGCTTCGCTCCACTCTTCCTGTGGAATCCTGCCCAAGGCGCTGACCTCCTCTTCGCTCAGCGTGACCGGCTCATCCAGATGGCCGGCCAACGCCTGCCATGCCAGGAAGGTCTGCAGCTCGGCGCGTCCTTGCAGCACGGACTGCAGATCCAGTCCACGGTCTTCCTTGACCTGCATCATGAGGATGGAACAGCGGCGGAAGCGCATGAAGATGTCCAGCAGGAGGCTTGCACAATTCTAGGCTGCAACCCATCGCGCCGATGCAGCCATCCTCTGCTAAACCTCTGCACGGATATGCCGCTATAGCCTACTTGAGCCAACCCAACCAGGACGACGACCATGGCAACTCCCCCCGCACGTACCCCGCTGACGCCGGCACAGGCCGCCACGCTGCTGGACCGCCTGCAGAGCGATGACGCGTTCCGTTCCGCGTTCGCGGCAAGCCCGACCGAGGCACTTGCTGGCCTCGGTGTTGTCGCCGACCTCACCGGACCGGTGTGCGATCCGGTGCAGGCGCTGGCCAGCAAGGAAGAGTTCGCTTCGGTATCGCAGCAGCTGCAGGCACATGTCGCCCTGCGCGGCTCGTTCGATGTGCCTTACTGCTTCGAAGCCGGCAAGGTCCAGGAAGCATTGGAAGGCTGAGCCGCCACGGCCAGCGCGGCCGGCCCACGGGCCGGCTGTCCGCGTGGGTCGTGACTGTCGCGCACGTTCAGTGCCTGCAGGATGTAGTTGCCGTTGTCTTCGGCATAGGCCAGGCCACGATGGCGCGCGAGCCATTTCTGTTCGACCAGCGCGCTGGCGGCATCGTCCATCGCAAGATAGGCGTCGCGCAACGCGGCATGCACCTGGTAGAGCTCGCGTCCGTCGACCATCGGCTTGAGCATCGCCAGCGCGCGCTCCGGATGTCCATCAAGGCGGGCCTGCGTTGCTTCGACGATCACCAGCATCTGCGCCGAGCGATCACCGCCGCGCGTGGCGATCTGCCGCTTGATGAGCGGCAGCAGGTTGCCGAGTGAGTGCTCGCCTCGCTGTGCCACGTAGGCGGTTGCGGCCACGATGAACGCCACTTCCTGCTGGTCCGGAACGGCCACCTCGCCATCCAGTTCATGCAGCAGCTTCAGGATGTCGTGCCGATACCCGCGGTGCTGCACCCCGCCCATGCCCTGCAGGTTCTTCACCACCACGTCGACCAGGGTGCACATGACCTCTTCGCCGCAGCCATCACGCAGGGTCTGCAGGCCTGCTATCGCACTGGACGCATCGTTGGCGTCCACCAGCACCGCAGCGCGTTCGAGCTGCTGGCCCATGTTGGCGGCCTGCACGTCCTTGATATTGGCCAGCGCGGCGGGCATGTCACCCTCCACCGCATACACGATCCCCAGGCGGGTGCTGGCGGTACGTCCGGCCAGCGTATTGGCGGTGCGGAAGTGGCGCCGCGCGGTGTCGTGGCGGCCGATCGCCAATTCGATACGGCCGACGAAATCATGGGCCACCGATCGCATCGGATTCTGCGTGGCCAGCAGGCGACGGGCCGCGTTCAGGGCATTGGTGTAGTCGCCCAGCGAGTACAGCGCGCGCGCTCGATTCATGTAGCCGGCGTAGTAGTCCGGGTACAGATCGGTCAGCATCTTCCATTTCGCGGCAACTTCGCTGATCGGTGCACCGTCGAGCTGCTTTCCCCAGGCTTCCAGGTACAACACGTCGCGCGGGGGCAGCCGTTCGCGCAGCGCCACTGCGCTGCGGTACGACGCCATGGCCTGGTTGACCTCGCCGCGCGCCATGTGGATCCGCATCCTGCCGACGTGGGCGAAGGCGAATTCCGGGTCGAGCTTGAGCGCCTGCTCGAAAAACTGCAGTGCCTCACTGTAACGCCGGTCTGCCAGTGCGTTGCTGCCTTCGGCGTAGGCGCGAAGTGCATCCAGGTTCGGCGTGATGACCTGCGGCAGCGGCAAGGCATTGCTGTGCACGTCGGAAAGGGCTTCACCCAGGCGCGTGCGCAACGAGGCGACGACGGTATCGGTGGAACGCAGCGCAGACTCCAGCCCACGTCCGTCCGCATACTCGGTGAACACCGTGACTCCATCGCGCGGTTGCACCACTTCCACCGCCACGCGCAGGCGTCCGTTGACCTCGGCGATGGAAGGAATCAGCACGGCACGGGCGCCCTCGCGGATCGCCACTTCCACTGCCGCCTTCCTGTCCAGCGGAGCATCGGGATTGCGGCGCATGCGTGCTTCGGTGTCACGCACCTTCAGGTCGCTGAGCACGTTGACGTAGCGGGATTGTTCAAGGCTGACCCGCAGGGCCAGGTCCATCGAATCATCCAGCAGGCTGTTGCCGGTCATATTGCGTACGTCGGCCAGCACCACCCAGTCGCGCTCGGCGAAGGCGATCGCCGGCTGCGGCCGCAGCAGCAGCCAGCCCCCCAGCACCAGCATCACCGCGAACATCGCTTCGGCGGCCATCGCCATCGGCCGGCGCCAGAACGGGATATCGCGGATCGCCTTGGGCGTGGGACGCGGGCGACCCACCGCCGGGACGTCCTCGGAAACGACCCCATACACGTCCATCGGCTGCGCCACGCCCTTGAAGCGCCAGCGCCCGTACGACTTCCACTTCAACCCCTTGCCGACCTCCCCCAGGCTGTCGGCAACCCGGCGCACCATCGATTCGGCGGTGGCCGACAACAGCACCTGTCCCGGCCGCGCCAGCTGCATCAGGCGCGCGGCCATCGGCTTGGCCAAGCCCTCCACCTCAACCGGCTTGGACCCCAGCGCGACCGCTTCGGCACTGTTGTTCCACAGGATCACCTCGCCAACGTGCAGGCCAGCGCGCGCCAGCAGTGGCACCTTGTTGGCCTGGCCGAGCTGGCGCAGCGCCTGCTGGTAATCCAGCGCGAAGCCCAGCGCATCCACCGGCCGCTCGAACAGCACGAACAAGCCGTCGGAGCGGTCGATCTGCTGGCCGCGCCAGCGCTGCTGCATCGCCAGTACCAGCCGGTCGTGCTGCTGGAACAGTTCGGCAGCGGCGGCATCGCCGATGCGCTCCACCAGCGTGGTGGAATCACACAGGTCGGTGAACAGCAGCGCGCGCAGCTGCGGGACGTGGGAGGTCGCTTCCGTGCCACCGTTCATGGGAATCTCCGCTCAGCCGGTTTCGACGACGTCGTGCGGCCAGCACAGCCGGTCGCCGCCATCCCGCTTGGCCTGGTACAGCGCGCGGTCCGCGGCGGCGTACCACTCGCTCCAGTCGGCGGTGGGGTGCACCAGGCTGGCGCCGATGCTCAGCAAGCACACGTGCGGGGTGCCGTGGCTGCGTTCGATCAGGCCATGCACGGCCGTCAGCACGAACTCGGCGGCATGCTGCACGATCTCCGCGTTGGCACGGCGCAGCAGCAGGCAGAACTCATCGCCGCCCAGCCGGCAGGCCAGGTCTTCGGTACCGGCCATCGAACGCAGGATATTGGCCACGCTCTGCAGCACGCGGTCGCCGGCCTGGTGGCCGAACTCGTCGTTGATCTGCTTGAAGCGGTCGCAGTCGATCAGCAGCAGGCCCTGCGCCGGGCCGTCTTCGTGCGCCCGGCATTCCTGCAGGTACAGCGCCAGTCCGCGCCGGTTGTGCAGCCCGGTCAGTTCGTCGGTCCGCACCAGTTCGCGCGTATCGCGGAGCTGGTGGGTGGTCACGTACAGGTTGTCCAGTGCGGTTTCAAGATCATGGTTGCGGCGCCGCAGCTGGCTGATCAGCGCCTGTTCGTTGCCCACCACGCGCATGATGGTACGGCGCAGGAAATAGGCGATCAGGCCGGGCTCGGTTTCCACCAACCGATGGAAATCGACATGGCCCAGTTCCAGCACATCGGTATCGCAGGTGGCGCGCGCATCGGCGCTGCGCAGGTGGTCACCGATCAGCAGGCCGAGCTCGCCGAAGAACTCGCTGCCCGCCAGGCGCTTGAGCACCAGGTCTTCGCCGAAATCCAGTTCGATCTCGCCTTCGGCGATGACGAACATGCTGCTGCCGCGGTGGCCGCGACGGAACAGGCAATCGCCTGCGCGCAGGGTGCGACGGTGGGCGAAGCGGGCGAACAGGTCGAACTCTTCCGGGCTGAGGACGGCGTGCACGATCTCAGCCATCGCCGTGGTGGCAATGCCTGAGCGTTCCACCCCGTCTACGACCGCACCCCTGCCAGTCATTCCCCTGCCCTGCCGATCAGACTTCCCATCCTGAGGTGCGGAGCATATCACCGCTTGCAACTGTGCGCTGCGTCCCATTTTCCTGCATCCGTGCGTGGAATATCAGGGGGTTGAACGCGGGCTGCGGGTGGGAGCGGCCAGGGGTGTGGCCGTCCCTTTCCCTTCTTCACATCAGGCCGCGCGGCCGGCGCTGAACTGTTCTTCCTCGGTGGACCCGGTCAGGGCGGTGGTGGAGGACTGGCCCTGCTGGATCGTCTGGGTCACCGCATCGAAGTAGCCGGTACCCACCTCGCGCTGGTGCTTGACCGCCGTGAAGCCGCGGTCGGCGGCGGCGAACTCGGCTTCCTGCAGCTCCACGAAGGCGCTCATCTGGCGGCGCGCGTAGCCGTGGGCCAGGTTGAACATCGAGTAGTTCAACGCGTGGAAGCCGGCCAGGGTGATGAACTGGAACTTGTAGCCGTACTTGGCGATCTCGGTCTGGAATCTGGCGATGGTGGCGTCGTCCAGGTTCTTCTTCCAGTTGAAGCTGGGCGAGCAGTTGTAGGCCAGCAGCTTGCCCGGGAACTTCGCGTGGATGGCCTCGGCGAACCTGCGCGCGAACTCCAGGTCCGGCTTGCCGGTCTCGCACCACACCAGGTCGGCGTAGGGGGCGTAGGCCAGGCCGCGGCTGATCGCCTGGTCCAGCCCGTTGCGGGTCTTGTAGAAGCCTTCGGTGGTGCGCTCGCCGGTGGCGAACGGCTGGTCGTTGGCATCGATGTCGCTGGTCAGCAGGTCGGCCGCCTCGGCATCGGTACGCGCCACCAGCAGGGTCGGCACGCCCAGCACGTCGGCCGCCAGCCGGGCCGCGTTCAACTTCTCGATGGCTTCGCGGGTCGGCACCAGCACCTTGCCGCCCATGTGGCCGCACTTCTTCACCGAGGCCAGCTGGTCTTCGAAGTGCACCCCGGCGGCACCGGCTTCGATCATCGCCTTCATCAGCTCGAAGGCGTTCAGCACGCCGCCGAAGCCCGCCTCGGCATCGGCCACGATCGGCTGCAGGAAGTCGATCTCGTCCTTGCCTTCGGCATGGTGCAACTGGTCGGCGCGCAGCAGGGTGTTGTTGATGCGCTTGACCACCGCCGGCACCGAATCGGCCGGGTACAGCGACTGGTCCGGGTACATCTGGCCGGCCAGGTTGGCATCGGCGGCGACCTGCCAGCCGGACAGGTAGATGGCGTTCAAGCCGGCCTTCACCTGCTGCATGGCCTGGTTGCCGGTCAACGCCCCCAGCGCATTCACGAAGTCCTTTTCCTGCAGGTAGGTCCACAGTTTTTCCGCCCCCAGCCGGGCCAGCGAGTGCTCCACGTGGACCGTGCCGCGCAGGCGCACCACGTCGGCAGCGGTGTAGTTGCGTTCAATCCCCTGCCAGCGGGGGTTGGTGTCCCAGTCGTGCTGGATCTGTTCGGCAGTGGGCAGCGTGCTCATGTCTATCTCCAGTTCGTCATTGCTACAGCAGGAAGGAAGAGCGGGCCGGCGCAGGCGTCAGTCGATGCGTGCGTAGGCCGGCAGGGTCAGGAAATCGTTGAGTTCGTCGGCGCGGCTCAGCTCGGCCAGCAGGGCGATCGCTTCGTCTACGCGGCCGCCACCGGGCAGTGCGGCGCGGTCACCCAGGCGGGCCGGCAGCTGGGCCAGGGCGTTGTCCAGCAGCGCGGCATCGATGGCGGTGCCGTCGTCCAGCTGCTGGCCGGGGGTATGCAGCCACTGCCACAGCTGGCTGCGGCTGATCTCGGCGGTGGCCGCGTCTTCCATCAGGTTGTGGATCGGCACGCAGCCGTTGCCATCCAGCCATGCCGCCAGGTAGCGCACGCAGACTTCCACGTTGCCTTCGAAGCCGGCGCGGCTGATGCTGCCCGGCGGCGGTGCGATCAGCTGGTCGCGGTCCACGCGCACGTCCTGGCGCAGCACGTGCTGCTGGTTCGCACCGGGCATGTGCTCGTCGAAGATCGCCATCGCCACCGGGATCAGTGCCGGGTGCGCGACCCACGTGCCGTCATGCCCAGCGGTCACTTCGCGCAGCTTGTCCGCGCGCACCCGCGCCATCGCCTGTTCGTTGGCGGCCGCATCGTTGCCGATCGGGATCTGCGCCGCCATGCCGCCCATCGCATGCGCGCCGCGGCGGTGGCAGGTCTGGATCAGCAGTTCCGAATAGGCCTTCAGGAACGGCTGGGTCATGGTCACCTGGCCGCGCTCGGGCAGCACCTTGTCGGCATGCCGGCGGAAGGTCTTCAGGTACGAAAAAATGTAATCCCAGCGCCCGCAGTTCAGGCCGACGATGCGATCGCGCAGCGCGTGCAGGATCTCGTCCATCTCGAACACCGCCGGCAGCGTCTCAATCAGCACGGTGACCTTGATCTGGCCGTGCGGCAGGCCGAGCATGCCTTCGATGTGCGACAGCGCGGTTTCCCACAGCGCCGCCTCTTCCATGCTCTGCAGCTTGGGCAGGTAGAAGTACGGGCCACGGTCGTTGGCCATCAGCGTGCGGGCATTGTGGTAGGCGAACACCGCCGCGTCGAACAGTCCGCCGGCCAGGCGCTGGCCATCCACCAGCACGTGCTTTTCGTCCAGGTGCCAGCCGCGCGGGCGCACGATCAGCACGGCGCGTTCTTCGTACGGACGCAGCGTGTAGTGCTTGGCCGGCTTGCTGCCGCTGGCCGGGGCGGTGAACTGCAGGTCGCCACGCACCGCACCGATCAGCGACTGCTGGCCAGCCAGCAGGTTGCGCCAGGTCGGCGCGGTGGCGTCTTCGAAGTCGGCCATGAACACCTTCGCCCCGGAGTTCAGCGCGTTGATGACCATTTTCGGGTCGGTCGGGCCGGTGATCTCCACGCGGCGGTCCAGCAACGCGGCCGGCAGCGGCGCCACTTTCCAGTCCTCGGCGCGGATCGGCGCGGTATCGGCGCGGAAGTCCGGCAGCCCGCCCTGGTCGAAGAACGCCTGGCGCTGCACGCGGGCCGCCAAGCGGGCCTGGCGGCCGGGTTCCACCGCACGGTGCAGGGACACCAGCAGGGCCAGCAGCGGGGCCGGCAGCAGCGCGGACTGGCCGGCCACCTGGGTGGTCAGGGTGATCCCCGGGGTGGGCTTGGCGGACGGCGAAGGAATGGCGGAAGCAACGGCGGACATCGGGACACTCCAGCAGCGAGGGACGACCCTACCGTGCTTCCCGGCCCAGGTATTTGACAAAGCAGTTATTGCAATGCATTGGATAAGTTGTGCTTATACTCGTTACACCATGCCCACACGCCCGCCGCCAAGTCCCCGTTTTTCCTACAAATCCGATCGGCTAAAGCCGTTGCGGGCGTTCTGCCAGACGGTGCGATTGGGCTCGGTTTCGCGCGCGGCGGAGGCACTTTTCGTCAGCCAGCCGGCCATCAGCCAGCAGTTGCAGGCGCTGGAGCGGGAACTGGGCGTGGTGCTGTTCGAGCGCAGCGGGCGGCGCCTGGTCCCCAGCCGCGAGGGCCAACTGCTGTTCGAAATGGCGCAGCCGCTGGTGGAGGACCTGGACGGCTTGGAGGCACGCTTCCGCGACAAGGTGAGCGGCATGGACGCCGGCGAGCTGAACATCGCGGCCAACAGTTCCACCATCCTGTACCTGCTGCCGCGCATCATCGAGCGCTTCCGCCAGCTGCACCCGGACGTGCGGCTGACCCTGCACAACGCCATCAGCGCCGACGGCACCGACCTGTTGCGCGACGACGCGGCCGACCTGGCGGTGGGATCGATGACCGACGTGCCGGCCGACCTGAGCTACGCCCCGGCCTACCGCTTCGAGCAGATGCTGATCACCCCGCACGATCACCCGCTGGCGCGCGGCACGCTGAGCCTGGAGGCGATCTCCAGGCACCCGCTGGTGCTGCCGCCCAAGCGTCAGATCACCTACCGGCTGGTGGACCAGGTATTCCAGCGCCACCGCCTGCCCTACACCGTGGCGCTGGAAGTGGGTGGCTGGGAAGTGATCAAGCAGTACGTGGCGATGGGCATGGGCATCTCCATCGTGCCGGCGCTGTGCCTCAACGATGCCGACCCCGGCAAGCTGGTGGCGCGCTCCATGCGCGAGTGGTTCCCGGAGCGCAGCTACGGGGTGATCGTACGCCGCGGCAAAGCCCTGTCCCCGCAGGCCCGCGCCTTCGTCGAAATGATCCAACCCGAACTGTTCTCGCCCCGCGAGTACGACCAGAGCGGCCACTCCGAACGCTGACCGGTAGTGACGGCCGCTGGCCGTCATGCGTCCGCGCTCCTGGTGGGTGACGACCGCACTCCTGGTGGGTGTCGACCGTTGGTCGTCACAGCGCTCACTGGAACCGGTAGTGACGGCCGCTGGCCGTCAACCCCGTCAGCCGCCGGCCTCCCCTCCACCACCCCCAACATCCAACCTGGGCAACGGATAAACCCCCTCGCCATATTCCATCGTGCAACCCGGCGTCCTCGAACAATCCTCCCGGATCTCGGAAACCGTGCGCACGGGCGTCAACTGCGTAACCCCCCGCAAGCGCCCCGCAACAACCACCGGCGGCACCACACACTCGCCAATCTCAAGCGGCGGGATCCGACTGAAGCGCGCATGCAGCCGGTAATACCCCGCCGCACGGTCCCATCCGCATCACGCAGCTTCGCGTCCACCTGCGGCCACTCGACCAGGAAACCGGAAGCCAGGTCCTGCGCCTCCGCGGCCTCCCGACCGGCGTAGAAGATGTTGGATCCAAAACCGGGGTAGTACAGCGTGACCGCGATATCGCGCTGCTCCAGTTGCCCAGCGTCCATCAGCAACAGCGTTGGCGAGACGTGGCAGGACGAAGAGGCGACCGTCGTCCTATCGGCACAGATATCCCTGGCCACTGCCTTCGCAGCGGGCTCTCGGTCTGTGCAACCTGCGAGGTAGACGCCCCACAGCAACCACGACCAACCTGCTTTCATTTCTGTCCCTTCACTGGGGCGTCTGGACGGACTCTGCGCCCTTCTCTCTTGCTCAGCTCACTCGCCTGCCGCTGAGCGCTAGCGCTACGCAGTGGCGCATGCCAACCGTCCGCATCAGAACAAAGATTTCCTCATGGACGCCTGCCGGACTGACTGCGCAGGATGATGACGCGGGCATCCACATGTGCCCGCCGGGATTGGCATCCTGACTGCCTGTTGCTGATACCTCTGTCGCTGCCCTTTGGGCCCGGCGGAGAATGCACTGCCTTGCCGGTCATACGGCGGGCGATGCGCGGGGATTCCCTGTATCCGCCGGTTATTCAGCAATAGGCGCCGGTATGCCAACCCGCATCGTCCGCCACCCCTGCCTCGGCTCGGGTGGCCAACCGCGACGCGAGGTTGTGCCATGCACTCGACTCACCACTGCAGGCCTTGCCTGCATGCTCCTCTCAACCATCCAGTGCGGGTTGCCAGCACGGAGGAGACGCCGGGCTACGTGGCACTGCAGCGCACTCCCGCGCGCCGTTTGGGCGGCTGGCGTCCCCTGGGAGACAAACGATGAGGAGCGCAACGCGCGTACTGTCCGCGCAGACCGACGACCCGACGCAACGCCCGCTTGATCCCGCTGATATTGCGGCCTACCTGGATGCATGCATCGTGGAAGTCGGCGGTGACCCCCACGTGTTTGCCGAAGCCCTGTACTACTTGGCTGACCGCCATGCCCTGCGAAGCATGGCGCGTGCCTGCGGCGTACCGGCAGACGTGTTGTACCGGCAACTGTCCGGCAAGCGCCCCCTCAACTTCAGCACCGTCATCGGCGCGATGCGCGCGCTGGGTGTGGAACTTCGTGTGAGCGTCGGCGAGCGACGATGACGATGAAGCGGCGATGGACAGAAAGCTGAGTGACGCCAGGATCAGAGTTGGGGTGGTTGATCAGGCGGGGTCTGCACCCATGACATTCCACTGATGACGTCTATCGTACCTAGAGATTCCAGCCATGTTCCGCGCGTGCCCCACAAGAAGTGCCCGCTTATGGACACTGGCTTACCTTGGTCAGCGAGCAGCCGAACCTCTCTTAAGCCTTCTTCCGACCCGGATAGGGCAATACCACCTCGGCCGCCGGAATAATCATACATATCCTTGGATGCATGAATGTATTGACGACCATCAAGATCGACCACAAATCCAGAAATCCGGATGTACTTCCCATCAAAATCTTCCGGGGATCGCCAAAGATTGAAGAAGCCAATATTGCAGACCTCCCGTAATCCACCCTTACGATCGGGCACCGCTGAGCATGAATAATCGCGCCGGTCAGAGTCACTCGCACTTGACGTAGCAGCAGTGAAAGCAACGATCGCTGCTAACGACCTAATGATCAGTATAGAAGTTTTCATTGCCATATGATCCCCCGTTCGTTTCATAATAAGAACTGGTCTTCCACTGCAACACCCGGCCATTCGCCAAAGAAACAAATGCCGAAACATCTACCCCACCAGGAAAATTACCATTAGTCTCATGATATTTTTTCAAGACGTAACTCAAATCATATTTACTGAAAAGATTGTTTCCGGGATGAGTATGAACAAATCCCGCAACAAGCAACAATGACGAGCGGGAAGAATTTTCCGGATTCACTCCATGGATATAGCCATCACTTACCGCGGTACCGAGTACGATTTTCCTTCCACTATAAAACAATCTAGATGCAATCTCTGCATTATGCTTTTTTGCAACAGGTCTTACTAGATCCGCCCATTTCCGGGCTGCTATGGCCGCCGTGTCAAATTTCTGCCCTGACAAAGGAGCGATGGCGTCGTTTGCCTCCCTGGTGGCAATGGGCGCAATTCTCGCAGCCTCCGCATTAGACCGGTCTTTAGTCTCCCCCGATCCGACCCACCCCCCTCTCTCACCCTGAGAAAGACGACAGCTAGTGTCCTTCCCGCACGCTTTCCCTTTCCGGCCGTCGGGATCCGTGAAATTGAATGGATTACCGTTCCCGTAGCGGTACCGATTGAACTGCACAACCGGGCTTCCATATGCAGTAACCGGATCAACACTCAGAAACACACCAAGCACCGGATCCATATACCGCTGCTGCATGTAAGTCAGCCCGGTACCCGCATCCATCACATGCCCGGTATACCCCACGCCATCCGTCGCCGCACCCACTGAAGCACCATACGGCTCGAACTGCTTCCGCTCCACCACCGCGCCAGCGCCGTTCGTCGTCACTACCGGGCTACCCAGCGCGTCGTTGTGCTGCCAGGTCACCACGCCGTTGCTGCGGGTAGCCAGCAACCGCTTGCCCAAGTGGATGTAATCCATAGTGCCGCGATCGCGTCGCTGCTCGTGCAACAGCGTTCCATCGTTCCCATACAGCGAGAACAATCGTTGTCCATTCGCATCGGTGGCGGTTACCCGCCTTCCATGCGCGTCATAGCGATAGCGTTCGATACCAGGCACCTCGCGCAGCCGGTTACCAAAATCGAACGTATGCAACTGGCCGTTCCGGTTCGCCAGGTTGCCCTGCACGTCGTAGGTGAGGCCAATCGTGGTCGCTCCGCTGTCGTCGCGCACGTTGGTCAGCCTGTTCTTGGCGTCATACCAGTAGTTGTGTGCCTTGACCCCACCAAGGTGGCTGCTGACCAAATTGTCCAGTACGTCGTACCGGTAACGGAACTGCCCATCACCCCCAAAGCCGGCAGAGCTGGCTTGAACCAACCGATTGTGCCCGTCGTACTGCATGCGTACGTCCTTGGACGTACCCTGCTGCTGGTCAAGGATCGCAGTGACGTTTCCGTTCGCGTCGTACGCATAGTTCAGTGCCAGCGCACCGCTATCCCGCAATTGAGCAGGGAGCTGCCGCGCATTGAGTACCGTCTGGTGCTGCACGCCATTGCCGTACTGCAGCCGCGCCAGTGAGCCGCCTGGATGCCAGATGATGTTCTGCGCATATACCTGACCGCTCGTATCACGCACCTGTGTTGGCTGTCCCAACGCATTGGGCTGGTACTGCAAGGACAGCCCGCTCGGACGCACCTGACCGGCCATGCTGCCGTTGGCGTCGTAGCTGTAGCCCACGGCCACGGGAGCGCCTCCGTTGACGCTCACCGTCTCGCCGATCAGCAACCGGCGCTTGTTGTACGTGTAGGTATTGACGACCGTACTGGCCCCACCCTCGTTCGACGTTGTCACCTGCGCGGGCAGACCATCGGGCGTGTACTGCCACTGCTGGTTGCCGTTGCCGTCGGGGAATGTGAGCGTCAAAAGACGATTGCGGGCGTCGTACGTGCGATCCACGCGACGTCCGGATGTCCGCGCAGCTTCACGGTCGCAGCTGGTCGCACTGGGGAGGTTCAAGCCCGCCGCAGACCAGATGAGGTTTCCGCCGGCATCGTAGTCCATGACCGTCGACCCCGTTTCCGGCTCGATGACCTTGCACAGCTGTTGCTGCGGGTCGTACACGTACTGCCGCGCGACAGTGCTGGGTGCCTGCCCCTGCTCAACCTTGATGGTGATCTGGTGGCTGCCCGTCGAGCTGCGGCCATCTTTGGCGGTTGCGCGCAGGGTGTGCGTGCCGACAGGGAGGTCGGTTAGCTGGTACTGGTACGGGGGTGACGTCAGCGTTGCGACCGCGGCTCCATTCAGCAGCAGCTGGACCTGGGACAGGGTACCGTCCGGATCGGCCGCATCAGCAGTGAAAAGTACATTGCCTGGCTGGGGCAGGATCGCTCCAGCGCTCGGGGACGTAATCCGGGCAGTTGGCGGCTGGTTCCACTTCAGGATGAAGCTACCTGATCCCTCCAGCACGTGGTTTCCGCTGCCAAATCGCGATATGCCATGTATATGGATCGACTTTCCAGCGTGCTCGGTCAGTACCGCGGATGAGGGCGTCATGCTGAAATTGTGCTTGGTCCCGGCGCCGCAACGTGCATTGACCTCATCACTACTGGTTATATTGGCTGCGGCCTCTGCGACGTACGTTCCAACGCCGGCTTGTCCGCCAACATAAAGATGGATATTAACCGGAGTTGCAGCGCGCGTTGAGCATGCCCACCCACGTATTACGCCACTGGTCACACTGGTAATGGCGCCGATGACGCGTGACACGTGGACGTTCCTGGTTGCGCTAAAGACACCTTCGCCTCGGGTATCACTGACATACGCGCGGACACTATGGTTGCCCGGTGTGGTGTACCAGTTATAGGTGTGACTTGGCGGCGAGGTGGATCCCAACTGCTGGCCATCGCCCCAGAAGGTAACCTGGGCGACCCCGTCATCGGGATCCGACGCCGTTGCCTTCAGCACAATCGGATTGCCCTCCCCCACAACGGCGCCCTCGTTGGGCGCGGCCATGCTGACGGACGGCAACTTGTTGTATGGGACGCGGTATGTGCCGGAATTGCCGATGAGCAGGTTGGCCGCACCAACCGGTGATATGCCGTGAACGTAGATCAGGCTGTACGAGTTGTTGATCACCACGTGTGGCGGCAGCGGTATCTGGAATCGGTGCGCACTGCCCTGCGTGCCGCACTCGGCTGCGATGGCGGCTTCACCGGGCTGATCAGCGCGGGTACTGCTGACACCGGTGCCTTGACCGGCAGCGCCACCTACGTAGAAATGCACGTCGATAGGGGCCTCGATATAGCGCGAGCACGCCCAACCATTGATGTGTGTTCCGGTTACGCTGTCAATGTTTCCCTTGATTGTAGATGCAACGACGTTTACGCGCTTCAGGGTTGATTGCTTCCCAAGCCATTGCACACCGTCAAGCACCATCTGCCATTGGAAATCGTAAACCCCAGCTTGCGACGGTGCGGTCACAGTGAAGTTAAAAGTATGGTCCTGGGAGAATTCGGTATTCCCCGTCACTCCTACCCGGCTCATCCCCCAGCGGGTGTTGCTCGTCGGTGATTGCGATCCGAGGTTGAAACTGCGCGATGAATTCCACGCCATCGTCCCTGCGTTGCGAAACGTAAGGCTGACAGCGTACGGCTGGCCGGCGATCATCTGATCGGGCACTGACTGTCCCAGGAATATTGAAGAAAGGAGAGGTCCAACCGGTCCTGCATCTCCGGGGTCCGGACAAGGGTCGGGAATGGCCAAGGTAGTCACTGGGCCGGCCACGCGACGGGGTACCTCGGTTTCGCAGGCGGTTGCCGACCAGCCCGCCAACAGCAGGGGAAGCGCACAGAGAATCCGAGCCATGCGCGGCACATTCAAGTAGTTGCGATTCATGGACGTCCCGGTCTCAGAATGATTCGCGCACAATGCGCGTCGGCTTGCCCAACACATCCCGCACTACACGCGTACGGATACCCGGCTCGCCCGCTGCAGGTTGCTCGATGGATATCGGGCTCTGGTAGCTGGGTGTGTCGAAGACCTGGTGATGAGTGATGGAACGGTCGCCGCGCGGACTGGTCATGCGCACGTCCATGCCAGGCAGGTACTCAGTCACGGTCGTCAACAAGCCCAACTCGCTGTCTCCCGACGATGACGTCAGGCGGCCGAGCGCGTCGTATTCACTCCAATTTCCTGCAGTCAGCGTCGCGGTGGGGCCAGGATAGGACTGGAATATCGCGCGACCCGCGTGGTCATAGCTGAAGCGCTGGTACCGATCGGTTGCGGTTATGTTGCTGGCGTCATGCTCGCGCGTCACCAACGGCCGCCACATGGCGTCGAAGTAGGTTAGCTTCCTGCGGTTTCCAGAGGTTGTGGTCAAGCGCCAGTGTCCTGCGGCTATGCCATGTTCGACTGCGGTGACGCGCTCGAACTTCTGCACCATGGCATTCCATTCGTTCGTGTCACCGCTCGGATAGGTCGTTGTACTCATGCGACCCATCGCGTCGTAGCCGTAACTGGTCTGGTATCCGAGTTCGTTGACGACGTTGGTGATCCAGCCATTGTCATTGACGGTTGCACTGATGTACGTACCGTCCGGGAAGCCAATCGACTGCGGGGTGCCGCGCTTCCAGTTGTTGAGTGTGGTCAGATTCCCGCGACCGTCCGCGGCGCTCGCCAGGCTTCCATCAGCGTGGTAGGTGAGCGTCTGCGTCACCTTGCCGAACTGACGTTGCTGCTCTGGAAGTGCTAGCGCATTGAACGACGTCTGTGATTCCACCAAGCCGGTATTGTTGTTGGTGGTGCTGGCGGTCTGCCCGAGCACCCAGCGTGAGGCGTCGTCGTAGTAGGTCGTGGTGTCAGTCCGGCTATCACCCAGGCTGCTGCCTCGGCTGACCTGCAGCGGCCTGCCCTTGGCGTCGAACGTGTTGACCGACCACGTCATCGTTACGCCATCCCGAACAACTTCTTTCTTCAACAGAGGTCGAACCAGCACAGATGACTCGTCATTCCCGCCCCAGCGCGACCCATAGCGATCGGGGAAGGGCATGCCGCTGACCTGTGCCGTGCTGACATAGGTCAGGTTCTGGCTTTCGAGGACGGTGCCACTGGCCGCCGCCACGCTGCGTGCCAGCAGTTTGCCTTCGTTGAGGGAATAGACCACGCCATAGCTTTCAGTGACGCGGCTTCCGTCCGGTTGGTGGATCGTCACGGCCTTTGAGGCAACGCAGGTGGTGCAGGGCGGGACGTTGCCCGACCACAGCTCACCGCCGCCGGATACGTCTTCGTAGAACCAGCGCAACGGCGACGGGATCCCCGGGCCTTCGATCGTCTTCTCCGTCAGGCCGTACACATCGAAGTAATTGGGGACGGCAAGACGATGCAGAATCGTTGCGCCCATTCCGCCGCTGGATTCGGCCACGCACAGCACGGCAGGCACCCCATTTCGATAGCGGCGCTGGTGGTCAAAACGGAAGGTTGCTACGGCCGATGAGGGGTGCTTCATCTGCAGCGAAAATGTCTGCTCGCGCAGTGGCGCGACATTTCCACAGCCGGGGCCGGGATCTTCGCGCCAGATCTCATAGGAGATCCGTCGCTCGGTCAGGTGAGTGATCTCCCACGTGGCGGCGTCAGGCTGGGTAATACGCTGCAGCAGCGCCGCGGAGGTGTAGGCGTAGGTCCAACTGCGGCCATGTGATGCAGCGCTTGCCAGGCGTCCATTGGCGTACTGCAATGTGATGGATCGGCCGTCGCTGCCGGTGATGGCGGTCGGGTGGCCCGCGGCGTTATAGCTGAAGGTGACGGAATTACCGAAGCGGTCTTCGATGCGGCTGGCAAGCAGGTAGACCTCTACACGGGGTCGGGACTTTCCAACAGCACCGTCCTGCCCCATCGCACCGACGTTGCGGGTCGTGCCTACGTTGAAGGTGTAGGTAATGCCATCGGTGGTCTGCAGGACGAAGCCTTCGCCCGGATAGCCGGAGAGCATTGGCGTGCAGCTGATTGCATCCAGTGAGCTGGTGGTCCAGACGTTGCCCTGGCCATTGGCTGGCTTGAATGATGAGGGTGGCAGGCCGATCAGCGAGCGCGCGCCTTCCCCTGGCAGGTTCACTGAGTAGCCTGACCAGATGTCTTCGATCTGATGGGGCGGCGTAGTCCGCGGGTAGAACGTGTCACTGCAACGCGCCTGTACCTGACCGCTGCTGCCCGTATTCCATCCATAGGCGGAATCAAAGACGCCCGAGATGTACGGCACGTCGATATCCCAATCACCTGCTCCACCGTAGGGCTGCGCTGCGATCGTCGCCGGCAGCGGGCGTACGGAGAGTTTCCGGGTCAGCCGTACCGGCAATGCATTCGTGCCCGGGATGTCGATATCGGTCTGCTGGAACGCGACGCTCTGGTCATACACATTGACCGAATCCCCGAACAGGCCCGACGTGAGCGCACCCACCTGTTCGGCGGAGCGCAGGCGCTTGTCGTATTCCTGGTAGGGCTGCATGGTTTGTCCATGCGCGAGGCCGATGGCCTGTATCAGCAGTACGGCGATGACAGCCACGCGCGCACCGCCAGCGGCCGCCTTCCGGCGATCCTTTGACTCGATCTGCATCCTTGCTTCCCCTGTTGTCAGCAAAGCGAATATTCACTATCCGTTCACGTTGGTCAAGCCCCCCACGTCGCTACCGAAAGCGCGCCCCGCGACCTCTCTACAATCCACCCATGTCGATCGAACTCCGCCATCTCCGCTACTTCCTCGCCGTGGCCGACACCCTGCACTTCGGCCAGGCCGCCGAGCGGCTCGGCATGTCACAGCCTCCGCTGAGCCAGCAGATCCGTCAGCTGGAACAACTGCTTGGCGCGCAACTGTTCGTGCGCAGTCATCGGCGGGTGCAGCTGACCGAAGCCGGGGCGCTGCTGCAGGTGAAGGCCCGCGCGATCCTGCAGCAGGTGGACGCGGCGGTGGACGAGGCGCAGCGGGTGCAGCGCGGCGAGCAGGGCGAACTGCACATCGGCTTGACCCGCGCCACGCCGCTGGTGCCGCAGATTCCGCGCGCCATCTTTGGTTACCGCGAGCGTTTCCCGCAGGTGCGCTTGCGGCTGCGCGAGATGAACACCCTGCAGCAGATCGATGCGCTGCTGGAAAACCGGCTGGACGTGGGCATCATCCGCAAGCGCGTGCTGCCGCCGGAACTGGTGGCGCACAGCCTGTTTACTGATCCGCTGGCGCTGGTGCTGCATCGCGGCCACCCTGCCCTGCGCGGGCGTGACCCGGCCAGCACGGTACTGCCGTTGCAGCAGTTCGCGCACGAACCGTTCGTGGGCTTCCACCGCAGCGTGGGCGCCGGCATCCACGACCAGATGATCGCGCTGTGCGCGGCGGCAGGGTTCACGCCGCGCATCGTGCAGGAGGCCGGTGAGGCGTCCACGCTGATCAGCCTGGCGGCGGCGGGATTGGGCGCGGCGATCCTGCCCTCGTCATGCGACCACATCCAGATCGAGGGCGCGTGTTTCGTGGCGCTGGGGGACCAGGGCGCGCATTCGGAAGTGCAGCTGGTGTGGCGGCGGGAAGGGGTGACGCCGTTGATCCGCAACTTCACTGCGCTGCTGCAGGCGGAGTTTGGACGGTAGTGACGGCCGCTGGCCGTCAACCACGTCCAACCACCCGATGCGATTGACGGCCAGCGGCCGTCACTACCTTTCAAAGCGGGCGGCGCCACAGCCTCCAGGCGATGCCGGCACCGATCACGGTCAGCAGGCCGGTGAACGCGCATACGCCGACCCAGTCCCACGCGGTGTAGGCCAATCCGCCCACCGCGCCCAGCACGCTGGAACCGAGGTAGTACGAGAACAGATACAACGCGGATGCTTCGGCGCGGATCGCGCCGGCACGGCTGCCGACCCAGCTGCTGGCCACCGAATGGCCTCCGAAGAAGCCGAAGGTGACCAGTGCGATGCCGATCGCCATCGTCCACAGCCACGGCATCACCAGCAGCACGATGCCAGCGATGATCAGGGCGTAGCTGATCGACAGCACGCGGCCGCGGCCATGGCGGATCGCCTGCTGGCCCATCCAGGCCGAACTGAACGTGCCCACCAGGTACACGCTGAAGATCAATCCGACCACGGTCTGGCTGAGGCGATAGGGCGGCGCCAGCAGGTGGTAGCCCAGGTAGTTGTAGGTGGTGACGAACACGCCCATCAGCAGGAACGCGGTGGCGAACAGCCACGGCAGGCCGGGGTCGGCGAACAGCTGGCGCCAGCGCGAGGGCAGTTGGCGCAGCCCGCCGCGACGGCTCTGGAAGTGCCGCGAGGGCGGCAGCTGCATCCACAGCAGCAGGGTGCTGGCGACGGCGATCAGCGAAACCACGCCGATGCCCCAGCGCCAGCCCCAGTGGTCGGCGATGATGCCGGCGATCAAGCGTCCGCTCATGCCGCCCACCGCGTTGCCGCCGATGTACAGGCCCATCGCCAGGCCCATCGCGCGGCTGTCCATTTCTTCGACCAGATAGGTCATCGCCACGGCCGGCACGCCGCTCAGTGCCACGCCAAGCAGCGCGCGCAGCACCAGCATCGTGGTCCAGTCGGTCACCAGCGCGCTGGCGGCGGACAGCACGGTGGAGGCCAGCAGCGCGGTGATCATCACGTTGCGGCGGCCGACGCGGTCGGACACCAGCCCGGCGACCAGCATCATCACCGCCAGCAGGCCGGTGCTGAGCGAAAGCGCCAAGGCGCTGTTGGCGGCGGAGACGCCGAAGTGGCGGCTGAACTCGGGCAGCAGCGGCTGCACGGTGTACAGCAGGCCGAAGGTGGAGAAGCCGGCCAGGAACAGCGCCACCGCGGTGCGCCGGAACGCGGGCGTGCCTTGTTCGATGTGGGTGGCGGCGGCCGGGGTGGCCGTCGGGGTGCTTGGGGGGATGCGACGCTCAAGGGCGGCCGCGGTATCGCCGTTCATCGGATCGGGATGGCCGGGGGAGGCGGCCAGGGTGTGGGGATGGGGTCAGGCTAGCCCCAGTCATCGAGTCGATCCATAACCTGATGGGTACGGATTGATATGTTCTTCGTATGGATGGCGGCAAAAGGGCAAGGGCTGACGACCAGCGGTCGTCACTACCGAGCCCTCACTCTCTCGCCGTTACAGGTGCAGCCACTCCAGGCCTTCGCCGCGGCGGTAGTAGACGGCCACGGCTTTGCCATAGACCTTGTCGGCGTCGACGAAGCCGAAGAAGCGGCCGTCGAAGCTGTTGCCGCGGTGGTCGCCCATCACCAGCAACTTGCCGTCCGGCACCACCACGCCGTCCACGTCCGGGCCACCGCCCATGTCCAGGCCGAGCTGCGCGATACGACTGCCGAACTGTTCGGCGGCGGGCTTACCGGCCTGCTGCAGCGGCTGGCCATTGATGCTCAGATGGCCGCTGCGCACGTCCACGCGGTCACCGGCCACGGCCACCACGCGCTTGATCAGCCGGGTGCCGTCGGCGGGGGAATCGAACACCGCCACTTCGCCACGCTGCGGCGCGCCCACGTCCATCAGCGTGTGCTGGGTGAACGGCAGGCGCAGGCCATACGCGCGCATGTCCACCACCACGCGGTCACCCGGTTCCAGGGTGGGCTGCATCGAACCGCTGGGCACCACATAGTGGTTGGCCAGCGTGTCGCGCGCGGCGGCGAGCAGGCCGAGCATCACCAGCAGCGGCAGTGCTTCCTTCTTCAACCAGTGCAGCGCGCGTTGGGTCACGGGGGGGCGGGCGATGGCATCCATGACGAGGCTCCGGGAGGTGTCTGGGTGAGACCGCGAAAAGGGCGGTTCGGTTCCCTGGACGACAGAAAAGGGGTCAGAGTCCTTTTCGCTACGCGAAAAGGACTCTGACCCCGGACTCTGACCCCGACCGCTACGGAGAATTTACGTGCGGTCGCCGCGCACGCCATGGAGGCTTTACGGGCGGTGCGCGCATCGTGTGCCTACCGCGCCTCGGGCGCTTGCTTGTGGTTGCTCCCCCATGTCGATCTTCATCATCCGTGGCCCGGAAGCATCCGGCACCTTGATCCGCACCGCCGAGCCGCTGCCCGCACTGGTACTTAAAACGCTGGTGCACCGCGCGGTGGATGCCGGTACCAGCGTGGCGATCCGTGCCTGCGGGTCCGAGCAGGAACTGCTGGATGCGCTGCGCGTGGCCGACCATGCACGCGGCGAGGTGACCCTGCTGGACCCCGGTGCGTGCGCGCACAGCATGCGGCTGCAGCGGCTGCTGCCGCACCTGCATAACGCGTATGTGGAAGTGCACGACGACGGTGCGGTGGCGGAGCCGTGGTTGCCCGATGGCATCGGCCAGCGGCTGGGCATCGCAGCCGGGTACGGGGCGCAGAGTTACGTGCTGGCGCTGGACATCGCGCTGGATCACCTGGGCCTGGCCGAGCGCGCCGAGCGCGTGCACGTAGGAACGTGAGCCAGCACGGAAACCGGTAGCACCGAGCCATGCTCGGCGAGCGCGGAGCGCGGCCTGCGTCAGGCATCGTGGTGCCGGAGCGGAAAGCAGAACGGCGGGGTTTCCCCCGCCGTTCGTTCAACTCACTTCAGGCCGCGGAACTCGAGCAGCGGTTCCACCGACGGGTCCTTGCCGCGGAAATCGCGGTAGAGCTGGCTCAGCTCCACGCTGTTGCCGCGTGACAGCACCTTGTCGCGGAACTGCTGGCCGTTGGCGGCGGTCAGGCCACCGTTCTCCTTGAACCACTGGAAGGCATCGTGGTCCAGTACTTCAGCCCAGAAGTAGGCGTAGTAACCGGCCGAATAACCGCCACCCCAGATGTGGTCGAAGTAGCTGGTGCGGTAACGCGGCGGCACCTGCGCCAGGTCCACGTTGAACTTCTTCAGCGCCGCTGCTTCGAACTTGCCCACGTCCTGCAGCGGTGCGTCGGCCTTCTGGGTGTGCCAGGCCAGGTCGAGCAGCGCCGCCGACAGGTATTCGGTGGTGGCGTAGCCCTGGTTGAAGCTGCGTGCCTTGAGGATCTTGTCGACCAGTTCCTGCGGCATCGGCTCGCCGGTCTTGTAGTTCTTGGCGTAGTTGGCGAACACCTTCGGGTCCAGCGCCCAGTGCTCGTTGAACTGCGAGGGGAACTCGACGAAATCGCGCGAGGTGGCGGTGCCGGCGATCGAGGGGTACTTCACGTTGGAGAACATGCCGTGCAGCGCGTGGCCGAACTCATGGAACAGCGTGGTGACGTCGTCGAAGCTCAGCAGCGCCGGCTGGCCCGCGGCCGGCTTGGTGAAGTTGCACACGTTGTAGACCACCGGCTTGGCACCGGTCAGGCCGTCCTGTTCGACGAACACGTCCATCCAGGCGCCACCGGACTTGCTGTCACGCTTGAAGTAGTCGGTGTAGAACAGCGCCAGCGAGGTACCGTCCTTGTCGAACACCTCGTAGACCTTCATGTCCGCGTGGTAGGTCGGGATGTCGGTGCGCGGCTTGAAGGTGATGCCATACAGCTGGGTGGCGGCGTAGAAGACGCCGTTCTGCAGCACGTTGTCCAGTTCGAAATACGGCTTGATCTGCGACTCGTCCAGGTCGTACTTCGCCTTGCGCACCTGCTCGGCGTAGAAGTCCCAGTCCGAAGCGGCCAGCTTGAACCCGCCCGACTTTGCATCAGGATGCTGCGCATCGATGACCTTCTGGATGTCTGCCGCTTCGGCGCGTGCCTTGGCAGTGGCGGCCGGCACAGTGTCGGTCAGCAGCTTCAGCGCAGCGGCCGGGGTCTTGGCCATCTGGTCGCCAAGGTTGTAATCGGCGTAGGTGGCAAAGCCGAGCAGCTTGGCCTTCTGCGCACGCAGCTGGGCCAGGCGCTGCACGGTCTGCTGGGTGTCGTTGGCATCGCCGCGCTGGGCGCGGGTTTCCGATGCTTCCAGCACGGCGGCGCGCTGTTCGCGGTTGCTCAGCGAACCGAGCACCGGCTGCTGGGTGGTGTTCTGCAGCGGCAGCAGGAACTTGCCTTCCAGCTTGCGTGCGGTGGCATCGGCGGCGGCCGTGGCGATGGCATCTTCGCTCAGGCCGGCCAGCTTGGCCTTGTCATCCACCACCACGGCGGCGGCGGCAGTGGCCGCGACCAGGCGGGTGTGGAACTGCGTGGACAGCGTGGTTTCTTCCACGTTGAGCTTGCGCAGGCTGGCCTTGTCGGCGTCGTTGAGCTGCGCGCCAGCGCGCACCAGGCCGTCGTAGTAATGCTCCACCAGGCGGGTCTGCACCGGATCCAGGCCAAGCGAAGCGCGCTGGTCGTACAGCGACTTCACTCGTGCGAACAGCTTCGGGTCCAGGTTGATCTCGTCCTGGTGGGCGGCCAGCTTGGGCGCCACTTCTTCCTGGATCTTCTGCCGCGCATCGTTGGTATCGGCCTGCACCAGGCCGAAGAAGATGCGCGAGACGCGGGTCAGCGTTTCACCGCCACGCTCCATCGGCACGATGGTGTTGTCGAAGGTGGCCGGCTCGCTGGAATCGGCGATGGCGCGTACTTCGGCCAGGTGCTGGCGCATGCCTTCTTCGAAGGCCGGCAGGTAATCGCTGTCCTGGATCCTGTCGAATGGCGGCGCCTGGAACGGCAGCGTGCTGGCACTCAGCAGCGGATTGGTGGAGGCATCGGCCGGCTGCTGGGCCGGGGCGTTCTGGGCTTCGGACACGGGGGTGGACTCCTTGCCGGAACAGGCAGCCAGCGCCAGGCTGATGGCGGCGGCCAGGATGACGGTACGCGACATGCAAAAGGCTCCTCGGGGGGCGATCAGGACTGACCGCCAGCCTTCCAGCCTACTCCCGCGGCGCTGCGGCGGCATGTGCCGGACGTGGCGCCTGCGCTGCCACGCTGTGGCCGCTCAGACCGTGCCGCGGGTCTTGCCGATCCACGGCCGGTAGTACTCGCGGATGCTGGCCATGTCGGCCGCGTCGTTGCCGGTGGCATGGAACAGCGGCCCGAAGCCGATGGTCTTGTCCGGATAATGGAAGTAGGCGGCGAGGATCGGCACGTCGGCCATCCGCGCGATCTTCAGGAAGCCGGCCTTCCAGTGGGTCACCTTCTTGCGGGTGCCTTCCGGGGTGATCGCGTACCACATCTTTTCCGAGCGACGGATCACCGCCACCGCCTGTTCCACCGTGCCCTGCGGCGAGCTGCGGTCCAGCGGGATCACCCCCAGCTTGCGCAGCAGCGGCCCCAACGGCCACCAGAACAGCGAGGCCTTGCCCAGCACGCGCACGTCCAGGCCCAGCGCCAGCTTCACCGCCATGCCCCAGTAGCCATCCCAGTTGGACGAATGCGGGGCGATGATCATCACCACTTTGGGCACGTCGGGCAGGGTACCGACCACCTTCCAGCCGCGCAGGCGCAGCGCACTGCGCGCGATCCAGCGGATGAAGGCATTCGGCTTGACCTGCGGCATGTTCGGCGGGACGGGTGGCAGCAGCGGCGAAGGGTGATTCAAGGCTTACTCCCAGTTGCGGGTTGTGCGGCCGCGCTTGACCTGCGCGCGGCCTTTCTTGGCGTCCAGGCGACGCAGGGTCGACCCGTAGGTTGGTTTGGTGGCCTTGCGTGGCTTGGGCACGCTCAGCCCTGCCCGGATGAACTCGGCCAGCCGCTCGCGCGCATCCTCGCGATTGCGGTCCTGGGTACGGAAACGCTGCGCGTCGATGACCAGCACGCCTTCGCCGGTCACGCGCCGGTCGCGGCGCACCAGCAGGCGCGCACGCAACGGCTCGGGCAGCGACGGCGAGCCGGCCAGGTCGAAACGCAGCTCCACCGCCGTCGATACCTTGTTGACGTTCTGGCCGCCGGCGCCACTGGCACGCACGAACCGCTCGACGAGTTCATCGTCGGGGATCACAAGCTGCGCGGAGATGACCACTGGACCAATACCCATGGGCGCATTGTAACGGTAGCCGGTGACGGTTGGCTGTCGGTATCGCGAGCCGTTCCACCACGATCAGGTCCCCAACACGTCGCCTTCGCCAACGCGGGCGGTATGCTGGCGGCATCATCCCCAAAGGACGTCCGCATGATCCGCCTTTCCCGCCGCCTGCACCGCACCGCCCTGCTGCTCGCGCTTGCCCTTGCGTCCGTTCCTGCGCTGGCCGCCCCGCCCACCGACGGCGACATCAACCGCCTGCTTTCGGCCTCGCGCGCGCAGGCCATGCTGGATTCGATGCTCCCGCAGATCGAGACCATGCAGCGCCAGCAGTTCGAGCAGGTCACCCAGCAGCGCCAGCTGACCCCGCAGCAGCAGGAGCAGCTGCAGCGGATCCAGGCGCGCACCGCGCAGACCCTGCGCCAGGCATTGTCCTGGCAGCAGCTGCGGCCGATGTACGTGGACCTGTACAAGCAGACCTTCAGCAAGGAAGACGTGCTGGCGATGGCCGAGTTCTACGAGAGTTCGGCTGGGCAGAGCCTGCTCGACAAGACTCCAACGCTGATGCAGAACGTGATGGTGGCCATCCAGGCGCGCATGCAGCCGCTGTTCGCGGACCTGCAGAAGGACCTGGAAGCGATCGTCAACGAGCCGACGAAGTAACAAGGGTGTGGTGGGTGACGACCATTGGTCGTCACCAAGAGCGGGTCGTCCCGGGTGACGGCCAGCGGCCGTCACTACCAGGGCCCGCTGTTACTTCGCTGCCTTCACCGGGTTGCCGTCGGCATCGATGATGCTGACTTCGCCGAGCTTCAGCGCGCGCACCGGTGCTTCGGTCTGCTTCAGGTCGCCCACCACCACCCAGGTCAACGATTCCGGCTTGATCGCCGCGGCTGCCTGCTGCACCTGCGCCGGGGTCATCGCTTCGATGGCCGCCTTGCGCTGGAACACGTAGTCGTCCGGACGCTGGAACTGCACCAGGCTGCCGATCGTGCCCAGCACCGAACTGGCCGTTTCATACGCACCGGGCAGGCTCAGGGTCTGGATGTTGCGGATGCGCTGCACTTCAGCGGCAGTGGCCGGCTTCTGACCGCTGGCGAACTCGGCGATTTCCTTGCGCATTTCCGCCAGTGCCGGACCGGTCTTGTCGATCTGCACCGGCGCCATGGCCATCCACGGCCGCTGGCCGACGGTGCTGCTGGCGCTGCTGCGGGCGCCGTAGGACCAGTGCTTTTCCTCGCGCAGGTTCATGTTCAGGCGCGAAGTGAAGTCGCCGCCCAGGACGCCGTTGGCGATGTCGAAGCGGACCGAACCCGGATCCACCGAAGACGGCACCACCTGGCCGGCGAACAGGTTCGCCTGCACCGCACCGGGCTGGTCGATCAGGAACACGCGCGGGCGGGTCGGCACGGCCACATCAACGGCCGCCTTCACCTTCGGCGCCGGGCCTTCACTCTTCCAGTCGCCCAGCTGGCGGTTCAACAGCGGCACGATTTCCTTCAGCGTGGTATCGCCAACGACGATCAGGGTGCCCTCTTCCGGGCGCAGCCAGTCGCGGTGGAAATCGACCAGCTCATCGCGGGTCAGGCTGGCGATGGCCGCCTCGTCACCACTGCCGGTGAACGGAATCGCATACGGGTGGCCCTTGCCGTACAGCAGCGGCGGCAGCACGCGCATCGCCGACGCAGTGGGGTTGGCCTTTTCCTGCGCGATTCCGGCGATCCAGCTGCCCTTGACCCGGTCGATCTCCGATTGATCAAAGCGCGGCTGGCGTAGCAGCGTGGCATACAGGCCCAGCGACGGTGCCAGGTTCTCCTTGAGCGCGGACAGGTCCACGGTGCTGAAGTCCAGCCCGGCCGACGCACTCAGGTCCGCACCCAGCGCGTCGGCGGCGTCGGCGAACGCCAGCGAACCGAGCTTGCCGGCGCCTTCGGTCATCAGCCCCATGGCGAAGTTGGCGGTTCCCGGCTTGCGGTCCTGGTCGGCGCTGAAGCCGCCCGGGAACTGATAGCTGAACTGCACCACGGGGATTTCATGGCGCTCGGCCAGGATCACCCGCGTGCCGTTCTTCAACGTGGCGCGCTGCAGTTCGGGGAACTTGAGTTCAGGGAACTGCCGGGTCTGCGGCACGCCGGTGCCACGGTCCACCTGGGCCGGCAGGGTGGTGTACTTCGGATCCACGGCCGGCACTTCAAACGGCTTCGGGCTCTGCGAGGCTTCTTCTTCCAGCGCCACGCGCTGGCCCGGTTCCACCACCAGGGTGTGGCTGCCGGTGCCCAGCCACTTGCCACCGACCGCGCGCAGGTCAGCGACGCTGGCGCCATCGATGTGCTTCAGCGAATCGCGGAAGCAGCCCGGGTCGCCGGTGTAGACGGTGCACTCGGCGAGTGCGTCGGCCTTGCCGCCGAACCCGCCGATGCGTTCGATGCCGCGGATGAAGCTGGCACGGAAGGCGGTCTTGGCGCGGCTGAGTTCGTCCGCCGACGGGCCTTCGGCGACCAGGCGGTCGATCTCTTCGTCGATGATCGCTTCCACGCGCGCCGGGTCGACGCCCTGCTTCACCGTGGCCATCACCATGAAGTTGGAGCCCAGCTGCGAGGCATAGGCGCCGGCACTGATGTTGTCCACCAGCTTCTCTTCGTGCTCCAGCCGCTTGCCCAGGCGCGATGACTTCGCCCCGCCCAGCACCTGGCCCAGCAGCTGCAGTTCGTCGATGTCACGGGTGCCGACTTCGGCCACGTTCCAGGCGCGGTAGATGCGCACCTGCGGCACCTTGTCGGTCATCACTTCGCGGCTGTCGGCGGCGCGCTGCGCTACGTCCACCTTCGGCTGCGCCATGCTCGGGCCGGCCGGGATGCTGCCGAAATACTTCGCTGCCTTTTCCTTGGCCGTGGCCAGGTCGATGTCGCCGGCCAGCACCAGCACCGCGTTGTTGGGGCCGTACCAGGTCCGGAACCAGGTTTTAACGTCATCCAGCGAGGCCGCGTTGAGGTCGTTCATCGAGCCGATCACGCTGTGGTGATACGGGTGACCCTTCGGATACAGCGCGCGGTTGAGCTGGGTCCACACCTGGCCATACGGCTGGTTCTCGCCCTGGCGCTTTTCGTTCTGCACCACACCGCGCTGCTCGTCCAGCGCGGCCTGGTCGATCGCACCGAGCAGGTGGCCCATGCGGTCGGACTCCATCCACAACGCCATGTCCAGCGCAGTGGTCGGCACGTTTTCGAAGTAGTTGGTGCGGTCGGTGTTGGTGGTGCCGTTCTGGCCGGTGGCACCGACCTGCTTGAAGGGTTCGAAGTACTCGCCGTCGTGGTTTTCGCTGCGCTGGAACATCAGGTGTTCAAACAGATGCGCGAATCCGGTGCGGCCGGCGGGTTCGTCCTTGCTGCCCACGTGGTACCAGACGTTGACCGCCACGATCGGCGCCTTGCGGTCTGTGTGCACCACCACGCGCAGGCCATTGGGCAGGGTGAACTGCTCGAAAGGAATGTCGACCTTGGCCGCTGCGGCAGGCTTGGCCAGCAGGGGCGCGGGCGCCAGACCGCCCAGCGCGGTGGCGAGGGCCAGTGCCAGCAGGGCAGTGCGCGGGCGCAGAGGGGAGGTCATTGCGGATCCTTGGTCATCCAGGTGAAGGCCGATCCTACCGTGTGCGCCCGCACAGCAGCATCGGCCAAGCGTCACGCGCTGAAAGCGACCAAACCCCGGATTTTCCGCATGGCCGGCTGTTGTCCGGCCGCATTGGCGCGGACAAGTGTCCGGACAACGGACACTCCGGGTTTTCCTAAATCATTGAATCAGAAGCTTTAAAACTTGGCACGGCGATTGCTCCCTCTCCCCCGTCACTCCAAGCGCCAGAAATGAAGCTGACTAAAAGCTGAACAGAACTGGGAAATTGAAGATTGTCCTTGCAAGCCCAGTTTTGGTGTACTACCTTACTACCACACCACAGACCACACACACTAAACAGGCCCCGCCATGAACACCAAGATCCTCGCCATCGCTATCGCCCTGATCGCCGGTACCGCGGTTGTTTCTTCGGTGCACGCCGCCCCTTCCATCAGCACCTTGCAGACCGTGCAGGTCCGCCCGGACGCCGAACAGCTGGCCCAGCAGGCCTGGGAGCGCAGCAGCCGCATCCCGACCCTGGCCGCAGTGCAGGTACGCCCGAGCGCCGATCAGCTGGCCGAGATCAACGGCCAAGCCATCGCCACTTCCACGGCGATGCCGGTCACCACCCTGGCCGCCGTTGAAGTCCGCCCAAGCCTGGAGCAGAAGGTCGCCTTGGCCGCCGAACTGCAGGCCGAGCGCTACACCGTCGCCCTGACCAACGCAGCCACCGCGTTTGCCAACAACGTCATCGTCAACCTGCCGGTGGTGAATGTGCGCCCGAGCCAGGCCGACCTGCAGGCGCTGGCGCTGGAAACCGCTTCGGTCCTGGTTCGTCCGTGAGTGTCGTGCACATGCTGATCGTTGCGATACGCCCCTCGACATACCCCTGAACGCCGGGTCCCCTTACCCGCAAGGACCCGGCAGGCCGCCAAGCACCGCGCCGCGCATTACACTGCGTTGATGAGCCAGGTTCCCACGTTCCACGTCGTGCTGTTCCAGCCCGAAATACCGCCCAACACGGGCAATGTCATCCGTCTTTGCGCCAACACCGGCGCGCACCTGCACCTGGTCGAACCGTTGGGTTTCGCACTGGACGACAAACAACTCAAGCGCGCCGGCCTGGACTACCACGAGTATTCCCGCCTGCAGGTTCATCCAGACCTGGACACGGCATTGGCCCGCATTGCACCGAACCGTTTGTTTGCCCTGAGCACCCGCGCCAGCGTCCGCCATGACAGCGTGCCGTTTGAAGACGGTGATGCGTTCCTGTTCGGTCCGGAGAGCCGCGGCCTGCCGCAGGACGTACTGGATACGCTGCCCGATGGCCGCCGCCTGCGCCTGCCGATGCGTCCAGGCAACCGCAGCCTCAACCTGTCCAACACGGTGGCGGTGGTGATGTACGAGGCATGGCGCCAGCACGGGTTTGCCGGCGGAGCGTGAGGGGTGTCGAACGGGTGGGACCCCCTCGCGGGTGGCTTCAAAGCAGCAGCCTTGGTCTGGGCCGGGCGGTGGGGCTGGGCGGGGGACGGCAAGAGCCGCTCCTGCGGGCCTCGTTTCGCGCCATCCATGGCGCTCAACGCCCCCGCCCAGCCCCACCGCCCGACCCCCTGACAGGTTCCGGTGGCCGCCACCCGCGTTGAAAATAGAATAAAGGCAGGGGTCAGAGTCCTTTCGCTATGCGAAAGGACTCTGACCCCATGTTTCTCCCACCCTTCCAACCCACCGCCTTGTCCATGGCCGCCATGGACCTGTCGAAGGTGGGGCGGGGTGGCTGTGCAGGACCGTCTTTTCGCATGGATGCGAAAAGCGAGCCTACACGGACGTACTTGTGGCGTGTCCTGCACAGCCACCCCGCCCCGCCAACAAGCAGCCCTGAAGCTTTTGCCGTTGCCGTTGCCGTTGCCGTTGCCGTTGCTTCAATGCCGCGCGCAAGCGCAAAAAAAACTCACTCAGAACGCGTTGATGCCGGTCAGTTCGCGGCCTATCACCAGCTGGTGCACCGTCTCGGTGCCTTCGTAGGTGATCACCGATTCCAGGTTGAGCGCATGCCGTATCGCGGCGTGCTCGGTGGTGATCCCCGCCGCACCCAGCACGTCGCGGCACTCACGCGCGATGTCGATCGCCATCCGGCAGTTGTTCCACTTGGCCAGGCTCACCTGCTGTGGCTGCAGCCGGCCCGCCTCTTTCAGCCGGCCCAGCTGCAGGGCCAGCAGCTGCGCACCGGTGATCCGCCGGGCCATGTCGGCCAGCTTGATCTGCGCGCTCTGGGTCGCCGCCAGCGGCCGGCCGAACAGTTCGCGTTCGCCGGCATACGCCAGCGCCTCGCGCAGGCAGGCAATGGCCGCCCCGATCGGCCCCCAGCTGATGCCGAACCGCGCCTGGTTGAGGCAGCCCAGCGGGCCCTTCATGCCCACCACCCCCGCCAGCCGGTTGGCCTCCGGCACCTGCACCTGGTCGAAGAACAACGCACCGGTGGAGGACGCCCGCAGGCTCATCTTGCGGCCGATGTCCTGCACGCTGAATCCCTCCATCCCCCGCTCCAGCACGAAGCCCTGCACGCCGTCTTCGGTCTGCGCCCAGACAATGGCCAGGTCGGCGATGGGCGCATTGGTGATCCACATCTTGCTGCCATCCAGGCGCCACTGGTCACCCTCGCGCACCGCACGTGTCTTCATGCTGGAGGGATCCGATCCGCCATGCGCTTCAGTCAGGCCGAAGCAGCCGATGACTTCACCGCGGGCCATCGCCGGCAACCATCGCAGGCGTTGCGCCTCGCTGCCGTAGGCGAAGATCGGATGCATGCACAGTGAGCTCTGCACCGACACGAAACTGCGCAGGCCTGAATCGCCGCGCTCCAGTTCCTGGCAGATCAATCCATAGGACACCGCGTCCATGCCCCCGCCGCCGTACTCCACCGGCAGGGACGCGCCGAGCAGGCCCAGTGCTGCGATCTCCGGCACCAGTTCAGCGGGAAAACGCGCCTGGTCGAAGCAGTCGCCGATGATCGGCAGCACGCGCTGGTCGACGAAGCGCGCCACGCTGTCCTGCACGGCGCGCTCTTCGTCGCTGAGCAGGGAACGGACATCGAACAGGTCGCAGGGATCAAGTCGCATCGGGTGCACCAAGTGGGCCGGAATCGAGGTCATTGTGGTGGTGGCGCAGTGCCGCGTCGAGGACGGCGGGCGCTTCCCGTACCAGCTGCCCGTTCATCCGCGTGCTCCCTCGCAGCCACTCCGGCACCCGCGATGCGGCAGCATCCAGTTGCTGTACTCGCGAGATCTCTCCCCGGCGTGCCAGCGTCCATTGGCGGCCGATGGTGCAGTTGACCTGGCCGTCGCCAAAGTCGCCGATCAGATCGTGCCCGCCCACGACCCGGTCCGGATTATGCAGCGCGTGCAGGCTGCGCATCTGCTGATCCGCCAGCAGCGCGGCGCGCTCGCCGGCTTCGGCCGGGGCGATGCCCTGTCCGGCAAGCGCCTCACCATGCGCAGCGGCCAGTTTGTTCCGCCACGAGCTGCGCGCACGTCGCGCAACCTGGGGATCGCGGGCACGGGGGTCGAAGCGCGCGCGCGCACCGAGATATTCCTCCACCGTCAGCGCGTTGAGACCCGCCTGCTGCCCGGCCAGCTGACGATCCAGCTCGCCGAACTTGCCCTGGTCGAGCTTCTGCGGGGAAAAAACCAGAAGCAGGCAGGTCATGCCGGCACCGGCCAGGCAATCCGCCACGCGTGCCAGCACCCATACCAGGGCAAGGTGCGCCGACGTTACATGGGCACCCCATACCGGGTCCTGCCGCGCCGCCATCTGATCTACGCGGCCAGGCACCGCGTAGAACCCTGATGCGTCGCGGACCTGCCGGCGTGACATCGCGCATTCCTCTCATCCCACGGTCCGCTACAGCGTAGGAATAAGTGGCTGTTCCAGTGGGGGATGGCCTGCTCATAACGCGCATCGTTCAAGACAAACGATGAAGCCGAACATCGGTGTCGATCCGCGCTATACCGGACGGCGGCAAGGGTTCGCACCCGACGCGGCACACCTGCTGCATTGCAGCATCCCAGGCCCGCAGCGCGCGCCCCGCCGCCGATGCAGCCCACCCTGAGACGGGCAACTGGCCGATCCGTCGGCCAGCCGTTAACCTGATGGATTCAAACACCCGTTTCGCCGTGGCAGCACGTGCGTTATTCCAAGGCAACCACCGCCCCCGCAGCACGGCGGTCTACCCAAGAGTCAGGTCATCCATGAGCGCAGAAGCCACCGAACTGCCCCCACGTGAAGTGATGGAATTCGATGTCGTCGTCGTCGGCGCCGGCCCCGCCGGCCTGGCCACGGCCATCCGCCTGCGCCAGCGCGCCATTGAAGCCGGCAGCGAACTGTCGGTGTGCGTGCTGGAAAAGGGCTCCGAGCCGGGCGCGCACCTGCTGTCCGGCGCGGTGATGGATCCACGTGCACTGGCCGAGCTGTTCCCGGACTGGGCCGAGCGCGGCGCGCCGTTGAAGCAGAAAGTCACCCGCGACGAATTCCTGTTCCTCAGTGAAACCGGCGCGCGCACTACGCCCAAGCCGCTGTTGCCGGAGTGCTTCCACAACGAAGGCAACTACATCGTCAGCCTGGGCGAAGTGGGCCGCTGGCTGGCCCAGCAGGCCGAGGCGCTGGAGGTGGCGATCTTCCCCGGCTTTGCCGCTGCCGAAGTGCTGTACGGTGCGAACGGTGAAGTCATCGGCGTGGCCACCGGCGACATGGGCATCGAGAAAGACGGCCGCCATGGCCCGAATTACGAGCGCGGCATGGAACTTCTCGCCAAGTACACCGTCTTCGCCGAAGGCTCGCGCGGCCACCTCGGCCGCCAGTTGATCAACCGCTTCAAGCTGGATGAAGGCCGCGATCCGCAGGCGTACGGCATCGGCATCAAGGAGCTGTGGCAGATCGACCCGGCCAAGCACGAGCCGGGTCTGGTGGTGCACGCGGCGGGCTGGCCACTGGATGGCAGCACCTACGGTGGCGCGTTCCTGTACCACGCCGAAGGTGGCAAGGTGTCAATCGGCTACGTGGTGGGGCTGGACTACAAGAATCCTTGGTTGAGCCCGTTCGAGGAGTTCCAGCGCTTCAAGACCCACCCGGCGATCCGCACGCACCTGGAAGGCGGCAAGCGCATCGGCTACGGCGCACGGGCGATCACCGCCGGTGGCCTGCTGTCGCTGCCGAAGACCGTGTTCCCGGGCGGAGCCTTGGTCGGCTGCGAAGCCGGCTACCTCAACGCCAGCCGCATCAAGGGCAGCCACGCGGCGCTGAAGACCGGCATGCTGGCCGCCGACGCCGCCTTCGATGCACTCGCCGCCGGGCGCCAGCACGATGAGCTCAGCGCCTATCCGCAGGCGTTCGAATCCAGCTGGCTGCATGCCGAGCTGCAGCAGTCCAAGAACTTCAAGCAGTGGTTCAAGAAGGGCCAGGCGGTGGCCACGCTGATGACCGGGATCGAGCAGTGGCTGCTGCCCAAGCTGGGCATCCGCAATGCGCCGTGGACGCTGCGCCACAGCACCCCGGACCACGCCTGCCTGGAGCCGGCGGCACAGCACACCAGGATCGACTATCCCAAGCCGGATGGCGTACTGACCTTCGACAAGCTCAGCTCGGTGTTCCTGAGCAGCACCCACCATGCCGAAGACCAGCCCAGCCACCTGACGCTGAAGGACGCGCGCATTCCGGTGCAGGTCAACCTGGCCGAGTACGCCGGACCCGAAGCGCGCTACTGCCCGGCCGGGGTGTACGAATTCGTCGGCAGCGAGGGCGACCAGCGCCTGCAGATCAACGCGCAGAACTGCGTGCACTGCAAGACCTGCGACATCAAGGACCCGACCCAGAACATCGTGTGGGTGACCCCGCAGGGTGGCGGCGGCCCGAACTACGCCGGCATGTGACGCGACGATGCGGATCCTGCTGTTGTTGGCCAGCATCGCCGCGTTGAGCGCGTGTCGCGCGCCTGCACCGCAGGATCCGGAGCAGGCCGCCGCGCTGGAACGCGAGCGCGCCTTCGCCATCTGCGCCGGCTGCCATACCGTGCACGCCGGTGGCATCCACCGCTATGGCCCCAACCTGCACGGCGTGTTCGGACGGCGCGCAGGCAGCCTGGCCGGCTATGCGTACTCCGATGGCATGCGTGCGGCGGACATCGTGTGGAGCGAACAGACGCTGGACGCCTTCCTGCGTTCACCGGGCGCCAGCGTGCCGGGCACGCGCATGTACAACGCATTCCCGGATCCGGAGCGGCGCCGGCTGGTCATCCAATACCTGCAGCAGAACGCGCGCTAGGCGCCGGCGGCGCCCACCGGCGAGGCCGGCAACCAGCGCAGCAGGCACTGCCGCAGCTGGGCCAGCGACAATGGCTTGGTCAGCACTTCATCCATGCCCGCTTCACGGCAGCGCCGCAGGTCCTGCTCCAGCAGGCTGGCCGTCAACGCCACCACGGGCAGGCGCCGAACGCCCTGACGTTGTTCGCGCTCGCGCAGCAGGCGGGTGAACGCATAGCCGTCCATGACCGGCATGCGGCAATCACTGATCACCATGTCGAAGGCGGATGCGGCCAGCAGTTCCAACCCTTCCCGGCCGTCGCCCGCCACCGCGTGCGATACCCCAAGCTGCTGCAGGCGCCAAGCCATCATCGCCTGCGCGGTAGGGTGGTCTTCCACCACCAGGACCCGCGCCGTGCGCAGGTGCACCGGCAGCGGCGGGACGCTGCCCGGCCCCGGCGCGCTGGCCACCAGGTCATCATCGCTGGCCACCGGCAGCGGCAGCAGCACGTCGACCTCGGTTCCCTTTCCGGCAACGCTGTGCACCAGCAGGCGCCCGCCCATCAGCTGCACCAGGCGCTGGCAGAGCGTCAGTCCCAGGCCGATGCCACCCTGGTGGTGCGGCGCGGCGGGGTCTACTTCGGTGAAGGGCTGGAACAATGCCTGCACCTGTTGCGGCTGCATCCCGATGCCACTGTCGATGACCTGCAGGCGCAGTTCCTGCAGGCTCGGCGAACTTCCTTCCAGCACCTCCGCGCGCAGCACCACCTCCCCTTCGCTGGTGAAGGCGATGGCATTGTCCAGCAGGTTCTCCAGCACCTGTCGCAGCCGTAGTCCATCCACCTCGTGGGTGGCCGCGAGCCGCACGTCAAGCTCCAGCCGCAGGCCGAGGCCCTTGGCCGCGGCCTGCCCGGCGTAGCGCTGCTGCAGCGATTCCAGCAGCGGGCGCAACGGCAGTGGCAACGGATCCAGGCGCAGTGCACCGGCATCCATCTTGGCGTAGTCGAGGATGTCGTCCAGCATCTGCCGCAGCGCCTGCGCGGCCAATTCCGCTTCCTCCAGCTGGGTGCGCTGGGCGGGTTGCAGGGCCGTATGGGCAAGCATCTCCAGCATCCCCAGCACGCCGCTCATCGGCGTACGGATTTCATGGCTCATGGTCGCCAGGAAGCGTGCCTTCGCCTCGGCCGCCTGCTCGGCCGCGGCCATCGCCGCTTCCAGTGCGTCGGCCTGCGCGCGCGCCTCGCTGATGTCCACCCAGTATCCGCTCCAGGTGACCATCCCGGCATCAGCCGCGTACGGCTGAGCCTGGCTGCGTACCCAGCGCGGCGATTCCGGCCTGCCCACGGTGCGGAACTCGAGCTCGAAGGGAAGGAAATCGCGCGCCGCCCGTTCGATGGCGGCCTGCACGTCGGCTACGTCACGCGCATCGATCGCGTCCAGCACCGCCTGCGCCGAGGCCATCGCCTTGTCGTGGTCGATGCCGAACAGCGGCTGCATGTCGCCGGCAACGTACGGGAAATCAAGGCCGCCATCGGCCGCCCGGCGCATCTGGTACACCACTGCGGGCAGGTTGCCGGTGACGTCGGCCAGGCGCTTCTCCAGTCGCCGACGGCTGGTCACTTCCCGCTGCAGCCGCCAGTAGCCCAGCAGGTGCACCAGCAGCGCGGTCAACAACACCAGGGTGATCGGAATGCCCCAGCGCGCCACCGTTCGCCAGTCGCTGCCGCCCTGGTAGGCCACCGCCAGCCAGTCGTTGCGCAGCGCCTCGCGTTGGCGTGGGCCCATTTCCTGCAGCAGGCGATCAAACCGCGTTGCCAGCCCGGCGTGCTCGCGCTTGACCGCCAATGACAGGTCATCGTCGAAGCCCGCCGGTGCCGTCACCTGCAACTGACCGGGGAAGCGTTCGCGCAGCAGCCGGTCCACGATCGCCAGGTTGCCGATGTAGGCCTGTGCTTCGCCATCGAGCAGCCGCTGCAGGGCTTGTTCGGCGCTGCGCGCGGCGAGGATGCGCGCCTCCGGCGCACGTTGCAGCACCGGCAGGCGCAGCCGTTCGGGATCGGACAACAGAACGCGCTTGCCGGCCAGGTCGTCCATGTCCAGCACGCTGCCGCTGCGCGGCCCGGTCACGATGACATTGGGCACGCTGATGAAGGGTTGGCTGAACACCCAGCCCTCGCCCAGGTAACGGGAATCGTTGGGCACGCCCATCACGGCATCGATGCGGCCGCGACGCATTTTTTCGCGCAGGTCGAACCAGTCGTGGCTGGGTTCGGGGGTGAGCGTGGCACCGGCCTGCCGCAGCCGCTGCAGGTAGTCACTGGCAAGCCCGGAAGGCCGGCCATCGGCATCGGTGAAGGAGAGCGGTGCGGCATTGGGCGCAAAGCCGGTACGCAGCGGCGTGGACAGCGCCCGCCGCTCCACCTGGTCCAATGCCTGCCGCGCCGGCGCAGACCACACCGGCACGCGCAGCCAGCGCGCGGCAATGCCTGCACGCACCGACGCCGGCTGCTGCGACATCGCCTGGTCCAGCGCTTCCACCAGCTGCGGCCGGGACGGCGGCACGCCGAAGTGCAGCGTATCCAGCTCCATGTCTATCGGACGCAACAGGGCGATGCCTTCCAACGCCGTGTCGTTGATCAGCTGGCTGGCCACGTAGGCGTTGCCGATGAACACATCCGCCTCCTGCCGCGCCACCATCCGCAGCGCATCCAGCGTGTGCGCTGCAAGCAACTGGCGCGCGGCGGGAAAGCGGGTGCGGATCTGCGCCTGGGTCAGGAAGCCCTGCTCGCTCACTACGCGCAGGCCCGCCAGGTCCGGATCATTGGACGCGCGCAGGTCATCGCTGCGTCCGACCACGGCCAACGGCGCGGTCGCATACGACGTGCTGTAGGCCAGGCACCGGTTCGGGGACGTGCTCGGCGATACGTTCATCACCACGTCGATATCGCCCCGGCAGGCGGCCTCCTGCACCTGCGCCCAGTCCGGATAGCGACGGTAGTCCAGCCTCACGCCCATCCGCGTCGCAAGATCGGCCAGCGTGTCCGGGCCCAGCCCGCGCACCCTGTCCCCTTCGACGAACTCGAACGGCGGCCAGCCACTGTCGTAGACCCCCACCGACAGAACCGCGTGGGGCCGTACAGGCGACGGTGCCTCGGCACGCGGCGCGGGGGGCGCGGCCCATGCCATCGCAGGCAACAGCGACAGCAGGATGCCCATGCCGCATCCTCGGCAGTGAGCCAGGATCGTGCGCACCAGGTTCGCTCTCCTTAGAATAGGGATATCGTCGATGCCTGCTTTCCACCCAACCCATGTCACCCGGGGCCATACTAGAGCATGACGCTTCGCATCATCATCGCTGACGACCACCCCGTGGTTCGCATCGGCGCCCGGTCGGTCATCCACGGCAGCGGCGTCGGCGAAGTCGTGGCCGAAGCCGCCACCGCGCAGGACCTGCTGGCCTACCTGTCCACCCATCCCTGCGATGTACTGGTCACCGACTACTCGATGCCGGACAGCACCGTGCCGGATGGCTTTGCGATGATCAGCATGATCCGTCGACGCTATCCGTTGTTGCCGGTGCTGATGCTCAGTGTTTCCAGCAACCTGGCGATCCTGCGCATGGTGCGCGACGCCGGCGTGTTGGGGCTGGTGGACAAGGGATCGTCGATGGACGAACTGCCCGTCGCCATCCGCACCGTCCACCGTGGCCTGCCCTACGTCAGCCTCTCATTGAAGGAACGCGTGGAAGCAGCGGGCAGCAGCGCGATGGTGGAAGGCGAAGGCCGCCCGCTGTCACCGCGCGAAGTGGAGGTGCTGCGCCTGCTCGGCAAGGGCATGACGGTCAAGGAGATCGCCACGCTGCTGCATCGCAGCGCCAGCACCATCAGCCGCCAGAAGGGCGATGCGATGCTGAAGCTGGGGTTGAACAGCGATGCCCAGTTGTTCGACTACCTGCGCAACGGCCAACTGTAATCCCGCACCGGTTTCATCCCATCTCGAACCGCAGCGGTGCAGTGCCCATGGCCGGATCACTGCTGCCGGGCAGGCCGTTTTCCACGCGCCCGGCCAGCCGCTGGCGGGCGCCCGGCTGCTGCACGTCCACGTCGTACCAGGCGCCGGTCGCGGCCGCCGGCCAGCTGATGCGCACTTCTTCACCAGCGGCCAGTGAAACCTTACGTTCGGGCATCAGGCCCGGGTAAGCGTTCCCATGCACTTCGACCGGGACGGGCGCCGGACCGGCGTTGCGCAAGTGCAGGACCATGCCATCCGCGACACGCTCGATCGCTGTTTCGACCGGCATCGGCGCCTGGGCGCTGCCGCGGAAGCGCCGATGGAAGCCATTGGGGCCGAGCACCCACAGGTCATAGCCCTGTTCCGCATCCAGCGGCCAGATGCCTTGCAGGTCCTGGTCCGGGCCTACGGTGTAGCGACGCGGCAGCGCATCCAGGCGCAGCAGGTCGTAGACGTGCAGCACGGCGGCAGCCCCCTCGCAGGCCAGCGTCAGGCGGATTTCGGCGGCCTGCGGGTCGGTCTGGATGGCCACGCCGGGGCGGTAGGGCAGCGCGCGGGAGGGACGCACGCCGGGCTCCTGGCGCGCCGGCCGCAGGGCCTGCGGGGGCACCGGCACGGTACGCGCGGGCAAGGCGGCGGCGCGCGCCGCGGTGGCGGCCGTGGCCGGCAATGCGTGCGCGAACGGGCGGTTGTCGGTCTGGGAGAAATCGAAGGCGGCGGTCAGGTCGCCACACACCGCGCGGCGCCACGCTGAAATATCCGGCGCGGCCACGCCGAAGCGCCGCTCGATCAGGCGGATCACCGAGGTGTGGTCGTAGACCTGCGAATCCACCCAACCCCCGCGGCTCCAGGGTGAAATGACGTACATCGGCACGCGCGGCCCCAGCCCATAGGGGCGGCCACGCAGCGCCGCTTCGTCCTGCTTTTCGTTGCCCGGCGAAGGATGCCGGTGGTACTCGCCTTCGGTATCCACCACTGAAGCACCTGCCCATCCAGCGGGCAGCGCGGCATCGGCCGAGGGCGGCGCCGGCGGCGGCATGTGGTCGAAGAAGCCGTCGTTCTCGTCGAACATCACCAGCAGCGCGGTGCGGCTCCACACCGCCGGATCGGCGGTCAGCGCGTCCAACACCTGCGCGGTATAGGCCGCGCCCTGGGCCGGACTGGACGGACCGGGGTGCTCGCTGCCAGCGGCATCGGCAATCAGGAAGCTGACCTGCGGCAGGCGCCCGTCCAGCACGTCCTGGCGCAGTTGGCCCAGTCCGCGCGTGCTGACCGCGCGTTCGCGCAGTTCGGTGTCATGACCGGGTGCGTTGCGCCAGGCCAGTCGGAACGCCTCGAACCCCGCCAGCGGATTGTCGGTGAAGTTGTCGGCCATGTCCTGGTAAATGCGCCAGTCCACGCCTGCCTGCTGCAGCCGCTCGACATAGGTGGTCCAGGTGTAGGACGCGGCGTGGCCGCCCAGCTCCGGGAAGTTGTCGTGCGAGTTGGCTACCGCGGGCCCGCCGCCAAGGGCGTGCGGATCGTTGTGCCCGGTCCACAGGAACAGCCGGTTGGGGTTGGTGCCGGCCTGCATCGCGCAGTGGTAGGCATCGCAGACGGTGAAGGCTTCGGCCAGCGCGAACTGGAACGGCAGGTCGGCGCGTTGGTAATAGCCCATCGCGTGGTCCTGCTTGGCCGCAGGCCAGTGCGCCATGCGCCCGTGGTCCCAGGCTTTTTGCGCATCCGGCCAGGTGTGCGGGGTGCCCTCCACGCGCATGTGGCCGAAGTGCGCGGCGGTATCCAGCGGGAACGGCGCGATGCCGTGGGTACCGGCGGCATTGGGCTGCAGCCACAGCGTGCGCGCCGACTGGCCAGGGTGCAGGGGGGGCGCCGGCGGCACGAAGCGGTCGCCGAATCCGCGCACGCCCGGCAGGGTGCCGAAGTAGTGGTCGAACGAGCGGTTTTCCTGCATCAGCACCACGATGTGCTGCAGATCCTGCAGGCTGCGCGTGCGCGCATCCGGGGCGATCGCGGCCGCGCGCGCGATGCTCGGCATCAACGCGGCGATGCCGGCCGCCACGCCGCCCTGCAGCAGGCGGCGGCGGCCGATATCGTGCGGCGTGTATTGCCGTTCGCTCACAGATCTACCCGTACCGAGAAGCCCACGGTGCGCGGTGCCCCGATGAACGCAGTATCGCTGCCATCCACGCCGGACAGGTAGCGGCGGTCGGTGAGGTTGCTGACCACGAAGCTGGCGCCCACGCCCTTCAGCTTCGGCGACAGATCCTGCAGGTCGAAGCCGATGTTGGCGTTGAACACCGTGGCCGACGGCAGCTTGTTGGTATTGGACGCATCCAGGTAGCGCTCACCCAGGTAGCGACCGGAGACGCCGAAGTTCCAGCTTTCACCCTGCCAGTCAGCCGACATCACCAGGATGTGGCGCGGCTGCCCGATCACATCGGCGCCGTCGACGATGCCCAGTTCGGCATCGCGCGCGGCGTTGCCGCTGCCCAGGTATTCAGAGCGGTTGTAGGTGTAGGCCCCGTTGATGCGCCAGCCGTTGTCCCAACCGTAACCGAGCGCGGCTTCCACGCCGGTGCTTTCCACGCCGCCGAAGTTTTCGTAGACGCCATCGGTCTCGTCCAGGTAGTCGATGCCGTCGGCCAGTCGCGCCGGCAGGTAGACGATGCGGTTGTCGAACTTGATGTTGTACAGAGTGATCGAGCCGGTCAGCGGCCAGCGGCTGACGCGCAGGCCCAGTTCGATGTTGTCCGCGGTTTCCGGTTCCACCCGTGCGAAGCGCTGCGCATCGGTTTCGCCGAGCACGCCGGACGGAATGGCGGCGAAGTTCTGTGAGTACCCGGCGAATGCCTCCAGGCCCTGCACCGGCAACGTCCAGGTGGCGCCGGCGGACAGCAGCGGATCGGACTTCGAATCGGATCGCACGTTCTCCGCCGCACCGATCGTGCGCTGGCGCTTCTGGTCGACGAAGAACTGCTTGACGCCGACGCGTGCACTGAACGGACCGAAGCGCGCCACGTCTTCGACGTAGTACATCTGCTCGTCCACCTTGTAACGGTCTTCGAACTGCACCCAGTACGGCACGTTGTCGAAGGAGATATCGGTTCCGACGTTGAGCAGGCGGTGCCAGTCGCGGCGCACGCTGCGGTCCACGTTTTCCACCCACACGCCACCGCGCACGGTGTTCTCGACGGTGCCGAAGTCCTGCTTCCATTCCACGTCGGCGGTGAAGCCGGCACGATCGTTGTCGTAGTGCGAGTGACGATAGGACTGAACGCCCTGCACGCCTGCGGCGTAACAGTTGGGATCGTAGTCGGCGGTGAAGCCGGCACGCGGCGTGCAGCCCGGTATCACCTGCGCGGCGCTGCCATCGGGATTGACGAAATAGAACTGGCCCAGCGCGGACCCGCCGTACACGGTGTCGCCGCCACGGTACTCGGATTCCGGATTGCCCACGCCGTCTTCGCGCGCCTGCACCAGATAGGGCGGCAGCCAGTCGCCGCGGCCTTCCATCCTGTGCGCGTAGCCCGCCACGCTGGCCTTGAAACCGTTGCCGCCATTAAACGCCGCACGCAGGTAGCCGAAGGTGTTTTCGCGCAGCGCGCGCGAGCCGGAACGGAAGTTCTGGTCCAGGTTCGGGATGCCGGTCAGGTTGCCGACCAGACCATCACGCTCGGGGTTGGTGGCGAAGCTGGCCGGCGACACGCTGGTGTATTCCGGTTCGTTGGCATCGTTGTAGGAGGCATAGCCGCTCAGTGTCCAGCGATCCAGTTCGGTGACGAACTTGGCGGCGACGTGGTCGTTGCTGGTGCGTCCACTGCCGTCGATCCAGTCACGTACCTCAGCGGACGAAGCGCTGATCCAGGCGCGGGTGTTGCCGGCCAGCAGGCCGGTATCGAAGCGTGCGTAATACTTGCGTGCGTCGTTATCACCGCCGCCGACGACGAAGCGCACGCGCTGTTCCTGCAGCGGATCGCTGGTCAGGAAATTAAGCGTGCCGCCCAGCGCTTCGTTGGAGCGCGATGAAATATCGGCCGTGCCCTGGCTGACCTCCACCGTTTCCAGGTCCAGCGTGTCGATGTAACGGTTGGCCAGCGAGCCGCCGCCGTAGCCGGATCCGCCGTTGGGCAGGCCGTCGATGGTGGTGCCGATCTGCTGCGTATCGCGGTTGGTGACGAAGCCGCGCATGCTGATCTGCGTGCCCCACACCGACGAACCGGTGGCATCGGCTTCGCTGACCACCACGCCGGGCAGCTCGTTGAGCGCGTTGTTGACGCTGCTCAGGAGGGTCTGCCGGTTGAGGGTTTCCTTGCTGACCGATGTCTTGGCATAGCTGGTGGCCTGGCCGATCACCTGCACCTGGTCCAGCGTGCGGGCATCGTCGGCGGGGACGGCTTCTTCTGCCGCGTAGGCATGCAGTGCGGGCAGCAGCATCACACTGAGCAGGGAGGCGCGGGGCAAACGGCTACGTCCGGGAGCAGGCATCGGGTCGGTTCATGGGGTGGGGTCCGCCGGAGTATTGGCAGGCGCAATGACGTGGGTGTTACATCGCCGCACCGGCACCTCCTGCCTCCGTGTTGTAACCGGCAGGACACGGAACATGCGGAAACTGCGCTCCGCTGTAGGAGTTCCCCTACACATCGAATTTTCAGCCGTCGTGGAGCCCTTCAGTGCCCAGCAGTCCGCTTTCGCGTGCCATCGTTCTCGTACTCTCCTCTTTCGCTGCGGCCTCGGCGCTGGCAGCTGGCAATGACGGTCAGGACGCCGCGGCCCCGGCCACCACCCAGCTCGATGCCATGCTGGTCACCGGCACCCGGGCCGCCAACCGTACCCAGTTCGACACGCTGGCGCCGGTGGATGTTTTCAGCAAAGAAGAGATCCAGTCGGTTGCATCGACCGACCTGAAGGACGTGCTGGCGCAGTTGGTGCCGTCCTTCGTGGTGCAGCGCCTGCCGATGGCGGATGGCCAGGTGTTCGTACGTCCGGCGACGCTGCGCGGCCTGTCGCCCGACCAGACGCTGGTGCTGGTGAATGGTCGGCGCTTCCATCGCAGCGCGCTGCTCGGCGGTCGCGGTGCACAGGGTGCGGACCTCGCGCAGATTCCGTCCAGCGCGGTGAAGCGCATCGAAGTGCTGCGCGATGGCGCATCGGCGCAGTACGGCTCGGACGCGATCGCCGGGGTAATCAACCTCATCCTCGAGGACGAGGCAGGCAGCGAAGTCAGCGTGGGCTACTCACGCTACGCCCAGGGCGACGGCGGCTCGCGCGATGTCAAGGCGCGCACCGGTTTCCAGCTGGGCCAGTACGGCAGCCTGGTGGTGTTTGCCGAATCGTCCAACTCCGATGCTACTTCGCGTACGCGCCAGCGTCCCGATGCCATCGCCTTCCAGGCGGCCCATCCGGAACTGGAGGTACCCGATCCGGTGCAGCGTTGGGGCCAGCCGGACCTTGAAAGCCAGCGCGCGGGTTTCAACCTGAAGGCGTTTGCCAGCGACAGCACCGAAATCTACGCCTTCGGCCTGTACGGCCGCAGCGAGGGAGTCAGTGATTTCAACTGGCGCAATCCAGACACCACCACGGGGGCCTATCGGAGCACGCCGATCTTCCCCGGCTGGAATCTCCGCGACATCTACCCGGTCGGCTTCAGTCCGAAGTATTCCAACGAACAGGACGACCTGCAGTTGGCCGCCGGCATGCGCGGTGCGTTCACCGAGGACTTCCGGTGGGACGTCAGCGGGTCGTACGGGCGCAATGCGATCGACTACCGGCTGGACAACTCGATCAATGCTTCGTTGGGCCCGGCCAGCCCCCTCGGCTTCTACCTCGGGCGTCTGACGCAGACCGAAAAGAACGCCAACGCAGACTTCAATTACAGCTGGAACGTCGGCGCGCTGTCATCGCCGATCAACCTCGCCTTCGGTGCGGAGTTCCGCCAGGAGACCTATGCGGTCAACGCCGGCGACCCCGCTTCGTACGCCGTAGGGCCAGGCGCGGTGGCGGGCCTGGAAGCCAATGCCAATGGCGCGCCGGGCTTCTCCAGCAACCAGGCCGGCAGCTGGTCACAGGAAAGCAAGGCCGCCTACGTGGACGTGGAAGTTCCGCTGGGCGAGCGCTGGAGCGTGGCGGCGGCAGGGCGTTACGAGACGTTCTCCTCCTTCGGCAGCACCCGCGACGGCAAGCTTTCGGCGCGTTTCGAGATCACCCCGGATGTCGCGCTGCGCGGCACGGTGTCCACCGGCTTCCGCGCCCCCACACCGGGCCAGCTCAACACCACCAGCACCGTGCAGGGCCTGGATACACGCACCTTGCAGATCTTCACCAGCGGCCGGTTGTCGCCTGCCGATCCGCTGGCCCGGCAGCTGGGTGCAAAGCCGCTGACGGCAGAACAGTCGCGCACCGCGTCGCTGGGCATGACCTGGCGCAGTGCGCTCGGCTTTTCCGGTTCGGTCGATGTGTATGACATCAAGCTCACCGACCGGTTCAGCCAATCCGCCAGCTTCGCCGTGCCGGCCGGCGTGGCCAACCCGATGGGCTACAGCTCGGTCAATTTCTATACCAACGACTTCGATACGACCACCCGTGGCGTGGATCTGGTCGGCAACTACCAGCGCACGCTGGGCCCGGGCACGCTGGGTCTGACGATGGCCTGGAACTACAACCGGACCAAGGTGGATGGCGGCAGCACCAGTGTGGCAACCAATGAAAGCCAGCGCGTGCTGTTCGAGGACCGTCTGCCGGAACACAAGGGCAGCTTCACCAGCACCTATGCTGTCGATGGCTGGTCGCTGATGGGCCGCGTGCGCTATTACGGCGAGTGGACCGATTCCACCGGCAACGCCACCGGCGACATCTACCAGCGGTTCGGGTCGATGGCCTTCCTGGACCTGGCCGTGGGTTACGCCTTCAACGAGCACCACAGCATGCGCGTGGGTGCCGACAACGTGTTGGACAGCTATCCCGACGAGGCCACGTTCCAGGCCAGCCGTGGCCTGGTCTACTCGCGCAACGCGCCGTACGACACCGATGGCGCGAATCTGTATGCCGAATACCGGCTGCGTTTCTGATGCAGCCGTCCCGACGGCGCCTGCTGCTCGCCGGCGCCCTGCTGCCGGCAAGCGAACTGGCCACGGCGTGCCTGAAGACCACCGCCCCGGTATCGCTGGGGACGCTTGCCGCGCCAGCGCGGCCGCCGTCAGTGCTGGCGACGGACGAGTCCTGGTGGGCCGAGGTGGCGCGGCAGTTCGACATCACCGATGAAGTCAACCACCTCGAAAACGGATTCTGGGGAGCGATGGGCCGCAGCACGTTGCAGGCTTACCAGCGGCATACTGCCGAGGTGAACCGAGGCAACGCCTGGTATGGGCGCGAAGCGTATCCGGCCGCCTACCGCGCCGCCCATGCCGACGCCGCCCGCCTGCTGGGGGTGGCAGAAGACGAACTGGTGTTCACCCGCGGCGCGACCGAGGCCCTGCTCGCCCTGATCGGCGGCTACAACCGGCTGCGACCCGGCGACCAGGTGCTGCATGCCGACACCGACTACGACAGCATGATCGATGCGATGCAGTGGCTGCGCTCAAGGCGCGCGGTGCAGGTGGAAGGCATTGCACTGCCTCCCGTTCCGACCCATGACCAGGTCATGCAGGCCTACGCCGATGCATTTGCCCGGCTGCCGCGCCTGAAGCTGGTGCTGCTCACCCAGGTCAGCCATCGCCATGGGCTGGTGATCCCGGTGGCGGAGATCAGCGCGCTGGCGCGGGCGCGTGGGATCGATGTGATCGTCGATGCGGCGCACGGCTTCGGCCAGCTGGCGTACGCGGTCCCGGACCTGCAGGCCGATTTCGTCGGCATCAACCTGCACAAATGGATCGGTGCACCGGTGGGCGTGGGCGCGGTGTACGTGCGCCGTGGCCGGGTGGCCGACATCGATCCCTACATGGCAGTGAAAGACGACGGTAGGATCTTCAGCCGCGTGCATACCGGCACCGCGAATTTCGCCGCCTACCTGGCGCTCCCTGATGCCATCGCGCTGCATGAGCGGATCGGCATCGCCAACAAACGGGCCCGCCTGCTGGCGCTGCGCAATCGCTGGGTGGCCGCGGCGCGTGACATGCCGCATATCGAGCTGCTGGCATCCCAAGACGACGCGCAGGCCAGTGCGCTGGCATCGTTCCGGCTGCGCGGGAAGGCCGGCAAGGCGGACAACCAGGCCCTGCAGCAGCGCCTTCTGAAGCAGTTCGGAATCTTCACCACGGCACGGGACGGACTGGCTTCCGGCAGCTGCGTCCGGGTCACACCGTCCCTGTTCACCGGCATGCAGCAGATGGACCGGCTGGTGGCCGCGCTGGAGCAGTTGCAGCGCGGCTAGGCCGGCCGCTGGCGGCACGCGTCGAGTACCACGGGCAGTGGGCCGCAGCCGTCCCAGGCGAACCGCGTACCATGGTGGCCCCGCGTGGGCGCGCAACCGCCCGCGCCACGCGTCCCCCGTGCATGCCGATCCGATGAACAGCCCCGCCCACCACGTCCAAGGTCTCGACAACGACGAGGTCCCACCCGACTGGCCTGCGATCAGCGCTGGCGAGATCGCGTGGCTGCAGCGGCGTTTCGTGGAGCTGCAGGGCGACTGCCGGTTGCTGTGGCACAGCCCGCGGCCGTTTTCCGCGGCGGCGCTCGTGCAGGCGCCGCAGGGGCGGTTTTTCATCAAGCGCCACCACTGCAGCGTGCGCAGCGCTGCGGTGCTGTCCGAAGAACATCGCTTCATCGCCCATCTGGCTGCCCAGGGCCTGCCGGTGGTGCAGGTCATTGCGGACCAGGACGGGGCGACGGCGGTGGCGCACAGCGACTGGACCTTCGAAGTGCACGCCGAAGGCATCGGCCAGGACCTGTATCGCGACGTGCCCTCATGGACGCCACCGTCCAGCGTGGAGCAGGCCTGGCAGGCCGGGCGCATGCTGGCCCTGCTGCATACCGCTTCGGAGAGCTTCCACGCAGCGCAGCGGGCCACCCACCTGTTGGTGGCCCGTGATGACCTGATCCGCGCCGAGGACCCGATCGCGGCGCTCACCGCGCAGTTGCCCGACCGTCCCGGGCTCGCCGCTTACCTGGCCGACACGCCGTGGCAGGCCGAGCTGCAGCGCGCGATCCTGCCCTGGCACATGGGACTCGCCACGCGGTTGGCCGCCGAGCCTCGCCTGTGGGGGCACAACGACTGGCATGTGTCCAACCTGCTTTGGCAGACCGGCAGCGGCGCTACCACGGTCAGCAGCGTGCTCGATTTCGGGCTGGCCTCGCCCACCAGCGCGCTGTACGACCTGGCCACGGCGATCGAGCGCAATGCCATCGCGTGGCTGCAACTGGACCGTGGCGCGCAGGCGGTGCGCGGTGACATCGCACTGGCGCTGCTGGTCGGCTACCGCGATGCGCGTGCGCTGTCGGCCGACCAGGTCCGGCTGCTGGCCGACCTGCTGCCCGTGGTGCACCTGGATTTCGCGCTGTCTGAAGTGGAGTATTTCCACGCCATCACCGGCTCCCGCGCCAACGCCGACGTGGCCTACCGGACCTTCCTGCTCGGCCACGCCGACTGGTTCCGCACGCCCGCCGGGCAAGGCCTGCTGGCAACCCTGCGCGGCGCCGCCTGAGCGGCTGATTCGCTTCTTCGGCCGTTTTGGTGTGAAATGAGCGCCTGAAGCGGGGGTGCCTGGGTTGACCAGGCTGAGAGAGTCCCTTGGAACCTGATCCGGTTTGCACCGGCGTAGGGAGCTTTGAGCAGCAAGCGCATGGGCCCGCCGGGCCACTGCGCGCGCGCCGTCGCTTCGTCTTTCTTCCTGTTGATGACGAATCGAATGAACCGCTGCCTGCGCCCCACGCTGTTGACCGTTGCCCTCTGTGCCGCGCTGCCGCTGCACGCGGCCGATGCCACTGCCGATGTCCCCGACCGCTCCCCAACCGAACTGGCCGCCGTGCGCGTGCAGGCCCAGCAGGCGCCGGCCGCCACCACGCCGTCGAGCAGCTTCGGTGCGGCCAGCTGGAAGGACACCCCAGCATCGGTGAACGTGCTGGACCGCACCCTGTTGGACAGCCGCCAGGTACGCACGCTGAGCGAAGTGGCCGCCAACGATGCCTCGCTGGGCGACAGCTACGCACCGATCGGGTATTACCAGAACATCGCCATCCGCGGCTTCGCGCTGGATACCGCCACCGGTTACCGCTTCAATGGCCTGGCGACCACCGGCGAGCAGCGCATCGCGCTGGAGAACATCCAGCAGGTGGAAATCCTCAAGGGCGAAGCCGGCCTGGCTGCCGGCGTGATGGCGCCGGGCGGCATCATCAACTACGTCGGCAAACGCGCTGCCGAAGTGCGAACCGTCACCCTGGGCACCGATTCGGAAGGCACCCGGTACACCGCCGTGGACGTGGGCCACTGGCTGACGCCGCGCTTCGGCCTGCGCGTCAATGCCGCCTGGGAAGACAGCGCGTCCTACATCGACCACGCCGACGGGCGGCGCAACTTCTATTCGCTCGCTGCGGACTGGTTGATCGGCGAACGCGGCAAGCTGGAAGTGGATGCCAACTACCAGACCAGCGCACAGCGCTCGGCATCGGGCTTCCAGCTGCTGGGCGCAACCGAGCTGCCGCGCGGCGTGGACCGCTCGAAGATGCTCGGTTACCAGCCGTGGCAGCAGCCGGTCGGCATCGCCAGTACCAACCTGACCGCCCTGCACACCTATGAACTGGGTCCGCGCTGGCAGTCGCGCGTGTCGGTCAGCCACAGCCGTTCGGTGATCGATGACAACGTGGCCTTCGCCTACGGCTGCTACTACGCCGCGCAGTGCGCCGACGGCAGCGTGCCGGGCAACTACTTCGCGCCCAATGGCGACTACGACATCTACGATTACCGCAGCCCGGACGACACCCGGGTCAACCAGGAACTGCGCGCCGAACTGCGCGGCAGCGTCGACACCGGCCGCGTCACCCATCAGTTGAGCATCGGCGCCGATACCTTCCGGCGCACGGTGGACAAGCGCCAGAACGTCAACGAGTACGTCGGCACCGCCAACATCCACGATCCTCAGGTGCCGGTGTTCGCGCCTTCCCCGTTGCAGCCCGGTGCCTCCGTGCGTCGGCTGGACAGCCGCCAGGATGGCCTGTTCGTGCTGGACCGCATGCGTTTTGGCGATGACTGGCAGTGGCTGGCCGGTGGGCGCATGGTACGGCTGGACGAACGTGCCTACGACAAGCGCGGCAATCCGGAGCGGCACAGCCGGATCACACGCTTCCTGCCGCAGACCGCGCTGATCTGGAACGCGACCGACGAGGTGAACGCCTACGTCAGCTACGTGCGCGGCATTTCGCTGGGGCAGGAGGCCCCGTTCTGGACGTCCAACGAGGGTGAGTTCCTGCCGCCGGTGCTGTCGCGCCAGCTGGAAGTGGGGATCAAGTACGGCGCCACCGATGCGCTGACCCTTGGCGCGGCGCTCTTCCGCACCAGCCAGCCTTTCCAGTACGCCCGTGCCGATGACAGCGATGCCGGCTTCACCTTCGTGCAGGAAGGCCAGCAGACCCACACCGGGCTGGAGCTGACCGCCAACGGACACCTCACCGAACAGCTGCAGGTCACGGCCAGTGCCAGTGTGTTGCAGGCGCGTGCACGCGATACCGCCACCGCCGCTTACGAAGGTCACCAGCTGGTCAACGTGCCAAAGACGCGGGCCACCGTGCACCTGGACTACGCGCTGCCGTTCGCCGCCGGCGTGGGCGTCACCGGCGGCTGGCGCTATGCCTCATCCAACACCGCCACGGTGGATGGCAGCGTGCGCGCGCCCAGCTACAGCGTGGTCGACCTGGGGCTGCGCTACCAGCACACGCTGCGCCAGCAGCCGGTGACATGGCGGCTGGCGGTGGACAACGTGTTCGACAAATTCTACTGGCGTGACACCGGCAGCAGCGCCGGCGATTACTACCTGTTCGCCGGTGCGCCGCGGCAGGCGCGCCTGTCGGTCACCATCGCGCTATGAACGCCGAACTGTTGGAATGGTCGGCTGCGGCGCTGAGCATCGTCGGTGTGTGGCTGATGACCCGGCGGCGGTTGATTGGCTGGCCGATCGGGCTGGCCTCGGTGGCGCTGTATGCGCTGGTGTTCGCCGAGGCGCGCCTGTACTCGGACACGCTGCTGCAGGTCGTGTTCGGTGGCTTCCTGGTGTACGGCTGGATGAGCTGGCGGCACAGCGCGCAGGCCGATGGCCGGGTGAGCATCGTGCCGCTGCCGGCGCGGCATGTAGTGCGCGATCTCGGCATCGGCGTGGCCTTCGGGCTGGCGCTCGGTGCCGGCATGCACACCCTCACCGACGCGGCGATTCCGTGGCTGGATGCGCTGCTGGCGGCGCTGAGCCTGGTCGCGCAGTGGTGGCAGGCGCGCCGCCATGTGGCGGCGTGGTGGCTGTGGATCTTCGTCGATGTGATCTATATCGGCGTGTACCTGTTCAAGTCACTGCACGTGACCGCCGCGCTGTACGTGGTGTTCATCGGCTTGGCGATGCTGGGCGTGCGCTCGTGGTCGGCCAGCGCCCGCCAGCCGGGATACCGGTAGCGCCGAGCCCTGCTCGGCGGTGCGTTCGTTGCCGCGTCACGATGCCTCCGCCGAGCATGGCTCGGCGCTACCAAGGGCGCGCAGCGCGGCGTGGGCCGCGCATGCGCAAACCATCAGACCAGCGGCGCCACATGCGCGGCATGAAAGGCATCGGCCGGCACTGGCCGGCCGAACAGATAGCCTTGGAACACCCGGCAACCCATGCTGGCCAGCCACGCGCGCTGCTGCTCGGTTTCCACGCCTTCTGCCACGGTGGACACCCCCAGGATGGCGGCGATCTCGATGATCTTGCGCACCAGTTCGCGATGGCTGGCGTCTCCGCCCATCCCGCTTACGAACGTCTGGTCGATCTTCAGCTCATCCAGCGGCAACACCTGCAGCAGCGACAGCGACGAAAAGCCGGTGCCGAAGTCATCCAGCGACCAGGAAACACCATCCTCGCGCAGGGCATTCATCGTTGAAGCGATCTGCGCGTGGTCGTGGGCGAGTGCGGATTCGGTGATCTCCAGGCGCAGCCGGGTGGCAGGCGCGCCGCTGCTGCGCACGATCTCACGCACGTCCTGCACGAACGTTTCCGAGGCCAGCTGCAGCGGACTCACGTTCACCGACAATACCCACGTATTGACGCCCGGCAGCGTGGCCCATGCGGCCAATTGCACGCACGCACGGCGCAGCGCCATCAGGCCGATTTCGTGGATCAGCCCGGTCTGTTCGGCCAGCGGAATGAAGTTGGCGGGCGACTGCAGCCCGTGCCCGGGCCGGTCCCAGCGCAGCAGCAGCTCGGCCCCCACGACCTGGCCGTTGAGAGCGACCTGCGGCTGCAGGAACGCGCGCAGTTCGCGCTGGGCGATGCCGCGCACCAGCGCCGCGTACTGGTTCATCTGCTCGCTGAGGTCTTCGCGGAAGATTGCGAGCACGCCGCCGGTTAGCCCCAGCGCGGTCAGCGTGTTCAAACCGTGGCGGATCCTTCGCACGCTGTCGGGCAGCCGCTCCAGGCGCGCACCGAGACTGATCGGATCGATCGCCAGCCAGACCAGTGCAGCCACGCAAAGCGTCGGCAGGATCCACCGCAGGTAAACGCCTTCGCTGCGGAACAGGAAGAAGGTCGCCGCACCGATCGGCAGCAGGAACAGGTGGGTGGAACGTGCCGCCGCTGCGGTGGGTGTTTCGGCCAGGCTGACGAAAATGGTCATCAGCAGCAGTACGTGCGCGATGAGCACGATCGACAGCCTGGCGCGCCGGTTGGCAATGACGAAGCAGCCCACGCCCACAACGGTCAGCGCGCACAGCACCCAGGCCAGCACGGCCATGCCATGGGTGCCGTAGTAGGTGGCCCAGGCCACGCCATGCAACGTGCAGACCACCCCGCCGAGGTGCAGCAGGCGCTTCACGCGCGGCCATTGCGCGTGATCGGGGAACTTGCGGGTCACCCACTCACGACGACTACGCGCACTTCCTGTCTCGAGCATGCAAGATCCCTTTTTTTCCCGTCATGGTACTGGTGCAGCGTTGCAGGTGTTACCCGCCTTCGGGGCCCGCGACGCCCGTAGCTCGGTCATGATCCCGCCCGGTAGATCGTCCTGCCTTCCTTGATGGTCTCAACCACCTTGATGTCCTTGATCGCGCCCGGGTCGACGGTGGGCGGGTTGCCGTCAAGAATAACCAGGTCGGCCAGTTTTCCGGGTTCGATCGAACCCTCTTCCGCTTCTTTGAAGTACGCGATGGCAGCGTCTCTGTTTGCGTGCGCAATGACCCGAAGCCCCGGTCATCGCATGTCCTGAACGTGCCATCGAGGATGTTTTCGTCTTGGTTCTCGGCGCTGGATGCCGCGCGGTATCCGCCAACGCAGCCTTTGCGGAAAGAGCGGGCCGATGGTGTCCTCAGGGAACTGCCTGGCGCTGGCCGGACCGATGCGTCGATCCAGCCAGCCGCCTCGTCGCTCATTCGTGTTGAATCACCGATGCAGGGCGTCGATGATCAGGCCAGAGGCGATTTCCACCAGCAGATACTCGCTGTCGGACTGCCGGACCCAACGCTCGCCGCGCCCGGGGTCGCGCAGCCGGTAATGCGCGTAATCGTCGACCCAATAGCGACGATCCACCTCCGCCCATTGCAGGCGCTCACCCCGCCGCCACGCCTTCTTCTGCCAGCCGGGCGGCGGCGCTTCGCGGTTGTGCGGTCCGCCAGCATGGGCAGGAGGCCCTTTGCCCTTGGCGTGGTGCGGCGGGTCGGCCCAGGCAGGGGCCACGGCCAGCAGTGCCGCCGTGGTCAATGCAACGCCCAGCAGTCGTGCGCTTGTCATGTAAATCTCCCGACCCGGCCGCGGCGTGCGGCCTGTTGGGGCCGAATATAGATCAGCTGACGTGAAAGAAACCAAGCGGGCTCACTGACCAGGAAACACGCCTACTTGGTGGTAGCAGTATTGCTCCAGGTGGTCCTGAAGCGCGGCGAGCTCATCCTTGGCAAACGTCCCGGCAAGATATCCATCGGGTCGGATCAGCGCGGACGCCTGCTCGTGCAGCCCGTAGAACTGGGCGAAATGGCCCAAGTGATCCTCCATCTCCAGGCCGGGCCCGATGCTGTGGATGTGCAGGCCAGCCCGTGGTGCAACTCTCGAGGGGCCATTGACCAACAGGGTCCAATGCGTGCCCTTGAACAGCATGAACAGACGCGTTGGACTGCCAGCTGCGCCCTGTACGAGGGCATCGGGCGCGCGGGCGCCGGGCGCCAGCTTACCGCCCGGGTAGCGCCCCACGCACGATAGTGGCGAGGACGGATAGCCGATATCCAGTTGTTGGGCCTCACGGGGACGCCTGTTGTCTCCGTTCTTGAATCCTTCGAGCAGGCGGGTGGAAAGATCGAGCACATCTGCGGCCAGAGGCCGGCGTTCGGCTTCGTAGGTATCCAGGAGCGTATCGGGTGCGCCGGCCAGCACCGCGGCGAGCTTCCAGCCCAGGTTGTAAGCATCCTGCACGCTGGTGTTGAGACCTTGCCCGCCGGTGGGAGGATGGACATGCGCCGCGTCGCCAACCAGGAACGCCGGGCCATTTCGATAGCGATCAGCAAGCCTGGCACCCATTGTGTAGAGGGACGACCAAGCGACCGACTGGACGATGATATCTGCGCGCCCTGTCTGTTGGGCAACGCGTTCGGTGAGCGCGGCCGCAGAGAGATCAATGTCGCCCTCCAACGGAACGGGCGCCTGGATCTGGAACAGCGTGGTGCCTGCGAGCGGGCAGATGGCCATGGGGCCTGCCTCGCCGTTGAACTGATGCCATCTATCGCGCGACAACCCCTCCAGTACGACGTCGGCCACGATTGCGCGCACACCCAGGGTTTTGCCGGGAAAGCCGATCCCCAAAGCACTGCGCACGAAGCTGCGCCCGCCATCGGCTCCCACCAGGTAGCGGACATGCAGGATGCGTTCGCCGTTCGGCGTGGAAAGCACGGCGTCGATGCCATGGGTGCCGACCGCGATACGCTTCAGTTCGACACCGTACTCCGGGGAATGCCCCAGTTCGATCAGACGCTCGCGCATGACCGCCTCGGTCTTGAACTGCGGAACCATCAGCGGCAGGTGATAGGGCTCGGCAGGCGTGGGGTTGCTGGTGTTGACCACTTCCTGATCCACATGGCTCCCGTCTGCTGTGTACCGGCGCACGGTGGGATAGATCCCGCCCGCCGCCATGGCCCGGTCCAGGATGCCGAGGTCTTCAAAGATCTCCTGGGTACGCGGCTGGATCCCTTTTCCGCGCGAGCCCTGGAAGGAAGAAGGGAGCTTATCGATGAGGACAAAGCGCACGCCGCGCCGCGCCAGGTCGATCGCCATCGTGAGGCCGGCAGCACCGGCACCGCAGATCAGGACATCAGTCGAACCCGCCATCATTCAGTCTCCAAGTAGGGTGTAATATGCACATATCAGGAGAAAGCGTATGGCCGCGAAAAAGAAAGTGCAAGATACACATATATCGACGCAGTTGAAGGACCTTCATCGCTCCTTGATCTCGATCGTGAGCGTCATGAACCGCCCCCGGAATGACGAGCGTTTGATCGCAGAGGCCGGCGTGCACCTGGATCAAGCGCTCTTTCGCCTCCTGGTGCTGATTGAGCGCCTGGGCCCGATTGGAGTGGTTGAACTGGCGGATCGCCTGGGCAGGGATTACACGACCATCAGTCGCCAGGTCACCAAGCTGGAGCGCATGGAACTGGTGGTCCGACATGACAACGCCGAAGACCGGCGGATGCGCCAGGCGGTGGTGTCTGCGGGAGGCAAGGCCCTCACCGACCAGATCGACCAGGCCCGTGAGCGCTTGGCGAAGGGGATCCTGCGGGATTGGACTCCGGAAGATATTGCCAACCTGGTACACCTCATGCGCAGGTTCGCCGAGGATCTGGAACAAGGCACAAGGACCGGCTAGAGCGCGTCTCTCTGCCAGGCCTGTCTGCGCGCTTGCGACGGCGTGGTCTTCAGTTGCCCGAGTGCTATCTCCATAGTTCCCTGAACGGGGACCAAGTTCATGTACCAGTCAGTTCAATATTCAGGAGCGATTGCGGTGGCAAACGGATAATTCACACCTGTCGAACGGGTTTTTCAGGCCCGTCCGATCTACCAAAACAAGAAAGGTGTGAGTGTCCCGATGAACAAGATTTCCCTGCTGGCCCTGGGTCTCGTGGTTGCCATGCCGTTCGCGGCCTCCGCCGCTGATGGCCTGTCCTACAACTACGTGGAAGGCGGTTACGTGAACACCGACGCCCGTGGCGGCGATGCCGACGGTTGGGGTGTCAAGGGTTCGGTCGCGGTGCATCCGAACTTCCACGTCTTTGGTGATTACACCGCGCAGGAAACCGAGCGCAGCAACGCTGACGTCGATCAGTGGCGCCTGGGTGTCGGCTACAACTACGGCATCGCGCCGACCACCGACCTGGTGGCCCGCGTCGCGTACCAGAAGTTCGATCCGAAGCGTGGCCTGGACTTCAATGGCTATTCGACCGAAGTCGGCGTGCGCACTGCGTTCACCCCGATGATCGAAGGCTATGCGCTGGCCGGCTACGAAGATTTCAGCGAGAAGCACGGCATCAATCCGGACGGCGAGTTCTACGGCCGTGTCGGCGCCACCGCCAAGTTCAACCAGAACTGGGGCCTGAGTGGCGAAGTGAAGCTGGCCAAGGCCGGTGACCGCGAGTGGTTCGTCGGTCCGCGCTTCACCTGGTAAGAACGCCTGTCGTTAGTGCGTAATACGTAGTTGAAAGAATGGTGTGGTGGTAAGTGCGAAACGGCGTGTGACCTCTCTCCCACACGCCCACGGAGCCCGGCCTTTGGTCGGGCTCTTTTTTTTGGGTTTGATGAGCCTGACGCGCCGGTATGGAAATCGCGCGGTTGGGCTTTTGAACTTTTGAGACGAAAAGTTAAAAAGGTCACGCCCACTCTTAAACTTTCCGCGAGCAGCCGCCGTGCATGGCTTGGCACTACCGGCAAAGAAAAACCCCGGCGTTGGCCGGGGTTGGTCAGGTCAGGGGTGCCCTGCCCGGGTCACTTGAACAGCGTGTCCGGATACTCCGGCTTCTGCTCACGCGCCAACAGGGTGCGCAGGCCTTCCGACGGGGTCTGTTCGCCGTGCAGCACGGCGCGAACGCCATCGGAGATCGGCAGGTCGATGCCGTAACGACGCGCCTGGCGCATCACTTCGTCAGCGGTCTGCACCGATTCCACCACTTGTCCGATTTCGCGGATGGCATCCTGCAGCGTCTGGCCACGGCCCAGGGCGAGGCCCAGGCGACGGTTGCGCGACAGATCCCCGGTGCAGGTCAGCACCAGGTCGCCCAGCCCGGCCAGGCCCATCAAGGTTTCCGGCTTGGCACCGATGGCCGCGGCCAGCCGCAGCATCTCGTTGAGGCCACGGGTGATCAGGCCGGCACGTGCGTTCAGGCCCAGCTGCATGCCATCGGCAACGCCGGTGGCCACGGCCAGCACGTTCTTCATGGCCCCGCCCAGTTCGGCTCCCAGCATGTCGTCGCCGGTGTAGGCGCGGAATGCCGGGCCATGCATTGCCTCGGCCACCGCCTGGGCGAACTCGGGCACGTCACCGTGCACGGTGATCGCGGTGGGCAGGCCCTGGGTGACTTCCTTGGCGAACGACGGCCCGGTGACCACGGCCAGCGGCACGTCATCGCCGAGGATCTCGCGCGCCACTTCATGCAGGAAGCGACCCGAGCCCGGTTCAAAGCCCTTGGTCGCCCATGCCACGCCGGCACCGGCCGGGCGCAGCGGCGCCAGCGCGGTCACGGTTTCGTTGAACGCATGCGACGGCGTCACGACCAGGATCCACGCCGCCCCTTCCACGGCCTGCGCCATGTCGGTGGTCGCCCGCAGCGACTCCGGCAGCGGGATGCCCGGCAGGTAACGGGTGTTCTCGTGGCGCTGGTCGATGGCTTCCACCATCGCCGCGTCGCGTCCCCACAGCACGGTCTGCAGACCGTGCCGGGCGAGCAGGCTGGCCAGCGCGGTTCCCCAGGAACCGGCGCCGAGTACGGCTACTTTGTCAGCGTTATCGCTCATGCGCGGGGTCGGAACGCCGATCAGGCGTTGCCGGCCGGCTCGGAGTTGGCGAGCGAAGACGCTTCACCCTGCTCCTGGCGCTGGCGCAGGGTTTCCGCGTACAGGCCTTCGAAGTTGATCGGCTGCAGGAAGAACGGCGGGAAGCCGCCGGCCTGGATCAGGTCGCTGACCAGCGAACGCACGTACGGGAACAGGATGTTCGGGCACTGGGTGCCGAGCAGCACGTCGATCGACTGCGGGTCCAGGCCGACCAGGCCGAACACGCCGGCCTGCTTCACTTCGGCCACGTAGGCGGTGCGGTCTTCGGCCTTGCAGGTCAGGGTGACGGCCAGCACGACTTCAAAGGCGTTCTCGCCCAGGCGCTGCACCTGCTGGTTCAGGTTGAGCTGCAGTTCCGGCTGCACCTGGTCGTTGAAGATGCTCGGAGCATTCGGCGATTCGAAGGAAACGTCCTTGACGTAGATCTTTTCGACGGTGAACGCGGGGCCGTTGGCGGCGTCGACCGGCGCGACGGCGCCGTTGGTGTTTTCTTCGGACATTTCCTGTTGCTCCAGATTATTCGTTGAACGTTATGTTTGATCGGTGTGTTGCATCAACAGCGATGGGGGCGGGCCATGCAGTGCACAACCCCTGCCTGCGCCATCAGGTCAATGACGACCCTTGACCAGCGGCAGTTCTGCCTGCTGCCACGCCGGCAAGCCACCATCGAGCACGGCAACCTGCTCGAAACCGGCTTTCTTCAGGGTCTTGGCAGCGGCTTCGGATGCGGTGCCGGCACGGCATACCAGCACCACCGGGCGCTGCTTTGCCGCGGCCACCAGCTTGTGCTCCGGGCCGAACTGGCTGGCCTGCACGTTCTTGCTGCCTGCGATGTGGCCCTTTTCGAAGTCGCTGCTGGCGGACAGGTCCACCACCACGGCGTCGCCGGCGTTCATCAGCTGCACCAGTTCGGCAGGCTTGAGCGACTTGTAGCCACGGAACAGACGGCGGATTTCAGTGACGATGATCGCGGCGGTCAGGCCCACCAGGGCGGCCGACAGCATGGGGTTTCGGCCTGCAAAGGCCACCAACTCTTCGTAATTCACGCAGGTCACGGGTCGATAAGCGGGCGCCGATTGTCGCACAAGGCGGTGGGCGCGGGATTCCAGCGGCGATTTCCGGCGTCAGCCCGGCCGCCGGCGATGGGCCGGGTCGGGCATCAATGCCCTTGCCAAAGATCCGGCAGGCCGTTGAACTGCCACCAGCGCTTGCCTTCGGGATCCCAGCGCCAGCGCTCCACGACCGTGACCAGGCGCTCGGCCTGGGTGTTGATGTTGATCACGCCGATTTCCACCCGGCGCTCCACCGTGCCATCGGGCAACGAGGCCGTGCTGCGCTCGCGGTAGGCCGAAACCCGCAGCTGCGAGTAGCGGTTGAGCTCGAATTCGGTGGGCGGGTTGGTCTTGCGCCTTTCGGGGTCGAGATAGCCGACGGCGTCTTCCATGCTGCCCCAGCGGATGGTGGATCCGTAGGCGTTCTGGGTCTCTTCCAGCATCGTGCGCTGTTTGCGGCTGAAATCGGCGGCCAGCGTCATGAACGAGGCGACCAGCAGGCTGGACAGCATCAACAACTGGATCAGGCGGCGCATGTGCAGGTGCTTCAACGGTCTGCTCCCCAAGGCATCAGCCTGCCATCCTACCCTTTGGCGAAGGCAACGAAACGACCGCTGAGTTCAGCGGCCGGCTTGCCCTCGGTCCCGGGCTGCACCGCGACCACGCCGATCCGCGCCTTGCCGCGCTGCTTGAACGTGGACAGGAAGGTGTCCCAGTCACTGTCCGGGTCGATCTGCGCCTGTGCATGCAGGTCGCCGTACACCGGGGCGCGGTAGCGCAGCTGGCTGTCGGCCACGTACACCTCCGCTTCAAAGCCGGCCAGCCGCAGGCGCAGGGTCACCAGGGCCCAGCCGGACAGGGTCATGGCCGAGGCCAGGCTGCCACCGAAGGCGTTGCCCTTGTCATTGACGTTGACCGCCAGGGGCGCGGTCAGCTGCAGTTGGCCATCGGCGTAGCCTTCCAGGCGCAATTGCATCGCCCGCACCGGCGGCATGCTGTCGAGCACCTGTTGCAGGACCAGCAGCGAAGAGGAAACGGGTTCGACGGACATCGGTGGTTACACCTGCAACAACGCGGGCCCGCATAATGCAGGCAATGGATAAACATGCGAAACCGTGTGGTTGGACATTGGTGTCGTTGCGCCCGAAGGGGCAGCACGCGGTGCTGCGTGCCGCCGTGGCCCATTCAGGCGCGTGTACGGTCGGTTTGTCGCCGTGGCGGCTGCAGCGTCGGCCTGACGCCGCAGGGGCTCGCGCCTTGTGCACGGCATTGCAGGCCTCGGTGGTGATCTTCACCAGCCCGGCCGCGGTGGCCGCCGCGGCCTCCTGCGACGGTGGTTTCCTGAATGCTCCCGAACGGCCTTGGCTGGCAGTGGGTGAAGGCACGCTGCGCGCGCTGCGTGCGCACGGTATCGAGCATGCCATCGCGCCGTCGCGGATGGACAGCGAGGGCCTGCTGGCGTTGCCCGTACTGTCCGACGTGCAGGGAATGACGATAGGCCTGGTCACCGCACCCGGCGGACGCGGGTTGATTGCTGCCGATCTGCAGGCGCGCGGTGCCCGGCTGCTGCGCGCCGACGTCTATCGTCGTGTGCCAGTGCAGCTGCCGGCGCGGGCGCTGGCGCGGTTGTCGCGATCACCACGGCCGTGGGTACTGGCGGTCAGCAGTGGCGAAGCACTGGAGCGTGTCTGGGCGCAGTTGTCGCCGGCGTGGCAGGCGCGCTGGCAGGCCGCCATGGCGGTGGTGGTCGCCAGCGAGCGACTGGCGGTGCAGGCACGGGCGTTGGGGCTGGCCCCGGTGCGGCTGGCCGCCGGACCGACGCCCAGCCAGATGGCCGCCGCCGCGCTGGCACTGCACGCTGATGTGAAGCAGACCCGGTAGCGCCGAGCCACGCTCGGCGGGATCCATCAGGCGTGGTGATGTCCGGATCCGCTGCCGCCGAACATGGCTCGGCGCTGCCCCTCCCATCCGCGCTGCTTGCCGCTGGCGCATGCAACAGGGATGCTGTCCTGATGACTGAAACTCCCCCACCTACCCCGCCGCAGCGGTCGCTGCGCTGGATCGTCCCGCTGATCCTTGTCCTGCTGCTGGTAGCGGCCAGCGGCTGGGGATGGCATGCCGTGCAGCAATGGCAGGAACGTGCCCGCCTGCAGTCGCAGGCCGACGCGGTCCGGCTGCAGGGCCTGCTGGACAGCGTGGAGGCGCTGCGTCGCGACCAGCGCGCGGCCAGTGCGCGGCTGCAGGACGCGGCCAGCACCAACCGCGTGCTGCGCGATGAAGTGCTGGGCTTGGGCCAGCGCAGCGCCTTGATTGAAGAGAACCTGGCGCGGCTCGCCGAAAGCGCCCGCCAGGACAGCCACGCTTTGCATGTGGACGAGGCCGAGCTGCTGCTGACCCAAGCCGCGCAGCGGCTGGATGGCGCCGATGACCTGGCCGGTGCGCGCAGGCTGTATGCGCTCGCCGCCACCCAGCTGGAAGACCTGCCGGCCGCCAGCGGGCTGAACCTGCGCCAGGCGCTGCTGCAGGAACGCAACGTGCTTGATGCTGCAGGCAACGGGCCGCGGGCTGATGCACGGCTGCGTCTGGCGACCTTCGCGCAGGCGTTGCAGACGCTGCCGCTGCAGTCCCCGGCGTCCCCGGCCAACACCGCACGGGAACGACCGTGGTGGGAGGTCGCATTGGCCCCGTTCGTGCAGATCACCCCCAGCCGCCTCAGTGGCCCGCTGACCGATGCCCAGCGCGTGGCCGGTGCCGACGCGCTGCAGGTGGAGCTGACCCTTGCCCGCGCCGCGGTGGAACGCGGCGACAGCCCCGCCCTGCAGCAGGCGCTGGACCGGATTGAACACGGGATGACCCGGCTGTGGCCGGATTCACCGGACCTGCGCAGGCAGCGTGCTGAACTGCGTGCATTGCGCTCGGCGCCGCTGCGCCTAGGCGCACCGGAACTGGGCAGCACCCTGCAACAACTGCGTACTTTGCGCGATGGAGAGACCCCGTTATGAAGCCGTTGCAATCCCTGATCGTGCTGCTGTTGGCCGTGGCGCTGGGCGTCGTCGGCGCGCAGTGGCTGGGCGCCAACACGCTGAACCAGTATGGCGAAGTGATCTTCCGCTACGGCGGTACCGATTACCGAAGCACCCTGCCGCAGGTCGCGTTGCTGGTGCTGGTGACGCTGCTGGTGCTGTGGCTGCTGTGGAGCCTGATCGCTTCACCCTTCCGCGCCTGGGGCCGCTATCGCCGCAAGCAGGGCCGCGTGCGCCTGGTGGATGGCCTGCAGGCCTATGAACACGGCCATTGGCAGCGCGCGGAGAAGCTGTTCGACGGCGCGGCCCAGGACCAGGAAGTGACCGGCGTGGCGCTGGCCAACGCAGCGCGCAGTGCGCGTGCGCGCGGTGACGACGCCGCCAGCCAGAGCTACCTGCAGCGCCTGGGCGCGGCCGATGCCACCAGCCTGGCGCTGCTGCGCGCCGAACAGCTGCTCGCCGACGATCTGCCGGTGGATGCGATCAACACCCTGGATGCGGCCAACCTGCAGCCACTGCCGCCGCGCGGACTGTGGCTGCGCAGTGAAGCGCTGGCCCGCGCCGGCCGTGCCCACGAGGCGTACGGTCAGCTGGGTGCGCTGCGCCAGAGCAAGGTACTGCCCGCCGATGCCCTGACCACGCTGGAAGCCCGGCTGGCGGCGCAGGCGCTGCTGGAAGCGGCCGACGTCAATGCACTCGCCGCGCAGTGGGAGACCACGCCGAAGGCGCTGCGTGCCGACCCTGCGGTGGTATCGGCCTATGCCGCACGTGCGGTGGCGCTGGACTGGGACGAGCCGGCCCTGCTGGCGCTGGAACAGGCGCTGGACCAGCGCTGGAGCGATGAGCTGGTGGAACTGTACGGTGCCCTGCCCGCTTCGCGGCTGGCGACCCGCGAATCCAACCTGGTGCGCTGGCGCCGGGTGCACGACGGTTCGCCCGCGTTGCTGCTGGCACAGGGTCGCGTGGCGCTGGCACAGGGCCGCAACGAAGAGGCCGAAGTGCTGCTGCACGAGGCGATTGCCGCTGGCGCCGGTGCATCGGCGTGGGAAGCGCTGGGCGCATCGTTGCTCGCCCGCGGTGAGACCACGCTGGCCGCACAATGCCTGGCCAACGCACTGCGCGAGCAGCGCGGCGAAGACAGCATCGCGCTGGTACGCCCGGAGCCGGCCGTGGTGGTGGCCCCGCGCGCGACGGTGGAAGAGCAGGTGATGGCGCCGGTGCCGCCGGTGTACGACGCCGGTGAGCCGCGCGACGACAACGGTTTCCCACGCGTTCGGTAGCATTGAGGTAGCGCCGAGCCCTGCTCGGCGTATGCGGCTGCCGGCTGCCGGCTCGCCGAGCAGGGCTCGGCGCTACCGGATCACGCCCATCAGCGTTCGACGATCGCCACCACGCCCATGCCGCCGGCGGTGCAGATCGACACCAGCGCACGGCCACCGCCGCGCTCGGCCAGCTGCTTGGCCGCCGTGGCGATCACCCGCGCACCAGTTGCCGCGAACGGATGGCCGGTTGCCAGCGACGAACCCAGCGGGTTGATCTTTTCCGGATCGATGCGGCCCAGCGGAGCATCCAGGCCCAGGCGGTTGCGGCAGTAGTCTTCGCTTTCCCAGGCGCGCAGCGTGCACAGCACCTGCGCGGCGAACGCTTCATGGATTTCGTAGATGTCGAAATCCTGCAGGGTCAGGCCGTTGCGCTTGAGCATCTCAGGTACGGCCACGGTCGGGGCCATCAAAAGACCTTCGCCGTGCACGAAATCGACCGCTGCAACCTGCGAGTCACGCAGGTAGGCCAGCGGTTCGTGGCCGTGCGCACGCGCCCATTCTTCGCTGGCCAGCAATACTGCCGAGGCGCCATCGGTCAGCGGGGTGGAGTTGGCGGCGGTCAACGTGCCGCGGCCGGAGACCTTGTCGAAGGCGGGCTTCAGCGTGGCCAGCTTTTCCAACGAGGTGTCGGCGCGCAGGATGTTGTCGCGCTCCACGCCGCGGAACGGGGCGATCAGGTCGTTGAAGAAGCCACGCTCGTACGCGGCGGCCAGCTTGCGGTGCGAGGACACCGCCCACTCATCCTGCGAATCACGCGAGATGTTCCATTCCTTGGCCATGTCTTCGCAGTGGTCGCCCATGCTCTTGCCGGTACGCGGCTCGGCCACGCCGGGGAACTCGGGCTTGAATTCGGAGAACTTGAAGCCCCGCGTCAGCGCGCGGATCTTGTCGCCGGGGCTCTTGGCCCGGTTGGCGGCCAGCAGGCGGGCACGCAGCTTCTTGCCATAGACGATCGGCACGTCGGAGGTGGTATCCGAACCGCCACCGATGCCCGATTCGATCTGGCCCAGGGCGATCTTGTTGGCCACCGCGATGATGGTGTCCAGCGAGGTGCCGCAGGCACGCTGCATGGTGATGCCGGGCGTCAGCGCGGACAGCCCCGAGGACAGGGCGGCTTCACGGCCGAGGTTCCAGTCGCTGGAGTGCTTGATCACCGCCCCCATCGCGACTTCACCGAGCTGCTGGCCATGCAGGCCGAACCGTTCGACAAGGGCGCCGAGCGTACGCACCGACATGCCGAGGTTGCCGACATCCGAATATGCGGTGTTCTGGCGGCAGAACGGAATACGGACGCCACCGAGGATGGCGACGGGTCGGGCGTTGGGCATGGACATACCTGGCATGGGATAGGGTGTCTGCAACATGGCCTGCACGACATGGCAGGCATAATGGTCCCAAGTGTAGCTGCCGCCCTGTGATGGGCCAACCGTGAAACCATGAGCAAAACCGACCCCGCCATGAACGCCATCGGCGTGCTGGCCCTTGAGCTCGCCGATGGGCAGTCGCCCACGCAGGCCGCACTGACCGCCGACCAATCCGGCGAACTGGCCGAGAGGATCGGCCGCGACCTGGCCAAGCTGGTGCCACAGGCCAGCGAGCTGGACCTGGTGTTCGCCGCGGCGCATTTCGACCCAGCCGAAGTACTGCGTCCGGGCTGGCCGATCCACCGCCGCCTGGAAGAGCTGCAGATGCGCGCACCGGGTCGCAGCCAGGGCCCGCGCCTGCTGGCCTTCGGCGCCGATGCCAATGGCGATGTGCCGCTGCCGTTCCAGGCCGATGCCACGCTGAAAGGCGGCGGCCTGCGCGTGCTGCCGTTCCTGCTGACCGGCACGGACGCGGCGACCACCGCAGCGGTATCCGATGCGCTGGAAACGGTGCTGCTGGCCGAGGGCATGGCGCATGCCGATACCGCTCTGTTGGCGCAGAAGGCGTTTGGGGCACGCGTGGAACATGCACGCTATTTCACCGTGAACGATCTCGCCGCGATGATGTCAATGCAGTACGACAACCAGGGCCTGGCGATCCTATGGCCGCTGATCGAGACGGCGATCATGGCGCCGGAGCAGGACGAATGGCTGGATGCCGCGCCGGAGCCGTTGCTGCGTTATACGCAGGGGGAGGCGCGGATGGCGCTGTTCGATCCGGCAGGCTGGTGCACGTACTACGCGCACGGGCGCAATGACTGCGAGCAGTTGAAGGGCGTGTATGAGCAGTACCTGATGCGACAGCGGCAGATGGCGGCGGTGTTGGAGGCGCACGGGGTGCCGGTGTTGTTCGTGCATTGCGAGGCGGGGCAGGATGCGCGGGCTTTGTTGGAACGGTGAATTTCTGCTGCTCGGCGCTTTGATTTTGTCGGGGTGAGGCGATGGTCCGGGTCATGCAGGACACGCCGTGAACCCGTCCTTGGGGGCTCGCTGTTGCCATCCATGGCAACAGACGGTCCTGCCTGACCCGGACCATCGCCTCTGCTGACGGATTTCTGGCGCCGGCGGCGGGGTGGGGATTTGAAAGCAGAACGCCGGCTTTTGCCGGCGTTCCTGTTTGCGTGCAGCTGATTTGTTACGGGGCTTTGATTACGGCGCAGGCCAGGCGGGCGCCGGCGTTGCCGGTGGGCTGGGTCTTGTAGTCGTCGGCGTCGGCGTGGACGATCAGTCCGCGGCCGATGATGTCGAATCCGTCGCCCTTGCCGATGTTGACGTTGGTCGAGACCGGGGCGTCGATGGTCGCTACGCCTTCGGCGTTGGCGGTGATGTTGGGCATGTCGCCGCCGTGGTGCGGGTCGCTGGCCACGCTGCCGTGGTCCTGGGTGCCCGGGTTGAAGTGGCCGCCGGCGCTGGCGCCATCCGGTGCGCTGCAGTCGCCCTTCTCGTGGATGTGGAAGCCGTGCTCGCTGCCCGGCTTCAGGCCGCTGACCTGGCCGGTGACGTGGACGCGGCCGTCGACCAGCTTGAAGCTGACCGAGCCCTTGGTTTCATTGCCTTGGGTCGGTGCCAGTTCGGCGACGGCGGTGGCGCCGGCTTCTGCGGTCGGGCCGGTCATCGGCGGCGGGGCGTCGGCCGGGGGGGTGGCCGCGGTGGCTTCGGCCGGGGTGGCCGCGGCGACGGTGTCGGCGGCGTTTTCCGGCTGCTTGTTGCAGGCGCTCAGGCCAAGGGCGGCAACGGCAACGAACAGCGAAGTGTGGATCAGGCGCATCAGGTGGTTCTCCATTGGATGGGTGCAGGGCCCGCAGCCCAAAGGCTACTTCGTGACGCGGATGAGGCCGCAGGCGATGCGTGCGCCGGCATTGCCGGCAGGCTGGCTCCGATGATCGTCGGACTGGGCGTGCACGATCAGTGCACGTCCGGCGATGTCGTTGGCGGCGCCACCGCCAAGGGTGACGCCTCGCAGGTGGATGTCGACGTTGGCCCGGCCCTGCGCATCGGCGCGCAGGTTGGGCATGTCGCCAAGGTGGTGCGGCCCGCTGCCCGGCGCACCATGCGGCTGCTGGGTCGGGTTGAAATGATTGCCCGCGCTGCTGGCATCCACGGCGCTGCAGTCACCACGCTCGTGCACGTGGAACGCCGGCTGCTGCAGCGGCTGCAGTCCGCCGATCACGCCGGTCACGTGCACGCCACCGGCTTCGGGCACCAGGGCGAGGCGACCGCTGACGATGCTGGCCGAAGCAGGCGACAGATTGCTTTCGGCCATCTGCGCGGTACTCACCACGCTCACCGCCACCGGCGGCGCAGCGGGCGGCGGCGGCGTGGTACCGCAGGCAACCAACAACACGCCGGCAGCAGCCGGCAGGATCAGGCGGATCGAGGACATCGTGGACTCCTTGCAATGCACGTTACGGGCCTGCCTGTCCACGACACATCAACGCCAGGTGTCGAGCGTGCACAGGCAGCTTTGGATTTCGGTTCAATGGCTGCCACGCCGGCGGCCGGCGCCCAGCTTGCGGGTCAACGTATTGCGGCCCAGCCCCAGCCGCGCGGCCGCTTCGGCGCGACGACCATGGGTGACCTGCAGGGCGGCTTCCAGCAATGCATGGTCCACGCGCTCGCGGACCTGTGCATGCAGGCCCTCGGCCCCTTCGGCCAGTCGCTGCCGCGCCCACTGCGAAAGCAGCGCTTCCCACTGACCGGGGTCGGCATGGCCGGCGCGCGGGCCGCTGCGCGCGGCTCCCCGGTTCAGCGCCATCTCCACGTCGGCCGCGCCGATGGTATCGCTGGCTGCCAGCGCCGCCATCCGCCAGCACACGTTTTCCAGTTCGCGCACGTTGCCCGGCCAGTCGTGCTCACGCAGGGCCTGCAGCGCGGAGGCAGTCAGCCGCTTGGCCGGGCCGTCGAGCTTGTGCGACGCCGCGGACAGGAACGTGGTGGCGAGCTGGGCGATGTCGTCGCGGCGTTCGCGCAGCGGCGGCAGCTGCAGGCGCACCACGTCCAGCCGGTGCAGCAGGTCGGCGCGGAAACGCCCCTGCGCCACCAGCCCTTCCAGGTCCTGGTGGGTGGCGGCGACCACACGCACGTCGACGTGGATCAACTCGCGGCCGCCCACGCGGAAGAATTCGCCCTGTGCCAGCACGCGCAGCAGGCGCGTCTGCAAGGCCAGCGGCATGTCCCCGATTTCATCCAGGAACAGGGTGCCGCCGTCTGCCTGCTCGAAGCGGCCGACATGGCGCCGCTGTGCGCCGGTGAAGGCACCGGCTTCATGGCCGAACAGTTCGCTTTCCAGCAGTTCGGCCGGAATGGCCGCGGTATTCAGCGCAACGAACGGTGCACGCGACCGCGGCGATTCGCGGTGCAGCGCACTGGCCACCAGCTCCTTGCCGGTGCCGGTTTCGCCGGTGATCAACACCGCCAGCGGCGCCTGCGCCAGCTTGCCGATGGCGCGGAACAGGGCCCGCATCGGCGGCGTATCCCCCACCAACTGTGGCGTCTGGTCCGCTTGGCCGGCATCACCCGGGTCGGGATCGTCGGGCAGCAGTGCCTCGGCGCCCGGCAGCGCGCGCCGCGCCAGCGCGACCGCATCGTCCAGGTCGAACGGCTTGGACAGGAACTCGTGCGCGCCGCCGCGGAAGGCACCGGCGGTGCTGGCGACGTCGGTATAGGCGGACATCACGATCACCGGCAGCTGCGGGTGGGCTGCCTTCAGTTTATCCAGCAGCACCAGGCCATCGTCGCCGGGCATCCGCACATCGGTGAACAGCAGCGCCGGCACCGGCTGGCGGGTGAGCGCGTCGAGCGCGGCGGCGGCACTGTCGAACCCCTCCACCTGGTAACCGGCATCGCGCAGCGCGGTGGAGAGCACGAAGCGCACGGCGCGGTCATCGTCGACCACCCAGACCCGTTGGCCGGCGTGGGCGGGATGCGGGGCGTCAGTCATGGGCCACGACCTCATGGGGGGCGCTGCCGCGGATCGGCAGCAGCAGGGTGAATACGGTATGGCCCGGCCGCGAGCGATAGGTCAGCGTACCGCGGTGTTCGCGCGCCACCTGCTGGGCCAGTGCCAGGCCCAGTCCGGTGCCCTCGGCGCGGCCACTCACCAGCGGCAGGAACAGGTGTTCGGCAAGCTCTTCGGGCACGCCACGGCCGTCGTCGGCGATTTCCAGCCGCAGTGCCAGCGGGTGAAGCTGCTCGGCGATGCGCACGCCGTGCTCCACCCGCGTGCGCAGGGTGATGCCGCCGGCACCGGCCTGGATGGCGTTGCGCACCAGGTTCCATACCGCCTGGCTGAGACGGTCGGCATCGCCATTGAATTCCGGAATGCTGGGATCGTAATCGCGCTGCAACCTGACCGCCCAGCCGGCTTCGCTTTCTGCCAGGCGCAGCACCTGCTCCAGCGCGGCGTGGATGTTAAGCGCGGCGTGCGGGGCGGCCGGTGCGGGCGACAGCAGTTGATCCAGCAGGCTGTTGAGGCGCTCGATTTCGGTCCCGATCAGGTCCACCAGTTCGCGCTCGTCGGCATCGCGCTGGGCGATACGGCGCGCCAGCAGCTGGGCCGCACCTTTGAGCCCGGCCAGGGGATTGCGCAACTCATGGGCGAGCCCTTTGAGCGCCGCACTGAGCGCGCTGGGCAGGGCCTGGGTCGGGTCCAGGCCAGGAAATTCATCCACCGGATGCGCTTCCAGCAGCCAGCCGCCGTCATCCAGCCGGCTCATCCAGCCTTCAGCGAAACGTGCGCCCTCGCCCGGCAGCGCAAGCGCCAACCGGTGCAGGCGCAGGCTGTCGCGCTCGTCGCGGGCGAGGAAATGGGCGAGGGCATCGCCCTGTGCTTCCAACGCCACCAGCGGCTGGCCGACCAGTCGACGCCCGCTGACCCCCAGCCAGCGCGCGAACGCCGGGTTGCAGCCGGTGATGCGCCCTTCGGCATCGGCCCAGGCGACCGGCGTACCGAGCTGTTCAACGAGGGGCGGCGGCAGGGAAACAGTCATTGCACCAATGTAGTGCAAAACCTGGGGTATTTCAGTCGGAATTGCGGGACGGTCGCGCGAATGAAAAGGCGTTGGAACCGCCAGCGCTCAGGGCGTGCCCGATGCGTCACGCGCCTTCTTCCAGGCACTTTCGAATTCACGGGCGCTGATCTCGTCATCTTCATCGAAATCGAAGAAAGACAGCGGCTGATCGGCCAGCAGGAAGCGATCATCGCTCTGCCCGGAGGCATCGGACCACACCGCGCGCAATCCGTACACTTCGACCTGGCGCAGGATCTTTTCGCCACGGGCTTCCATCAGCACGTTGCCCTTGCCCAGGTCCGATTCGGCCGGGTGCTTGTAATACTTCTTGTCGGTGTTCATGAACTGTCCTACCCGGGCCAGCAGCCCGGAAATCTGAAAAAAGGGCGCTGAGTGTGCCTCAGAGCGCTGGTTATTGCTGCAGCAGCAGCGAATGCAGGATGCGCGCATCTTCGGCATCCAGCAGCGGGGGCAGGTCGTCGCTGCCGCGGAAGCGCCGATGGAATGCCCCTACGGCCGCATTCCGGTCGTCCAGCGGATAACCGAACGCAGCCAGCGCCTGCCAGGCATCGAAGCCCGCTGGCGGCAGCCCATCGGCAGCGCGTGGCCACACCCCGAAGCCGGCCTGCGCGAGCTGCTGCCACGGGAAGAAGCGGCTGGGATCCTGCTTGCGCGAAGGCGCCAGGTCGGCATGGCCGATGACCTGCGAGGGCGGAATCCGCAGGCGCGTGCTGAGGTCCTGCAGCAGCACGATCAGTGACTGGACCTGCGCCTGGCTGAAAGGCGTGTCGCCGTCGTTGTCCAGTTCGATGCCGATCGATGCCGAGTTCAGATCGGTGATGGTGCCCCACCGGCCCGGCCCGGCGTGCCAGGCGCGCCGATCGTCGGCGACCAGCTGGTAGCGCTTGCCGTCGGCGCCGATCAGGTAATGCGCGCTGACCTTGCCGCCGCTGTTGGCGCTGCGCAGGGTATCCAGGCTCTGCTGCACGGAATGCTGGTCGGTGTGGTGCAACACGATGATCACCGGCATCCGTGCGTTGTGGTTGGCCGATGGCACCCACGTGGCAAGCGGATTGCGCTCTTCTACCGGCGCACCGGCGCAGGCGGCCAGCAGCGCGCAGGAAAGCAGCAGGGCCAGGTGGCGGATCATCGTCATGCCCCGATTGTACCCATTAAAAAACCGGCGGCCCCCGGACCGCCGGTCACGGCGCACGCAGGCGCCATCAACAAGTTGTTCTGCAGCAAGCAGGTCGATCAGACCTCGTAAGCGGACTCGCCGTGCGAGGTCACGTCCAGGCCGGTACGCTCGGCCTCTTCGGTGACGCGCAGGCCAACCAGCGCCTTGACCAGCAGCAGGATCAGCGCGGTCACCACGGCACACCACACGATGGTGAACGCCACGCTGACGAACTGCACCCACACCTGGTGGCCGATATCCAGGTCGGCCTTGGTGCCGCCCAGCGACTGCGCGCTGAACACACCGGTGAGCAGTGCACCGACGATCCCACCGATGCCATGCACGCCGAACACATCGGCGGTGTCATCGACCTTCAACAGGCGCTTCAAGCCGGTGACGCCCCACACGCAGAGCGCACCGGAGACCACGCCGATGACCAGCGCGCCGATCGGGCCGACGGTACCGCAGGCCGGCGTGATGCCGACCAGGCCGGCAACCGCGCCGGAGGCGGCGCCCAGTGCGGACGGCTTGCCCTTGGTGATCGCCTCCACCAGCGTCCAGCCCACCACCGCCGCGGCCGTGGCCAGGATGGTGTTGAGGAAGGCCAGCGAAGCGACGGTGTCGGCGGCTGCGGCCGAGCCGGCATTGAAGCCGAACCAGCCCACCCACAGCAGCATCGCGCCGATATAGGTGAACACCACGTTGTGCGGCTTCAGCGCGGTCTGGCCGTAGCCGATGCGCTTGCCGACGAAGTACGCGCCGACCAGGCCGGCCACGCCGGCGTTGATGTGCACCACGGTGCCGCCGGCGAAATCGATCGCGCCCATTTCGCCCAGGTAACCGCCACCCCAGACGATGTGCGCCATCGGGATGTAGCTGAGGGTGAACCACAGGATAGAAAACAGGATCACCGCCTTGAACTTGATGCGTTCGGCGAAGGCGCCGACGATCAGTGCGGTGGTGATGCCGGCGAAGGTGGACTGGAAGGCGACGAACAGATAATCCGGCAGGCCGGCGATCGGCGTGTTCCCGACCGAGTCGGGCGAGAAGCCCTTCAGGAAGGCGAACTGGGTGAAGGAGCCGAAGAACGGGTTGCCTTCGCTGAACACCGCGCTGTAGCCATAGGCCACCCACAGGATGATCACCAGCGAGAACACCACCAGGATCTGGCTGAGTACCGAAAGCACGTTCTTCGAACGCACCAGGCCGCCGTAGAACAGCGCCAGGCCCGGCACCACCATCAGCAGCACCAACAGCGTGGAGGTCAGCATCCAGGCCACGTCACCGTGGTCGAAGGTGGGCGTGGCGGCCGCTTCGGCCACCGGTGCGGCGACCGGCTCGGCGGCCAGCGGCTCGACGGTCACTTCTTCGGTTGGCACCGGGGTGACCTGCGCCTGGGCATGCGCAGCGCCGGGGAACGCACCCACGGCCAATGCGCTGAGCAGCATCAGCAGGCACACCAGATGGAACCGGGCTTGCCACCCGGCGAACAGTCGAATCTTCATGCGAGGGATCTCCGAGTGGGTTACAGCGCGTCCGCGCCGATTTCGCCGGTGCGGATGCGGATGACCTGTTCGACAGGCGTGACGAAGATCTTGCCGTCGCCGATCTTGCCGGTGCCCGCTGCGTTCTGGATCGCTTCGATCACCGCATCGGTCCGCTCGTCGGTCACTACGGTTTCAATCTTGATCTTGGGCAGGAAATCGACGACGTACTCGGCGCCGCGGTACAGCTCGGTGTGGCCCTTCTGGCGACCGAAACCTTTCACTTCGGTCACGGTGATGCCGGACACGCCCGCATCGGAGAGGGCCTCGCGGACCTCGTCGAGCTTGAACGGCCGGATGATGGCGGAGATCAGTTTCATGCGCATATCCCGATGGTGGATGGGTCCACGGCCGATGCAGGCCGTGGCGTCTGCAACCACCGGCCACCCCGCGGGGTGGCCGTGGCTGTTGCGCCGAACGTGGTCTGGGCCCTGGCGGCTGTGTCTCTCTCCAAACACAGCCAGTGACGCGGGAGGGAGGTAGGCCCATGACGCGCGTCCGGTCTTGCTTGCCCCTGAACGGATGGAGCACTTGCTACCGCGTTGCAGGCTTCATCCATCCCGGCTCCCCAGCCGGAAAAGATGCGGCGATGACGAAGGTGGGAGGGGTATCCTCCGCCATCGCCGCGCGTGCTCAGCTGGCGTAGTACAACTGGTATTCCAGCGGGTGGGTGGCCGCACGGAACTTGGTGACTTCCTGCATCTTCAGCGCGATGTAACCGTCGATGAAATCATCGTCCATCACGCCGCCGGCCTTGAGGAACTCACGGTCCTTGTCGAGGGCTTCCAACGCCTGGTCCAGCGAGGAGCAGACCTGCGGGATCAGCTTCTCTTCTTCCGGCGGCAGGTCGTACAGGTCCTTGTCGCTCGGTGCGCCCGGGTCGATCTGGTTCCTGATGCCGTCCAGGCCGGCCATCATCAGCACGGTGAAGGTCAGGTAGCCGGACTGGATCGGATCGGGGAAGCGCATTTCAATGCGGCGCGCCTTCGGGTTGGTCACGAACGGGATGCGGCACGAGGCCGAACGGTTGCGGGCCGAGTAGGCCAGCATCACCGGTGCTTCGAAGCCCGGGACCAGGCGCTTGTAGCTGTTGGTGCCGGCGTTGGCGAAGGCGTTGATCGCCTTGGCGTGCTTGAAGATGCCGCCGATGTACCACAGTGCCAGCTGGCTCAGGCCACCGTAGCCGTCACCGGAGAACAGGTTGGTGCCGCCCTTGGACAGCGACTGGTGCACGTGCATGCCGCTGCCGTTGTCACCGACGATCGGCTTGGGCATGAAGGTCGCGGTCTTGCCGTTGCGGTGGGCCACGTTCTTGATCACGTACTTCATGCGCAGCAGTTCGTCGGCCTTCTGCACCAGGGTGCTGAACTTGGTGCCGATCTCGCACTGGCCGGCGGTGGCCACTTCGTGGTGCTGCACTTCCACTTCGATGCCGACCTGTTCCAGCGTCTTGCACATTTCCGCGCGCAGGTCGTGCAGCGAATCGGTCGGCGGCACGGGGAAGTAACCGCCCTTCACGCCCGGACGGTAGCCGCTGTTGGCGCCGTCATACTTGGCACCGGTGTTCCAGGCGGCTTCTTCGGAATCGACCTTGAAGAAGGTGTTGCCCATGTCGTTGGCGAAGCGGACCGAATCGAAGATGAAGAACTCCGGCTCCGGGCCGAAGAAGGCCTGCTCGGCGATGCCGCTGGACTTCAGGAAGGCTTCTGCGCGCTTGGCGATGCCGCGCGGGCAACGGCCGTACGGCTGCATGGTGGCCGGGTCGAGGATGTCGCAGCTGATGACGATGGTCGGGTCGGCGTAGAACGGGTCCACGTAGGCGCTGGACGGATCCGGCAGCAGCACCATGTCCGATTCGTTGATGCCTTTCCAGCCGGCGATGGAGCTGCCGTCGAACATCTTGCCTTCTTCGAACAGCGACGCTTCGATGATGCTGACCGGGAAGGTGACGTGCTGCTCGATGCCACGCATGTCCACGAAACGCAGATCGACGAACTCGATCTGGTTGTCCTTGACCAGCTTCTCAACGTTTTCAACGGACATCGGGTGGAACCTCGGTTGGAATTGAATGCCTGGAATTACCAGAGCAATCTCCGTGCCAACTTTCGGACCGTCACAAGCCGTTGATTTGCATGAGCGTGCGCCTGAATGGTGCACAACAAAACGCACCATGGTGGTGCGTTACCAGCGCCGCGCACTGCCTTGGTGCGTGGGTAGATGGTCTATCCTCGTCGGCACCTTTGCTGCCATCCGATGATTTCTCCTCCATGTCAGACCTGCTCTCCGCCCTGCTGCTGGGCATCCTAGAAGGCGTCACCGAGTTCCTGCCCATCTCCAGCACCGGGCACCTGCTGATTGCCCAGCATTGGCTCGGCGCGCGCTCGGACTTCTTCAACATCGTCATCCAGGCCGGTGCGATCCTCGCCATCACCCTGGTCTTCCGCCAGCGTCTGTGGACGCTCGCCACCGGCCTGCACCAGCGTGAGAACCGCGACTACGTGATGAAGCTGGGCACGGCCTTCCTGGTGACCGCGGTGGTCGGCCTGCCGGTGCGCCTGGCCGGCTGGGAACTGCCCGAAACAGTGAGTCCGGTAGCGTGGGCGCTGATCATCGGTGGCATCTGGATGCTGCTGGTGGAGGCCTATACGGCACGCCTGCCCGATCGAGACCAGGTGACCTGGACGGTGGCCATCGGCGTGGGCATCGCGCAGGTGGTGGCCGGTGTGTTCCCGGGTACGTCGCGCTCGGCATCGGCGATCTTCCTGGCCATGCTGCTGGGCCTGAGCCGCCGTGCGGCGGCCACCGAGTTCGTGTTCCTGGTGGGCATCCCGACCATGTTCGCCGCCAGCGCGTATGCCTTCCTGGAACTGGCCAAGGAAGGCAAGCTGGCCAGCGAGAACTGGACCGACGTGAGCGTGGCGTTCCTTGCCGCGGTCGTCACCGGCTTCGTCGTAGTGAAGTGGCTGCTGGGCTACATCAAGTCGCACAGATTCACCGCCTTCGCGGTGTACCGCATCCTGCTCGGCGCGGGACTGCTGCTGTGGTTGCCTGCCGGCAACTGAATGCTGCTGGATGCGCGTGACCCCACCCGGCGCGCGCATCCGTTCTGAACCAGGCAATCCAAGGAGAATCCAAATGAAGCGCACCCTGATCCTGTCCCTGCCGCTGGCATTGCTGGCGGCCTGCAGCCAGAACCCGGCCCCGGCGGGCAATGCCGACGACCTCGCTCCGGCACCGGCCGCGGCCGCCGCACAGAAGACCGTCGCGCATCTGGACGTGCAGCGCCTGCAGGGCCAGCACTGGCGCCTGAAGGACGCCACCGGGGCAGACGGCAAGCGCATCGACGCGCTGTTCGCACGCGCCGACAAGCCAGTGACGCTGGACTTCAGCGATGGCCGCGTATCGGTGTCCAACACCTGCAACGGCATGAACGGCGGTTACAGCTTGGCTGATGGCAACCTGGTGCTGTCGCAGCTGGCATCCACACAGATGGCCTGCAATCCGGACCTGATGGCGTTGGACGAGGCCGTGGGCAGCCGCCTGCAGGGCCCCCTGAAGACCGAACTGGGCGACAACGGCGAGCTGACCCTGCGCACCGCCCAAGGTGAGGTGCTGGTGTTCGCGCCGGAGCCCACGGCCGAGACCCGCTTCGGTGGCCCGGGTGAGCGCGTGTTCCTGGAGGTGGCCGCGCAGACCAAGCCGTGCCCGCATCCGCTGATCAAGGACAAGCAGTGCCTGCAGGTGCGCGAAGTGCAGTTCGACGACCAAGGACTGAAGCAGGGCCAGCCGGGCGCGTTCGAGAACTTCTACGACAGCATCGAGGGCTACACCCACGAGGCCGGCACCCGCAACGTACTGCGGGTGAACCGCTTCAAAGTGGCCAATCCGCCGGCGGATGCGTCCTCGCAGGCGTACGTGCTGGACATGGTGGTGGAGTCGGCTGTCGAGAAGTGACGGCGAGCGGGTGAGACCCCCTCGCGGCGTGCTGCTGGAAAAGCAGGTTACGTGATTGGGGTCGGGCGGGGGGGCTGGTCGGGGGACGGCAAGAGCCGCTCCTGCGGGCCTCGTTTCGCGCCATCCATGGCGCTCAACGCCCCCGCCCAGCCCCACCGCCCGGCACCACCGCCCGGCCCCTGGACAGGTTCCGGATGCCGCCAGCCGCGTAATAAGAAAAATGGAAAAGCGGTAGCGCCGACCCATGGTCGGCGAGCGCAGCGGGCTGTTGGCGGGAACATTCCGCCGACCATGGGTCGGCGCTACCAAGGCGCACGTCCCAGGCCACCATGGACCTGTCGAAGGTGGGGCGGGGTGGCTGTGCAGGACCGTCTTTTCGCATGGATGCGAAAAGCGAGCCTCCATGGATGGATTCACGGCGTGTCCTGCACAGCCACCCCGCCCCGCCAACACGCAGCCCTGCAGCTGTTGCCGTTGCTTCTTACAGCGAAGGATTCAACGTGTAAGTGCCATGCAGTGAAGCTTCGGCCAGCACGTGGCCCTGCATCGCACGATGCACGTCGCCGGCGGTGAACGGCGTCGGCAGCTCCAGCGTCGCCACGTCCAGCGCGAACACGCGGAAGAAGTAGCGGTGCATGCGCTCGTCGTTGAACGGGGGATACGGGCCGTCATAGCCCAGGTAGTCACCGGCCATGTCCGGATTGCCGGCGAACCATCCGGTGAAATCGTTCAGTCCCTGGCGGCTGCCCGCCGGGCCGGCCGGCGCGGTCTTGCCCTTGGCCACGAAACCATCGCTGCAGCTGCCGGCAGCAAGCTCGCGCACGTCCGCGGCAATGTCGGCCATCACCCAGTGCACGAAGTCACAGCGCGGCTGGTCGCGCGGAATGGTCATGTCCTGGCGGCCGACGGTGTCGGCGATCGTCGGCACATCCGGATCCACGCAGATCAGCGCGAAGGAACGGGTGCCCTCCGGCACCCCGCTCCACGCCAGCTGAGGATTGCGATCCGGGGCGAACCCATCGGCATCGCCGGCGGCGAACTCGCGTGGGATCGGTGCGCCGTTGGTCAGGCTGGTGCTGGTCAGTTGCATGTGGCTCATTCCTCCGGGTAACCCAGGCGAACCGCGACCGGGGTCAGCAGATCGATGGCAGCGCCCATGACCTCGCGGTAGTTGCGCCAATGGCCGCTCGGCAGGCGCGGCGGACCGATGTTCGGTGCCGGTGGCAGCTGCACGCCCATCACCTCACTGAGCAGCAGCGCCATCGCCTGTGGATCGTTGCCCGCCGCGTCCACGCGCACCAGCACGTTTGGATACAGGTCCTGCTCGCTCAGGACGGCAACCTGGGTCAGCGCACGGGTCAGCCATTCGGCGGCTTCCTGTAGGCTGGTGATCGCCAGCTGCGCGCCGGAGCCATAGGCGATCCAGTCCAGCAGCATGTCGCGCGGATCGCGCAGCACCACCAGCAGGCGCCCCTGCGGCAACGCGGGTCGCAGCGCCCACAGCAGGGCGTTGTCCCAGAATGGCAACCAGTCGATCACCGTGTCGTTGGCCAAGCCGCGCGAAGGCAGGCACGCACGCCAACCGTCCACCAGCGCCTGCGGCGTCAGCTTGCCCGAGGCCAGATCCTGCAGCGTGTTGTAGTTCTGGAAGGCATCGTCCGGCGGCGTGGCGCTGAAGCGGTCAACGCGCACCAGCGGACTGGCCGCGCTGAGCGCGCTCATCACTTTTTCCACGTTCGAACCGGGTGCGCCCCACAAGAACATCGGGCGCGACGCCAGCTCCGGATCGACCTCGCCGAGTGCCGGCCAGCTGGACGGTGGCTTGGCCTGCGGCGGCAGCGGCAGGCGGTTGGCCACGTTGTCGGCATGCAGGTCCAGCCAGGTACGCAGGGCCTCGCGCGGCTGGCCGCCACGGTCATGCACTTCGCCCAGCCAGGTGCGCAGGTCTTCCTTGGCGCGTCCTTCGGCCGCGTCCACCATCTGCTGCACACGGGCTGCAGCGGCGGCGGGGTCGCGCCGTACCAGCCCGTCCACCAGTCGCGTGGCGCCGCTGACACGGCCCGGTTCAAGCGCCAGGATGCGCTCTGCCATGGCTTCGGCTGCGTCCTGTTCGCCGTTCATGTCATGCAGGCGCATGCGGGTCTCCAGCGCCGGCAGGTGCGCCGGCATCGCCGCCAGCCAACGCTCGCCCACGGCCACGGCGCCTTCGCTGCCCACGCCTTCCACCGACAGGCGGGCCAGCCACAGATTGTGCAGCTGGTCGTGGTCGGCCAGCACCGCATCCAGTTCGGTACGCGCTTCTTCGTCGCGGCCCAGCCGCTGCCAGGCCATCAACAGCAGCTGCAGCAGCTGCGGATCGCCCGCGTTGCTGGCCAGCAGCGGGCGAAGGTGGTCGCGCGCCTGCAGGGGCTGGCCGGACTGCAGGGCCATCTGCGCGGCAAAGCGGCGCATCGCCACGCTGTCCTGCCCGGGCTGCTGCAGGGCCTGCTCGATGATCTCGGCCGCTGCGGCCGGGTTGTCCTGGCGCAGTGCCAGTTGCACCAGCAGCCCATGCAGCGCGGTCATCTTCGGGTTCAGAACCAGCACGCGGCGGAATGCCTGTTCGGCGAAAGCCAGCATGTCCTTGCGCAGGTAGGCCGTACCCAGTGCATACACGATGCGCGGATCATCCGGCAGCGCCCGCACGGCGCTGGACAGCTGGGCCAGCGCTTCATCCAGCGCGCCACGGCGCAGTGCCAGCATCCCCGACAGCGCCACCACTTCGGGATTCCCGGCATCCACGCGCGAGGCCAGCTTGAGCTGCTTTTCCGCCTCGTCCACGTCGTTGCGCGCCAATGCCAGGTGCGCCTGCATCAGGTAGGCCGACAGTTCGTTGGGATTGAAACCGGTGGTGCGGCCAAGCGCCGCTTCGGCGTCTTCGAACTGGTGCAGTGCCAGCAGCAGGCCAGCGTGCTGCAGGTGCAGGTCGGCATCGTCCGGGGCAAGTTCCAGCGCGCGCTGCAGGCTCTCAACCGCAGCCGCCAACTGGCCCTGCTGCTGCAGCGCCAGCGCGTGCCAGCGGTAGGCCTGGGGCTGCTGGGGCTCGGCGGCGATCCAGCGGGTGGCCAGCTGCACGGCCTGGTCGGCGTCGCGAAGACGCAGGGCTTGGAGTATCTGATCTTGCATGACGGGTCCGGCTGGAGTGCAAACCCGCATTGTAACGACCCTGATCGATCGTGCAGGCGCGGCCGCGCTCAACCGTCCCGCGCGGCCTGTCCCAGGTGCTGGGCCACCCAGCGTTCAGAGAATCCATCGCCGCGCCAGTTTTCCAGGAAGCCACAATGACCGCCCCATTCGGCGGTCTGAAGGCGCGCCGACCGCGGCAGCTGCCAATCGTTGAAGGTGGTGTATGGAATTACCGGGTCATCCTTTGCCATCAGGATGTCCGCTGGCACCTGCAGGTCCGCCAGCCGCTCACCGGCGATGGAATAGCCATCGAAATAGGCCTGCAGCGAACCGTAGTCGGTATGGTGTTCGACCAGCCAGGCAGTCAGCGCGCGGATGTCCAGCCGCAGTACGCGTTCATCCCAGTCGCTAAGCTCCGGGTAGACCGCCTGCTTGCGCCGCAACGATCCGGCCCACTTGCGCCGGAAATACCAGTCATACATGGCCGGACCGTTTTCGATGCTGTCCATGGTCAGGCCCGGGTCCAGCACCGGGCACACCGACGCCACCCGTTGCAGCGGCACGCCGGCCGCCGGCGCGCGCAGGGCCAACCGCAGCACGAAGTTGCCGCCCAGCGAGTACCCGGCCGCCACCAGCGGCAGCTGCGGCCAGCGGCGGGCGATGTCAGCGGCCGCATGCACCACTTCATCGATGCGGTTGGAATGGAAAATGCCGGGATTGAGGTGGTGGGTGTTGCCGTGGTCACGGAAGTTCAGCCGCACCACGTCGAAGCCTTCGGCCAGCATGCGGGCCGCGGTCATGCGCATGTAGCTGGATTCGGCGCTGCCCTCCCACCCATGCAGCAGCAGGGCGATGCCGCGGGGCGCGCGTGCCTGGATGGCACTGTGCCAGGCCTGCAGGCGCACGCCCTGCCCGCCATCCACGATCAGCTCCCGATGTGCCGCACCGGTAGCGGCCAGCAGTTCCTGCCCGCGACGCAGGCGCAGTCGGCTGGAACTGAGCATCGACTGCAGGTGTGCGTTGCGCAACCAGCGCGGCGGCTGGTAATCGGCCGCCGTCAGCAGTCCGGACGGACCGGAATCAAAGGACATCGCGGGCGCGGGGACGGACACCGTCGGCTCAGCTGCCGGCCATTGCCGCAACGATGCGGGTACGCGAGGTTTCGGCGATGCGCCGGCGACCTTCCCGGTCCTGCCCGCTGATCGGCTCCAGGAAATGCACTTCGGCACGACGGGCCGGCTCGCCCAGCAGGCGCAGGAAGTTGGCGAAGAAACTCTCGCGCGGGCCGAACGCCACCACGGTCTGTGCGTCGCCGCCTGCACCGTAGCGCAGCGCCACCGGCTGCACCGGTACGCCGGTTTCCACCGCCGCCTGGAAGATGCGTGCGTGGAACGGCCCCACTTCATGACCACCACGGGTGCGGCCCTCCGGGAACACACCCACGCCCTTGCCTTCGCGCAGGCGCACGACCATCTGCTGCATCACCCCATCCAGCGATTCGGTGCTGCCCCGCTGGTGGAAGATGGTCTGCCCGCGCCCGGCCAGCCAGCCGACCACCGGCCAGCCGGCAATTTCGCGCTTGGCGACGAAACCCATCATGCGCTGGCTGTGCAGCACGCAGATGTCGACCCAGCTGACATGGTTGGCCACGAACAGCACCGCGCCGTGCAGCGGTTTGCCGATGCGCACCAGGCGGAAGCCGAAGATCCACATGAGACCGGCCGACCACCAGTTGACCACCTTGTAGCCAAGCGGTTCATCGCCCACGCGCAGTTCGCCCCACGGCGGCAGCATGCCGATGAGGATCAGCGGCAGGAACACAAGCAGGTGGATGAGCAGCAGCGGTACGCGGTACAGGTAACGGCACACACGCGCCACGCCGCCACGAGTGGCCGGAGTGGGGGAATTCATGCGGGAACGATACCCGAGCACCGTAGCGCCTGCCAGCACGCGGTGGCCAAAGCGGCTGCGCGGACGGGCCAGCGGCGGGCAACGCTGTGTTCCGCGGCGTCCTGCCGGCGCCGGTCCAGGTGCCGGGCACTCAACCGTGGCCGGCCGCCACCACCGCCAGGGTCAGGCGCGAAGTGCAGACCAGCCGGGCCTGTTCGTCTTCGATGCGGATGTCCCAGATCTGCGTGCTGCGGCCGACATGCACCGCACGCGCGGTACCGGTGACCAGGCCCTCGCGCTTGGCGCGGACGTGGTTGGCATTGATCTCCAGCCCGACGCAGACCTGCTGGCCGTTGTCCACGCAGAGGTTGCCGGCACTGCTGCCCAGGGTCTCGGCCAACACCACCGATGCCCCGCCATGCAGGATGCCGTAGGGCTGGTGGGTACGTGCATCCACCGGCATGGTCGCCTGCAGCCAGTCATCGCCGACCGCAGTGAAGACGATTCCCAGCTGGGATATCACCGTGTTGGCGCTCAGCGCGTTGAGGGCATCAAGGGAAACCGCGTGGCGGAATACGGAAGGCACGGCACGACTCCAGTCAGAGGATCGGTACCAGGCCGGCGCCGAAGGCGGTCAGCATGCGCACCAGCAACAATTTCGGGCCGACGTTGACTTCAGGGAAGTCACCCACGGCGGTGTAACAGGCATGGAAGTCCGGGTGCTGCCGCGGCAGCGGCTCGGGGCAGGCCGGGCCCGGCTGGAACTCGTAGTCGGTGGCGTAGCGCCACGGCCAGAAATCCAGGATCGGCAGCGCCTCGGAGGCCTTGCCCATGCTGTAGTTCAGCCCGGACAGCACCGGCGGCTTGCTGCGCGGTGCCACCGTCCAGGAATTCTGTGGATCGATGTCGCGCAGGATGCTGTCGGCCAGGCGCTGGGCGAACACCGGGTCGTCGATGATCACCGCGCCTTCGGTGTTGTAGTTTTCGCTGCGCGGATCGAAGTTGTGCGTACCGATCACGCCGATGCGGCGATCCACCACCAGCGACTTGGCGTGCAGCCCCATGCGTGCGCCCTGGCGGGTCACCGGCAGCGGGCGATTGACCGCCTTGCTGCCCAGGAACGAGGGACGGGTCTCGGTGCGCAGCAGGTCGCGCTCCACTTCACTGCCGGCCGCGCGGCGACGTTCGCGTGCATTCTGGTAGGCACTGCCGGTGCGTGGATTGCTGCGCGGCTGGGCCGCCTCGCGTGCGGTGGCGTCGTTGCGGCTGCCGCTGCCGGGAGGCCGCGCATTGCTACCGGCCGCACTGCCGCCCAGCAGCCCGCCGCGATCGCCTTCCGGGGCGTCGCCGGCGATCGGGTCCGGCAGCAGGTTGCGGTAATCCACCGGAGCATCCAGCGGGAACGGCTTGAACTCGAAGATGTTGAAGCCCAACTCGCGCATGTTGCGGCGCTTGTACTTGTAGGACAGCGCGTAGACGATCGGGTTGTCGGTGGCCGCCAGGCTGTTGGTGGATACCAGCACGCGCGGCGGATCGGCCTGCCTGCGCAGGTCGGCGAACAGCTTGCGCGCCGGCTTGGACAACACCAGGTACGGCGTCTGCAGCAGCACTTCGGATTGTGCCTCGGCGATCAGCCGGTCCAGCTGCGGTTCGGTGACATGCTGCCCGTTGCGTGGCTGCTCGACGGTCTCGCGGCGATGCTTGCGCGGCAGGTCGGCGACGTAGCGCACCGATGCCACCGGCAGCGCGGTATCGACGAAGCTGCGGGTGATCCACGCATCATCGATGGCTTCAGCCAGCACCCGCTCGACCCGCTCGGGCCGTCGATACACGGCCGGCGGCAGGGAAGGCGGGCCACTGTCGAGCAGGATCCGGCCGACATCGTTCAGGCGTTCGGCCGGCACGCTGCGCGGGGCCTTCCAGAACGCTTCGAAGTTGGCCGCCATCACCCGCGCTTCGGGACCGGCCACCAGCACGTCGCGGTCGCGGAAGTTGTATTCCGAATCCCAGTCGTAGTAGTCGTCCTGGTAGTTGCGCCCGCCCACTACGCCGATCGCATCATCGACCACCAGCAGCTTGTTGTGCATGCGCTGGTTGAAGCGGCGGAAGCAGCACAGCACGCTGCCTGCGTAGTCGAAGTAGTTCAGCTGCGCCTTGCCGAAGGTCGGGTTGTAGACGCGCAGTTCGAAATTCTGGTGGGCCGATGACAGCGCGCCGAGGATCTGCAGGTCGGAGATCGCCGACAACTGGTCGATCAGCAGGCGCACCTTCACGCCACGCCGGCTGGCCGCCAGCAGTTCGTCGATCACCAGCCGGGCGCTGTCGTCCTTGTCGAAGATGTAGGTCTGCAGGTCGATGCTGCGGGTGGCGCTGCGCAGCAGGTTCAGCCGCGCCACCAGCGCCTCTTCGCCCTCGTCCAGGATGGTGGCGTAATGCCGGGGCTGGTCGGGGGTCGATGCGGTAAAGGCACGCCCGGCCAGCGCGCGCAGCGGTGAATCCTGTGCGCAGCGATCAGCGCGGTCGCAGTCCACGACCGTGGAGCGGGCCTGTACGGCGATCCCCGCGGCACGCTCACGCTCGCTGTTGGACAGCGACGCGCAGCCGCCGAGCAGCAGCAGGCCTGCCAGCATCACCCAGCGGCACATCAGGTTCACGGTTTCGGCGCCTCGCTCAGGCGCGCTCGCAGTACGAAGGTCACTCGATCACTCAGGGCAAGCTGCCAGTTGTCCATGCCGTAGCGGCCCCGCAGGACGGTCCCGCGGCTGACGACATCACAATCATAGCCGGGTCTGGCGCATTCCGCCTTTTCCACCCGCAGCGTTTCCGGATGGCTGACCCCGCGCAGCATCAGGCGACCTTCGATGTCCCCCCCGTGGTCCACCCGGGCCGGGTCGTAGGGAAGCGAATCGAATTCCACCACCGGGTGGCGGGCGGCATCGAAGAACTCTTCCCCGCGCATCCAGCCGGTGTAGCGCGGCTTGCCGGGGATCTCCACCGAGCGGGTGTACATCTTCAGGTGGACCTGGTGGCGCCCATCGGACAGCACCTCGATGCGGCCTTCGAAATGCGGAAAGCTGCCTTCGATGCGCTGCCCCAGCCGACTGCGCACTTCGAACCCCAGCCGCGAGCGCTGGGTATCCAGCACCAGCGGCGCGCGGTGCACGACCTGCACTGCCGGCAACGCTGGCAATGCCGCAGGCGGCGCCGGCTGTGCGGCCAGCGCTCCCGGAACCACAGCCAATCCGAGCAGCAGCCCCCTCTGCCACGCGTTCATCGGATCACGGCCACCAGAATGCGTTGAGGCTGGCGACGCCGGGCTCGATGCTGGCTTCCTTGGGGAACTGCAGCACCGCGATACCCGCCGGCGGCATGCCACGGTAATCGCTGGTCTCGCCCGTGTTCAACAGGGCGACCAGGCGTTCCAGGCCGGGATTATGACCGACGATCATCAGTCGTTCGACGTCGTTGCGGTCGTCGACCAGCCCGATCAGGGTGCCGGGCGTAGCGTCATACACCTTGTCTTCCAGCTTGTGTTCGAAGAAGCCGGTGACGCCGACCACCGCCTCCAGGGTTTCGCGGGTACGGCGTGCCGGTGAACAGAGCACGCAATCAGGCTGCAGGTTGTTGTCCTTGAGCCACTTGCCGGCCGCTTCGGCCTCGGCAAGTCCGACCGCCGAAAGGGGTCGGTCAAGATCGGCCTGGCCGGTGCTGGCCGGTTCGGCGTGGGCATGGCGAAGCAGGATCAGTTCACGCATCGGAGTCTTCCATTGGATGAGGGGTACAAGCGGCTCATGCCTTGTCCAGCCATTTCAGCAGAGGTTCCCAGTCGGCCTGGTGTTCGCGGACCTGGACGGAGCGGTAATCGAACAGGCTGCGTCCCAGTCCGGTCATGACCACGTAACTCTGGCTGTCACGCAGCTGCGCCACTACCGGATAGGGCCAGTCGGACAGCATCTGGATGGCCTGCTGCGAGGTCTGTGTCCACGGCTTGGTGCGGTTGAGCACCAGCCCGACCGGCAGCTTGCGGTTGTGCACGCGGGCCACCTTGGACAGGCTGTTGAGGAAGCCCACGATGGCTTCGATGTCCAGCGCCGAAGGCAGCACCGGCACCACCACGGCATCGGCGGCGTCGAGGAAATGCAGGATATCGTCGGCCAGCGCACCGGCCGGGGCGTCGATGATCACCGTGTCGGTGCCATCGGGGAGCTTCTGCGCCCATTGCTTCTTCTTGTGCACGTCGATCGGCAGCACCGCGCTTTCCAGCTCGGACCTGCGCTGTGCCCAGCGGGTACTGGAGCCCTGCGGGTCGGCGTCGGCAATCACCGTACGCCGGCCCTGCAGTGCCGCATGTGCGGCCAGGTGGGTGGCGATGGTGGTCTTGCCCACCCCACCCTTGGAACCGGCCACCAGGATGGTCTTCATGCAGGCCTCGCTTCCGGGAGAACGTTGCCCGAGCGTACACCGGTGCAGGTGAGGGGGATAGTCGCGCGGCTGAACCACCCGGGCCATGGCTTTGTTATCGTGGCGCCCCCGAAGGATCGAACCGCCATGAGCGAACTGCAGGACCTCAGCGCCCTGATACGCGCCAATACGCCCCTGATCGTGATCGAGACCCAGGATGAGGGTCGGATCATCGAACTGTTCCGGCAGACCCTGCTGCAGGTATGGCGGGCACTGCATCGCTGGTCGATCACCGAAGGCCTGCGCCGCATCGACCTGGAACGTGAGGACGATGCAGTGGGTCCGCCCGATGCCAGTGCAGCACTGCAGATGATCCAGCAGGCCGACCAGCGCGGCATCTACCTGCTGCTCGATTTCCATCCCTACCTGGGTTACGCCAGCCACCAGCGCGCGCTGCGCGATATCATCCAGCGCCGCCACAGCCAGCCGCACGTGCTGGTGCTGATCGGCGCGAAAGTGACCCTGCCGCCCGAACTGGAAGCGCTGGCGACGCGGTTCAACCCGCGCCTGCCCGACGCCAACGCATTGCTGAAGATGCTGCGCGAGGAAGCGGCCGGTTACGCGCGTGAGCACGGCGGCCGCCGCGTCGAGGTCGACAGCGAGGCGGTGAAGAAGATCCTGCGCAACCTGCAGGGCCTGAGCCTGGTCGATGCACGGCGGATCGCCCGCCAGCTGATCTATGCCGACGGCGCGCTCGGTGACGACGACCTGCCCCAGCTGGCGCGGCTGAAGTTCGAACTGCTCAACCGCAGCGGCCACCTGATGTACGAGTACGACACCGCGCGCTTTGCCGACGTGGCCGGCGCCAACCGGCTCAAGCGCTGGGTCAACCAGCGCCGGATCGCGTTCCTGGCAGGCGCCGCACCGGCCGGCCTGGATCCGCCGCGCGGCATGCTGCTGCTGGGCGTGCAGGGCTGCGGCAAATCGATGCTGGCCAAGGCGACCGCCGCTGGTTTCGGCGTTCCCTTGCTGCGCATGGATGTCGGCGCGCTGTACAACAAGTACCACGGCGAAACCGAGTCCAACCTGCGCCAGGCACTGGCGTCGGCCGAACAGCTGGCGCCGTGCGTGCTGTGGATCGATGAGATCGAAAAGGGCCTGGCGACCGGCGGCGAAGACGGCGGCGTATCACGCCGCGTGCTGGGCACGCTGCTGACCTGGATGGCCGAGCGCAAGGCAGCGGTATTCATCGTGGCCACCGCCAACCAGGTGCACGAACTGCCCGCTGAACTGCTGCGCAAGGGCCGCTTCGACGAGATCTTCTTCGTCGACCTGCCCGGCCCGGATGTACGAGTGGAACTGCTGCGCCTGCACCTGGCACGTCGTCAGTTGAATGCCGATGATTTCGCGCTGCCGGCGCTGGCGGCCGCGGCGGATGGTTTTTCCGGCGCGGAAATCGAACAGGCCATCGTCGCCGGCCTGTACGCCGCCCATGCCGACCAGCGGGCGCTGGATACCGACGTGCTGATGGCGGAAATCCGCGGCAGCCGCCCGCTGTCGGTGCTGATGGCCGAACAGGTCCAGGCGCTGCGCGAGTGGGCCGCAGCCCGCACGGTCAACGCCGACGATTGATGTCCGGCGCCGGGCTCGCCATCCGGCGGCCTGGCGCGGCATGTCCGTTCAGGGCCACTTCGGCGGCTGCGCGGCCCAGGCCTGCTGTACCTGCGCCAGCGTGGCGCGCTCGCTGTCGCGCCACGTCGGCAACAGACTCGGGTAGTTCGTCGAGGTGCTCCATTGGCCGGGTTCGGTGCGGACGGCGGCGGCATACCACTTGACCGCATCCTCCTTCTGCCCGAGCTCCCACAGGGCCAGTGCGTAGGTCGGCGGAATCCACGACGGATTGCCGCGCAATGCGCTGGCGGCGGCGTGCCACTGCTCCAGCGCCGCCTCAGGCTGGCCCTGGCGGAACAGGTCCCAGCCATGGTTCCAGCGCACCATCCGGCCCGACGGCGAATTGGCTGCGGTGGCCTGCAGCGCTTCGGTGTAGAGCTGCTGGCCAAGTTCGGTGCGACCCTGCGCGATGGCCACACCGGCCAGCTGCACGGTCGCCTCGAGCGACTTGCGCCCCCGTTCGCGCTGGCGCAGCAGCTGGCTGACCAGCTCATCGCCCTCGGCCTGGACCACCACCACCGGAACGGCAGCGGGATCAGGATCGAAATAGAACTCCTGCGGCGCAGGCAGGAGGGGGGCAGCCCATGCAGCGGCTGTCCCCGATACCAGCACCAGGCTGGCAAGGAACTGTCTAACAAGTGACATCGATTTTTCCCCAGGTTGCAACAACAACCTCCCACTTCCTGATCCTAACCGCAGTGCGGTACCAGAAGCGAGTACCGGCCGACGACCGGGCCACTGTTACAATCCGCGCCCTCCGGTCCTGCGCCAGCGCAGCCGGCGCCAGCCGATCCGAACCAGGCCAGCCATGACCAGTACCGCCCAGCTCACGTCTCCCGATTCTGCCGACCAGCTCGACCGCGACTACACGCTTGACCACAAGTACGCGCGCGAAACCGGGCGGATCTACCTGAGCGGTGTGCAGGCGCTGGTCCGGCTGCCGCTGATGCAGCGGCTGCGCGACGCCGCCGCCGGCATCGACAGTGCGGGCTTCATCAGCGGCTACCGTGGCAGCCCGCTGGGCGGCTTCGACCTGGAACTGTGGCGCGCGCGCCAGCATCTGGACGCGGCCAGGGTGAAGTTCACCCCCGGCCTGAACGAGGATCTCGGCGCGACCATGGTCTGGGGAACGCAGCAGACCAACCTGTTCCCGGGTGCCAACGTGCAGGGCGTGTTCGGCATGTGGTACGGCAAGGGGCCGGGCGTGGACCGCTGTGGCGACGTCTTCAAGCACGCCAACGCGGCCGGCACCTCACGCCTGGGCGGCGTGCTGGCGCTGGCGGCCGATGACCATGCCTGCCGCAGTTCCACCCTGCCGCACGGCAGCGAGGACGAGTTCGTCAGCGCGATGATGCCGGTGCTGAACCCGGCCGGTGTGCAGGACATCCTGGACATGGGCGTGCTGGGCTGGGCGATGAGCCGCTACACCGGGCGCTGGATCGGCTTCAAGACCATCGCCGAGACGGTGGAATCATCGGCATCGGTGGACGTGGACCCGCTGGCACGACGCATCGTGCTGCCCGAGGACTTCGAGATGCCGGCCGGTGGCCTCAACATCCGCTGGCCGGACCCGCCGCTGGACCAGGAAATGCGCCTGCACCGCTATGCGGTCAAGGCCGCGCAGGCGTTCGCGCGTGCCAACGGCATCGACCGCACCGTGCTGGATTCACCGCGCGCGCGGCTCGGCATCGTCACCACCGGCAAGAGCTACCTGGACGTGCTGCAGGCGCTGGAATACCTGGGCCTGGACGAGGCGGCCTGCGCCGACATCGGCATCCGCGTCTACAAGGTCGGCATGACCTGGCCGCTGGAACCGCAGGGCATCGCCCGCTTCGCGCAGGGGCTGGAAGACATCATCGTGGTGGAAGAGAAGCGAGCCTTCATCGAGCGCCAGATGAAGGAACAGTTCTTCAACTGGCCGGCCAGCTGGGGCCCGCGGCCGTCCATCGTCGGCAAGTACGACGAGGAAGGCGAGTGGATCCTGCCGTCCACCGGCGAGCTGACCCCGGCCACCATCGCCGGGGTGATCGGCCGGCGCATCCAGAGGTTCTTCAACAACGACTCCATCGAACAACGCCTGCAGTGGATGCAGGAGAAGGAAGCCGAGCTGGCCCTGCCGCGCGCGAACTTCCCGCGCGTGCCGCATTACTGCTCCGGCTGCCCGCACAACACCTCCACCACCGTGCCGGAAGGCTCGCGCGCGCTGGGCGGCATCGGTTGCCATTACATGGTGACCTGGATGGACCGCAGCACCGACACCTTCACCCACATGGGGGGCGAAGGGGTGACCTGGGCCGGCCAGGCCGCCTTCACCGATACCCCACACGTGTTCCAGAACCTGGGTGACGGCACTTATTTCCACAGTGGCTCGCTGGCGATCCGCCAATCGGTCGCCGCCGGGGTCAACATCACTTACAAGATCCTCTACAACGACGCGGTGGCGATGACCGGTGGCCAGCCGGTGGACGGCCCGCTGAGCGTGCCGGACGTCGCCCGGCAGATGCGCGCCGAAGGCATCCAGACCATCGTGGTGCTGTCGGACATCATCGAGAAATGGACCCGGCAGCGCGACCAGTTCCCGGACGGCGTGGCCTTCCATGACCGCAGCGCGCTGGATGCGGTGCAGAAGCAGCTGCGCGAGGTGAAGGGCGTTTCGATCCTGATCTACGAGCAGACCTGCGCGACCGAAAAGCGACGCCGGCGCAAGCGCGGCAAGCTGGAAGACCCGGCCAAGCGGGTGGTGATCAACTCGCTGGTGTGCGAGGGCTGCGGCGACTGTGGCAAGAAGAGTTTCTGCGTATCGGTGCTGCCGAAAGAGACCGAGTTCGGGCGCAAGCGCGATATCGACCAGTCCAACTGCAACAAGGATTATTCCTGCACCACCGGCTTCTGCCCGAGCTTCGTCACCGTGCACGGCGGCAAGCCGCGCAAGGGCAGCAAGCGTGATGCCTCCACCCTGCTGGACAACCTGCCGGCACCGCCGGTACGGACCGCGCTGGAGCAGCCCTGGAACATCCTGATCACCGGCGTCGGTGGCACCGGCGTGGTGACCATCGGCGCGCTGCTGGGCATGGCCGGGCACCTGGAGGGCAAGGGCTCTTCGGTGCTGGACCAGACCGGCCTGGCGCAGAAGGGCGGTGCAGTCACCACCCACATCCGCATCGCACGCACCCCGGCCGACATCCATGCCGTGCGCATCGCCGCCGGTGAGGCCGACCTGGTGCTGGGCTGCGACATGGTGGTGGTCAACGATTACTGGGCGCTGTCCAAGGTGCGCGCCGGTCGCACCCAGGTGGTGCTCAACACCTATGAAGCCATGCCGGGCAGCTTCACCACCCGGCCGGACATGCAGTTCCCCGCCGCCGACATCGTGGCCGGCATCCGCGTGGCGCTGGGCGGCGAATCGCCGCTGCTGCTGGACGCCACCCAGCTGGCGACCGCGCTGCTGGGCGATGCGATCGCCGCCAATCTGTTCATCCTGGGCTACGCGTGGCAGCAGGGCCTGGTGCCGCTGTCCTTCGATGCGCTGATGCGCGCCATCGAGCTCAACGGCGCGGCCGTTGCGATGAACCAGCAAGCCTTTGCCTGGGGCCGCCTGGCCGCGGTCGACCCGCACGCCGTGCAGCAGGCCGCGGGCCTGGTCCGCAATGGCCACACCTCGGCCGAGACCACGCCGGGTCCGTTGCACGCGTTGCCGCCGGGCGAATGGGAAAGCACCGAATGGGGCGCCACCACCGCACCGCGCAACAGCAGCGACGAACGCGAGCTGCGTGGCCTGCCCGGGCACGCCGGCGATGACGTGGCGTTCCTGCCGCTCGACGATGAGCGGCTGTCGCGCTCGCTGGATGAAATGATCACGCGCCGCGCCGCATTCCTGGTCGACTATCAGGACCAGGCCTATGCAGACCGCTACCGGCGCCTGGTCGATCGCGTGCGCAAAAGCGAACAGGACACGCTGGGCGGCTCCACCGCGCTGACCGAAACCGTGGCCCGCTACCTGTTCAAGCTGATGGCCTACAAGGACGAGTACGAAGTAGCGCGGCTGTACACCAGCGGCGATTTCCAGCGCCGCCTGCAGCAGCAGTTCGAAGGCGATTACCAGCTGCGCTTCCATCTGGCCCCGCCGCTGTTCGCGAAGAAGGATGCGCAGGGCCGCCTGATCAAGAAGGAATACGGCCCGTGGATGCTGAAGGCGTTCGGCGTGCTGGCCAAGCTGAAGTTCCTGCGCGGTGGCAGGCTGGACCCGTTCGGCCGCACCGCCGAGCGCGTCGGCGAACGCCGGCTGATCACCGATTACGAGGCCACCGTGCAACTGCTGCTGGACGGCCTGGATGACCACCGGCTTGCGCTGGCGGTGGAGATCGCCAGCATTCCCGAGCACATCCGCGGCTACGGCCACGTCAAGGAAGCGCACCTGGAGAAGGCCAAGGCACGCGAGGCGACCTTGCTGGCGCAGTGGAACAACCCGCGGGCGCTGCATATCGTCCAGGTGGCTTGAAGCAGACTTGGGGGACGCCTGCCTCAATGTGTACGATCAATTACATTCGTAGAAAGTGAACGAACAATCACTTTTACAAAATGTGAGCTTTCGCTTACCTTTGCGTCATGGCGATTGTCCGCACCCCTGATGATCTCGGGCACCTGATCCGGCAACGTCGCAAGGCGTTGTCATGGGATCAGGCGACGCTGGCTCATCGGGTGGGGGTCAGCAGGCGCTGGATCATCGAGATCGAAAAAGGCAAACCGGCCGCAGCACTCAATCTGGTGCTCAGGACACTCAACGTCCTTGGCCTGCAGCTCGATGCGGCATCGTCCGACGCGGAATCCGGATCCGTCCAGCGCTCGTCGGGTGCCGTCCTGCAGTTGCCGGACATCGATCAGATCATTTCCCGGCGCAGGGTCCAGCCTGCGGCGAGGGTAATGGGCACCACTGCTCGTGGATCAGGACCGGAACAAGGAACGACACGGGGTGCGAGCGTGCGTGAACCCTCTGCCACCTTCCGTGTCGACGGCACCGATGCCCCCGCAGAGAGAAGCGTGACCGATCTGGTCAACGGATGGCTGGCGAAAACCACGCCGGCGAAGCCTTCGCCAAAGTAAGACACCGCGGAGAATAGCGTGGCACTGAATGTCCTTCTTTCCGGCGTCGTCGCCGGAACACTGAGCACCGATGCGCATGGCCATCCGACCTTCCAGTACGACAGGGGATGGCTCGATACTCCGGGGGCGTACCCGCTCTCCCTGAGTCTGCCGCTGCTCGGCACCCGATTCGCGCATGAAGTTGTTTCTGCGTTCCTGTGGGGCCTGTTGCCTGACAACGAAGATCTGCTTCAACGCTGGGGATCCTACTTTCAGGTGTCGCCGAGAAATCCAGCCGCGCTTCTCGCCCATGTCGGGGAGGACTGTGCGGGAGCGGTACAGTTCGTACGCGACGATCGCCTGGTTGCCATCCAGAGTGGAACTGATGATGCGGTCGTCGACCTTTCCGATGCCGAACTCTCGGCGCGTCTGTCCGCCCTCAGGAAAACGCGCGGCGTCGGCATGATCTCAGACGAGGTAGGGCAGTTCAGCCTCGCTGGTGCCCAATCCAAGATCGCGCTGATGCAGCGCGCGGACGGTGGCTGGGCCATTCCCAGCGGTCGCGTGCCGACAACCCACATCCTCAAGCCGCCGAGTGGCGACTACGACGGCTTTGTGGAGAATGAGATCTTCTGCTTGCGCCTGGCCCGTCATTTCGGCCTCGCTGCCGCACATGTCGAGAAGGTCACGGCGGGCACCGAATCAGCCATCTCGGTGGAACGCTACGACCGCGTCCTTGGGCAGGACAGGTGGCTACGTGTCCATCAGGAAGATTTCTGCCAATCACTGGCGATCACCCCGCACCTGAAATACCAGAGCCATGGCGGGCCGGGGCCGGCCGAGATTGCAGGTGTATTGTGGAAGCACTCTTCGCAACCGCAGGCTGACGTTGATGCGCTGATGCGGGCGCTCGTCTTCAACTATCTCATCGGCGGCACGGACGCGCACGCCAAGAACTATTCCGTGCTGTTCGGCGCCGATGGCAACGTCCGGTTGGCGCCTCTCTACGATATCTCCAGCGCGCTCCCCTATCCCGGGCTCCAGCAACGAAAGATCAAGATGGCCATGAAGATCGGAAGCCATTACCGGTGGTGGGATATCCGCCTGCAGGATTGGCAAAGTACGGCGGTGTCGATGAATCTGGATCCTGCGGCAACGCTGCACATGCTCGCAACCATGGCCGCCAGGCTCCCCGGGGAAGCCCACGAGGTCAACCTGCAACTGAGAGCCGAGGGCCTGGGGCATGCTGTTGTGGATCGGCTTGTCCAGGAACTCCACCTCGCGAGCGCACGCCTGCTGGCGAAGTTCAAGGTCAGCCCCGACGCCTGATCACCCCATCCGCCATAGCAGCAACCGGTTGTTGGCCGGCATCGGCAGATCGTCAACTGCGATGAACCCCTGCGCCACCGCCAGCGCCTGCACCGCCTCACCATCGCGGATGCCGCTGCGTGGATCGCGGGCCTTCAGCCAGCCATCGAACTGGGCATTGCTGTCACTGGTGTACTCGCCCCCGTAATTGAAGGGGCCATACACCGCCAGCAGCGCGCCACCTTCCAGCAGCGCAGGCAGGCCGGCGAACAGCGCCTGTACGTGGTCCCATCCCATGATGTGAAGGGTATTGGCACTGAACGCCGCATCGAAGCGCGCGGTCCCGGCCGGCACGGCCAGCGGCGGCGCCGGCGGCAGCGCGGCCTGCAGCGCGAACGGGGGCTGCAGATTGGCCAGCCCGGCATCGTCCCGCCACGCGCGGATCCCCGCCAGATGGTCCGGGTGGTCGCTGGGCTGCCACTGCAGCCATGGCCAGCGCTGGGCGAAGTACGCGGCATGCTGGCCGGTACCACTGCCGATCTCCAGCACGCGGCGGCGATCGGCCATGAACGGGTCCAGCGCGGCGGCGATCGGATCGCGGTTGCGCTCGCAGGCAAGGGAGTATGGCTTTTCAGTCATGGTTCGTGACGAAAGTGGCAGAACGCCATTGTGCCTGTGACACGACCATGACTGCAGTCACTTGTGCCATTGCATGGCGCTGGCGAAAGTCGGGTGTCAACTGAGTGCACGTGGGGTGATGGCAGTGCGACGTCGTGATTTCCTGGCCTTCACCGGCGCAGGCCTGGCCGGCCTGATGCTGCCGCATGGGCGATTGATCGCCGCCGAGCAGCTGCTCGAACCCGGTGACCCGGCGCTCGGCAAGCGCCTGGCCGATGCCGCGCTGCAGGCCGCACGCGGCGCCGGTGCCAGCTACTGCGACGTACGCATCGGCCGTTACCTGAGCCAGGGCATCATCACCCGCGAACGCAACGTGGAGAACGTCACCAACAGTGAATCGGCCGGTGTCGGCGTGCGGGTGATCGTCGACGGCGCCTGGGGTTTCGCCGCCACCCACCAGCGCACGCCGGAACAGGTCGTGCAGGCGGTGGCGCAGGCGGTGGCCATCGCCCGTGCCAACGCGAAGGTGCAGACCCGCCGCGTTCAGCTGGCCGCCACGCCCGGGGTGGGCGAAGTCAGCTGGCGCACGCCGCTGAAGAAGAACGCGATGGCGGTGCCGGTGCAGGACAAGGTCGGCCTGCTGCTGGACATCAACGGCGCCGCGCTCGGCGCCGGCGCGGACTACTTCAATTCCACCCTGTTCCTGGTCAACGAACAGAAGTACTTCGCCTCCAGCGATGGCTCCTGGATCGACCAGGACGTGCACCGCATCTGGCTGCCCTTCACCGCCACCGCGGTGGACAAGGCCAGCGGCCGGTTCCGCACCCGCAACGGCCTGTCCGCGCCGATGGGCATGGGCTACGAGTTCCTCGACGGTGACCGCAGCGGGCGCTTCGAACTGCCCGGCGGGGTGGTCGGCTACGGCCAGTCCTACGACCCGCGCGAAGACGCACTGGCCGCCGCGCGCCAGGCACGCGAAAAGCTCACTGCGCCTTCGGTGAAGGCCGGCAAGTACGATGTGGTGCTGGACCCGTCCAACCTGTTCCTGACCATCCACGAGAATGTCGGCCATCCGCTGGAACTGGACCGCGTGCTGGGCTACGAGGCGAACTACGCCGGCACCAGCTTCGCCACGCTGGACAAGCGCGATGCCGGCTTCCGCTGGGGCAGCGACCTCGTCAACTTCACCGCCGACAAGACCCAGCCGGGCAGCCTCGGCGCGGTGGGCTACGACGATGAAGGGGTCAAGACCCAGCGTTGGGACCTGGTCCGCGACGGCATCCTGGTCGACTACCAGGCCACCCGCGATGAAGCGCATATCCTCGGGCGCGACGCCTCGCATGGCTGCAGTTACGCCGATTCGTGGTCCAGCGTGCAGTTCCAGCGCATGGCCAACGTCTCGCTGGCGCCGGGCAAGGCGCCGCTGAGCGTGGCGGAAATGGTCAAGGACGTGGAGAACGGCCTGTATTTCCACGGCCGCGGCTCGTATTCCATCGACCAGCAGCGCTACAACGCGCAGTTCGGCGCCCAGCTCTGCTACCAGATCAAGGACGGCCGCATCACCGGCATGGTCGAGGACGCGGCCTACCAGATCCGCACGCCGGAGTTCTGGAACGCCTGTGCGGCGATCTGCGATGAGCGCGATTTCCGCCTCGGCGGCTCGTTCTTCGATGGTAAGGGCCAGCCCTCGCAGGTATCGGCGGTATCGCACGGTTCGTCCACCACCCGTTTCAACGGCATCAACATCATCAACACCGCGCGCAGTCTCGGCGCATGAGTCCTGTCCAACATCCACACGTGGAGAGCAGCCTTGCAACGACGTGACTTCCTCGCCCTCACCGGGCTTACCGCGGGCGGGCTGCTGGTGCCCTCCTTCTTCGGCAAGGCGATCGCCGCCGAACAACTGCAGACCGTGCTCGACCCGGCCTTGAAAAAGCGCCTGGCCGATGTCGCCCTGCAGGCGGCGCGCAGTGCCGGCGCCACCTACTGCGACGTGCGCATCGGCCGCTATCTGCGGCAGTTCGTGATCACCCGCGAAGACAAAGTGCAGAACGTGGTCAACACCGAATCGACTGGTGTGGGCATCCGCGTGCTGGTCAACGGGGCCTGGGGCTTTGCGGCCACCAACCAGCTGGCCAGTGCGGACATCGCCAAGGCGGCGCAGCAGGCGGCGGGCATCGCACGCGCCAACGCCGGCATCCAGACCGCACCGGTGCAGCTGGCTGCAGCCCCCGGCGTGGGCGAGGTGAGCTGGCGCACGCCGGTACGCCGCAATTCCATGGAAGTGCCGATCAAGGACAAGGTCGACCTGCTGCTGGACGTCAACGCGGCGGCGATCAATGCCGGCGCCAGCTTCGTCAATTCGATGATGTTCCTGGTCAACGAACAGAAGTATTTCGCCTCCACCGATGGCTCCTACATCGACCAGGACGTGCACCGCATCTGGGTGCCGATGACGATCACCGCCATCGACAAGGAAAGCGGCAAGTTCCGTACCCGCGAGGGCCTGTCCGCGCCGATGGGCATGGGCTACGAGTACCTGGACGGTTCGGCCGCCGGCAAGGTGGTCACCCCCAACGGGGTGGTCAACTACTCCACGTCCTACGACATGAAGGAAGACGCCATCGCGTCGGCCAAACAGGCGCGCGAGAAGTTGAAGGCGCCCTCGGTGAAGCCCGGCAAGTACGACCTGGTGCTGGATCCTTCGCACACCTGGCTGACCATCCACGAATCGGTCGGCCATCCGCTGGAACTGGACCGCGTGCTCGGCTACGAAGCCAACTACGCCGGCACCAGCTTCGCCACGCTGGACAAGCGGGAACAGCGTTTCCAGTACGGCAGCGAGCTGGTCAACATCTTCGCCGACAAGACCCAGCAAGGCAGCCTGGGCGCGGTGGCGTACGACGACGAAGGCGTGAAGTGCAAACGCTGGGACCTGATCAGCGACGGCAAGCTGGTGGATTACCAGACCATCCGCGACCAGGCCCACATCCTCGGCAAGACCGAGTCCGATGGCTGCTGCTATGCCGATTCGTGGTCCAGCGTGCAGTTCCAGCGCATGGCCAACGTGTCCATGGCACCGGGCAAGCAGAAGCTCAGCGTGGATGAGCTGATCAAGGACGTGGAGAACGGCATCTACATCATCGGTGACGGCTCGTTCTCGATCGACCAGCAACGCTACAACGCGCAGTTCGGTGGCCAGCTGTTCTACGAGATCAAGAACGGCAAGATCACCGGCATGCTGGAGGACGTGGCCTACCAGATCCGCACCCCGGAGTTCTGGAATGCCTGCAGCGCCGTCGCCGACGAGCGCGACTACCGCCTGGGCGGCTCGTTCTTCGACGGAAAGGGCCAGCCGGGCCAGGTCTCGGCGGTCTCGCACGGTTCGTCCACTGCCCGTTTCAATGGCATCAACGTCATCAACACCGCACGCAGCCTCGGCTGACCGGTCTGGAGCCCGAAACCCATGAGCATCTTCACCGAACAGCAGGCCAAGGCCATCCTCGACAAGGTCATCGCCCTGTCCAAGGCCGATGAGTGCACCGCGACCCTGGCCGGGTCCATCAACGGCAACATCCGTTTCGCGCTGAACAACATCTCCACCAGCGGCATCGTCAGTGATGCCTCGCTGGCCGTGGAAGTGGCCTTCGGCAAGCGCGTCGGCACCGCATCGATCAACGAGTTCGACGATGCCGCGCTGGAACGCGTGGTGCGCCGTGCCGAAGACCTGGCCCGGCTGGCGCCGGAGAATCCGGAGTTCATCCCGGCGATCGGCAAGCAGACCTATCGCCCTACCCCGACCTTCAGCGAATCCACCGGCGCCATCGATCCGGCGTTCCGCGCCAAGGTCGCCGCCGATTCGATCCTGCCGTGCCGCCAGGCCGGGGTGATCGCGGCCGGCTTCCTGGAAGACGGCCACGGCTTCGTCGCCACCGCCAACAGCAACGGCAACTTCGGCTACCAGCGCACCAGCAGCTTCGATTACACCTGCACGGTGCGCACCGAAGACGGGCGCGGTTCGGGCTGGGTCGGCCGCAACCTGAAGGATGCGGCCGACTTCAAGGCCGACCAGGACGTGCGCATCGCCATGCGCAAGGCCACCGAATCGGCCGAAGCCAAGGCGCTGGAACCGGGCAAGTACACGGTGATCCTGGAACCGGCCGCCGCCGCCGGGCTGATCAGCTTCATGATGCGCTTCTTCGATGCGCGCTCGGCCGATGAAGGCCGCAGCTTCCTGTCCAGGAAGGGCGGCGGCAACAAGCTCGGCGAGCAGGTGTACGACCCGCGGGTCAACCTGCACGCCGATCCGTGGCACCCCGAAGCGCCGGTGCTGCCGTGGGATGACAACGGCATGCCGCGCGACAAGGTCGCCATCATCGAAAACGGCAAGATCGCCAACCTCGACTACTCGCGTTTCTGGGCACAGAAGCAGGGCAAGACCGCCAACGCGCGGCCGGGCAACCTGCTGATGAGCGGCGGCGACAAGAGCACCGCCGACCTGGTGCGCGGCACCCAGAAGGGCATCCTGGTCACCCGCACCTGGTACATCCGTATGGTCGATCCGCAGACCGTGCTGCTGACCGGCCTGACCCGCGACGGCACGTTCTACATCGAGAACGGGCAGATCAAGCATCCGGTGAAGAACTTCCGCTTCAACGAATCGCCGGTGATCATGCTCAACAACATCGATGAACTGGGCAAGCCGGTGCGGGTGGCCGGGGATGAGTCCAGCTTCGTGATGATGATCCCGCCGATGCGCCTGCGCGATTTCACCTTCACCTCGTTGTCCGACGCGGTCTGATGCCGCACTGGATCGGTAGCGACGGCCGCTGGCCGTCTGCAGGGACGGCGTGAACCGCGCGCAGTTCCTGCGTGCGATGCTCGGTGGTGCCGCCCTGGCGGCGCTGCCGCGCTTCGCCCGTGCCCAGGCCGGCCGCTACGATTTCTGGTTCACGCGGCTGAAATACGATTCCGGTGACTGGGACGTGGATGCGCGGATGCCGTCCAACCTGATCACCTCGCTGATCGATTACACCAGCCTGCGCGTGGACCCGAAGGAACACGTGCTGGACCTGTCCGATCCCCGCATGCTGCAGGCACCGTTCTGCTACCTCGCCGGCCACAAGCTGGTGGAGTTCAATGCCGCCGAGCGCGAGAACTTCGTACGGTACGTGCGCAACGGGGGCTTCGTGTTCGTGGACGACTGCAACCACGATATCGATGGCCTGTTCGCCAAGTCCTTCGAAGCGCAGATGGCCAAGCTGTTCGGCGCTTCGGCATTGAAGAAGCTGCCCAACAACCACGCGCTGTACCGCAGTTTCTTCAACTTCCCGGAGGGCCCGCCAGCCACCGGTTTCGAGTTGAATGGCTGGGGCGACGACCTGGTCCACGATTACCTCAAGGGCATCGAAGTGGACGGCCGGCTCGGGGTGCTCTACAGCAACAAGGATTACGGTTGCGAGTGGGACTACGATTGGCGCAACAAGCGTTTCCTGGCCGAAGACAACACCCGCTTCGGCGTCAACATCGTGATGTACGCGTTGAACAACTGAGCATGGCCGGGCGCTGCCCGGCGTTTCCCCCACCTGACAGGCTTGACCATGACTTCCCCTGACCTTGATTCCCTGCTGCCGCGCCTGCAACAGCTGCGCGATGCGCTCGCCCAGGCCGTGGTTGGCCAGCACGAGGTGGTGGAGCAGCTGCTGATCGGCCTGCTGGCCGGTGGCCACTGCCTGCTGGAGGGCGCGCCCGGGCTGGGCAAGACCCTGCTGGTGCGTTCGCTGGGGCAAGCGCTGGAGCTGCAGTTCCGCCGCGTGCAGTTCACCCCGGACCTGATGCCCAGCGACATCCTGGGCACCGAGCTGCTGGAGGAAGACCATGGCACCGGCCACCGCCATTTCCGCTTCCAGAAGGGTCCCATCTTCACCAACCTGCTGCTGGCCGACGAACTGAACCGCACGCCGCCGAAGACCCAGGCGGCGTTGCTGGAGGCCATGCAGGAACGCACCGTCAGCTACGCCGGGACGACCTACACGCTGCCACAGCCGTTCTTCGTACTGGCTACCCAGAACCCGATCGAACAGGCCGGTACCTACCCGCTGCCGGAGGCACAGCTGGATCGCTTCCTGCTGCATGTGCGGGTGGATTACCCCAGCGAGCAGGAAGAACAGGACATCCTGCGCCAGACCACCGGCAGCAGCAGTGGCAGTGTGCCGAAGGTGATGGATGCCGAGGCGGTGATCGCGCTGCAGGACGCGGTGCGCCAGGTGCACGTCAGCGACGATGTGCTGGCCTGGATCACCCGGCTGGTCCGCGCCAGCCGCCCAGGCGTGGCGGCACCGGCGGCGGTGAACCAGTGGATCAAATGGGGTGCCGGCCCGCGCGCCGGCCAGTCGCTGGTACTGGCCGCGAAGGCACGTGCGCTGCTGCAGGGGCGCTTTGCCGCCACGCGCGACGACGTGCAGGCGCTGGCCGCGCCGGTGATGCGCCACCGCCTGCTGCTGTCCTTCGCCGCCGAGGCCGAAGGCAAGGCCGCCGACGACGTGGTGGCTGCGCTGCTGCAGGCCGTGCCGTTCCCCGGCTGACCGCGACGACGCACGCGTGGACCACAACGCCCCCATTGCCCTGCCCGCCGACGTCCGCGGCCGCCTGAAGGCGCTGCGCCTGCAGCCCCGCCGTGCGCACGGTGCGCATGGCATCGGCCAGCACGCCAGCCGCAGCCGGGGCGCGGGGCTGGAGTTCGCGCAGTACCGCGCGTACGAACCCGGCGACGAACTGCGCCAGGTGGATTGGAAACTCTACGCACGCTCGGACCGCTTCTTCGTTCGGGAATCCGAGCGCGAGAGTCCGGTAACGGCCTGGATCCTGGTCGACACCAGTGCCTCCGCCAACCAGCGTGATCGCGTGCGGCCGGACTGGTCCCGACTGGACCACGCCTGTGCGGTGGCCGCCTGCCTGGTTGAACTGGCGTTGCAGCAGGGCGATCGCTTCGGCCTGCTGGCCATTGGCGGCAGCGGGGTGCAGCTGGTGCCCGCCGGGATCGGTGCGCGCCACCGCGACCGCGTGCACCTGCAGTTGCGCCAGCTCAGCGCCACGGGCACGTGGCCGCCTGCCGAGAGGCTGCGCCCGGTGTGGGAGCGCGTGCATGCGGGCGACATGCTGGTCGCGCTCGGCGATGGCTTCGATGAGGCCGGCACCCAGCTGCTGGAACGCCTGGCCGCCGCGCGCCGGGATGTCTTCAATGTGCAGCTGCTGACCGCCGAAGAACGCGAGTTTCCGTTTACCGAAGGCCATCGGTTCCGCGACCCGGAGACCGGGGAGGAACTGCTGGGTGATGGCCGCGCCCTGCGCGCGGGCTATCTGCAACAGTTCGCCCAGGCCCGGCACGCGCTGCAGGCGCGCCTGCAGTCTGCCGGCATCGCCCACGCCACCGGCTGGCTCGACGAGCCACTGGATGCCCCGCTGCAGCAGCTGTTCGGCACGCGGGGCGCCACATGAGCCTGTCCTTGTTGTTCCCACTGGGCCTGCTGGCGCTGGCAACGCTGCTGGTTCCGCTGCTGATCCATCTCGCCCGGCGGCAGCACGAGGTGCCGCTGGACTTCGCCGCGTTGCGCTGGCTGCAGGCACGTGTCCGCCCGCGCAGCCGCGTGCGGATCGACGAATGGCTGCTGCTGGCATTGCGCCTGTTGCTGCTGGCCACGCTGGCGCTGCTGCTGGCGCAACCGGTGCTGCAGGGCGGAACCGCCGATGTGCGGCCGGTCACCGTGGTGGCCCCGGGGCTGGACGGCGCCGCACTGCGCGGCGCGGACGATGAGGGCGACTGGCGTTGGCTCGCACCGGGCTTCCCGCCGTTGCAGCAGCCGCCGGCAGCGTCGGAGGTGGCCTTCGCCAGCCTGCTGCGCGAGCTCGACCAGACCCTTCCAGCTGGCACACCGCTGGTGGTTCATCTTCCCGACCCGCTGCCCGGGTTGGACGGCGAGCGGATCCGGTTGTCGCGCACCGTGCAATGGCGACCGCAGCCACTGCCGGTGGCCACCGCAGGGACCGTGCCGGAAGCGCCGCGCCTGCATGTCGGCGGCAATGGAGATCCTGCCGCGCTGCGGGTGCTCGACGCGTTGCAGCGCGCGTGGACCGGTTCGCCGCTGTCCGCTGCCACCGATGACGTGCCGGCCGACGGCCGGATCGGCGTCTGGCTGGCCGCCGCGCCCTTGCCGCCGGCCTGGCAGGCGTGGCTTGCCGAAGGCGGCAGCGTGCTGCGCGTCGCCGCCCCTCAGCCCGGTAGTGCCGACGCCGGAACCGCGACCTCGCCGTGGTTGCCGGTGCTGCGCGATGCCCAGGGCGCGCTTCTGCTCGAGCAACGCCGCGTGGGCCGCGGGCGCCTGCTCCGCTTCCCGGCCGCACTCTCCACCGCCGCGTTCCCCGCTGTCGCGGACGACGACTTTCCCCGACGCCTGCGCGATGTGCTGACCCCGCCACCGGTCCCCACCCTGGGCGTGGCGGCGGATCAAGCACCGCTGACCGGCGCGGCAGCCCCACTGCCACGACCGCGTGACCTTGCCCCGTGGATGCTGCTGGCGATCGTGCTGCTGTTCGCGCTGGAGCGTTGGCTGGCGACGTCGGCCCGGCGCAGGAGCACGCCATGAACACCGCCGTGAGCCGCGCCTGGCAGGCAGCACGCCGCCGCCAGGCAGCGCAGGTGATGGCGATCGCGGTGCCGCTGGTGGTCGCGGTGGCCGCACTCGCGTGGCGGCTTGCAACATATGACGTGGCGAGCGGGGTGCTGGCGATCGGCCTGCTCGCTGCTGCCGCACTGGCGACCTGGCGCGCGCGTGCGCTGGATCGCCGCTGGCTGGTTCGCCAGCTGGACCAGCGGCCCACGGCGCGCGACAGTGCCGACCTGCTGTTCACCGACGCTGCAGCGCTCAATCCATTGCAGTTGCGCCAGCGCGAACGCATCGATGCGGCCCTGCGCCAGTATCCACCGGAGCTGCGGGCACGTTGGCCGCGGCGCGCGCTGGCAGCGGTAGGGTGCGCCAGCGGGCTGGTGGTCGCCCTCGCCTTCGGATGGCCCCGCGCTGGCAGCGTGCCGGCCGCTCATGCACCGGTTATCACGGCAAGCGGCACCGCTGCTGCCACGCCGCCTACGCTGCAGTCCGCGCGCCTGCGGATCACCGCGCCGTCCTATACCGGCCAGCCGGTACGTACGCAGAGTGAGCTCGACGGCAAGGTGCAACAGGACAGCCAACTGCAGTGGTCGCTGCGTTTTTCCGGCACGCCTGCACGTGCCGCGCTGCAGTTCCACGACGGCCAGCGCATCGAACTGACGCAGCAGGAGGGGCAATGGACCGGCAGCTGGAAGGCTGTACGCCCGGCCCTGTACCGCGTGGTGACCGAGCCGGCGCTGCGCGCTACGCGCCTGTATCGCCTGGACCTGGTGCCCGACCAGCCGCCCAGCGTGCGGGTGATCGAGCCGGAGGCCACGCTGGTGCTCGGTACGCCCGGCCAGCGCCGCTGGCAGCTGCGCTTCGAAGCCCGCGATGATCACGGCGTGGCCGCCGCGGCACAGCTGAAGGTGACCCTGGCCCAGGGCAGCGGGGAGAACATCACCTTCCGCGAGCAGGTCATCACCCTCAGTGGCAGCGGCCCGGCAACGCAGCGCCGCTTCGCCCACACGCTGGACCTGGCCGCGCTGGGCGCCAGCGCCGGCAACGATGTGATCGCGCAGCTGCAGGTGCGCGACAACCACGCGCCCACGCCACAGTCCGCGCAGAGCAGCAGCCTGATCCTGCGCCTGCCGACCGAAGCCGACGTGCAGGAGGCCGAGCTGGAAGGCATGGTCAAGCGCACCCTGCCGGCGTATTTCCGCAGCCAGCGGCAGATCATCATCGATGCCGAAGCCCTGCTCGCCCAGCGCAGCAAGCTGTCGGCAGACGAGTTCACCCGTCGCTCCGATGCGATCGGCGTGGACCAGCGCATCCTGCGCCTGCGCTACGGCCAGTTCCTCGGTGAAGAAAGCGAAGGCGCACCCAGGCCCCCGCCCACCAGCGACCTGCCGACCAGCGATGTGCCCAGTAACGACGCCCCTGCTGCCACCGTTGATCACGAACACGAACACGACGGCCACGGCGGGGGCCACGAGGATGAGCATGGCCACGACCACGCTGCCAGCGACGCGCCGCAGGTGTTCGGCAGCGCCACCGATGTGCTTTCCGAATACGGCCATACGCATGACCACGCCGAGGCCGCCACCCTGCTTGATCCGCAGACGCGCGCCACGTTGAAGGCCGCGCTGGACCAGATGTGGTCCTCCGAAGGCGAACTACGCCAGGGCCGGCCCAAAGAAGCATTGCCGCATGCCTACAAGGCGCTGGCCTTCATCAAGGAAGTGCAGCAGGCCGAGCGGATCTACCTGGCCCGGGTGGGTCCGGAACTGCCTCCCATCGACGAAAGCCGGCGGCTGGGCGGCAAGCGCGAGGGCATCGACAGTCGACGCCTGCCGCTGGCGGCGATGACGGCGCCGGACCAGGCCATCGTCGCGGTCTGGCAGCAGCTGGACGGCGCTGGCCAGCCCCCGGACCTGGATGCGTTGAGCAGCTGGCTGCGTGCCAATGAAACCCGCCTCGCCGACCCGCTCAGCCTTGCCGCATCGATTGAAGAACTGCGCATGGCACCGGACTGCGTGCGCTGCCGCGACGCGCTGCGCGGACAGTTGTGGCGCGCCCTGCTGCGTCCGGTTCCGGCGCCGGCGCGGCGCAGCATCCCCGATGCGATGGGACAGCGTTACCGCGATGCACTGGGAGCCGGACCATGACGGACAGTCGCTGGATCAGCACGGCGATCATTGCCATCGTGCTGCTGGCCACGCTGCGCTTGCTGCTGCAGCAACGGCGCGGCGCGCACCTGCCGCCCCTGCGGTTGGCCGCACTGCTGGTGCTGCAGGCGCTGGCCGGTGGTCTGTTGCTGCTGGCGCTGGTTCCGCCGCAGCACACCGCGCCCCGCCATGCGCTCACCGTGCTGACTGCCAGCGCAGCGCAGGCGCCTGCGGTAGCCGATGATGCATCGACGATGCTCGCCTTGCCGGAATCCAACGCGCGCGCCGGCATCGCACGCGTGCCGGACCTGGCCACCGCCCTGCGCCAGCATCCGGGCACCGAACGGCTCACCCTGGTCGGTGATGGGTTGCCGGCGCGCGATCGTGATACAGCGTTGCCCGCCGAGGTGCGGTTGAGGTTGTCGCCCGCACCGCGCGGCTGGATGGACCTGCAGGCGCCGGCCGTCACCGCCCCCGGGGCGCTCTTCGCCGTGCGCGCACGTGCCCAGGGCGTGCCCGACGGCCGTGCCGAGCTGCTCGATCCTGCCGGCCAGGTCGTCGCCCGCGCCGCGCTGGACAAGCGCGGCGGTGCCCGCCTGGAAGGTATTGCGCGGGTGGCCGGGCGCACCCTGTTCCAGCTGCGGCTGCTGGACGGCAGTGATCATGCGGTGGACAGCATCCCGGTCCCGTTGCAGGTCGAAGCGCCTGCAACGGTGCGGATGCTGATGCTGGCCGGTGCGCCCGGACCCGAAGTCAAATACCTGCGCCGCTGGGCCGCCGATGCCGGGGTGGAGCTGCAGCTCCAGTCCAGCGTAGGGGCCGGCGTGTCCCTCGGCGATGTGCCGGTGGCGCTCACTCCGGCGCGGCTGGCCGCGACGGACGTGCTGCTGCTGGACGAACGCAGCCTGGCCGCGTTGGGCGCCGCGCAGCGCAACGCCGTACAGCAGGCCCTGCACGATGGCTTGGGCGTGTTGGTGCGCAGCGCGGGGCCGCTGCCGGACAATGCGCGCCAGGCCCTGCGTGGCTGGGGCCTGCCGGTCACCGGCAATGGCCAGGCCGCGGCGTTGAAACTGGCGGGCGAATCGCAGGCGGAGCTGTTGCCGGCGCGGCGCGGACCGCGGGCTCCGGCTACGGAGGCAACGCAGTGGATGGCCGAGGCCGATGCACGTTCCCAACTTGCCGGGGTGCCGGTGCTGGAACAGCTGACCCTGCGCTTCGCTGGCGCCACGCCGCTGCTGCAGGATGCCGACGGCGCGGCCATCGGCGGCTGGCGCGCGAGCGGTCGCGGACGGATCGGCCTGCTGCCGGTGACCGACAGTTACCGCGCGGTGCTGGCCGGGCGCGATGATCGCCATGCCGAGCTGTGGAGCAGTGTGATCGGCCTCATGGCGCGCCCGGTCGCGGCGGCGCCCAAAGTGCAGGTGCGGTCCGATACGCCTTGGGCCGGTGAACGCGTGGTGGTGTGCGGTGTACCAGCCGGCATGCAGGTGGGCGACGGTACTGGAGCCGCACCGGAAACTCTCGTCATCGACCCCGCCACCGGCACACAGCGCTGCGCGGCGTGGTGGCCGCGCCAGGCCGGCTGGCATGAACTGGTGCAGGGCGATGTGCGCCAGGCGGTGTATGTGTTCGACCCCGCCGACGCCACCGCACTGCATCGCCAGCAGCTGCGGGACCGCACGGCGCTGCGCGTCGCCACCGGGCACGGACGGATGTCGGCCGCCACGCAGCAGGTGCCGGGCGCGCGCTGGCCATGGCTGCTCGCCTTCGTGCTGGTCGCCGGCCTGCTGTGGTGGCTGGAGCGGCGCAGCAGCACCGTGGACCGGTAGCGCCGAAGGCAGCGGCAGGAGCCGCTGCCAACGTCGCTTGCGACGGCCCGCAGGGTGCCGATCAGGACGACCGGCATAGCCATGCTCGGCGAGCGCAGCGGAAAGGCGAAGGCGTGACGACCAACGGTCGGCACCCACCAAGAGCAGAAGCTGACGGCCAGCGGCCCTCACTACCGTAGAGCAGGTAGCGCCGAGCCATGCTCGGCGAGCGCAGCGGCGCTCTGCTCGCAGTGAATGATTCACGTGTCTGGGCAGGCGCGTCTCAGGCATTGAGACGAAGCTGTGTTCCCATACCGTTCTTTGCGGCATGTTTTCCTGATGGCTTACGAACTCGCCAAGCGCACCGCCGATGCCGAACACCAGCTCGCTACCCGCGATGGCCTGCCGGCGCGTGATGGCGCCCTGCTCGGCGCCCGCCTGCAGCGCCGTTACCACGACCGCATCACCGGCAGCTTCGCCATCCCCGGCCGCGAAGGCCGCTACGCGCCGATCCCGGACAGCGTACCGCCGGCACTTGCCGCCGCCCTGAAAGCGCGAGGCATCGACCAGCTCTACAGCCACCAGGCGCAGGCGTGGGACGCGGCCCAGCGTGGCGAACACGTAGCCATCGTCACCCCCACCGCCAGCGGCAAATCGCTGTGCTACACCCTGCCGGTGGTCAGCGCGGCCATGCAGCACAAGGCCAAGGCGCTGTACCTGTTTCCGACCAAGGCGCTGGCCCAGGACCAGGTGGCCGAGCTGCTGGAGCTCAACCGCGCCGGTGACCTGGGAGTCAAGGCCTTCACCTTCGATGGCGATACCCCTGGCGATGCACGGCAGGCGATCCGCCTGCATGGCGACATCGTGGTGTCCAACCCGGACATGCTGCACCAGGCCATCCTGCCGCACCATACCAAATGGGCGCAGTTCTTCGAGAACCTGCGCTACGTGGTGATCGACGAAGTGCACACCTACCGCGGCGTGTTCGGCAGCCACGTCACCAATGTGCTGCGCCGCCTCAAGCGCATCTGCGCCTTCTACGGGGTGCAACCGCAGTTCATCCTGTGCTCGGCCACCATCGGCAATCCGCAGCAGCATGCCGAGGCCCTGATCGAAGCGCCGGTCACCGCCATCACCGAATCCGGCGCCCCCAGCGGGCCCAAGCAGGTGCTGCTGTGGAACCCGCCGGTGGTCAATCCGGACCTGGGCCTGCGCGCCTCGGCGCGCTCGCAGAGCAACCGCATCGCACGCATCGCGATCAAATCCGGGCTGAAGACGCTGGTGTTCGCGCAGAGCCGGCTGATGGTGGAAGTGCTCACCAAGTACCTCAAGGACATCTTCGACCACGACCCGCGCAAGCCCGCCCGCATCCGTGCCTACCGCGGCGGCTACCTGCCGACCGAGCGCCGCGAGACCGAACGCGCGATGCGCGCCGGGCAGATCGACGGCATCGTCAGTACCTCCGCGCTGGAGCTGGGCGTGGACATCGGCAGCCTGGACGTGGTGATCCTCAACGGCTATCCCGGCAGCGTGGCCGCCACCTGGCAGCGCTTCGGCCGTGCCGGTCGCCGCCAGCAGCCCGCGCTGGGCGTCATGGTCGCCAGTTCGCAGCCGCTGGACCAGTACGTGGTGCGGCACCCGGACTTCTTCGGCGATGCCTCGCCGGAGCATGCGCGCATCGCCCCGGACCAGCCGCTGATCCTGTTCGACCACATCCGCTGCGCCGCCTTCGAACTGCCGTTCCTGGTCGGCGATGGCTTCGGCCCGATCGACCCGGAAGTGTTCCTGGAAGCATTGGCGGAAACCGAGGTGGTGCACCGCGAAGGCGAGCGCTGGGAGTGGATCGCCGACAGCTACCCGGCCAACGCGGTGAGCCTGCGCTCGGTGGCCGATGGCAACTTCGTGGTGGTCGACCGCAGCGGCGGCAAGCAGCAGATCATCGCCGAAGTGGATTATTCCGCCGCCGCGCTGACCCTCTATGAAGGCGCCATCCACATGGTGCAGTCCACCCCTTACCAGGTGGAGACGCTGGACTGGGAAGGCCGCAAGGCCTACGTCACGCGCACCCACGTCGACTACTACACCGACAGCATCGACTTCACCAAGCTCAAGGTGCTGGACCGCTTCGACGGCAACGTCGCCGGGCGCGGCGATTCCCATCATGGCGAGGTGCACGTGGTGCGCCGCGTGGCCGGCTACAAGAAGATCCGCTACTACACCCACGAAAACATCGGCTACGGCCCGGTCAACCTGCCCGACCAGGAACTGCACACCACGGCGGTGTGGTGGCAGCTGCCGCAGGCGCTGCTGCTGCGCGCGTTCGCCAGCAAGCAGGACGCGCTGGACGGTTTCCTCGGCGCGGCTTACGCCCTGCATATCGTCGCCACCGTGGCGGTGATGGCCGACGCACGCGACCTGCAGAAGGCGGTCGGCAACGGCGACGGCGCGTGGTTCGCCATCGCCGACCAGAGCGGCCGTGGCCAGCTGCGCGGCGAAGAAGGCGACCCCGGCGCGGTGGAGCTGCTGCAGCAGTTCGTGCCCACCGTGTACCTGTACGACAACTTCCCCGGTGGGGTCGGCCTGAGCGAGCCGTTGTGGCTGCGCCAGCAGGAGCTGGTGCAGCGCGCGCGCGAACTGGTGCAGCGCTGCGACTGCAAGGCCGGTTGCCCGGCCTGCGTCGGCCCAGTGCTGGCCGCACAGGAAACCGACGACACCACCCCGCGTGCGCTGGCCCTGCGCGTGCTGGACCTGTTCGATGCCCACGCCTGCGAGCACGTGCCGGAGGTGTCGGTGGTGGTTGCCGATCCGCTGGAGCTGTTGGCACCGTGAGCCTGAGCCTGGACAAGCTGCGGCTGCTGCGGCGGCAGGCCGGTGACGCCAAGGCGGTTACCCCGTCAGCGCCCGCCGGGCCGTTGCCGGAACCGGCGCCCGGACTGCCCGCCGCCGCCAACGATGCGAAGCAGCCCGACGCGGCGCGTTCGGTGTTTGCCTGGGTGGAAAAGGAGATCCGCCACAAACCCACCGGGGTGGCCGCAGCGCCACGCCAGGTGGCCGACGCCAGGGGACTGCGACGTCTGCTGGGCGTGCGCCAACGCGGTAGCGAGATCCCCCAGCCGCCGCGGGCACGCGCGCAGGACCGCAGCCTGCCCGGCACCGAGATCGCGCCGGGCCTGCACCTGATCGAATCGTTCCTGCCGAGGGATGTCCCGTCGGCACCGCTGTCGTTGGCCTTCGCCAAGCGCGAGCAGCAGCACGTGGCGCCGCAGGACCTGCTGTTCTTCGATACCGAAACCACCGGCTTGGCCGGCGGCACCGGCACCCGCGCCTTCATGATCGGTGCGGCCGACTGGCACCAGGATCCAAGCCGGGGGCCGGGCCTGCGCATCCGCCAGCTGATGATCTCCACGATGGCTGCGGAGACCGCCATGCTGCGCACCTTCACCAGCTGGCTGGGATCGAGCACGGTGTTTTCCAGCTACAACGGCCGCAGCTACGACGCACCGCTGCTGAAGACCCGCTATCGGCTCGCGCGGCAGGGCGATCCGATCACCGCGCTGGACCACATCGACCTGCTGTACCCGACCCGTCGCCGTTATCGCGGGGTCTGGGAAAACTGCCGGCTGGCCACCATCGAACGGCAGCTGCTGAAGGTGGTACGCGAAGATGACCTGCCCGGTTCGGAAGCGCCTTCTGCCTGGCTGCGCTACCTGCGCGGCGGCGATGCGGTGAACCTGCGCCGGGTGGTCGAACACAACCACCAGGACGTGGTGACGCTGGCACAGCTGTTCCTGACCTTGGTGGAACAGCAGGCGCAGGCCGATGTGCCACCCCCGGTGAACTGCCTGCCACTGCAGGCAGGGTGAGCGACCGTTTACCCGACGTTGACGGCGCATGGCGCCTGATGGCTCCTCGTGTCATCCATTCATCGACCCGGGAGGTCCGCCATGCGTTCCAATCGTTGGCTGTTGCTCACCTGTCTGCTGCCGCTGGCCGCCTGCAGCAGTACGCCGTCCAGCGCAGACACCGCGCCGACCACGCCGAAGCCGGAAGTTGCAGGTCTGGGCAGCCACTGCCACGGTGACACCTTGACCGCGCTGAGCGGCCAGATGGCCAGCCAGGAAGTCATCGACCGCGCGGTGCGCGACGCCGGTGCGCGAACCCTGCGTGTGGTCAAACCCGGCATGGCGGTCACCATGGACTACCGCGAAGACCGCGTCACCGTGCGCGTGGATGAGCAGAACAAGATCATCTCTGCCAGCTGCGGTTGATCCCTGCGGCAGGGAGCGGGCGCGCGCCCGCTCCCTGCTTTTCGCTAGAGTTCGACGGCACGTCCATCGGCCATTGCCTTGGCGATCACCTGCCGTGCTTCGCGTGAAGCGCGCTCCTGTATTTCCACTTGGCGTTCGCCAAGCGCGGCCTGCTCGACGCCCAATGCCGCCTGCTGCCTGCCCAGTTCGGCCTGCTTGCTGGCAAGGCGGGCCAGTTCCTCATGCACGTCGTCCTGCGACACCTCACGCGAGGCCCGTGCCGCTTCTGCCGCCGCATCACGGTTGATGTCCGATCCGCCCAGTGCCCGCCGCGCGGTTTCCCTGGCATGTCGCGCGACCGCCCGTGACTGTTCGGCCGTAAGCCGTCCCAGTTCGCCCTGCTGGCGCCCCAGCGCGCTTTGTCGGGTGCCCAGCGCGGCCTGCTGACGGCCTACACGGCCGGCATCGGCATAGGCGGCCTGCAATTGCTGCAGCAGGGCGCGATCGCGCACCACGTAGCGTTGCTCACCTTGGCGGAACCACAATCCCGGGGCACCATCGCCCAGGTCATGCCGGGCCTGGGTCACGTCATCCAGCGCCCCATCGGCGTAGCTCTCCTCTCCGTTGACCAGTACATAAGCGCGCTCAGGGCGTTCGCCAAGGTCGAGCCTGCCGTGGGTGACCAAGCTGGTGACCCGCTTCCCACCGTCGCGGGTGAGGACATGGGAAGTGGTGCTGGCCTGTCCACTGCGCACGCTGGGGGCTGCCGGCACTGCGGGAGCTGCCGGTACGGCAGGCACGGCCGCAGCGGGCGGTGCGGGCGGTGCGGGCGGTGCCGGCGGTGCGTCGGGCACCGGGGGAAGCGGCGCGTCAGGCGCCGCCGGCGCAGCGGGGGGCAGCGGCGGCGGCGGCATGGCCGCAACAAGTCGCATCGGCAGGATCGCCACGGCCAGCACGGCCGCCGTCAGCAGCGCGGTCAGCGCCTTCGGGCATGCGTGATGCTGCTGCAGCGAGATCAAGCGGCGCTTGAGGCTCTGCCGGCTCGGCGCGGCGCTGGCCACGCCCAGATGCGGATGCGGCATCACGCCCAGCTGCAACAGCAGCCGACCGTAGTCCTGGCGACGCTCGCCACGGCCGTCCACGACCGCCGCATCCACCGCTTCTTCGCGGGCCTGGGCGTATTCGCTGACCGCCAGCCGCAGCAGCGGATGGAAGAAGAACAGGTGCTGCGCCAAGGCAGGCAGCAGGCCCCACTGCAGGTCGTTGCGCTGCAGGTGCTGCAGTTCATGGGTCAGCGCGAGGTCCAGCGCATCGCCCTGCAGGGCGTGCCCACCCACCGGCAGCAGCAGCACCGGCCGCAGCGGACCGACCACCTGCGGCGCATCGATGTCGGCACTCATCCACAGGCGCGGGGCACGGCGCAGGCCATGCGCTTCGGCCGCCAGCTGCAGCGCGTGTACCAGCGCCTGATCATCGCACGGGGTGGCGTGGGCCAGCAGCGCGCGGCTTCGCCGCCATTCGCCGTGGGTCCGCCAGGCCATGGCCAGTACACCGGCCAGCCACAATGCGGCCAGCGCCATGGCCCACCACGGCGTGGTCGCCAGCGCGGACGAAGCGATGCCCTCATCGGCAGTTGCCAACCCCTGTGCCGACAGCGCAGCCGCCTGCACGTACAGCGTTTCACCAACGGCGGGCGTGATCGATCCGGTCGCCAGCGTCGGCGCCGGCAGCACCGCCAGCTGCAGCGGCTGCGCCCAGAACAGGCCCAGCACCGCCTGCAGCGATACCAGCCACCACATCCGGCAACGCGCGGCCGCGCCCAGTGACGGAACGGCGCGGCAGACGCCCCACACCAGGGCGACCAGCAGCGCGGTCTGCAGGCTGGTCCAGGCCAACCGTTCCAGCAGCACGATCAGGTTCGCGTCCATGGTTCAGCCCTCCTGCCGGCGTGACTGCAGCTGTTCGACCAGCGCTTCCAGCTCGGCCAGTTCATCATCGCTGACCTTGTCGCGCTGGGACAGATAGGCCACGAACGGCGACACCGATCCCTGCAGGGTGCGGTCGACGAACTGCGCGATGGCGCCCTGCACCACGCTGTCCTGCCCGGCCGTGGACTGGTAGCGGTACATGCCGTCGGCCTGCTCGCGGCGCAGGTAGTTCTTGCCGCGCAGGCGTTCCATCATGGTCAGCACGGTGGACCGTGCCAAGCCACGCGGCTCGCCGAATCCGACCGCCACTTCGCCCACGCTGGGCGTTCCTGCCTCGTCGATGTACTGCAGCAGGGCCAGTTCCTGGTCCCCGATCGTCTTGCGGTGCATGGCACGGTTCCTTGGGTGACTACACGTGTCGCCACAGTGCCCATGGCGACATGTGTAGTCAACCCCCCGAAGGTCATGTGCCGACGAACGGCAGCGCCAGGCCCTCCGCGGCCGAAGGGGTTTAAACCCTCTGCCTGCTCGACGCATCCAATGCCCTGATCCGGTGCGCGATGCCGGCCTCTTCCCTGAAAGGACCGCCGAATGCGCACTGCTACCTGCATCATCCTGATTGCCGCTTTCCTGATTCCGTGGGACATGCAGGCGGCCGCCGGGCCATGGGAAGCGGCCAACCAACAGACACGCCACTACGTCGCGGAGGTCATGCAGAGCCGCCGGATCCCGGGCCTGCAGATCGCCGTGGTAAAGAACGGGCGCGTGGTGATGTCGGAAAGCCATGGGCTGGCCAATGTCGAAAATGCCATCCCAGCCACGCCTGCCACCCGTTTTCCGCTGAACTCCGCCAGCAAGTCATTCACCGGTGTCGCCGTGATGCAGCTGGTGCAGGCGGGCAAGGTCAGCCTGGATGCGCCGATATCGCGGTATCTCGATGATCTGCCCGAACCGTGGAATGCCGTCCGGGTCCAGCAGCTGCTGGCGCACACCTCAGGGCTGCCGGACATCGTGGATGCGCAGGGCCTGGTCGGCGGAGGTTCGGAGCAGACCGCCTGGGATGCGGTCACCCGACTTCCGACGGAGGCTGCACCGGGTGAGCGCTTCGCCTACAACCAGACCAATTACCTGCTCCTTTCGCGCATCATCGCCGCCAGGTCCGGCATGCCCTACGCCGACTACATCGCGACCCGGCAGTTCAACGTGGTCGGCATGCCCCAGGCGTTGTTCGGGGACAGCTATGACCTTGTCGCAAACGCGGCCACCCTCTACAGCTACTTTCCGCGCCGGACCGATCCGGGCGACAGCGCCCCCCGGCTTTCGCACTGGTTCTACGACATGACGCCGGGACTGTGGGCGGGCGGGGGCGTGCAGACAACCGCCACTGAAGTCGCGCAGTGGCTTGCGGCGCTGGACAACGGCTCCCTGCTCGACCCCACGCTGGTGCGGCAGATGTGGCAGCCGGCGACCCTCGACGACGGCAGCGATGCGGCGTGGGGTGCCGGGTGGCAGGTCACGCAGGAAGGCAAAGAGCGCCGCGTGGCGGCCATGGGCGGTGCACGCGCTGCCTTCATCGTCTATCCGGATCGCCAACTGGCAGTGGTGGTGCTGACCAACCTGGTCGGCGCCAATCCGCAGGAGTTCATCCCTGCCATCGCCGCGTTCTACGGACCTTCGCGTCCCTAGCCCGGCGCCGTGGCCGGCTGTTGCCTGCGCGGGGTCAGGACGCCTCCCCGCCGCGCGGAGAGGAATCCAATCCCGCGCCGCGGCTCAGCCGCGCGGGCCGCCCATCACCGGCAGGATCGCGCCACTGATGTAGCTGGAACAGCTGGGCGCGGCCAGGAACACGTAGGCAGGCGACAGTTCTTCCGGCTGCGCTGCACGGCCCATGTCGCTGTCCTGGCCGAACTCACCGACATCCGGCGCAGCCTTGTCGGCCGGGTTCAACGGCGTCCACACCGGGCCCGGCGCCACGCAGTTGACCCGGATGCCGCGGGGCAGCAGCTGGCTGGCCAGTGCCTTGGTGAAGGCATGGATGGCGCCCTTGGTGGCCGAATAGTCGATCAGCGACTTGCTGCCGAACAGGCCGGTTTCCGAGCCCGAATTGACGATGCTGGCGCCCTCGCCGAGGTGCGGCAGCACGGCGCGGGCCATCTGGATGTAACCGCCGATGTTGGTCTGCAGGGTTTCCTGCAGGTGGGCGTCATCGAGGTCTTCCAGGCGATGGCAGTGCAGCTGGAAGGCCGCGTTGTTGACCAGGATGTCGATGCCACCGAAGGCCTTGGCCACCTGTTTCACCGCACGATTGCAGAACTTCGGATCACGCACGTCACCGGCGATCACGATGCAGCGTCCGCCTTCGCGCTCCACGTGCTGGCGGGTGACATCGGCATCTTCGTGTTCGTCCAGGTGCAGCACCGCCACATCCGCGCCTTCGCGGGCATACAGCACCGCCACCGCACGGCCGATGCCGGAGTCGCCGCCGGTGACGATCGCGCGCAGGCCTTTCAGCTTCCCGCTGCCTACGTAATCGGGCGCGAGGAAACGGGGTGACAGCTCCAGTTCGTTTTCGTTGCCGGGCTTGCCGATGTTCTGCGCGGGCATCTTTTCCGGTTGCCTGCGGGTGCCGGCCTGGGTCACCTTTTTCTTTGCGGCCTTCTTGCTGGCGCGTGCGTCCTTGGCCTTTTCCTGATCCTGCAGGCGGCGCTGTCGCGCGGCCACCCGTGCGCCCCGTTCATCGGTGGCGGCGGTCTTGCGGGTGGCGGTCTTGACCACGCGCTTGCGCGCGGTGCCTTCTGCATCGGCCGGCGCGGCCGCGGCGGCGCGGGTGCCCTTGCGGACCTTCGGGGTGGCTTTCTGGCGGGCGGGGACTTTGTTTGCCGGGGCGGTCTTGGCGGTAGCCATGAGATCTCCTCTTGAAGCGGGTTGTCCAGGGCAGCGTGGTGTGTCCAGGGCGTGCAACCAGTCTCCACATCGCGCGTTGCCGTGGCAGTGAATGCAACGTGCCCGGCATGTGCACGCGTTCATCCCGGCACCACGCCGCACCCGTCAGGCTGGGCCCCTCGAACCCAGTGGAGCTGCATCGATGATCCGTTACTTCAGCGTGGCCGCGATGGCCGTTTCCCTGGCCGCCTGCAGCAGCACGCCGGTGGCCCAGGTGCAGCCGATCGACGGGGTGATTTCCGGCCAGTGCCACCTGGACAAGGTGCAGGGCGCGGTCGGCCTGGCGGCATCGGCAGCGACCGTGGAACGTGCCCGCGTGGACAGCGACAGCCTGCAGGTGCAGGTGCTGCGCGGCACCCGCGAGCGCAGTGGCCCCACCGCCAGCGGCAGCGCCGATCCGGCCGCCGGTGCCGCGCATGAGGGCGGCGAGCGGTTGACGATTGAAACCGGCCGCACCAACAACATCACCGCTATTTACTGCGGCTGACCTTGCGAATGCGGCTGACCTTGGCCGCCACCCGGCGTGCCCTGCGCAGGTAGCGCAGGGTCGCCTGTTCCCACTGCCGCGGCCCACGCAGGCCGGCCAGCGCGACCAGTTCACCCCGCTCCCAGCCGTCGAACACGCTGGGATCGATGTAGGCCTTGCGGCACACCGCCGGCGTATTGCCGAGCAGGTCGGCCACCTTGCACACCACCTCGCGCTGCGCCGCCGCCAGCGCGGTCTTGCTGGCGGGCTCGGGCAACTCGGTGGCAGCGAACGCCCGCAGCGCTTCCACGGTGCCGCCCCAGGTGCGGAAGTCCTTGGCGGTGAACTCCTCGCCCATCACCCCACGCAGGTAGTCATTGACCTCACCGGAATCCACCGGCTGCAGCGTGCCATCGTCATCGCGGTACTGGAACAGCGCCTGCCCGGGCAGCTGCTGGATGCTTCGCACCTGCTTGGCCAACTGTCTGTCGCCGATCTCCACTTCGTGGTGCTGGCCGGACTTGCCGCGGAAGCGCATCTGCACCCGGCCGCCCGCCACCAGCGCCAGGTGGCGGTTGCGCAGCGTGGTCAGGCCGAAGGATTTGTTTTCGCGCGCATAGGTTTCATTGCCCACCCGCACCAGCGTTTCGGCCAGAAGCGCGACCACGATCGCAAGGACCTTTTCACGCGGGAATCCCGGACGCTTCAGGTCGTTGTGCAGGTGCCGGCGCAGCTTCGGCAGCGCCTCGCCGAAGGCGATGATGCGGTCGAACTTGCCCTCCCCGCGCACCCGCGCCCAGTCAGGGTGGTAGCGATACTGCTTGCGACCCCGTGCGTCGCGCCCGGTCGCCTGCAGGTGGCCGTTGGGCCAGGGGCAGATCCACACGTCGGTATAGGCCGGGGGCACGGCCAGCGAACGGATGCGGGCCAGCACCTCGGCGTCGCGCACGACGTGCCCGGCCGGGTCACGGTAGCTGAATCCCTTTCCTGCCCGACGCCGCTGGTAGCCCGGCTGGCTGTCGTCCACGTAACGCAGTCCGGCGGCGCGGGCGGCGGCTTTTTCAGGGGTTGCGGCGGGTGGGCTCATGCACGCAGTGTGGCGATCGCGCCGAGCACGCCGCGTCAATAACGCAACACAAACACGTGGGCGGCCAACAGCCGCTATGCTCACGCTTTCGTCACCTTGAACGTTCCTGGAGTCCGCATGCCGTTCCTGCAGTTGCCGCGCCTGACGCGCCCCTTCCTGCTCCTGCTCCCCGCCACCCTGTTCCTGGCCGCCTGCTCGGCGCCGCCGATGGACGAACAGGATGCGGTCACCGCGCAGGCCCAGCAGGCCGCTGAAAAGGCCACCGCCCCCGCCGACGAAGCCGGCAAGGCGACCGAAGCCCCGCCGATCGGCAACTGCGATGCCACCCAGGTGCAGAGCCTGGTCGGCCAGCCCTTCACCGATGCACTCGGCAGCCAGGCCCAGCAGGACGCCAGTGCGAAATCGCTGCGCGTGCTGCGCCCCGGCGACATGACCACGATGGAGTTCGTGGGTGAGCGCCTGAATGTGGAAGTGGACGAGAAGGATGTGGTCAGCGGCCTTCGCTGCGGCTGATTTCCCCAGCGCTGGCAAGCACTTGCCAGCGCCTTGGTTGCGCGTGCAACCGTGTGTTGCGGCATTGCACCATCTATGGTCTAGTCGAAGCATCCGGTGGCATTCCGCGCGCTCCAGGTAGCGCGCCCTGTCTCCTGGAATGAGCGCGAAAGCGCTTGGCGAGCGCCAGGGGAGGCACGCCACCGCACGGGCATCGGCCCCTGCCGGGGGAACGGTCGCATCGACCAACGCCAGGACGCCACTTCGCTTTTCCCTGCCGTCCCGGCACGGCATCCTCATTCCGGTGGTCACGGCGCGCCCTGTGGGCAGGCTCAGGAGTCCCCGCTCACCTGACCAAGAGGCAAAGATGGCCCCCCGCAACCGCCACGGGCTTTACGACCCACGACACGAGCGCGATGCCTGTGGTTTCGGCATGGTCGCCCAGCTGGATGACCAGCCGTCCCGGCTGCTCGTGGATACCGCCATCGCCGCGCTTTCGCGGATGACCCACCGTGGTGGCGTCGCCGCCGACGGCGTGACCGGCGACGGCTGCGGCCTGCTGCTGCGTCGCCCGCAGGTGTTCCTGAAAGCCATCGCCGCCGAAGCGGGTATCAACGTCGGCGCGCGCTTCGCTGCCGGCGTGGTGTTCCTGCCGCACGATGAAACCGCCGCCGCCCAGTGCCGCGCCGCGCTGGAAGCGGAGCTTTCCAAGGCCGGCACGCAGCCGCGCGGCTGGCGCGTGGTGCCGACCGATCCCAGCGTCTGTGGCCAGCTGGCACGCGATACGCTGCCGCGCATCGAACAGGTCTTCGTCGATGCCGGCCAAGCGCAGGACAATGCCGCCTTCACCCTGGCCCTGTTCCTGGCCCGTCGCCGCAGCGAACAGTCGCTGCGCGAGCACGCCGACTACTACGTCACCACGCTCAGCCCGAACGCGATCAGCTACAAGGGCATGGTGCTGCCGGACAAGCTGTCGCGCTTCTTCCTGGACCTGCAGCGCAGCGACCTGGCCTCCAGCGCGATCGTGTTCCACCAGCGCTTCTCCACCAATACGCTGCCGCGTTGGCCGCTGGCGCATCCGTTCCGCATGCTCGCCCACAATGGTGAGATCAACACCATCGAAGGCAACCGTCGCTGGGCGCAGGCGCGCAGCAAGGTGTGGAAGACCCCGCGCTTCGACATCGGCGAATTCGATCCGGTGATCTCCATGCACGGTTCGGACTCGCAGAGCCTGGACAACATGCTGGAACTGATGGTCAGCGCCGGCATGGAGCTGATCCAGGCGCTGCGCATCCTGGTCCCGCCGGCGACCCAGTCGCTGGAATTCAAGGACCCCGACCTCGCTGCTTTCTACGAATTCCACGGGCTCAACAGCGAGCCGTGGGACGGCCCGGCCGGCATCGTCGCCTGCGACGACCGCTATGCCGTGTGCACGCTGGACCGCAACGGCCTGCGTCCGGCGCGCTGGATGCTCACCTCCGACCGCCATTTCCTGGTCGCCTCCGAAGCCGGCGTGTGGGAAGTGCCCACCGAACGCGTGGTGCGCAAGGGCAAGCTGGGGCCGGGCGAGATGATCGCCATCGACCTCAAGCGCGGCGACCTGCTCGATTCAGAGGCGGTGGACCGCATCAACCGTGGCCGCGCGCCGTACAAGCAGTGGCTGCAGCAGGGCGTGACCTACCTGCAGACCGAACTGATCGATCCCTCGCTGGTGGAAGAACCGTTCGACGCCCGCACCCTGCGCAGCTACCACAAGCTGTACCAGCTCAGCACCGAGGAAGTGGAGCAGGTACTGCGCCCGCTGGCGGAAACCGAACAGGAAGCCACCGGTTCGATGGGCGATGACACGCCGATGGCGGTGCTGAGCCAGCGCAGCCGTCCGCTGTACGACTACTTCCGCCAGGCCTTCGCGCAGGTCACCAACCCGCCGATCGATCCATTGCGCGAAGACTGCGCGATGTCCCTGTCCACCCAGCTCGGCAAGGAGACCAACATCTTCCATGCCGGCGCGGAGACCGTTAACCACGTCATCCTCAACTCGCCGGTGCTGAGCCAGCGCAAGTTGCGCCAGCTGCTGAAGATGGAGCAGTACGCCGACGCCAACCGGTTGATCGACCTGTCCTACAGCGAAGAAGAAGGCCTGCGGGCCGGCATCGAGCGCATCTGCGCGGAGGCCGAACAGGCCGCGCGCGATGGCATCGTCATGCTGCTGCTGTCCGACCGCTATCCGGTGGCCGACCGGCCGATGGTGCATGCCCTGCTGGCCACCAGCGCGGTGCACCACCACCTGTGCAACGCCGGGCTGCGCTGCGAAGTGAACCTGATCCTGGAAACCGGCACCGCGCGCGACCCGCACCACATGGCCTGCCTGCTAGGTTTCGGCGCCACCGCGGTGTATCCATACCTGGCCTACCAGACCCTGTTCGACCTCGGCCGCCGCGGCATCCTCAAACTCAGCAAGGGTGGCGAGCAGTCGCAGATCGGCCGTCGTTACCGCAAGGGCGTGTACAAGGGACTGTCCAAGATCATCTCCAAGATGGGCATCTGTACGGTGGCCAGCTACCGCGGCGCGCAGCTGTTCGAGATCGTCGGGCTGGAGCCGGACGTGGTCGAGCTGTGCTTCCCGGAAACGCCGTCGCGGGTCGGCGGCGTCAGCTTCGCGCGGCTGGATGCCGAAGCGCGCGAATTGACCGTGCAGGCCTGGGATGACCAGGTGCAGCCGGACGTCGGCGGGCTGCTGAAGTACGTGCACGGCGGCGAATACCACATGTACAACCCGGACGTGGTCATGACCCTGCAGCGCGCCTCGCGCTCGGGCGATCCGGCGCACTGGCAGGCGTACTGCGATGCCGTGCACGCACGTCCGCCGTCCGCGCTGCGCGACCTGCTGCAGCTGGTGCCGGCTGCCACGCCGACGCCGCTGGACGAAGTGGCACCGGCCAGCGAATTGTTCCCGCGCTTTGATACCGCAGCGATCAGCCTGGGCGCGTTGTCGCCGGAAGCGCACGAAGCGCTGGCCATCGCAATGAACCGCCTGGGTGGCCGCAGCAACTCCGGCGAAGGCGGCGAAGACCCCGCCCGCTATGGCACCGAGAAGCGTTCCAAGATCAAGCAGGTGGCGTCGGGGCGCTTCGGTGTCACCGCCGAATACCTGGTCAACGCCGAGGTGCTGCAGATCAAGGTGGCCCAGGGTGCCAAGCCCGGCGAGGGCGGCCAGCTGCCCGGCCACAAGGTCAACGAACTGATCGCCCGCCTGCGTTACGCCAAGCCGGGCATCGGCCTGATCTCGCCGCCGCCGCACCACGACATCTACTCCATCGAAGACCTGGCCCAGCTGATCTACGACCTCAAGCAGGTCAACCCGACCGCGCTGGTGTCGGTGAAGCTGGTCAGCCATGCCGGCGTGGGCACGATCGCCGCCGGCGTGGTCAAGGCCGGCGCCGACCTGATCACCATCTCCGGCCACGACGGCGGCACCGGCGCCTCGCCGGTGAGTTCCATCCGCTACGCCGGCGTGCCGTGGGAACTGGGCGTGGCCGAAGCGCACCAGGCGCTGGTCGGCAACGATCTGCGCGCGCGCACGATCCTGCAGACCGATGGCGGCCTGAAGACCGGCCTGGACGTGGTCAAGGCGGCCATCCTCGGCGCGGACAGCTTCGGCTTCGGCACCGGTCCGATGATCGTGCTGGGCTGCAAGTACCTGCGCATCTGCCACCTCAACAACTGCGCCACCGGCGTGGCCACCCAGGACGAGCGCCTGCGCGAGACCTATTTCACCGGCCAGCCCGAACGCGTGGAGAACTTCTTCAGGCTGCTGGCCGAAGAAGTCCGCGGCTGGCTGTCCTACCTTGGCGTGCGTTCGCTGCAGGAGATCGTCGGCCGCACCGAACTGCTGCGGCAGATCGATGCCGCGCCGCGCGAAGGCGTGCGCGTGGACCTGTCGCGGCTGCTCGCCGATGCCAGCTACGAAGGCAGCCACTGCGCCGCCCAGCGCCTGTACGAATCGCCGGACAGCCTGGCCACGCAGATGGACGGCCTGCTGGCCGATGCCATCGCCAACAAGCGTGGCGGCGACCATCGCTTCCTGATCCACAACACCGACCGCAGCATCGGCACCCGCCTGTCGGGCACCATCGCTCGCGCGCATGGCAACCAGGGCATGGCCGAATCACCGCTGGAGCTGCGCTTCCGCGGCACCGCCGGGCAGAGTTTCGGTGCCTTCAACGTCGGTGGCCTGCACCTGGAAGTGGAAGGCGAAGCCAACGACTACGTGGGCAAGGGCATGGCCGGTGGCCGGCTGGTGGTGCGTCCGCCACGCGGCGCGCGCTTCGAAGCCCGCAGCACCGCGATCATCGGCAACACCTGCCTGTACGGCGCCACCGGTGGCGAGCTGTTCGCTGCCGGGCGCGCCGGCGAACGCTTCGCGGTGCGCAACTCCGGCGCGCTGGCGGTGATCGAAGGTGCCGGTGACCACTGCTGCGAATACATGACCGACGGCGTGGTGCTGGTGCTCGGCAAGGTCGGCCTGAACTTCGGCGCCGGCTTCACCGGCGGGCTGGCCTACGTACTGGACGTGGACCGTGATTTCGTCGACCGCTACAACCACGAGCTGATCGACATCCATCGCGTTTCCGCCGAAGGCTTCGAGAATTACCGCCAGCACCTGCATCGCCTGATCGGCCGCCACCGCGAGCTGACCGGCAGCATCTGGGCCCAGCAGATCATGGACGAGTTCCGCGATTACATCGGCAAGTTCTGGCTGGTGAAGCCCAAGGCCGCCAGCATTGAATCGCTGACCGAAACCCTGCGCCGCGCCGCATGACCCCGCCCTTTTCATCGGTAGTGCCGGTCGCTGGCCGGCAGCACCTCCAAGCCGAAAGGCAGAGCCCGCCATGAGTCGCAAGCACGCTTTCCAGTTCCTCGACCTGCCCCGGACGATGCCACAGCGCATCCCCGTGGAACTCCGCACCTCCGGCGACTGGGGCGAGCTGTACGGCAAGTTCGGCAAAGAGGAGGCGCAGTACCAGGCTGGCCGCTGCCTGGACTGCGGCAACCCGTACTGCAGCTGGAAATGCCCGGTGCACAACGCGATCCCGCAATGGCTGCAGCTGGTGCAGGAAAACCGCATCGAAGAAGCCGCCACGCTGTGCCACAGCACCAACCCGCTGCCGGAAGTGTGTGGCCGGGTGTGCCCGCAGGACCGCCTGTGCGAAGGCAGCTGCACGCTGGAGGAATTCGGCGCGGTGACCATCGGCGCGGTGGAGAAATACATCGTTGATACCGCGCTTGCGCGTGGCTGGCGCCCGGACCTGAGCGCGGTGGAGCCTACTGGCCGCACCGTGGCGGTGGTGGGTGCGGGACCGGCTGGCCTGGCCTGCGCTGACCGCCTGGCGCGTGCCGGCATTACCGCGGTGGTGTATGACCGCTACGAGCAGATCGGCGGCCTGCTGCAGTTCGGCATCCCCAGCTTCAAGCTGGACAAGGACGTGATCCGCAAGCGCCGCGAGGTGCTGGAAGGCATGGGCGTACAGTTCCGGCTGGGCGTGGAGATCGGCCGCGATGTCACCGTGGATGACCTGCTGCAGCGCCACGATGCGGTGTTCCTGGGCACCGGCGCCTACCGCTATACCGACGGCGGGCTGCATGGGCAGGACCTGAAAGGCGTGCTGCCGGCGCTGCCGTTCCTGGTACAGAATGCCCGCATCGTCAGCGGCGACAATCCGCAGGGCCGGCCGATCGCCGGCTGGGAAGACCAGATCAGCCTGCCCGACCTCACCGGCAAGCGCGTGGTGGTGCTGGGCGGCGGCGATACCGGCATGGACTGCGTGCGCAGCGCCATCCGCCTGGGTGCGGCGCGCGTTACCTGCGCCTACCGCCGCGATGAAGCCAACATGCCCGGCTCCGCGCGCGAGGTAGCCAATGCCCGCGAAGAGGGCGTGCGCTTCCTGTTCAACCGCCAGCCGTTGTCGATCGAAGCCGGTGCCGACGAGGAGGCGATCGGCGTGACCGTGGTGGAAACCCGGCTGGCCGAGCCCGACGCCAACGGCCGCCAGGCCGCGGTGCCGATCGAAGGCAGCGAATCGCTGTTGGAAGCCGACGTGGTCATCATCGCCTTCGGCTTCTCGCCGAGTGCGCCGGACTGGTTGTCCGCGCATGGCGTGGAATCCACCGGCAACGGCCGCCTGCAGGTCGGTGGCAAGGACCGCCTGCCGTTCCAGACTGCACACCCGCGGCTGTTTGCCGGCGGCGATGCGGTACGCGGTGCGGACCTGGTGGTGACTGCCGTGGCCGAAGGGCGCGATGCCGCGGCGAGCATCGTGCGCCTGCTGCTGGCATGACCCTGGGCGTGCACCCGCGTCAGCCTTCCAGCTGGCGCAGGTGCGCGATGCAGCGCTGCAGGCGGTCATGCAACTGGGCGCGCTGGGCGCGCGATGGCGCTACCTGCGCCTCGTTCAGCTCGCGCAGGTGGGTGGACAGCGCGGCCAGCCCCAGGCTGCCCACGCCGCCGGCCATGCGATGCAGCCGCTGCGAGGCCATGCGCTGGTCCGCGCGATGCCACGCGTCCTCCAGTGCCGCCCCGTCCTCTTCCAGGCTGGCGCGCAGCGTCTGTACCAGCTGGCGGGCGGCGTCCTCCGTACCGAAGCGGGCCACCAACGACGCCAAGGTCGGCGCATCGCTGCGTTCCACCCCGATGCAGGGTGCTGCGGGAGCAGCGCCAGCGGCCAGCAGCCCGGGCGCGACCTTGGCGATCGCATCGTGCAGCGTGCGCCGGCTGATCGGCTTGGCGAGCAGGTAGTCCAGGGCCATCCCCCGCATACCGTCGATATCGGCAGTCATGCCGATGATGGGCCCGGGCGCACGGCCCCGTTGCTGTTCTTCGCGGCGGATGTGCTGCACCAGCTCGGCACCGTTGAGGCCGGGCATCTGCTCATCGGTGAACAGCAGCCGCGCTGGGTCGCGGCGCCACGACGCCAGCGCCTGCAGGCCATCGGCGGCCACTTCCACCTCCAGGCCCATGCCGCGCAGCCACCACTGCATCAACAGCTGCTGGGTCGGATGGTCTTCGGCAACCAGCACGCGGGGCGATGATCCGCTGCGTCGCGATGCCTCAGGCCCACAGCCAGGAGCGGCCCGGTTATCCGCCACGGCATCACCGGCGAGCGGCACCGGGGCGTGCTGCAGTTCCAGTTCGATTTCCACCACCGTGCCCTCCCCGGGGACACTGCGCAGGGCCAGCGTGCCGCCCATCACGGTGACCAACTGGCGGCAGATGCCCAGTCCCAGCCCGGACCCGCCATGCTGGCGCGCGGTGGAGCGCTCGGCCTGGGCAAACGGCTCGAACACCGCCTCCTGCCGCTCCAACGCGATGCCCACCCCGGTATCGGCCACGACCAGCCGCAACCGCTGCGCGTGGGCGGTGTCTTCGACCGCCTGCAGGGATAGCGATACACCGCCGTGGCGGGTGAACTTGATCGCATTGCCGACCAGGTTGAACAGCACCTGTCGCAGGCGGGTGGCATCGGCCAGCAACTGCGGGGCCACCCGTGCTCCGACGCGCTGGTGCAGGTACAGGCCCTTGGACTGTGCCACCGGCCGCAGCAGGGCCTCCACGCTCTGCACCAGCGCACGCAGGTCGACCGGCCCGTCCTGCAGATCCATGCCGTCGGCGCGTCCTGCGGACAACGCGACAACGTCGTCCAGGATGCGTGCCAGCATCGACGCGGCGTCGTCCAGGGTGGCCATCACCGCACGCTGGTGCGCGTCCAGCGGTGCACCCCGCAGCCGTGCCAGGCGTTGCAGCAGCACGTGCATCGGTGCGCCGATCCCCGTCCCCAGGCTGGAGACCATCTGCGCGCGCTCGGCCGCATCCGCAGCGGCCTGCGCATGCGCGCGGAGGATCGCCTGTGCACGGGCGTCGGCGTCGGACACGTCCATCCAGTAACCCGTCCAGCACTGCTCGCTGGATGCCTCCAGGCTGGGCCATGCCTGCATGGCGACATGCCGTGGCCCGCGTACGCCTTCGGCGCTGAAACGCAGCGCTAACGGGCAGATGCGACGCACCGCGCGCAGCAACACCGACAGCACCCGCTTCTGGTCAGCGGCATGGATGGCGGCAAGGATGCGCGAAGGATCGTCCTGTAGTTCGCGCGGCGATGCACTGAACAGCTGCGGCGTGTCCCCGGCCAACAGTTCGATGTGGATCCGCCCGTCGCGCGCGCGGCGCGCCTGGAACACGACCACCGGCAGGTTCCTGGATACCTCGTCGATCAGTCGCTGCACGTCACGGCTGCGGCGCACTTCATCGCGCAGCCGCCAGTAGCCGTTCGCCTGCACGAGGGCGATACCGGCAAGTGCCAGTAACAGGCCCGCAACGACGAGCGGCCCCCGCGTCGGCGCCGGCAGCATGAACGATCCCAGGGCGAGGCAGACGGTGACAACGCACGGCGCCACGAAGGTGTCCTTTTCCGCAATCCAGGATCCACCGACGCTAGCAGGCTCATCGCGGGGCACCATCAGGATTGCTGCATAAACGACGACGCCTGGCGTGATCCAGCGCATACACTTCGGCAGTGCCCTCTGGAGAATCTCCGTATGCGACTTGGACTGGCCGCCAACCGGCTGCACCACCATGATGGCGAGGCGGCCCTGTTCCGCTTCCTGCGCGCCAGTGAGGCGGGTCTGCGTGACCTGCAGTGTTCGCTGCATGCGGTGGGCCGCACCTTCGATGCGATCCAGCAGCATGGTCCGTTGCGGGGCGATCCGCTGGTCCGGCAGTATCCGTATGGCCGCGACGGCGGGCTGATGAAACTGGTGGCTGAGGTGGTCGGCATGGGCGCGGAGCGCAGCCTGGACGGCGCCATCTATCTGATCGACCCGGTCGACCCGTCATCGATTTTCCCGGAGGCGATCGCGCTCAAGCGCCAGTGCGTGATCCATGCCAAGCCTTTCATTTCCACCGTGGCCAGCGCGCGCGACTGGGTCGAGGTGGAGCGCCTGCACGCTGGCTTCCCCGCCGATGCGGCCGCGGACGACCTGCACCGGTTCGAAGGGCAGACCCTGGCGCTGATCGCGCACGATGCGATGAAGCCGGCAATGCTGGCATTCGCCGACGAGCACTTCGCCGTGCTGTCGCGGTTTGCTTCGCGGATAGGCACCGGTACCACCGGCCAGCGCTTGAACGAACTGGCATGGAGCCGCGGCTGGCCGGCAGATACGCCGTGGGTGACGCGCTACCAGAGTGGGCCGATGGGCGGTGATGCGCAGATCGCCGACCAGGTGCTGGAGGGGCGCTGCCAGCGCGCCGTGTTCTTTGAAGATCCGCATGTGGCACGGCAGCATGAGGCCGACATCCAGCTGCTGGAGCGGGCGGTGACCACGGTGACCGACCTGGCGGTGTGCATCACGTCGCCGCGGGTGGCGGCGCGATGGGCTTCTGCGGCGGCGCTGCGTTTTGAAGCTGGCTGCGTGTGAGGCGCCTTGATCTACGTGTGAGGCGCCGGGTTCCATGTGGGAGGCGCCGGGTGGGCAGGCCAGGCAGGACACGCCGTGAATCCTTCCATGGAGGCTCGCTGTTCGCATCCATGCGAACAGACGGTCCTGCCTGACCTGCCCACCCGGCGCCCTGACGGTTTACGTGGGTGCCCGGCGCATGGGGGATAAGGTGGAATGCGTGGGCAACTGCTGTGGCCCGGTGCAGCCGGCTGCGGTATTTGTGCTGTGCAGGAGCCCCCTTGTTGTTCAAGGGGGCGCGCCGAAGGCGGGGGGATAAGGTGGAATGCGCGGGCAACTGCTGTGGCCCGGCGCAGCCGGGTTACAGCAGTTGCCTTAGCATTGCCTTCAATCTGCGGCCTTCCTGTTGGAAGTAGTTGCGTTGTTGGCGCCAGGCGGGGAAGCGTTGTTCGACTTCGTGCCAGAACGCGGGGGAGTGGTTGGCCTGCAGCAGGTGGCAGAGTTCGTGGACGAAGACGTACTCGAACGCTTCCGGCTTGCCGAGGACCAGTGCCAGGTCCAGTGCCATGCTGCCGTCGGGGGCCAGTGATCCCCATTGCGAGGACATCACCTTCAGCCGGATACGCGTCGGCGCGCGTGGCAGGCCAGGCAGGTAGCGCGGCAGCCAGCGTCCTACGTCGGCGCGCGTCTGCGCTTCATAGAACTCGCGCAGCAGGCGCTTGAGCGTGGTCGGCGTGGCGCGCGCCGGCCAGTGCACGCAGGCGCCCTGTTCGTCTATTTCCAGCTTGGCGTAGCGTGCTTCCTGCCAGCGCAGCGGAATCAGTTCGCCGCGCAGCGGCAGCAGTCCAGGCTCGCCCGGCACAAGCGGCGGCGGCATGCGATCGGAGCGGTAGTGCTGCAGCTGTTCGGACAGCCAGCCACGGTGCTGCTCAAGGAACCGCTCGCCGGTCTGCAGGCTGGCACGCAGCGGCAGCGTCAGCCGCGCACCGCGCTCGTCCACGCTGAGCTTGATGCGACGCGCACGCGGATCACGCACGCGCAGCACATCGATCTCCGCATCGTCCAGCCGCAGTCGCACGGTATCGCGCTGCACGGTGGCACTGGGCGCAGGGGACAGCAGGCGGCGGAGCAGGCGACTCATGCCACCAGCATACGCCGCCACGGGCGGCGCGATATCAGCAACGTCCGCCGCACCCTGTTCAGTCCGCCTTGCTCAGCTTGAAGGCCTCTTCCAGCAGCAGGAACAGGCGACGGATCTCGGCGCTCTGCAGCGCAAAACGCGCATCCAGCTCGGCACGACGGCCGTCATCATCCGAATGCTCCAGCTGGTCCAGTGCGCCATCGAGGAACTTCAGCTTGCGCACGATCAGGTCATCGCCAATCACGAAGGACAGGTTGTCTTCGAACACCAGGGCCAGCTTGGTGACCTGCTTGCCCGCGTCCAGGTGCTTGTCGATCTCGTCGCAGCGCAGTTCCTGGTGCTGGCACTTGACCACGGCACCGCCCTCCACCGGGTCCTTCATTTCGCACTCTTCGCCCAGCGACAGGCCGGTCGGCAGCGGTTCGCCGGCGATCCAGCCGGTGAGGATCGAACGCGGCGCCACTTCGGCGTTCAGCGGCATCGCCGGGAAACTGCCCAGCAGCCCGCGGATGTCGGACATGAAGTACTCGGCGGTCTTGCGGCTGGAGCAGTCCACCGCGACGTAGCCATGCTTGAGGTCGATGAAGGCATCGTTGCGCGAGTTCTTGACGAAGGCGCGCGGCAGCAGTTCGTGCAGCAGGTCGTCCTTCATGCGCTTGCGTTCGCGGCCGCCGGGACGACGCCCTTCGTTGGACTCGATTTCCTCCAGCTTGCGCTCGAGCAGGTCGTTGACCACCGCGCCGGGCAGGATCTTGTCTTCACCGCCGACGGTCAGCCACAGGTGCTCTTCGATGCGGTGCGAGAACTGTTCTTTCTCTTCGCGGCCGAACGGGGAGATGAAGCCACGCGAATTCATCTCAAGCGGGCCGACCGGCTTGAGCAGGGCATTCGGCAACTGGGCGTCCACGTTGGAGAAATCGGTGGCGGTGGGGAAACGGAAGAAAGTCAGGTTGCGAAAGAACATGGAATTCCGGATTCAGGAGTGAAGGGCGCCGTAGCCATCGTCGGCCAACGGCGTCTCAGGAGGTGCGTCGCGGTGGCGACGCTCCAGGGAATGAAAATCAAACAGGTTCGGGTCCGCCAGCTGCGACGGTTCCACGCTGGCCAGTGCCCGGGCGATCTGGTCCACGCGCCCCGGATGGTCACTATCCCACTGCGCCAGCAACTGGCCTATCTGGCGACGCTGCAGGTTGGGTTGGCTGCCACACAGCGTGCACGGGATGATGGGGAAGCGGCGTGCCTGCGCGTACTGGGCGATGTCCCGCTCGCGCACATAGGCCAGCGGCCGGATCACCACGTGCTGGCCATCGTCGCTGCGCAGCTTGGGCGGCATGCCGGACAGCTTGGCATGGTGGAACAGGTTCATCAGGAACGTCGCCGCCATGTCATCGCGGTGGTGCCCCAGCGCGATCCGGGTGAAGCCATGGCGGGCGGCATGCTGGTACAGCGCGCCACGGCGCAGCCGCGAGCACAGCGAACACTGCGTGCGCCCTTCGGGAATCACCCGGCTGACCACCGAATAGGTGTCCTGTTCGATGATCTGGTACGCCACCCCCATCCGCTCCAGGTACGCCGGCAGCACATGCGCGGGAAACCCCGGCTGCTTCTGGTCCAGGTTAACCGCGACCAGCTCGAAGGGAACCGGCGCCCTGCGCTGCAGCTGCAGCAGCATGTCCAGCAGGGTGTAGCTGTCCTTGCCGCCGGACAGGCACACCATCACTTTGTCGCCCGCCCCGATCATGCCGTAATCGGCGATGGCCTGGCCGACCTGCCGACGCAGCGCGCGCGCCAGCACGTCCGCCTGCGCGCCGGCCTCGCGGGGTACGCGCGGCAACGGGTCGGGCAGGGACAGGACGTCGGTCATCGGCCCATTCTACCGGCTGGCATGCGCGCTTCGGAGGCCTAGCGAGCGGCGGTTCTCCCGGTGGTCACCCGCGCTGTGTATGCTCGACGGGTGGATATCTACACTCCCGCAGAAATCACCGAGCGCCTGCTCGCGCTGCGCGCCGACCACCGCGCGTTGGACGAACGCATCACGCGCATGGCGGCCAATGGCGAAGACGACCTGGAGTCCAAGCGGCTCAAGCGTCACCGGCTGCAGCTGAAAGACTGCATCGCGCGGCTGGAAAGCCTGCAGATCCCCGACGAGCCGGCCTGAGCCCTCCTGGTGGGTGGCCCGGCCTGGGGCCTTCCGGTGGGTGGCGACCGTTGGTCGCCACGCCCTGCCTGGTCAGTCCTGCGGCGCGGTTTCTTCCGGCCGGGCCGCTTCCGGGCTCACCCGTTCAATGGTGTGGCGCAGTTCGCGGCCGAGGATGAACTTGGCATCCTTTGCCCAGCCGTCCAGGCGCTCGTCGAACAACAGGCGGCTGTTTTCGTCCGGCCAGACCAGCCGCAGTTCGCGCAGCTTCTGGATGAATCCACGGAACAGGGTCTTGTCGAAGAACTCTGGTGCCGCCGGCGCGTACAGCAGGCTCAGCCGCTGCGCGGCCTGCTGGCAGAGGCTTTCCAGTTCCGCCGCGCCCAGCGTGCCGGGACCATTCTTCACCAGCACTGAAATGGCAATGTAGTAACGCTCGAATGCCTGCTGCAGGGAGTGGCCGATCGCGCGCAGGCGGAACACTTCGTCGGTCTGCCCGGTATTGCGCGACAGCACGCCCCCCTCATCCTCGCCGACCTGCTGAAGCAGGCCCTCGCGGATGAACAGGTCGATGGTCTGCTCGATGCGCTGGCCGAATTCGTCTTCGGTCCACGGCAGGAACAGTTCGGCCTGCAGGAAGGGGTACACCGAACGCCCCAGCCGCACCAGGCCGGCGCGGCCCATGCGGCGGTTGTTCTGGAAACAGCACGCGACCCACGACGAAGCGGTGAACAGGTGCAGCACGTTGTTGCGGAAGTAGCTGAGCAGCACGGCAGTGTCACCGCTCACGCTCAGCACGTCGCCCAGCGGGTGCTTGACCCGGGTCAGCACGTTGATTTCTTCGGCGTGGGCGATGATCCGCTCCGGCGAATGCGGGGTGACCGTCACCCGGTCCGAGTACGGCATTTCCTCCAGCAGCGTCTTGCACAGCTGGATCTGCGCGATCAGGTCGGCCTCGCCCATGGCGTGCTTGGGCGTGGACAGCAGCGCCAATGCCAGCAGGTTGATCGGGTTGACGTCAGCAGCACCGTTGATGCGTACCTGGATGCGTTCGGCCAGGGTGTCCACGGTCGTGGACAGCCATGCCGGCTTTTCATCCTCGGCCACCGCACGACCATCCCACTCCGGGGCCTTTTCGGCCAGCACGTCGTTGAGCGCGATCGGCTCGCCGAAGTTCACCACCACCTGGCCGAAGTTCTGCTTCAGCACCTTCGGGATGCCCCACAGCAGCGACCAGATCGATTCCTTTTCCTTTGGTCGGCCGGTCAGCTCATCCAGGTAGCTGCTGCCTTCCATCAGTTTTTCGTAGCCGATGTAGATCGGCTGGAACAGCACCGGCTTGCGCGGCTGGCGCAGGAACGCCTTGAGCGTCATCGAGATCATGCCGCCCTTGGGCTGCAGCAGGCGACCGGTACGCGAGCGGCCGCCTTCGACGAAATACTCGATGGAGTAGCCGCCGGCGACGAGCTGGGCGACGTATTCGCTCAGCACGGCCGAATACAGCGCGTTGCCGCGGATCGAGCGGCGGATGAAGAACGCGCCGCCCTTGCGCAGCAAGGTGCCGACCACCGGCAGGTTGAGGTTGATGCCGGCCACGATGTGCGGCGGCACGATGCCGCGGTCGTACAACAGGTAGGACAGCAGCAGGTAATCCATATGGCTGCGATGGCTGGGCACGTACACCACCTCGTGGCCAGGCGCGGCCGCCTTGAACTTGTCGAGGTGGTGGACCAGCACGCCGGCGTAGATGCGGTTCCACACGTGGCTGAGCATGAAGCTGGCCGAACGCACCACCGGGCTGGAGTAATCGGCAGCGATTTCCCACGCGTAGGCGTGCGCCTTCTTCCACGCGTCGGCCGGCTTGCTGTTGTCTCGGCGGGCCTGGGCGGCAATCGCTTCACGCACCGGCTCGGCCTGCAGCACCTGGTCCACCAGCAGGCGGCGGGTGGACAGGTCAGGACCGATCACCGATTCGCGGATGCGGCGGAAATGCGTGCGCAGCACACGCTGCAGCTTGCGCACCGTGCGCTCCGGATCCAGCCCTTCATCCACCGTGGCCCGCAGCGAGATCGGTGGGGCGAAGCGCACGATGGTGCTGCGACCGTTCAACAGCACCGCCAGCAGGCGCCGGAAGCGTCCGACCAGCGCCCAGTTTTCGGAAAACAGCACGGCGAACCAGCCGCTCTGCTTGTCCGGCGCGCGTCCGACGAAGATCGACACCGGCACCAGGTGCACGTCCAGTTCGTCGCGCGACCGGTGCGCCTGCAGCACCTTGGCCAGCGAATCGGAGTGGGTCTTGGCGCCGCGCTGTTCGGGAATGATCGAATTGCTCGAACTGCGCCGTGACAGGGCCACGTAGGCGCGCTTGCGGCCGGTGGGATCACCGGGCAGCGGCACCAGGGGCGAGGGCAGTCCGGCCTGGCGGCAGGCCTTGTCCAGGATCAGCGCATTGGACAGACCGTAGTCCTCCAGCACGTAGACCACCGGGCGGCCGTCGTTGTACTGGCCGGGGTCCTGCGGTTCGATGTCCAGCGACAGCCAGGGCTCGAACAGACGACCCAGCAGCCGCGCCCACCACGGACGCCGGCCGGCGGCGGCGCGCGCGGCAACATGCGCCGGCACCGGGCCGTCGATCGTCATCGGGGACACCTGCGCCGTATCGGCAGGGGTCTGCTCAGGTTGTTCGCCGGGGAACGGCAGCGGATTCTGTTTCGACATCGGCGTCATTATGGCGTAGCCGCGGGCTTTTCATCGTCCCCGGTCTCAACAGGAAGTGCGATGAGCGCGGCGGATTCAGCTTCCATGGCCGCCTGCGCCGTGCGCGCGTTGCGCAACAGCGCGTCGGTATCGGCCAGCGTACGCGTGAGGTACCAGTGCCCCTCGCGGCGGGTCAATGGAATCTGCAGGCTGATTGTCTCTCCTGCCAACGGATACTGCAGGCGTACCAGGGCGTTGTCGCCCTGCTGGGAAAGTACCTCGCCGGCAATCCCGCGCATCGACGCGTCCAGATCAAGCCCATAGCTGGCCAGCACCGATTTCAACGTGGCGATGAACGGCCCCAGCCGTTCCAGGCTGGCAGCCATTCCCGCCTGCTGCAGCTGCTCATCGTTGGTGAAGCCGGTCGCGTTGGCGGCCTTGGTGAGCGCGGCGATGCTGGCCCGTGCCCGCGCCCGGTCGCTTATCGGCGCATCGGCCGCCCACGCCGCCAGCGTCTGCACCACCTGCACGTAGTGCGCCTGCTGGCTGGCGGTGAAGCTGGTTTCATGGCGCAGGTACTGCACGCCGAACAAGCCCATGGACTGCGCGGCCTGGCGCACGGCGGCCGTCTGCCCGGCCAGTTGCCGGTCGAAACTGCGCTGCAGGCGCTGGCTGCCATCGTCGGCGGAAAGGGCCTGCAACATCGGCAGCAGCTGGTCGTGCAGCGGCAGTTCGGTCAGCGGCCAGCGGCTGTGGCCCCGGCTCCACGCCTGGTCCAGTGCCGTGTACTGCGCCGGCGGTACCGACAACCGGGCATAGGCCACCAGGTCGTTGTCGGCAATCGCACGCGCCATCGCCTGCACCGCCGCGACGGGCTCGGCGGGCGGCAGGGCGGGATCGACCGCATCGCGCTGGCAGGCGGCCATCGCCAACAGCAGCATGGCAGCGCAAGCCCACCCACCCGCATGGCGCAGCGCGCGCCGTTTCGTCTTCGACATGATGGTTCGGACTCCCCAGACCGGCCTGCATCTTGACCGGTGTTGCCTGTCAGCAGCAAGACAGCGGCGGTTTCATACCCCCGACCGGGGCCACGGCATTGAAACATACTCGCTGCCGGCCGCGGGACGCCGCTCTGCATTCCGGCGTAGTACGGATGGCAGGGTGGGGCCATGTCGTTGCACCCGCCAGCTGTGACGGCGCGCAAGGACTAACCGGTTGGACTGGTCGCCCACTGGTGTCCGGCAATCCGCCGGATCCGAAGGCCGCATCATGAACCGCTATCCTGTTTTTGTCCTGGCCAGCCTGCTCTGCCTGCCCGCGGTGGCCTCTCCGCCGTCGCAACCTGACCAGGCCAGGCCGAACATCGTCGGCGGGACGGAGGTGGCCGACGGCGATAATCCGTTCCTGGTCAGCATCCAGCTTGTTCGCCGTGGCAGCACGCCGCTGGCCCGTCACTGGTGTGGCGGCACGCTCATCTCGCCCTCCTGGGTACTGACCGCCGCACACTGCGTGATAGGCAAGCAAGCCACCCAACTACGCGCGCGCAGCGGAGAGACCGACCTCACCGCGGGCACCGGGACGGACCATCATATCGCCGAGATCCACCTGCATCCCGCCTACGCCAGCACACGCAAGAGCGATGTCGCCCTGCTGCGCCTGGCGGCGCCGGTACCCGACGCGCCGATCATCGGTCTGCTCGGCCAGGAAGGCGTCGGCTTCGAAGTAGCGGGGCGGCTGTTGACGGTAGCCGGTTGGGGCAATCTGTCCTGGTCCGGCGACAGCCCGACGCGCATGCAGCAGGTCGACGTGCCTTTCATCAGTACCCCCGATTGCTCAGCCCTGTACGCAGGCCGTGCGACGGTTGACGCGGCCACCGAGATCTGTGCCAGCCAAGCCGGCCGCGATTCCTGCCAGGGTGATTCCGGCGGTCCGCTGTTCACCCGCGCCCCCGCCGGGGGCTGGGTCCAGCTGGGTGTGGTGAGCTGGGGGATCGGATGCGCTTCCGGCGGCTCACCGGGTGTCTACGCGCGCCTGGCAGGCCCAGGCATTGACAGCTTCATCCAATCGGTCTGGACGGGCGACTGAGCCGTCGCGCCGTCGCCTTGTCACCCTGTCGTCCTGTCGTCCTGTCGTCCTGTCGTCCTGTCGTCCTGTCGTTCCCACCATGGAGGAAAGACCCATGAAACGTGCGGTTTCCGCGCTGTTTGCCGCCACCCTCGCCGTTGTCTCATCCGCTGGATCGGCCGCGGAGGGAGTGCGGCCCGCCATCATTGGTGGCAGCGACGCCCCCGCCGGTGCTTACCCCTTCATGGTCAGCATCCAGGTCCCTGACATGGGCGACACGCCGCGCGCGCGCCACTGGTGTGGTGGCACCCTGATCTCACCGTCCTGGGTGCTGACGGCAGCGCATTGCATGGGCGTGACGGTGGACCAGGCCGTGGTCAGCGTAGGACAAACGGATCTGGACAGGTCTGAAGGCACCCTCCACCGGCTCGCGGAAATCCACTCACACCCGGATTTTTTCACGGGTGGGCCGGATGTGGCGCTGCTGCGCCTGGTGGTGCCGGTCAGTGGAATCGAGCCGGTCCCTTTGCTGGGGCCGGCGGGCAGGGAGTACGAACAGAACGAGAGGCCGGTGGTGCTGGCAGGTTGGGGGCTGGTTGAACAGGTCGGTGACGAGGTCAGGCAGGTGGGCCCACTGCAACATGTCCAGACGCAGATGGTCGATGTGGACCTGTGCCGCGCGCTTTGGGGTGGATCCGGGAGCGTGGATGCTGAGAACGACCTGTGCGCTGGCGGCAATTACCGGGACACCTGCTTCGGCGACTCCGGCGGCCCGCTGCTGGTCAAGGCGCCCGGCGGAGGCTGGTATCAGCTGGGAGTAACCAGCAGAGGCGGCCGCGTGTGTGGCCAGCCCGGCCATCCCGGCATCTACGCGCGGCTGGCCGGTGCGTCGGCGGACGATTTCATCGCCCGCACATGGGACGGTCGATAGGCCACCGTACGCCGGGCGTGCCCCCGGCGTTGGCGCGCCGCTCAGCGCCGCAATGCGGCGCTGATGTCCTGCTGGATGGCCCGTGCCGCCTGCTGTGGGTCGGCCGCCAGTCGGATCGGACGCCCGACCACGATGGCATCGGCGCCGTCGGCGAACGCCTCGGCAACACCGACCGTGCGCTTCTGGTCATCGCCTACCGGGCCGTCCGGGCGGATCCCCGGGCAGACGATGGAGAACCCGGCGCCGGTCGCGGTACGGATCGGCGCCGCTTCCTGACCGGAGGCGATCACGCCGTCGATACCGGCCGCCTTCGCCGCCAGCGCGCGCTCCACGACAACATCCACCGGTTCGCGGTCGATGCCCATCCGGGCCAGGTCTTCGCGCCCCATCGAGGTCAACACCGTGACCGCCAGCACGCGCATGTCGCCGCCAGCAACGGCCGCACAGGCCTCCATCATCGCCGGGTGCCAGCCATGGATCGTGCAGTAGCTCACCGGCCATTGCGCCAAGCGCTTGATGACCGCCGCGGCGGTGGCCGGGATGTCGAAGAATTTCAGGTCGACGAACACCCGCTTGTCGCGGCGCGCCAGCTCCTCCAGCACCTGGAAATACTCACCGGATGCCAGCAGCTCCATGCCGATCTTGTAGAAGCCGACACTGTCGCCCAGGCGATCCACCCACGCCAACGCCTGCGCGCGGTCGGGCACGTCCAGCGCGAAAATCAGGCGCTCGTCATCGCGCAGTGGCAGCGGTCCGCGGCTCACGGCGCATAGTCCAGCGCGGCACGCTTTGCATCGTGGCGGGCCTGGCGCGGCTGGCTGAAATCGTTGTTGAACTGCGCCGGCTCGAAGCCGCCGTAGGTCGGATTCGGCAACATCCACCAGCGCTCGCCGAACCAGTCGTGGTACTGCTGCAGCAGGGCATCGCGCCCTTCGTTGGTATTGGCGGTGACTTCGACGAAATCGCCGAGCTGGTCACCGAACTGCATCAGCACCCGGTACTGCTGTCCGGCCAGGCGGCGGCGGCAGTTCTTTTCACTGCCGGCCTGCTCACAGCCCTCCACCACGGTCCCCAGGCCGAGGAACACACTGTCGTCGGCAACCGGCAGGCCTTCGGCACGCAGGTTGGCCAGGGTGGCCTCCTTCAGGTGCACGGCGCGGTTGGAGATGTACAGCAGGGTGACGCCTTTCTCATTGGCCGCCCTGGCGAAATCAACGACGCCGGGAATCGCCTTGGCCTTCTTCTCGGCCACCCACTGGTCCCAGGTCATCTCGTCGTATTCCTTGCCATCGCGCACCAGGCGCGCCTGATAGGGCGAGTTGTCCAGCACGGTCTCATCCAAGTCCAGCACCACCGCCGGCTTCAGGCCCTTGGCATCGTTGCCGCGCTCATCCGGCACCAGGGCATCCCAGTGGGACTCCTTCAGCGCCGCATCCAGGCGGTCGGCGGCTGCACGGTAGGTCTGCTCGGTGATCGCCTTGTATTCCTGCGCACGCTGTATCCACAGCACCGCGTTCAGGTTGTCGTTGGCGCTGCTGTCCGGTGCAGTGGCAGCGCCAGCCGGCGTGGCGGCGCGGGCTTCTTCAGCGGCGGGCGGGGCGTCGACGCGCTTGCACGCGGACAGGCCGAGCACCGCGATGGCGAGCAGGGACAGGGAGAGAGGGGCGATACGACGACGCATTGGCTTCACCATGTTCAGATCCCCGCCATTTTAACGGCAAAGATGACAGGGGCAGCGGCTATGCTTGATGGCTGTTCCATCGACCCAGCGGAGCCCGCCATGACCGACACCCCCGACACCCCCGCCCGCCCGCTGCTGGATGCCACCCAGGCGCGCCTGCTGGGCTGCCTGGTGGAAAAGGAAGCCACCACGCCGGACACCTATCCGCTGACGGTGAACGCGGCGCAGTCGGCGGCCAACCAGAAGACCGCGCGCGATCCGCTGATGAACCTGGACGCAGGCAATGTGCAGCACGCGCTGCGCCAGCTGGAAAGCATGGGCCTGGCGCGCCAGCATTTTTCCTCGCGTGCCGACCGCTATGAACATCGCCTGCAGGCGGCCCTGGACCTGACCCGCCAGCAGACCGTGGTGCTGGCGCTGCTGCTGCTGCGGGGTCCACAGACGTTGGCCGAGCTGATGACGCGCGCTGAGCGGCTGCATCGCTTCGGCGATGCCGACCAGGCACGCCACGCGATCGAACGCCTGCAGCAGCGCGAGCTGCTGGTGGTGCTGCCGCGTGCCAGTGGCCAGCGCGAAGACCGCTACATGCACCTGCTGTGTGGCGAAGTCGATGGTGCGGCGCTGGCGGCGACGTTCGCCGCGTCGGGTTCGGCATCCACTGGCTCGGGCGGCACCGATCCAGCGCTGGCCCAACGGGTGGCGCAGCTGGAAACCGCCGTTGCCGAGCTGCGCGCCGAGCTGCAAGCGCTGCGCGGCTGAATCGAGGGTTGCCGGCCAGCGGCCGGCACTACCGTGCGGGGCGCGATCAGCGGGCCACGTCGGCCGCGCCAGGCGTGGCGAACAGGGTCACCCATTGCTCGCTGCCGGGCAGCTGGATCGGGCCGCGCTGCTGCATCCCCAGCCGGCGCAGGATCGCCGCGGACGCCAGGTTGTCCGGGCTGATGATGCCGTACAGGTCCTGCAGGCCCAGCGTGCCGCGCGCATGGGCGAACACCGCCTGCGCCGCCTCGCCGGCATAGCCTTGGCCTGCATGCTCGCCCAGCACCGCGTAACCGACATCCGGCCCCGGCAGGCCGTCGCGGCGCACCAGGCCGGCATTGCCCAGCCAGGCCCCATCGGACAGGCGCTCGATCGCATACATGCCGAAGCCGTTCAGCGCGTAACTGTGCAGCACGCGCAGCGCGATGTATTCGCGGGCCTGCTCCTCGCTGCGCACGGCGCGATCGCCGATGAAGCGCACGAAACCAGGATCATTCAGCAGGGCCAGCATGCAGCCGGCATCGCGCTCGGGCTCGATGGGCCGCAGGCGCAGCCGGTCGGTTTCAATCTGCACTGCCGTTCCCGTCGCCGTTGTGGTGGCCGATTGTGCGCACTGCGCGCTCAGTCGAACAAGGCCTGGATGGCCGCCAGGCCGGCGCTGGCCCGTTCCTGCTTGCGCGCCGCATCGGCCACCGGATCGGCCCCGTCGCGCTGTAGTTCTTCGGCCGGCAGTTCGGCGAAGAAGCGGCTGGGTTTGAGCCGGACGTGCTCGCCGAACTTGCGCGTCAGCTTGCTGTGGCTCATCCACAGCTGGACCTTGGCCCGGGTGATGCCCACGTACAGCAGCCGCCGCTCTTCCTGCAGCGTGCCTTCGTCCAGGCTGACCTGGTGCGGCAGCACGCCGTCTTCGCAGCCGACGATGAACACATAGGGGAACTCCAGGCCCTTGGAGGCATGCAGGGTCATCATGCGCACCTGGTTGCCGCCATCGTCCTTGTCGTTGCGCGACAGCAGCGCCAGCTGGCCGGCCAGGTCGGCGGCGGTGGCGCCGCGCGGGCCGCCTTCGAACCACTGCGCCAGCTCTTCGATGTTGTTGGCGCGGCGCTGGTAACTGGCTTCTTCCTTGGCCTGCTGGCGCAGCTCGCTGAGCAGCCCTGATTCCTTGGCCACCTTGCGGATCATGTCGCCGGAAGAGATCTCGCGGGTCTGTGCGCGCAGGTCACGCAGGATGTCGGTGAAGCGCGACAGGCTGTTGGCCGCACGCGGGGGGAGCTGCTGCAGCGCGCCCAGCGCCTCGGCCGCCTGCGCCATCGGCATGTTCTTTTCCGATGCCAGTTCCGCCAGCTTGGCCAGCGTGCCTGCGCCCACGTCGCGCTTGGGCGCCTGCACCGCGCGCATGAAGGCGGTGTCGTCGTCCGGATTCACCAGCAGGCGCACCCAGGCCAGCGTGTCTTTGACTTCCTGGCGCTCCAGGAACACCGTGCCACCGGACAGGTGGTACGGCACGCGCGCCAGCTGCATCGCCTTTTCCAGAGGGCGTGACTGGAAGTTGCCGCGGAACAGGATGCAGAAATCACTCCACGGTACCTGCCGCGCCTGGGCGATGAAGGCGATCTCGGCCGCCACTTTTTCCGCCTCGTGCTCGCTGTTGCGGCACTCCCACACCCGGATGCGTTCGCCGTCGGCCTGGTCGCTCCACAGCTTCTTCAGGTGTTCGTGCGGATTGTTGGCGATCAGCGCATTGGCCGCGCGCAGCACCCGGTTTGAACAGCGGTAGTTCTGTTCCAGCTTGATGATCTGCAGCGCGGGGTAGTCGCGCGCCATCTGCTGCAGGTTTTCCGGATTGGCACCGCGCCAGGCGTAGATGGACTGGTCATCGTCACCCACGCAGGTGAAGTTGCCCTTGTCCCCGGCCAGCTGCTTGAGCAGGCGGTACTGGGCGTCGTTGGTGTCCTGGCACTCATCCACCAGCAGGTAGCCGATGCGTTCGCGCCAGGCGATGGCGATCTCCGGATTCTCCTCCAGCACCTGCACCGGCAGCCGGATCAGGTCGTCGAAGTCCACGGCATTGAAGGCCGTGAGCCGCAGCTGGTAGCGCTCGTAGACGCCGGCCGCTTCCTTCTCGCGGTTGCTGCGCGCCTCGCGCATCGCCTGCTCCGGTGACAAGCCGGCGTTCTTGGCGCGCGAAATAAGGTTCTTCACGTCCTCGATGTCATCCGGCTTGGCGCCATGCATCAGGTCCTTGACCTGGGCGTTGCTGTCGTCGGCATCGAAGATCGAGAAGCCGCGCTTCAGGCCCACCGCAGCGTGTTCGATCTGCAGGAACTTCAAGCCCAGCGCATGGAAGGTGCAGATGGTGACGTCTTCGGCGTCCTGGTCACGCAGGCGCCGGGCCACGCGCTCGCGCATTTCCTTGGCCGATTTGTTGGTGAAGGTGATCGCGGCGATGCGCCGGGCCGGATAGCGGCCGCAGCCGATCAGGTGGGCGATTTTCTCCACGATGACGCGCGTCTTGCCGCTGCCGGCACCCGCCAGTACCAGCAAGGGGCCTTCGATGTGCAGCACTGCTGCGCTTTGGGGGGGGTTGAGTCCGTGCATGTACTGCAGATTGTAGCGGGGGCACCCTGACCTCCGGCAGGTTGCGCTCGCCCGCCCAGCTGCGGATAGTGGCGGCATACCCCGTTTCACAGGAAGTGACCGATGGACCTGAACAGGTTTGCCTGCCGCGCGGTGCTCGCCGTCGCCCTGCTGTCGCCGCTGCACGCCGCCCAGGCGCAGCTGGCCGCCGAAAACGTCCCGCTGTCGCTGCAGGAACACGCAGTGGTCAGTTCACCGGCCTTCCTGAAAGCGCACCCGGACCTGCGTTACCGGCAGCTTGGCCTGGCGGCTGTCGAGCGCGACAAGCTGGAAGATGCGCGTCGTTACTTCCGCCTGGGCGCCCAGCATGCCGACAAACTGTCGCAGGCGCTGATGGCCGAGCTCCTGTGGAACGGCAAGGGCGGCCCGGTCGACCGCGCACTGGGCTATGCCTGGATGGACCTGGCGGCCGAGCGTGGCACCGAATGGCTGGTGGTGCGTCGCGAACAGTACTGGGCCGCCCTGGACGAAGCCGAGCGCAAACGCGCGATCAGCGAAGGCCAGAAGCTGTACGCCGAGTACGGCGACCCGGTGGCAAAGCCGCGGCAGGAACGCGAGATGCGCCGCAACATGGGGGAGATGACCGGCAGCCGCACCGGTGCACTGGGTTCGACGGTCATGCAGGTCCGCTTCAACGGGCAGATGGTGCGGGTGGTGCCGGAGATCTACTACGCACCGCGGCTGTGGCAGCCCGAAGCCTACTGGAAGTGGCAGGGCCAACAGCTGGACGCGGGCAACGTCAGCAGCGTGGACGTGGGTGCCCCGCATCCGCTGCGCGGCGACTGAGTCCGCCCGCTGCGGCTAGAATCTGCCGATGGCCAAGCTCTATTTCTATTATTCGGCGATGAACGCCGGCAAGACCACTACGCTGCTGCAGAGTGCGCACAACTACCGCGAGCGCGGCATGCGGGTGGCGATCCTTACCCCGCGACTGGACAACCGCGCCGGCAGCGGCGTGGTGGCCTCGCGCATCGGGCTGAAGGCCGATGGCATGGCCTTCGAACGCGACAGCGACCTGCAGCGCCTGGTTGAAGCCGATATCGCCGCGCACGGCCCGCTGGGCTGCGTGCTGGTGGACGAAGCGCAGTTCCTCAGCCGGGCCCAGGTCTGGCAACTGAGCGAAGTGGTCGACCAGCTGCGCATCCCGGTGCTCTGCTATGGCCTGCGCACCGACTTCCGCGGTGAGCTGTTCGAAGGCAGCCAGTACCTGCTGGCCTGGGCCGACGAGATGCAGGAGATCAAGACCATCTGCCACAGCGGCAAGAAGGCGACCATGACCGTGCGCGTGGACGAGCACGGCCACGCGGTGCAGGACGGCCCGCAGGTGGAGATCGGCGGCAACGAACGCTATGTCTCGGTCAGCCGCGCCGAGTTCAAGAAGATCACCCGCGGCGAAGGCCGGATCGACCCGGTGCTCGCCGGCGGATGAAGCGGTAGCGCGGTAGCGCCGAGCCATGCTCGGCGAGCGCGAAGCGCGGCTTGCCTCGATCACGGTGCCGGAAGGATTCCGCCGAGCATGGCTCGGCGCTATCGCTCCCCCGTTTACAGGGCTCAGTACAGCGTGCGCTCGGGCGCTCCGGCCGGCGGCGGACTGTACTGGTACAACCAGGTTTCCGTCAGCGTCTTGCCCCCGCTGCGCAGGAACAGCCGAATATCGATCTGCGCGGTGCTGTCATCGCCCGGCACCAGGTCGAACATGGCCCGGTAGCCATTGATCTCGCGCAGCGGCCGGGCCGAGACGATTTCCAGCTTGCCACGGCTCGCCTGCACCACGGCCTCCACCTCGCCCTTGTCGATCAGGCTGGCCAGCTCGCCACCGGCGAAATCCACCGCGAAGCGCCACGAGAAGTAGTTGCGCTTCTTGCCGATGATGCCGCCCAGGCCGGTGCGGGTGGCCACGGTGTGCGCCAGCGGCGAACGTGCCGGCGGCTCGGCGCCCCAGTACAGGCGATAGCCGACCAGCAGCTCCTGCCCGGCCTGCGGCTTGTCCTTCGGGTTCCAGAACGCGACGATGTTGTCGAAGGTCTCATCCACGGTCGGGATTTCGACCAGCTGCACCGAGCCTTCGCCCCATTCGCCCTTCGGCTCCACCCACAGGCACGGGCGCTTCTCGTAGAACACGCCGTCATCCTGGTAATGGTCGAATTCGCGGTCGCGCTGCAGCAGGCCGAAGCCACGCGGATTGCGGTCGACGAACATGTTGAAGCGCAGCTCGCGCGGGTTCACCAGCGGGCGCCAGATCCACTCGCCGCCACCGCTCCACATCGCCAGTCCGTCGGTATCGTGGATCTCCGGACGCCAGTCCCACGCCATGCGGCGATCGTTCTCACCAACCTGGAACATGCTGGTGCACGGTGCGATGCCGAGCCGCTCGATGGCTTTGCGCGGGTACAGCGCGCTGTCGATGTCCATCAACAGCACATCGCCATTGGTGATGGCGAAGCGGTAGGCGCCGGCCACGCTAGGCGAGTCCAGCAACGCATAGACCACGATGGTGTCCGAGTCGTTGTCCGGACGTTCGAGGTAGTAGGCGATGAAGTCCGGGAACTCTTCCGGGCCACCGGTCCCGGTGTCGATCGCCAGGCCGCGCGCCGACTGCCCGTACTGGCCTTCCTTGCCGACCGCGCGGAAGTAACTGGCGCCGAGGAATGCAGCGAAATCGCGATCGGTATCCTTGCGCGTGTTGAGCCGGAAGCCGGCAAAGCCGAGATCGGCCGGGAGCTGGCCATCCTTGATCCCGCTCTTCCCATAATCGAAGGCGGCACCGTCGTAGGCCAGTTCCTGCGCCTTGCCGTCGACCACGTCGAACATCCGCACCGGCGAATGGAAGTACAGCCCCAGGTGGAAGAACTTGGCCTGGAACCGGCCCGGCTCATTGCCCCACAGCGCATGGTCCTGGCGGTAACGGATCGACTGGTAGGCATCCCAGCTCAGCGCTTCCACCGGGCCCGGCAGGGTCCGTTTGTGGGTCTTGTAGGGCGCTGCGGCCAGCGCGCGCGCCTGGCCCTTCAGGCTGGCGAAATCGAACGGCACCGGCTGCCCGAGGCGGCGCAGGCCGACCTGTCGGCTTGCCGCGGCGCCCACGTTCAATGCAGGCAGGCCGAAGGCAGCCAAGGCCAGGGAAGCGTTGCGGATAAAATCGCGTCGTTGCATTCGAAGGCAGCCGGGGGCATGGAGGGTCGGCCATTATTCCAACAGATTCGTTAATTGTTGGCACTGGCCGGCGATATCTGTTCAGCTGGCCGCGGCAGGCGGGCCAAGCGCAGGTCCAGCTGGCGGACTGCCGAAGACGGAATGCCGCGCTGGGCGATCAGCAACTGGCGTGCCTCGCGCCACGCGGCAGCGGCGCGCGTGGGGCTGCCCGCCACCCGTTCGGCCTCGCCCAGGTCGAGCAGGCCCTGCGGTAGCAGGGCCACATGGTCAGGCTGGCGCCAGATACGTACGGCGGTGCGGTAGTGGCTGACCGAGGCCTGGGCATTTCCATCCGCCTTGGCGAGGTCGCCCAGGGCATGTTCGGCCAGGCCGACTTCACGGTGGTCCGGTCCCAATGCGAAGGCCAGCTTGTCCCGCACTTCGCCGAGCACAGGGCCCGCCCACGCCCGGCCCCCCTGCTGCAGTGCCAGCAGCGCGCGGGCACGCTGCACCACCAGGGTTTCCGGATGGTCCGGGCCGAACGCCTGCACTGCCGATTGCAACGCCTGGTCGAGTGCCGCGGAGGCCTCTGCGGCCTTTCCGCTACGTGCCAGCATCTGCCCCAGCTGGCGCCGCATCCCGATGGCTTCCGGGGTGCCCGGTGCAGCGCGCTGCAGCAGTGCCAGCGCCTGCTGGTAGCCCTCCCGTGCACGCGCGTCCAGGCCGGCTTCGGCATCCAGCCCGGCCAGCCCCGCCAGCGCACCGGCGATGCCACGCGGGTTGCCCTCCCCGCGCTGGTACAGCGCCAGGGCGCGGATGAAGGCAGCGCGCGCACCACGGACCTGGCCGAGCTGGGTCTGGCAATGGGCCAGTTCGCTGGCGAAGCCCGCCACGGCGGTCGGCAGCAGGTCCTGCTGCTGGTCGGCGATGGACGCTGCGGCCTGCAGGTGGGCGACGCACTCGCGGTCACGGCCCAGCATGCGCAGTGCGCGCGCGCGCTGGGTCACCGCTTCCAGCTGCAGCGCGCCCGGCACGTCCCGTTGTGCCTGCAGCAGCGCGCGTTGCTGATCCAGGATGCGCAGGGCCGTCTGGTAGTCACCCAGTCCGATGTGCAGGCGTCCGATGACCCCCTCCATTTCGGCCAGCGCCAGCGGCTGCCCGGCCAGTTCTGCCTGCGCACGCTGCTGTCCGGTTTCCAGCAGCTGGCGCACGTCGAAGTGGCCTTGGCGGACGCTTGCCGCGCGATCAAACAAGCCGATGTTGAAGTCCTGCATCGCCTGCGCGCGGGCGGTCTCCAGGCGGGCCTGGCGCGCCTGCCAGACGGCCATCGTCGATACCGCCAGCAAGGCCGACAGGGCCAGGCTGGCGCCGGTCACGCCCCAGCGATGGCGCTGTAGATACTTGCGCAGGCGATACCCGGTGCCGGGCGGATGGGCGCGCAGCGGCCGTCCATCCAGAAACCGGCGCAGGTCTTCGGCCAGGGCATCGACCGATCCGTAGCGCTGCTGCGGATCCTTGGCCATCGCCTTGCCCAGCAGCAGGTCCAGGTCGCCCCGCACGCGTCTGGCAAGACGCCGCGCGGCAGCCGGCACCGACCTCCCGGCCTCACCCTGCAGCAACCGACGCGATGCGGGCATTGGCTGGACATCCAGGATGGAGCGCTCCCACTCGCTGTCGGAATGCCGTCGCAGGCGGTAAGGCTTGTGCCCGGTGACCACTTCGTAGATCACCACGCCCAGCGAGTACACATCGGTACGGGTGCTCAGCGGATCGCCCCTTACCTGCTCTGGCGCCGCGTAGTGCAGGGTGAACGCGCGCGGCTCGCCGGGGGCGGCCACTGCCGCGGCGCCTTCCGGATCCAGCAGTTGGGCGATGCCGAAATCCAGCAGCTTGACCCCCCCATCAGCCACCAGGATGTTGGAGGGCTTCAGGTCGCGGTGCACCACCAGGTTGGCATGCGCATGGGCCACCACCGAACACACCTGCAGCATCAGCCGCAGCCGTTCTTCCAGCGGCAGCATGCCGCGCTGGCAGTACTCGGTGATCGGCTCGCCCTGCACGTAATCCAGCGCGAAGTAAGGATGCCCCTGCGGGTCGATGCCTGCGTTGTGCAGCTGTGCAAGATGCGGATGCTGCAGCCGGGCCAGGATCTGCCGCTCGCGCGCAAAGCGCGCATGCAGGCCGGGCTCGGCCAGGCCGCTGCGCAACAGCTTCAGGGCGACCTTGCGCTCGTACATGCCGTCGCAGCGCTCAGCCAGCCAGACCTCGCCCATCCCGCCTTCGCCAAGCAGCTGCAACAGGCGGTAGGGACCGATGCGGGTGCCCTCGCGCGATGATCCGGGCGCGGAAAACACCGGCTGGGCCATGAACTGCTCGCTGTCGCGTGCATGGGCCAGCATTTTTTCCAGCTCGGCGGCCAACCCCGGGTCACGTCCGGCGATCTGCCGCAGGCGTTGCAGGCGACCGTCTTCATCCAGTTCCAGCAGCTGGTCCAGCCATGAGGACAATTCACGCCAGCGCAGGGCATCCATGGGTGGTGTTCGCGCTCAGTCCCCGCTTACTTCGGTCAGCAGGAACAGGCGCGCCTTCTGCCAGTCGCGCCGGATGCTGCGCTCGGAACGCTGGCTCAGTTCGGCGATCTGCTGTTCGGTCAGGCCGGCGAAGTAGCGCAGTTCAACCACGCGTGCCAGGTGCGGATCCAGCGCCTGCAGGCGCTCCAGCGCCACGTCCAGCGCCAGCAGGTCCTCGTCCATGCGGATGCCGCTGCTGCTGTTTTCCGGGATGTCCACCCGTTTGAGGTCACCGCCGCGCTTGCGCGCCAAGCGGTTGCGGGCGTAGTCCACCACCACGCTGCGCATGGCCGAGGCCGCATAGGCGAAGAAGTGCGCACGGTCCTCGAAGCGTGCCCCGCCGCGGCTGCCGAGCAGTTTCAGGTAGGACTCGTGCACCAGCGAGGTGGCATCCAGGGTGCGGCCCTGCTGGCCGGCCAGCTGCCGCCGGGCCATCCCATGCAGCTCCTGGTAGAGCACGGTGAGCACGCGGTCCAGCGAGGCACGGTCGCCGCCGCGCGCGGCGTCCAGCCACACAGTGATGTCAGATCCTTCATCCATCGCAGCGCCTGCTCCCACGGGAGTCGTGGCGCGACTATAGCCCTGTCCAGCGCGCTTGGCCAAAAAGCCTCAGCGCTGGCAGGAACCGCACCAGACGCTGGCCCGCTGGCCGATGGTGGCGTGCTTCAACGGCCGCCCGCAGGACCGGCAGGGCTGGCCGTCACGCCCGTAAACCGACAACTCCTGTTCGAAGTAGCCGGGCGCGCCATCGGGACTGATGAAGTCGCGCAGGGTGGTGCCACCGCGGGTGATCGCATGCTGCAGGATCTGCTTGACCGCCTCCGCCAGCCGTACATAGCGCTCGCGCGATACCTTGCCGGCCTCGCGCAGCGGGCTGATGCCGGCCCTGAACAGGCTTTCGGCCGCATAGATGTTGCCCACCCCCACCACCACCGCCTGGTCCATCAGGAAGGTCTTGATCGGCGCCTTGCGGCCACGGCTGCGCTGGAACAGGTAGTCACCATCGAAGGCATCGTCCAGCGGCTCCGGGCCCAGCCCCTGCAGCAGCGGATGGATCTGGCCCGGGGGCTGCCACAGCAGGCTGCCGAAACGACGCGGGTCGTTGAAGCGCAGCAGACGGCCGTTGTCCAGGCTGATGTCCACGTGGTCATGCGCACGCAGCGGCGTATCGCCTGGCAGCACGCGCAGGCTGCCGGACATCCCCAGGTGCAGCAGCGCACTACCGGCTTCGGTATCCAGCAGCAGGTATTTGGCACGTCGGCGCACCTCCACGATGCGCTGCCCCGGCAACAGGGTGGCCACCTCGTCGGGGATCGGCCAGCGCAGCTCCCTGCGGCGCAGGATCACCCCATGGATGGCACGTTCCAGCAGATGCGGCGCCAATCCACGCCGGGTGGTTTCAACTTCGGGCAACTCAGGCATGCGCAGATTCTACGCCCGCCGGCTGTTGCTGACGGCGTCGGACGGAACCCGCCGAGCATGGCTCGGCGCTACCGCGTTCCGAAGACTCCCGCACCTGTCAGTGCGCCACACTCACCGCGGCGGCGCCGCCAGCTCGCGCGCATCCAGGAACCCATCGTGGTTCGCATCCTGCTTGTGGAATCGCTGCACCAGCGTCTGCCGCTGCTGCTCCCGGGTGATCGGCCGCCCCTTGCCGCCCGGCAGCTCGCTGGCGTCCAGCACGCCATCTCCATCGGCATCCATCCGGTCGAAGGCGTACATCATCCACTGCACATACTCGGCTTCGCTGACGCGGCCATCTGCATCGGCATCGATGCGCTGCAGGTAGGTGCCGGTATCGGTCACCTGCGCCTGCACCGCGCCGGTCATGCAGAGCAGCACCAGGGCCAGGCGCAGAACGATCCCAGGCCCGCGTGGCAGCGAGGTGATCAAGTAGGTGATGGCGGCCTCCTGGCCGGGGTGCGGCCGGTATCTGCGGGGTGCAGACATGATGGCCCCTGGCTTGGCAAACTGCATCCCTGCGCCGCCACGGCGCGCGCCTTCCAGCCGGGAACCTGCGTTGTCCAGCCTGAATCCAGCCGCCGTTGCACCGCCCGCAGCCGATGCCGGCACCCTCCCGCCGTTGATTGAACTGGATCGCGCCAGCGTGATGCGCGGCCAGGTAAAGGTGCTGCATGGCCTCAGCCTGCGCATCGCGCAGGGCCAGCACACCGCGCTGCTCGGACCCAACGGCTGCGGCAAATCCACCTTCATCAAACTCATCACCCGCGAGCTGTATCCGCTGGCACACGCCGACGGTCACGTGCCGGTGAAAGTGCTGGGCCAGAACCGCTGGCAGGTCGACCGGCTGCGCTCGCAGCTGGGCATCGTCACCGGCGACCTCAGCAGCACGCTCGCCGACATGCCGGGCCTGACCGTGGAACAGGCGGTGCTGACCGGATTCTTCGCCAGCTACGTGCTGCCTGCCTTCCGCGAGATCACCCAGGAGATGCGCGAGCGCACGCGCCAGACCCTGGCGATGACCGGCGCGCTGGCGCTGCACGGTCGCACCTATGCAGAGCTTTCGGCCGGAGAGACCCGGCGCGTGTTGATCGCCCGGGCACTGGTCAACCGTCCGCACGCGTTGTTGCTGGACGAGCCATCCACCGGGCTGGACCTGGTGGCCCGGCAGCAGCTGGTCGATACCATGCAGTCACTGGCGCGCCAAGGCATCACGCTGGTGCTGGTCACCCACCACGTGGAAGAGATCATTCCCGAAATCGACCGCGTGGTGCTGCTGCGCGACGGCCGTGTACTGGCCGATGGCGCGCGCGCCGAACTGCTGTGTGATGCGCCCTTGTCGGCCGCGTTCGGCGGCTCGATCTCCGTGGTGGAGCAGCACGGACGGCTGGCCGCGTACGCGGGATAGCACCGCACGGCCGTTGCAACTGGGCAGCCGGATCAGAACCGAAGCGCGGCAGCGCGCGACTCGATCGGTGCCATCCGGCTCTGGTCCTGCAGTTGCAGGTCGCGCAGTTCATACGGCGGGCCAAATCCCGCCGGCAACGCGGCCTGGTCGAACGGCAGTACCAGCGCCCCCTGCCCGGGACCCTCGAACCAGGCGGCGGCATGGGCCTGCGCGACGGGTTTCAACTGCCCATCGGCCGCGCTGGCGTACAGGGTGCCGCGTGCTTCGTAACGCCCCGCTGCTGCCACCTGCAGTGACACGCTGACCCGGCGGCTGGCGGGATCGGCCGTGGCCTGCCCGCTGAAACGCGCCGTCGGCAGCGCGGCAGCGAAGGCGACCGTGCCATCACGCAGCGCGCCGTCAGCCTGTGCGAACACCTGCAGCTCCCATAGACCCTGCGTGTTGCCCACGTCGGCGGGAATACGCACCTGCGCGCGCAGGCTGCCATCTGGCATGGGCCGCAACTGCTGCGGCCAGCTGCGGCCATCCGGTGCGACCAGCAGGGCATGGCCGCCGAAACCGCTTCGGGGCGTGCCCGCCTGCGGTCTGCCGACGCCGTCTTCGCGCAGGCGTGCCTGCAACTGCAGGCTGTCGCCGGCCAACAACCGCGAATGGCTGGCCTGGACTTCCAGCCGCAGCGGGCTGTTGCGCTCCAGCACCTGCACCACGTAGTGGCCGCGTGCCTGGCGACTGTGCAGGCGGTAGACCCCGGCCGTGCTGGTTGCGCCGGTCCGCAGCATGCGCGTGCCATCGCTTACCGGCATGCCGGCGTCCTGCAACACACGTGAATCGACAATGTGGGCCCCGCTGCTTCGCCCTGCCGGATCGCGCAACTGCAATGACCCCGCCGACAGCGCGCGGGCGCCCGGCGCCGGGCTGAGCTGGATCACCGCGTCCGGTGCGGTCAGTGGCAACGCCAGGCCGCGCTGCAGTTCGGCTGCATCGACCTGCTGCCAGTAGCTGCGGCTGACGGCCGCATGGGGCGCAGGCGCCTGCAGCGGCTGCGCCGGGTCCAGCGCCCAGGCGAAGGCCAGCGGTACCTGCTCGCTTTCATCGTCGGTGGGCAACGGCGCGGCGATCAGGGTGGCCGGTACCTGGTCGCCCGCCCCGGCGGCGCGCAGCGGTTGTGCGGCCGCTGTGGGCGCGGTGGACAGGATCGCCAGCACGGCAACGGCCAGGAGGGTGGAATGCATCGTCATGAGGGTGTCCGTCACTGGGTCAGGTCATTGCGCAGAAGTGTGCCGAGGCCAAAACACGCGCGGCGGCTCTGGTTGTGGCTGAGCGGTTCGGCGCCGTGCGTGCGCGCGGTGTCGGTGAACCACACGGTGCCGGCCGCCTTCTGGCTGCTGCAGTCGAGGAAACCGTCCGAACACGAAGAAAGCCAGTTCCGGGTGAACTCCAGGCCGAGGTTGGCGGCATAGCCTCCGCAGTAACTGTCCGCGTCAGTAGGCGCCGAGTCCACATCGCTGCCGACCACCGCGCGGAATGGCGTGGGCAGGGCCGGGCGACCGCCGGTGCCATACAGGTTCTGCGCGTTGTAAGTGGCCATGTGGGCCACCTGCTGCTGACGAACGGCGTCGTTTCGCTTGCCCAGCAACCAACCCAGCAGGGTTTCGAAGGTGCTGCCATTGATCACTGCGTCGGCCAACGGTGTACCGGCCGAAGACGGTGCCAGCGCGGTGACCTTCTGCAGCGTGTGGATGATCTTTGGATAGCGGCGGTCGTAGGTCGGATTGGACAGGATCCAGCGCACGACGTTGCCACCGTTGGAGTGGGTGATGACCACCAGCCGGGTGACGCCGCGCCTTTCGATGAAGCCGGACAGCTGCTCGGCCAGGCAGCCGGCGGCTTTCGGCTTCCACATGTACTGATTGAAGTCGCAGTTGATGACGATGTAATTGCGCTTGTCCGGCAGGCCCTGGCGGACACTGTCGATGATGGCCGGCTGCCAGTAGGTCCGGGTGGCATTGGTCGGTGCACCGGTGCCGTGCACGAAGGCCACGCCGAGGCCATCGGCCGCCTGCGCGGGCTGCACGCCCACCAGCAGGGCCAGTGCGGTAGTTCGTAATGCGGTGCTGTGCATGGCATTTCTCCCTGGTCTGCGGGTCCCGGAACCCTGTATGGGCCTGATGCTCGGCGCGATCTTGGGCGTAGTCCGTGCGCAGCCCCGGGAATCAAGACATTTCCGACATTCGGCAGCGGCTTTGTCCCAAGCACAGGGCCATGCCGGTTCTGGCCGTATGCGCGACGGACGCTGCACAGGGCGATCCGGACTGCGATCATTGCCGGCGAGCCCCAGTCCCGAGCCTGCCCATGTCCTTGATCTCCCGCCGTGGCCGCACCCTGCCCTGGCTTGCCGTCGCACTGTCACTGGTGGGATGCGCGGCAACCACCAGCAGGCCGACCGCTGTTGAGGCCAACCTCACAACCAAGGCGGTGGGCTACCTGGACGCCGCGTCGGTGCCTGCCAGCCTGGCGCTGGTGCCTGCACCGCCGGTGGCCGGCTCGGCCGGCTTCGCGCTGGACGAACAGGTCAGCCAGGAGGCACGGGCGCTGCGCGGCACGCCGCGCTTCAGCCAGGCCACGCACGATGCCGAACTGGGCTTCCCAAAGGGCGCCAACCAGTTCTCCTGCGCCATCGACCTGGACGTGGACGCGCAGCGCACGCCGGCGTTGTACCGCCTGCTGGAACGCAGCCGCATCGATGCCAGTGCCGCGACCCGCACCGCCAAGAAACACCACCAGCGCCCGCGTCCGTTCATGGTCAACGGCGAACCCACCTGCACCCCGCAGGACGAAGCCGGCCTGCGGCGCAACGGCTCCTATCCCTCCGGCCACACCTCGATCGGCTGGGCGTGGGCGCTGTTGCTTTCGGAAATCGTGCCGGACCGCGCCGATGCCATCATCGCGCGCGGCCGCAACTACGGCGAAAGCCGCCTGGTGTGCAACGTGCACTGGCAGAGTGACATCCTGGAGGGCCGCTTCATGGGCGCCGCCGCCGTGGCACGGTTGCATGACAATCCGGCTTTCCAGCGTGACCTGCTCGCGGCGCGCAGGGAAATCACGGTTGCACGGGCGCAGGGTGCGCACTCCAGCCGCGACTGTGCGGCCGAGGAAGCGGTGCTGAAGGTGCGGCCGGCCAGCGCGCTGTAGTCCATCGAGGCATCCGGCAGGGGTCATCGCGCGCGATGACGCCGCCGACGCTGGCAGGTTCCGCAGGTGCGTCGGGCCGCTGCCTGCCATCGTGTCAGGCAATCGGCTGCACGCCATGGCCTTGCGGCCCGCTGCCGACCGCCGCGGTCCACCCGCGCAGGGCAGTGACGCTCTGCGCCACGGTGCTGCCTTGCAACGGGCGGCAGCGTGCCGACAGGCGTGCACCGTCGTGCAACGCTGCCGCTTCCATCGCATGCGGAATTCCCCTCCATGACACACCACCCGACAGCCGCCATCGCGCGGACCAGACCGTTTGCGTTGGCCGCCCTGTCGCTGGTCGCCACCACCTCACCGGTGGCTGCCAAGGTCACCGGCTATCTTGTCGAAACGCAGGTGCCGGACAGCATCGCGCTGCTCCCCGCGCCGCCTGCCGCAGGCACGGTGACCGCAGCCCTGGATGCGCAGGTCAGCGATGAAGCGCTCGCACTGCGCGGCACCGAGCGGTTTGCCCAGGCCAGCCGGGATGCCGACGATTCATTCCCCAAAGGCCCGATGCAGCCGGGTGCCAACCAGTTCAGCTGCGCACTGGGGATCGACGTGGACGCCGCGCGCACCCCGGCCCTGCTCAGCCTGCTGCAGCGCAGCCGCCGCGACGCCAGCGCCACCGCGCGTCCGGCCAAGAACCAGTATCTGCGCCGGCGGCCCTACGTGGTCAACGCAGCGCCGACCTGCACCCCGGAAGAGGACGACAAGAAACGCGATACCGGCTCGTATCCATCCGGCCACGGCATCGCCGGCTGGGCGTGGGCGCTGATCCTCGCCGAGGTGGCACCGCAGCGGGCCGATGCGATCTTCGCGCGCGGTCGCAGCTACGCTGAAAGTCGCCTGGTCTGCAACATGCACTGGCACAGCGATATCGTACAGGCGCGGTTCCTCGGCGCCACACTGGTCGCGCGGCTGCACGACAACCCGGAGTTCCAGGCCGACCTGCTCGCTGCAAAACGTGAAATCGCAGCCGCACGCGCGGCCGGTCGATCGTCCAGCCGCGATTGCGCGGCCGAGGAAGCGGTACTGAAGGTGCGTCCACAAAGCGCGCTGTAAATGAAAAACGGCGCAGAAGAATCCGCGCCGTGGATGACCATCGGCTGGGTGGCGACCTCAGGCCGCCACCACGTTTCCCGGTCGGTCAGAACTTCGCGGTGAACTCCACGCCGAAGGTACGCGGCTCGTTGAGGAAACCGGTCAGGTTGTTGAAGTCGATCGCCCCGACCACCCGAACCTGGTCGGTCAGGTTGCGACCGAACACAGCGACGTCGTACTGGCCGTAATCCCAGTTGTAGCCCAGGCGCAGCCCGCCTTCCAGCGAGCTGCGGCTGCGGAACTCCGGCGATTCGTAGAGGAAGAAGTTGACTTCACTCTTGTACGCCCAGTCGGTGTAGACGTAGAACTCGCTGGCATCGGTGACCGGGAAGCCAGCACGCAGGGTCAGGTTGTGGATCCACTTCGGCGCCTGCGGCAGCGAATTGCCGTTGACCAGCGCATAGGTGCCGCCGTTGATCACCGTGGTCGGATCGGTGATGGTGCAGCCGCCGCCGCAGATCGCTACCGCCAGGTTGGGGTCCTTGATCTCGGTGTCGTTGTAGCTGCTGCCCAGGGTCAGCAGCACGTTGTCGGTCAGGTAGGCTTCGAAGTCGAGCTCGAAGCCTTGGCCGATGGTCTTGTCGGCATTGAGCAGCGTGGCGGTGTTGTTGGTGCCGCCCACGGCGATCAGCTGCTGGCCGTCCACGTCATAGCGGAACACGCTGAAGCCCAGGCGCGCACGGCGGTCGAACAGGTCGGCCTTGATGCCGGCCTCGTACGAAATCACCTTCTCCGAGTCGGCCTGGGTGACCCCGCCGAAGGCCAACCGGCCCTGGATCGACGGCGCACGGAAGCCCTTGGCCACGCGCGCGTAGGCATTGACGTTTTCGGTCAGTGCATACACACCGCTCAGGTCCCAGCTGACATCGTCGACATCGCTGTTGGCAACGTACGGGCCGCTGACCGGCGTACCACCGGCGACCGCCTGCAGCACGCTGGCGGTGAAGTCCTTCTTGTCCTGGGTATAGCGCACGCCGGCACGCAGCTTGAACCGCTCGGTGACGTCGAAGTCGCCGGAGGCGAACGCCGCCCACGCCTTGTTGCGCTGCTGCTGCACGGCATGGCCGCTCTGCGGATTGCCTGGGGTCAGCGAGTCGTAGTTGAAGCTGTCGATGGTGACGTCTTCATCGAAGTAGAACACGCCGGCCTGCCAGTCGAAACGGCCCCATTCGTTGGATTCGACGCGGAATTCCTGCGTCCACTGGCGGTGGCTCGGCAGGCCATCGGCCGACTCGGACGGGAACGGGATGAAGCCCGGACCATAGTTGCCGGCGCCCAGGAAGGCGGCACCGTAGCCACCGTCGATGTCGCCGTGGTTGAGCGATTCGGCGGTTTCATAGCCGGTGATCGAGTGCAGGGTGACCCGGCCAAGATCCCACTTCAGGCGCGCGCTGCCGCCCCAGGTTTCCAGGTCGGAGAAGTTCTGCCCGTCGGTGGACACTTCATCACGATCGAAGTTTTCCACCAGCTTGTTGCTGCCGGGCTGGATGATGTTGGCGCGGAACAGGCGCGCGGTGCCGTTGAGCTTGCGCTTGTGCAGGTTGAACAGGCCTTCGAAACCGTCGCCTTCGTACAGGAACTGCACGCGCGCAGCGCCTTCGTCGTAGCCTTCGAAACCCTGTGCCGGTGCGTCGCTGCGGGTGTTGCTTACCCAGTCGTCGCGGCGCTGGTAGAGGGCCGATACGCGGGCCGACCAGCGGCTGGTCAGCGGGCCGCCGTAGGCGCCCTGCACGTTCCAGGTGTCGTAGCTGCCATAGGCGACCCTGACGTAGCCGTCAGCGTCCTGCGACGGACGGGCCGAATCGAACTTGACCACGCCGGCCGGGGTGTTGCGGCCGAACAGCGTGCCCTGCGGGCCGCGCAGCACTTCCACGCCGGCCAGGTCGAACAGCGGGAAGCCCTTCAGCAGCGGACTTTCCTGCACCACGTCGTCGTAGACCAGCGACACCGGCTGGGAGGCGTTGAGGTCGAAATCGGTGTTGCCCAGGCCGCGGATGTAGAAGCGCGGGAAGGCACGGCCGTAGGACGATTCGATGTTCAGGCTGGGCACGCGGCCGGCCAGGAAGCGGATGTCGTCACCGGCCGAACCGAGGACATCGAGCTTCTCCCCTTGGATCGCAGTGATCGCCACCGGCACGTCCTTGGCGTTCTCGACGCGGCGCTGTGCGGTCACGGTGAGCGCATCGAGCGCGACCGGATCCTTGCTGGCCGGAGCTTGCTGGGCAACTGCGGACAGCGGCAGCAGGGCGGAGAGAGCGAGAACGAGCGGACGCACGACCGGTCGGCGGTCGTGGACGGAACGGTTCGGGGACATGGCGGTAGGCTGTGTTGGGAGGGGTGGTGGAACGGCGCTACCAGATAATTGTTGCAATACAACACGCTGGCCGCAAATGCCGCGCGTTCATGGCCGTCGCCGGGGCGCTGGCCAGCCCGCTAGACTCGTCGTTCCCGCACCCCTTGGAATCACAGCGATGAACCAGTGGTACTTCCATGTCCCCGGCCAGGCCGAGCGCGTTGGGCCCTTCGATGAGCAGGCCGCACGCCGCTTCGCCCAGGCCAATCCGCGCGCGCTGGCCTGGTGCCAGGGGATGAGTGGCTGGATGGCGATCGGCGAGGTCCCCGAACTGCGCAGCGAGGCCCCCGGCATGTCCAGCGCACCGCCCCCGGTGCCAGGCCACGGCGCGGGCAGCCAGCGCGCGGACGACATCGATTTCCGCATCGTCGGCCATGAAATGCAGTTCGTGGAGATCGAACTGGACCCGGGCGAGAGCGCGATCGCCGAAGCCGGCGCGCTGATGTTCAAGGATTCGGCGGTGCAGATGGATACCGTGTTCGGCGATGGCTCGCACAGCGGCCAGGGCGGCGGCTTCATGGACAAGCTGATGTCGGCCGGCAAGCGCGTGCTGACCGGCGAGAGCCTGTTTGCCACGCTGTACACGCATACCGGCCACGGCAAGGCCAAGGTGGCTTTCGCCGCGCCCTACCCCGGCACGGTGCTGCCGATGAAGCTGGACGAGCACGGCGGGCGGCTGATCTGCCAGAAGGACAGTTTCCTCGCCGGCGCGCGCGGGGTGCAGATCGGCGTGCAGTTCCAGCGCAAGATCATGACCGGCCTGTTCGGCGGCGAAGGCTTCATCATGCAGAAGCTGGAAGGCGACGGCTGGGTGTTCATCCATGCCGGCGGCTGCGTGGTCGAACGCGAACTGGCGGCCGGCGAGCGGCTGGACGTGGATACCGGCTGCGTGGTCGCTTACCACGCCAGCGTGGACATGGACGTGCGCCGGGTTGCCGGCATCAAGAGCATGGTGTTCGGCGGCGAAGGCGTGTTCCTGGCCACCCTGACCGGCCCCGGCAAGGTCTGGCTGCAGTCGCTGCCGTTCTCGCGGCTGGCTGGCCGGATGTGGATGGCCGCGCCGCAGGGCGGTGGCCAGAACCGCGGCGAGGGCTCGGTACTGGGCGGCCTGGGCCGGATGCTGGACGGCGACAACCGCTTCTGAGAGGAAAGCGGCCCGCTTGCGCCCCTCCGCCCGGTGGGTGAGGACCGTTGGTCGTCACGCTCTCGCTCCGTGACCCTGCTGCCACTGGCCGAAAGGCCGTGACGACCAACGGTCGTCACCCACCGCGATTGACGGCCAGCGGCCGTCACTACCAACTGAATGCGTGCAGCCACTGCCCCCGCAGCGGCTCCGCGCTTCGCTATGCTGGCGCTCTTTCCTGCTGCGTCTCCTTGCCGATGAGTCTTTCCCGCACCCGTGTGATGCTGTCCGTTGCCCTGCTCGGCCTGCTGGCCGGTTGTGGTGGCGAGAACGCCCGCCCCACTCCGCCGCCTGCGCCCACCGTGGTGCAGCCCACCAAGCCGGTGAAGATCGGCATCGCCCTCGGCGGCGGCGCGGCCAAGGGCTTCGCCCATATCGGCGTGATCAAGATGCTGGAAGCCAACGGCTTTGAACCGGTGGTGGTGTCCGGCACCAGTGCCGGCAGCGTGGTCGGTGCGCTGTACGCCAGCGGCATGGATGCCTTCGAGATGCAGACCAAGGCGGTGGCACTGGACGAAGCCAGCATCCGCGACGTGCGCCTGTTCTCCGGTGGACTGGTGCAGGGCCAGAAGCTGCAGGACTACGTCAACCAGCAGGTCGGCAACAAGCCGGGCGAACGCCTGCGCAAGCCGTTCGCAGCGGTGGCCACCAACCTGGAAACCGGTGAGCGCGCGGTGTTCGTGCGCGGCAACGTCGGCCAGGCGGTGCGTGCGTCCAGCAGCATTCCGGGCGTGTTCGAACCGGTGAAGATCGGCCAGAACAATTTCGTGGATGGCGGCGTGGTCAGCCCGGTGCCGGTGGACGCAGCGCGCCAGTTGGGCGCCGAGTTCGTCGTCGCCGTGGATATCTCCAGCAAGGCCAGCGGTCGTACGCCGACCGGCATGCTGGGCATCGTCAACCAGTCCATCGCGATCATGGGCCAGCGCCTGGGCGAACAGGAACTGGCGCGCGCGGACATCATCATCCGACCGCGCGTGCTGGATATCGGCGCGTCCGATTTCAGCCAGCGCGGCAAGGCTATCCTGGAAGGCGAGAAGGCCGCGATGGCCGCCATGCCGCAGATCCGCGCGAAGATCGAGCAGATCCAGCGCGCGCGCGCCGCCGCCCTGCTGCCGCCGCCCAAGCCGAAGTGCGATGAGCCTTCGCGCATGGGCCGGCTGATGGGCCGCAAAGCCGACTGCTGACCCTCGGCAGTGACGGCCGCTGGCCGTCCTGCTGTTGCTCCTTTGCCGCTGCGCTCGCCGAGCGTGGCTCGGCGCTACCGGGCTCCTGCTGCGGTGGGTGACGACCGTTGGTCGTCACGCTTGCCGAGCGTGGCTCGGCGCTAACGCTTCAGCGCTTCACATGCCCGGCGGCGCGGCGCTTTTCCATGCGCCGGGTTTCCAGCGTCTCGGCATGGCGCTGCGCGCTCAGCTGCAGCTGTTCCATCGCATCGCCCGGCAGCCACAGCTGTTGGCTGCCACGGGTCAGCCCCAGGTAGGCCGCACGCACCGGGCTGTGCGCCTGGCGCGTCTCGTAGCCGGTGATGAAGCAGCATGCCGACATCGCCACCCGGTCGAACTGCAGGTTCTTTGCATGCTGGGCCAGGCACAGCGTGATGGCTGCGTCCTGCGCGGGCACCAGCGCCGCCAGCAGCTGCTCCAGTGCGGTTGAATCGAATCCACCGGAAAACAGCGCCGGGATATCACCCTGCCCGCGCTGCTCGCAGGCTTCCACGAAGGCCTCCCAGCGCCGGCTCGACTCGCCCCGCCGCACGCTTCGCCACGCATCGATCGGCGCCTGCGCTTCTTTCTGCAGCAGGCGCAGCGAAGCCGGATGCACGTGCACGCGCGCACCCTGCGCGAGCAGCTGGTTGGCTTCCTGCAGCAGCCGCCACAGGCTGCCGTACAGGCGTGCCCCGGACGGCGGCACCTGCGACCACGTGGCATAGCGGCGCACACCGGTGGCGCGGTCGCTGGCGCCCATGAAGCGTTCGCTGGACGCCCCGATGTCATCCAGCGCCAGTGACTGGTTGACCAGGCCATCCACCTGGCTTCCCTGGCGCACCGATTGGCTCATTTCCAGCACCTTGGAGCTCGACCAGCGCGATGCGCGCCCGACCAGCCGTTGGTGCGGATCGCCCAGGCTGACCACGCCGGGCGCATGCCGGGCCAGCACCTGCTTCCAGGCCGGACTCAGTTCATGCGCCTCATCCACCAGCAGCATGCCCAGCCCGACCGGCGGCGCCACGCCCTGCAGCTCCAGCCATTTGCCGAGGTGGCCGGTATTGAGGCTGAGGCAACCGCCCTTCTGCACGCCGGCATCGAACATGCAGCGCCAGACGTGCTCGGCGGCCGCCACGTAGGGCGCCGCGTCGAGCATCGCCCATGGCAGCGAACGGTCGAAGTGCGCGGCCTGCAACGTCGGCGATGACGACGCACACCACCGGTTGATGCCCTCCAGGGCCGTCATCAGCACCTGCTCGGGTACGCGCTGGCCGATGCCCTGCAGGCCGATCCGGCGGGTGATCTCCCAGGCCGGGATCGTGCTCAGCCGGTAGGTCGGCACGAAGCCGTTGCCGCGGCCACTGCGTGCGGCCTGCTGCACCATCAGGTTGGCCAGTTCGATCTGGGTCAGCAGCCGCGTGCCGGAATCGGCGGGCAGCCGCGGGCGGAAGGCTTCGACCTGGCCACGCGACGGCGCGATGTAGGTATAGCGGCCTGGCCGGGCGTCCATCAGCGCCAGCACCAGATGGCTTTTCCCGGTACCGGCGTAGGCGTCCAGGTCGATCAGTTCATCCGGGTTGGCGGCGATGGCGCGCAGCACGCGCGCCTGTTCGCTGGTGAACAGCCCGTTGCGCTCGATGGCCCCGGTGGCACGCGGCGCCTGCTCCTCGGGATCCGAGTCGGGCTCGACCGCTTCGTCCTCGTCGTCGGGCGCGGCGGTGGCCGGGTAACGGATGGTGTGCTCGGCCAGGGTGACCTGGCAGGCGGCCTGGAAGTCCGCGCCGGGATAGGCATCGGGCGAGGCGGCGACGAAGCGCTCCACGGCCTCGTCCGGCGCCAGCAGCACACCGTGCATGGCCAGCTCGGCCAGCCACGCATCCAGCGCCGGCTGCCCTTGGCCGCCCTTCCCGCTCAGCTGCGCGGCGGCTGCACTTCCGTCGTCGGCGGCGAACAACGCGCACGCATCGTGCAGCAGGCGCTCCAGTTGCGCCCCCGGATGGGCATGCAGGCGGCACAGCTGGGCAGCCAGCAGACCCGCCTGTTCCAACGGCGTCGACGGCGGCGTGCCGCGGCCCAGGTGCTGCGCCAGCGTCCGCCGCCGCAGTGGCAGGAAATGGGTGGTGTCGGTAAAAGGCGCGGTGTCGGGCATGTCGATGATCGAAAGAGGTGCTGCAGCCAACGCCCCTGTTCGACGCTACCGCTGCCGACGATGCTCGGCTACCGCATCGCTGCCGTCAAACCGGTTCACCCACCCAGCTGCGACAACGGCAGTGCGCGGAAGGGTTTCACGGTGCGCAGCACGAAGCTGGAGTTGACATCGGCCACGCCGGAGGCATTGAGCAGCTTGTCCAACAGGAAGCTGGAGAAATGCTCCAGGTCGCGCACGTAGATCTGCAGCAGGTAGTCCATGTCGCCGGTCAGCGCGTGGCAGGCGACCACTTCGTCCCATTCCACCACGCTGTCGGCGAAACGCGCGATGGCGGCCTGGTCATGCTTTTCCAGCTGCACGCGCACGAAGGCCTGCAGCCCCAGGCCGATGTGCTTCGGCTCCAGCCGCGCCCCATAGCCGGCGATCACGCCCTCGCCTTCCAGCCGCTGCAGGCGGCGCAGGCAGGCCGAAGGGGACAGGTTCACCCGCGTCGCCAGTTCGGCGTTGGTGGCGCGGCCATCACGCTGGATCTCGGCCAGAAGGCGTAGATCCGTGCGGTCGAACTGGACTTCACCTGCCATTGCTGCCTCGCAACACGGGATGGACGCAACGATATTGCGCCAGGACGCGATCAACGCGCAACTTTGCAACCCTGTTGCGCGATCCCTGCCCTAGCATCGACGGACACCCGCAAGGAGCCATCCCATGGACCAGACCACTCCCCGCCGCGTCGAGCACCAGCAGACCGACAAGGGCTATGTGCCGGTCTATACCACCGCCGTGGTGGAACAGCCGTGGGACAGCTACAGCACCGACGACCACGCAACGTGGAGCACGCTGTTCAAGCGCCAGCGCGACCTGCTCAACGGTCGCGCCTGCCAGGAGTTCCTGGATGCGCAGGACGCCATGGGCATGAGCGCGGACATGATCCCGCGCTTCGACCAGCTCAACGAGGCCCTGGCGGCGGCCACCGGCTGGACCCTGGTCGGGGTGGAAGGGCTGCTGCCGGAGCTGGACTTCTTCGATCACCTGGCCAATCGGCGTTTCCCGGTGACCTGGTGGATCCGCCGCCCTGACCAGATCGACTACATCGCCGAGCCGGACATGTTCCATGACCTGTTCGGGCACGTGCCGCTACTGATGAACCCGGTGTTCGCCGACTACATGGAAGCCTACGGGCGCGGCGGCGTGAAGGCCCATGCGCTGGGCCCGGACGCGCTGCAGAACCTGACGCGCCTGTACTGGTACACGGTCGAATTCGGCCTGATCAATACCGCCGACGGGCTGCGCATCTACGGCGCAGGCATCGTGTCGTCGAAGGGCGAATCACTTTACTCGCTGGAGTCGCCGGCACCGAACCGGATCGGCTTCGACCTGGAACGCATCATGCGCACGCGTTACCGCATCGATACCTTCCAGAAGACCTACTTCGTCATCGACAGCTTCGAGCAGCTGATGCAGGCCACCGCGCCGGACTTCACCACGATCTACGCCGGCCTGGCGGACCAGCCGCAGTTGCCGGCCGGCCAGGTGCAGGCGGACGACCGCGTGTTCCAGCGCGGTACCGGGGATGGCTGGGCGAGCGGCGGCGACGTCTGAGGCGTGGCGTAGTGGCTTGGTGGGTGGCGACCGTTGGTCGCCACATTCTCCGATCATGCGCGGTGCTTGAAAGCCAGGAGCCGCCGCTGCGCTCGCCGACCATGGGTCGGCGCTACCGGTCATCGGTCGGTGACGTCAGCGCGGGTAGGCCAGCAGCACCACCAGGTCTTCTTCGCCACGCTGCTGCAGGGCGTGGCGACTGCCGGTGCGGGTCAGCAGCGCATGCCCGGGGCGAACATCAAACTGCTTTCCATCCAGCACGTACGAGCCTTTGCCGCTGACGATGTAGTAGATCTCGTCCTTGTGCTGCGGATGCAGGCCGATGCCGGCACCTTTGTGCAGCACGCGTTTGCGCAGCACGAACGGCAGGCCCTCGGCGTCGGCGAAGAACGGATACGCCGTGGTCGGACCCGCGCCGCCATGCGGACCGGCCTGGGGCCGCGCGAGGTCGTCTTCGTGCACGACCTGCGACGGGCGCTGCGGGTCGCTGCCCTGCCCTGCACCGCCGCCCACATCGCAGTCGATGTCGCGCACCAGCGCCGGCTTCACTGCCGGCTGCAGTTCCACCCAGTCACGCAGCACCAGGCAGGCCACCGCGTTCGCGCCTGCCGCGCTGAAATGGGTGCCATCAGCCTTCTGCTGTTCCGGCACGAACAGGAAATACGGCTTGGCGCCCTGCTCACCCAGCGCCCGGATCCAGCGCGTGGAACGGTCGTTGAGGTCGATCAGCGCGATGTCCTCGCCCGCGGCCAGCTGTTTCATCGCCAGCGTGTACACGCCATGCGTATCCAGCAGTGAACCGAAGTCGTACAACAGGCGTGCCACCGGAGTGATCAGTACCGGCGTGGCGCCCTTGTCGCGTGCCAGCTGCACGTAGCGCATCAGGAACGCGGCGTAGTCGCCGGCAGGATCGGTATAGCGCGAGGGGTCTTCGAACTTCGCATCGTTGTGGCCGAACTGGATCAGCAGCACATCGCCCTTGCGCAGCTCGCCGGCGATGGCGTCCAGCCGTCCTTCGGCGATGAAACTGCGCGTGCTGCGGCCGCCCTTGGCATGGTTGCGCACCTCGATGCGCGCTGGATCCAGGTAGCTCTGCAGCATCTGCCCCCAGCCCGCCTGCGGCGCCCGCTCCGGCCCGTACTCGGCCGCGGTCGAATCGCCGGCAATGAACACCCGCACCGGCGCAGCGTGTGCGGTGGCAGCGACGAGGAACAGAAGCAGAAAGAGCATCAAACGCACGATGTGCACCTCGGCAATGCCGGCCCCGGTTTGCATCTGGAGGAAAGCCCCCTGAGTCAGGGGGCGACCGCGAAGCGGTGGGGGTCTGGAAGCAGGGTGACGCGGGGCCCGCGGTTTGCAGCGCAAACCGTGGGAGCGCCAGCGCGAATGCGATGGTGTTACCGGGTTACCGCGCCAGCCAGCCACCATCGACCGGCAGCACCGCGCCGTTGACGTAGTCCGACGCCGACGAGGCCAGGAACACGGCAGCACCGGCCAGGTCTTCCGGGTTGCCCCAGCGTGCGGCGGGGATGCGCTCCAGGATCGACTTGTTGCGGTCTGCATCGGCGCGCAGGGCGGCCGTGTTGTCGGTCGCCATGTAGCCGGGGGCGATCGCATTGACGTTGATGCCCTTGCCGGCCCATTCGTTGGCCAGCAGGCGGGTGATGCCGGCAATGCCGCTCTTGCTGGCGGTATAGGACGGCACGCGCACGCCACCCTGGAAGGACAGCATCGAGGCGATGTTGATGATCTTGCCGTGGCCCTGGGCGATGAAATGGCGACCGGCCGCCTGCGAGATGAAGAACGCGGACTTGATGTTGACGTTCATCACGTCGTCCCAGTCCTGCTCGGTGAAGTCGACCGCGTCGGCGCGACGGATCAGCCCGGCGTTGTTGACCAGGATATCCAGCCCACCGAGGCCTTCGATGGTTTCGCGCACCACGCGCTCGACCGGCTCGATGCTGATCAGGTTCGCTTCGATGGCCAGGCAGCGGCGGCCCAGCGCGGTGATCTTCGCCACGGTGTCGGTCGGCGGTGCGATGCCGGCCACGGCTACGTCGGCGCCTGCGGCAGCCAATGCCACGGCGATACCCTGCCCCAGGCCGGTGTTGCCACCGGTGACCAGCGCGACCTTGCCTTCCAGACTGAACGGATTAGCCATTGATGCATTCCTTGTGGATACGTGCGCTCGCCGCACGATGGACGGACCGCCGCCGGCGCGGATGCCGGCGGCGGAACTGAGGCTTACTTGAGCTGGCAGATGTCCAGCACGTGCATGTCGGTGTAATCCAGGTTCTCGCCGCCCATCGCCCAGATGAAGGCGTAGTTGCTGGTGCCGGCGCCCATGTGGATCGACCACGGCGGCGATACCACCGCTTCGTTGTTCTGGATGACGATGTGGCGCTGCGCTTCCGGCTCGCCCATGAAGTGGTACACGCGGTCGTTCTGGCCCAGGTCGAAGTAGAAATACACTTCGCTGCGGCGGTCATGCAGGTGCGGCGGCATGGTGTTCCAGACGCTGCCCGGCTTCAGCACGGTCAGGCCCAGCAGCAGCTGCGAGGACTGGCAGGTGGCCGGCACGATGTACTGGTAGATGGTGCGCTCGTTGCTGGTTTCCAGCGCGCCGCGGTCCAGTGCCACCGCGTCCTTGATCGACAGCGCCTTGGTCTCGAAGCGCGCGTGCGCCGGGGTCGAGGCCAGGTAGAACTGCGCCGGGTTGGCGGCATCGTCCGAAGCGAACACTACGTCTTCGCTGCCCATGGCCACGTACAGACCGTCCTTCGGGCCCAGCTTGAAGGTCGTGCCATCGACGGTGATGGTGCCGCTGCCGCTGCCGACGTTGATCACGCCCAGCTCGCGACGCTCCAGGAACGCGTGGCCGGCGGCCGAAGCCGGTTCGGTCTGCTTGGGCAGCGAAACCGGGCCGTTGACCGGCGCCGCACCGCCGAGCACGAAGCGCTCGTAGTGGGTGTACTTCAGGGTCACCGCATCGGCGTTGAACAGCCCATCGAGCAGGTACAGGTCGCGCAGGTCGTCATTGCTGGCGCCCTTGATGGCATCGGGATGGGTGGCGTAATGGGTCTTGCAGTACATGGCTTCTCCAGAGCAGGGGACGGGCCGATGACTCGGCGCCGGCGCGGTGTGGCGGCCATTCTAGCGGCCTTGGACACCGGTGTCATTTTGCACCGCAAGGTGCCTTTTCTTCCTTGCGGGGCGGGGGTTTACGGTTTATTCGTCCTGCGGCGGCTGGCAGGAATCGCGCACGATCAGGTGCGGGCGCACGCTGGCGATCTGCATCGCCGGCTGGCCATCGGGCTGGATCAGCATTGCCGCAGCGGTACGTCCGGTATCGCGCGTGTGCCGCCGCACCGAGGTCAGCGACGGCCACAGGCGCGAGGCCAGCGGGCTGTCGTCGTAGCCGATGATCGACAGTTCGCGCGGGATGTTGATGCCGGCGCGCAGCGCGACCTTGTAGATGCCGGCGGCCATTTCATCGTTGCCGGTGAAGATGGCGGTCGGGCGCTTCTTGCCCAGCAGCAGCTTTTCCGCTGCGGCCACGCCGGATTCGAAGGTGTAACCGGCTTCGACGATGCGGTCCTTGGGCAGCTCGATGCCGCGCTTGGCCAGCGCCTCGATGAAGCCGGAGGTGCGTTCGTGGGCCGAGCGGTAGGCACTGGGGCCGGTCACCAGCGCGATATCGCGGTGGCCGAGCGACAGCAGGTAATCGGCCGCCTCGGCGGCGCCGTCGCGGTCATGGGTGACCACCATCTGCGAAGTTTCATCCAGCGGCAGCGAGGCGATGCGGGTGAAGCGGCAGCCGATCTCTTCCAGGGCATCGGCCAGCGCCTGGTCTTCGGACGCACGCGGCACCAGGATCACCCCGTGCAGCTTCTGCTGCTGCACGAAGCGGCAGACGCCCTCGATGTAGCCGGGGCTGCGGCTGTCGCAGGGATGCACCACCAGTTCGAAGCTGGAACCGCGCAGCGCATCCAGTGCGCCGTACTGCATGTCCACGATGTACTGCGCGGTCGGGTTGTCGTACACCATCCCTATCAGGAACGAGCGCCGGAAGGCCAGCCCACGCGCCAACGGGTCGGGCGTGTAGCCGACCTCGCGCATCAGCGTTTCCACCTTCTCGCGCGTGTCCTTGCGCACCAGCGGGGAGTTGTTGATGATCCTTGAAACCGTTTTCTTCGAGACCCCCGACAGCCGCGCGATGTCGTTGATCGTTGCCGCCTTGCCTTTCATTCCTGCCGGCTTGGCGGCATCGTTGCTGTTGCGCACTGACATGTCTTCGACTCGAGGGGCCGGGGGATTCTAGCCGCGCGCTCAGTCGAGCGCGCGGTAGCGGAAGTTGCGGAAGGTGACCGCGCCGTCGCCGGCCGCGTACAGCGCCGGCTTCAGGGCCAGGAACTTGCCCGCCACATTGTGATGGTAACCGGACACTTCCATCTGAACCGGGTACTTCTGCCAGGTGCGGCCGTCGGTGCTGGAGTGGAGGGTGACGATGTGGCGGTTGTTGGTGACCCGCAGCCACAGCTTGCCGCCGGTGCTGCTGGGCGTCAGGCGGGTAGGGCGCTCTTCACCATAGCGGTGCATGATGAACTTCTCGCCGTTGCTGCCAACGCCCACGTACAGGCGGTCACTGTAGTACAGCAGGGCGCCGCCGACTGCGCCGGGGGCGACATCCATCTCGACCTCGAACTGGTAGGCCTTGTCGCCGGCGATGGCGGTGAGCGGCGAGCTGTCGCGCGGGGTTTCGCCCTTGCCCTGCAGCACCAGGCCGTTGCCGCTGAAGCCCAGCCGCTTGTATTCATCCTGTGCGGGGTTGAAGAACGACCACTGCGGGCCGAGCTTGCTGCCGGTGAAGGGGTCCGACAGGGCCATGCCATGCTGTCCCACCGACTCTCCCGAGGGCTTGCGCAGCGGCTGGCCAAGGTCGCCGCCCTTGGCGACATACCAGCCGTCGGCGGTCCACTCGATCGGTTCCAGCAGGGCCTGGCGGCCCAGCGTCCAATAGCCGTTCTCATAGCCGTGGTAGATCATCCACCAGCGGTCGTCGGTGCCTTCCACCACCGTGGCATGCCCGCGCGACCACCACGGCTCGGCGGCCGACTGCGTGCGCATGATCGGATTGTTCGGGTCGTTCACCCACGGCCCATGGATCGAGCGCGAACGGGCGACGATCACCATGTGGCCGGTCGGCGGGCCGGCGGTACCGCCCACCGCGGTGGTCATGTAGTACCAGCCATCGCGGAAGTTGATCTTCGGGCCTTCCTGCGCGTACGCCTCCACGTCCCAGCTTTCCGGGTATTTCCAGCCGTCGTAGACGTGCTTGGGGGTGCCGACCACGCTCAGGCCGTCGTCGGCCAACTGCACGTAGTCGCCGCCGCTCAGGAACAGGTAACGCTTGCCGTCCTCACCGACCGCATGGCCCGGATCGATGTACTTCTCCAGGCCGATGTCGATCGGCTCGCTCCACGGCCCCTTGATGTCATCGGCCCAGACCACGAAGTTGCTCCGCGTCTCGCCGGTGCGCGCGGGGAAATAGATGTAGTAGCGGTCTTCGTGCTTGATGATGTCCGGTGCCCAGATAGCACCGACATTCTTGGTGATCGCATGGCCCAGCGGCTGCCAGTTGACCAGATCGCGCGAGTGCCACAGCGGCAGGCCCGGATACGCATCGAAGGAGGACAGGGTGAGGTAGTAATCATCCCCATCCTTCAGCACCGACGGATCCGGGCGATCACCGGCGAACACCGGGTTGAGGAACGTGCCATTGCCCAGATCGGCCTGTCGCTGGTTCTCGATGCCGCGTTTCCAGTTCGTCGCGGCCACCGGCTCTGCGGCGGTCACGGCCGATGTAGCCAACAGCAGGCCACCGGCCAGCATGATCTTCAGGGTGTGCTTGAACTGCATCGTTTTCCCTCCCAGGAAACATATGTAGGTGACGACCCGCGGCCGCGGTGGGTGACGACCCGCGGCTGCGGTGGGTGACGACCGTTGGTCGTCACGCTTCCTTCGATGCGTGGCGACCGTGGGTCACCACGCCCCCCGCCCATCAGGCCCGCAGCAGATGCGGCAGCCACAGCGACAGCCCAGGGAAGAACGCCACGACCAGCAGCACGCCCAGCGCGGCGAACCAGAACGGCCAGATGCTGCGCATGCTTTCGCCGACGCTGATCTTGCCGATGGCGGTACCGATGAACAGCACCGAGCCCACCGGTGGCGTCACCAGGCCGAGGCCACCGGTCAGTACCAGCACCAGGCCGAAGTGGATCGGATCGATGCCGTAGGCCTTGGCCACCGGCAGGAAGATCGGCGTGCAGATCAGGATCATCGGTGCCAGGTCCATGAAGGTACCCAGCAGCAGCAGCATGATCACGATCATCAACAGCACCATGAACTGGCTGTGCGCGAAGGACTGCAGGAAGTCCACCGCAGCCACCGGCACCTGCAGGAACGCCAGCAGCCAGCCGAACACGGCGGCGGTGGCGATCACGAACAGGATCACGCCGGTGCTGCGCGCGGCATGGATGACCGTGCCGAAGAACTCGCGCCACGGCAGCTGGCGGTACAGCACGGTGGTGACCAGCAACGCGTACACCACGGCGATGGCCGCGCTTTCCACTGCGGTGAAGATGCCGGCACGGATGCCGACGAAGATCAACGCCACCAGGCCCAGGCCGGGCAGGGCGGAGAAGATGCGCAGGGCCACCGCGCGCCAGCCGGGGAACACTTCCACGCCATAGCCACGACGACGCGCCACCACGTAGCCGGTGACCATCAGTGCCAGCGTCATCAGCAGTGCCGGCACGATGCCTGCAGCGAACAGATCGGCGATGGACAGGCCACCACCGGCCGCGGCCGAGAACAGGATCAGGTTGTGCGACGGCGGCACCAGCAGTGCCACCAGCGCGGCGGTGATGCTGACATTGACGGCGAAGTCGCGGTCGTAACCGCGCTTGACCATCTGCGGGATCATCGTGCCACCCACCGCAGACACATCGGCGATGGCCGAACCGGACACACCGCCGAAGAACAGCGAAGACAGGATCGAAACCTGGCCCAGGCCGCCGCGCATGCGCCCGACCAGCGAGGACGCCAGCGCGATCAGGCGTTCGGAGATGCCGCCACGCATCATGATCTCGCCGGCGAAGATGAACAGCGGGATCGCGATCAGCGACGCCGAGCCGGTCCCCGCGGAGATCTGCTGCACCAGTACGATGCTGGGGATGTCCAGGTAGAGCAGGGTGGCCAGCGCGGCCGCAGCCAGCGCATAGGCGACTGGCACGCCGATCACCAGCAGGCCGGCGAACACCAGGAAAAGCAGGGTAATGCCCATGTTCAACGATCTCCTTCAGCGTCTTCGACGGCTACCACCGCGAGCGGGAAATGGACCCGCCAGGCACGGTTGAGCGCGAACAGCACCATCAACGCCCCGCCCACCGACAGCGGCAGGTAGTTGATGCTCTGCGGCAGATTGGCACCGGCCGCCTTGATGTCCAGGCCGTCGCGCAGCAGCACCATCGCGAACACCGCCAGGTACGCGCCCAGCACGCCGATCACCAGCTGCACGAAGGTGTCCACCGTGCGGCGCAGCCGCGGGCCCATGTAGGCGGCCAGCAGGAAGAAGCCGAAGTGGCGGTTGGTGTGCACGCCGCAGGCCGCACCCAGGCTCATCGCGGTGCTCAGCAGCAGCAGGGTCACCGGCTCGGTCCAGCTGGGTGAATCATTGAGCACGTAGCGGGCGAAGACCTGCCAGCCCTGCACCACCACCAGCCCCAACAGGGCGGCCACGGCGATGTAGATGGCGAAGTCGGCGATGCGGTCCAGCAGGCGCTGTCCTGCGCCGGGGGCGATCGGGGCGGTTCCCGTCGTCATGTCGGTCATGGCGGAGTTCCTCAGGCGAGATCGCGGATGCGGCTGACCATGGCGGCCAGCTCGGGCTGCTTCAGGTATTCCTGCAGCAGCGGATCAGCGGCCTTGCGGAAGGCCGCCAGGTCCACCTCGTTGGTCTTGACGCCGAAGTCGATGACCGCCTTGCGCGCGGCATCTTCGGAGGCATCCCACTGTTCACGCATCACCTTCACCGAGGCACGCGCGGTCTCCAGCAGCAGCTGGCGATCGTCCGGCCGCAGCTGGTCGAAGCTAGCGCGCGACATCAGCAGCACGTCCGGTGCGTACGAATGGTCGCTCTGCGACCAGTAGTGCGCGGCCTCGAAATGCCGGCTGGAATGGAAGCTGCGCATGTTGTTTTCCGCACCGTCGATCATGTGCGTCTCCATGCCGGAGAAGGTATCGCCCAGCGACATCGGCGTCGGGTTGGCGCCGAACAGGCGCATCAGCTGGATGAAGATGTCCGAGGAGGCCACGCGCAGCTTCAGGCCGCGCAGGTCCTGCGGCGACACGATCGGATGCTTGGTGTTGTAGAAGCAGCGCGCGCCGGAATCGTAGATCGCCAGGCCAACCAGGTCGCGGTTTTCGAAGCCGCGCAGCACCGCCTCGGCCACGCCGCCGTCCAGCGCGGCGCGCATGTGCGCCACCGAATCGAACACGTACGGCAGGCAAAGCGCCTGGGTCAGCGGAAAGGCGTTGTTGAGCGCGCCGGAGTAGACCCGGGTGATGTCGATGGCGCCGAAGCGGGCCATGTCGATCGCTTCGGATTCACGGCCCAGCTGCCCCGAGTGGTACTGGCGCAGGCGCAGGCGCCCGCCGGTCTCGCGTTCCAGCGTCTGGCCGATCCATTTCACCGCGGTCACGGTGGGATAGTCCGCCACATGCACATCGGTGGCGGTCAGCAGGTGGCCGCCGGCCACGCTGTCGCCGGCCTTGCTGCAGCCGGCCAGTACCGGCGCGGCAAGCGCGCCGAGGCTGGTGGCAAGGAAATTTCTACGTGTGATCATCTGCGCCCTCCCGCGCGTGTTCACCAGGCGGCTGCGGTCATCCCGCAGCGACGGCCCGGCAGGCAATGTCTCCGAAACCTGCAAACCGCACCACGGCCGTCTGGCCTACGCGGATGTCGTGGATACCGGTCGCATTGCCGGTGGCGATCAGTTCGCCGCGCTTGAGCGGACGGCCGCGCTTGGCCGAGCGGGACAGCGCGAAGGCAATCGCGGTGCGCAGGCCGCCGGGCAGGCGGGTTGCACCGCCGGTGCCGACCACCTCGCCTTCGATCAGCGTTTCCGCGCGCAGTTCGCTGTCATCGCGGGTGGTCCAGTCGGTGATTTCCGGTCCCAGCAGCAGGCCGTTGTTGTTGCCGAAGTCGGACACCACCACCAGCGGGCCGAGGATGTTGATCGTGGCCAGCGGGCTGCTGGCAACCTCCACACCGATGTACAGGCGGGCCGGCAGCGCTTCGGCCTGCTCCGGCGTCCACTCCAGCTGGTCGGCCGGGGCGTCTTCCAGCAGCTCGATCACATACTCCGCTTCGACGGCCGCGAAACCGCCTTCGTACACGGCGATGTCCAGCGTTGTTCCACCGGTAGCATTCTGCAGCCGATTGTTGAAGATCGGGCCCAGCAGACGATCATCGCCAGACGCATCACGGCGCTCTTCAGCGATGTAGCCGACTTTCCAGCCCACTACGTCGTGGTCCCACTGGCTGATCGCCAGGTCCTGCACGTGGTAGGCGCTGACCAGATCGGCCGGGATCTGGCCGGGGAAATCGGCCAGTGATGCGCCCGCGCGGCGCGCGCCGGTGAAGGCGCTGGCGATGGCGGCAGGGTCGGCGGAGGCCGCCGGTGCGGTTGGCAGGTCCATGTTGCCGGGTTCGTTGCTCAAGGAGGCTCTCCCTTTGGCGTTGTTGCGCTGCGCATCGACAGCGTTCGGATGACGTGTATATGGTAAACCGGTGTCATCTGGCAATGTGCAGTGCGTCAGAAGGCACGACGAGGGTGGCCAACGGCCACCTGTCATCCTTCCGGGAGCCTTGTGCCGCATGAGATCGACGCTTTTTTCGCTGCTCTGTTCGTTGTCCTTGGCCGCTTCACCGGCGATTGCCGCCGCTGCGGCGCAGCGCGCACCGCCGACGCCCGTTGCAGGCGCCGAAGAGGCCGCCGGCGAGCACATCGCATTGTGGCCAGCGGGACAGGTTCCCGGCGAAAGCGGCCCCGCGCGCGGACTTCACGTGGTGGAGCGCAGTGCGGACCAGGACCGGCCCGATCGTTACGTCGACCAGATCGATGCGCCGTGGTTGGTGGTGCATGCCCCGCCGCAGTCCAATGGCAAGGCGCTGCTGGTGATACCAGGCGGCGGCTACCAGCGCGTGGTGATCGACAAGGAAGGCACCGGGCTGGTCCCGCAGTGGGTCGACCGCGCCGGCTATACCCTGTTCGTGCTGCGCTATCGCCTGCCCGAGCCCGGTCGCGACCGCGAGGCGGCGCTCGCCGACGCGCAGCGCGCGATGCGCGTGGTTCGTGCCGCAGCAGCGAGCCGCGGGCTGGATGCCGAGGACATCGCGGTGATGGGCTTTTCGGCCGGCGGGCATGTCGCTGCGCGCCTGGCCACCGGCTTCGACACCCCCGCTTATCCGCCAGCCGATGCGGCCGACCGGCTCAGCGCGCGGCCCTCCCGCGCGGTGCTGGTGTACCCGGTGATCGACATGGGACCGCACGCGCACAGTGGCTCACGCCAGCGGCTGCTCGGCCAACCGGCGGATGCGGCCCTGGTACGCCGCTACTCGATGCAGGAGCAGGTGCGCGCAGACATGCCCCCCACCCTGCTGCTGCACGCCAGCGATGACCGCGTGGTCAGCGTCGACAACAGCCTGCTGATGGCGCGTGCGCTGGCAGCGGCGGGCGTGGAACACGAACTCCATGTGTTCGCCCACGGTGGCCACGGCTTCGGCATGCGCGCCCCCGCGGATTCGACCACGGCCCTGTGGCCGGACATCGCCCAGCGCTGGCTGCGCGCCCAGACCCAGACCCCGGAGGGTCACCCATGAACGATGATCACGCCGACCTGCAACGCCGGCGCTTCCTGCGCGACAGTGCACGCTGGGCGTCCGCTGCCGCCGCCACCTCCCTGCTGCCGACCGCACTGGCCCAACCTGGCCTGCACGCCGACCAGCAGGTACTGGCGCGGGTGCGCGGGGGGCGCGTGCGCGGCCAGCGCGAACACGGCATGTGTGTGTTCCGCGGGCTTCGCTACGGCGCCGACACCGCCGCCTACCGCTTCCAGCCACCGCGCCGGGAGATGCCGTGGCGCGGTATCGCCGATGCACTGGAGTACGGAGCCGCCGCGCCACAGGGTGGTAGCGAAGGCCCGGGCAGCGAGGACTGCCTGTTCCTCAATGTCTGGACGCCGGCGCTCGGCGACGGCGGCAAGCGGCCGATCCTGTTCTACATCCACGGCGGCGGCTTCAACAACGGCTCCGGCAGTGACCCGCTGTACGACGGTGGCGCGCTGTGCCGGCGCGGCGACGTGGTGGTGGTGACGGTCAACCATCGCCTCAATCTGTTCGGCTATCTGTACCTGGGCGCACTCGGTGACCCGCGCATGGCCGCGTCCGGCAACGTCGGCCAGCTCGACCTGGTACAGGCCCTGCACTGGGTGCGCGAGCATGCTGCGGTCTTCGGCGGCGATGCGGGCAACATCACCGTGTTCGGCCAGTCAGGAGGCGGCGCGAAGATCGCCACGCTGATGGCGATGCCCGCGGCGAAGGGGTTGTTCCAGCGGGCTTGGACGATGAGCGGCCAGCAGGTCACCGCCGCCGGCCCGCGCGCCGCCGCGCAGCGTACCGCCATCGCCATGGAAGCGGCCGCCGCGAAGGACGTCCAGGCGCTGCTGCGTCTGTCCCCGGCCGCGCTGCTGGCCGCCGGCAAGGCGCGCGATCCGTCGCGGATCGAGACCAGCGGGCTGTACGTGGGGCCGGTGCTGGATGATGCGGTACTACCGGTGCATCCGTTCTTCCCCGAAGCGCCGGCGCAGTCCGCGCACATCCCGATGGTGATCGGCAACACGCGCGATGAGACCCGCGCGTTCCTCGGCAACGATCCGGCCAACCACGAACTCACCTGGGATACCCTGCCGGCGAAGCTGGAACGCGAGCAGTACGTCGACCTGCGCCCACAGCGGGTGATCGACGCGTACCGCCGGATGTATCCGGATTACACGCCGTCGCAGGTGTTCTTCGCCGCTACCACCGCCGGACGTTCATGGCGCGGGGCGGTGGAAGAGCTGGAAGCGCGCGCGCGCCAGGGCGTCGGTGCGGCGCCCACCTGGGCCTACCAACTGGACTGGGGTTCGCCGCTGGACGGCGGCAGGCTCGGCGCTTTCCACACGCTGGACATCCCGCTGGTGTTCGACAACACCGCCCAGCCCGGTGCACGCAGTGGCGATGGCGCGCAGGCACGCGCACTGGCGGCCACCATGAGCAGCGCACTGCTGCAGTTCGCCCGCCAGGGCGACCCCAACCACGCCGGCCTGGCGCACTGGGAACCGTACGGCCTGCCGCGCCGGCAGACGCTGCTGTTCGATGTGCGCAGCACGCTGGCTGACGACCCGCGTGGCGGTGAGCGTGAGCTGTATCGGCAGGCACCGTTCCTGCAGCGCGGCACGTTCTGAGTCCTGTTCAAAGGAGCTGTTGATGATCCCTGTTCTCTTCAGGCATCCCGCCGAGCATGGCTCGGCGCTACCTGTCCCCGTCATGCTGCGCTTGCTGCTTCTCTTCTGCTGCCTCACACCGCCGGCCTTGGCCGAAGTGCCCGCCGACCGGCCGGCGCCAACGCCGATCCGCGCCAGCAAGGTCATCCTGGTCGGTGACTCCACCACGGCGGTGCAGGGGGGCTGGGGACCGCGCTTCTGTGCGGACCACCTGGTGTCCTTCGCCGCCTGCACGAATCTGGCGCGCGGCGGACGCAGCACCTACAACTACCGCGCCGAAGGCTCATGGGCGCTGGTGGAAGCGGAGATGCGCACGGCCGGCTATGCCACTACCTGGGTGCTGATCCAGTTCGGCCACAACGACCAGCCCGGCAAGCCGGGGCGTTCCACCGACCTGCGGCATGAGTTCCCCGACAACCTGCGCCGGTACGTCGCCGAGGTACGCGCGGCCGGCGCGGTGCCGGTGCTGGTCACGCCGTTGACCCGGCGCCAGTTTGCCGATGGCACGCTGATGGACGATCTGGGCCCCTGGGCAGACGCCGTGCGCACGGTGGCCGCCGAACTGGATGTGCCGCTGGTCGACCTGCATGCGCGCAGCCGCCAACTGGTGCAGGCGATGGGCCCGGTGCTGGCGATGCAGCTGGCGCAGGCGCCCGCGTCGCAGCAGCAGGTCGCGGCCGCACTGACCGGCACCACCGTCGATGCCGCTCCTGGCAGCGCGGCCGGCCACGCGGCGCAGCACGCGCTGCTGGAACCGATGGGGCAGGCCAAGCGGGCCTTCGACTACACCCACCTGGGCGACAAGGGCGCGGATGTGTTCGCCACGATCATGACCGAAGAGCTTGCACGCAGCGTCCCCGCCCTGCGCCCGCTCCTGCTGCCTTGACGCATCCAGCTCCTCTCCCCCAGGTTGCCCACCCCTGCGCTGCGCCGGCCACGTACGGAAACAGGCGCTCTCGGCTGCTGTTAACACCCTGCGAACGTTCCGCATACATCACTCGCCTAGACTGCAGGCATGGATCTGCACCTCACCCCACCGGCCTTCCGCGGGAAAGACCGACTGATCACGGCGCTGGATGCCGCGGTCGGGCAGGGCGATGCCGGAGCGATCACCCGCGCGCTGCAGCACACGCTGCGGCAGGCGATCCATGATCCGGATATCGAACTGCCTTCCTGCGTCTACCAGCCGCTGGAGGGTCGCTACGCACGTCGGGAACTGCACCGCAGCCCCACGCTGGGCTACAGCGTGATTGCGATGTGCTGGGGCCCGGGGCAGGGCACGCCGCTGCATGACCACGATGCGATGTGGTGCGTGGAAGGAGTCTGGCATGGCGATCTGCGGGTTACCCCTTATGCGCTGCTGGAACAGCATGGCCCGCGCTGGCGGTTTGCTGCGCAGCCGGTGCTGTACGGCGAAACAGGCAGCGCCGGCAGCCTGATTCCGCCGCACGAATACCACACCCTGCGAAACGCCAGCAGCGAGAACATCGCGGTGTCGCTGCACGTCTACCAGGGGCCGATGGAACGCAGCACCGTGTTCGATCCGCTCGGCGATGGCTGGTACCAGCCGCGCGTGCAGGAACTGGACAGCCACGGCTGAACGGCGCAGCGATGACGGCCAGCGGCCGTCACGCCGCTCACGGCAGCGCCACGGTGTTGTTCAGACGGGTGACTTCTTCGCCGTCGTCTGCCAATCCCACCCGCACGCGCAGTCCGCTGCGCTCACCGGCCGGCAGCGGCAGGCTGACGGTGGTGGTCTTCGGCTGCAGGTCCAGCGGCGCGTCCATGGCCGGGACCTCGATCCGGGCGATCTCGCGGCCGCGTGCATCCTCCAGCACCGCCACGCCCACGCCGGTGGCCACATGGCCCAGGCTGTGCACGGTGACATGCACCTGGCGGCCATCCACCCGCACGTCGCCACGGCCTACGCCCAGGTCGGCACGCTGCTCCACCGGGGTACCGGCGCGCACCCGTTCGAACTCGAACACTTCGGTGCGACCCGGCTGGAACTGCAGCGCGGTGCTGGCGCTGCTCTCAAGCACGAACTCGCGCTCGCGCGGCGTGCCATCAATGCGTCCGTCTCCATCGGCATCCACGCCGCTGCGCACCCGCCAGGTGCCGCTGGCCACGTTCCAGCCGGTCATGTCGGCATGGATCACCCGCTTGGCCAGGTTATGGCTGGTCACGGTGAAGCGCTCGCGTGACGGCGCATGCACCAGCAGTGCCACCTGTTCGGCTGCTTCATCGCGGTCGAAGCGCCAGCTCACCGTATGCCCCGGCCAGCTCTGGTTGCGCTTCAGCGCGATGCCGCCCAGCCGCGCGCGTTGCAGGAACTCGCTCGGCGCTTCCACCCGGTCCGACCACCAGTGGCCTTCGGTGTTCATGTACTCGCGCTGCGCCTTGGCCTGGATGCCATCGGCGTGCAGGGCCTCGATGTACGCGGTATCGCCACTGGCCTGCCAGGCCATCAGGCTGGCGAAACCGGTCTTGCCATCCTTCGCGTCGGCGGTCAGCTTCGGGTACCAGTCCTGCTGCCGGCCCAGCACCTCCACGTAGTTCTCGCCCAGGTTGGACAGCGCGCCAGGACCGCCACGTTCCACCCGGTAGTCCAGCGCCTTCAGGTACTTGTCATCACCGTTCCAGCGCCATGCGGCCCAGAAGGTGTGCATGATGTCGCCGCTGCCGGAGCCGTTGTTGAGCTCGCCGCCGCGGGTCTGCCCGGTGGCCCAGTTGATCTCGTTCGGCAGTGCCCAACGCCCCTTGTCATCGGTATAGGCGTGCGCCAGGTAGCCATCGGCCAGGCCGGTGACCAGCCGCCGGCTGTTCGGATCGGCATTGAACTGGCCGAGCAGGAAGGCCGGATGCAGCACCGGGAACGAATACGGCTTCTGCCACTGCCAGTTCGGTTCGCGGTAGACCTTGTTGCCGCCGAACCAGTTGCTGGAGAACAGCAGGTGGCCCTGCGGGTTGGGCAGGATGATCTTCTCCTGGAACGCCTTGACCGTTTCCATCAGGCGCTCCACGGTCAGCGGATCGCCCCAGTTGAGGTACAACATGGCGCTGTTGGTGTTGATGCCTTCTTCGTAGGCATGCAGTTCATCGGTCTCGATCGTGCTCAGGCCGTTGCTGAACATGCCATTGCGGTACACCGCGTCGGACAGCGCGGTCAGCGAGGCATTCAGGCGGTCCGGCTGCACGCCCATCAGGGCCAGCCCGGGCCACTGCTGGGTGAGGTCGGAGTCATCGGAAATACCGCCGCCGAAATCGCCATAGGCGACCTGCCGGTGGTCGATCCACCAGTCGATGAAGCGGCGCACATGGGCAAGGTCCTGGACCTGGTTGAAGGCCCACGCCGGCACGCCCTTGGGCACGGCCGGCGCGGTGAACGGCGGTTTGCCCTGGCTGTTGTAGCTGATGTAGTTCCAGTACAGGCGGCCCAGCTCGTGGTCCGGGTCCACCCGCAGCAGGTCGCTGAGGTCGGCGTACACGCGCGCATACAGGCGCTGGCGCTTGGACGTGGTGTGCTCTTCGACCAGGAAGCCCCAGTTGTCGCGTACCTGGTTGAAGCGGTCGGCGACATGTTCGGCAATGGCCTGCTGGCGGGGCTTGAACACCATGCGGATTTCGGCGCCGTCGAGCGCGCCCGCATCGAAGCCCGGCGCGGCCGAAGCGATGCTCAGCCACAGGCTGTCGGCGGTGAGGATGCGGTCGCGCAGGTCCAGCCACAGCGTGCGCTTCTTGCCCGGCTGCACCGATACCGACACATCGATCATGTCGCGTGCCGGCCAGATCGGATCCTTGATGCGGATGTTGAGCGGGATCAGCCCGTCGTGCGTGGCCGGCAGGTCCAGCGCGGGCAGGTCGATGGCCACGCCGTCCAGGCCGTCGTGCATGTTTTCCCAACTGTGCGCCCAGCTGCGGATCAGCGGCTGGTTGGCCGGTGCATCGCCCACCCCGGAAGGAATCAGCACGTGCACGATCGGTCGTGGCTGCGCGGGCAGGCTGTCGGCGCCGCGACGGCGTGAACCGGCGCCCTTGGGCAGGGCCATCACCACGCTGCGTTCGGCCGCCGGGTAGCGCCCCTGGATGTAATGGCGAAGGCTGTCCAGGTTGGTGTAGTCCGGCAGCGCCTGACTGTCCACCCGATACGTCTGCTTGACGCTGCCTTCGGGCTCGGCGCCGGCGTCCACGTGGTACGCCCAGATCTCCTGGATCGGCGTTTCCTGTTCCACGTTGGAAAAGCGCAGCACGCCGCCCTGCTGGGCAGGAATGTCGTCCACGCTGCGCACCACGCCGCGCGGGCGCTGCATCAGCACCGTGCCGGCATTGGCGGCATCGCTGCCATGGGCGAGCGAACCGAACGCCGCGCCCCGCACTTCGATGCGGTTCACCGTTTCACCCGCCGGCAGGGTCAGGTCCAGGTGCTGGCCGCCCTCCACGTAGGTATTCCAGTCCGGCAGCTGGAAATAATCGTTGCGGCCGGGCAGGCGCGAGCGGTTGTAGACGCCCGGCCAGGTGGTTTCGGCGATGCCGTCGGTGGCCTTCCACATCCACTGCTTGAGGTCCTTGGTATCGGCGAACTCCACCTTGCGGATGCGCGTTCGGTCGGCCGCCAGCGCCGGGGGTGCCGCGCCTTCCCAGCCGAAGCGCTGCCGCCATGCGCGCTCGTCTGTCGTGCCGGCAACCGCGCTGGCCGCTGCCTTGCCCTGTGCCAGCGCGGCCACGGCAGGACCGTCCAGCAGCTGGTCGTAGACGCGGATGTGCTGGAAATCACTGCCCCGCAGGAAGTTGTAACGGCTCTGCACCTGGTAGGGCGCCATCACCCGTCCGGCCAGCCCCAGCTGGTCCAGCGCGGCATCGTAATCGGCGGTGGCCTCGGCCCGCGCGACCTCCTTTCCGTCCACGAACAGGCGCACGCCATGGTCTTCGTCCCAGCCGAACGCCAGGTGCAGCCACTGGTCGGCACGCGGTGCCTGCGGCATCTTGAACGACACGCGGGTGCGCGCCAGGTTGGCATCGGTGACGAACGCATCGAAGCCATGCCCGTTCCAGTCGATGCGCAGCCACGCCATGTCCCAGCTGCTGTGGTCGGCGTAGCCCACGCGGAAGATCACGAACGGCGCTTCGCCCACGGCGTAGCGCGGCCGCCAGTCGAAGGCCAGCGTGCCGCGCTGGGCCAGGATGTTGCCCGGTGCATCCCAGGACAGCACGCCGTCGTCCTGCCATTGGATCGCCTTGCCGCGTGCACCATCCTGGACCACCGCCACCTTGTCGCGGAAGTTCGGTATCGCTTCACCCCGCGCCACTTCCGCCTGCAGGCCGTGGTTGGCGTCGACATGGAACAGCAGCGTTGGCGGGTCGGCAGCGAGCACCGGCGCAGCGAACAGTGCGGTGGCCAGCGCCAGCAGGTGGCGACGGGGCAGGCGGGCGACGGCAGCGGAGCGGTGCGGCATGGAACCTTCCTTTCAACAGCGGGCGACGACAGGGCGGTGCAAGGGCGGTGCGGCGATCAGAACTTGTAGCGCAGGCCGAGGTAGTACTGGCGGCCGGTCTGGGTGTAACGGTCGGGCAGGGACAGCGCCGAATCCACGTAGCGCTCGTCGGCGGTGTCCAGCAGGTTGATCGCCTCGAAACTGACGGTCAGCTGCTTGTTGAACTTCCACGACATGTTGAAATCCACGTTCTCCACGCTGTACTTGCCGGTGACATCGGCGGTGGCGAGCAGGTTGCCATCCAGGTCCCAGACGTTTTCCTGCGCCAGGATCTGGTTGATGTACGCATCGCGGTAGCTGGTGGAAACACGGGCGCTGAAACGGCCGTCGTCGTAGTACAGCGTGGCGTTGTACGAGTTCGGCGACAGGTTCAGCAGGTCGTTTTCGGTGTACGTGGTGACGATGGTGTTGCCACTGCCGGAACTGAACAGGTACTGGATCTTCGAATCCACATGGGTGTAGTTGAGCTGGACGCCGAAGTTCTTCCAGAAGCCGGGCAGGAAGCTGAAGGGCTGCTGGTAGGTCAGCTCGTAGCCCTTCAACGGGCCGCCGGGGGTATTGAAGTAGCTCTGCACGTTGAACAGCGTGCTGGGGCTGAAGCCGGCCGGCAGCAGGTCCAGCGAATACCCCATGTCGCCCCACGTGGTCAGCAGGCGGGTGCGCTGCACGTAGGTCTCGATGTCCTTGTAGAACACCGCCGCCGACAGCAGCGCGCCTTCCTTGAAATACCACTCCGCGCTCAGGTCGTAGTTGGTGGAGCGGAACGGATCCAGCTTCGGGTTGCCCAGGTTGATGGAGTAGTAACGGTCTTCATCCAGGAAAGCGGACGGGCCGCCGCTGACGCTGGGCGACAGGTTGGACAGGGTGGGGCGGGCCATGGTCTTGGCCGCACCGAAGCGCAGCACCACGCTGTCGGTCACGTCCCAGGCCACGTTCAACGAGGGCAGCCAGTCGTCGTACTGGTGGCCCACGCGGGTGCCGACCAGCAGCCGCTCGCCGGCATCGGCGGTGGCGCTGGCCACGCCCAGGAACGGCTGGCACGCAGAAGACAGGTCGCCGGCGCTGGCGGCCTGGCAGGGCGCGTAGCCGTCGGCGGTGATCTGCGTCTGTACGTAGCGCAGGCCGATGTTGCCGCGGAACGGCCGGTCCCAGAGTTCGGTATTGAAATCCAGCTGAAGGTAGCTGGCGTAGCTCTTCTCGTTGACGTCGAAGTTGTTGTTCGACGAACCGAAGTGGCCCACGCCGGCCAGCCGGTAGTCACCGCCCAGGCTGCCGGTATCGCAGTTGCAATAGATGTCCAGCAGCTCGGCGACGCGCTTGAAATCGGGGATCAGCCAGCTCGACGGGGTGGCGGTGTCCAGGCCCTTGCCGAAGCCGTCCAGGGTGCTGCTCAGATCGCCGATGCCGGTGCCGCCGGGCAGCGCCTGCGCCAGCCGGCCGTAGCTGATGTTGCGGTACTCCTGCGTGCTCATGTCGTAGTCCTTGTAGGCAAGGCCACCACGCAGGGAGAAGGTCGGCGATATGTTGAACGTCAGGTCGATCTTGGCGGTGTCGAACTGGTTGTCGACATAGTTCGGATTCAAGCGCACTTCACTGATGTTGCTGCCGCGTGCGGTGCCGTTGGCGTTCACCGGTGCGGTGCCGTAGCCCAGCCACTGCCAGGCGTTGGGGTCGTTCAGTGCGAACGGGAAGCTCATCGATGGCAGGCTGGCGTTGTTGCGTGCATCGAACACGAAGCCGTCCAGGTTGCTGTTGTCGAAGCTGACCATCGAAAACACCGGGCGCTCGAAGCTGGACGCGGAATGGCCGACCAGCGCGTCCAAGCGCACCGCATCGTTGAAGCGGTGCTCGAATTCCAGGCTGACCTGCTTGAACTCGGTGCTCTCTTCGATCGACGTGGATTCGGTACGGAAGTCGACGTTGTCGAACACGCCGTAGACCAGCCGGTTGCGGTCATCCACCTGCGCGTCGCGGACCGCGATCTGGGTCTTGCCACCGTACTGCGCGGTGCGGTGCAGGTTGGCGCCGAGCGAGTCCTCGCGCTGGTCCTTGTCCAGCTTCGAATACATCATGTCCAGGTTGAGCAGGCTGTCGTCGCTGAACTTGAACTGCAGCGCACCGGTCACGCCCAGCCGCTCGATGTCGTGCTCGGTGCGGATATAGCGCGGGTAGCGCGGGATCCACGCATTGGTCGCGGTTTCGTAGGCGGCGATGTTCTCCGCCGTGGCGGCAGGACGGTCCAGCCCGGTGCCGCAATGGGTGGCATCGATTCCGTAGCTGCCCCAGCCGTTGCTGCGCGCCTGGTTGGCCGCGCTGCCGACGCCGGCGGCGGTTTCATTGGCCAGCGGGTTGCGCGGCGTCTGCGGGTCATAGCCCACCGGGCTGCAGAAGCCGTAGGTACCGTTGTTGTTGGCCGTGGCCTGGTTCGAGTTGCGGTGGTTGCCGTGCTCCCAGCGCACCGGGTTGTAGCCTTCCTCGAAGATCGTGCGTCGGCTGTAGGCCACCGACATCAGTGCGCCGAAGCGGCCATCGGCCCAGGTGTTGCTGAGCAGCGCCGACACGCGCGGATCCTTGCTGCGTGACAGTTCATTGAAGCCGTACTGGCCATTGAGCGAGGCCTGGAAGCCCTCGAAATCGAACGGGCGCGAGGCACGCAGGTCGACCGTGGCGCCGAGCGAGCCTTCGTCGGTCTGCGCCGACTGGGTCTTGCTGACCTTGACCCGGCTGAACAGTTCGGAGGCGAACGTATTGAAGTCGAAGCCGCGGCTGCGGTTGACCCCGGTGGTGCCGCTGCCGGCAGTGGACAGGGCTTCCAGCCCGTTGATGCGCACGCGGGTGAAGTCCGAGCCCAGGCCGCGCACCGAGATCTGCTGTCCCTCGCCGCCTTCGCGGTCGATGGAGACGCCGGCGATGCGCTGCATCGACTCGGCTAGGTTGAGGTCGGGGAATTTGCCGATGTCTTCGGCGTAGATGGCATCGACCTGTTCGACGCTATAGCGCTTTTCATCCAAGGACTGCTGCAGGCTCTCACGGTAGGTTGCCTTGACCTCCACCTTGTCCAGGTCGACGGCGGCAGGGCCGCTGGCGGCTGCTTCCGGGGTCTGCTGCGCGCTGGCCGTGCTGGCCAGCGCCAGGCCGATCGACAGCGCCAGCAGGCTGAGCGGCGCAGGGCCGGCACGGTGGCGTGGGTATGACAGATCCATGTTGTATGCCCCTCCCAGGGTGTCCTCGAAACGTGCGTGTTCACTGCAGGCGATGAACCGGCCTCCACCGGTCCATTGCCTCGGCGCAACGTCTTGCTGACACCGCAGGTCACCGGAACGTAGCAAAGCCGACCACGGCGCAGCATCTTGCGCCGCAGCAGGAGCGCCACGGTGGCGGGTACGTTGGGCGTTGCACCGGACGGCGGCGTGGCTGGCACGCCGCCGGGTGGGTCATCAGAACTTGTAACGGACGCCGAGCAGGAACTGGCGGCCGGTTTCGGTGTACTGCAGCGGCAGCTGGCCGGTGAGCGGCGAACGAACCCACTCGTCGGACGCTTCGTTGGTCAGGTTGACGCCTTCCAGGGTCAGCTCCAGCTGGTCGCTCATCTTGTAGCGCAGCGAGGCGTCGATCATCGTGGTGCCGGTCATGCCGTGCACGCCGTCCAGGTTGAAGCCGGTTTCCTGGCCCGGTGCCTGGGTCAGGTAGTCGTCGCGGTTGGTCGCCGAGACGCGGCCGGACCAGACCTCTCCTTCGTAGAACAGCGTGGCATTCCACGAGGTGGGCGACAGGCCGGTCAGGTCGTTCTTCATCACCGCCTGGCCCTGGCCGTTGAGGTACTGGATCTTCGATTCCACCCAGGTGTAGTTCAGCTGCACGCCCAGGTTGGACCACTTGCCCGGCAGGAAGGTGAACGGCTGGGTGTAGTTCGCTTCCACGCCATGCAGTTCGCCGCCGGGGGTGTTGAGCGGAATGCTGAAGGTGAACTCATCGTTGACCGTGGCACCGGTGCCGTCCAGCAGGCTGGCCGGCAGGCCGCTGGTGGAATACGGGCGCACGTCGCGGGTGGTCTGCACGAAGGACTCGATGTCCTTGTAGAACAGGCCCAGGCCGAGCATCGCACCTTCGTTGAAGTACCACTCGAAACCAAGGTCGACGTTGGTGGCGCGGATCGGATCCAGGTTCGGGTTGCCGCCGGCCACCGTGCGTGCGCCGCCGGCCACCGCCACGGTCACGCCGGGGGTCAGGTTGCCCAGGCCCGGACGGGTCATCACCTTGGCCGCGCCGAGGCGGATCAGGAAGTCTGGCGCCACTTCGGCGACCAGGTTGAACGAGGGCAGGGTGTCATCGTACTTGCGGTTGCTGGTGGTCAGCACCGGCACGCCGCCGACGGTGGCGTAGCCGTTGGATTCCTGCTTGGTCTCCACGTAGCGCACGCCGAAGTTACCCGACAGCGGGATCGAACCCAGATCGGTGGAGAACTCGCCCATCAGCCACACGCCGCGGTCCTTCTCTTCCACGCTGCGGCTGTTGTTCAGTCGCGGTGCGACGGCAAAGGTGCCGGTGTTGCTGTAGATGTCGAACAGGTCGGCCACGGCGTCCAGGTTCGGTACCACCCAGTTGGACGGACTGCCGGCGATGCCCTTCAGGCCTTCCTGCTGGGTGTATGCCGGCGGCACGATCAGCCCGCTACCCGGGAAGGTGGGCACGGCCAATTCGCTGGCGCGGCGCAGTTCCACGGTGTTGAAGCTGTAATCCTTGGCCAGCACGCCACCCTTCAGGCGGAAGCCCGGGCTGATGTTCCAGTTGAAATCCAGCTGCGCGGTGTCGAAATCATTGTCCACCGACTGCGGACGCAGGCGGATTTCAGCCAGGGTCCAGCCGTTCGGATTGGTCGGATCGACGCCGTAGTTGAGGATCGGCATGTTCTTGTTGCCACGGTAATCGTAGCTGTACCCATCAACATCGAACTTGTCCATGATGATGGTGGTCTGCACCGGGTTCTCGTGCGACGAGCGCGAGGTACCCAGCTTGCCGGTGATCGAGAACGCATCGCTGAAGCGGTGGTCCAGGTTCAGGCTGACCTGCTTGAAATCGGTGCTCCACTCGTCGTGGCGGTTCTCGCTGCGGATGTCCACGTTGTCGAACGCGCCGTAGACCAGCGCGTTGTTGCGGATTTCACCATCGCGCACGATGGTCTGCGGCTTGCCGGCGCCGGAGCGGCTGAAGGAAATCGCTTCGATGTAGTGCTCGTCGCGGTCGGCGTCGATCTTGGAGTACAGCGCATCCAGGGACACTTCGGTACGATCGGTCGGCTTCCACTGCAGCGAGCCGGTGACGCCCAGGCGTTCCTGCTTGTGCTCCATCTGCACGTAGCGCGGGAAGCGCGGGTGGAAGACGTCGGCACCCCGCGCAGCAGCGAACGGCGAGCTGGCAGCGAAGCCCCCATTGCTCGGGCCATTGGCCCAGCGGCCGGTGTTGGAACCCTCTTCCAGCGCCTGGCGCTCGGAGTAGGCCACCGACAGCAATGCACCGAAGGTGCCGTCGGCGAAGGTGTTGGAGATCAACGCCGCCATGCGCGGGTCGGCCTTCTGCGCCATGTCGTTGTAGCTGGCCTGACCGCTGGCGGCGAAGGTGAAGCCTTCATAGTCGAACGGCCGCGCGGTGCGCAGGTCGACGGTGGCGCCAAGCGAGCCCTCTTCGACATCGGCCGAAGCGGTCTTGCGCACGATCAGCTGCGAGAACAGGTCCGAGGCGAACACGTTGAAGTCGAATCCACGGCCACGGTTGGTGCCGCCGCTCTGGTCGCCGGCACCGACGGTGGCCAGCGCTTCCATGCCGTTGATGCGCACGCGGGTGAAGTCCGGACCCAGGCCACGCACCGAGATGCTGCGGCCTTCGCCGCCATCGCGGGTGATCACCACGCCGGGGATGCGCTGCAGCGATTCGGCCAGGTTGAGGTCCGGGAACTTACCGATGTCTTCGGCGACGATGGCATCGACCACGCCGGCTTCGCCGCGCTTGATGTCCAGCGCCTTCTCCACGCTGGCGCGGTAGCCGGTGACGGTCACGGTGTCCAGGTTGGTGGCAGGATCACTTCCGGCCTGCTGCGCGACGGCGGGGGCGGTGAGCGCCAGACCGATGGACACGGCCAGCAAGGTAACCGGTGTCTTTTTGCGGTTGCTACGAGAATTCATGGCCTTTCCCTCTCCCAAAGGTCTGGTTCACAACGCGGTGTCAGCAAGATGACACCGCTGGTCAGGGCGGACGTTAACAGCACCTTCAGGATCGGGCATCTTGCACCGCAACAGATTGGCGATGTCCCGCAGAGGCTTGCGGGACAATGACTTCGACAGCGGGTGCGGGTAGACGCGGCGGTCCCGAGGGCTAGAATGACACCGATAGCCAAGAGCCACGCGGGGTGCGTGGTTCCCTCCGGCGGGCAGCAACGCGATGCTGCAGTCCGGGCAACGAGGACATCTGATGAGTCGAGTGGTCTGTTTCGGGGAACTGTTGTTGAGGATGGGTGCACCGGGCAACGAGCTGCTGCTGCAGTCGCCGCGCCTGGACGTACACGTAGGTGGCGCCGAGGCCAACGTAGGGGTCTCGCTGGCGCACTTCGGCCATGAAGTGGCGATGGCCAGCACGGTGGCCGACAATCCGCTGGGCGCGCATGCGCTGGGCGAACTGCGCCGCCATGGCGTGGATACCCGTGGGGTGCGCCTGCAGGCGGATGGCCGCATGGGCCTGTACTTCCTCACCACCGGCGCGGTGCAGCGTGCCAGCGAGGTGGTCTATGACCGTGCCGATTCGGCCTTTGCGCTCAGTACCGCCGCCGACTACGACTGGCCGACGCTGCTGCAGGGCGCGGACTGGCTGCACCTGTCCGGGGTCAGCCCGGCACTCGGCGCCGATGTGGCCCAGGCCACGCTGGCGGCCGCACGCGCGGCACGTGCGCAGGGGGTCAAGGTGTCCTTCGATGGCAACTTCCGGCCCAAGCTGTGGCAGCGCTGGGGCGGCGATGCCAAGGCCATCCTGCGCGAGCTGTTCGCCCAGGCCGACATCGTCTTCGCCGATTACCGCGATATCGAAGTGGTGCTCGGCCAGCCCTTCGCGCAGGACGACGTGGTCGCCCGCGTGGAAGCTGCCGCCGCCGCGGCGTTCGCCGCCTTCCCGCAGCTGCAGTGGATGGCCTGCACGCAGCGCCAGGCGCTGAGCGTTGACCACCACGCACTGGGCGCGCTGCTGATCGGCCGCGATGGCACGCGGGCACAGGCACCGGTGCGCCAGCTGCAGGGCATCGTCGACCGCATCGGCGGCGGTGATGCGTTCGCTGCCGGCATCCTGCATGGCATCATGCGCGGCTTCGATGCCGACGCCACCGTGCGCTTCGGCTTGGCCGCCGGTGGCCTCAAGCATTCGATCCCCGGCGATTTCAATCCCGTCAGCGAAGCTGATGTATTGGCCCTGGTGGGCGAGGAGCGTTTTGATGTCAGGCGCTGATCCGCGCGTTCGCGCGGTACTGAAACTTGCACCGGTGATCCCGGTGTTCACCCCCGGTGACGTGGACGATGCGGTGCAGGTCGCCCAGGCCCTGTTCCGCGGTGGCCTGCCGGTGGTGGAAGTCACCCTGCGCACGCCGCGCGCGATGGAAGCGATCAAGGCCATGGCTGAAGCCGTGCCGGATGCGGTGATCGGCGCCGGCACCGTGTTGACCGCCGCGCAGATGCAGGCGGTGAAGGAAGCCGGCGGGCGCTTCGCGGTATCGCCGGGCGCGACCGATCGGCTGTACGCGGCCGCGCGCGACACCGACCTGCCGTTCCTGCCGGGCGTGGCGACCTCGTCCGAACTGATGCACGGGCTGGAGCAGGGCTTGGATACGTTCAAGTTCTTCCCGGCGGTGCAGGCTGGCGGTGCGCCGTTGCTGGCTGCGTGGGCCGGTCCGTTCGCCGATGTGCGCTTCTGCCCCACCGGCGGCATCAGCGTGCAGACCGCGCCGCAGTTCCTGCACCTGCCCAATGTGCTGTGCGTGGGCGGTTCGTGGTTGACCACCGCCGCGCTGCTGCAGAGCCGCGACTGGGCGGCGATCGAAGAACTGGCCCGCCAGGCATCGGTGCTGGCGAGCTGACCTGCCTCGGTAGCGCCGAGCCATGCTCGGCGCGCGCAGCGGGAACAGGGCGAATGCATGACCCTACCCGGTAGTGACGGCCGCTGGCCGTCATGCTTCTGCTTTCCGCTTCGCTCGCCGAGCGTGGCTCGGCGCTACCAGGGCAGCATCCAGAGCAGCCGACTGAAGTCGGCTCTACACTGGCCGCATGGCGATGTTCAAAACCTTCCTGTTTTCCCTGCTTGCGCTGGGCGGTGCGCTGCTTGCGCTGGTGCTGGTCACCACCGTGGCCAGCTGGTTGCCGCCGTTGATCGGTGTGCACCCCGGCGGCGCGGTGCAGCTGGGCTGGGACCTGGCGTTCACCGTGCTCGGCGGCATCGCCGCGGTGGCCTTCGCCAGCTACCACGCGCCATGCTGGCCGCGTTCGCACGGCGTGGCCCTCTGGTTGCTGCTGGCGGTCGCCTCGTTGTGGGCGGCGTGGGACATGGGCAACGAGTTCCCGCGCTGGTTCGTGGTGCTGCTCGTGGTTTCCCTACCGCTGCAGCTCGGCGCCGGCCTGTGGCTGGGCGCACGCCGTTTGCGCACCGCAACAAAGGCTTAACAATTCCCCTCTAGTCTCTATGTCCGCCGGTTACCGGCACGGCCGCGCAGGGGCCTTGTGCGAACCATCGCATGGGCGCGCGGCACGAACTCACAGGGCAATGGGGACCATCCGATGCGCAATACCCTCCGGGAGACGCCGACGCGCGTCCCCCATGCGAAGCTTTTGTCCCGCGCCGTGCGCGCCGTCCTGATCAGTGGCATCGCCACGCTGCCCCTGCAGGCATTGGCAGAGGAAGCTGCGCCCGCCGGCAGTGACGCCGCGATGCAGCAGCTGGATACGGTGGTGGTGACCGGCGGCTACGCAAAGAGCCTGGAGCGCGCGGTTGACCTCAAACGCAGCAACATCGGCTTCTCCGATTCCATCGTCGCCACCGACGTGGCCGACTTCCCGGAACAGAACCTGGCCGAAGCGCTGCAGCGCATGCCGGGCGTGACCATCGAACGCAACAAGGGGCTGGGCAGCAAGGTCAGCGTGCGCGGCCTGCCGTCCGAGTTCACCCACGTCTCGATCAACAACCTCGCTACTGCCTCGGGCAGTGGCGGACGCGATGTGCAGTTCGACATCTTCGCCTCGGACGTGGTGCAGACCGTGACCGTGCAGAAGTCGCCGACCGCGGCCGACGAAGAAGGCGGCATCGCCGGTTCGGTGTACATCGAAACCGCCAAGCCGTTCGACTATGCCGAGCCCAAGTTCAGCGCCTCGGCCGAAGTGGCCAACAATTCGATCAACGGCAAGAACGATCCGAAGATCTCTTTCCTGGCCAGTGATACGTGGGGCGACTGGGGCGGACTGGTGTCGTTCTCCAAGGCCAAGCGCACCAATCGTACCGACTCCAATTCCGGCATCAACTTCCGTCCGATGGGCCGTTTCCTGGAAGCGTCCGGCACCCGCGGTTCGCAGGCGGCCGCGGTGCTGGCGCGCGATGCAGGCATCGTCGTCGGCAACCGCATGGACAAGGACGAGACCAACCGGATCATCTTCCAGGACAAGGTCGGTGATCGCATCTACCTCAACGAGCAGGACCAGTGGGGCGCGACCGCCTCGTTGCAGTTCAAGCCGAGCGAAGCGTTCTCGCTGAGCTTCGATGCGATGCTCGGTGGTTACGACACCCACGAAGACGAATACGATGCGGCGGCCTATTCGGCGTCCAGCCGCAGCACCCTGGACACCATCCACGATTACGACGCCGACACATTGTCGCGCTACGGCATGGTGGTCCTGCGCGATGTGTCCTACACCGCCACCCAGCATGAAATCCTGAGCAAGGAACGCTTCGCCAACACCGACTACCGGCAGTTCAGCACCAAGCTGGACTGGACCGTGGGCGGCTGGGACATCGATGCACTGGTCGGCTACTCCGGCGCGCGCCGTGATTCGGACTACGCCAACCTCAAGCACGTGGCCTACGCACCGTCGCGCACGCGCTGGACCGCCAATGGCGGCGAGACACTGGCCAGCGCGGCGTCCAACGGCTTCGACATGTACAACTCTCCGGAGAAGTACCTGTTCGAAGCCTATGAGACCGAAATCGAGCACGTGAAGGACGACAAGTACGCCGCGCAGCTGGACTTCCGCCGCTCGATGGAACTGGCGTTCTTCCCGGCCCTGACCAGCGTCAAGTTCGGTGCGCGTTACACCGACAAATCCAAGGACCGCGAGTTCGGCAACACCAAGATCCAGGGCCCGACGGCCGGCAGCGCAGCATGGGTGAACACCCGCACGCTGGCCGACAGCAATCCCGGCTGGATCAGCGACATCGTGCCCGGCGGCGGCTACGAGCCGAGCAACCTGGACTGGCAGCAGGTGTCCAACAGCTACGCTCGCAACACGTTCCGCTATGCGGGTTTCACCACCCCGCTGGATAACGGCCAGTTCTACCAGGTCGATGAAAAAACCCTGGCGCTGTATGCCATGACCGACTTCTACTTCGACATCGGCACGGTGCCGGTGTACGCCAACCTGGGCGTGCGTTCGATCGACACGAAGGTCGATTCGGCCGGCTTCCACCCGGTGCAGAACGCCGATGGCAGCAGCGGTTACACGCCCACGCCGATTTCCAGCAGCGGCGACTACAGCGACCTGCTGCCCAGCTTCAACATGACCGCTGAAATCGCCGATGGACTGGTGCTGCGCGCGGCGGCGTCGGAAACGCTGATGCGTCCGTCGCTGACCGACATCGCCTACCGCCGCACCGTCAGCTGGTCCAGCTTCCGCTTCATGGACGGCAACCCGGCGCTGAAGCCGACCACCGCCAGGCAGTGGGAGATCGGCCTGGAGAAGTACCTGGAAAACGGCGGCCTGCTGTCTGCTTCCTACTTCTCCAAGAAGATCGACGGCGTGGTCCGCCAGGAACTGACCGGCATCGTGCCGAACGTGGAGAAGCTCAACGCCAACGGGTCGCTGGATGGCTACTACGACTTCGAGGTCTACCAGCCGGTCAATGCCGATGGGTCCTACAAGGTCACCGGCGTGGAACTGGTCGCGCAGCTGCCGCTGTCGATGCTGCACCCGGCGCTGGAAGGCTGGGGCATCAATGCCAACTACACCCAGCTGGACAACACGCTGACCGGCGCATCGGACCTGGACATCCCCACTCCGCCGGAGGGCCTGGCCGAGAAGGCGTACAACTTCACCCTGTACTACGAGAATGATCGCTTCGACGCGCGCGTGTCCTACAACTACAAGGACAAGTACGTGGAGTACATCCATCTCAACATGTACCCGGTGTACCGCGATGCCTACGGCCAGACCGACGCGTCGATCGGCTTCCGCCTGAACGACACCTGGAAACTGAGCCTGGATGCGATCAACGTGTTCGACGAAGAGACCTCAGGCTTCACGATCGATAAATCGTTCCCGACCCAGTACGAGTTCTCCGGTCGCCGCGTCAGTCTCGGTATCCGCGCCGATTTCTGATCGGCCGTCGGTGGGTGACGACCGTTGGTCGTCACCGCTCCAACGTCGGCAGCACCTGCGCAAGCGTGGTGATCCCTTCCCAGGGGTCACCCTTCAAGCGCTTTGCCCGCGCCAACGCCTTGTCCAGTGGAAACGCATCGGCCGCCGCGACGCGGCCGAGTTCTTCCCAGCGCAGCGGCACCGCCACGCCGGCGCTCTCGCGCGCCCGCAACGACCACGAACACACGCTGGTGGCCCCGCGTGCATTGCGCAGCCAGTCGATGAAGATCACCCCGTTGCGCTTGGCCTTGCTCATGGTGGCCACGTAGCGGTCCGGCGCGTGCTGTGCCAACGCCTGCGCGAAGGACTCGCAGAACGCCTTGGCCTGCTCCCAGTCGGCCTTCGGCTGCAATGGAACCACCACGTGCAGACCCTTCCCACCGGATAACCGCACGAAGCTTTCCAGCCCGGTTTCCTGCAGGCGAGCGCGGATGTCACGGGCCGCCGCCTTGATCTGCGTCCAGTTCACGCCGTCGCCGGGATCCAGGTCGAACACCAGCCGGTCCGGATGCTCGGGATCGGCCACCGTCGCCCCCCAGGGATGCAACTCCAGGGTGTTCATCTGCACCAGCTGCAGCAGCCCTTCCACGTCGTCGATGTAGACGTAATCCTCGGTACCGCTTTTCTGTTCCAGCGGCACTGCACGCACCGCATCGCCCAGGCCCTGGCCGTGGTGTTTCTGGAAGAAGCACGCCTTGCCCACGCCCTGTGGACAACGCAGCAGCGACAGCGGCCGACCGCTGATCTCCGGCAGTATCCATGGCGCCATCGCGCGGTAATAGTCGGCCACGTCGCCTTTGTGGATCTTCTTCTTCGGGTAGACCACGCGCTCGGGGTGGGTGATGTGCACGTGCGATTGGCTCCCTTCCACCGGCGCGGCAGCAGGCTGGGCGCGGTCGGGCTGCAGGTCGGGCGCGGTCTTGTCGGTGCGCAGGCGTTTGAAGCTGGCCTGGCGCAGCAATCCCTCCTTGCCCCAGCCACGGAAGGCGACTTCGGCCACCAGCGTGGGCTTCACCCAGTGCACGCTGGCGGCGCGGAACGGTACGTGTGCCGGCAGCTCGACCGCAGCGCTGGAGGTCGCCATCTTGCCCAGCGAGGCGCTCAACGCGCGCAGCTTCGCATCATCGAAGCCCGTGCCGACGCGGCCCACGTAACGCAGCCCACCCTTGTCCGGCGTAGCCATCAGCAGCGAACCGAAACCTTGCCGTGAGCCCTTGGGCGCGGTGTAGCCGACCACCAGGAACTCATCGGTTTGTTCGTGCTTGATCTTCACCCAGCTGCGCGCGCGGCCGTTCGCGTAGGGCGCATCCACCTGCTTGCTGATGATCCCTTCGAAGCCGGCCTTGCCGCTGGCGGCGAACACCGCCGGGCCATGGTCGAGTACATGGTCGCTGTAGGCGAGCGTGCCCGGCACATCACCGATCAGCGCCTTCAGCAGCGTCTTGCGCTCCAGCAACGGCGCACGGCTGATATCGACCCCGGCCACGCCCGGAAGATCGAACACGACGTAGCGCAAGGGCTGTTTCGCCGTGCCGTCGATCACCCGCTGCAGCGCGCTGAAATCACTGCGCCCCTGGTCATCCAGCACCACCAGTTCGCCGTCCAGCCGCGCATCGTTGACAGGCAGCGCGGCAATGGCCTGGCTCACTTCCGGGAAATCATCGCTCCAGTCCAGGTCGTTGCGCGAACGCAGCGTCACCTTGCCGTCGTGCAGATCGGCCAGCAGGCGGTAGCCATCCCATTTGATCTCATGCAGCCAGCGTTCTCCGTCGGGGGCGTTCTCGCGGTGATCGGTGAGCTGCGGCGCGTATTCGTGCGGATAGGGGGTGTCGCGCGCACCCTGCAGCGCCAGCGCGCGCTTGTGCCAGCGCGCGTCCGCCTTGCGTGCCCGCGGTGCCGCCGCAGGCGTACTTTTCGCGGGCGTTCTTTTCGACGGCGTGCTTTTCGACGGCGCGGCCTTGCGTGATCGGGTGGCGGTGGTCGAGGTCGCAGCCGGGGTCTCCAGCAGGTCGTCGGCCTCTGCATCGGCGGCATGGGCATCGTCGCGCTTGATCAGCAGCCACTGAACTTGGCGCCCTTTCAGATTGGTGCGTACCAGCTTCCAGCCGCCGCGCAGGCGCTCGCCGTGCAGTTCGAAGTCGAGCTTTCCGGCGGCCAGTGCTTCCAGTGGATCGCCATCGATGGCCCACGTGCCATGGTCGTACACATCGACGTGGCCAGCCCCGTAGTGACCCTTCGGGATGTCGCCCTCGAAGGTCGCATAGGACAGCGGGTGGTCTTCCACTTCCACCGCCAGGCGCTTCTCACCGACCCGCAGCGAAGGTCCCTTCGGCACCGCCCAGCTCTTCAACACTCCGTCCATTTCCAAGCGGAAATCGTAATGGCGGCTGCTGGCATGGTGCAGCTGCACGACGAAGATCGGTCGGTGCGCTGACCTGCCGCGCCCGGCTTGGTCATCCGGCTCGGGCGTGCTGCCTTCGGCGGCGCCCAAGCGGCGCTTGCGGCGGTACTGATCCAGGGACATGGCTCAGCCCGCCTTGCGGCGTGGGGCGGCCTTCGACGCAGCCTTCTTGGTCGCCTTGGCCGGTGCCTTCTTCGCCGCTGCCTTGGCCGGTGTCTTGCTGGCCTTCTTGGTCGCCGCTTTCTTCACCGTCTTGCCGGCGGTCTTCTTGGCCGGGGTGCGCTTGTTGGCATCCAGGCTCTTCTGCAACAGCGACATGAAGTCGACCACGTTGGTGCTGGCGTCCTCGCGCGGGGCCGGCTCGTCTTCCACCGTGGTGGTGCCGCCGTCTTCCTTGATGCGCCTGGTCAGCACCCCTTGCAGTCGTTCGCGGAATTCATCGTGGTACTGGGTGGGATCCCACTCGCCGGCCATCGACTCGATCAGCTGTTCGGCCATCGCCGTTTCCTTGCTGCTGATGCGGTAATCGGACAGCTTGCCGTCGGGCAGCTTGAAGTCGGCCGGGTCGACCAGTTCCTGCGGATAACGCAGGATCATCAGCACCAGCGCGTCATCGTTGGGCATCACCGCGCACAGGTATTCGCGGGTGCGCACCACCACCTTGGCGATGCCGACCTTTCCGGTACTGCGCAGTGTCTCGCGGAGCAGCACGTAGCCTTTTTCGGCCTTCTTGCCCGGCACCAGCAGGTACGGTTTCTCGAAATAGCGCGGATCGATCTGCGCAGCGTCGACAAAGCTTTCCACCTCGACGGTCTCATGGCTTTCCGGCGCTGCGGATTTGATGTCGCCCTCTTCCAGCACGACATAGCTGCCCTTGTCGTACTCGAAGGCCTTGACGATATCCTTCCACGGCACCTCCTCGCCGGTATCGGCGTTGACCCGCTCGAACCGGATCGGTTTCTTGTCGCGCGAATCCAGCATGCGGAACTGCAGGTCGGTCCGGCGCTCGCCGGACATCAGCGAGACCGGCACGTTGAGCAGGCCGAAGGAAAGGGTACCGGTCCAGATCGGGCGGGCCATGGGACGCACCGTGCGGGGTCAAGGAAACGCCAGCTTCAGCGCGCGCGCGTGAAACGACCGTGTCCGTTGCCTCAACGGCAAGTCACTGCAGCAGCGGGCGCACGGCCGGGGCAGGCATATGGTCAAGCGCCAGCCAGGCATCTTCGACTACCTCCCGGGCCTTGGGCCAGCGCAGCCGCGACTCGCCGCGCATCAGTTCCCACTGCGCGGCCAGTTCGCCCTCCGTTTCCTCGCCGCCGCCGCGCGGCCAGTTCGCCGCATGGGTGGTCAGCGCGAAGGCGTACGCCGGGCACAGGTCACGCCAGCTGCGGTGGGCCTGCCGGCGCCGGTCGTCGTAATCGTTGAGCATGTACTGCAGGTAATCCTGCGCGACGGCCTGCGGATCTTCGCGCTGCTGGCGGCGGGCGCGGCGCTGGGCAGGGCTGCCGGCCAGCGGGTCGCGCCGGGCGTTGAAGACCGAGGGCGCGGGACGTTCCGGGCGGTTCATGGCGCGGCTCCAGCTTGCAGGGCGGGCGGCCAGATGTAACCACGGCGCCGTTATCCAGTCGTGATCGATGTGTTGATGACGCGGGATTCGCAGTGGCTTTACCTCTGAAGGGCTCTAGTAGGGGCCTCATCGAGGAGAGCCGCCATGAACAGAGACACCTCGCGCGACCCATTGCGCCAAGCCACTGCCCCCGTGCCCGGCGAGCAGCGTGGGAAGCATGACAACATGGACGCTGAAGAGCGCGGCACGGGCGCGCCGTTCGTCGATGCGGATGCCGCGTCCGCCACGGACGACGAGCATTTGCCGGTGCGGCATGTCAGCGACCAGGCTGCACAGGACCGCAAGGACTGCGGTGACCGCCATCGCGGTGGCCAGGAAAGCCCGCTCAAGCGTCGCGAACGCAAGCAGCACGCCAGTGACAACCAGGACGAGGCGCTGGAGGAGACGTTCCCGGCGAGTGATCCGACGTCACCGTTCGTGCCGGCCAAGGCGCCGGATTGAGGGGTGAGGGTCGTGACGACCAACGGTCGTCACCCACCTGGGGCGGCCATCACCCACCGGGGGCAGTCATCGCCAGGACCACTGGACGCCCAGGCTGCCGCGGCGGTCCGGGCCGGGTTCGTAGTAGCGGCCGTTGCCGTCGTTGACGATGACCGAGCCGATATAGGCCTGTTCCAGCAGGTTGTCCACACGGGCGAACACGCGCAGGTCGCCGCCGCGCAGGGTCCAGCGGCGGGCGGCTTCCACGTTCATCACCGCGTAGCCCGGGGCGCGCTCGGTGGCCAGGTCATTGACCACCGTGTCGCTGCTGCCGGTGACTTCAGCCGCCCACAGCCAGTCGCGCGGCTGCCACTCCAGGCGCGCAAAGGCCTGCTGGCGCGGCACGCCGGGCAACCGGCTGCCGGCGGAAACGAGCGTGTCCGGCACCGCGCAGCCGCTGCCGGCGCAGGCCAGGTAGGCACTGCGCACTTCGGCCTGCAGCCAGGTCCAGGCCACCTGCAGGTCCAGGGCCTGTGCCAGCGGCTGGTGCCATGACAGCTCGGCGCCCTGGCGGCGGGTGCGGCCGATGTTGCGGTAGGTACTGCGGCCATTGGTGTTGCTGGCCACGGCCAGTTCGTCGTCGGTATCGGCGCGGAACAGGCTCACCTCCAGCCGGCGACCGTCCTGGGCCTGCCATTTGCTGCCGATTTCCACATTGCGGCTGCGGGCGGCGGACAGGCCCAGCGCCAGCCCGGCCTGGCCATCGGCGCGATAGCCGAGTTCGTTGAAGGTGGGGGTTTCAAAGCCACGGCCGACTGCAGCGTGCAGGCGCCACTGCGGAGTCACTTCGAAGCTGACCCCGGCTACCGGCGTGGTGGCCTGGTAGCGGCGGCTGCCGCTGTCGTCCGGATTGCGGCCGACGATGTAGTGGTCTTCCGAACGGAAGCGGACACTGCTGTGGCGCGCGCCGGCCAGCAACGACCAGCGCGGGCTCCACTGCCACCACGCCTGCACGAACTGGTCCACGTTGGACACCGTATCGCGCTGGTCACGGCGCAGCCGGCCGCGCACGCCCAGTGCGTCGCCGACGAAGTTTTCATGGCCGGTGCGGTGCTGGCGCTGGCGGTCGGCGTTGACGCCGGCGGTGACATCCAGCGCGCGCCCGGCCAGTTCGCCGTTCCAGCCCCAGCGAACATCCAAGCCGCCGAAATCGCCATCCAGTCCGATCACCCCACCGGCATGCAGCGGATTGGCCTGCGGGCCCGGCGGAATGGCCAGGAACTGGGTCACCTCGCGCTGGCCGGCGTAGCCGGTCAGGCGGAAGCGGTGGTCGTCGCGCTGTCCGCTGTAGACCAGCCCGGCCTGCGACTGGCGGACCGATTTACGGGTGTTGTACTGATGCGCCACCGAAGTGGCCTGGCGCGGATCGGCGGCCACTTGGGCGCGGGTCAGGCCGAGCGGATCCTGCGCGTTGGGCGCATCCAGGTAGTTCACCAGCAGCTCCAGCCGGTCTTCGCCCACGGCCGTGCCCAGCCGTGCATTCAGCGATTCTCGGCGTGCCGCGCTGTGGTCGCGCCAGCCATCGGTACGGAAGTGGTTGGCGGCGATGTTGTAGTCCACCGGGCCCTGCACGCCGCGCAGGTGGGCCCCCACGCTCAGCGTATTGTCGGCGCCGGCATTCAGCCGGAGCCGCCACGGATCGCCTTCGCGGCCCTGGGCGGTATGCACCTGCAGCACTCCACCGGAGGAATTGCCATACAGCGCCGAGAACGGCCCACGCAGCACCTCGATGCGCTCGGCACCAAGCAGGCTGGCGTGCGAAAGCTGGCCCTGTCCATCGGGCATGGTGGCCGGTACCCCGTCCACCAGCACGCGCACGCCACGCACGCCGAAGGTGGAGCGCGCACCGAAGCCACGGATGGAGAGCTGGGTGTCCTGCGCCAGGTTCTGGCGATCACGTGCCAGTACGCCCGGAATCCCCCCCAGCGCCTCGGCCAGCTGGGCCTGCGGACCGCTGCGGTCGTCATCGATCCACACTGTGTCCGAGCTGGACGGCAGCGCGAACGGGTCGATGCCGGTCACCCGGGCGGCCTCGACTTCCACCGCAGGCAGGCTGCGCGTGGCCGGGGGTGACTGGGCGAAGGCGAGGCCGGGCAGCAGCAGGGCGCAGGCCATGGACAGACGGCGACGGGCCGGGGGCAGGTTCATCATTCAGGTTCAGCAGCAAGCGTGAACGCGCCATGGTACCGGCCACGGCGTGACGAGGAATGCCGCGCCATCGGCACGCTTTGTTACGATGGCGTGGTCCCCGCCCGGTGGCGGTGGCACTGCTGCGTGCTTTCTTCCTCCCCTTACCGAATGAGTACCGCCGTGTCCTTCTTTGCAAACGTGGAACTGGTCCCCGGTGACCCGATCCTGGGCCTGACCGAGGCGTACAACGCCGACAGCCGTCCGACCAAGGTCAACCTGGGTGTGGGCATCTACTACGACGAAAGCGGCCGCATTCCGCTGCTTCGCGCCGTCAAGCAGATCGAGCAGCAGCTCGCCACCGAAGCCAAACCGCGCGGCTACCTGCCCATCGATGGACTGCCGGCCTACACCCAGGCCACCCGTGAGCTGGTGTTCGGCAAGGATTCGCCGCTGCTGGCCGCAGGCCGCGTCGCCACCACCCAGACCGTGGGCGGCAGCGGTGCGCTGCGCGTCGGCGCCGAGCTGTTGAGGACGCTGCTGCCGCACGCCACCATCGCCATCAGCAACCCGAGCTGGGAAAACCATCGCGCCGTGTTCGGTGCGGCCGGCTTCGACGTGCTGGAATACAGCTACTTCGACGCCCAGACCCACGGCGTGGACTTCCCGGCGATGCTGGCCGACCTGCAGAAGCTGCAGCCGGGCACCGTGGTGCTGCTGCACGCCTGCTGCCACAACCCCACCGGTGCCGACCTGACCGTGGACCAGTGGAAGCAGGTGGCTGAGGTGCTGAAGGAACAGCAGCTGTTCCCGTTCATCGACATGGCCTACCAGGGCTTCGACAAGGGTATCGAGCAGGATGGCGCCGCCGTGCGCATCATCGCCGAGGCCGGGATCGACAGCTTCGTGGTCGCCAATTCGTACTCCAAGTCGTTCTCGCTGTATGGCGAGCGCGTGGGTGCGCTGTCGATCGTCGCCCCCAACGCCACCGAAGCCAAGGCCGTGCAGTCGCAGATCAAGCGGATCATCCGCACGATCTACTCCAGCCCGTCCAACCACGGCGCCGCGCTGGTGGCCGGTGTGTTGAACAGCCCGGAGCTGCGCGCGCTGTGGGAAGCCGAACTGACCGAGATGCGCGAGCGCATCCACGCCCTGCGGCATGGGCTGGTGGACCGCCTGGCCGCCCTGGGCGCGCCGGAATTCGCCTTCATCAACGACCAGGCCGGCATGTTTTCCTACTCCGGCCTGAGCCGGGTGCAGGTGGAAAAGCTGCGCGATGAGTACGGCATCTACGCCGTCGGCACCGGCCGCATCTGCGTGGCCGCGCTGAGCCAGAACAACCTGGACTACGTCGCCCAGGCCGTGGCCAACGTCGCCAAGGCCTGACCCGACAAAAAGGGGACGGGGGGGATTAAGTCGTTATCGGCTCGCACGCGCTGATAACGACTTAATCCCCTCCGTCCCCTTTTTTGCATCCGGGCGGCGACAATAGACGTATCTTTCCGTCGCTCGAGCCCTGTCCATGTCCCGTACGTCGTTGACCCGGTATCTCATCCAGGAACAGCATGCCGGCCGCATCAATGCCGACCTGCGCCAGCTGATCGCCGTGGTCGGGCGTGCCTGCACCAACATCTCCATCGCGGTCAGCAAGGGCGCCCTCGGCGGCGTGCTCGGCGAAGCCGGTACCGGCAACGTGCAGGGTGAAGCGCAGAAGAAGCTGGATGTGATCAGCAACGAGATCCTGCTGGAAGCCAATGCCTGGGGCGGTCACCTCGCCGCCTGCGCGTCCGAGGAAATGGACCATTCGCAGCCGGTGCCGGACATCTATCCGCGCGGTGATTTCCTGTTGCTGTTCGATCCCCTCGATGGCAGCTCCAACATCGACGTGAACGTGTCCGTGGGCACCATTTTCTCCGTGCTGCGCTGCCCGAAAGACGTCGAGTGCCCCAGTGACGAAAGCTTCCTGCAGCCGGGTACGGCGCAGATCGCCGCCGGTTACTGCATCTACGGGCCCAGCACCCAGATGGTGCTGACCGTCGGCCACGGCACCCATGCCTTCACCCTGGACCGCGAAACCGGCGAGTTCGTGCTCACCACCCAGGGCATGCAGATCCCGGCGGCCACCCAGGAGTTCGCCATCAACATGTCCAACCAGCGGCATTGGGAAGCCCCGATGCAGGCCTACGTGGCCGATCTGCTGGAAGGCAAGGAAGGCGCGCGCGGCAAGGATTTCAACATGCGCTGGATCGCCAGCATGGTGGCCGACGTACATCGCATCCTGACCCGCGGTGGCATCTTCATCTACCCGTGGGACAAGAAGGATCCGTCCAAGGCCGGCAAGCTGCGCCTGATGTACGAAGCCAACCCGATGGGCCTGCTGGTGGAGCAGGCTGGCGGCGCCGCCTCGACCGGGCGTGCGCGGATCCTGGACATCCAGCCGGACCAGCTGCACCAGCGCGTGCCGGTGTTCCTCGGTTCGCGCGATGAAGTCGCCGCCGCGGTGCAGTACCACCAGCAGCACGACGCCTCCACAAACTGAGTAGCAGGCGAGCTTGCTCGCCTGGCCGTTGCCTGGCCATCGGGCACGCCAACGCACATGTCCGTGGCGTGACAACCTCCGCGCCAGTGGGCACCATCAAGGGCCCGCTGGCGAAGGATGCAGGCATGCAGACGCAGGACCCGGTCGATTTCATTGAAGTGATCCACAACGCCGTACCTGCCGAAGCATGTGCGGCGATCGTGGCGCGATTGCGCGCAAGTGACCGCCTGCAACCGGGTGCGGTAGGCAGTGGTGTATTCCCTGAACTCAAGCGCAGCAAGGATCTCCGCATCAGCGGGCTGGCCGACTGGGCGGATGTTGAAAACGTCCTGCAGCAGGCCGTTTTCGGCGGGCTTTTGACTTATCTACGCCGTTATCCACAGGCTCTGATCGCGCCGCTGATGTTGCAGATCCAAGACAGCAACGGCCAGCCCAAGCGCCTCACCGCCGAAGATTTCCCCGACATGAGCCCGGCCGCGCTGTCGGATCTTGCACGCACCTGCCTGCGTCCGGGCGCGATCAACCTGCAATGGTACGCAGCAGGCGAGGGCGGTTATCCCTACTGGCATTGCGAGCTGTATCCGAAGGACGAGAAGGCGGAAACCCTGCACCGCCACCTGCTGTGGACGCTGTACCTCAATGATGAATTCGAAGAGGGTGAGACCGAATTTCATTTCCAGCAGCGCAAGGTCACCCCGCGCACCGGCAGCCTGCTGATCGCGCCGACCGCCTTCACCCATACCCATCGCGGCAATCGTCCGCAGGGCGGCGACAAGGTCATTGCCACCAGCTGGATCCTGTTCCAGTCCGCGCAGAAGCTTTACGGCGGCTAAGGTCCCCATTTCCCCGGGCGCTGAACGCACACGTGTCCACCTTTCCCTTGGCCGACATGTGCAGCGACGCCCGGGGAGATGAGGATTCTGGCAGCGAGCATCCTGCTCATGCGGGTGCCTTCCCTGTGGCGGTGCGTCCTCAATTCGATTGATGAAGTCGATATCGATTGGCGTTTCCTCTGCACGACACCTATCTTCCCGGACACGACGCGAGCTGCCTTTCAGAAAACGCTCATCCACGCTGACAGGTCGCACGGTGGGCGGGTGACGACCTGCCTCGGTTGGTGACGACCATTGGTCGTCACGCTCTTGCCGTTCCCTGACAGCCAGACCGCTGCGCTCGCCGAGCGTGGCTCGGCGCTACCCTGCCAGGTCCACGCGCAGCTGCAATCCCAGTGCGCGCAGCGCGCCCATCAACGTGCGCCGGCCGGACAACTGGCGACGCACCACCTCGACAGGCAACCCGCATTCACGCGCGATGGCACGCAGATTTTCCTCACCAGCGAGGTAAGCAATCGCCTCGCCGAGGATCTCTGCATCACCGTGGCTTTCGCCAATGCACGCGTTCAAGTACTCAATCACCGCCTTCGGTGTGCAGGGCCGGTCGAAGTGACCTGCCGCTTCCATTTCCGCATAGGACAACGTAGCGCGACCGGCCTTCATCCGAACGACCTGGTGATCGAGAAGGAGGACGCGTGCATGGGCTGCATGGACATCGAAAGGACCTCGCATGGCATGGGCCACCTGCGCCGAAGCGCGAGGTGGCGGGCGATGCGGGTTGGCGTACCGGACTACCTAAGAGCCAAAACCGGCGGATCGGGATCCCCGCGCACCGCCCGCCGTATGACCGGCAGTACAGTGCATTCTCCGCCGTGCCCGAGGGCTGCAACAGAGGTAATTGCTCTCAAGTGGTAACAGGACGCCAATCCCGGCTGGCACGTTCGGCACCAGCCCGGTCATCGTGCACAGCGGTGTGCACCTGCGTCCATGAGAAAAACTGCGAAGTGCGGTGGGCGTGCAGGTGTCGCCGCTGGCATGACTGTTGGACTGGAAGCACCTTCAGCATCGGCGCGGCCGGCATGATCTCACTGCATCATGTCCAACCAAGCACGGCGTAAGCGCTATGCTTGCCTTGGCCCGAGAGGGCCAAGGCTTCGGTAGTCAGGAACAACGTTGGAACAAGGATGCTCGTCTGCATGTCGTTGCGCTGGAAACCCGCAGAGACGCCTGAGAACTTCATATTCGTCGCGCTCATGTCAACCGTGGCAATTGGGGCCGCGCGTGTTGTTCTGGACGCTTTTGAGGTCTTTGGATCAAAGGCGATGACTGAGGCCCTGGCCTTTGCTGCTTGCATATGGATGTTCCCGCGCGAAGAGCGGGCTCGGTGGTCCGCTAAGCTGGTGATGGCTTTGGTTGCGCTCGGCCTGGTTGGCGGAGCTGCGTGGGTCGCGCTGGTTGCGTATCCAGCACGCAACGAGTCGACGCTGCTCACCTGGGATCAGATCCCTCTAGCGAACTATCTGCTAGGCGTTGTTACGAGCTGCGTTGTCGCGCCACTCTATGAAGAGAAAGTTGTACGGCATCTTCTGCAATCAGGTGCGTCTCATTACCTCGGAAAAATCTTAGGGACGCTTGCGGTATGCGCGCTGTTTGCTGCTGCTCACACCGAGGCAGTCTTCTCGTCGTTCTTGTTCGGGCTCTACGTCACCTTGGGAATCTTCCTCTTCAGGCTTGACACCTATCAGCGAGCCATCATTCACGGCATGGTAAATTTCGTCATCATGCACTGGGTGATTATTTATCCCAACATCCAGTGATGCTCTGGGCAGATCACCGGCAACGCTGGATTTTGTGCCGAGCCTCGCACGAGGTTGACTGCCGCTAGAACAACGACCCCTGCGGCGAATCCGCCTTCGGCGGCGCCGGCCGCTCGAACTTGGTGCAATCCAGCTTCGGCCAGTGGCTGTTCTGCGCATCGAACCCCAGTCGCCTGCGCGCCAGCTTGAAGCGGTTCGACAGCAGGTCCGCATACACGCCCTGGCCGCGCATGCGCGTGCCGAACTGGCTGTCGTAGTCCTTGCCGCCACGCAGCTGGTTGATGGTGCTCATCACGTGCGTGGCGCGGTCCGGGTAATGCGTCTCCAGCCAATCGCGGAACAGCGGCGCCACTTCCAGTGGCAGGCGCAGCAGCACGTAGCCGGCACTGGATGCACCGGCATCGCGCGCGGCTTCCAGCACCGCTTCCAGTTCGGCATCGTTGATCCAAGGAATCACCGGCGCCACCATCACCCCGACCGGGATGCCGGCCTCGTGCAGCCGGCGCATCGCACGCAGCCGTGCATGCGGTGCGGCCGCGCGGGGTTCGAGTTTCGAAGACAGATGCGGGTCGAGCGAGGTCACCGAAAAATGCACGCTCACCAGGTTCTGTTCGGCCAGCGGCGCCAGCAGGTCGATATCGCGCTCGACCAGTGCGTTCTTGGTGATCAACGAGAACGGGTGGCGGGTTTCCAGCATCACTTCGATCAGCTGGCGGGTCAGTTTGAACTTGCGTTCGATCGGCTGGTAGGAATCGGTGTTGATGCCCAGCGCGATCGGCTGCGGCACGTAACTGGGTTTGGAAAGTTCCTTGCGCAGCAGCTGCGCTGCGTTGGTTTTGGCGAACAGCTTGGTCTCGAAATCCAGCCCGGGCGACAGATTCAGATAGGCGTGCGAGGGGCGTGCGAAGCAGTACGAGCAGCCATGTTCGCAGCCGCGATAGGGGTTCACCGATTGGCTGAAGCCGACGTCCGGTGAATTGTTGCGGCTGATGATGCTGCGTGCGGTCTCGGCGCGCACTTCGGTGCGCAGGCGCGGGGCCAGGAACTCTTCGCTTTCTTCGGCTTCCCAGCCATCGTCCACCGCTTCGCTGACCGTGCTTTCGAAGCGGCCGGCGATGTGGGTGGTGCTGCCGCGGCCTTTGATGGCGACGTGGGGGATGGAATCGGGGCGACCCATGGGAATCTTCTGAGGTGAGTGCGATTAGTATTATTGCTAACCACAGGGTATGCAATGCGCTGGAATTCAGGTGGCTGTAGGCGTGGAGGGGGATGGGGGTTTGGCTTGCCCCCATGGTTATCCACAGGACATACGGTCATGCCGGGACAGGGCACAGGACATTGCAAGCCACGATGTGCGCAGCGCAGGGTAGGGGATTGCGGTCTCAGGGGGTGCGACGGCGCGGTAGTGACGGGCGCTGGCCGTCAGCAGTGTCGGGTTCACGGCCAGCGGCCGTCACTACCGGGGGGTCGGATTTCACGGGGCGGATGGTTTCCGCCGACCATGGGTCGGCGCTACCAAGGGAGTTACAGCAGGCTGATGTAGCTGCGGACCGTGGTGTCCAAGCCGTCGTACAGGGCTTCGCTGATCAGGGCGTGGCCGATCGAGACTTCCAGCACGCCGGGTACGCCGGTCAGGAAGGCGCGCAGGTTGGCCTGCGACAGGTCATGGCCGGCGTTGACGCCCAGGCCCACTGCCTGCGCGCGGCGCGCGGCGGTGGCGAACAGTTCCAGCATCGCAGTGGCATCGCCGGCGGCGTGCGCTTGGGCATACGGCCCGGTGTACAGTTCGATGCGGTCGGCACCGACATCGGCCGCGCTTTCCAGCAGTGGGTTTCCGGCGTCCACGAACAGGCTGACCCGGCAGCCCATCGCCTTCAGCGTGGCCACCAGCGGACGCAGGCGCTCGCTGTCGGCGGCGAAGTCGAAGCCATGGTCGGACGTCAGCTGGCCATCGCCATCGGGCACCAGCGTGGCCTGTGCAGGACGGGTGGCCTCGCACAGCGGCAACAGGCCCGGGTAGCCCTCGCGCGGCGGGGCGAACGGGTTGCCTTCGATGTTGAACTCCACGCCGCGCGTGGTGGTCAGCGCGGACAGCGCGTGTACGTCTTCGGTGGTGATGTGGCGGCGGTCAGGACGCGGGTGCACGGTGATGCCATGCGCACCGGCGTCCAGGCAGGCCTGCGCGGCACGCAGTACATCGGGGTCGTGGCCACCACGCGAATTGCGCAGTACGGCGATCTTGTTGACGTTGACGCTGAGGCGGGTCATGACGGCAGGCAGGACGGTGACAGAAGCGCGCAGTGTAGCGCTGCTGTCACAACAGCGGCGAGGCCAGCCGGGCGAAGGCTTCGGGCAGGCGGTGCCGCCACAGGCCGCGGTTGCGTTCGTTGTGGACGCGGGTGGCGCTGTCGAACTCATGGTCCAGGATGCCGGCCAGCTCGGCCACGCGGTCCTTGTCGCGCAGCAGCATGGACAGTTCGAAGTTGAGCCGGAAACTGCGATGGTCGAAGTTCGCCGTGCCGACGATGCAGACCTCGTCGTCGGCGATGAAGGCCTTGGTGTGCAGCATGCGCGGGCCGTATTCGTAGATCTTCACCCCCGCCTGCAGCAGCTCGTCGAAGTAGGAGCGCGCGGCCTGGGTTACGAACCACGAGTCGCTCATCTTCGGCACCAGCAGGCGCACTTCCAGTCCGCCCAATGCGGCCGATGTCAGCGCCATGCGTGCGGCTTCGCCGGGCACGAAGTAGGGCGTCACCAGCCACACGCGGTGCTTGGCTTCGTGGATCGCCGCCACGTGCAGGCGATGGATGGTTTCCCAACCGGAATCCGGGCCAGACACCAGCACCTGCGCATTGATGCTGCCGTCGTCGCGGCTCGGCGTTTCACGTGGCCACAGCCGCGCCTGGTCGAACTGCTGGGCGTCTTGCCCGCTGGCGTACAGCCAGTCTTCCATGAAGACCAGCTGCAGGCTGCGCACCACGTGGCCGCGCAACCGCATGTGCAGGTCGCGGTAGGCATTCGGGTCGCGCTGTTCGTTCTCTTCGTCGGTGATGTTGATGCCGCCGGTGAACGCCAGCAGGCCATCGATGACCACCAGCTTGCGGTGCGTGCGCAGGTTCAACCAGGGCCGCTTGAAGGGCTTGAGGAGCTGCCGTGGATGGAACCACACGGCCTCGCCACCGGCGTCCAGCAGCGGTTTGAGGAAGCGCGCACGGATGTTTCCGGCGCCCACCGCGTCCAGCAGCAGCCGGACCTGCACGCCGCGCTGTGCTGCGGCCACCAGTGCATCGCGCACGGCGGTCCCGGTGTGGTCCGGTTCGAAGATGTAGTACTCCAGATTCACGTGGTCGCGCGCTTCTGCAATCGCCTCCAGCAGGGCGGCATAGGTTGCCGCGCCGTCCACCAGCCATTCCACTTCAGTGGCGCTGCTCGGTGCCAGCCCGGTGGTGGCCTGGCCGATGGCCGCCAGTTCGGTGCAGTCCGCATCGGGTGGGCAGACGCTGCTGTAATGCTCCATGCCGGAACGCGAACGGCCGCGGCGCAGGCGTTGCCGTTTTACTTTCTGCGGGCCCAGCAGGTAGTAAATGAAAAGCCCGATGTACGGCAGCGCCGCCAGCGAAAGTATCCAGCTGAGCGTGGCCACCGGCTCGCGTTTCTGCAGCATGATCCAGCCGGTCAGGCCGATCAGGTACAGCACATAGGCGATCGCCAGGCCCTTGCCGAGGTGGGGAATGGCATCAAGCCAGTGTCGCAGCGCGTCGAAGAAGGCAATCATCGGCGGATGATACGCGAGCATGCGGGGCCGATGGCGCGCATAAAAAAACGCCCCCGTTTCCGAGAGCGTTTTCCAGTCGCGTCATGAGTGCGGACTGCGTGTAGCGTTTACTGCTGTACGAAACCGATCTTCTTCATCTGGGCGTTCTTCGAGGCGGCCAGGATCTTGGCCATCACGTCGTACTCCGAGTCCGGGCTCGCGTCGATCCGCAGTTCCGGCTGGTTCGTCGGGTCACGCTGGACCTCCTGTTCCATCCGCTGCTGCAGTTCGGTCACGGCGACCGGGCTGTTGTTCCAGAACACTTGGTTGCTCGCATCGACGCGCAACTCGACCGGCGGCGGCGGTTCAACCGTCACCGGGGGCGGGTTGAGCACACGCTGCGGCAGATCCACGGCGATCGGGTAGGTCATGATCGGCGCGGTCACGATGAAGATGATCAGCAGGACCAGCATCACGTCCACGAGGGGCGTGACGTTGATATCCGCCATGGGGCCTTTGCCACCACCAGAACTGAATGCCATGGCTTACTGCCCCTTCTCTTTGGTCGCAACGAAGCCGACGTCCAGCATGCCCTGTTCCTGCGCGACCTTGGTCAGCTCGTTGATGACGCGCATCTTGGTCGTGCGGTCACCACGCAGGTTCAACGGCGGCTGCGGGGTCTGCTGGGCCGCGGTGGAAAGGCGGGACTCAAGCGTCCCACGGTCGATTTCCTCATCGTTCCAGAAAATCGAACCGTCTTCCTTCACTGCCAGCGTGATCGGACCCTTACGATCATTGGCATCGTCCGGGTTCTGGATCAGGTTGGCTTCGGGCAGCTCGACCTTGACCTTGTGGGACATCAGAGGCGCCGTGATGATGAAGATGATCAGCAGCACCAGCATCACGTCCACGAGGGGCGTAACGTTGATGTCGGCCATGGGGCCGCCGCTGTTACCACTACTGAAAGCCATAACGGGCTCCGTCTAGATCGGTGTGAACTACCTTCGTGCCGGGTACAGCGCGTCCTTAGCGGACGCGCGAACCGGTAGCGAAGAAGTCGTGCAGGTCGTGCGCGAAGGTATCGAAACGGCTGATGGTCGCGCTGTTGATCTTGCTGAAGAAGTTGAAGGCGAACACGGCCGGGATAGCCACGAACAGGCCGATCGCGGTCATGATCAGCGCTTCACCCACCGGGCCGGCAACGGCGTCGATGGAGGCCGAACCGGTTGCACCGATCTTGATCAGCGCGCCGTAGATGCCCCACACGGTACCCAGCAGACCGACGAACGGAGCGGTTGCACCGACGGTGGCCAGCAGGGTCATGCCCGACTGCAGCTTGTTGCTTTCGCGGGTCACGGCCTGACGCAGGGCGCGATCGACGAACTCCGAACGGCTCAGGGTCTCACCCAGGCCACCGGTTGCGCCGCCTTCGGCACGCTGGTGGTGGGCGGCAGCCTGTGCGGCGTCCAGGGCGATCTTCGAGAAGGGCTCCGAAGCCGGCTGTTCTTCCATCGCACGGATGGCGTCCTGCGCGTTCGGGGTATCCCAGAACAGGCTGGTGACCTTGTCGGCAGCAGCCTTCAGGCGGCTGGCGCGGAAGATGTTGATCACGGTCCAGTACCAGGACATGGCCGACATCACGATCAGGGTGATCAGAACCACCCAGGAGACTGCGAAGTCGCCCGGCTGGCTGGTCATTTCATGGATGAGGTGCTCGAAGCCCATCTGCGACAGGGCGTTGGAGTTGCCCCCGGCAGCAGCGGCGATGAAAATTTCCTGCAGCATGACGCTTACCTTTGTTGTGTGTGGTGTTGAAGGGTGTAGCTAATCATAAGAGCCATCAGCGGGGTGGCCCTGCGGCCACCCGGTGCATCAGCTCAGAGCAAAATTGACCGGTACGCGTACGCGGCCCGCGGCTTTCTTGCCGCCCGACTCGGCTGCGTTGAAGCGCCACTTGCGTGCAGCTTCCATTGCAGCGCGATCCAGGTCGCGGTTACGGCTGGATTTCTCGACCGTGACATTGGTGACGTTGCCTTGGGCATCGACATCGATGATCAGGATCACTTCACCCTGGATACCAGCGCGGAATGCTGCCGGCGGGTAACGCGGGGGATTCATGTTCTTGGACGAGATATCGACGCTGGCCTCGATGGAGGTCGGCGGTGCCGGCGGCGCGGGCGGCGACGGCGGGGTGACGATATCGTTCGGGCGCGGTTCCGGCACGTCGACGATCGGCGCCTGCGGCGGCGGCGGAACCGGCGACGGCTTCGGCGGCGACAGGTTCTTCACCGGCGGCGGCGGCGTCTCATCCGGCGGCGGCGGCGGCGGCGGTGGAGGCGGCGGCGGCGGTGCATCGACGATGGTCACCATCACGTTGCGCTCCTTCTCTGCAGCGGCCTTGGGGGCGACGGCAGGAATGAGGAGCATCATGAAGGCAGCCAGATGCAGTGCGATAACAAACGCGATGCCGAAGATGCGGGGCCAGCTCAGGCCCTTCTCTTCAGTTTCTTCGTAGCGGTGAAAGACTAGTTGTTCCGTCATGCGCCAAGAGCTCGATTGTGGGGCCGGGATACCCGGGGGCGGGATCCCTGATCAGCGGTGCATGACACCGCAGGAACCTCCAAGCTTATACCAATCCTGAGTGCCTGCGCACGCTTCGCGCAGGCATTCAGGCGTTATTCCTACTTACTTCAGGTTGATGATTTTGTCCGCATCCGCGGCGTTCTTCAGGCCACCCTTGGCCTTGGCCTGACGCGCTGCTTCCTTGGCCTGGGGAATCTTGCCCTCACTGTGCAGGACACGTGCCAGATTCAGGTAGGTTTCGCCAGTGGGCGACAGCGGAGCGGCTTTCTGCCACGCCTCGATCGCCTTGTCCACCTGCTGCGGTTCTGAGTAGTAGTAGGACTGTGCCAGTGCCAGGTAAACCTGGTGGTCCGGCTTCAGTATGCCCTTCTCGAGACCTTCGTTGATCACCGAGATTACTTCCTTTTCCTTGTTCTCGGTATTGGCGTAGATCGAATACAACTGCTTGTATTCGCGCTCGTCGGTCAACTGGCCCGAAGCACGCAGCTTGTCCATGACACCGGCGGCCTTGTCCATCTGGTCGGCCTGCATGTACATGTTCGCCAGGTTGAGCTGCGCCTTCTTGTCATTCGGATTCTTGGCGGCGACGGCCTCGGCGGCGCTCACGGCTTCGCCGGTCTGGCCGGCTTCGGCGTAGGCGGCCATCAGCAGCTGGTTCCACTGGTCCTTCGGCTCCGGCGAGGCAGCGATCGCTTCCTTCAGCACCGGAATCGCTTCCTGGTAGCGCTCCAGCTGGTACAGCGCCTGGCCCTTGGAAACCAGTTCCTCGGGCTTCTTCGAACCGCTTTCAGCGAAGTACTTGTCGATCAGGGTCAGGCCCTGGGCCTGCACGGCCTTGTCGTCATCCTGCAGCTGCAGCTGGGCCAGCATCAGCATCGACTGGAAGTGGCCGTTGTTGTCCAGCGCGTTGGCGTCCAGCACCTGCTGCAGGTAACGCTTGGAAGCGGCGACGTCGTCCTGCTGGTAGGCCGCCTGCGAAGCGAGCTGGGCGGCGAGCGCCTTGTCGTATTCGTTGGCGGCGCTGTTACCCAGGATCGCAGTGGCCTCGGTCAGCGTTTCCGGGAACTTCTGCTCGTTGTAGCTGTCTACCAGCTTCTGCAGTTGCTTGCCGAGCTTGGGCGAGGACTTCATGCCCGGCTCTTTACGGGTCGCGTTGGGGAACAGCACTTCGGCCGCAGCGGCCTTGCTGCTGCCACGACGCTCGCGCTGTTCCGTACGGTCGGCCGAACGCGTCTGCGCGGTGGCCTCGGCGATCACGGCACCGCTGACAGTGGTCGCAATCAGCATGGTCAGCAGGGCTTGCTTGGGGTTACGGAGCATATCTTTCACCTCGATCAGACCGCGTAGCGGCAGCAATGACGGACGTCAGAAAAATCTGAGCCGCCAAACGTATCAGAATTATGCGACCTGAGAAATCGTTTCCTGTGCTGCATCACAGCAAATTAACGGATATTCAGCTACAGCGTGGTTTGCGTCCCGCCGCCTGCGCTTGTTGGAACACGCCTTGCAGGCCGGGTGCATCGCGCTGCAGTTCACGGATCCGATTGGCCGGATCCGGATGGGTAGACAACCATTGCGGGCTGCGGCCACCACTGGCGGCCATCATGTTCTGCCACAGGTTCACCGCTTGGGCGGGATCAAATCCGGCCTCGGCCATCAGTTTCTGGCCGACCACGTCAGCTTCGCTTTCCTGGGTACGCGAACCGGGTAGCAGGAACAGCGTCTGTGCGCCCATGCCGCCGAATTGGTTCACCGCGCTGGCCGCCGTTTCACCATAGGCCGCGCCTGCAAGCGCGCCGACCACCGAAAGACCCGTCTGTGCGCCCATCTGGCGAGTGATGCGCTCTTCATGGTGGCGCGCGATGACGTGACCGATTTCATGGCCGATGACGGCCGCCAGCTGGTCCTGGTTCTTGGCCACGGTGAAGATGCCCGAGTTCACCCCGACCTTGCCGCCAGGCAATGCGAAGGCGTTGGGTTCGCTGTCGGCGAACACCGCCGTCTCCCAGCGCACGCCCCGGTACTGCGAGGGCAGTTGTGCGACCAATGCATTGACCACGCATTGCACGTAGGCGATCTGCCTGGCGTCGGTGCTGATTTTTTCCTTCTGCTTGGTTTCAGCAAAGGCTTGCGCGCCCAACTGGTCCAGCTGGGCCTGCGAAACCCCGCCGACGACCTGGCGGCGCCCGGTGGGCGAGGTGGTCGTGGCGCACGCACTCAGCAACGCAGTAATCGTAAAAGCCAGCAGCAGTCGTTTCATGGATCGGATCCCCGTGTTCATACAGGGAGTGTCCACTCAAACGGCTTAAGTTTTCGTCAATCCAGTCAGCGCATGTCACGCATGCGCTGCGGATTGCGGCACGTTTTCAGGTCGCGCCGAAGACCATCAACAACGTCATCGCAACCGCGTTGTTCAACGCATGCGCCCCGATCGGTGCCCAGAGCGTGCCGGTGCGCTGGTACAGCCAGCAGAATGCGGCGCCCATGCCGCCGTAGATCAGCCAGAGTTGGGCGATTTCAGCCGGCCCGTTGCCGCTGGTTCCGGGAATCTCATGGACCAGTGCGAATGCAAGGCTGCTCAACAGCACGCCGAGCCACGGCTTTCCGGCCTGCCATAGACGCCCGAACAACACGCGGCGGAACAACAATTCCTCGTACGCGGGCGCCAGCACCACGGCGAACAACGCCAGGAACACCGGGAATTGCGCTGCAGCGCTGCTCATCAACTCAAGGTTGGTGGGGACCGGCTCGATACCGGCCCGCTTGGCCAGAAAGCCGATGCCGTTGCTGCCGATGATGACCAGTGCCGCCACCCATAGTGTCCAACCCCAGGTGGACGGTCGGCCCAGAGCGCGCTTGGAGGTTTCACGTTCGGCAGGCGTGGCACGACGACGCCAGAAGTACAGGATCAGCGCTGCGCCGCCGGTGGCGAACAAGGCCATCAGGATCTGTGCCAGCGCGCCGGGTTGGCCGAGCTGGGTGGCGATCGAATCCGGACTCGGCGCTGGCGCACCGTTGGCGGCCAGTTCCGCACCGACCCGCATGCCCTGCACCGCGCCCCACAGCAGTCCAGCAAGCAGGCTCAGGCCGAACAGGATGAGCGCCGCCAGTCCCAGGTCGATCAGGAAACCGGCCACCGGTGAGCCGGCGGCACGCGGTTGGGGCGCGGAGGCGCCGGGAAGCGGTGGCGGTGGTACCGGGGTGACTGTCGACATGCGCATCCTGCAGCAGAAGGAGAAACGCCGGCGCCACGTTGATCCGGGCGCCGGCAACCTTCGATTGTGTCAGATATCCAGATTGGCGACTTTCAGCGCGTTGTCTTCAATGAAGTCACGACGCGGTTCAACCACGTCACCCATCAGGGTGCTGAAGATCTGGTCCGCAGCAACCGCATCTTCGATGCGTACCTGCAGCAGGCGACGGGTATCCGGGTTGACCGTGGTGTCCCACAGCTGCTCGGGATTCATTTCGCCCAGACCCTTGAAGCGCTGGATCTGGCGGCCGCGCTTGGCTTCCTCGAGCAACCACGCCTGTGCCTGGGCAAAGCTGGTCACTTCGATCGATTTGGCACCGCGATTGATGGTGGCGCCTTCGCGGACCAGGCCATGCAGCAGGTTGGCCGCCTGGTAAAGCGCGCGCAGTTCGCCGCCGTCGAACGCGGCAAGCGGCAGCACCTGGATGTGCTCTTCGCCCATGTGGCGACGGGTCACCAGCACGGCTGCCGGACGCTGGTCGTTCGGTTCCTGCAGTTCCAGGCTGAAGCGCGCCGAACCCAGGCTGCCCTGGTTGAGGCGGGCAGCCAGTGCATCCAGGCCTTCACCGGCCGGTGCGTTGCGCAGGTGCTCCAGGTCCATCGGAATGAAATCGACGAGCGATTCCAGCAGCTGGCGATCGTAGCGGTGCGCGTTGCGCGAAATCGCTTCGAGTGCGCCGGCATAGCTCAGCAGCAGTTTTTCCAGATGGACGCCGTCGATCGGCGGTTCGCCGGCAGCCGGCACCAGCGCGGCATTTTCCACCGCGCTGCTGGCCAGGTAACTGTCCAGTGCCGGGTCGTCTTTCAGGTACAGCTCGGTCTTGCCCTGCTTGATCTTGTACAGCGGCGGCAAGCCGATATAGACATAGCCGCGTTCGATCAACTCAGGCATCTGACGATAGAAGAACGTCAACAACAGCGTACGGATGTGCGCGCCGTCGACGTCGGCGTCGGTCATGATGATGATCTTGTGGTAACGCAGCTTGTCCGGGTTGTACTCGTCCCGGCCGATACCCGTGCCCAGCGCAGTGATCAGCGTGCCGACCTGGTCGGAGGCCAGCATGCGGTCGAAGCGCGCGCGTTCCACGTTGAGGATCTTGCCGCGCAGCGGCAGCACGGCCTGGTTCTTGCGGTTGCGACCCTGCTTGGCCGAGCCACCTGCCGAGTCACCCTCGACGATGAACAGTTCGGACAGTGCCGGATCCTTTTCCTGGCAGTCGGCGAGTTTGCCCGGCAGGCCGGCGATGTCCAGAGCGCCCTTGCGGCGGGTCAGGTCGCGGGCCTTGCGGGCGGCTTCGCGCGCACGCGCGGCGTCGACGATCTTGCCGGCGATGGCCTTGGCTTCGTTCGGGTTTTCCTGCAGGAACGCTTCCAGACGCTGGCCGAATGCGTTTTCCACGGCCGGACGGACATCCGAGCTGACCAGCTTTTCCTTGGTCTGGCTGGAGAAGCTGGGATCGGGCACCTTGACCGACAGCACCGCGATCATGCCTTCGCGCATGTCATCGCCGGTCAGGTTGATCTTGGCCTGCTTGGCGATGCCGTTCTGTTCGATGTAGTTGTTGAGCACGCGCGTCAGCGCGCCGCGGAAGCCGGCCAGATGGGTGCCGCCATCCTTCTGCGGAATGTTGTTGGTGAAGCAGTACATCGTTTCCTGGTAGGAATCGGTCCACTGCAGCGCCACTTCCACGGTGATGCCGCTGTGTTCGCCCACGACCGAGATCACGTGCGGATGCAGGGGGGTCTTCAGCTGGGCAAGATGCTCCACGAAGCTGGCGATCCCGCCTTCGTAGTGGAAATCGTCGCGACGACCTTCTCCGCGCTGGTCGATCAGCACGATCTTGACGCCGGAGTTGAGGAACGAGAGCTCGCGCAGGCGACGGGCCAGGATGTCGTAGTGGAACTCGACGTTGTCGTGGAATGCCTTGGTCGACGGCCAGAATCGCAGCGTGGTACCGCGCTTGGTGCTGGCTTCAACCTGCTGAAGCGGCATCACGGCGGCGCCGTCGGCATATTCCTGGTGGTAATGGAAACCACCCTGGTAGATATCCAGGGTCAGCTTCTGCGACAGCGCGTTGACCACGCTGACACCCACGCCGTGCAGGCCGCCGGACACTTTGTAGCTGTTGTCGTCGAACTTGCCGCCGGCGTGCAGGACCGTCATCACGACCTCGGCTGCCGAGACTTCGCGATCCAGCTTCCTGCTCATCTGCTCATGCTTGCCGGTCGGGATACCACGCCCGTTATCCGACACGCCGACCGAGCCGTCTGCATGGATCGTCACCGAAACGTGGTCGGCATGGCCCGCGAGCGCCTCATCGATCGAGTTGTCGACGACTTCGAACACCATGTGGTGCAGGCCGGTGCCGTCGTGGACATCGCCGATGTACATGCCGGGGCGCTTGCGGACGGCCTCCAGGCCTTCCAGCGCCGTAATGCTGTTGGCGTCGTAGGTGCCGCTGTTTGCAGGGGTGTTCTGTTCGTCAGTCATTGCGCTCGCCGTAGGCTCCGCAGGTCGGGCGCCAACGAATGGCGCGCCGAGAAAGAGGGGGTGTTCCAACCTGAATTATACCAGCCGGGCAGGTGTACCCCGGGGACCACTATGGCACACCCGTGACAAGGCCATGTTCCACGTGGAACCGCGCGATATCGGTGCGGTCCAGCAGCGGCACGGGGGTCTCGGTGGCGGTGATGAATATCTGCGCCGGACCTGCCAGCAGGCGATCCAGGACCCGGCCTTGGTGGTTGCGATCCAGCTCCGACCCCAGATCATCCAGCGCTATGACTGGCCAATGCCCGCGCTCCACCGCATAGTCTTCGGCCTGCGCCAACAGGCAGGTGAGGGCGGTAAGCTTCGCTTGCCCCCGAGACAGCGCATCTCGTCCGGGGATACTCCCGAAACCGACGCTCCAGTCCGCACGGTGCGGGCCAACCGAGGTATAGCCGGCCTGTCGGTCACGTTCGCGCGCGAGCAGCAGCGCATCGGCCAGCGAAACCTCGTGCCGACGCCACCCGGGGCTGAGCGTCATCGACTGCACGTCCAGCTGGGGGGCGAGCGCGGCGGCAAGTTCCACGGCCCGCACCTGTAGCCGCTCCAGATAATGGAGACGGCGGCTGGTCAACGGTTCGCCGGCCTCGGCGAGCTCGTGGTCCCAAGTGTCCAGCATCCGCGGCGAGCCGCCTTGCTTGAGCAGCGCATTGCGCTGCTTCAGGGCCCGCGAATAGCGTCGCCACAGAGAAAGGAAGTCCGGTTCCACGTGGAACAAGCCCCAATCCAGGAATCGGCGACGGGGTTCGCCGCCGCCGCTGACCAAGGCGTGGCTGCCGGGTTCAAAGGTCACCACCGCCAAGGCCGCGCACAGATTTCCCAGCTGCGCGACGTCTTCACCGTCCAGACGGCCTTTCCAGTCCTGCCCGGAATGACGAAGACCGGCACGGCGGCGTATTTCGCTGCCCTCGGCGTTCGATTCGTCCCATTCCACGAAGATTTCCAGCGAGTCCTGTCCCTGGCGGATCAAACCGTCGCGAACCCTGCCGCGGAAGCTGCGCCCGTAGGCCATCAGGTGCAGTGCTTCCAGGACGCTGGTCTTTCCGGCGCCGTTCTCGCCGGTCAGCAGGTTGATGCCAGGCTGCGGCAACAGTTCTGCCGCGTCGAATCGACGGACCTGGTGGAGGGAAAGACGGCGGATCTGCATGGAGGGACGCGGCCGGAACCGACGGTGCGGGAAGTTGAGCGATCTGCCAGCTTACTGCATCGGTCAAGTGCTCCCCTCAGGCGGCGGCGTGAAGCCACGGCGCGCCCTGTGGGGGGCCGGCATCGGCTGCGTTCTACGGGTCTGAGCCCGCGACGCCCACCAGATATCAAAAAATCCAAGGCCGTCCCCCGAGACGGTTCCACGTGGCGGGGCTGAAATCCTTGAATTCTGCCGGACCCCAGCCCACGGCCCGTCTCAGATTTCAAAGAATCAACACCATCCCCTAAGCCGGTCGGGAAAACCTCTGGATGACTTATACACAACCACTGGGCAATCTGTGGATAAAAAACGCACTTCAAGTCGGCCTGAATTCTATCCACAGGTATTCCCCCAGCCCGACCCCCTATTTGAGGGGGGGTTTCGAGGCCAATAAACCCTTTTAAATCAATTACATAACCTAGTTATACATGAAATCTGGCCCTACCATCACCACCATGCTTTAGATTTATACCCAGATTTAAAAGCTTGGCAGACCCTCCGAAGAGGCCCGGGAGGGGTGTGGATAGCCGTCTACAGTGCAGGGCAACGCAAGCGGCGGCGACGGCCCAGATTCATTGAACATCCCGGATCTTGCCGGCGGCCGATCGGCGTTCAATGACAGCTGCCTCGAACCTGACGGCAGCTATTGAACGTCTAATCCCAGCAACCCGTTCCAACGACGATGCTCCACGTGGAACAACAAAAAAAAACGCCCGAACCAGTCGGGCGTTTCCTGTTCCACGTGGAACCGAGCGTCAGAGACGCAGCGGCATCACCACGTGACGCGACTTTTCGCTGCTCGCTTCACGCACCAGCGCAGAGGAGTTCGAATCGCGCAGCTGCACGATGACGTACTCATCGCGCAGTGCCGAAAGCGCATCCAGCACGTAGTTCACGTTGAAGCCGATAGCGAGGTCGCTGACGGTGGTCTCGGCCTCGATCTCTTCCTGGGCTTCTTCCTGTTCCGGGTTGTGCGCGCTGATCTTCAGGTTGCCCGGCGAGACTTCCACGCGGATGCCGCGGTACTTCTCGTTGGACAGGATCGCGGCACGCTGCAGCGAGGCACGCAGGGCTTCACGATCCACCTTGACCTCACGGTCGGCACCGATCGGAATCACGGCCTCGTAGTCCGGGAAACGACCGTCGATCAGCTTCGAGGTGAAGGTCACATCATCGCGCTTGACCCGCACGTGGCTGCGGCCGACTTCCAACTCGATCTCGCGATCTCCGCTTTCCAGCAGACGCTGCAGCTCGGTGACGCCCTTGCGCGGCACGATGATCTGGCGCTTGGAACCGCTGGGCTTGGCCAGATCGGTTTCGCACAGCGCCAGGCGGTGTCCGTCAGTGGCAACGGTGCGCAGCGTATCGCCGCGCAGGTCGAACAGCAGGCCGTTGAGGTAGTAGCGCACGTCCTGCTGGGCCATCGCGAACGCGGTGCGCTCGATCAGTTCCTTCAGGGTGGCTTCGCCGATCGCAACGCGCTCGGTGGCTTCCACTTCGTCCACCGACGGGAAATCGTTGGCGGGCAGGGTTGCCAGGGTGAAACGGCTGCGCCCGGCCTGCACGGTGATCTTGTCACCGGTCTGCGAGACGGTGATCCGGCTGCCATCGGGCAGGGCGCGGATGATCTCGAAGAGCTTGCGGGCGGGAATGGTGGTTTCGCCGTTCTCGGCGTCTTCAACTGCGATCCGCGACACCATTTCCACTTCCAGGTCGGTACCGGTCAGCGAAAGCTGCCCGTCGTGCACCTGTACGAGGAAGTTGGCCAGAACCGGCAAGGTCTGGCGGCGTTCGACCACATTGACGACTTGCGCCAACGGCTTGAGAAAGGCTTCGCGCTGCAGTGTGAAACGCATGTGGTTCCGTGCCCCTATGCTTTAAAAAATATGGGATAAATCAAAAGCTTGGTGGTGATGGTAGAGCCAGAATTCAGGGAAAACACACTCAAGTATTTGAATGCAAAGGGTTTTAATGCCTCGAAACCCTATGGAGTACCGCCCTTCAACAGGGGGGGAAAGCTGTGGATGGAATTCCCTGGATCTGGAACGCCTTTTTTATCCACAACATGCCCCGTGCATGCCCCCGGATTCTGCACCGTTTTGTGCGATGACGCCTCAACGGCGTACGTGCATTATTCGCTCAGCTTGCGAATGAGCTTGTCCCAGTCTTCCCGCAGCTTGCCGTCGGTTTCCATCAACGTCCGGATCTGGCGGCAGCCGTGCAGCACCGTGGTGTGGTCCCGCCCTGCGAAGGCGTCGCCGATCTCGGGCAGGCTGTGCTCGGTCAGTTCCTTGGTCAGGGCCATCGCGACCTGGCGCGGGCGGGCCAGCGACCGGGTCCGACGCTTGGACAGCAGATCCTTGATCTGCAGGCCGTAATAGTCGGCAACGGTTTTCTGGATGTTGGGAATGCTGATGGCCTGCTGCTGGGCCCGAAGCAGATCGCGCAGAGTTTCCTGGGCGAACTCCGTGGTGATCGCACGGCCAGTGAAATTGGCCCGCGCGGTCAGGGTATTCAGCGCGCCCTCGAGGTCGCGCACGTTGGAGCGCATCTTCTTGGCAATCAGGAACGCCACATCGTCGGGAATCTCAGCGCCACGTTCACGTGCCTTGGCCAGCACGATGGCAGCGCGGGTCTCGAAGTCCGGTGGCTCGATGGCCACCGACAGGCCCCAGGCAAGTCGCGACTTCAGGCGCGCTTCCAGGCCTTCGACTTCGCGCGGATACCGATCACAGGTCAGGATGATCTGCTGCTTGCCGTCGAACAGCGCATTGAAAGTGTGGAAAAACTCTTCCTGGGTGCGGTCCTTGCCGGCGAAGAACTGGATGTCATCGATCAACAGCGCGTCCACCTGCTGGAACTGGCGCTTGAACTGATCCATGGTCTTTTCCTGCAGGGCCCGGATCATCGCGCTGAAGAACTGTTCCGAACGCAGGTAGAGCACCTTGGCGTGCGGGTTGGCTTCGCGCATCGCGTTGCCGGCCGCGAACATCAGGTGGGTCTTGCCCAGCCCGGTGCCGCCGTACAGCAGCAGCGGATTGTGCGCCCGGTCACCCGGACGCTGCGCGGCCTGGAACGCCGCCGCCAGGCCCAGCTGGTTGCTGCGCCCTTCGACGAAGTTGGCGAAGGTGTAGTGCGAATCCATGTTGCCGGCGAACGGCACCACCGGCGCACTGGCTGCCGGCGACAGCGCCGGCGAGGCACCCCCGCTGAACAGGCCCGGATTCGACGCGATCTGCGTCTCCATGGGGCGCGGACGTGAGCCGATTTCAAGAAAAACGTCGCCAAAACCAGCGAAGTGGGTCAGCAGTTCGCGGATCCTCGGCAGGTACAGCGAGCGCACCTGGTCGACAATGAAGGCATTGGGGGCGAAGAGGATCAAGGCGTCAGCGCGCAGATCAGCCTGCAGCGGCTTCAGCCAGGTGTGAACGTCTTCAGGCGGGAACTCCGCTTCAAGGCGTTCCAGACAACGGGACCAGGCATCCATCGGCAATAATCATCTTGGGCCGGTGGTCAGGCGCTTGAAAGCACCGTCCCGACAGGCCGGAAAGGGGGAAAAGGATGACTCAGACTACCATCGCCGGGCGGCCTCTGGAATGGTTGTCCCACAGTTATTCACAAAATCATCCACAGCTATTGCACAGCCCCATGAAATCGCGTAGTCACAAGGACTTGACGCGAGGGGGTATGTACCTCTAGAATTTCCGGTTCTTTCCGTCCATTTCATACGAGAGGCCCAACATGGCCACCAAGCGCACTTTCCAGCCCAGCAACCTCAAGCGTAAGCGCGACCACGGTTTCCGTGCCCGTATGAAGACCGCTGACGGCCGCAAGATCCTGTCGCGTCGCCGCGCCAAGGGCCGCAAAGTCCTGAGCGCCTGATTGCCATGCCGCTCTCCGCGGCAAACGCAATCCTTCCGATAGTGAGTACTGCTGACCCGCGCAAGCGATTCCCTCGCTCTGCGCGGGTTCGCACGCGTGCCGAATATTCTACGGTCTTCAACGGCGCCCGCCGGGTGTCCGAACCGCTGATGACCCTTCACTGGCTGCCAGAAGACCGGCCGGCCAGGATGGGTCTGGCCGTTTCACGCAAGGTGGATCCGCACGCCGTAGGGCGTAACCGGATCAAGCGCGTCCTGCGCGACGCCTTGCGACATTGCCGCGCTGACCTGCTGCCGGGCGACATTGTCGTCGTGGCACGTAGTGCTGCGCGTGCTGCCAGCAACGATGAGATCCGCCAGGCCTTCCTGCGCCTGTTGCGACGCCTTGGAGCATTGCCCGCCCCGGTCGTGGACGGCACAATGCCGCCTTCCGACGGCGTCGCATCGCCTTCTTCGAACGAGCCGGCACCACGCCCCGGCACCGCAGAGCCTGTCCGCTGATGAACCAGACCCGTATTTTCCTTGTTTTTGCCTGGCTGATGGTGGCCGTGCTGTTGTGGATGGAGTGGGGCCGCGAAAAGGCCGCACCGCCGGTCACGCAGACCACCACCGCCGTGGCTGCTGCCACACAGGCCGTCCCTGGCGCCACGCCCGGCGGCGTGCCCGGTGCACAGGTGCCCGGGGCCACTGCCGCGGCGACCACCGCCCAGGCGGCCGCCACCCCGGCCACCCAGCGCGTGACCGTCACCACCGACGTGCTGCGCCTGGTGCTTGATGGCGGCCGTGTGCTGGACGCCGAGCTGCTGCAGTTCCCGCAGACCAAGGCCGACAACAGCCCGCCGGTGCGCCTGCTGACCGAAGACACCGCGCATCCGTACAGCGCGATCAGTGGCTGGGCCAGCGAAGACAAGAGCGTGCCGGTCCCGGGCGCCGATGGCTTCAAGCTGGTCGGTGACCAGCGTGAGTTCGTGCTGGCCGATGGCCAGAAGGAACTGCAGATCCCGTTCGTCTGGAACGGTCCGAACGGTGTAGTGATTGATCGCACCCTGACCTTGTCGCGCAACGAGTACGCGATCAAGGTCAAGGACGTGGTCCGCAACCAGGGCACGGCGCCGTGGAACGGCTTCGTCTACCGCACGCTGGACCGCAGCCCGACCATCCTGTCGCGCAGCATGACCAACCCGGATTCCTTCAGCTTCAACGGCGCCACCTGGTTCAGCACCGAAGGCGGCTACGAGCGTCGTGCCTTCGCTGATTACATGGACGACGGTGCGCTGAACAAGAACATCACCGGCGGCTGGCTGGCGATGCTGCAGCACCACTTCTTCACCGCGTGGATCCCACAGTCCGACCAGGTGGCGCACTACGTGCTGTCGCAGAACAACGGCCGTGACCAGATCGAAGCGCGTGGCCCGGCCTTCAACGTCGCGCCCGGCCAGCAGGTCAGCAGCGAAGCCCGCCTGTGGGTGGGTCCGAAGCTGGTCAACCTGATCGCCAAGGAAGACGTGAAGGGCCTGGACCGCGTGGTCGACTACAGCCGCTTCTCGCTGATGGCGGTGATCGGCCAGGGTCTGTTCTGGGTGTTGAACCAAGTGCACAAGCTGGTCAACAACTGGGGCTGGGCGATCGTCGGCCTGGTGGTGCTGCTGAAGATGGTGCTGTATCCGCTGTCGGCGGTGCAGTACAAGAGCGGGGCGAAGATGCGCCGCTTCCAGCCGCGCATCGCGCAGCTGAAGGAACGCTATGGCGATGACCGCCAGAAGTTCCAGACCGCGATGATGGAGCTGTACAAGAAGGAAAAGATCAATCCGATGGGCGGCTGCCTGCCGATCCTCATCCAGATGCCGATCTTCTTCGCCCTGTACTGGGTGCTGGTGGAGTCGGTCGAACTGCGCCAGGCGCCGTGGCTGGGCTGGATCCAGGACCTGACCGCACGCGATCCGTACTTCATCCTGCCGGTGATCAACGTGGCGGTGATGTGGGCCACGCAGAAGCTGACCCCGGCTCCGGGCATGGACCCGATGCAGCAGAAGATGATGCAGATGATGCCGATCGTGTTCGGCGTCATGATGGCCTTCATGCCGTCCGGCCTGGTCCTGTACTGGGTGGTCAACGGCGGCCTGGGCCTGCTGCAGCAGTGGTGGATGACCAAGCGCCATGGCGGCGATCCGGTCCCGGCCATCGCCACCAAGAAGTAAGCCACACAGGAACCCGCCGCAAGGCGGGTTTCCTGCTTCTGGCCGTCTGCAGACCAACGCCGCACAATGATCGTCATGGATACCACCGCTACCGACACCATCGTTGCCATCGCCACTGCCGCCGGCGCCGGCGGCGTGGGCATGCTGCGCCTTTCCGGACCGCGTGCGGCGACCATCGCCCACCTGCTGGGCGCGCCGGTGCTGCGCCCACGCCACGCGCATTACGCGCGCCTGCGCGATGCCGACAACGAGGTGATCGACGACGGCATCGTGCTGTGGTTCCCGGCGCCGAACAGTTTCACCGGCGAAGAAGTGGTGGAACTGCAGGGCCACGGCAGCCCGGTGGTGTTGCAGCAGCTGGTGGCGCGCTGCATCGCGCTCGGCGCGCGCCAGGCGCGGCCGGGTGAGTTCAGCGAGCGCGCATTCCTCAATGGAAAACTGGATCTGGCCCAGGCCGAGGCAATCGCCGACCTGATCGCGGCCGGTGACCATCGCGCCGCACGCGCCGCGCGCCGTTCATTGGACGGGGTGTTCTCGCGCCGCGTGGACGAGGTGGCCGAACAACTGGTCAGGTTGCGCATCCACGTCGAGGCCGCCATCGATTTCGCCGACGAACCGTTGGATACGCTGGGCGGTGATCAGGTGCGGCGTGGCCTGCTGCAGGCACGTGAAACCTTGGCGCTGCTGCGCCGCGATGCCGAACGCGGGCGCCGCCTGCGCGATGGCCTGCATGCGGTGTTGATCGGCCCGCCGAATGCCGGCAAGAGTTCGCTGCTCAACGCGCTGGCCGGCAGCGAGCGGGCGATCGTCACCGACATCGCCGGCACCACCCGCGACACCCTGCGCGAGACCATCCGGCTGGACGGCCTGGAGCTGACCCTGGTGGATACCGCCGGCCTGCGTGATGGCGGTGATGCGATTGAACGCGAAGGCATGCGTCGTGCGCGGGTGGAGATCGAGCGCACGGATCTTGCGCTGATCGTGCTGGACGCGCGCGATCCCGCCGCCGGTGAAGCGGCGATCGGCGCATCGGTGCTGGAGGTGCCGCACAAGGTCTACATCCACAACAAATCCGACCTGCTGCCGGCCGGCACGGGGCCGGGCAGCGATGACCCCGACCGGGTGTTCGTGTCCGCCGCCACCGGTGCAGGCCTGGACGACCTGCATGCGCGCCTGCGCTCGATCGCCAGCGCCGGTGCCGGCGAACAGGTGGACGGCGAGTTCTCCGCGCGCACCCGCCATGTCGATGCCATCGAGCGCGCGCAGGAACATGCACTGCACGCCGATGGCGAGCTGGCACACGAGCACCTGGAACTGGCCGCCGAAGAGCTGCGGCTGGCGCACGAGGCGCTGGGCGAGATCACCGGCGCGATGAGCGCCGATGACCTGCTCGGCCGGATCTTCTCCAGCTTCTGCATCGGCAAGTAGCGCTGCGGCCGTCTGGTAGCGCCGACTTCAGTCGGCTGCCTTGCAATCGCACAGCGCGACTCGACGATAAGCGGACGACAGGAATTCGTCCGCAATCTTCAGTAACAACAATGATCAGTTGAAGATAAACGCATGGCCCGGCCCTTCGTCGCGGCACACGCTGGTGTGACTGCCGGAAGACTGCCATGACCCAACACCCCATCGCGCTGATCACGCCGCCGGAAGGCTATGCGGATTGGCTGGACGAGCTGAAACGCCGCATCAATTCTGCCCAACAACGCGCCGCGCTGGCCGTCAATCGTGAGCTCGTCCTGCTCTACTGGGAGATGGGACGGGACATCCTCATCCGCCAGTCCGGGCAGGGATGGGGGAGCAAGGTCATCGATCGCCTGGCCCATGATCTCAGGCTGGCCTTCCCCCACGCCAAGGGCTTCTCGCCGCGAAACCTGAAGTACATGCGTGCCTTCGCCGACGCCTGGCCGGACCCGGCATTTGTGCAACAGTTCGTTGCACAATTACCTTGGGGCCACCAACTCATGCTGCTGGAAAAGCTGGCGACTGCCCCACAACGCATCTGGTACGCGAACCAGGCCATACAGCACAACTGGTCGCGGAGCGTGCTGGCGCTGAACATCGAAGGACAACTGCTCGAGCGCACTGGCAACGCCGTCACCAACTTCGAGCTGCGCCTTCCCAAGGCACATTCAGACCTCGCCCGCGAAACACTCAAAGACCCCTATCGATTCGACTTTCTTGCGGTAGGACGCGAGGCCAGCGAGCGCGAGTTGGAAGACGGCCTGGTCCGGCACGCGACTGATTTTCTGCTGGAGCTCGGTGCCGGTTTCGCATTCGTAGGCAGGCAGGTGCTCATCGAAGTGGCGGGGGAAGAGTTCTTCATCGATCTACTGTTCTACCACCTGCACCTTCGCTGCTATGTCGTCGTAGAGCTGAAGGCGGGCAAGTTCAAACCCGAGCATCTGGGGCAACTGGGTTTCTATCTGACGGCCGTGAACCAGCAGAAGAAGCGGGCCGATGACAATCCGACCCTCGGACTGCTGTTGTGCAAGGAGCGCAACAAAGTCGTGGCGGAGTACGCCTTGAGTGAGAACGTGCAACCGATGGGGGTTGCCGAGTACAAGGTGCTGGGACCGCTGCCCGAACCGCTGCAGACAAGCCTGCCCAGCATCGAACAGCTCGAGAAAGAGCTTGCAGACGGCCCGACCCTGGCCGGGTGACCGAGCTACCTCCCCCTGTCATATTGCAGACGCATACTCGCCGCATTCGTCATCCACCAAGGGGATAGTCCGTGAAGTCGTGGGGTTGTGCATTGCTGTTGTCGCTGGCCGTGGCACCATCGTTGGCCATGAGCGCCGAATCTTCATCAGCTGCACCGGGCGAGGCCTCGGTCTATGCCCACCGCGGGGCCAGTGCGCTGCTGCCCGAACACACCCTGGCGGCCTATGCACAGGCCATCACCGACGGCGCCGACTACATCGAGCCGGACCTGGTGATGACCAAGGACGGGCAGCTGGTGGCCCGCCACGAGAACGAGATCAGCGGAACCACCGATGTGGCATCGCGCGAGGAGTTCGCCGATCGCCGCACCACCAGGACCATTGACGGTGAAAAGGTCGAGGGCTGGTTCACCGAAGATTTCACCCTGGCCGAACTGAAGACGCTCTACGCGCGCGAGCGCCTGCCGCAGCAGCGCAGCACCGCCTTCGACGGGCAGTTCCGCATTGCCAGCTTCGATGAAATTCTGGCCTTCCTGGTGCAGCAGGCCGGCCGTGCCAACCGGGGCATCGGGCTGGTGCCGGAGATCAAGCATCCCAGCTACTTCCAGTCCATCGGCCTGCCGATGGAAGACAAGGTGCTGGCCGCGCTGCAGGCCAATCCGTATACCAAGGTGGGCCCGGTGACGCTGCAGTCGTTCGAGACCGCCAACCTGCGCTACCTGCGCGGCAAGATCGGCCGCGGCAGCAACATCCGCCTGCTGCAGCTGACCTGGAAGGGTGACGCCAAGCCGGCCGATGTGGCCAGGGCGGGCGGTGCGCTGACCTATGCGCAGATGCTGACGCCTGCCGGGCTCAAGGAGATTGCGACCTACGCTGACGGCATCGGGCCGGAGCTGCGTTCGATCATCCCGCTGGACGCCCATGGCGCCCTGGGTGCGCCGACCACGCTGGTGCGCGATGCGCATGCGGCGGGATTGATGGTGGTTCCCTACACCTTCCGCCCGGAGAATCTTTTCATCGCCGCCAACCTGCGCAGCGGTGACGCCAACGCCCGCAACCCCGAAGGCTCCATCGCCGAAATGCGCGCCTACCTCGACACCGGTATCGATGCGTTCTTCACCGATGATCCGGCGCTGGGGCGCAAGGCCGTCGACGGCCGCTGAGCGGCTACTTGCCGGCAGACAGGCTGGAGCCGCGGCCGCGGCGCAATGGACAGCGGCCGGGGTCACCGCAGCGGCAGCAGCGACCGGCCGCGGGATCGCGCGAAGCGATATGAAAAACCAGCACGCCCACGACCAGCAGCAGGCCGCCGATCACCAGATACAGCACCATGTCGTTGAGCTGCTCCATTCAAGGCGCACTCGGGGGTGGGAAGGCTCCCATGCGTTTTTTCCTCGCAGCTGGCCACGTGCATGCAGCGCGATGGCGGACGGTGCGGGTTGGCGTGCCGGCGCTCCAGGTCAACAGAAACGGGACGCCAAACCCGGCGGGGCCTGTGGGCTCCAGCCGGTACATCTTGGGCAAGGCGGCCGAGCCGCGTCTATGACGGAAATTTGAAAGCGGAGCAGCGTGACGACCAACGGTCGTCACCCAACAACGGCAGGCACCAGGCGATCAGCGCGGTGCGTCATCCTGGCCTGGACGTCGGAACGGCAGCACCACGTAGTCGTGCCCTTCGCGTGGCTGCCACAGCACCGGCACCTGGCGCGGCGAGGGCGGCTCCAGCTCGTCGTCGGGCAGGGCTTCGATGGAATCCTCTTCGTCTTCCCAGCTGTAGCGCGGGCGGGCGGCCATCGGGTCGCTGTGGCGGAACAGCAGCGCGGCGATGATGCCGGCGAATGCGCCGCCCATGTGCGACTGCCAGGACACCCCCGGGGTATGCGGCAGCACGGTCATCAACATGCCGCCGTAGAACAGCATGCCGATCAGCCCGGTGGCGATGGCGGCACGGTCACGGCGCAGCAGGCCCAGGCTGGCCAGCAGGAACATCAGGCCGTGGGTGACGCCACTGGCGCCGAGGTGACGGCTGCCCGGGTCGCCCAGCAGCCAGGCGCCGATGCCTGAGCCGATCCACAGCAGCGGCAGCGCGCGCAGCGTTGCCTTCGGATAGACGCTGCCGGCGAGCGTGCCGAGGATCAGCAGGGCCACGCTGTTGGCGGCGATGTGTTCCACCGACCCATGCAGCAGCGGTGCGCCGAGCAGGCCCAGCAGCCCGGCCATTTCCAACGGCGCCACGGCCCACGGCCGCCAGTCGAAGTAGTCCTGCAGCGCGAACGCGGCCACCAGCAGCACTACGGCACCGAGGCTCAGGTTGAAGGCACGCAGGATGCGCAGGCGATCGGTAGGCGGGGCCGGGTTGCCGCCGGCGGGCACGGGTGCGTTGGCGTTCATATCCAAGCAATGGCGGTGGCCGGGGCGAAACCAACCCCGGTGGGGTGGGAAAATGAAACGGGCCGGCGGGACAATCCCGGTCGGCCCGTCGTTGCAGCGCGCGCTGCCGGCCCCGCAGGACCGGTAACGCGATCGATCAGGCCTTGTCGTGCTTCGGCGGGATCTTCAGGCTCAGCACCACGGTGATGGCGATGATCAGCGCGACCACGCCCAGCGAGATCGGGGTCGGGATCTTGAACAGGTCGATGATCATCATCTTGATGCCAATGAAGCCCAGCACCAGCGCCAGACCGTACGGCAGCAGGTGGAAGCGATCGGCCATGCCGGCCAGCAGGAAGAACATCGCCCGCAGGCCCAGCACCGCGAACACGTTCGAGGTCAGCACGATGAACGGATCGGTGGTGATGGCGAAGATGGCCGGGATGCTGTCCACCGCGAAGATCACGTCGGTCACCGCGATCAGGATCAGCACCGCGAACAGCGGGGTGTACCAGCGCTTGCCATCACGCATGACGCTCATCGCATTACCGGCGTAGTCCGGCAGCAGGCGCAGGTGCTTGCGCATCCAGCGCAGCGCCGGGTTGGTCTCCAGGTCCGGCTCCTGACCGGCGGAGAACCACATCTTCCAGCCGGTGAACAGCAGGAAGGCACCGAACACATAGAGCAGCCAATGGAACTTGGTGATCAGCACGCTGCCGGCGAAGATCATGATCGTTCGCAGCACGATTGCGCCCAGGATGCCGATGATCAGCACCTTCTGGCGCTGTTCCTCGGGCACCGCGAAGTAGCCCATGATCATCAGGAAGACGAAGATGTTGTCGACGGCCAGGGCCTTTTCGACCAGATAGCCGGTCAGGAATTCCAGGCCGACCTTGTTGGCCACCACCTGGCCGGCGGTCTCGTTCAGGTAGTACCAGAGGCCACCGTTGAAGGCCAGGGCAAGCAGCACCCAGCCGATCGACCACCACAGGGCCTCCTTGAAGGTGACCTTGTGCGGGCCGCCGTGGCGCATCAATACCAGGTCGACCAGCAGCGCGATGATCACCACCGCGCCGAAGCCGAGCCATAACCACAAATTACCGATCGTCTGCATGGGTTTGTCCGTTGGGAAAAAGAAAAAAGCCTCAAGCCGGACGGCGAGGATCTGCAACGGAGGATCGGGAGGGGGATCCAGGGACAGAGCTTCGCCGGTACGGCGAAGGTCTCGCTCGCAGCCCCGATGTGGTGGGACTGCCGTTGCACCGGAGCCTGCGGGCTCGAATTGACGGCGACAACGTTGGGAGCTACTCCCCTTCTGGCGCCGATTCTGCGGGCATCCCGGCGCCGCGTCAATGACCGGGTAGTGACGGACGCTGGCCGTCAATCGCGCGATTCCCGCTTGACGGCCAGCGGCCGTCACTACCGGGGCCAGCGGCCCCATTACCGCGGACTGCGGCCCGCCCTACCGCAGCGCTTACAATAGGCCGATGAATACCTCTGCCCCCTCAGTCCGTCTCAAGAATGCCTGGCGTTCCAGCCACCCGTGGATCTTCCAGAAACTGGTCGAAAAACCCGCCGTCCGGCCCAAGCCCGGCACCATCGTGGATGTCTTCGGTGTGGAAGGGGACTTCATCGGGCGTGGCTTCTACAACGGGCATTCGCGCATTGCCGTGCGCATCCTGGAAACCGACGAGCGCGTGCCGGTCGACGCCGGCTGGTTCTCGCGCAAGATCGCCCAGGCGGTGGAACTGCGCCGTGACGTGCTGAAGCTGGATGCGGTCAGCGATGCGTGGCGCGTGGTGCACAGCGAAGGCGACGGCCTGTCCGGGCTGGTGGTGGACCGCTATGGCGACCTGGTGGTGGTGGAATTCTTCGCCGCCGGCATGTTCCGCCACCGCGAATGGATCTACGAGGCCCTGAGCGAACAGTTCCCGGGCTGCCGCTTCCACAGCTTCGCCGACGAACACGTGCAGAAGCAGGAAAGCTTCGATTTCCATGGCAACACCACCACCGAAGCTTCGGTGATCACCGAGTACGGCGTGAAGTTCCGCGCCGACCCGGCCGGCGCGCACAAGACCGGCTTCTTCGCCGACCAGCGCGACAACCGCGAGTGGCTGAGCCAGCAGGTCGAAGGCAAGACCGTGCTCGACCTGTGCTGCAACACCGGTGGCTTCGCAGTGTATGCCGCCGCGCGCGGTGCCAGTGAAGTAGTGGGCATCGACATTGACGAGGACGTCATCCAGATCGCCAAGGGCAACGCCAAGCTCAACAACGTGCGCCCGAAGTTCGTGCAGTCCGATATCTTCCCGTGGCTGCGCGATGCGGCCAACCGCGGCGAGCAGTACGACGTGGTGATCCTGGACCCGGCCAAGATGACCCGCGATCGCGACCAGGTGATCAGCGCGCTGAAGAAGTACCTGGACATGAACAAACTGGCCCTCGGCGTGGTCAAGCCGGGTGGCCTGTTCGCCACGTTCTCGTGCACCGGCCTGGTGGCCGAAGACCAGTTCCTGGACATGCTGCGGCGTGCGGCGTTCTACTCCGGCCGCACCATCCAGATCCTCAAGGTATCCGGTGCCGGCCCCGACCATCCGTTCATGGCCCACGTGCAGGAATCGCGCTATCTCAAGGCCGTGTTCTGCCGCGTGCTGTAACCGCAACCCCGGTGGGTGACGACCAAACCCGGTGGTGACGACCGTTGGTCGTCACCGCTTCCGCACCCGCGCACCTACCCAGCCCAGCGCGTCAGCGCTATCGTCAGGTCTCCCCGTCCCCGGTGAGACCTGCATGATCCTGCCTCGCCTGCCGCTGATGCTCGCCTTGGCGCTCAGCACGCCGCTGTCCGTCCATGCCATTGATTTCAGCGCCGCCGAACTGCAGCGCGCCAAGTCCCTGCAGCAGCGCCTGCTGACTCTGGACAGCCATCTGGATACGCCGGCCAACTTCGCCCGCGATGGCTTCGACATCGACAACCGCCACGACCACAACGCGCTGTCCCAGGTGGATTACCCGCGCATGGTGGAAGGGGCGCTGGACGGTGGTTTCTGGGCGATCTACACCGGCCAGGGTGACCGCAGTGCCGCCGCCCATCTGCGCGACCGCGATGCCGGCCTGCAGCGGTTGCTCGATATCCGCACCATGCTGGCCGCCAACGGCGACCGCTTCGCGCTGGCGCTGACCCCGGCCGATGCCGTGCGGATCAAGGCCGACGGCAAGCGCGTGGTGTTCATCAGCATGGAAAACGCCAGTCCGCTGGTGGCCGACCCCAGCCTGCTGGGCTTCTACCACCAGGCCGGGCTGCGCATGCTGAGCACCGTGCACTTCGCCAACAACGAGTTCGCCGATTCGGCCACCAACCCGAAGGGGCCGGAGTGGAACGGACTGAGCCCGGCCGGCCGTGCGTTGGTCAACGAGGCGGTGAAACGGGGCATCGTCATCGACCAGTCGCATGCCTCCGATGCAGTGTTCGACCAGCTCATCGCGATGATGCCGGTACCGTTCGTGCTGTCGCACAGTTCAGCCAAGGCGATCCACGACCACCCGCGAAATCTCGACGATGCGCGCCTGCGCCAGCTGGCCAAGGCCGGCGGGGTGATCCAGGTGAACGCCTATGGCGGCTATCTGGTGGATCCCGGCAAGAGCCCCGAGCGCAAGGACGCCGAAGACGCGCTGAGCAAGCGGCTGGGCGGCTGGGAAGGCATGAGCATCGCGCAGGGCGAGGAACTGCAGCGCGGGGAAGAGGCGCTGGACCGGCAGTACCCGGTGCGCCACGCCAGCCTGGATGACTTCTTCGCGCACATGGGCCACATCCTCGACGTGGTGGGCCCCGAACACGTTGGCATCGGCCTGGACTGGGATGGCGGTGGCGGGCTGACCGACCTGCGCGATGTCAGCCAGCTGCCCAAGATCACCGCCTGGCTGCTGCGCCGCGGTTACGACGAAAAGCAGATCGCCGGCATCTGGGGCGGCAACCTGCTGCGGGTGATGCAGCAGGCGCAGGACCACCCCCGCCCTTGACCACACGGTAGTGACGGCCGCTGGCCGTCACCCCGCATCGCCTGCTTGACGGCCGTCGGCCGTCGGTATTTACCTGCCCAACAGCGCCTTCCGTCGGCTGTACAGGAAGTACACCGCCAGGCCGATCACGTTCCAGATCAGGAAGTACAGCTGGGTGCTCTGCGGCAGGCTGAAGAACAGATAGACACAGCCCAGCGCTGCGGCCGGACCCACTACATAGGCCAGCGGTGTACGGAACCTGCGCTCGCGGTTCGGTTCCCGCCGACGCAGTACCACCAGGCAGATGCCGACGGCCGTGAAGGCCGCCAGCGTGCCGGCATTGGCCAGCGCGGCGATTTCATCCAGCCGTGCCACGCCGGCCAGTGCGGAGACCAGCAGCGCACTGAACAGCGTAGTGGCCACCGGCGTGCCGGTGCGCTTGCTGACGTTGGACAGGCTGCGCGGCAGCAGGCCGTCGCGGCCCATGACGAAGAACACGCGGCTCTGGCCGAACATGAAAGCCAGCAGCACGGTCGGCAACGCCACGATGGCCACCACGCCGATGAGCAGCGCGGCGGTCGGGTGACCCAGCTGGCGCATGATCAGCGCCAGCGGCTCGGCACTGCTGCCGAACACGGCGTAACTCATCGCACCGATGGCAGCCAGCGCCACCAGCATATAGATGATGGTGCAGCCGACCATCGAACCGATGATGCCGATCGACAGATCGCGGCCCGGATTCTTGGTCTCTTCGGCCGCCGTGGCGATGGCATCGAACCCATAGAAGGCGAAGAAGATGATCGCGGCTGCGGCCATGACGCCGCGCTCCAGCCCATCCGGGCCCAGCGATTTGGCGAAGCCATACGGCATGAACGGCTGCAGGTTGGCCGTGTCGAAGGCAGGCAGGGCAACGGCAACGAACACCGCCAGGGCGATGATCTTCAACACCACCAGCACGGCATTGAGGGTGGCACTTTCCTTGGTGCCCAGCATCAGGCCTCCGGCCACCACCCAGGTGATCAGCACGGCGGGCAGGTTGAACATGCCGCCCTCCACGTGCGGGCCGGCCGACAGCGCCAGGGGCAGGCGGATGTCGATGCCCATCTGCGTGTGCACCCATTCCAGGAAGCCGACGAAGTAGCCGGACCAACCGACCGCCACCGTGCTGACCACCAGTGAGTATTCCAGGATCAGGCTCCAACCTACGACCCAGGCGAAGATCTCACCCAGTGCCGCGTAGCTGTAGGTATAGGCGCTGCCCGAGGCCGGCATCATGGTGGCCAGTTCGGCATAGGCCAATGCCGCGCAGGCACAGACAGCACCGGCGATGGCGAATGAGATCAGCACGGCCGGGCCGGCCAGGTTGGCGCCGACACCGATCAGCGTGTAGATGCCGGTGCCCACGATGGCACCGATGCCCAGCGCGATCAGGTGCGGCCAACTGAGCGTGCGGACCAACTGCCTTCCGGCCTCATGGACGGTGACGGTATCCAGGGATTTGCGCCGGAGCAAAGACATTCGGACCTCGTGGTGACTGGGAACGACAAGTGCCCGAGTGTGACCGAATGCGGCGCAGCATTACCACTGATGGACGCTCATTGACAAACCGCTTGGCGCTTCATCCGACAACGGATGCCGGAATCGGCACAATGTTCTCAGCCGTTCAAACCGAGCCGGATACCGAACCCCAGCAGGAACACCCCGGCTACGCGCCGCAGCACATCACTGACGCGCGGATGCTGGATCAACCGACGGCGGGCCAGGTTGCCCGCCCCGATCAGCAGCGAGCAGTACGCCACGCTGACCACGAAGATGATCCCGGCCAGCGCGGCGAAGGTGGCCACGCCCTGGTGCTGGCGCGGGTCGATGAACAGCGGCAGGAAGGCCATGTAGAACAGGATGGCTTTGGGGTTGAGCAGGCTGACCAGGATCGCTTGGCGGAAGTAGTGACCCGGCGCCAGCCGCACGCTGCCCGGCAGGTCGCTGCCGTCGGCCTTCGGCGTGCGCAGCAGGCTGATGCCCACCCACACCAGGTACGCAGCGCCCAGGTACTGCACGACGTGGAACACGGTGGGGTTGGCCTTCAGCAGCGCGGCCACGCCGGCCAGCGCCAGCCACATCAGGATCTGGTCGCCCACCAGCAGGCCGGCCAGCGCCGTATAGCCGCCGCGTACGCCCCCACGGCCGGTGGCGGTGAGCAGGGTGAAGGTGCCTGGGCCCGGCAGGGCCAGGAACACCAGCACGGCGACCAGGAAGGTCCACAGATCCTGGATGCCCATCCACGGCATGGCGGCTCACTCGTTCAACGCAGGGGGCTTCATTGTAGTGACGGCCAGCGGCCGTCACTACCGCGGCAACGGGTTCGGTAGCGCCGAGCCATGCTCGGCGAGCGCAGCGGCAGCGCGGTGACGACCAACGGTCGTCACCCCCCAATGCGGAGAGCTGATGGCCAGCGGCCGTCACTACCGGGCGGTGGGCAACCCTTCCAGCAACGGCGTCAGTCGCTCACCCAGAAACCCATGCAGCTGCCGCACCGCCGGCGAAAACTGCTTGCGGTGCGGGCAGACCAGGTTCAACGGCAGGCTCTCGCCCTGGCCGTCCAGCAATACCTGCAGGCGTCCTGCACGCACGTCATCGCCGACATCCAGCCACGATTTGTAGGCGATGCCTTCCCCGGCCACCGCCCAGCGCCGCACCACGTCGGCGTCGTCGCACAGCAGCGCGCCACGCACCGCCACCACGCTGCGGCGGCCGTCCTGTTCGAAACTCCAGCGGTCGTGGGTGCGCCCGCCCAGCTGGTACAGCAGGCAGGCGTGGTCCTTCAGCGCATCCAGGCTGCCCGGTGCCGGGTGCGCCTGCAGGTAGGCGGGAGACGCCACCAGCACGCGGCGGTTGTCCGCCAGCAGCGGCAGGGCGACATAGCTGGCGTTGTCGAAGCGACCCAGCCGGAAAGCGATATCCACCGGATCGCGGAATACATCGGCCACCTGGTCGGACAGCTGCAGATGCAGCTGCAGCCGCGGATGCGCGCGACGGAACGCGGTCAGCCAGGGCAGCAGCACATTGCGGCCCAGGTCCGATGGCGCCGCCACCTGCAGGGTGCCGGCCAGTTCGGCGGCTTCGCCCTGTACTCGCGCCTGGCCCTCGCGCAGCGCTGCCAGGCCTTCCTGCGCATACGGCAGGTACTGCGCGCCCTCCGCCGTCAGGCGCAGGCTGCGCGTGGTGCGCACGAACAGCCGCAGGTCGAGCTCGCGCTCCAGCCGCGCGATCGCTGCGGCCACCTGCCCGGGCAGTAGATCGACCTCGCGCGCTGCACGGCTGAAACTGCCCAGCGCCGCAGTGCGCACGAACAGATGCAGGTCGTCGAACCGGACCATTTTCACCACAAAAGAGAAAGTGATGCCTGATTCTGCGCCTTTCCAGCGTCACCTGCAGCGTCCATCCTGAGCGCATCCCCCCCCTGCGGAGTCAACCCATGCGCGCTGTTGCCTATACCCACGCCGGCCTGTCGCCGGACGACGCCAAATCGCTGGTCGATATCGATCTGGACATCCCCACCCCGGGCCCACGCGACCTGCGCGTGGCGGTCAAGGCAGTGGCGGTGAATCCGGTCGACGCCAAGGTGCGCCGCAATGCCGCCACCGAAAGCCCACGCGTGCTCGGCTTCGACGCAGTCGGCGTTGTGGATGCCGTTGGCGGTGATGTCACCCTGTTCCAGACCGGTGACGAGGTCTACTACGCCGGCGCCATCGACCGTGCCGGCAGCAATGCCGAATACCAGCTGGTGGACGAGCGCATCGTCGGCCGCAAGCCGTCCAGCCTGGACGATGCCAGCGCTGCGGCGCTTCCGCTGACCGCGATCACCGCATGGGAACTGCTGTTCGACCGCCTGCGCATCGCCGAGGGCACCGGCGAAGGGCGGACCCTGCTGGTGATCGGCGCGGCCGGTGGCGTCGGCTCGATCCTGGTGCAGCTGGCACGCCAGCTGACCAAGCTGACCGTAATCGGCACCGCCTCGCGCCCGGAAACCCAGGACTGGGTGTACGCGCTGGGCGCGCACCATGTCATCGACCACAGCCAGCCGCTGTCCGAAGGCCTGGCGCGGCTTGGCATCGCGCACGTCGAACACGTGGCCAGCCTGACCCATACCGACCAGCATTACGCGCAGATCATCGAAGTGCTCGCACCGCAGGGCCAGCTCGGCCTGATCGACGACCCCGGCCAGCTGGACGTGATGGCGCTGAAGCGCAAATGCGCCTCGCTGCACTGGGAGTTCATGTTCGCCCGCCCGCTGCACCAGACCGCCGACATGCAGCAGCAGCACGCCCTGCTCAACCGCGTCGCCGGCCTGATCGACGCCGGCGTACTGCGCACCACGCTGGGCGAAAACCTGGGCCGCATCAACGCCGCCAACCTGCGCCGCGCGCACGCACTGATCGAAAGCCAGAAAGCCAAGGGCAAGATCGTGCTGGAAGGCTGGTAAGCCCGTCGCCGCCCCTCTCTCTTTTCTTCAAACGCGGCTGGGACCGCGCAAGCAACTGTCAGCGGGTCGGGCGGGAGGGGTTTGCAGGACGCTGAGCCGCATGGATGCGGCGACGCAGCCTACACGGACGTACTTGCGGCGTGTCCTGCAAACCCCTCCCGCCCAACCCGATCGCGACATCCCGCTTGAGCGCTGCCAGCCGCGAGGGGGTCCAACCCGCTCGATCACCCCCGGCGCAGCGCATGAGACGGCACCCGCCTAAACTAGGCGCATGGAAACCCAGACGCTTGCTCTACTGGCCGTGCTGTTGCTGGCCGTCATCCTTGTCCTGCTGGTGGTGGTGCTGCGCCGCTCCGGCGGCGGCACCGACACCCACGAACTGGACGCCCTGCGCCAGGCCCTGGCCGAAGAACGCGACCGCAGCCTGGCCGCGCAGGTCGACGCCGGCCAGCTGCGTGGACGCCTGCAGTCGCTGCAGGACGACATCGAAGGCGAACGCCGGCGTGGCCTGGAAGCGCAGCAGGCACTCAGCGCGGCACAGGGACGCATCGAACGCGACGCCGCGCTGGCCAGCGAGCGCGACACCCGCCTGGTCGAGCGTGGCAACGCCCTGCAGCAGCTGCAGGCACAGCTGCAGGAAGCGCAGCAGCAGCTGCACGCCCAGCGCGAGACCTACCAGCAGCTGCATGGCGAACACACCCGCCTGCAGGCCAACCTGCAGCACTCCCAGCAGGCCAGCGACGAACTGCGCGCCTACCTGGACAGCGCCAAGGAAAAGCTGAGCGGCGCCTTCGCCGAACTGGCTGGCAAGGTCTTCGAAGAACGCGGCCAGCAGTTCGAGAAGAACGTGCGCCATGCCACCGGGCAGTCGCGGCAGGACATCGAGAACCTGCTGAAACCCTTCACCGAGCGCCTGCAGGAATTCCGCGGCCGGGTCGACGTGTTGTACGCCGAAGAAGCCCGCGAACGCGCCAGCCTGCTCGGCGCGGTGGGCGAACTGAAGACGCTCAACCAGGACATGGCCTCGCAGGCGGCGGCACTGACCAATGCCTTGAAGGGCAATGCGAAGGTGCGCGGCGACTGGGGCGAACTGATGCTGGAAACCGTGCTGCGTGGCTCCGGGCTGGAAGAAGGCGTGCACTACAAGCGCCAGCAGCACGTGGTGGATGACGAAGGCGAGCGACTGCGCCCGGACGTGGTGGTGAACTTCCCGGACCAGCGCAGCATCGTGGTCGACAGCAAGGTCAACCTGGTGGCATGGCAGGAAGCGATGAACGCGGTGACCCCCGAAGCCAGTGGCGAGGCCCTGCTGCGGCATGCCACCGCACTGCGCGCGCACGTGCGCGACCTCGGCGTGCGCAACTATCCCAAGGCGATGGGCGAAGAACAGACGCTGGATGTGACCATCGCCTTCGTGCCGATTGAAGGGGCGTTGTCGGCGGCGCTGTCGGCCGATCCTTCGCTGCAGACCTATGCCTTCGACAACAAGGTGGTGTTTGCTTCGCCCAACACACTGATGGCGCTGCTGCGCGTGGCCGAACGGCTGTGGACGCGCGACAAGGTGCAGAAGCAGGCGCTGCAGATCAGCGACGCCGGGGGACTGGTGCTGGACGCGCTGATGGCGTTCCTGACCGATTTCAACAACGTCGGCAAGAAGCTCGAAGACGCCACCGCCGCCTTCTCCAATGCCCGCAACCGCCTGCAGGATTCACGCCATTCGGCGATCAGCCGCGCGCGACGATTGGCCGAGCTGGGCAGCAAGGCCAAGAAGGCATTGCCGCCTGAACTGCAGCCTGACACCGTGCAGCAACTGGTGGCGCCTGACGGGGAGTAGACACATCGCTTCGGTATCCTCGGCGTCTCATTCGCACCCTGATGGATACCGCCGATGCGCCTTTCCCTGCTGGCCAGCCTGTTGCTGGTGACCTCCCTCGCCGGTTGTGCTTTCGGTGGCAGCCGTCCGGGTGCCCCCACGACGGCCGCCGACACGGTGCCGGCCGTGGCTGCGCTGGACGCTGCCGCGTGCACCGCGAAGGGCGGTGAGCTGCGTCCGCTGGGTCGCCTGCAGCGCGTGCAGTGCGTGGTGCCGTATGCCGATGCCGGCAAGACCTGCAATGCCAAGGCCGACTGCAGTGGCCAGTGCCTGGCGATCGGTGAAGTGGTTGCCGGTTCGCCGGCCTCCGGTGTGTGCCAGCGCGATGCCAGCGAAAACTTCGGCTGCCGCCAGCGCATCGATGGCGGCGTTGCCCAGGGCACGATCTGCGTGGATTGAGCGCGCGCTGCCGCGCGTCCCCTGCGTGATGCCTCCCTTTCAATCTCTAACCACGAGTCCGCCGTGACCCAGTCGATCCAGGATATTCCCGTCACCACCATCGAGGGCCAGCCGGCCTCGCTGGCCGATTACCGTGGCAAGGTGCTGCTGGTGGTCAACGTCGCCTCCAAGTGCGGCCTGACCCCGCAGTACGAAGGCCTGCAGACGCTGTACGTGGAAAAGCAGGCACATGGCCTTGAAGTCCTCGGTTTCCCGGCCAACAACTTCCTCGGCCAGGAGCCGGGCAGCGAAGCGGACATCCAGCAGTTCTGCCAGCTGACCTATGACGTCAGTTTCCCGATGTTCGGCAAGATCAGCGTGGCCGGCGATGACGTGCATCCGTTGTACCAGCAGCTGATCGCCGCCCAACCGCAGGCGATCGGCGAAGGTCCGATGCGCGAACGCCTGGCGGCCAAGGACCTGGCGCAGCCCGCACCGGGGATCCTGTGGAATTTCGAGAAGTTCCTGATCGGCCGCGACGGCCAGGTCATCGCCCGTTTCGCCCCGGACGTAACCGCGGACGACGCCCGCGTACGCGAAGCCGTGGACGCCGCACTGGCGGCCTGAGTCCGCGAACGGCCAAGCCCCTCGTGGTGGGTCGCACTACAGCCGGGTCACTGGGTTGGGCCGGGCAGGAGGGGCTGGTGGGGGACGGCAAATACCGCATCCATGCGGGCCTCGTGTCGCGCCATCCCTGGCGCTCCACGCCCCCACCAACCCCTCCCGCCCGGCCCTGACAGTCCGCGCGCGCGTCCCGCCACGTAAAGAAAAAGAAAAGCGGTAGCGCCGACCCATGGTCGGCGGAATCCATCAGGCACCGCGATGAAGAGCCGCCGACCATGGGGCGGCGCTACCGATGGCCCCCGTGGCCCCTCTGGTGGAGGGAGCCCCTGAGTCAGGGGCGGCCGCGAAGCGGCGGGGTGTGGATGGTGGTGAGACGGGGCCCACGGTTTGCGCAGCAAAGCGTGGGAGCGACAGCGCGAATGCGATGGCGTGAACCCGCTTGGCCGTGCGCTGCAACGACCGTCAGTTGCCCCACTGCGGCATCGGCATCGCATCCACCGGAATCGGCGAGTCCAGGTCGTCCTTGCCACGCGCATGCTTGCCGCGCAGGTCGTTCTCGATCTGGTAGTTGCGGCGCTGCAGCCACGCATCACGCACCAGGGCGTATTCGTCCACGGCGCTGGAACGGATGTCATCGGCGGCCAGCAGCTGCGAACGCGCGTCCACCAGCTGCAGGCCCTGCAGGCCGATGCGCACCTTGTCTTCTTCGATCTGGCGGATCGGCGACAGCGGAATGTCGCCGGCCAGGCCGAACACATCACGCACGGTACGCGGCCCGAAGAACGGCAGTTCCACATAGCGCGACGGACGCCAGCCCCACGCACCGAGCGTCTGGCCGAAGTCTTCCTTGCGGTTGGCAATCATCGCCTTGCTGGCCGGATCGAACAGCCCGCCGATGCCCAGCGTGCTGTTCATCAGGAAGCGGCCCATGGTGTCCCAGGCATCGTCCGGACGGCCCTGCAGGAACTGGTTGACGATGGTCACCGGCGAGCGGATGTTGCTGAAGAAATTGCTCACACCGGTGCGTGCGAAGCGCGGCACCACGTTGGTGTAGGCGATCGCCAGCGGACGCGCGACGGCGTTGTCCACCACCACGTTGAAGCGATGCACGCGGCGGTTGAGCGGTTCCCACGGATCGTAGGCGGCTGCGGATCCGCCGCTGACCCCATCGCTGCCGTACAGCGCGGCGAAGTCGTCTTCGGATGCATCGGGCGTGCCATCACCATCGGCATCCACGGTGGGCGGCGCCGCGGCGGCGGGCGTTGGCGACCCTGCAACCGGCGTGGCGTCGGCGCTGGCGGACGCATCGTCGACGACCGGGGCGGGAGCTGCATCGGCGACCGGCGCTTCGGTTGCAGGGACCACGGTGCCGGCGCTGGGGGCGCTGTCACGGGCCGGTTTGGCAGCACACGCGCTGAGCGTTGCGACCAGGACGAACAGGGGGAGTATGCGTACGACGTTCATGTCAGCTCGCGGCAGAAGGGGCATTGAAATCAAGGTCTGCAGACAGCCGGTAGGCGGCCTCCAGTTCGGTCAGGCCGGCTGGCGAGCCGTTGATGGCCAGCGTCCGTCCCTGCTGCCGCGCTCGCGCGGCGAGTTCGGCCAGCAAGGCCACGCCGGCGCTGTCCACGCGCGGCACGTCGGTCAGGTCCAGCGCCTGCGCGCCGTTACCCAGCGACTGCAGCTGCGGCCACAGCGCGATCACCGCGCTGCGGTCCAGCACGCCGGACAGGTGCAGGGTGCCCTGGTCCAGCCGGGCCTGGGCGGTGTTACTTGCCATTGCCCGGGGTTCCGGCCTGCATGCTGCCGCTGCGCAGCTCGGTGGCGACCTGCTTGATGCCCTTCTGGCGCAGTGGGGCGTCGAACTGGTTGCGGAAGGTCTGCACGTAGGAGATGCCTTCGATGTTGACGTCGAAGATCTTCCACTGGCCACCGGTGTTGCGCATCAGGTACTCGACCGGGGTCGGTTGGTCGCCCGAGCGCACCAGTTCGGTGGCCACGCGCACGCCGCGGTTGCCCGGCAACGGGCTCTCGCCCTTCAGGCGGAAGCTCGGCCGGCCCTGGATGTTCAGCAGGGCCGAACCGTAACGCTGCATCAGGTTGTCCGCCATCGCATCGGCGAACAGCTTGATGTCCGCATCGGAGGCACCGCGCGAATGCGCGCCCAGTACCAGGCGTGCCGCGTAATCGCGGTCGAAGGTGCGGTTGAGCTCGCTGTTGATGAAGTTGCGCAGAGCGGTCGGGTCCTTGCTGAACTCGGCCTTGCGCTGCTGCAGGGTGGTCATGATGCGGGTACTGGCATCGATCACGGTCTTGCCGGCCTGGCCCTGGGTGGCGGCGGCAGCGGCAGGCGCCTGCGCCGATGCGATCAGCGGGGTGGCAGCCAGCAGGGCCGAAGCGAGCAGGAGCGGGAGCAGTTTCATTTTCATGGTTGGGTTTCCGTAGCGGGCGCGGGCGCGCCGTCGTGGGATTCATTGGACGGGGCTGCGTCGCCACCGGCGCCGCCACCACTGAACATGTATTTGCCGACCAGCTGGATCAGGTCTACCGCTGGCTGGGTGAACACGATTTCATCACCGGCCTTCAGCACGTCCGGATCGCCGCCCGGTTGCAGGCCGATATAGCTCTCGCCGAGCAAACCGCTGGTGAATATGCCTGCGGAGGTGTCGGCGGGCAGATCCTTGAACTTGCCGTCCATCTTGATGGTGACGATGGAATCGAACTTGACCGGATCCAGGTCGATGGCTGCTACCTGGCCGACGTTGACCCCGCCGATCTTCACCGGTGCCTGCTTGCGCAACTGGCCGATCTGCGAGAAACGGGCCTTCAGCTCGTAGCCGCCACCGCCCAGGCCCCAGCGCTGGTTGGTCGAAGCGACCGCCAGTACCAACAGCGAGGCCAGTGCCAGCAGCAGGAAGGCGCCGACGGAGAATTCCAGTCTGGGACCGCGGATGGCCATGTTCATTTCACCATTTTTGACAGGTGCCCCGGCATATCCAGGGCGGGAGGTTCAGGTCGTTCCCGCGCTGGCAAGCGCCGGAACCAGGAAGGAATACAGTTACTGGAACAGCATGGCCGACAGCACGAAGTTGAACATCAGCACCAGCAGCGAAGCATTGACCACCGCGCGGGTGGTGGCGACGGAAGTGCCTTCGATGGTGGGCTCGGCGTGGAAGCCGACGTACGAAGCCACCAGCGCCGCAGTGCCGCCGAAGATGGCCGATTTCAGCATCGCCACGCCGAAGTCGTTCCAGAAGTCCACGCTGTTGCGCAGCGCCGACCAGAACACGCCGTTGTCCAGTCCCAGCAGGTGTACCGCTTCGAAGTAACTGGCCGAGATCGCCAGCGAGCAGAACACCCCGGTGAGCAGAGGTACAGTCAGCACCGCCGCCCAGAAACGCGGGGCCACGGCCTTGGCGATCGGGTCGATGGCCATCAGCTCCAGCGCCTTGATCTGGTCGGTGGCGCGCATCAGGCCCAGTTCGGCGGCGATCGAGCTGCCAGCGCGGCCGATGAACAACAGCGCGGTCAGCACCGGCGCCAGCTCGCGGTACAGCGACAGGCCCAGCAGCGTGGACAGCGCATCGGCAGCGCCGAAGGTGGTCAGCGTGCGATAGCCCTGCAGGGTCAGCACCAGGCCGACGAAGGCCCCGCCGACGGCGATGATCGGCAGCGAGCGAGCGCCGATCTTGTAGATCTCGCGGGTCAGTTCGGCCAGGAAATCGGCGGTCGGCAGCGAGCCGCGCAGCACGGTCAGCGAAAACAGACCGGCGCGGCCCAGTGAGCGGGTGGCGGCAACGAAGGGCATCAGGCAGTCCTCGCGCGGGGCGCGGCGTCGAACGGGATCGGGCCATCCGGGCGGCCGTGCAGGAACTGCTGCAGCAGCGGATCCTGGCTGGCTTCCAGCGCGGCCGGGCTGCCCTGGAACACCACGCCACCGTTGGCGATGGCGATCACCTGGTCGCAGATCGGCAGGGTCTCGTGCACGTGGTGGCTGACGATGATGCTGGTCAGGCCCAGGCTGTGGTTGAGGCGCTGGATCAGGCTCATGATGACCCCCGAGGCGATCGGGTCCAGCCCGGTCAGCGGCTCGTCATAGATCATCAGCGGCGGGTCCAGCGCCAGCGCGCGGGCCAGCGCAACGCGCCGTGCCATGCCGCCGGACAGTTCGCGCGGCCAGGCATCGCCGGCCGAAAGCAGGCCCACCGCATGCAGCTTCATCTGCACCAGGCGCTCGCGCACGGCGACCGGCAGCCGGGTATGCGCGCGCAGCGGCAGCGCCACGTTCTCACCTACGGTGAGGTCGGTCAGCAGCCCGTTGCCCTGCAGCAGCACACCGACGCTCTTGCGCATTTCCAGCAGGTCGCGGTTGCCGGTCGGGATCGGCTTGCCGAACAGGGTGACGTCGCCCTGTACCGGACGCAGCTCCCCGGTCAGCGCGGCCAGCAGGGTCGACTTGCCACTGCCGGACGGACCGAGCACGGCGGTGATGCTGCCCTGCGGCACCTGCAGCGACACATCGCGCAGGATCGTGCGTCCGCCGCGCTCGATGCGGACGTTGGTCAACTGCACCAGAGGAGTCGTGGAAGCCTGCATGGGCACCATTTAACAATTTTCCAACGTTGAAGGATCAGGGCGTGGCGCTGAACATAAGCGTACTGGACCGTCCAGTATTGTCGCATGCGTCGTTGCGGCACGGGCGCAGCCGCGCCGGGACAGTCGAGCGGCGCGGCGGAACAATCAACGTGAAGCAATAGGCGGGCCGGATGCGTCCAGCATTCATTTAGCACGCCGCTGCGGCAAACTGTACGCAATGAGCGACCCCTCCAGCGATTTCCGCCTTTACCATTCCAACTCGCTGGACGTGCTTGCCGCGTTGCTGGCGCGGCACGTGCGTGCGCCGTTGCCTGGACAGCCGCTGCTGGACCCGGAAGTGGTGCTGATCCCGCAGGTGGCGATGCGGCGCTGGTTGCAGTCCACCCTGGCGGCCGAATACGGCGTGGCCGCCAACCTGGAGTTCCTGACCCCGGGTGAGTTCGTGGCACGCGCGTTGAACGCCAACGTTCCCGGCGAGGCCGAGGACCTGGACGCGGCGGCCCTGCATTGGCGCCTGTATGCCGCGCTCGGTGACGACTTGCTGATGGCGCAGCCGCCGATGCGCGCGCTGCACAGCTACCTGTCCGGCGGCGATCCGCTCAAGCCCTGGGCGCTGGCCGGCGAGCTGGCCAGCGTGTTCGAAAAATACCAGGCCTGGCGCCGCGACTGGCTGCTGCGCTGGGACGCCGGTGCCGATCCGCAGGATCCACAGGCGATCCTGTGGCGTGCCATCGCCCAGCGACGTGGCTACCGCGCGCGCCGGATCCAGGCCTACCTGGAGCAGTTCGAAGGCGCCGGCAAGCCGTTGCCGCAGGGCCTGCCGCTGCGCCTGTCCGCGTTCGCCACGCTGAACATCTCGCCCGACGTGCTGCGGGTGATGGCCACCCAGGCGCGCGTAGGCGAGCTGCATTTCTACCTGCCCACGCCGGTGCAGGCCTACTGGGGCGACCTGCAGACGCTGGGCGAAAAGCTGCGCAGCGGCGCGCCGGATCCGTTCGGCGAGGCCGCCGGCGAGAACCGCCTGCTGGAAGCCTGGGGCGCGGCCGGGCGCGATTTCATGGCGGTGCTGGGCAGCTACGAAGTGGTGCATCCGTCCGGCGAGATCGGCGCCTACGACGATCCCGAGGACGACCTACGCCCGCCGATGGACCAGGGCGGCCTGTCCGACAGCCTGCTGCACCGGCTGCAGCGCGACCTCTTCCACCGCCGCGGCCTGCCTTCGGGCCCGCTGTTGCCCGCGTTGCGGCTGGACGATCCCAGCCTGCAGGTACACGCCTGCCATACCCGCCTGCGCGAACTGCAGGTGCTGCATGACCAGCTGCGGGGCCTGCTGCAGGATCCGCGCTTCGACCCGCCGCTGCAGGCACGCGACATCGCCGTGCTCGCACCGGACATCGATCCGTACGTGCCCTACCTGGAGGCGGTGTTCGGCGGTCGCAGCGGCGGCGAAGACCACATTCCCTATGCGCTGGCCGACACCAGCCCGCTGGCCGGCGAGCCGCTGGCCGATGTCTTCGTGCACCTGCTGGGACTGCCGGTGTCGCGCTTCGGCTTGAACGAAGTGCTGGACCTGCTGGCCAGTGCGCCGCTGGCCGAAGCGGCCGGACTGGATGCCGCCGCCTTTGATCGCCTGCATGACTTGCTGCAGGCGGCGGGCGTGCGCTGGGGGCTCAGCGCCGACCACCGTCGCCAGCATCTGGCGCCGGCCGACGATGCCTTTACCTGGCAGTTCGCGCTGGACCGCCTGCTGCTCGGCCACGCCAGCGGCAGCGATGGCGACATCGCCGGCGTGGCCCCGTGGCCGGAACTGGAAGGCAGTGCGCTGGAGGCATTGGACCGGCTGCTGCGCCTGCTGCGCGTGTTGGCCGTGTACCAGCAGCGGCTGGGTGAAACGCTGTCACCGGCGCAGTGGCGGCAGCGCCTGCTGGGCCTGCTCGACGCGCTGCTGCCGACCCCGCCGTCCTCGCCGAACAGCCAGCGTGCGCTGGAACGCCTGCGTCGGCTGATCAACCAGTTCGTCGAAGACGCGGACAAGGCCGGATTCGACGGCCGCGTGCCGGCCGAGGTGATCCGCTCGCATTTCGCCGGTGCCCTGGCCGAGGCCGATACGCGCGCGCCGCTGCTGACCGGTGGCATCAGCTTCGGCCGCATGGTGCCGATGCGCCTGCTGCCGTTCCGGGTGATCTGCGTGCTGGGCCTCAACGATGGCGACTTCCCGCGACGCGACCCGGCGGCTGGACTGAACCAGCTCACCGCTGAACTGGACAGCGCGCGCCGCCGCCCAGGCGACCGTTCGCTGCGCGAGGATGATCGCTTCCTGTTCCTGCAGCTGTTCGCCGCCGCGCAGGATGCGTTCTACCTGAGCTACCTCGGCGCGGACCCACGCGATGGCAGCGTGCGCGAGCCCTCGGTGCTGGTCAGTGAACTGATCGAGGCGGCGATGCAGTACCACGCCGAACCGCGCGAGGCCGCCAAGCAGTTCGTGGTGCGGCATGCCTTGCAGCCGTTCTCGCCGGCCGCGTTCGGCGGCGGCGATCCGCGCCGTTTCAGCTATCGCCGCCAATGGCATCCCGCCGCGGCCACCGTCGGCGGCGCCCGTGGCCAGCTGCCGGCCTGGATCAGCACGCCGCTGCCCGCGCCGGTGGCGACCACCGACCCGGTGGAGTCGCGGCTGTCGCTGGATGAACTGCGGCGCTTCCTGATCGATCCCGCCGGCCAGTTCCTGTCGCTGTCGCTGGGCCTGCGCCTGCCCGGCGACCTGCAGGAAACCGACGACGTAGAGCCGCTGGTGCTGTCCGAACGCAGTCCCGAAGCGCGCAGCGTGCAGCTGGCGGTGGTGCGGGCCACGCTGCAGGAGGACGACACACCGTTGTATCCGCGATTGCGCGCGCGTGCGCTGTTGCCGTCCGGTGCCCTGGGCGAGCGCGGTTTTGATGCGCTGCAGGCGCAATCACGCCCGTACGCGATGGCACTGCGCGAGTGGCTGGAGAATGCACCGCTGGAAAGCCGCCGCTACGAGGTCGACATCGACGGTGTGCGCCTGCACGGCCGGGTCGCTGACCGCCACCCTGCGGGCCTGGTGCGCCTGCGCACCGGCAGCCTGAACGGCAATGCGGCGATCCGCCATGGGCTGGACTGGCTGCTGGCCAACGCTGCCGGCGATGCACTGCCGCTGGTGCAGTTCCACGATGAAGGCGAGAACGGCGTGGGCCCGCACCTGCTGCCCGCGTTGCCGCCCGTCCAGGCCCGGGATGCACTGCGCAGCCTGCTGCAGCTGCGCGCGCGCGGCCTGCGTGAGCCGCTGCCGTTCGGCCCGTACACCGGCTGGACCCTGCATACCACGCCTGTGGAAAAGCAGTTCAGCGAAGCCGCCAAGCGCTGGCACGGCTCGGACCGCAGCTGGGGCGAAGCGCAGGGCGAGGCGATCCAGCTTGCACTGCGCGGGCAGGATCCGTTCAAGGACGAGGCCAGCTTCGCCGACCTGCTGCATATCAGCCGCGTAGTGTTCAGCGCGGTGCGCGAAGGCCGCGCGCTGCGCGATGAAGGCGGCGAGGGCGGCGCATGAACAACGACCTGGACACCCTGCACGATGATCCGTACCTGGCGCTGCCGCTGCACGGGGTGCAGCTGATCGAAGCCAGCGCCGGCACCGGCAAGACGTTTACCCTGGCCACGCTGTTCACCCGGCTGGTGGTGGAACAGGGCCTGCGCATCGGCCAGGTGCTGGCGGTGACCTTCACCGATGCGGCCACCCAGGAGCTGCGCAAGCGCATCCGGGAACGGCTGGCGCTGGCCGCGCAGCTGGTGGATCGCGCCCCGGCCGACGACGATACCCCGGACGTGCTGCTGACCCGCTGGGTGCTGCAGCGGCACCTGGACGCCGGCACTGAAAGCGCCGCGGCGCTGCAGCGCCGCCTGCAGGTCGCCGCCGACGAGATCGATCTCGCCGCGATCTTCACCATCCACGGCTTCTGCACCCGCGTGCTGCGCGAACATGCGCTGGAAAGCGGGCATACCTTCGATCCCCCGGAGCTGCTGGCCAGCGACCGTGCGCTGCTGGAAGAGCTGGCCGCCGACCTGTGGCGCGTGCATGCCAGTGACGCGACCGCGATCGATGCGCTGACCTGGTTGTGGAAGACCCCCGAGGCGCTGGCCGGTGACCTGTCTGATCTGTTGAAGCCGCTGCCGCTGCTGCCTCCGGCGGCCGTGCTCGGTGAGGATCCGACGCTGCGGCTGCAACAGGCGGCCGATGCGCTGGGCCAAGCGATCGGCGATCACGGTGATGCCTTCTTCGCAGCGCTGTGCGAAGCGGTGGATGCCAAGTGGCTCAATGGCGCCTCCTACAAGCTGACCTGGCTGCAGCCGCTGTGTTCGCAGCTGCGCGACTGGGCACTGCACGACGGGCCGGCCGCCGTGCTCGACAGTGAGCGCCTGGCTGCGCTGCTGCCTGCGTCGCTGGAAGGCAAGACCAACAAGGCGCATGCCGGCCGCACGCCGGCGTCGCCGTTGCAGCCTGCGCTGCAGGACTACCTGCAGGCCCGTCAGGCGCGGCTGGACTGGCTGCGCGGCCGCGCGATCAACTTCCTGCACGGCCTGCGTGCGCAGGCGCGTCAGCGGCTGGATGCGCTCAAGCGCATGCGCCGCGTGCAGACCTATGACGACCTGATCGACGGGGTGGCCAACGCGCTCGCCGGCCCGCACCGCGACACCCTGGTGCGGCAGCTGCGCAGCCAGTACCGCATCGCGCTGGTGGACGAATTCCAGGACACCGATGATCGCCAATGGGGCATCTTCCATACCGTGTTCGGCGACAGCGAAGAAACGCGCGAGGCCGGGCTGGCGCCCGCGTTGTTCCTGATCGGGGACCCCAAGCAGGCGATCTACGGGTTCCGCGGCGGTGACATCCATACCTATCTCAAGGCCAAGCGCGGGGCGCAGGTCGCGCCGGCGCTGGACCGCAATTTCCGGTCGCGGCCGAGCGTGCTGCGTGCGTTGCAGTCGCTGTACGACAACGCCGGGCCCACCGCTTTCCTGGACGAGGGCATCCCGTTCGAACCGGTGGCTGCCGGTGGCGTGCGCGGCGACGCGGACTACCTGCGCGATGGCCAGCCGGCGCCGGGCCTGACCCTGCGCGTGCTGCGCAACGAAGGCGGGCGCCCGTTCAACGCCGATCCCTCACGCGAGGTGGCCTGCGCCGCCTGCGTGGCCGACATCCACCAGGTGCTGGTGGACGCACGTGCCGGACGCGCCGAACTGCGCGGTCGCCCGGTACAGCCGGGCGACATCGCGGTGCTGGTGCGTTCGCACCGCGAAGCCACGCTGGTGCAGCGGGGGCTGGCCGCGGCCGGTATTCCCGCCGTCGCCGCGGGCAAGCAGAGCCTGTTTGCCACCACCGAAGCGCAGGACCTGCGCGCGCTGCTGATGGCCCTGCTGCAACCGGCCGATGAAGGGCGTCTGCGCGCGGCGCTGGCGACGGTGCTGCTGGGCCAGGACGCAGCGGCGATCGCCGGCATGGAACGCGACGGCGACGTGCAGCGCGGCTACCAGGCGCAGCTGTTGCAGTGGCGCGAACGCTGGACCCGCGGCGGACCGTTCGCGGTGATCGCCGATGCCTGCGCCGGCCAGGCCGAACGCCTGCTGGCGCTGCTGGACGGCGAACGCCGTTTGACCAATTACCTGCAGCTGGGCGAGCTGCTGCAGGAGGCTTCGGCCCAGGCGCTGGGCATGCACGGCCTGCTGGACTGGCTGCAGGGCCAGATGGCGCATGCCGACCAGAACGACGAACAGCAGCTGCTGCGGCTGGAATCGGACGCGCGCCGGGTGCAGATCATCACCCTGCACAAGAGCAAGGGCCTGGAATACCCGCTGGTCTACCTGCCGTTCGTCGGCATCGACGGCGGCGCGCCGAACACCGCCAGCAACTGCACCGTGCACGCGCAGGATCGCCGCGAACTGCACTGGAAGCTGGACAAGGACGCGGCCTGGGACGCGGCCACCTCACTGCGCGACCAGGAGCAGCGCGCCGAGGATGCGCGCCTGCTGTACGTGGGGCTGACCCGTGCCGAGCATGCGCTGTGGATCGCCATCGGCGACCTGGCCGGACTGGCTAAGACCCGGCTGGCGCCGATGCTGGGCGACCTGTCGGCGTTGGCGGCGCATGCCGATATCCTGGTCGATGAGCGCGCGCCGGCAACCCGGCCGACGCAGCTGGCGATGGAAGACGAAGGCGAGCTGCCGCCGGTGCGTTTGATCGAACGGCGGGTGCCGCACGACTGGTGGGTGTACAGCTTCACCCAGCTGGCCAACGCCGATGCCGGGCAGGAGATCGATGCGGCCGCCACTGAAGTGCCCGCGCCCGCCGCCGACGAACCGGCCGGTGCCGAACTTCCCCTGGAACCGGCGCTGCCGGCCGGCAGTGAGCCGGACACCATCGCGGTGGATCCGCGCTTCATGGGCAGCCGCTTCGGCAACGTGCTGCACGATGCGCTGGAGAACACGGACTTCGCCGCCTGGGGCGGCTGGCAGCCAGGCCAGCAGGCGCCGGAAGGCCAGTCCGCGGTGCTGCGCAAGGCGCTGCGCGAGGAAGGCTACGCCGATGCCGACCTGGACGACGGTGTCGAGGTACTGGTGCCGCTGGTCGGCCACACCCTGACCGTGCCCTTGCCCGAGGGCGGTGCCCTGCACGACCTGCCCGCGGCCCAGCGCCGCGCGGAAATCGAGTTCCACTTCGCCATGCAGCCCACCGCCGTGCCCGCCCTGCTGCAGCTGCTGCACCGCTTCGGCATCGTGCCGGCGCGCCGTGGTTTCGGCCTGCGCCGCCAGCTGGAAGGGCTGATGACCGGCAAGATCGACCTGACCTACGTGCGCGAGGGCCGCTGGTACGTGCTCGATTACAAATCCAACCGTTTGCCGGGCTATACGCCGGAGCTGCTGCGCGCAGCCATGCGCCACAGCGAATACGACCTGCAGGCATTGATCTACACCGTCGCCCTGCATCGCTGGCTGCGTTTCCGGCTGGGCAGCCGCTACGACTACGCGCGCGACATGGGCGGCATCCGCTACCTGTTCTGCCGCGGGCTGGGCATGGACGGCGAGGGCGTGCATGCAGCGCGTTTCGAGCCCGCACTGGTGGATGCGCTGGATGCCCTGTTCGCCGGCGGTGACGCCGCCCAGGCGGCGCTGGTCGCCCGCGTGGTGGGAGGCGTGGCATGAGCCTGCTGGTCGAACTGAAAGCCGCCGGCCAACTGCGCACGCTGGACCACGCGCTGGCGCTCAGCCTCGGGCGGCTGCGGCCGGAGACCCCGCCTTCGATCCTGGTCGCCGCCGCGCTGGCCTCGCTGGCAGTGTCGCAGGGGCACGCAGGCTTCGATCCGGGGCAGCCGCAGCGACTGGTGGAAGGCAGCTTTGCCTGGCCGAGCGCTGGCCAGTGGCTGCAGGAACTGCACGACTCGCCGTGGGTGGCACGCCCGGAGCAGGCCGATGCGATCAGCGTCGATGCGCCGCTGGTGCTGGAAAACGGCCTGGTCTATCTGCGCCGCTACCGCGAATACGAACGGCAGCTGGCTGAAGGGCTGCAGCGCATCGGCCGGCATCCATTGCCGACGGTGGCGCTGGAGGCGATCGCGCCGCTGTTCGCGCAGTTGTTCCCGCAGGCGGCCGGCCGTGTCGACCACCAGGCGCGCGCGGCGGCGGTGAGCCTGCGCCACCCGCTGGCGCTGGTGACCGGCGGACCGGGTACCGGCAAGACCACCACCATCGCGCGGCTGTTGCTGTTGCTGGTCGCGCACGCCGTGCAGGCGGGCCAACCGGCGCCGCGCGTGGCGCTGGCCGCACCGACCGGGCGCGCCGCCGAACGGATGGCTGAAAGCCTGCGCCTGGCGGTGCAGCGACTGCAGGCCGAAGGCCTGGCGCCGGAGCTGTGCGCCACGCTGCCCAGCAGTGGCACCACCCTGCACCGGCTGCTCGGCGTGATCCCGGATTCCCCGCGCTTCCGCCACCATGCCGACAATCCGTTGCCGTTCGACGTGGTGGTGGTCGACGAAGCGTCGATGATCGACCTGCCGATGATGGCCAAGCTGGTGGAGGCCATCGGCAGCGGGACGCGATTGATCCTGCTCGGCGATCCGGACCAGTTGCCGTCGGTGGAGGCGGGCGATGTGCTCAGCGCCATCCTGCGTGCCAGCGGCGATGGCGAGGGCACGCGCAACGACGATGCACGCGCGCTGCAGCCGCTGATGGCCGCGGCCACGCTGCGGCCGGAGGCGCCGCCGACCCCGTTCGCCGGTCGCCGGGTGCAGTTGCAGCGCGGCTACCGGCAGAGCGATGCGCTGGACCTTGCCCCCTTGGCCACGGCGGTGCGCGCCGGTGACAGTGCTGCGGCACTGACGCTGCTGCGGCAGGGAACGCTGGCCGGGGTCAGCTTCCACGAAGGCCTGCTGGATCCGCTGCAGGAGCAGCGCGAACACCTGCTGGCGCAGTGGCGCGCGCTCACCGACAGCGGTGATCCGGCGATCGCGCTGGCGCAGGCCGGCCGGCTGCGGGTGCTGACCGCGCTGCGCGAAGGACCGCAGGGTGCGCGCGGGCTCAACCACCGCATCGAAACCCTGTTGGCCGGTGCCAACGCCGGCTACTTCCACGGCCGGCTGTTGCTGGTGACCGAGAACAGCTACCGCCACCGCCTGTTCAACGGCGACGTGGGCATCTGCCTGCGCGATGCCGGCGGCGGCATGGCCGCCTGGTTCCCGGGCGATGACATGGCGCATCCGCGTGCGTTCCATCCGGCGGCCTTGCCGGCGCACGAAAGCGCGTTCGCGATGACCGTGCACAAGGCGCAGGGTTCGGAATTCGACGAAGTGTGGCTGCAGCTGCCACGGCATGACAGCCGGGTGCTGTCGCGCGAGCTGGTGTACACCGGGCTGACCCGGGCGCGTACGCGGCTGCACCTGGCGGGGCCTGCGGAGGTGCTGGAGAAGGCCCTGCAGCGCCACGCCAGCCGGTTGTCCGGGCTGGCATGGCGGCTGGGCGCACAGGCGGTGCAGGGCGAACTGCCGCTGTAACGCCTTCATGCACGCCGAGCATCGCCCGGCGCTGCCTCAGGCATCGCTTATTCCAGGACCAGCACGGTGCCATCCGGGTACACGATGGCGGCTTCATCGCTGCTGGCATCGAAGAAGCCCAGGCCGTGCTGGAAGGCCAGCACCTGCACCATCTCATGCGCACGCTCGGCCACCTCATCGGCGAACGAACCGTAGATGACATGGGCCGCGATGCTGTAGTCGGTCACTTCGTCGCGGTCGTCTTCATCATCGGACAGCGGGCCGTTCATCGGCGGGAAGTGTTCGGCGATCTCGGCGAACCAGGCCTGCAGGGCCGGCGCGGCGACCTTCGGATCGTCATGGTCGTGATCCTCGTTCCAGTCGGTCTGCTTCTCGTACCAGGCAATGAAGGCGGTCGCTTCGCGCGGCGCCACGCTGGCATCGAAGACCATCATGTCGTAGCTCATCGGGATGTTCCTGTTGAAAGTGCGCAGCAAGCGCGGACGCGCAGGGTAGCGCGCCGCTGCTTGCGGCGGGGTGACTGGCCGGGCGGGGGTGGACACCGCGCGGCCAACGGGCCGGACATTGGACGGGGAAACGGGCCGGATAATGGGCCGGGGATCGGGCGGGACATCGGGCGGGAGAACGTGCCGGAAATGGGCCGGACATTGGACGGGGAAACTGGCGCAGGAACGGTAGCGCCGAGCCATGCTCGGCGAGCGCAGCGGCGCGCTTCCGGCAGGGCGACATGCAACGGATGCATTCCGCCGAGCATGGCTCGGCGCTACCGCCAGCCGTCAACGGTCAACGCTGTCGGCTGCCGCGTCCGGGAACATCCCGAAGCGCAGGCCCACCAGGCCCATCAGCGCTTCGTCGCGGGCCTTGCTGGCGGCCACCCCACCGACCCGCGACAGCGAGGCGTCCAGCCTTTCGCGCAGCGCCGGGTTACCGGGCAGCGGACGCCGCGCGGCCACCTGGCGGCGGTAGTGCGCGGCGATCTCGGCCAGGATCCGCTCTACCGCCTCGCGGCTGCGCTCGGGCAGTTCCAGCCGGGCACGCCGCAGCTGCAGGATGTTCAGCCCCACCCGGGCTTCGGTCAGCATGTCCACCGAGGCGATGTCGCTGCCTTCCGGGGTCGCCGCCAGCCGCGGCGCCAGCAGTCCCAGCAGGTCCAGCATGCGCGCGGCGAAGCGCTTGCGATCCTGCTGGCCGCGCCCTTCGGCCGCTTCGGCCAGCGTGCTCCAGCCCTGTCGTACCAGCCGCCGCGCGGTCCATTCAGCGCCCACCGATCGGAACAGGCGGGTCATCACCACGGCAAAACCAATCCCGATGAACATCGCCACCGCCGAATTGACGAAGCTCTGGATGTTGGCGCTGTAGGTGTTCTGCACGCTCAGCAGCGCTACCAGGTTCACCGTCAGCGGCAGCGCGAACAGCATCGTCTTCGGGTGGTGCAGCAGCACGCCCAGCGGCAGGAACACCACCGCCAGCAGCAGCACCAGCAGGCCGAAATCGTGCACGGCCGGGAAGATCCCGAACAGGTAGATGCCGGCGACCACGCTGGCCACCACCGCCCACAGCAGGAAGGACATCATGCTGGGCGCGGGATCATCCTGCGCGGCGAAGAACGCCGCCGCCACCGCCGCCATCATCGCGCCGTTGCCGCCGCCTTCCCAGCCCAGCCCGATCCACAGCACGCAGTAGCTCATCAGGGCGATGCCTGCACTGAGCGCGGAAAACAGCGCCATGCCGTAATCCACGTGGCGGCTTTCGGACACGCTCGGGGTGTTGATGCGGTAGTGGCCGGCGTGCTGCGGCGCGCTGCCCTGCTCGATGGCGTGGTGCAGCGCGCGGCAGTCCGCCCACAGGTCCACCAGTTCTTCCAGCCGCAGCAGCAGGGAGGCCAGCTGCAGGTGCTGCAGGTCACCGTCCACCTGTGGCTTCAATGCGCTGATGCGGGTGCGCAGCTGGTCATGCGTGGGGCTGTCGGTGGCGGCGTCCAGCCAGTGGCGGATGTCCTCCACCAGGGGTTCCAGGCCTGCGGGCAGGCCGTCGCCGTGGCGGCGCAGCACGCCCAGCCGGTCGGCGATGGAGGACAGCACCGGCAGCAGCAACAGCATGCGTTCGCGCAGCTGCTGCATCGACACCGCCGCGCCGGCATGGCGCGGATCGTCGCGGCGCAGGAACTCGATCAGCGCCTCGAACTGCACCAGGTCGGCCGCCAGGCGGTTGCGCGGTGCATGCGCGCGACCACCCTCCAGGATCTGCCGGCACCATTGCGCCGCATCGCCCATCCAGTTGCCGATGCGGCCGGTCAGCATCGGCCGCACCGATGCCGGGAACACCAGCGCGGCGAACAGCACCGCCACCACCGTGCCGAGGATGATCTCCTCGCTGCGGGCGACCACGGTATCGAAGATCAGTTCCGGCGAGGTCACCGCCGGGAAGCCGATGAAGGCGGTGGTATAGCCGGCCAGCAGGAACGCATAGCCCCGCGGGCCGCGGTTGAGCAGCGCCAGGAACAGGCAGCCGGCCAGCCACAGCGACATCGCCGCGCTGAGCAGCAGCGGCGTTTCCACCAGGTGCGGCAGCATCAGCAGGGTGGCCGCACCGGCCAGCAGGGTGCCGAGGATGCGGTACACGCCCTTGGCCCGGGTCGGGCCCAGCAGCGGCTGGCTGACGATGTAGACCGTGGCCATCGCCCAGTAGGGCCGCGACAGATTGCCGGCCAGGCCGATGTACAGCGCGGTGATCGAGGCCAGGTAGGTCTTGATCGAGAACATCCAGCCTTGCCGGTCCAGCAGCACGTGCATCGCCGTCTACCTCGCCGCCGTGGGAACGGCAGCGGCAGCGGCGGGAGCGTCCCAGCCACCGCCCAGCGCCAGGAACAGATGGATCTGGTCGCGCGACACCTGCGCCTGGGCATCGGCCAGGGTGGCATCGGCGGTGGCCAGGCTGCGGTCGGCATCCAGGCTGGACAGGTACGGCGTGCGGCCGCCCTGGTACAGGCGGCGGTTCTGTTCGGCGGCCAGCGTGGCCTGCTGCTGGGCCACCTGCAGCGACTGCAGGCGGCGCAGGTCCTGTGCATACCGGTCCAGCGCGGTCTGGGTCTCGCGCAGCGCCTGCAGCACGGTCTGGTCGAACTCGGCCAGCGCGGCGTCGGCGCCGGCTTCGGTGGCGCGGATGCGCGAGCGCGTGCCCGACGAAGGCAGCGTCCACGAGATCAGCGGACCGAACGACCACTGCTGGGTCAGCGGCTCACCAAAGTCGGCCAGCAGGCCGGCCGCCCCGACCGAGGCCCCCAGCCGGATATCCGGATACAGCTCGGCGGTGGCCACGCCGATGCGCGCAGTGGCTGCGGCCAGCCTGCGCTCGGCCTGGCGCACGTCCGGGCGACGCGACAGCAGCGCGCGGCCATCGCCGATCGGCAGCGGGTGCTGCAATGTCGGCGCGTGGCTGCAGTCCACGACGCCGGCCGGCAGCTGGCCGGGGGTCTGCCCCAGCAGCGCGGCGAGCGAATAGGCAGCGGCCTGGCGCTTGGCCTGCAGCGGTGGCAGCGCCGCTTCCAGCATCGCCACCTGGGCATTGGCGCGGGCCAGCTCCGGCGCGGTGCCGCGACCGGCGGCGATCAACCGCTGGGTGACCTGGCGGCCACGCTGCTGCAGCTGCAGCGAATGGGTGGCAACGTGCAGTTCGTGGTTGGCGTGGCAGATTTCCAGGTAGTTGTCGGCCACCTCGGCGACCACGGTGATGCGCGCGATATCGCGCGCTGCGGCCACCGACTGCTCATCGGCATGCGCAGCTTCCGCACCGCGCTTGAGCTTGCCGAACAGGTCGAACTGGTAACTCACCGCGAACCTGCCGTCGGCCAGGTTGATCGGCGGCAGTTCGTGTTCCAGCAGGAACGATTCGGCCGAAAGCTGCGCACGGCTGACGCCGGCGTCGGCCTCGTAGTCGAAGCCACCGGCATCCAGGGCCTGTTCGTACAGGGCTGCGGCGCGGCGCAGATGCGCATCGGCCGCCTTCAGTTCCAGGTTGTCGCGCAGCGCCTGTTCGACCAGGCCATCCAGCACCGGATCCTGGTACAGCGACCACCATCGGGCGGGCAGTTCGGCACTGGCCGCGACCTGCGCGTTGCCGGTGTCGATGAAGGCACTGTTGGCGGCCGGGCGCTTGAACGCGGAATCTTCCGGCAGCGCGTAATCCGGGCCGACGGTACGGCAGGCGGCCAGGCCGGCCAGGGTGATCATCAGTGCCAGCCTCGGCAGCCGGTGCAGGGGCGCGCGCAGGTTCACAGGCCCGCCCGTACCGGCGCGACACCGGCCTTGTGTGCGGCCGTCCCGTGGAGGTCCACGGTCACCGTGGCGGTGCGGCCGGAGATCAGCCGTACGCCGGCGGGTACCTCGTCGATGCGGATGCGCACCGGGATCCGCTGCGCCAGCCGGACCCAGTCGAAGGCCGGGGTGACGTTGGGCAGCAGGCTGCTGCCATCGGTGCGGTAGCGGTCTTCGATGCCGGCGGCGATGCTTTCCACGTGGCCGTGCAGCGCCACATCCTCGCCCATCAGGCGGATATCCACCGGCTGGCCGGGGGCCACGCCGCGCAGGCGGGTCTCCTCGAAGTAGCCATCCACGCGGAACGAGGTGGTATCCAGCAGGGCCAGCACGGGCTTGCCGGCGGTCACGTAGTCGCCCACGCGCACGGTGCGGTCATTGATCTGGCCATCGGCCGGGGCACGCACTTCGGTGCGCGCCAGGTTCAGTTCGGCCAGGTCGACCGCCGCCTGCGCGGTGGCCTGGGCCGCCTGCGCGGCCTGCAGTCTGGCCCGGCGCACTTCGGCATCCTCGCCGGCCACCAGGTCCTGCAGGCTGCGGTCACGGGCGATCTCGCGGCGCAGCTGGGCTACCGTGGCCTGCCGTTCGGCCAGCGACGCACGTGCCAGCTCCAGCGCGATCCGGTAGCGCGCGCGGTCCACCACGAACAGCAGCGCGCCTTTCTCCACCGCCTGGTTGTCGCCCACGTCCACCGCTTCGACCAGCCCGGAAACATCGGGCGCGACCTGCACCACGTCGGCGCCGATGTGCGCATCGCGGGTCCAGGGTTCGTCCATGTAATGGACCCACAGCTGGCGCAGCACCAGCAGGGCCACGATCACCGCCAGCACGGTCAGCACCGGTGGCAGGGCTTTGTCGATGATCTTTTTCACGATTGCATCCAACGCAGGAGGTGGAACAACCCACCGAGCACGATGCCGTACAGGGCCAGGTTGAAGAGGGCGGGGTGCCAGACCAGCCGATAGGCGCCACTGCGTTGCAACAGCATGCGCAGGCCGCTGTTGAGCACGTAGGCGAGCAGCATCAGCCCAAGAAGGGTTGGGACGAATACTCCATGGAGACTGAATTCACCGGGCATCGGCAGGGATCTGGCTCAAGACGGGGGAGGGAACGGCAACCGCAACGGGCGAACGCCACCGACGTCTGCACGCCAGCGGCATCCCCGGGAAAACAACTTACGTAATGCGATCGACGGCGGCGGACAGCAGCTGCCACACCTTCAGCACCGCGCGCAGCTCGTCCATGGACAGCTCGCCGAACACCTCCTGGCGCAGCCCGATCAGCTTCTGTTCGAGCTCGCTGACCAGCGCCTGGCCTTCCTCGGTCAGCCACAGCAGGTTGGCGCGGCGGTCGCTGGCATCGCATTCGCGGCGCACCAGCCCACTGGCCGACAGCTTGTCCAGCAGGCGCACCAGCGACGGGCCTTCCAGCCCCAGCTGCTGGGCCAGGGTGACCTGGCGGATGCCGCCGCCGGAGCGGCCGATCATCAGCAGCGGCATGGTGCAGGCAGTGGAAATGCCATGGCTGCCCAGCGTGGTGTCGGCCAGGCGCTGCCATTGCCGGCCTGACTGGAGCAGGCCGGAACTGAGCTGCATCTGCAGCCGGGTACGTTCGTCGAGTGAGGTGTTCATGGCAGATAGATAGGATACTACTAATTTCATTCCTATCAATACCCCCATTCCACCTCTCGCCGGGCGCGTGAATGCCGTGGCGCCGGGCAGGGGACGATCCCCCCCTTGGTCGGCTACCATGCTCGACCCCTCCGGGATGCAGTTCGCAATGAGCAACGACAACAATTCCAAGGCGCCGCAGGGCGATGTTTCCCAGACGCAGGCCGAAGAGGCCGTGCGCACCCTGCTGCGCTGGGCCGGTGAAGACCCGAGCCGTGAAGGCCTGCTGGATACCCCGCGCCGGGTCGCCGAGGCCTATGGCGACTGGTTCAGCGGCTACCGCGACGACCCGCGCGCCTACATGGAGCGCACCTTCGAAGAGGTCGCCGGCTATGACGAGCTGATCGTGCTGCGCGACATCGAGTACGAAAGCCACTGCGAACACCACATGGCGCCGATCATCGGCCGCGTGCACGTCGGCTACCTGCCGGCTGGCAAGGTGGTGGGCATCAGCAAGCTGGCCCGCGTGGTGGAAGCCTATGCGCGCCGCTTCCAGGTGCAGGAAAAGATGACCGCGCAGATCGCCCAGTGCATCCAGGACGTGCTGCAGCCGATCGGCGTGGGCGTGGTGGTCGAAGGTGCCCACGAATGCATGACCACCCGCGGCATCCACAAGCGCGGCGTCAGCATGGTCACCTCGAAGATGCTCGGCAGCTTCCGCGAAGATGCCCGCACCCGCGCCGAATTCCTGCGTTTCATCGAAGTCGGCGGCAAGCGCTGATCGTGCGGTCTGACCGGTGCCGGCCCGCGTGGCCGGTGCCGTTCCAGCCGCGCGCCCGGCCGCCGCTGCACGCCTATCCGGATTCCCTCGCTGCATGAAGCATCGCGAACGCATCACCCGTTACCGCCACCTGCGCGAACAACCGCAATGGAAGCTGCTCGCCGCCGACCATGCGCCGGAGATCATCGGCCTGTTGCAGGGCCTGCTGATGGACGGCGAACGCACGCTGGCCGCGCCCGTGCTGCACGAGCGCCTGCAGCGCGCGCTGGACCAGCTCAACGGCGAAGAGCTGTCACGTGAGCTGCCGCGCACCGCGCAGGCCTACGTGGCGCATTGGCTGGCCCAGGGTTGGCTGGAACGACGCCTGCCCGAAGGTGCCGACCAGGAACAGTACGAACTGTCCACCCAGGCGCTGCAGGCGATCCGCTTCGCCGACAGCCTGGAACAGAGCCGGGTCGCCGCCACCGAGAGCCGCCTGGCGCTGGTGATCAACCAGTTGTCCCAGCTGGCGGCGCAGACCGAAGCCGATCCGGATGCGCGGCTGTCCGCGCTGCGCGACGAACGTGACCGCATCGATGCGGAAATCGCCCGCGTCGGCGAGGGCCGCGTGGCCGCGCTGGATGGCAAGCGCGCGCTGGAACGTGCCCGCCAGATCATCGGCCTGGCCGACGAACTCACCGAAGATTTCCGCCGCGTGCGCGATGACTTCGAACGCCTGAACCGCGAGTTCCGCGAACGCATCATCGACGATGAAGGCGAGCGCGGCGACGTGCTGTCCAAGCTGTTCGAAGGCGTGGACGTTATCGGAGAGAGCGATGCCGGCCGCAGTTTCCAGGCCTTCTGGCGCCTGCTCAACGATGCCGAACAGAGTGCACAGCTGGACGCCGCGCTGGAATCGGTGCTGGCGCGTGGCTTCGCACGGCGCCTGGACCGCAACGAGCGCGCGTTCCTGCGCGGCTTCACCGGCACCATGCTGGAACGCGGCGGCCAGGTGCACGATGTGCTGCAGCACTTCGCGCGCAGCCTGCGCGGTTTCGTGCAGAGCCGCGGCTACCTGGAACAGCGCCGCCTCAACCAGCTGCTGAAGCAGGCCCAGGGCGAAGCACTGGCCCTGCGTGACGACTTCCCGGCCCAGCGTTCGATCGGCCGCGACCTGCAGCTGACCACCAGCCGCCTGCGTTCGTGGTCCCAGTGGAAACTGCACGATCCACGCAGCGCGCAGGTGGATGGCAGCGTGCAGCGCAACGATGCCGCCGCGATCAGCCTGGAAAGCGTGGGCGACCTGGTGGCATCGTCCGAAATCGACTTCCGTACCCTGCGCCGCGACCTGCATGACCTGCTTGGCATGCAGCCGAAGCTGAGCATTTCCCAGGCCCTGTCGCAGCGCGAAGCGCCGCAGGGGCTGGGCAGCGTGATCGGTTACCTGTCGCTGGGCACGCGCTTCGGCACCGTGGTGGAGGGCGAGCAGGAGCTGGCCCACTGGCGCGGTGGCGATGGCCAATGGCGGCGCGCCCGCATCCCGCTGGTTTGGTTCACCCAGGAGAAACGCCATGAGCTGGAATGAAGATCCGATCGAATCCTCCCGCCTGGGCGAGGGCGAGGATGCCATCGACGCCGAGCCGGTAGTGGTCACCCCGTTGCCCCGCCGCAACAACGACGTGCTGTACCTGGGCGATACCGGCCGGCTGCCGCAGGACGCGCGCCGCGCGCTGTGCCAGCTGCTGATCGGGCCGAGCATCGACCAGCAGCGCCACGCCAAGCTGTGGCCGGCGCTGCTGCGCAACGAAGCCGCCATCCGCACCTCCCTGTCCGACCTGTTCCTGGAACTGGTGCTGGACCGCGAGAGTGGTGTTGCCTTCACCCGCCAGGCCGATACCGAAGATCTGGATTCGCCGGTGCTGCTGCGCACCTCGCCGCTGACCTTCATCGACTCGGTCCTGCTGCTGTACCTTCGCCAGCAACTGGGCGAGGCCGATGCGCGCGGCAACCGCGCGGTGGTCGCCGATGCCGAGATGGCCGAAGCCCTGGCGGTGTACGAAAAGAACCTGTCCACTGATCGCGCCGGCTTCAACCGCCGCGTGGCCAGTGCCGTGCAGAAGATGAAGGACAACCACATCCTGACCCGCCTGGCGGGTCAGGAAGATCGCCACGAAGTCTCTCCCGCATTGAAGCTGCTGTTCTCTGCCGAAGACGTCTCCGCGCTGTCGGCGGTGTACCGCCAGCTGCGCGAAACCCCGGCTGCCGAAGCCTGATCCCAGCGAGCACGCCATGGCCATTTCCAAGCACACTCCCGCCCTGTTCACCGAAGGCCTGCCCGACCCGCGCACGCAGCAGTTCCGCATGCGCCGCCTGCAGGTGCACAACTGGGGCACCTTCAACGGCCTGACCGAAGTGCCGATCGCCGAGCGCGGCTTCCTGTTCGTGGGCCGCTCCGGCTCGGGCAAGTCGACCCTGCTTGATGCGATGTCCGCGCTGCTGGTGCCGCCGGCCATCGTCGACTTCAACGCCGCCGCGCGCGAAGCCGAGCGCAGTGGCCGCGACCGCAACCTGGTGTCCTACGTGCGTGGCGCCTGGGCCGACCAGCAGGACCGCGGCACCGGCGAGATCGCCACCCAGTACCTGCGCAAGGGGGCCACCTGGACCGCGCTGGTGCTGGAATACCGCGCCGGCGATGGCCGGGTGGTCAGCCTGGTACGGCTGTTCTGGATCGCCGGCAACGGCGCCACCGCTGGCGATGTGCGCAAGCACTACCTGGTGGCCGAGCGCCCGTTCGACATCGCCAAGGATCTCGGCGGCTTCGACCTGGACCTGCGCAAGCTGAAGCAGAAGCTGGCCGACGTGCACCACTTCGACAGCTTCGCCGGCTACGCCGAGCGCTTCCGCCACCTGCTCGGCATCGACAACGAAATGGCGCTGCGCCTGCTGCACAAGACCCAGTCGGCCAAGAACCTGGGCGACCTGAATGTCTTCCTGCGCGACTTCATGCTGGATACGCCGAAGACCTTCGATGCCGCCGAGCGGCTGGTCAACGACTTCGCCGAACTGGATGGCGCGCACCAGGCCGTGGTCACCGCACGTCGCCAGGTGGAAACGCTGCTGCCGGCGCGCGAGCATTACAGCGAACTGAAGCAGATCAAGCGCCGTCGCAGCGACGATGAAGTGCTGAAGCTGGGCATCGACAGTTTCCGCGAATCGCGCCGCCAGCAGTTGATCGATGCGCGCCTGCGTGAACTCGACACCCGCGACCGTGGCCTGCTGGGCGAGGAATCCCAGCGCCGCGCCGCCCTCGACAACCATACCGCCAAGCTGGGCGAGCTGGAGCTGCAGCGGCGCCAGCAGGGCGGTGAGCGGATCGAGGAACTGGAACGCGAACAGGGCCGTGCCGAAGCCGAGCGCGACCGTCGCCAGGCCAAGCAGGCCCAGGCCCGCGATGCCGCCGGACAGCTGCAACAGGCGCTTCCCGAGGATGCACATGGCTTCGCCGCGCTGGTGGAGCAGGCGTCGACCGAGCTGCTGGACCGCAAGCGCGCCTCCTCGGCGCTGGATGATGCGATCAGCGAACGGCTGGGTGGCCGGCGCGATGACGAGCGCCGCTTCGGCGACGTGCGTGCCGAGCTGGATGCCATGCAGCGCAATACCTCCAGCATCCCCGCGCCACTGCAGAAACTGCGTGCACGGCTGGTGGAGGAAACCGGCCTGCCCGAGGCGGCGCTGCCATTCGTCGGCGAGCTGATCCAGGTACGCGAGGATGACCTGCCGTGGCAGGGTGCGATCGAGCGCGTGCTGTTCGGGTTCGCGCAGTCGCTGCTGGTCGACGACAAGCATTACAACGAGGTCGCCGATTGGGTGAACCGCACCCACCTCGGCATGCGTTTCACCTATTACCGCGTGCGTCGCAACGACGAGGCGTTCGCGCGTGACCCGTCGCCGCGTTCGCTGCTGCACAAGCTGGAACTGCGCGACCACGTGTTCGAAGGCTGGCTGCGGCGCGAGCTGGGCAAGCGCTTCGACTACGAGTGCGTGGACGCGCGCCAGCTGCGCAACGTCGACCGTGGTATCACCCGCGAAGGCCAGGTCAAGCATCCGGGCGACCGCTTCGAGAAGGATGACCGCAGCGCGGTGACCGACCGCCGCCGCTGGCTGTTGGGCTTCAACAACCGCGACAAGCTGGCCGTGTACGAAAAGGAAGCGCAGGAGCTGGCAAAGCGGATCGCCGGCTGCGACGAAGACGTCGCGCGCCTGCGTGCGCAGCGCGATCTCGACAATGAGCGCCGCCTGGCCTGCCACCAGTTGGCCGGCATCCGCTGGGACGAGATCGACGTCGCCACCCCGCAGCAGCGCCTGGTCGACATCGAAGCAACCCTGCGCGGCCTGCGCGAAGGCAACGCGGACCTGGAAAAGCTGGCCCGGCAGATCGACGCCGCGCGTTCGGACATCGAGCAGGCGCGACGCACCTACGAAGATACCCGGGTCGAGCGCGGCCAGCTGGTGAAGGAGCGTGATCGCCTGGACCGTGCCCGCCAGCAGAGCCGCGCACTGGTGCTGCCGACCCTGGGCGCCACCCAGGAAGCGGGCCTGCAGGAACGCCTGGAAGCGCTCGGTGCGCTCAGCCTGGAAACGCTGGAGGCGCACATGCGCCAGGTCAGCAACGCGCTGAACGAATCACTGTCGTCCTCGCAGCAGGACGTCAACCGGGTCGAGAACCAGCTGCTGGGCTGCTTCCGCCGCTTCGTGCAGGGTTGGCCGGAAGAGTCCGGCGACTTCACCGTGTCCGTGGCATCGGCCGATGATTTCCTGGCCCGCCTGGAACGGCTGGAACGCGACGGCCTGCCACAGCATGAAGAGCGCTTCTTCGACCTGCTGCAGAACCAGAGCAAGAACAACCTGCTGGCCCTGCAGCGGCACAGCGCCGAGGCGCGCAAGTCGATCGGCCAGCGCCTGGACGAGGTCAATGCCAGCCTGGAACAGGTGCCGTTCAACCGCGGCACCCTGCTGACCATCGAGCTCAGCGACCGCCGCCTGCCGGAAGTGCTGGAGTTCCACCAGCACCTGCGCGACGTGCTGTCCCAGCAGCAGACCGAACAGCGTGAACTGGCCGAAGCCCAGTTCGCCGTGCTGCGCCAGCTGGTCACCCGGCTGGGCTCGGCCGAAGGCGAAGACAAGCGCTGGCGTGAGCTGGTGCTGGACGTGCGCATGCACGTGGAGTTCATCGGCGTGGAACTGGATGCCGCCACCCGCCAGCAGGTCGAGATCTACCGCAGTGGCGCCGGCAAGTCCGGTGGCCAGCGGCAGAAGCTCGCCACCACCTGTCTGGCGGCAGCGCTGCGTTACCAGCTGGGTGGTGCCGATGGCCAGCTGCCGAGCTATGCCGCGGTGGTGCTGGACGAAGCCTTCGACAAGGCCGACAACGAGTTCACCGCGTTGGCGATGAACATCTTCGACAACTTCGGTTTCCAGATGGTGGTCGCCACCCCGCTGAAATCGGTGATGACGCTGGAGCCGTTCATCGGCGGCGCCTGCTTCGTGGAAATCAGCGGCCGCCATGATTCCGGCGTGCTGCTGATTGAATACGATGAAGAAGGAAAGCGCCTGAAACTACCCGAACGCAGCCGCCAGCAGGCCAACGAACCCGAACCCGAACAAGCCGACGCGTGATCGCCGGGAGCGGCCCCCGCTCTCCCCCGGATGCGCACGCGCGGTACCGGGGTGCGGGGCGGGCGGGAGCCCTGGTAGCGCCGAGCCATGCTCGGCGGCCTTTGCCTGGCGACCTCTTGGTGCCCGCCGAGCATGGCTCGGCGCTACCTTAGCCGTCACGCGAAGCATCAAGCGAACGTATCCCAGCCCATCCGCGCGATCAGCACCACCACCAGGCCCACGAACAACTTGCGGATGAACGGCGTGCCGCCGCGCAGGGCCAGCCGCGTGCCCACCACCGAACCGACGATGTTGGCCACCGCCATCGGTATGGCGAACAGCAGCAGCACATTGCCGGTCGGCATGAAGAACGACAGCGCAGCGAAGTTGGTCGACAGGTTGACCACCTTCGACGCCGCCGAGGCCCGCAGGAAATCCAGCCCGAAGAAACGCACGAACAGGAAGATCAGGAAGCTGCCGGTGCCCGGCCCGAAGAAGCCGTCGTAGAAGCCGATCGCCGCACCGATCGCCAGCGCGATCACCAGCTCGCGGCGGCCCACCTCGCGCGGGCGGTGCAGCGCGCCGAAATCCTTCTTCCACAGCGTGTAGCCCAGCATCGCCACCAGCAGCACCAGCACCAGTGGGCGCACCGCATCCTTGGGCAGCAGGCTGACCGCCGTCGCGCCCAGGAACGAAAAGACGAAGGCCGTGGCCGCCGCGAACAGCACCGGTCGCCACGGGAAGCGCACGTTGCGCGCATAGCGCCAGGCCGCCGCCCCGGTCCCGAAGGCCGAACTGAACTTGTTGGTGCCGAACAGCAGGGCAGGGGAGTGCTGCGGCAGCACCGTGAACAGGCCCGGCAGCTGCACCAGCCCGCCGCCGCCGACCGCCGCATCGACCAGGCCGGCAATGAAGGCGATGGCCACCAGCCACCAGAGTTCGGGGGGAATCATGTCCAGCACGGTTCAGGCCTGCAGTGGGGGCCGACAGGATACGCCCACGCCGCGGTGGCCCGCCGGTCCGCGGCGCGCCGGCCGTGCAAAAATAGCGGCATGAGCCAGACCGTCCCCGCTACCTGCCCCTGCGACCTCGGCAAGCCCTATGCCGAGTGCTGCGGCCGCTGCCATGCCGGCGAACCGGCGGCCGATGCCGCGCAACTGATGCGCTCGCGCTACAGCGCCTACGTGCTGCAGCGTGCCGATTACCTGCTCTCCAGCTGGCACCCCGACACCCGTCCGGCGGAACTGTCCCTGGACGATGCCCCCGGCCAGCGCACCCAGTGGCTCGGCCTGACCGTGCATGAGCACCAGCAGGATGGCGACCGCGCGCAGGTGCGCTTCACCGCGCGCTACCGCATCGGCGGCGGCAGTGCGGTCAAGATGACCGAGCACAGCCGCTTCCAGCGCATCGACGGGAACTGGTTCTACCTGGACGCGCTGTAGCAGCCCGGCCGGGGGCGTCGATGACGTGGTCCTCACCGCGGCTGACCCAAGCTTCCTGTCGTGAACAGCCTGCTCGCCACCGCCCCCGTGAACCCTTCCCGCCACGCCGTCCTGGCCGACTTCTACGTCCACGTGCGCCAACGCAGCGTGGCGCTTGCTGCTCCGCTCAGTGCTGAAGACGCGATGGTGCAGAGCATGGCCGACGCCAGCCCCGCCAAGTGGCACCTTGCGCACACCACGTGGTTCTTCGAACGCTTCGTGCTGGGTGCGCAGGCGGGCTACCAGCCGCTGCAACCCGACTGGCATTTCCTGTTCAACAGCTACTACGAAACCATCGGCCCGGCACACGCGCGGCCGCAGCGTGGCCTGCTGTCCCGGCCCAGCCTGGAACAGGTGTATGACTACCGCGAACGTATCGACGGACAGGTGCTGCGCCTGTTGCAGGACCGCGCGCTGAGCGATGAAACGCTGGACCACCTGCAACTGGGCCTGCAGCACGAACAACAGCACCAGGAACTGCTGCTGACCGACATCAAGCACGCGCTGTGGAGCAACCCGCTGCAGCCGGCCTACCGCGATGACCTGGCCATCGTGGCCGGCGCCGCCACGCCGCTGCACTGGATCGACAGCCCGGAGCGCATCGCATGGATCGGCGCCCACGCCTGGCCCGCCGATGCCGATTTCGCCTACGACAATGAATCCCCGCGCCACCGCGTGCTGGTGCCTGCCCACGCGCTCGCCAACCGGCCGGCGAGCAACGCCGAGTTCGCCGCGTTCATCGCCGATGGCGGCTACCAGCAGGTGCAGCTGTGGATGAGCGAGGGCTGGTCGTTGAACCAGGCCCAGCAGTGGCGCCATCCGCTGTACTGGGATGACGCGCTGGAGCGGGAATACACCCTTGGCGGCTGGCGTGCGCTGGATCCGCACGCGCCGGTCTGCCATATCAGTTATTACGAAGCCGACGCCTACGCCCGCTGGGCCGGTGCACGCCTGCCCACCGAATTCGAGTGGGAAGCGGCCGCCAGCCAGCACGCCCCCGACGGCCATTTCGTCGACGACGATCGCCTGCACCCGTCCGCGCCACGCGGGGCCGACGGCCTGCAGCAGCTGCACGGCGATGTATGGGAATGGACCAGCAGTGCCTACGGCCCGTATCCCGGCTTCAGCACTTTCCCGGGCAGTCTCGGCGAATACAACGGCAAGTTCATGTGTGGCCAGTGGATCCTGCGCGGCGGCAGCTGCGCCACGCCGCGCGGCCACGTGCGTGCCAGCTACCGCAATTTCTTCGACCCCTCCGCACGCTGGCAGTTCTCCGGCGTGCGCCTGGCAAAGGCACTTTGATGAGTATCGTCCGATGAGTACCGTACACGCGGCGCGGCAGGCGCTGACCGACCTGACCCCCAGCCGCGAACGGGTGCTGTCCGACGCCATCGCCGGCCTGTCCGCCACGCCGCCACGCCTGCCCTCCAAGTATTTCTACGACGCCGCCGGTTCGGCGCTGTTCGAACAGATCACCCGCACCCCCGAGTACTACCCGACCCGCACCGAGCTGGCCCTGCTGGAACAGTCGCTGCCCGAGATCGCCCAGCGCGTCGGATCGCGCGTGCACGTGGTCGAACTGGGCAGCGGCAGCGGGCGCAAGACCGCGCTGCTGCTGGAGGCGCTCGATGCGCCGGTGGCCTATACCCCGATCGAGATCTCGCGCGCCGCCCTGCTGTCGAGCATCGACCACCTGGCACCGGCCCATCCGGACATCGAGATGCTGCCGGTCTGTGCCGATTTCACCCAGCCGGTAGACCTGCCCGAGCCCGAAGAAGAAGCCGCGCGGCGCCTGCTGTTCTTCCCCGGTTCGACCCTGGGCAACTTCGAGCACGATGAAGCGGTGGTCCTGCTGCGCGCCATGCGCCAGACCATGGGCGAAGACGGACTGGCGCTGATCGGCGTGGACCTGCACAAGGACACCGCGACGCTGGAAGCGGCCTACAACGATGCGGCCGGAGTCACAGCCGCGTTCACCCTCAACCTGCTGAAGCGGCTCAACCAGCAGGTCGGCAGCGATTTCGACCTGCAGGCCTTCCACCACCGTGCGCGCTACAGCGTGCCGCGGCTGCGCATCGAAACCCAGCTGGTCAGTGACCGCGACCAGGAGGTGACCCTTGATGGCCACCGGTTCCGGTTCGCCGCAGGCGACGCCATCCAGGTGGAATACAGCCACAAGTACACTGATGAAAGCCTGCAGCAGCTGCTTGATGCGGCCGGGCTGGAAGTGATCGGACGCTGGGACACCGTCGCGCCACAACCGGCCTTCGGCCTGCGCCTGCTGCGTCGCCGCTGATTCATCACTGCCGTTATGATGCAGGGGCCATGGCGGCACGGAGGATGACCATGACCACCCGCTCGCTGATCCTGCTGGCCACCATGATGGCCAGCCCGCTGGCGTCCGCGCAGCAGGTCGATCCTGCGTTCGCGTCCTGCCTGTCGACCCTGCAGACCAGTGCGGCGAAGCAGGGGATTCCGGCCGAGCGCTTCACTGCGCTGATGGCCGGTGTGCAGCCGGATCCTTCCGTGCTGGACCTGCTGGATGCCCAGCCCGAGTTCACCACGCCGATCTGGGATTACCTGGCCGCGCTGGTCGACGAACAGCGGGTGGACGACGGCCGCGCCATGCTGGCCCAGCATCGCGCACTGCTGCAGCAGGTGTCGGCCGAGTACGGCGTGGACCCGGCCACCATCGTGGCGGTGTGGGGCGTGGAAAGTGATTACGGCCGCGTGTTCGGCAAGCGCCCGTTGCTGCAGTCGTTGTCCACGCTGTCCTGCGCGGGCCGGCGCCAGTCGTTCTTCCGCGGTGAACTGCTGTCACTGCTCAAGCTGATCGATCGGGGCGACCTGCGCGGCGAGGGCCTGGTGGGCTCCTGGGCCGGTGCCTTCGGGCATACCCAGTTCATGCCAAGTACCTATGCGCGTATCGCGGTGGACGGTGATGGCGATGGCCGCCGCGACCTGGTGGACAGCATCCCGGACGCGCTGGCCTCCACGGCGAATTATCTCAAGCGTGCCGGCTGGCGCAGCGGGGAGGCGTGGGGCATGGAAGTCCGCGTACCCGCTGGCTTCAACGTCGCGCAGGCCGGACGCACCCAGCGCCGGTCGCTACCGGCGTGGAAAGCGCTGGGCGTGACCACCCTGCAGGGCGACGCCATCACAGCCCCCGGGCTGCCCGCTGATGCCCGCGCGGCGCTGCTGCTGCCGGCCGGAAACACCGGACCGGCGCTGCTGGTGTTCCGCAACTACGACGCGATCTACAGTTACAACGCGGCAGAGAGCTACGCGCTGGCCATCGCCACGCTGGCTGACCGGCTGCGTGGCGGGGCCGGCCTGGCAACCGCCTGGCCCACCGATGACCCGGGCCTGGGGCGCCGCGAACGCCGCCAGCTGCAGGCGCTGCTGGCCGCGCGCGGGCATGACATCGGCCAGGTCGACGGCATGATCGGCACCGCCAGCCGCCGCGCCATCCAGGCCGAGCAGCAACGCCTGGGATGGACGCCGCTGGATGGACGCGCCGGCCGCCGCATCCTGCAGGCATTGCAGGCCGAGCCAGCCACTGTCGCCGCGCCGGCCGCCAGCCGCTTCATCCTTCCTTCCAACTACAACACGCTGGTGCAGTCGCCAGCGGTGCGGAGTGCATCCAAGGTGCAACAGATCCAAGGTGTGACCAGTGGCCGGTACCAGGGGCTCGATGCGTGGCTCATCCAGACCCCACAGGGCAGCGCGGCGATCAGTGTTTTTGGTGGCCAGCTGCTGTCCTTCGTGCCCAACGGCGGCCAGGACGTGATGTGGCTGTCGCCCCGGCGCGCTGAACTGCCGACGCCGATCCGTGGTGGCAGCCCGGTGTGCTGGCCGTACTTCGGCCGCCAGGGTCAGTCCAATGACGTGCCCGCGCATGGTTTCGTGCGGACCCTGCCGTGGGAGTTGAAGCAGGCGCGCGCGCTGGCCGACGGCAGCATCGAGCTCACCCTGGCACCACCGGTGCTGGAAAGCCTGTCACTGCGCCTGCAGATGGTGGTGACCGTCGGCGCGACCCTGACCCAGCGGCTGATCACCGACAACACCGGCACCGTGCCGGCGACGATCAGCCAGGCGCTGCACAACTACTTCCGCGTCGGTGATGCCGGCCGCGTGGACGTGGAGGGCGTAGACGGCCTGGACTATCTGGACAAGTACGAGAACTACGCCCAGGCGCGCCGCCAGCAGGGGCCGTGGAACCTGCGCGATGCGCGCGATCCCGGCCGCAGCGACCGCATCTATACGCAGGCCGGGGGCCGCTACGTACTGCACGATCCGGTGTTGAAGCGACGCATCATCCTGGAAACCCAGGGCAGCCGTTCGCTGGTGGCCTGGAACCCGGGGGCCGAAGCGGCCGCCAGGATGGCCGACGTCGGTGATGGCTGGCGCGACTACGTCTGCCTGGAAGCGGCCAACGCAGGCCCGGACGTGGTGACGATCCCGGCCGGCGGCCGCCACGTGCTGCAGCAGACCCTGTCGGTGCAGCCGCTGTAACAAACCAGCGCGTTCGATCCGCGGCGCCGTCATGCCCGGTAGCGCCGAAGGCAGCGGCAGGAGCCGCTGCCAACGTCGTTTGCGACGGCCCGCAGGGTGCCGGTCACGACGACCGGCATAGCCGTGCTCGGCGGGATCTGTCCGGCACCACTATGCTCGGCCCCGGGGCCGCCGATCCTGGCCCGGCGCAACCTGGCCTACGCCACCGCCCGCGGGCGCAGCACCAGCAAGGTCACCGCGCCGGCCATCAGTCCCCAGAATGCCGAGCCGATCCCCCACAGCGACATACCCGACGCGGTAACCAGGAAGGTCACCAACGCGGCCTCGCGGTCGCGCTCCACCGCCAGTGCGGTTGCCAGGCTGTTGCCGATGGTGCCGAACAACGCAATACCGGCCACGCAGGCAATCAGTTCCTTCGGGAAGGCAGCGAACAGCGCGGCCACCGTGGCCCCGAACACACCGACCACGATATAAAAGGCACCCGCCGCCATGGCAGCGGTGTAGCGTCGGGCCGGATCCTCGTGTGCCTCGCGGCCCATGCAGATCGCCGCCGTTATCGCGGCCAGGTTCAATGCGAAAGCACCGAACGGCGCCAGCACTGCGTTGACCACGCCGATCCAGCCGATCAGCGGCGACACCGGTGCCTGGTAACCCGAAGCACGGATCACCGCGACCCCGGGAATGTTCTGCGAGGCCATCGTCACCACGAACAGGGGCAGCGCAACGCTGGCAACCGCCGCCCAGCTCAGCCGTGGCGTGGTCCACACCGGCAGCGCGAGCTGCAGTTCAATGCCCTGCAGGTGCAGCTGTCCGCTGCCGAGCGCCACCGCGATGCCCACCAGCAGGGTGGCAATCACCGCGTAGCGTGGCAGCAGGCGCCGCGCCAGCAGCCAGCTGCCGAACATCGCCAGCGCCATCAGCAGCTGTGTCTGCATGGAGACGAAGACCTCCAGGCCGAAGCGCAGCAGCACGCCCGCCAGCATGCCGGCGGCCAGTGCCATCGGGACGCGCTGCATCAGTCTGGCGAACACCCCCGAGAACCCCAGCACCGCGCCGAGCACGGCAGCCAGCAGGAACGCGCCAATCGCCTCAGGCAAGCTGACGCCGCCGGCACCGACTACCAGCATCGCGGCACCGGGGGTGGACCATGCAGTGACGACCGGGATCCGGTAACGCAGCGACAGACCGATGCAGGTCACGCCCATGCCCAGTCCCAACGCCCACATCCAGGAGGCGATCTCCTGTTGGCCCGCACCGACGGCCTGGGCAGCCTGGAACACGATCACCGCCGAACTGGCGAACCCCACCAGTACGGTAATGAAGCCGGCGACCACGGCGGGCAGGGAGAGGTCGCGCCACCATGCGCGCGTGGGGACTGCTTCCATTGTCGTGTTGATCCAGAGGGATAGCGTGCATTGATACCTGCTGCGCTGCCGTGTGCGCAACGCGTGCACGGCAGCGCAGCGCCGAAGCCGATCCCCTGCAGCGATGCGCGCGCGGCGCATGTAGAAGCATGTGCAGCACACGCGTTGTCATCAAATTGAAAAAAGGTGTTGACGAATCCTGCAGGATCTCTACAATTCGCTCCCTCGCTGCAACGCAACGATTTCTTCGGAAACCAGAGCGGAAACAGCACGCCACCACCGACGAACGATTCAATCGAACGAAGGTGTTGACGGACTGAAAAA
>NZ_JACYUW010000004.1:0-261799 GCF_014841975.1 Stenotrophomonas sp. CFBP 13724
GTCATCGCCAGGGTTTATACCCAAAAACCCCGCTGCTCACGCAGCGGGGTTTTTTTTCATTTCTGGAAACCTGCCGCTGCGCTCGCCGGGCGTGGCTCGGCGCTACCGGTTGGGTGCTGGCGTCCCTTGCAGCCACGCTGTCCACTGCAGTGTCGATGCACGGTGCAACGCTTCCAGCTCCGGCAGCGCCGTGTCTCCGACGTGTAATGCATTGAAGATCTTCAGCAGCGTTGGATCTTCCAGCGCCTGTTCAAAGCGCCCCTCCAACAGCGTGGTCATCTCACTCAGGTAGAGATGCTTGCTGCTGGTTATCCGGCTCGTGCCCATGCGTTCAATGTCGCCTCGCTCCAGCACCTCGACGTGTGCCTCCAGCCATCGCAGCGTGGCAGGCAGCAGTGACCGCAGGCAACCCGGCTTATCGAGGAACCCGGCAAATACCGGCTGCTTGCCCAGCTCCGAAGGCGGCTGGTCCAGCAACAGCTGGCGTGCCGACATTTCGAAGATCTGGCGTGACGCATGAGGCCAACTGGGATCAAGTTCCGATACGCCGTGGGCAATCAGATCATCCTGGAAGTTGCTCCAGCCAGAACGCAGTTGTACGGCGCAATGCTCAAAGGTCTGTCGCTCATAAGCAGTCAGCGCTTCGCTGCGTGGCGGGCTGATGACCGGCTGTGGCCCGTCGCTGTCGAGGCCAACGACGTCAATCGGCAGCGCCGATGCGTGCTGGATGACCGTAGGGCGGCCCGTGCCGATCAAAGGCTGGGGTGCCGACTGTGCCCAGACCAGCGTTGAGGGCAGTATCCGGCGACATCCGGTGCGGCTCTGCGGTGATTGCAGCGCGGTGGCACGTGCAGACCCCGCATTGGGCGCCCAGGCGTGAGGCATGGCTTCGTTTCCGACGCGGCAAGGTGCAGCCAACCGGCCGCGTGGGGGCTGTGCGGGCGACGCTGCGGGTTCTATCGGGGCGATGCGCCGGCTGCTCAGCACGGACGAGGTGTCGGTGATGGCCGGAGTGGTCTGCGGCATGGTGCCTCCAAGGTTGACGAAATCACTTCATCGTTCCTCCCATGAGACCACTGGAGCCACACGCACATCTGTCAGAAAACGCTCAGGCACAGAACCGCACGATGAGCTCGGCAACCTCGGCCGGCCGTTCCATGTGCACGTGGTGCGTGCCAGGCAGCACGGCCAAGCGGCCATCGCGCAGGTGCTTGAGCCGCTCGCTGCGCTGGGGTTCCGGGTAATACGCCTGCGCGGGGCTGGCATAGATCACCTGCACGGGGCAGGCGATGGCCTGCAGCAGGTTGTCGATCTGGCCCTCGGTGAGCCGTATCGCGGTTGGCAGCATCAGCCGCCGGTCGGTGCGCCAGCGGTAACCCCCCGGCACGTCGCATACCCCGCGCTCCACCAGCAGGCGGGCGTTGGCTTCGCTCAGCTGGTTGGCCATCATCCTGGCGCGGATCGGTGCGGCCAGTGTAGGGAACACCCTCAGCGGCCGGTCGTTGGTGGTGCGGCTGGCGGTTACGTGGTCGTGCAGGCGCTGCGCGGTCTCCGATTCCGGGCCTCGCAGGCCGCCGAGGGCTTCGATCGCCACCAGCCGCTCCACGCGATCAGAAACGGCGGCCGTCAGGCTGGCGATGCCGGCCCCCATGGAGTGGCCCAACAGCGTGAAGCGTTCCCATCCCAGCGCGTCGGCCACATCCAGCACATGGCAGATGGCTGCCGGCGTGGTGTAACCGGCACCTGCCGGCAGGTGGCTGCTGAAGCCATGCCCGGGCAGGTCCAGCATGACGATGTCCAGCTCCGGCAGATGCGCGAGCAGCGGCACGAAGCTGGCGGCGTTGTCCAGCCAGCCATGCAGCGCCAGTACCCGACGCCCCGTCCCTGGCCGCCGCAGTCCACTGGCGGTCTGTCCATCCAGTTGCAGCGAAAACGCCTGCAGCGTCACTTCAGCGCGTCCTCCGCCAACTGCGCCAAGGCGCTTGCGTGCGCGGGATCATCATTCAGACAGGGGATATAGCGCATCTGCGCGCCGCGCTCTGCCAGGGTGTGGGTGAAGCCCAACGCGACCTCTTCCAGGGTTTCCAGGCAGTCGGTTGCAAACCCGGGGCAGACCACGTCGATCTGCTTGACGCCGCCCTCGGCCAGCGCCCACAGGCTGGGTTCCGCATAAGGCTGCAGCCACTTCTCGCGGCCGAATCGCGACTGATAGCCCATCTGCCATTCGTCGGCGGACAGGCCCAGCGCCGCAGCGATGGCCGCCGCACTCGCTTCGCACTGCCGCGGATAGGGGTCCCCGGCATCGGCAACCCGCTGCGGTATCCCATGGAAGGAGAACATCAGTTTCTCCCCCCGGCCATTGCGTTCCCACCAGCGACGGATCGACCCGGCAACCGCATCGACCCATGCCGGATGCACCGGGTAGTCGCGGATCAGCTCCACCTGCACATCGGGATTCCTGCGGCGCCAGCGCTCCACCAGATCCTCGACCGACGCCGTGGTGGTGGTTGAATACTGGGGATACAGCGGCAGCACCGCGATGCGTCGGACGCCGGCATCCCTGGCGGCATCCAGCTCGTTACCCAGCGCGGGTACCCCGTAGCGCATCGCGTGGCGGACCCGACGGCCGGGCATCAGGCGCTGCATGGCCTCGGCCAGATTGCGCGTGTGCACCATCAGCGGCGAGCCCCCGGGCAGCCACACCTGCGCGTATTTTTCCGCCGAACGCCCGCTGCGCAGCGGCAGGATGACGCCGTACAGCAGCGGCTTCCAGAACAGCGCCGGGATCGCGACGACGCGCGGATCGGAAAGGAATTCAGCCAGATAGCGCCGCACTGCCGGGGCAGTCGGGGCTTCGGGCGTGCCTAGGTTTACCGCCAGCACAGCGGATTCGGGTGCGTTGAGCATGTGCCATTGTCGCTGATCGCGTCCGATGGCGGGATGAGATCGATCAATGAGGTGGATCGAAAGAGTGAATGAATAGCCGGAAAACTCATTGCTGATTCATCTAAACAGCCCTACTTTCAGCTGCTTGCTATATCTTCTTGGTGAACTGATACGGAGTCCGTCATGCGTCGCCTTCGCCTTACCCTGTTGATCACCGCTGGCTTGATGTTGTCCAGCCAGGCCGCGCTGGCCGGCCCCCAGGAAGACCAGCGTGCGCGCAACGCGGTACGCGTGCTGGCCGAAATCCAGGAAATTCCCGAGCAGGGAATCCCGGACAAGCTGCTCGATGAAGGCCATGCCGTCGTCGTCATCCCGGACACCATCAAGGCCGGGCTGGTCATCGGCGGTCGCCGCGGGCATGGCCTGATGTCGGTGAAGATGCCCGATGGCAGCTGGTCCAATCCGGTATTCATGAAGCTCACCGGTGGCAGCATCGGCTTCCAGGCCGGTGTGCAGTCCTCCGACGTGGTGCTGGTGTTCCGCAACGAACGCAGCCTGGACAACCTGGTCAATGGCAAGTTCACGCTTGGCGCGGACGCCGGCGTGGCCGCAGGTCCAGTGGGGCGCAATGCGGCCGCCGCAACGGATGGCCAGCTGAAGGCGGAAATCTGGTCGTGGTCGCGTGCACGCGGCCTGTTCGCCGGTGTCGCCCTGGACGGTGCCGTGCTGCAGATCGATGATGCCGCCAATCTGGATGCCTACGGCAGCGGCACCACGCCGCGCATGATCTTTGAAGGGCGTGCCGCAGGTGCCCCGTCGATGGATGTGGTGGCCTTCCGTGACCGCCTTGAAGAGGCCACCTACGCCGCCCGCAACAACCGTGGCTCCGGTGGCCCGGCGCCTGCCCCGCGTGCGGCGGTTGCCGCTCCGGCACCGCCGGTGGCTCCGCCGCCGGCCGCCGAAGCGACGACCGTGCCATTGCAGAACGTACCTGCCGCGCCGCCGCCGCAACAGGGCTTCCAGCCGGTCACCGAAGGTGAGATCCGTACCGAGTCACTGGACGGCAACTGACTTCCAGCATGCGCGCCGGCCCCCTGCCGGTGCGCTATGCTCGGGGTCCTGATCCCTGAAAATATTTGCGAGCGTCTTTATGGGCAGTTTCAGCATCTGGCACTGGTTGATCGTGCTGGCCGTGGTCCTGCTGGTGTTCGGCACCAAGCGGCTCACCAGCGGCGCCAAGGACCTCGGCTCGGCCGTGAAGGAATTCAAGAAAGGCATGCGTGACGAAGACAAGCCGGGTGCACAGCTCGGTGATGAATCGCGCAACGATGCCTCGCGCAGCAGCACGGTGCAGGACGAGCGCGACCGCGACCCGCGTTGATCCGGAGGGGTAGCGGTGTTTGATATCGGCTTCAGTGAGCTGCTGGTCGTTGCGATCGTGGCACTGGTGGTACTTGGCCCGGAACGACTGCCGAAGGCGGCGCGCTTTGCCGGCCTGTGGGTGCGCCGTGCGCGCAACCAGTGGGATTCGGTGAAGCAGGAACTGGAACGCGAGCTGCAGGCCGAGGACATCAAGCGGCAGATGCAGGACGTGCGCCAGTCGATGCAGGACACCGAGAGCGAACTGCGTGCCAGCGGCGAAGCCGCACGCCGGCAGATGCAGGATGTGGATGACCAGGGTCGGGTGATCGCCGATGAAGTGCGCGGCACGCCACGCGCTACCGCGTCGATGGGCGAGGTGCGCCCCACGCCGGAAACCACCGCATTGGATCGGCCATCATCCGCACCGGCCGTGCTGCCCGGTTCGAGTCCGGCACCTGCAACGGCGGAGCCGCCGGCCGATGCGCCTGCGCCTGCCAATGCGAAGGAGAACAGCCCATGAGCGAGCACGAGTTCGGTGAAAGTTCGCTGGTGGAGCATCTGGTCGAACTCCGCGCACGGCTGGTACGCGCACTGCTGGGCCTGGGTGTCGTACTGCTGGGCCTGCTGCCTTTCTCGCGCACCCTCTACACGCTCGTCGCCGAACCGCTGATCTCGCAGCTGCCCAATGGGCAGTCGATGATCGCGATCAACCCGGCCGGTGCCTTCTTCGCGCCGCTGAAGCTGACCTTCTTCCTCGCCCTGTTCGTGGCCATGCCGTGGTTGCTGTACCAGCTGTGGGCCTTCGTCGCGCCTGGCCTGTACGCACGCGAAAAACGACTGGCAGTGCCGATCCTCGGCTCGTCCGTGCTGCTGTTCTACATCGGCTGCGCGTTCGCGTATTTCCTGGTGCTGCCGGCGGTCTTCCACTTCCTGACCACGTTCCGGCCAGACGTGATTGCCATCACGCCGGATGCGAATGCCTACCTGGATTTCGTGCTGGCGATCTTCTTCGCCTTCGGCGGCAGCTTCGAGCTGCCGGTGGCGATGGTCATCCTGACGCTGCTCGGTTGGGTCACGCCGGAGCAGTTCAAGGAAGGACGCGGCTATGCGGTGGTCGGCATCTTCGTGCTGGCCGCGGTGCTGACGCCGCCGGACGTGGTGTCACAGCTGATGCTGGCCATCCCGATGTGCCTGCTCTACGAGCTGGGCATCCATGCCTCGAAGTGGCTGGTGCCCTCCCGCGCCCGCCAGACCGAGCCCTGACCGGGGCCACACCGGGCGCATCGCCGGTAGCGCCGAGCCAAGCTCGGCGAGCGCAGCGGCAGCGGCAGCGGCACGCAAAGCCTCAGGCGTGGAACACGTTCGACGGTCCGCTGTCCGGCAGTGCCGGCGGTTCACCGACCTCGCCGAACATCTGCTTCCAGGCGCTGTACACCGCGCCGGCGAACACCGGCATGATCACGCCCATCAGCAGCAGCTGCGCGGCGAACAGGGCCAGCATCGCCCCGCCCACCAGCTGGGCCACCATCGCCACGATCATCACCAGGAAGTAGACGGCGAACACCGCCACGAAGGCGAGCAGGAAGAACACCCCCATCGGCAGCAGGTTGTGCACGCAGGCGCGCAGGCTCAGGCGCAGCGCCTGCAGCCCGTTGCGCTGTTCGAACATCACCTGCGGGGACAGCGTGAACAGCGCCAGCGCCACCGCGATGAACACCACCAGCACGCACAGCAGCCACAGCAGGATGCGGCCGGCGGGCAGGCTGGCGGCCAGCGCTTCCATCTCCGCCGGGCTCGGCTGCGCACCGGACTGGCTCAACTCATTGAGCTTGGTCATCACTTCGCTGAGCTGGCCCAGGCCGGAGCTGCCGATCAGCAGCAGCAACAGGATGCCCAGCACCAGGCCGGCCACCAGCTGCGGCAGCAGCGAGACCAGAAGGTGCGGCGCACGGCCGTCGTGCAGGCCCTGCAACAGGTGCGCCGGCTGCGCGGGGCGACCGTGGTCGACTTCGCGCACGGCCCATACCAGGCCGCCGAAGATCAGGGGGCCGGCCAAGGCCATCACCAACTGCGCGGGCAGCGCGAGCACGGGCACCATCGTCGCCAATGCCGTCACCAGCAGCGCGGCCAGCGCCCAGATCATGCCAAGGATGCCCAGGCCCAGCGGCGCCTTGCGCAGCAGGGTGAACCCGGACACCAGCCATTCCGCACCAGCCGAAGCCGGTAGCTTGCGCATCTCGCTCATACCAATCCGAAGAACAGGGGAGGGGCAGGGCGCGTGCCCTGCATCCGGTGATTATCCCTGTTTTACGACGCCGTGACCTGAAGCGTGGCGGGCCTGGCGCACGAAACGGCGCAGCAGTTGCCGGGCCAGCGGGGCGGCGGTGATGGCACGCTCGATGCTGCGTGCGCAGCCGCCGTGCTGGCGGATGCACTGGGCACGCGCCCGCACGTAGCCGCGCATGTGGTGGGTGGCGAATTCCGGATGGAACTGCACCCCCCAGGCGCGGTCACCCCAGCGGAAGGCATGGCAGCCATCCAGCGTGGAACGGGCCAGCACCGAGGCACCTTCCGGTGCGCGCAGCACCGTCTGCAGGTGCGTGGCGTGGGCCGGGAAACGCGATGGCAAACCGCTGAAAAGTGGGTCTTGGTGGGCAGCGGGATCCAGCGACAGCTCGATGGTGCCCGATTCGCGGCCGGCCGGGTTGTAATCCACCTGCCCGCCCAGCGCATGCGCCAGCAGCTGGTGGCCGTAGCAGATGCCGAACACCGGACTGCCGCCGTGCACCGCCTCGCGCAGCCAGACCGCGCTGCGTTCGCTCCAGTCGGCCCGGTCGGTGACATAGGCGGCCGAGCCGGTCACCAGCACGCCGGCATAGCCGCGCACGTCCGGCAGGGGGTCGCCGTGTTCGGCATCGACCACCACGGTTTCCTGTTCTTCCAGCCCCGCCGCGACCCGGATCCAGTGCGGAAAACGGCCGTAGCGCCGCAGCGAGGCAAGCGGTCGGCCGGTTTCAACGATCAGGAAGGGAAGGCGGTTCATCGGCAGGGGGCACGACTGACAGGACTTCTTCGATTGTAGTCAGCCCAAGGGCCACCTTTTCAAGCCCTGCCTGGCGCAGGGTGCGCAGTCCTGCACCGCGTGCTTCACGCGAAAACGCGCCCAGATCCATGTCCGCGCGGATCCGCCCGCGCAGCCGCGAGCCCAACGGCAGCAGCTCATACAGCCCGATCCGTCCCATGAACCCGGTGCGCCGGCACTCCAGGCAGCCGACCGGCCGGTACGGCGTGGCGGCATCTGGATATGCCATCTGGCCATCAGCCAACACCGCCCAATCGGCCGTTTCCAGCACGTGCGGCACCTTGCAGTACGTGCACAGGGTGCGCACCAGGCGCTGGGCCAGGATGCCGTTGAGGGTGGAGGCCAGCAGGTAATGCGGCACGCCGAGGTCGAGCAGGCGGGTGATCGCCGAGGGCGCATCGTTGGTGTGCAGGGTGGACAACACCAGATGGCCGGTAAGCGAAGCCTGCACCGCCATCTGCGCGGTTTCCAGGTCGCGGATCTCGCCGATCATGATGATGTCCGGATCCTGCCGCAGCAGGGTGCGCACGCCGCTGGCGAAATCCAGCTCGATGTTGGTCTGCACCTGCATCTGGTTGAATTCCGGCGCGATCATTTCGATCGGGTCTTCCACCGTGCACACGTTCACGTCCGGCGTGGCCAGCCGTTTCAGCGTGGAATACAGCGTGGTGGTCTTGCCCGAGCCGGTTGGGCCGGTGACCAGCACGATGCCGTGTGGCTGTTCGACCAGGGTGTTCCAGCCGGCCGCTTCCTGCGCGCTGAAGCCCAGCTGGTCGATGCTCTTGAACGCCGCGTCGGGGTCGAAAATGCGCATCACGCACTTCTCGCCGAACGCGGTGGGCATGGTGGAAATACGCATTTCCACTTCGCGGCCACCGGGCGAGCGGGTCTTGATCCGGCCGTCCTGCGGGCGCCGGCGTTCGCCCAGGTCCATCCGGCCGAGCACCTTGATCCGGCTGACGACGGCGGTCATCACCGCCGGCGGCACTTCGAACACCTTGTGCAGCACGCCATCGATGCGGAAACGCATGCGGCCCATGTCGCGCCGCGGCTCCAGGTGGATATCGGAGGCACGCTGCTCGTAGGCGTACTGCAGCAGCCAGTCGACGATGTGCACGATGTGCTGGTCGTCGGCATTGACGTCGCCGGCGCGGCCCAGCTCCACCAGCTGCTCGAAGCTGGGCAGGGTGCTGCTGGTTTCCGAACGGGCATCGCCGCGGGCGCCACGCACCGAACGGGTGACCCCGTAGAACTCCATGGTGTAGCGGTGCAGGTCCAGCGGGTTGACCAGGGCCAGTTCGATCGTGCGCCGGGTCAGGTGCTGCAGGTCGCGCCGCCACTCCTGCGCCAGCGGTTCGCTGGTGGCCACCAGCACGCGTTCACTGGTTACCGCCAGCGGCAGGAAGCGATGCCGGCGCGCATAAGCGTGGGACACCAGCGCGGTCACGCTGGCTACGTCCACCCGGGTCGGGTCGATGCGCAGGTAGCGGGTGCCGGTGCGCTTGGCCAGCCAGTCGGTGAGCCGCTCCAGCCCCAGCTCGCCGCCGCCGCTGGCGGCCAGCTTCAGGTTGGCCAGCAGCACCAGCGGATGCACTTCGCTGGCGTTCTTCGCGCCCTGGGCGGAAAAGCGCACGCGCTCCAGGTCACTGTCGGCGACCAGGCCGTCGGCCACCAGCGCGGTGGCGACCTGTTCGAACAGCAGCCGGCCGGGCGGCAACACCGCTGCCGGATGCGGGGACGACGCCATCGGGTGCTGCTCCATCGTCCTGTGTCCTTGGTTGCCACATGGTGCGTTGAACGCCGCCGCAGCGTGGTCTGGATCACGTCCAGCGCCCGGCGGTGGTCGCTCGTTATACTAGCGCACCCCTCCGCCCGGCCAAGAAACGACCGCATGTCAGCGACCCCGACCGTTCCGATCACCTTCCAGGGCCTGATCCAGACCCTGAACCAGTTCTGGGCGCAGCAGGGCTGCGTGCTGATCCAGCCGCTCGACCTGGAAGTGGGCGCCGGCACGTTCCACCCGGCGACCTTCCTGCGCGCGATCGGCCCGGAGACCTGGAATGCCGCCTACGTGCAGCCTTCGCGGCGTCCCACCGATGGCCGCTATGGCGAGAACCCGAACCGCCTGCAGCGCTACTACCAGTACCAGGTAGCGATGAAGCCGGCGCCGGACAACATCCAGCAGCTGTACCTGGATTCACTCAAGGCGCTGGGCATCGATCCGCTGGTGCATGACCTGCGCTTTGTCGAAGACAACTGGGAATCGCCGACCCTCGGCGCCTGGGGCCTGGGCTGGGAAGTCTGGCTCAACGGCATGGAAGTGACCCAGTTCACCTACTTCCAGCAGGCCGGTGGCCTGGAGTGCCGGCCGGTGCTGGGCGAGATCACCTATGGTCTCGAACGCCTGTGCATGTACCTGCAGAACTGCGACAACGTCTACGACCTGGTGTGGACCTACGGTCCGGACGGCACCCCGGTGACCTACGGCGATGTCTACCACCAGAACGAAGTGGAGCAGAGCACCTACAACTTCGAACACGCCGACGTGGAAGAGATGTTCCACCGCTTCGACGCGTGCGAACGCGAAGCGAAGAAGCTGGTCGAACTGGGACTGCCGCTGCCGGCGTATGAGCAGGTGACCAAGGCCAGCCACGCCTTCAACCTGCTCGATGCGCGCCGTGCGATCAGCGTGACCGAGCGCCAGCGTTACATCCTGCGCGTGCGCGCGCTGGCCCAGGGCGTGGCCCAGGCGTACTACGAACAGCGCGAGAAGCTGGGCTTCCCCGGTGCCAAAGCGCAGGCCTGAGTCCCGCACCTTCCCGAACCACCGGGCGCCGGCCGCGTCGCGCGCTGCGCCCCCAACTGGATTGAACCGATGAGCCACCTGTCTCCCCTGCTGATCGAACTGGGCACCGAAGAGCTGCCGGTCAAGGCGCTGCCGGGCCTGTCCCAGGCGTTCTTCGACGGCATCGTCGAGGGCCTGCGCAAGCGCGGCGTCGAACTGGACCTGGGCGATGCGCGCCCGCTGTCCACGCCACGCCGCCTTGCTGTGCTGTTGCCGGGCGTGGGCACCGAACAGCCCGAACAGCACAGCGAAGTGCTGGGCCCGTACCTGAACATCGCACTGGATGCCGACGGCCAGCCGACCAAGGCGCTGCAGGGCTTCGCGGCCAAGGCCGGGATCGACTGGAGCGCGCTGGAAAAAACCAGTGACGCCAAGGGCGAGCGCTTCGTGCACCGTGCGGTGAAGCCGGGTGCGCGCACCGCCGACCTGCTGCCGGAGGTGCTGCGCGAAGCCATCGCCGGCATGCCGATCCCCAAGCCGATGCGCTGGGGTGACCATGCGTGGGGCTTCGCCCGTCCGGTGCATTGGCTGGTGCTGCTGCATGGCCCGGACATCGTCGATGCCGAGCTGTTCGGCCTGAAGGCCGACCGCATGAGCCGTGGTCACCGTTTCCACCACGACAAGACCGTGTGGCTGACCCAACCGCAGGACTACATCGAATCGCTGCGTTCGGCGTTCGTGCTGGTCGATCCGCAGGAACGCCGCGAACGCATCGCAGCGCAGGTGCAGGCCGCCGCCGCGGAAGCGGGTGGCAGTGCGCGCATCACCGAGGACAACCTCGGCCAGGTGGTCAACCTGGTGGAGTGGCCGTCGGCGGTGCTGTGCAGCTTCGAACGCGCCTTCCTGGCGGTACCGCAGGAAGCGCTGATCGAGACGATGGAGATCAACCAGAAATTCTTCCCGGTGCTGGATGACGGCGGCAAGCTGACCGAGAAATTCATCGGCATCGCCAACATCGAATCCAGGGATGTGGCGGAAGTCGCCAAGGGCTACGAGCGGGTGATCCGCCCGCGCTTCGCTGATGCCAAGTTCTTCTTCGACGAAGACCTCAAGCAGGGGCTGGAGTCGATGGGCGATGGCCTGAAGACCGTGACCTACCAGGCCAAGCTGGGCAGCGTGGCCGACAAGGTCGCTCGCGTGGTCGCGCTGGCCGATGCCATCGCCCCGCAGGTCGGTGCCGATCCTGTGCTGGCGCGGCGTGCCGCGCAGCTGGCCAAGAACGACCTGCAGTCGCGCATGGTCAATGAATTCCCCGAACTGCAGGGTATCGCCGGCCGCCATTACGCGCTGACCGGGGGCGAGTCGCCGGAGGTCGCGCTGGCCATCGACGAGTCCTACCAGCCGCGTTTCGGCGGTGACGATATCGCGCTGTCGTCGCTGGGCAAGGTGCTGGCGATCGCCGAGCGCCTGGACACCCTCGCCGGTGGCTTTGCCGCAGGCCTCAAGCCGACCGGCAACAAGGATCCCTTCGCGCTGCGCCGCAACGCGCTGGGCCTGGCGCGTACGGTCATCGAAAGCGGCTTCGAACTGGACCTGCGCGCGCTGCTGGCGCAGGCCAACACGGCGCTCGCACCGCGCAACGTGCAGGCCGACGTGGCCGAACTGTACGACTTCATCATCGAACGCCTGCGCGGCTATTACGCCGACAAGGGCGTTCCGGCGTCGCAGTTCAACGCGGTGGCCGAACTGAAGCCCGCATCGCTGTATGACTTCGACCGACGTATTGACGCAATCCGCACGTTTGCAGCCTTGCCGGAAGCGCCGGCACTGGCGGCGGCGAACAAGCGCATCGGCAACATCCTGCGCAAGGCCGACATCGCCATCCCGGGCCAGATCGACCCGTCGCTGCTGCGGGAAGAGGCCGAGCGCGCGCTCGCCGAAGCCGTTGCCGCGGCCATCGACGATACCGGCGCCAGCCTGCATCAGAAAGACTACGTCAGTGTGCTGGAACGGCTGGCGCGCCTGCGGCCGCAGGTGGACGCGTTCTTCGACCAGGTGATGGTCAACGACGAGGATCCGGCCGTGCGCGCTAACCGGCTTGCGCTGCTGAAGCGGCTGTCCGACCGCTTCGACGCGGTGGCCTCGCTGGCACAGATGTAACACCCGGGGAGTCGGGGCCGGCCGCCTGCCGCCCTGTTGAGCGACCCGCAGGCAAAAGCGCAATTCGGCTCATAGCCCTCTGCGGCATGACGCAACACCATGTGCGTCATGTCGTACACCCCTCTTCCCCAGTCGCCGACGGCGCATCCGACCACCCTGTCGTGCGTGGTTCCCCGCACGGAATCGGTGTTTCTGGTCGCCGACCACCACGTGGCGGAGGTCGACCTGGGCGCGGCACGCGACTACGACGGCAACTCCCGCTTCACGATCGAACCCGGTGGCGTCCGCCTGCTGGCAGGCGGCGAGCGCCAGCTGAAACTGCTGGGACGCCATGTCCGGGTGCTGGCGGTGCCGGACAGCATGCCGCGCCTGCTTGCGTTCCACGATCACGCCAAAGGCCTGCAGCGCAGCGTGGAAGGCGATCGCCGCACGGCGGCGCTGCTGCCGGTCACCGGCGCGCTCGATCACCCGAACGCACCGCAGCACTGGCTGATGAACGAGCTGCTGGATGACACACCGGCCTTCCAGGCCGTGGCCGCGCGCTGGGCACGGCGTGAGGTCTACCAGCTGGTGCGGTTCGTGCTGGAAAGTCCGGACCAGGGCGTCCAGAAGCTTGCTGATCGCTACGGCCTGTCCGTCGCCCAGTTCCGCCGCATCGGCCGGCGCGCCTTCGGCCGCTCGCTGAAGGAACAGCTGCGCCTGCTGCGCGCAGGGCGGGTGCTGCATCGCTATGCCGAAACCGGAGCGACCTTCACCCGGCTGTCGTCGGATTTCGGCTTTTCCTCGCCTTCGCACTTCTGCAGTGAAATCAAATCGCTGCTCGGCAGGTCGCCCAGTTCCATCTATCAATCAGTCCATTCACTGTGAAAACCGTGCGCTACACCGTCTGTCTGTTCGTCGTGCTGCTGGCCGGCACCTTTCCCGCACCGTCGCATGCCCAAGAGGCGGGCGGCGACGATGTGCCGCTTGAAAACACCGCGATCCGCCATCGCGGCGAACTGTCCGCCGACGCCACCTTCGTATCCCGTGGCGACGGGGTATCCCTGCTGCTGCAGTCGGTGGCCGCGCAGATGAAACTGCCGGTCATCGTCAGCACCAAAGCGCAGAAAAAGCGTGTCCAGGGCAGCTTTTCGCTGCGTGAACCGCAGTCGGTGCTCGACCAGGTCGCCCGCGATGTCGGACTGATCTGGTACAGCGACGGCCAGACGCTTTACGTGCATGACGCCAGTGAAACCCGCAATGCCATCGGCCACATGCAGCATGCCTCGATCGCGGTGCTGGAAGACTTCCTGCGCCGCACGCGCCTTGCCGATCCGCGGCATGCGCTGCGGGGGGGCAGCGGTGCGGGAACCTTCTACGTGTCCGGATCGCCGGTCTATGTCGACATCGTGCTGAATGCGGCCCGCTACCTGGATGAACTGTACCGCGGCGCCGATGCACGCGCCGAGCACGTGGAGGTCATCGCCCTGCGCAACAGCTTCGCGCAGGGCCGGCGCTATGGCATGCGGTCCTGGGAAACCACCCTGCCCGGCATGGCGGAAACACTGGCCAGTGTGCTTGCGGACTCAGGCGTCAGTGACATCATCGTGCGCAGGCCGCCGAACGAGGCCAGCGCGGAAGATCCCAGCCAGGAGAGTGCCGTTGCGGCGCGGCAGGGCCAGCCGCTGGCACGCCGTGAAAGCGGTATACCGGCTGCCTCGGAAGCCTCCACGCGTACCGTCGTGGTGGCCTACCCCGAAACCAACAGCCTGATCGTGCGAGGCACGCTGTCTGGCATCCAGAAAGTGAAGCAGCTGGTGGCGGAGCTTGATTTGCCGCGCAAGCAGGTCGAACTGTCGTTGTGGATCATCGATGTGCAGAAGAAGCAACTGGACGGCCTGGGGGTGAAATGGAGCGGTCAGGTGGGCATCAGTGGCCGCCTCGGCGTGGGCTTCAACGGCTCCACCTCCACACTGGATGGTGAGCGCTTCCTGGCCTCGGTCACTGCGCTGTCCGAGCGCGGCCACGCCAGCGTGGTATCGCGCCCGGTGCTGCTGACCCAGGAAAACGTGCTGGCCCATTTCGACAGCAACAGCACCTTCTACGCGCGGCTGCAGGCAGAGCGCGCGGCGTCACTTGAAGCTGTGACCTACGGCACGATGATCAGCGTGCTGCCACGCGTCTCCGCCGACGAAGAAGTGGAGATGCAGCTGAAGATCGAAGATGGAACCGACAGCGGCAGCGAAGTGGAAGGGTTGCCGGTGATCAACCGCACCACCATCGATACCGTCGCCCGCGTGCCGCATCAGCTCAGCCTGCTGGTGGGCGGTTACACCCGCCACGAACAGGCACGCAACCGTGCGGCCATTCCCGGGCTGGGACGCATCCCGTGGCTGGGCCATGCCTTTCGCCACCGCAGCAACCGCCAACAGGAACTGGTGCGTGTCTTCCTGATCCAGCCCCGCGTACGCACGCCCGCGGATCTGCTGCCTGACGCAGGCTTCAACCGTATGGAAGACCTTCAGCTGCCCCTGCCGGACCATTTCCAGCGCGTTCGCGAAAGCGTGCGGGAGGCATTGAATGGCACACATTGACGTAGCCGCCGCACGGCTTTCCGTGCCGGTCCAGCGCCCTCGCACCGCACCGGTTGCCCAGCCCGTGCCCGAAGACGAGCCTGCCTCCTCGACCTCCGCCATGCGGCGGACGAATTCGCAGCAGGGCTTGTTGAACCAGGCGCTGACCATGAGTGACGACCTTTCCGCTCTGGTATCGAGCCTGCGCCGCAACCGCTCGCGGGATGCCGACGAGTCTCCCGTCAACGCCCATGCCTGGCTGGAACAGGTGCTCGACCCGAAAGGCCCGGAAAAGCTGTCCGCCCTGCGCCTGCAGCTGCAGCAGTTTCCGCCTGCCGACGTGGAGCAGCTGCGGAACCTGCTCGGCGCGCTGTTCGCCGATCCCAGCGATGCAGTGGCCGCGTTGCGTGCACTGCGCTCCGGTGCGGAGCTGGAGGAGCTCGCAGAGATCCTTGACGAACTGGAACAGGAGTTTCTCGGCGGCAGCAGCGGCAAGGCAGTGCGCGCGGGCCTCAACGTCGCGTTGAAGGCGCGCCTGCATTCCAGGCTGCTGGACGCGACACCTGCCCAGCTCCGACAGACCTACCGCGATTTCCTCGGCGACGGCGAACCGCTGACCAGCTATGAAGAATGGATCGCCCTGTACGGCTTCGAATCCCGCACCCGGGTGGTCGACTTCATCGAACATGCCATGGGGGCGGACATGTATGCGCTCGACCCCTCCTGCAGCCGCCTGGAGTTCGGCTACCTGCTGCAGCGCGTGCGGCAGCTCACCATGCTGCGTTCGGCCGATTACCTGCTGCTGGCGTGCTGTTGGGAAGCCTCCGTGATGATCCGCATCGGCGTCACCCAATCGGCGCTGCTGTCGGCCCTGTTCGCGATGATCCGGCGGGGGGGAGGACTGCAGGAGCTGTTCGACGGCGTGTTCGGGCAGGTGGCATGTGCCCTCCAGACCAATGAAAAATCCCGTTTCGCCGCCAACATGCGGCGCTTCCTGAAGGCGGTGCCGCATGGCCTGTGGAGCGATCCCGGGCAACATGTCCGTGCGCTGGACGAGGTCGAGGGGTTGCTTGAAGCCGCGTTGAGGCAGGAACAGCAGCAAGCGGCTGCAGGCCGCTGGGTGGCGGTCTGATGTCCGCCAATGCACCCGCCGCCGGCGGGCTGGGTCAGGTGGCGCGTACGTTGCTGCGTCCGGAACTGGCTTTGGTCGTGCTGATGGCGGTCATCATCGGCATGCTGATCGTGCCGCTGCCGACCTTCCTGGTCGACCTGCTGATCGCCGTCAACCTGCTGATCGCGATCGTCATTTTCCTCAGTTCGTTCTACGTCGAACGCATCCTGAACTTCTCCACGTTCCCATCGGTGCTGCTGTTCACCACGCTGATGCGGCTGGCGCTGTCGGTCAGCACCAGCCGGCTGATCCTGGTGGACGCCGATGCGGGGCATATCGTGGCCGCATTCGGCGAGTTCGTGGTTGCAGACAATCTGGTCGTCGGTTTCGTCATCTTCGCGATCGTCACCATCGTGCAGTTCATTGTCATCACCAAGGGCTCGGAGCGGATCGGTGAGGTGGTGGCGCGCTTCTCACTGGACGGCATGCCAGGCAAACAGATGGGCATCGACGCGGACCTGCGCGCCGAATCCATCGATGCGGCCGGCGCCAAGCTGCGCCGCCGCGAAGTGGAGAAGGAGAGCCAGCTATACGGCTCGTACGACGGCGCGATGAAGTTCGTCAAGGGCGACGCCATCGCAGGCATCGTGATCGTGTTCGTCAACCTGTTCGGCGGCATCGCCGTCGGTATGCTGCAGCACGGAATGGGCTTCCAGCAGGCGTTGAGCGTGTTCACGCTGCTCACCATCGGTGATGGTCTGGTCGCGCAGATTCCGGCGCTGCTCATCTGCATCAGTGCCGGTTTCATCGTGACCCGCGTAGGGGGCGATGAAGGCAACCTGGGTTCGAGCATCATCAAGGAGCTTTTCAGCAGCCAGAAAGTGCTGTTCATCGCCGGCACGCTTGTCCTGCTCCTGGGCCTGCTGCCTGGATTCCCCTTGCCGGTGTTCTTCGTGCTGGCGGCCGGCCTGTTCGCGCTGGCAGCGTGGCGGCTGCGCGCCGATGGCGCTGAATCACAGCGCAGCGGCAGCGGCATCGCGCAGGCAATCGGGCACAGCGGCAAGCCGGACGCATCGGGCGGGCAGGGACAGCTGACCCACGATGGCAAGCAGGTCAACGAGACAGTCCCGCTGCTGCTGCTGGTACCGCCGGCGCACCATGCCAAATGGCACGCGGCCGGGCTGGAGCGCCAGCTTCGCGCGGAACTGCACCTGCGTGCGGGCATGCAGCTGCCGCCCATGCTGCTGCGCAAGCACGAAGCCGGCGCGCACCGGATCATGGTGATGATCAATGAGATCCCCGCTGCCAGCACGGAGATCGTCCTCGACCACGTCCGCGTGCTCGCCGACAGCGATGAGCTTGCGATGCTTGACGGTGCCATCGCGCTGCCCGGCGACAACGGCGCACCAACGCGGTGCTGGATGCCCGCCAGCATGCAGGAACAGCTGCAGGCGATGGGCATGGGAACCCGCAGCGATGAGGAAGAACTGCACCAGCTGGTACACGATGCACTGATGCGCAACATCGGCGAACTGTTCGGTATCCAGGAAACCAAGTACCTGCTGGACGAAACCGAAAAACGGTTCCCCGAGTTGCTCAAGGAAGTCCACCGCCACATTCCCGTACAGCGCGTCGCCGAAGTGCTGCAGCGCCTGCAGCGTGAGGGCGTCTCCATCCGCAACATGAAGATCATCCTGGAAACGTTGGCGCAGTGGGGCCAGCGTGAGAAGGACGTCATCCTGCTGGTGGAGCACGTGCGCACCGGTTTGGCGCGCTATATCTCTTCCCAGCACGCGCGGAATGGTCGCATCGCGGCGGTCCTGCTGGCGCCGGATACCGAACACCTGGTCCGTTCGGGCATACGCCAGAGCCAGGGCGCGGCCTTCCTGAATCTTGACCCGACACAGGCGGAGCAGCTGCTCGACCGCCTCGTCATCGTCATGGAGCCGCTGCTGGCCAGCCGCCCGGAAGCGGTGCTGCTGGTCGCGCCGGACGTGCGCCGGTTCGTCAAACGGTTCGTCGAGAACAAGCTGCCCGGTCTCGCGGTTCTCTCGTTCTCGGAGATATCCGATGCCATCTCCCTTGATGTCGTGAAATCACTATGACCCTCAAAGAAACACTCTGCCAGGCACTCGAACAACTCGGTGCCAACTCCAGCGACTACGAGTTCGATGACCATTCGACGATCGTCATGTCATTCGACGATGTGGGGGATATCTACCTCGACCCACGCGATGGCGAACAGGTCTGGCTGTGGGGCTCGATTGAAGAAATCGGTGAACAGGCGCGCAGCGTGCTGGCCGAGCCGCTGCTGGGCGAGGTCATCCGGCCCGTCGCCCATTGGGATGCCGGGGCCATGGTGCTGCGTGAGGACGGCCGCGTCGGCGGCATGCTGCAATCCGAATACGCGCGCGATCCCTCGCGGTTGGCCGAGGCGCTGCAGGATTTCCATCAGTGCCTGGCCCGGATGCAGGCCATTCGATGACGTACCCACGGTCTCTCTGGCGGCCTGCCGCGCATCCGGCGACCATCATCGGTTCGATGATGCGGGCGCCGCTGCCCCACGTGGCCATCGGCGATGTGTGCCGGCTGCAGGCCGCCTCGCACGATGACACGCCTGCCGGGTCCGGCACGGTCGTCGCAGTGGAGCATGGCCTGGCATCGATCGGACTGCTTCGGGACAGTACCGGTCTTTCATCGCAGTGCCTGGTCCTGCCCACTGGCCATGGCCCCCTGGTGGCCATATCCGAGGGGGTGCTGGGCAGCGTGATCGATGGACAGGGCAATGAAGTGGAACGTCTCGCGCCCGCGATCGTCTCGCATACCGAGATGAGGCGCACCGATGGACGCGGCGTGGAGTATCACCAGCGTCGCGCGATCGAGTCGCCACTGTGCACGGGGATACGCGCGGTGGACGGTCTGCTGACCTGTGGCGAAGGCCAGCGCGTCGGCATCTTCGCCGGGGCCGGCGCGGGCAAGACCACGCTCGCTGAAATGCTGCTGGACAATGCCGACGTGGATGTCAGCGTTATCGCACTGGTGGGCGAGCGTGGCCGGGAAGTCGCTTCGCTGGTGGAGCGCTTCCGCCATTCCGAACGCGCCGGACGCACCGTGATCGTGCAGGCAACCTCGGACACCGCACCTGCACTACGCAGCCAGGCGCCGTTGATCGCCACCACCATCGCCGAGTACTTCCGCGACCAGGGCCGGCGCGTGCTGCTGGTAATGGATTCGGTGACCCGTTACGCGCGTGCGTTGCGCGAACTTGCGCTGGGCGCCGGCGAGCCTCCCGCTCGCCGTGGATTTCCCGCGTCTGTGTTCGAGGCACTTCCCCGCCTGCTGGAACGCAGTGGGCGTACTGACTCCGGTTGCATCACCGCCTTCTATACCGTCCTGCTGGAAGACGAGCAGGACGCTGATCCCATCGGCGAAGAGGTGAAGTCGCTGCTGGATGGACACCTCTACCTCAGCAGCAAGCTGGCCGGGCGCGGCCACCTGCCCGCCCTGGATGTGCTGCGCAGCGGAAGCCGCCTTTTCGGCTCCCTGACCAATGCGGCGCACCAGCAGGCGGCGGCGCGCATACGCGGTCTGTTGGGCACGCTTGAGGACCTGCAGCTGATGCGTGACCTCGGCGAATACACGCCCGGGGTCAGCGCGGCCTATGACAAAGCAATAGCGAGTGAAGCGGCACTGATGGCCTTCCTGCGCCAAGGGCAGCACGAACGGGCCGAGCTTCCGCACACGCTGGAGGCCTTGCATGGACTTTCGCGTTGACGCCCGGGGCCCGCGGCTGGTCCAGCTGAAGAAGGCGCAACGGCAGCTCTCGCTGCTGTCGGCACAGGCGCAGCACGCCGCGGCGAGCGCGCGGCGCGAAGAGGCCGATGCGCTGCGCAACGCCGCCGAACAGGCATTGCACCGCGCGATCCTGCAGCCGGAATCCGGCCTCAGCCGCAGCGCCCTGTTCGACCGCCTGCGGGTGCTCGCCGTCGCCCGCGCGCATGCGCTGGAAAGCGGGCATGCGGCCACCGACCTCGAGACCGATGCCGCGCGTTGCGATGCCGAGGAAGCCGGCCAGCGCCAGCGCGCCGCAGTGCAATACCGCAAGCAGAAGAAGATCGAGCACTGGCATGCCCACTACCGGCGGCAGGCCAGCCGGCTTCGCGAACTGCGCCTCCATACCCAACAGCTGGATGAAATCTCATGTCGTCGCCGCCCATCGCGCTGAACCCCGTGCACGCTGCCGAGCCTGCTGCTCCGGTCACCCCGGTGGTGCCGCTGCTGCGACGCGCACAGCAGGACCCCCGCCCGCCCCGGCCGGACAGGACGGAGGAGCTGGGGCCGCCGGATATGCCCGTCGATCCCGAGCCGGAATCCGAACCTGGGCAGTCGCAGGCGCTACCGACCACACTGGATGGCAATCCGTTCGCCACGGCCCCGCTTCACCCCGCAGCGCCGCAGGATCCGAGGCCGGGCGTGGGCCGCGGCGCGGCGAACCCGGCATTCCTCCGCAGCACCGGCGTGCATGCCCGGTCCGATGCGGCCGACGCGCCCGTGGGCGATCCCGTCCCGGTGCGGTCGCCACCCCGGCAGACCGCGCGGGTCGCATCGCCGCATGGCGCGGGCATCGTCGCGGCCGCGGGCGATCACAAAGCGGACGCCGCGCACCCGCTGCCCGCATCGGACCCCGCCCGCATCGCGGGCCCACCCCGCCAGGACCAGCCTGCTGATCCTCCCGTGCCCGCCCCGAACGCGGCGCACGTCCGCGACGGCGGCCATTCCGTGGCCGCGGCAGACGCGTTGCCGACCGGGGAACCGTCATTGCCCCAGGGCGACGATCCTCCACTCGTCGTGAGCGCAGGACGGAGGGCCCGCCACAACCGCGAGCAGGGCGCGCTGATACCGCAGCTTGCTGGACATGCGGGAGCGGCGACCGCCGCGAACCGGCCGCAGCCGCACGCGGCCCTCAACGCCGCGGGCACGCGCCCGGGAAGCCAACCGCCTGTCGCAGCGCGGACCGATGCACCGGGGGCCGATCTGCCGCTCGCCCCGGCGCAACGCATGGTGACGGTCAGCGTGCCGTTCAGCAGCTGGGGGCCGGGCCACCAGGCCACTGCAAGCTGGCTCCCCGGCGCATCGGGCAGTCTGCCGGCAGCGCCGGTGTTCCTGCGCGGCAGCAGCGAGAACGCGCAGCGGGCGCTCGGCGCCGCACTGGTTGCCGATGAAGGGATGACCTTGGGCCACCTGCAGGTCATCGCAGCAGATGCACCGGAAGACGGCACCGCTGAACGCAGGGCCGCCCGCCACCTGCCCGAGGACGAAGAATGAGTCCGCGCTTGCCGCTGCTGGCCGAGGTCGATCCTCAACAGCTCCGCGTCCTGACCCTGCTGCGTTGTCTCCGCCGCAGTGGCGTACACGCCGTGGCCAGCACGCCACCACCGGTAACCTGCCTGCGGTTCGAGCTGGGCACCGCCGATGGCGCGATGGTCTGCTGCGTGGACGCCAATGCGTGGGCAGCCGTGCACCTGCCCGGCCTTGTCGGCCTGGACTGGTCATCGATGGATCCGACCGTGCTGGCAGGCCTGACTGCGGTAGATCGCCCCCTGCAGTTCGCCGACGCCGTGCTGGATTACGGCCACGCCCGGGCATTACCCCCCACGACACCGCCCGCCGACGCTCCGGCGCTGGCCGCCGTGGCCGCCGCAGAAGGCGAGGTGTGGATCGAATCACGAACCGCCCCGTTGCCCCCTGCTCCGGGTGGGCCGGGACTACCCGCCGGGCTGCCGCTGCCGGTCCGCCTGCAGGTGGGCCACGCCTGCATGAGCCTGCAGCGTCTGCGCCGCCTGCGTGGGGGCGACATCGTCCTGCTGTCCGTTTCCGTAATGCGGGCGTGGCAGGGCCGCTACCCGTTGTTCGATTTCCACCTCCATCCGGACTCACTGATCGTGACCACCATGCATCTGCCCCTCACTCCTGATCCCGCCGCGACAGCCTCCGGCCTGCCTGCCGAACTCTCCGCGTCCGAAGCGCGCGGCCTGGACACGTTGCCGCTGACCCTTGATGTGATCTTGTGCCGCCTCGACATGAGCCTGGGCGAGCTGGCCGCGCTGGAGGCGGGGAGCGTTGTCGCGTTGCCGGAACGCGCCAGCCAGCGCGTCGAACTCGTCCACAACGGACGGCGGCTTGCGGTGGGCGAGCTGGTGCAGGTGGGTGACCGCCTGGGGGTGAAGCTGGCGCAGGTGCCGGGAAGGGCATGAGCGTCGTGCAAATCAACAACGATGTGTCGTTGATCGCGATCCTTGCGGCCGCGTCCCTGCTGCCGTTCCTGGTCGCGGTGGGTACGTGCTACATCAAGTTCAGTGTGGTCTTCACCCTGATCCGCAACGCGCTCGGCCTGCAGCAGGTCCCCTCCAACATGGTCATCAACGCGTTGTCGCTGATCCTGGCGTTCTACGTCATGCATCCCATCGTCACCTCGGTGCAGGCCGCCTACCAGGAGCTCGGGCACCCGCTGACGACGGTGCAGGAAACCGCGGATTTCCTCGACAACAGCCTGGGCGAGTACCGCGCCTACCTGGCCCGCCACGCCGACCCGGAACTGCTGCGGTTCTTCGAACGCGCCCAGGTGACCGACGGCACCGACGTGCCTGCGGCAGACACCGCCGCGGAAGACCGCTCGCTGTTCGCGCTGCTGCCGGCCTATGCGTTGAGCGAACTGAAGGATGCCTTCCTTATGGGCTTCTATCTGTACCTGCCCTTCATCGTGGTCGATCTCATCGTGTCCAGCATCCTGCTCGCGCTGGGCATGATGATGATGAGTCCCGTCACCATCTCCGCCCCGATCAAGCTGATCCTGTTCGTGGTGCTGGACGGCTGGAGCCTGCTCTCGCAGGGGCTGGTGATGCAGTACATGGATGTGCCGGCATGAGGCGGGCGCAGCAGCCACGTGCCGGCCACCCAGGCAGCCACGGATGAACGAACTGATCACCATCGGTAACAAGACGCTGATGCTGGTGCTGCTGCTGTCGGCCGGGCCGGTCGCCGTGGCGACCGTGGTCGGGCTGCTCATCGGCCTGTTCCAGACCGTCACCCAGCTGCAGGAGCAGACCCTCCCCTTCGGTGCGAAGATGCTGGCGGTCGTGTTGACCGTGCTGGTCCTGCTGGGCTGGATGTCGCGCATGTTGATCGACTTCGGCATCCTGGTCTTCACCCGCGCGCTGGGCGTATAGCGCAGATGGGCCTCACCGCACTGAACACTGTGCTGATCGAATCGCTCGGTGAGTACGCAGTGCCTGCCACGCTTGGCATGGCCCGATTGCTGGCCTGCTTTGCCTGGCTGCCTTACCTCTCCAGCGGCGCGATTCATTCGCGCATGATGCGCGTCGTGCTGTCCCTGGTGGTGCTGATCGGGCTGTGGCCGGTTACCGAAACCGTGGAACGGCCAGCGGACATGACGGCGCTGGCGATGGCGGCGTTGCGCGAGGCCGTGGCCGGCACCGTCCTGGGGCTGATGCTCGCCTTGCCCTACCACGTCTTCCACGCGCTCGGCTCGATGATCGATACCCAGCGCGGCGCAGGCGTCGGCGCGATGCTTGATCCGCTTACGGGCGTGGAAGCGACGGAAATGGCCAACCTGCTTCAGATGATGAGTGCGGTCGTATTCCTCGTGGCCGGTGGGCTGGTGCCGCTGCTGGAAGCCATCCAGGGCAGCTACGCACTGCTGCCGATGGGCACGGGATTCCTGCCGGAGTCGTCCAGTATCCACAGCTTCGTGGATATCGTGCTTTCCTCGGCGATACGCATGGCGGCCCCGGTGCTGCTGCTGTTGCTGCTGGTGGAAATCCTGCTGGGCGTGGTGTCCCGGTTCGCCCAGCAGCTCAACGCGTTCTCGGTGTCGCTGGCGGTGAAATCGGTCCTGGCATTCGCGGCGATGGTCGTCTACCTGATGCTGGCCATGACCGAACAAGTGCCTGCGCTGTGGCGGCAGTATCCGGTGCTGCGCGCCCTCCTTCCCGGAGTGGGCGGATGAGTTCCGGCGCCAGCGAGAAAACCGAGAAACCGACCCCTCAGCGCCTGAAGAAGGAATCCCGGAAGGGGAAGTCGTTCAACAGCCGCGACCTGGTGGCCGCTGCCGTTCTGTGGGCGGGGCTGCCGGCGATCGTACTGCTGGGCTCGCTGATGCCGGTAGCGCATCTGTACATGGATATTGTGCGCGGTGGCTTCTCCATCACCCCCGCGGCGGCAGCGCTGGGCGCGCTGAAGGCGCTTCTGCTGGCGCTGGCCCCGGTGTTCCTGGCGTGTGTGGCCAGCGTAGTGCTGTGTTCGCTGTGGATGAGCGGGGGAATGATCGCGAGCGAGGCGATCCGCTTCGATCTGAACAAGCTGAACCCGATCAACGGGTTCAAGAACCTGTTCTCCGTGCGCGTGGTGAAGGACCTGCTGCGTACCGTGCTCTACATCGTGTGCTGCGCGTTGTTCGCGTGGTGGGCCATCGCGCTGTGGGGCCCGCAGCTGTTCAGTCAGATCCACGCCACCGACGCGCAGCTCGCTGCGCTATGGCAGCACGTGGCGTTGAGGTTCGCCCTGGGCTTGTTGGTGGCCTTGGCGCCGGTCTATCTGTTTACCGCCTGGCTGGACCACGTGCTCTTCATCCGCGAAATGAAGATGGAAAAGCATGAAGTCAAGCGCGAGCACAAGGAAAACGAAATAAAGCCGGAAGTAAAACAGCGTCGCCAACAGATCAGCGACGAGCTCTCCGCGCAGGTCCAGGCGGACACCCGCGGTTCAACGGTGGTGCTGGCCAACCCGACCCATATCGCGGTCGGCATCTTCCTGATGGACGATGACATGCCGATGCCCTTCGTTTCGGTACGCGAGCGCGGCGCGCGCGCGCGCAAGGTCATTGCGCTGGCCGAAGCCCACGGCGTGCCGGTGGTGCGCGACATCAAGCTGGCGCGGGCCATCTATTCCAGTACGCGGCGCTACCGCTTCGTCAACGATCGCAACATTGATGCGGTCATGGCCGTCGTGCGCTGGCTGCGCGACGTGGAACGCGCCGGCAAGCCGCCGGAGGACGGTGATGCAACGCCTGCCGAGCCCCCGCACTGACTCCTTCAACCAACCCACAACTGGAGCACCACATGACTATCGATGACGATCCGACCCGCCCCCCGTGACCGCCGACGACCATGGAGAGGTAGCCCGGTTGATCCTGGAGGGGCTGCGGGAAGGCGCTACCCTGTCCGACCTCAAAGGCGTCAGCCGGGATACCCTGGAAGGGGTGTATGCGGTCGCACATCGCTACTACCAGAACGGCCAGCTGGAGGAAGCCGAGGCCTTCTTCCGCTTCCTGTGCCTGTACGACTTCTACAATGCGGACTATGCATTGGGCATGGGCGCGGTGCTGCACCTCAAGCGCGAGTATGAGAAAGCCATCGGCATGTACGCCGTCGCCCAGGCACTGGACGTGACCGACGACCGCGCAATGTTCCATGTCGGCCAGTGCCATCTTGCGCTGGGTCGGCTGCGCAAGGCGCGCGAATGCTTCGAGGCGGTTGCCGGCAGGGCGGCCGGAAGCGAGCTGGGCAGTCGGGCCGAGGCCTATCTGCAGGCGGTCAAAGGCCAGCCGGATGGAGCGCCTGAAGCCGGGGCGACCCCGCGGCAGGAAGGCTGAGCCGTCCTCTGTCATCCATCACGCATCGGCCGCGGCTGCATGGGGCGAACCCGGTGGGCAAGGACGGAAACTGAAAGTTGCCCTGCCAGGTGCTCGCGATACTGGCCGCACTGACATCCGCTGCCGCGCTTCTGCGGCGCCGACCCGCCCCACCAGGGCCCAACCGCACAAGGATTCTCCCATGAGCGATCTGCTCCTTGCCATGCCGGCTCATCGCACACCGCTGGTGTTGCGCACGACCGGCCATGAAAGCACCCTCCGCGCCGCTCAGGGGTTCGGCGTCCCGATCACCGAGGCACAACTGGCCAGGATCGAGGCGGACCTGTTCGCTGCATTTGAATCCGCCTCGCCGCAGGCCGATGGCCAAACGTTCAAGCCCAATGACCCGATGGCCCTGCGCCAACCGGACATGGCGCGCGTGCATCGTGCCGTGGGCGATGGTGCCCAGCGGCTGAGCCCCGAGGCGACGATGACCCTGCTGATGAGCACGCTGCAGGCCACCCTGGGCGACGCCAGCCTGCAATCGCTGCGGCAGCGGCTGGACATGCATCGCGTCCAGTTGAGCGCGCGTGTGGCGCACGGCGGCGCGCTGGCGGCCAGACTGCAGGCTGCGCTGGACGCGGCCGTGGCCGCCCAGGGCCTCGCCGATGCGGCGGCCGCCGAAGTGGGGGCGCAGGAAGGCGCTTTGAACGCGGCCAAGGAAGAAGTCCTGCGGCTGCGCGCCGAGCTGGAGGCGCTGGACCCGGATGATCCCGCCCATGCGGCCAAACAGGCCGAGCTGGGCTTGGCACAGGCTGCGCTGCAGCGGACCCAGAGCCGCCTGGAGGCCGCCGGGCGCGATCTCATCGAGGCCGCCAGCGCGCTGGACCAGGCACTGGGCGACCTGGACGCAGAGCAGGCCAAGGCGGACGCATTCAATGCCGGACAGCCACTGGGCGTGGACCCGGGACGGCAGAAGAAGCTGGACCCCACCAGCACCTTGCAGCTGATCATGGGAATGCTCAGCAGATTGATGTCCGAGATGACCGATTCGGGGATGAAGGCGACGGCCGAGTTCACGATGACGTGGATCGAAATGCGCCGTGAGATAGAGCTGGAGAAGATCCGCAAGCACGAGGAAGAGGTGCAGCGGGCGCGCGATGCAGAGAAGAAAACCGGATGCGCCGGCAAGATCTTCGGCTGGATCGGTGCGGCGGTGGGTGCGATCGCCAGCATCGGCGCCATCGTGGTCGGCGCGCTGCATGGCAACGTCGCGCTGGTCGCCGCTGGGGTGATGGGCATGATGCTCACCGTGGACAGCATCGTAGGGATGACCACCGGATTCTCGGTCGTCGGCAAGACCATCGAAGGCCTCGGCAACGTGATCTCCAAGGCGCTGATCGCCTTTGGGGTGCCCGAAGACGTAGCCAAACAGATTGGTGCGATCACCGCCACCGTCGTGGTGATCGTGGCCATCGTGGCGGTGATGCTGGTGACCGGCAACATTGCCGCGGCAGGGCGCACGGCGGCCGGCGCCGTGGTTGCGGCGAAGGCGGCGGCCGATTCCGGTTTGACGGCGGCGCGCCTGGTTGAGCAGGGCAGCCGGATCCTGCAGTTCGTCGCGCAGGCCGCCGGTGCCATCGGACAGATCACCCAGAACGCCGGGCAGCTGGTGGTGGCCGGCATCATGCTGGAGGCCACCAAGCTGCTCGCGCAGATCCAGGAAAGCCTGTTCGGCAATGAAGTACTGCTGGACATGCTGCGCAAGCTCGGCGAGGCCGTCGCGCTGCAACACCGTACGGCGCTGGACCTGCTGGTGCGGATGACAGAGGTCGCCGACGACCGCGCTGAAACCGCCACGAGCATCGTTGCCCATATCCGCAGCCGCGCCTGAGTCTCTCGGCGGCGCTTCAACAGACAGGAATCACTCCAATGACTATCAGCATTTCTCCTACCGCACCCAGCACGCTGCTGCGATCCCTGCAGGAACTGCCCAGCGCGCATGCTCCCGCTGACCTGGATCAGGCGCAGGCACAGCGTGCCGCAGAGCGGCTCAGCCAATCGCTGGGCAAAGGTGCGCAGGGCAGGCGCCTGCGCGTTTCGCCCGAACTGACCGCGCCCGGCGCCACCGCGCTGGATGCGGCGCAGCTTTCCGCGCTGTTGCCGCAGATGGCAGGTCAACACCCGGCGATGGTGCCTGGCGCCACCGCAGAGGCCTTCGTGACGCTGCACCGGATGGCAGCAGCGCTGGCAGCCGCGGGCGGCGCGGCGCAACGGACCGACGCCGCCGCGATGCGCGCGGTGATGGCACAGGCGCAGGCCCTGGTCGGGCTGGCGAGCGCGCAGGACGAGCGGGCCCAACCCATGGCGGCGCAGCATTCGGCGCCTGCGGGTACGGCGAAGGTCGGACCTGCAACGCTGGAATTCGTCAACGACGTCCTGGCCGATGCGCCGGGCCTGCGTGAGGTGTTGGACGACGCACACACCGTGCCGCCGGAACAGCTGCCACTGCGGATGGAGCTCGATACCCGGATGGCCTACGTGCTGCTGCTGGTCGAGATACTGATGCAGATGAATGTCGGCCAGCGCCAACAGGCCGTGGCCATGGTCCAGTTGGCCGCGCAATCGGTGCAGGCGATGGGCCAAAGCATGGTGAAAAGTGCCAAGGCCACGCAGACCGCGAAAATCGTCGTGCTGGCGGTGGGTGCGGCGGTGGCGGGTGGCGGCGTCGCGATGGGTGGCGTGGCGGCGGCCAAGGGCGTGGCCAGCCTGCGCGCCAACAAGGTGGGCGCCCAGAACAACGAGATCAAGGCCGACCAGCACAATGTAACGCTGGCGGAGAACTTGAACACGGCGCCGGCCGGTTCGTCAGCGACGCCGGCGCAATTGGCTGCCCTGCGCCAGGAATCGCAGGGTCTGCAGGAAATCGCCTCGGGCCAGAGCACGGCTCACGCCATCGATACCACCAAGCTGGGCGTGATGACCAATGCCAGCCATGCGGTCGTCCAGACCAGCAACGGCGCCGGCGCGGTCGCCGGCTCGCCGCTGGATCTGGAATCGACCGGGCATTCGGTGGATGCCGAAAAGGATCGCGTCAACAAGGATATCGAGTTGGACGTCGGCGGCCGCACCCAGCAGGAAGTGAGCAAGACCAGCGAGGCCGAACGCGCGCTGTTCAGCGCTTACGGAAATCGCGGCCAGGACAACAAACAGACGGCCGATCACATGGTCGGCAACATGAAGCACTGACACTGCCGCCTGCTCCCCTGATCACAAGCGCCGCCCTGCGTGGCGCCCTTCTGCAAGGAAATCATCATGATCGAAACTTCGACACCCGCGGTGTATCCGCCTGTCATGCGCTTGCCGGCCCTCGGCACCGTGGGCAAGCAGACCCCCATAGAGACGGATAACGAGGATCTGCCTGCGTTGCGGTCCCATGCCGCCGGCTCGGCGCTCCTGCAGCACCTGCGACAGCGCGCGGCGGGCACGCTGCCGGGCGCTGTGGCCGATCAGCAGGCGCTGTATCTGCACGCACTGCGCAAGGATGAAATGTGGCTGGCAAACCAACAGGCCAGCATACTGCAGGCCCTCGTCAGCACGGCGCTGCCGGACGCTGCCGACGCCGGTGATCCCGACGCCGCGCGGATCGTCGCGCAGGTGCGCGACCTTGCTTCGGGCCTGCTGGGCGACACACTGCAGGAAGATGCAGCGATAGGCGAATCCAACCGCGAGTTCTTCGAAAGGATCGCCGCGCTGCTGGGACAGCTGGATACGGAGTGGGTGAAGAAGTTCGGCGATGCGCTCTCCGAGTATGTCGCGATCTTTGCCAGGATCAACAAGGCCATGCTCCTGTTGTCTGCCGACGGCGCACTGGGGAAGCCGGACAAAGACGGCAACGTCGAGGTGGACTTTGACGCTCTGGTCCAGGCGCTGGCGGAGATCGAGAACGCGCTGGCCAGCAAGGGCCTCGGCCCGGTATTCAAAACCGAAGACGAAGCCAAGGCATTCCTGCAAGAGCTGGGCGGCCTTAATGGACTGACGGTCCTCACGCTGAAAACCTGGCACTTGGGCCCCCCTCCGTGGGTCGAGACAACCTACCAGGTGGGTGTGAATCCCGCTCTGGTGACATCCCTCAGGGAAGTCTTCGAAGGGAAAACCAAGCTGTCGGCAACCGAACTCAGCACGCTGATGTCCAGCAAGGAAAGCGCGCTGGAAGCGTTCAATCAGCTCAATCGCGCGTTCCCGGAAAAGTACCAGCAGCTGCTGCGCCTGTGGGACACCCTGCAGAAGGTGCTCAGCAGCAGTATCGAGACGATGAACGAGGGCAACATGGCGGCCATCAGAAACATTGGCGGATGACAGGAGAAGAACATGCCAACAGCTCAGTTAGCACCGGCGACGTCAGCGCGCTTTCAATCCTTGCACATGGAGCCATCGGCGAAAACCAAGGCCTTCGTACCGGAAAATGTAGGTAACTGTCCGAGCCCGCCAAGGTGGCCAAGCAATACCTCGCTCAGCAGCATCAGCAGCAGCGGGAGTGGTCGCCTCGACCCGGATGGTGACGACATCAACCGGGCGGCCTACCGCGCGCCGCTCGCACGTTCCAACCCGCTGGACAACGCACCACGTCCTGCAGGTCCCTGTGCCGCCCACGTGCTGGCAGTGGGCACATCGCTGGCGCCGCTGCTCAACGAGTGGGGCGGTCTGGATGCACGCGTGGCGGATGCCCGTACCATCGCAGGCGGCACGCTGCAGGTCAGCCATCTCTATGACCCGGAGCAGGTACGTACTGCGTTGTCGCCACGTGAGACGCATACCCGCGCGGTGCTGGGTGACCTGAAGACGTCGGCCGACATCATCAGGGCCGTACTGGACAGCGAGCGCAGCGCGGGCGGCCGGGCGATCATCGATGCCTGTCGTCTGTTGTCCATGCCGGAAGTGCGCGAGCATGCGCAGGTGGTAGCAGCCCTGGAGGAGGCGCTTCGTTGCTACATCAAGCGAGCGGAAGGTGACTACTCCGGTAACTACAAGGCATTCGGTCACCGCTCGCACGAGGAATGCAAGGCGCTGGAGGCCTGCATCAAGGACAGTATCGCCAAGATCGGGCCGCAGCAGGTGCGTGATCGCCTGCTCAAGGACATGGCCCCGGCGATCCTGGACACGATGGCCCGCAAGAATCCGGGCGTCTGCGCGGGTGAACTGCGTGGCAGGCTGGCCGAGCTGCTGAACGTGCAGGGATTCTCGGCATACAAGGGCCTACTGGACTCCGCTACCGGCCAGGAGCTTCTGCACGTTGCCGAACTGCTGCCCAACTTGATCGAATCGGCGGAAAAGCCCGCCCGTCCACCGGCCAACGAGCGCGATGCCGCTCCGCCCACAGCCGTGCGGCCCACGGCAGACCCGATAGCCGATGTGGCGCGCATTCTCAAGGCACTGCAGGGCGTGCTGCCGCCTATCCATATCGGCAACATCGGCAACAACAACGGCAACAACAACGGCTTCCGCGGCAAGAACTTCGGAAACGCGAAGATCGAGTGGCCGACGATGCCATTGCGATCCGAGCCCGCCTTCGAACGGCTGGCATCCCGCGAGGAACAGCCCGTTGAACGCCCGGTCGTGCACACTGAACAACGCGCGATCGTCCGTGTCCCCGTGGCTGACAGAGTAGACGAGGACAGGCACGTCGAGCAGGCCACTGCCCAGCAGGCCTTTTCACCGCCACCGCCACCGCCGCCTGGAAATCCCAACCCGCCAGCGGTTCGAGACCACATGCCGCGCCTTCCGGAGGGGCTGAACAGGGAGATGTTCAACCGGCTGCTCGAAGAGGTACGGCAACGCCGTGACGTGGAAGGATTCGGACTGCGGAGAACCCTCGCACCCGCAGCGAGATTTGTACAGGACCTCTCCGCACAAATCGACTTTGATGATTACCGAAAGGGCAATGTCCCGATCACGCAGTACACCCGCACGAACACCGAGCACCTCGCTGCGATCAATCCATACATGAAGGCACCGATCAGGCCCGGCGCTACAGTGGACTCGACCTTCCTGGCCTTCGGCGAAAGCACGCGCAACAACGTTGCGGGAGCCGTGCCGCTGGCCGTTGCGCCAGCAGCGGAAGAGGCTGGTCAGGCATCGTCTGGTGCAGGCACCGCTACGACGCTCGGTCGGGTCAAGGTGCAATGGGACGTGAAGGCCCTACGCAAGCACTTTGGGGAACCCGGGTTGCCCGAGCCCGCGCCCATCCCTGAGCGCAGCGCGAGTACGTCGCAGTGAATCTGAATCAGCTCATCTCCCTGGTCATTCCTGCCTCCATCGCCCGGAGCATCGCCCCGAGCGACCGGCTTCATGAAGACCTTGGCATGGATTCGCTGGAAGTGGCTGATCTGCTGGTATGCATCGAAAGCCAACTCGGCGTGGTCATCACCGCGCCGATGCTGGCGCAGATCAAGACAGTGGCCGATCTTGAATCGGCTATTGCACTGGCCACATGCGGCGTGGAATGAGGCCATTGCTGGCGCTGGGCGTAATGCTCGGCGCCAGCACGGTTACACAGGCACACAGCTTCCACGCAGGACTGTCCGCCGACGGCAGGTTGATCGTTTCCGCAGCGCCCGCTGCGGGGCTGCACCGCTTCGATCCCCATGCGCCGTCGCCACCGCATCGCCCGGTATCGGCACCGCGCCTTGAAAGCACGGTCAGCGAATTGATTGATCGCGCTGCGATGGAGAGCGGCGTCGCCCCCAGTCTGCTGCGGGCGGTGGTGCAGCAGGAGTCCGCGTTCAATCCAGCGGCCGTCTCGCGTGCCGGGGCTGCCGGCCTGATGCAGCTGATGCCAGGCACCGCGCGGCGTTTCGGCGTGCAGGATCGATTTGATCCCGCTCAGAACCTGCGCGGAGGGGCAGCCTACCTGGCGTGGCTGCTGCGCCACTTCAACCACGACATCGATCTGGCATTGGCCGCTTACAACGCGGGCGAGGGCAGTGTGCGTCGCCATGGCAACCAGATTCCACCCTTTGCCGAAACGCAAGCGTATGTGCGGTCTGTCAGGCGTTACGAGGCGCAGTGGCTCAGGAAACTCCGCGCCGAATAATTGCAGTTCTTCTGATATCGATCTGCTGCAACCGCGCAGAGAATAGCCGTCAGCCAACCACGGCACGTCATTGTCTGTTGAATCCCATGTCGTATGTTCTGAAAATCCTGGCCGGGACGTTGCACGGCGTCGAGTACGCCGTAGCAGAGGGTGAAACGGTGTTCCACGTGGGCCCGCAGGACGATCTGGCCAATGGCCGCGCCGAGCAGCTGCTGGGTGACAGCGAGGCGGCGTATTTCATACCGGCGGACCTGCCTTCGGCCGCCTTCGCCATAAGATGTACTGCGGACGACCCCGGCCTTCAACTGGGCGAGCGTTCGAACGATCAGACGCCCTGGGCCTGGCGGCCGATGACGCTGCAGCGCCCGCTGCAGGCCGGTGGCATCCATTTCGCCGTTCGCGAAGCTTCTGCGGAGTGGTCGGCCGATGTACAGACCTTCGCAGCACCTGCATTGCCGGTTGAATATCCGGTCGATCCAGCGAACGCCCGTCCGGTGCCCATGCGGCGGCGTGGCGCGCTGCTGTTGGGTATCACGGTACTGCTGGCGGTAGCCACGACGGCGGCATGGTTCTACTGGCAGCATCAACCTGAAGCACGCGTGCGCGGACTGGCCGCCGTGTTGGCGTCTGCTCCCGTGGACTATGCGATCGCCGCGGGCCACGACGGCCGTCTCTATGCTTTCAGTGACAGCCCCGCCGCGCGTGCCTGGGGTGAGCGTGCCAGTCGCCGTGCGCAGCGCCGCAATGATGTGCACCTGCTGCGTCGCCAGGAGGCGCTGCGGTTGGAGCAGGTCCTTGTCAGCTCCGGCGTGGAGCTGGTGGTGGTCCGCCTGGATGACCCGGCGCGACCGGAGGTGGTGCTCAGTGGCCAAATGACAACCGCCCGCAGCGCACAGGTCGCCACGCTGCTTGCCGCCCAGGCGCCGTATGTGGTGCAGCCGCAGGTATCGACCATCAGCGACCAGGCACTGCTGGCGCTGGCCCGTCAGGAACTGGCGGTACTGGGTATCAGCACGCGAACGGAGCCCCGCGGTCAACGGGTCAGCGTGGTCAACGACGTGTTCCTCGACGATGCCGGGCTGAACGCGATGGCGGGTGCCGCGCGGATGTTCCATCAACGCTGGGGCACGCGCCGCATAAGCGTTGCGCCGCAGCTGTGGGACGACCTGCTGCAGGGGCGGTCCTATCGCTATTCCCCAGGCCAGCTGCTGTCGGTTGGCAGCGGGCGCTGGGACTACGCCGGCGCCGCTAATCGTCATGCCGCGCCTTGATTACACGCTGTCACAACGGAGATAAACGATGAGCGACATGAACAAGCCCGTGGTACCCAGTTACGGATGGGGCGATCCACCGGAGGCGGGCGGTGATGCCAGCAGGTGGGACGGCTGGATGAGTAATCACTCCCGATCCTTCAACAAAGGCGTCAATGACCTGAAGGCCCTTCTCGATAAGGCATTCAACGCTTTGGCCGCCAAGCCCAGCAGCCCCGAACTGCTTGCCGAATACCAGAGCGCGCTTTCCGAATACAACATGTACCGGATGCTGCAGTCCAATTCGACCAAAAGCCTGACCGACCAGAGCAAGTCCGTCATTCGCAACCTGGCCTGAGTTCATCGGCCCCTGCACCGCAGGGGCCGACTTTCGCCGCAAGGATTTTCCATGATCAGCATTGCCCCCCTTTCCGCCGCCGGACTCGGCGTCAAACCGGTCGACGGTGTGCCCGTTCCGCTTTCAGATCATTTCAATACCGCACTGGCCGAAGCTTACGTGTGGGCCGGGCAGGAACGTGCCGGCATTCTCGCAGCGGCCAACAACCCCGCCGTGGCCAGCGACCCTGACAGCATCTACGCACTGCAACTGCGCCAAGAGGCGTACATCAAGACGATCTCGTTCGGCGCGGCGGTTACCAGCCATATGACCAAGGCCGCTGAAACGCTGCTGAAGAGTTGAACGATGAGTTGCTTTCTCATGCGTCGTGTGACGGCGGTTGCCCTTTGCCTGCTGCTGGCGGGTTGTGCACGATCCGAACTGCTGCAATCGCTGGACGAGCGCCAGGCGAACGAGGTGATGGCTGCGCTGCTGCACCATAATATTCCCGCTGAGAAACGCCCGCAGGGCAAGGCCGGCTTCGTGGTCCGTGTGAGTGCGGCAGACCTGGCCGAGGCCATCGATCTGGTGCAGTTGAAGGGCCTGCCTTCCACCCCCCGGATGCAGATTGCCACGCTGTTCCCTGCCGATACGATGGTCAGCACGCCATTGGCCGAACGGGCGCGTCTATTGTCGGCGATCGAGCAGCGGCTGGAAGAGTCGTTGACCACCCTGCTCGGCGTGAAGAGCGCACGCGTACATGTGAGCTACGACGCCGGGCCCACCGAGGGCAGCCTGCAGCAGCGCAAGCCACCGGCCATGCACGTGGCGGCCGTATTGGCACATGCACGCGATATCGACCAGGCGGTTCTGCTGGTCACCGCGAAGCGGTTCCTACGCAACGCTTTCGTCGATGTCGCATATGACAACGTATCGGTCGTGCTGACGCCCGCAGCCGAGCCGCGCAGCCTGGCGGTAACCCCGGCCGAGGAAACGACCCCGACCTGGATGCTGCTGGCCGTGGCGTTGTTGCTGCTGGCACTGATCGTGGTGGCGGCGGCTTGGTTGCTGCGGCGGGGCGACCCGCGTGCTGTCGGCATGCGTGACCGCATCCTGCGCAGGGGCAGGGCAGCGGACGGCCCCTCCCATGCATGACCGGCTGGGCATCCTGCACGATCCGATCAGCTACTACCGGCCCTGGTTGGCGCTGGAGCTGCCCCGCGTGGCGGCCCAGCGCAGTGCCTTGAACCGATGGATCTGCCAGACCCACGGGCTGCCCTCGCCGCCTTCCCGCACTGCCTCCGGCCCGTTGGCGGACAGGATGATCCGAGCCTGGCGGCGGGTACCGGCAACGGCGTGGTTGCTCGCCTGCGCCCGCCACCGCAGGCATGTGCTGGGGGCACGCTGGCTGCCCAGCCAGCCGCCGGCCCTGCATGCTTTCCTGCGTCTGGGATGGCCGGAGACATCCGCCTGTTGGCCTGCTCCGCCTACGCCTGAGCTGTTGCTGGCCTGGGGGGGGGGGCAGCTGCAGCACGGCCTGCGCGCGCACCTGCCGGACTGGCTGCACGCCCGGCTCGCGCTGTGGTTCGCCGGCCTGCCGGTTGTGCCGGCAGCGGTCCTGGACGCTCCGCCCCCTTTTGACATGACCTGTTTCCTGAGTGCCTGGAACCATGCTGCAGACCTATCCTGAAAGCCTGCTGGCGCGCGCCGTCGACGATGTCATACAGGCATCCAGCGTCCAGCAGGGCATCGATCTCGCCCGCGTGCAGGCATTTGCTCGACGGCAGATAGCCAAGGAACGTGAACAGGCCCTGCTGGATGCGCGTGAACTGCGTGCGACCGCTGCGTTCGAGGGCTACCGCGACGGCGTGCTGTACGCGCTGGGTGCCTTGCAGAACGTCATTGACGGCATGCAGCAGCAGCAGGTAGTGCTGGCAGCAGCGGTGCGCGATGAAGTGCAGGCCGCCCTGCTGTCGATGAATGCTGCACCGGATGTCGTGGTGGAGCCCATCTGCACCGCGTTCGCCCATCGCATGGCGCAGGCCGGTGCCGACACGCAGGCGGTGCTGCACGTGCCCCGTGAGCAGGAGGCCTTGTTGCAGGCCTTGCGAGACCACCCACGCCTGCAGGCGCTTGATGTCCGCCCGGCTGATCGCGAACGCCCGCTGCTTGAATTGGGCCCGCTGGCATGGGAGCTGGACCTGCAGGGCAGCCTGCTGGAGGACGTGGAACTCGCCTTGGCCCGGGCGTTGCCCGGCGTGCAGGACCGCCTCAACGCGCTCGCCAGCCAGTACAGCAGCGGCGTGCTGGATGCACTGGACTCCGCCGCACAGGTACGCGGCTTCGCTCGACTCGGTGACACACAAATGGAGACGCAATGAATCCCATAGACCCGTACGCAACATCAATGGCCGTCGGCCCCCATGAAACAGGCGGCGCAATCGGCTTGGCCGATCGTGTGCTCGCCCAGCGCAGGATGGCTGTCCCCACCGAGCCCACTATCAAGTCCACGCAGGACAATCTGGTGCCGCTGCCGGAGCCGGTGAACCTGATGGATCAGCTGGTCAGTGACTGGGCCATGCTGATCTTCAAGCAAATGCTGGCTTTCGGTGAGGTAGAAGAAACCGGCAATCCTCCCCTCACCATCGACATCTGACCGCCAGGCCCGGGCAGGGCGCGGCGAAGTCGTTCTCTTCATTCCCGATGCCGCCGCCCCCGGCTATGCTGTGGGGATGCCGCCCATGAAATCGACCCTGCCGTTGGCCTGCCTGGCCCTGTTCTCCATCGCTTCAGCGCATGCGCGAGGCACTATCGAAAAAGTGGATATCCGTGGGTTGGACAAGGGCGACGACGCCGAGATCATCGAAAACATCCAGGTCTCGCTGACGCTTTTCGACACGATCGGCAAAGTGCAGGGAGAATCCCGGCTGGAGTATCTGCTGTCACAGGCCGAACGACAGACCCGCGAGGCGCTGGAGCCGTTCGGTTTCTACAACCCGACCATCACCGTCGAGGCGCCCCGTACGGGCGAGACCCTGCGCGTGGTGATCGATGTGAAAAAGGGCGAGCCGGTACGGGTCCGCGAGGACCACATCGAGATCACCGGCCCGGCCATGTACGACCGTTACCTGCAGGATGATCTGGAGGCGTTCAGGCCGCGCAAGGGTGACGCTTTTGAACATACGTTGTACGAAGCGAGCAAGATCACCGTGACCCGGCGACTGGCCGAGCGCGGCTATTTCGATGCCGATTACACCCAGCACCAGGTACAGGTCACCCGCGCGGAAAATGCGGCGGATATCGACCTCGCCTGGGACAGTGGGCGCCGTTACAACATGGGCCCGATCACCTTCAAGCAGAATTACTTCGTCGACAAGCTGTTCGATCCGCTGGTGTATTGGGAAGAGGGCAGCTATTTCCACGAGGGCAAGCTGGACCGGCTGCGCGAATCGCTGACCAAGCTGGATTACTTCAGCACCATCGACATCCAGCCCAAGCCGGAAGAAGCCGACGAGAACGGCAATGTGCCGGTGGACGTCAACCTGACCCGTGCCAAGCGCAGCATCTACACCACCGGCCTGAGCTATGGCAGCGAGAGCGGCGCCGGTGTGCGTGGCGGCCTGGAGCGGCGCTGGCTCAACAGCCGCGGGCACAAGATGAACACGCAGCTGGACTATGCCCAGAAGCGTAAGAGTCTTACTACAAGCTATCGGATCCCGGCCTTCCGCTGGCTCGACGGCTGGTATACGTTCGCCGCCAGCGCCTACGACGAACAGACCGATTACATCGACCTGCGCAACCTGAAACTGATCGCCAGCCGCAGCGGGCAGATCAACGAATTCTGGACGGCCACCGCATCGATCAACGCGCTGCGCGAGCGATGGGGTTATGCATCGGGAACCGAGTTCACCGATGCGGTCTACCAGTACTCCACCCTGGTCTATCCGCAGATCGCGGCGGACTACGTCAACGTCGATGACCGCCTGTTCCCGCGCAGTGGCATCAGCGGCAGCGCGACGATGCGCGGTGGCGTGGAAGGCGCCGGCTCGGACACCAGCTTCGTGCAGGCCAACATGGTGCTGCGCTGGTACGTGCCACTGGGACAGACCAATCGCCTGATCCTGCGCGGTGAAGGCGGCACCACCTGGACCAGTGACCTGGTCGCGATGCCGCCCAGCCTGCGCTACTTCGCCGGCGGTGACCGCAGCATCCGCGGCTACGCCTGGCGTGAAGTGGGGCCGCGAACGCCTGAACCGGACAAGTTCGCCCTCGGTGCCAAGCACCTGGTGGTGGGCTCGGCCGAATACGAGCATTACTTCAATGATGGGCCGTGGGGCGCGGCGGTGTTCGTCGATACCGGCAGCGCCTTCGACAACACCATCGACCTGCACACCGGTGTGGGTTTCGGCGTGCGCTGGAAGTCGCCGGTCGGCCCGGTACGCGTGGACATCGCCCATGGCCTGAACGATCCGGACTCACAGTTCCAGATCTACCTGAACATCGGAGCTGACCTGTGAGCACGCCGCCCCCGACCCCGCCGAACGCACCCAACGCGCAGGCCCCCGTGCCACGCCGGCGCTTCTACCGCCGTCGTCGTTTCTGGGCGTGGTCCGGCGTGGGCGTGCTTGGCCTGGTGCTGGTTGGCCTGCTGGCGCTGTACTGGTTGCTGCAGACCGTCGCCGGCCGCGATGTGCTGCTGGCCCAGGTGATCGCGCGCCTGCCGGCCGGTGCCAGTTTCACCTGGGACAAGGCCGAAGGTCCGGTGGCCGGACCGCTCACCCTGCACAACGTCGATTTCCGTTACAACGACATCCACTTCCACGCCGATCGCGCACACCTGGAGCCGGACCTGCGTCCGCTGCTGGGCCGCAAGCTGATGCTGGACCGGCTGGAACTGGACAATGCCACGCTGAACCTGGCCAAGAGCGAAGAGCCCTTCGAGCTGCCGTCATGGCCGGACTCGCTGCCGCAGATCGAGATGCCCCTGGCCATCCAGGCCGACTTCATCCAGGTCAATGGGCTGCGCGTCACCACCGGCGGCGAGCCGACCATCGACATCGCGCGCATCGGCGGTGGACTGGAAATCGCCAACGGCGAGTTCAAGGCCAACCAGTTGCTGGTGGACAGCGACATGGGCAATGTCCGCATCAACGGCCATTACATTCCGTCCGATGATTACGACACGGACCTGAGCGCTACCGCCATCCTGCCCGCGCCGCGTGGCCGCACGCCGGCCAGCCTGGGCCTGGTGGCACGCGGCAACCTGGGGCATATGGAAGTGGCCGTGGCCGGTCGTGCACCCAAGCCGCTGCGCGCGATGCTGGTGTTCGACGGCCGCACCGATCCCACCTGGAAGGCCAGCGTAAGCACCGATGCGCTGGACGTGCGATTGCTGACCCCGGCGCTGAGCGCCTCCACGCTGGAGCCGCTGACGCTGGACTTCACCGCGTCCGGCAAGGGGGGCAGTGCCGATCTGAAGGGTACCGCCCAGCTTGGCGAACAGAAGATCGAGCTGGCCCCGTCCAAGGTGCAGCTGGAAGACCAGGTGCTGAATGTATCGCCGCTGGTGGTGAAGGCGTTCGGTGGGCAGGTGCGGTTGAAGGGCAGTGCCGACTTCCGGGAGCAGGGCAACCAGAAACTCAATTTTTCCATCGTCGCCAATGACCTGACGTATACCCCGGCTGCTGATCCCAACACCGCCGGCAGTGTCGCGGTGCCGGTGATGTTGCGCGAAGCCCGCATGGGACTGGCCGGTACGCTGCAGGCGTGGGCGGCGATCGGCACCGCCGACATCGAGCGCGATGGCCAGAAGGCGGCGTTGGATTTCGATGTGCGCGGCAATGAGAACGCGGCGCGCATCGAGCAGCTGCAGGCGCGCACGCCCGGCGGCACGCTCGACGTGGAAGGCAACGTGGCCTGGGCGCCGCAGCTGCAATGGGATGCCAAGGCGACACTCGACGCGTTCGATCCGGGCTACTTCATGCCGGGCTGGGACGGCCGCTTGTCGGGCCATCTTGCCAGCACCGGCCGCCAGCTGCCGGTGCCGGCGAATGCACCGCCGGGGACCGCCGGCGTTATCGAAGCAACGGTCGATCTGCCCTCCTTGAAGGGCAGGTTGCGCCAGCGTGCGGTGGATGCGCAGGGCAGATTCGCGGTGCAGGGCGAGCAGGGCGAAGGCCAGCTGAAGTTGGCCGTCGGTGCGAGCCGGGTCACGGCATCGGGCAAGGTCGGCGACCGGCTGGACATCGACGCGCGCTTTGCACCGCTGCAGCTCAGTGACCTGCTGCCGGGTGCCGATGGCGGCCTGCAGGGCACGGTGCAGATCAAGGGGCGGCGCGACGCGCCGGACATCACCGCCGACGTGGTGGGCAGCAACCTGCGTTGGGACGATTACGCGGCCGAAGCGATCAGCCTGAAGGGTCGCCTGCCATGGAGCGGCGACAGTGGCACGCTGGCGCTGCAGGGCCGCAACGTCAACGCCGGGATGCTGCTGGATAGCGTGAACGTGGATGCGCAGGGCAGCGTCAGCAACCTGCGGCTGGCCGCGCAGGCACGCAATGACATGGGCGCGCTGGACCTGCAGGGCAGCGTGCGCCAGCAGGGTCAACAGTGGCGTGGCAAGCTTGAATCGCTGCGGCTGGCACCGCAGAAGGGCGATCCCTGGGTGCTGCGTGGCGCATCGGATTTCGCGGTCAACGGCAGCAACTACAGCCTGACGGAAACCTGCCTGGCCCCGGCCACCGGCGGTGCGCTGTGCGTGCATGCCAACTGGCCGCGCGAAGGGCTGGTGGTGCGCGGCGACGCATTGCCGCTGACCCTGGTGCAGCCGTGGTTGCCGCCGACCTCCGGGCGTCGCATCTTCCTGCGTGGCGAGGTGACGATGGACGCGCAGATCCGTCCGCGTGGCAACGCCTGGGAAGGCAACGTGGAGGTACGTTCGGCCGAAGGTGGTGTGCGCCTGGGCGACAACGCCCGCGGCGAACTGCTGAAGTACGACCAGTTCTCGATCAAGCTGGACATGACGCCTGCGCGTATCGACGGCTTCCTCGGCATGGGCTTCCAGGGCAACGGCTTCGTCAATGCCAAGGTGCAGACCGGCTGGGATGCCAGTGCGCCCTTGAACGGTGAGCTGTACCTCAACATGGCGCGGTTGTACTGGCTGGAGCTGTTCTCGCCGGACATCGTGCGGCCCACCGGCCTGATCGAAGGCCACGTGAGCCTGCGCGGAACCCGCAGCCAGCCGCTGCTGGGCGGTGAGGCCACGCTGAGTGACTTCAAGGGCGAATTCCCGGCTCTGGGCCTGACGTTCGAACAGGGCAAGGGCAACTTCACCGCACAACCGGATGGCTCGGCGAAGATCACCGCGCAGGCCAACTCCGGCAAGGGCACGCTGTATGTAGACGGCGGGCTGTCGTGGTTCGGCGATGCGCAGCCGCTGCAGCTGCATATCCATGGCGAGAACGTGCTGCTGTCCAACACCAGCGAACTGCGCGTGGTGGCCAATCCGAACCTGGACTTCACCCTGGCCGGCACGACGATGCAGCTGAAGGGCGAAGTGCTGGTGCCGGAAGCGGACATCGACCTGGAACGCCTTGACCGCGGCACCTCGGTCTCCTCGGATGTGGTGGTGCTGGATCCGGTCGATCCGGAAGAGACGGTCAGCTCACCCCTGGACATGGACCTGACCGTGAGCCTTGGCGACAACGTCAAGATGGCCGGCTTCGGCCTGAAGGGTGCACTGACCGGCAAGATGCAGGTGTGGGCCAAGCCGGGCCGCGAAATGACCGCCAATGGCGGGCTGGAGGTGAGTGGTCGCTACAAGGCCTATGGCCAGGACCTGACCATCACCCGCGGCCAGCTGACCTGGAACTACAACCCGGTGTCCGATCCACGCATCAACCTGCGCGCGGAACGGCGCATCGGCGATGTGACCGCCGGCATCGATGTCACCGGCCGTGCGATGCAGCCGCGTGCGCAGGTGTGGTCGGACCCGTCCATGTCGCAATCCGAGGCGCTCGGTTATCTGGTGCTCGGTCGCAGCCTGACCGGTGCCACCAGCGACCAGACCCAGCAGGTCAACGCCGCATCGGCGGCCTTGTCGGCGGGCAGCGGCCTGCTGGCCTCGCAGCTGGGCGCGAAACTGGGCCTGGACGATGCAGGCGTCAGCCAGTCACGCGCGCTCGGCGGTTCGGTGCTGGGCGTAGGCAAGTTCATTTCGCCGAAGTTGTACGTGGGCTACGGCGTTTCGCTGGTCGGTAGTGGTTCGGTGCTCACATTGAAGTACCTGCTCAGCCGCGGCTTCGATATCGAAGTGGAATCGAGCACGGTGGAGAACCGCGGTTCATTGAACTGGCGCCGCGAAAAATAGCGGCGATCGCGTTCGATGGGCGGGAAATGAAAGGCGAAAAGAACGGCGAGGGCAAGAATCTCGCTCCGGCTGAAGCCGGACGCCTTTCCATCGGATCGTTCCATGATTGCCTCCCCCTCGCTTGTGCCCCCTTCTTCCTCTGCGCCGCGGGTTGTCCCGTGCGCCGAAGCCAGCCACCCGAACGCATCATCGGCTCGCGCGGAACAGCATTCCACGCCGCAGCGTGTCATCAACCTGCCACGGTATACCCCGAGCGGATCGCCTGCGCCTGCTTCACTGCAGAAGGCGCGGCTGGCCGCTGAGCTGCTGGCACTGCCGCTGACCTCGTCCGATCTCTCGTTAAAGCAGCACCTTTGCGCCTGGCTGCAGCATGGCGCGCAGCCCGGGCATGACGAACACCAGCTGCATGAAGCGCTGCGATGGCTGCACGCGCCGTTCGGCGATGCGGTGGCCGCCGCTTACGGAAGCGCGTCGCGCGCGCTGGTGCCCTACGTGCTGGATCAGTTGCTGCTGGCACTGTTTCCCACCTTGCAGGACGCGCAACGCCAGCAACTGACCGCTGATATCCGCATGCATGCGCAGGACGTTCCGCTTGCCACGTGGGCGCGCGCACTGGCCCTGCCGCGTGATGGGCAGGGTGGTGAAATGCGCCTGCGCGCGTTGCACGACGCCGAGCACTGGGCGGCGCTGCGCACGGAGTTGACAGCTACCCCTGTGCCGGGCAGCGGCCTGGCGCAGGTCGGCCTGGCAACCGCGGCACTGGGCACGGCGGCGATGGTATCTACGCTCATGCCTGCGGTCGCCGTGCCGGCGCTGTTGGCCGGCAGCGCGGGCTTCCTGGGTATCACCGCGCAGGCTGCAGTGTCCGATGCCACCGCGGCACAGGCCGGGGAGGTGCAGTCCGATGTGCTGCGAGAGCGTGCCGATGCGGTGCTGCAGACGTTGCTGCCGGCGTGGGACGGCGCGCAACGGGATGCCTTGTATGCGATCTGGGCTGAACGACCGAATGACCGCTCATTGCTGATGGTCAGCCTGCAGGCCACGCAGGCGCTGCAGGACGCCGACGGCTGCATCGACAGGGCGCTGGGCGTGGTGAAAACGGCCTCCCGGTTGCCGCCCGCCGTGCCCCCGGCAGGCGACCGGGCGGCCGTCGCCGAAGCGCTGGCACGGCTGCTCGCTGGCTTGTCGCCGCCGCAGTCGACGGTGGCGGCCGGCACTGCGCCGACCGATAGCCAGCCATTGCGCGGAGTATTCCCGGCCGGCCGCGCCGAGCCGGTGCGACCGGCCTCGGTGGGGTTGTTCGAACTGGCGCAGCACACCGCACGAATGAACTACCGCGCCATCGTGGAGCGACAGATCGACCAGGTCGGTGCAGACCCGGAAGACACCCGCACGACGTACCAGCGTCGGTGCGCCAAAGCCGGCCTGCGCCTGCTGCATGCGCGCTCGATTGCCCCTGGGCCTGGGCGCCTGGACGCCATCGCGACCGCCCGGGCGCGCGTGGACAACCTGCGAAATCAGGCACCGCTGATCGCCCAGGCGCGCGCAGGGAAGGCCCAGCAGGCGATGGCGCTCAACCGCCTCGCTGCGGCGCATCCGGTCGCGACGGCGAGCACCCCGGCACAGGCCATTGCACCGGACCTGCCACGGACGGCACGCACCGGTGCGCTTACCGAACCGGGCTCGCTGGAGAGGGCGCCTTACGACGTCGCCGGCGTCTTCAGCGGCATTGCGGCGATCGCCATGCGATTGCGCGCGGACGCCGTCGCACCGGTCGCGGGCGGCGCGAGCGAGCCGCAGGCGCTGACGCCCGCCGCCTCGCCGGCTGCCAACGCGACGGCGCCGGCCAAGGCACAGGCGCGGCTGCGGCTGCTGCTGGGTCTGATGCCGGAAATCGCAGGCGACGGCCAGGAATCGGCGATCGCCGACTACCTGGACCTGCCGGCAATGACGCGCGGCGGGCCATCGACCACCGTTCGCGCCGAGCTGGCGCGGGCCTGGGGCGACCACCTGCAGGAGCAAGCAGAGGCCGGGAGAGCCCGGAACACCCTGAGCGCGGCCGCGGCCGATCTGGTGATGCAGCTGGTGGAACAGGACCGCCAAGGCACGCCGGCCGGCGCGCATGCAGTGGGTCGTTTTGACCTGCGGCTGCTGGTGGATGGCAGCGGCGAGGTGGCCGTGCCCGGTGCGGTGGTGATCACCGGCAAGCCCACCGATACCTCCCCGCGCAGCGCGAGCGGGCCGATCGTGGTGATGCTGCCGGGGATCGGCCTGCTTGAGTACGCTCCGGGGGCACTGGACACCCTGTTGCGCGACATGGACGCCCATCCCGTGCTGCGTGCGGCGCTGTATGGATTGATCCCACTGGGGCGCCTGCAGCCGGCACCCGGTGGCAGGGGCCAGGTCACGCTCGGGGTCACACCGATGGACGCGGACCGCACCGGCGAAGAAGTGATTGAGCGTGTGCTGCAGGGTGGCATCGACATCCGACGTGCGGGCGCGCAGCGGGCGCAACCGGTGCGGCCGCTGGCGGATCTGGTCGGCCCCTACGTAGCGGCGGCCGGCGTGGTGGAACATGCGCTGGCACAACTGGCCGACCATGGCCTGCTGCAGGCACCCGTGCAGGACGCCGGGCGCGCGCTCGGCTTGACCACGGCATGGATCGATTATCTGGACGCGCTGGTCGATGCGCCGACAGTGCCCGGCCTGCAGTCACCACAGGATTACGCCACCGGCGATCAACTGCAACGGCATATTGGTGAGCGCCTGCAGGCGCACCTTCAAAGCATCGGCATCGACGCCGCGCCAGACGAGATCCGCGTGCGCTGGCAGCAGGTCCACTACCGCCCGGAGCCGGTCGGCTTGCCGCACAACCCGGCCGGGGCCAGGCTGCTGCCGCCGATCCAGCATGATCTCAGCCTTGCCGAGCTGGCCACTCGCAACATCGGGTTCGTCGACATCCCGTTCGGCGCCGGCGCGCAGGCGTTCGACAGGCATGGAAAGGCCCTTCCGTCTCTGACCCCTGCGCTGATGCGCGAATGGATCCGGGGACTGGACCTGGATGGATCGTATCGGGGGCACCTGCAGCAGCAGTTCGACAGCAGCCAGCGCGGCGGCCCGGGCGACCTCCGGTTGCGCGCCTTCCGCCACACATTCCCGGCACGGATCGCGCTGGAAGAACAGCTGGCGTTTGCCCATCAGCGCCTGCAAGGCCCGTCCGTGCTGCGGCAGATGCTGGCGCACCCGGGATCCCGGGCAGTGGAACACCGGGGCAGGGTGCAGCAGGTGCAGGTTGGACCGCTCACGCTGATCACCCATGCCGTGATCGATGACACGTATGTGTTCGATCGCAACTCCGTGCTGCCCGGCACCCTGGCCGTACGTACCGGGGATGGCCGCGTGGAGGCCTACGTGGCCGGCCTGCACCCGAGCCCGTTCCTGTCCGCCGACAACGAGGCCGAGCTCAACGCCCTGTTGGCCGGCCACGCCATGCAGGACTGGCTGAAGGCCCATCTGCCGGCCGCCAGGCACCGACAGGACATGGAAGAGCCGGGCACCTGGTCGGAACTCTCGGTGACCCCGGACCAGGGCGATGTACTGGACGCCTGCTACCGGCGTTGGGCCGGCCACCTGCAGCGGCAAGCCGATGATCTGGTGGTCTCTGACCAGGAGCAATGCGGGAGGGACATCCTCGACGTGCTGAGCGGCGTATATGAGTTCGCCGAGAACCTGCTGCCGCTGCGCCTTGAGGCGTTGTCGATGGCGGCCCGTACCCTGGCGCCGCTGCTTTCCCGGAATGGTGTCTCCGCGCGGGCCGGCCGGCTGGCAGCGGAAACCGCGCTGCTGCAGTTGTTCAGCCATGCCGCAACCGGCACGACGCTGGGGGCCGCGCCGAACCGGCCGTTGCTGGCTGCCGGCGTACCGCGATCATTGCGCCAGCAGGCCAGTCTGGCGCGCCCGGTATACATCCAGGCCCGGCAGGGCGACTACCGCATCCCCGAAGGCAGCCGCACCGCTGCGTCGGGCCTGGCGGTGCTGCTGGACCCTGTCACCGGCCAGCCGGCGGGGGGCGTGGCGCGCTACGACAGGAAGACCCTGCAGTGGCGGATCGAACCGGCGCAGCCCAGCCGCAGCGCGGACTACTCACACCTGGAAGAGCACCTTGACGACCACCGACTGCGTCGCCTGAGCACCCAGGGCAATGGCGTGTACGACCTGGATGGTGCGCAGTTCGTCCGCATCGACGGCGGCTGGTTCCGCACTGAGGTGCGTTCCGAACTCGGGGGTGGCCGCTACCTGATGGCACCCGGTGGCCGCGTCCGGAGTGATCTGCTGCTGGCCCGCGTGGATGGCGTGTGGAAGGTGACCCAGCGGCCGCGCGGAGGATTGCGCGGAGGCGCACCCGGCACGCAAGACACGTCCGATCTGGCCGTGCTGAAACATGCGGTGCCGGCACCGCGGCTGCTCGACGACACCGCCATCCATCGCGCGCTGAGCGTGCATGGCCCGCTGGGCGGGCAGGTCGGTGCCAGCCTGCGCCGCGACCTGCGTGACAGTGCACAGCAGGCGATGGTGGGGCGTATCGGGGCAGGCAAGGCCTCCTTCGAAGCACCCGGGTTCGGCCCAGCAGGCCGCATGGCCATGCTGTGCGCACTCGCCAGCGACCCGCTGCTGGGACAGGGCCGGCGCATCGAGCTGTATACCGGCTCGGCGGCCACCGGCCAGCGCCGCATCGTGATCGGCAGGGGCGCCGAGCCGTTGTTCCGGCTCCAGTTGTCCTCTGAACTGCCGACTCTGGAGCAGGTGATCGTGCTGCTCAATCCGGACGTCGTAGCGGCGGCATTGAAGCTGCCAGCAGGTACCGCGCCAGCGGCGCTGGTGGACCCGGTCACCGCTCACCTGCAGCGTACGGTGAAGCGCCATCGTGACGACGTGCAGGCATCCCTGCGCACGTTGGCCGACGATATCGACGCGGCGCAGCCGGCGGTGGCTGCCCTGCAACTGCAGTTCGGCCTTGACCGCGGGCTGGCCGAGGAGGTGCTGCAGCGGCAGCCCGAGCTCACCGGTGCCGTCCTGCGCTACCAACGGCCGCAGCAACTGGTTGATGCCATCGCCGACGCATTGGCACGGCAGGGCGAGCGCACGCTGCGGCAGGCGTTGCTGGATGGGCGGGTGCCGTCGGTCGATGCGCTGACGCTGCTGCAGGATGTGCTTGCTGCCTTGCTGCCCTCGTGGAAGATCGTGAGCGACCTGCATCCTGAGGGCAGGCCGCAGTTGCACATGGCGCTGCAGCCCAATGCGCGTCGAACGCATACGCTCGTGTTCGGCGCCGATGGCGTGCGGGTCAGCGGCCACGCGCAGCCCTACGCGAAATGGCAGCAGGCGGTCAGTGCGGTGCTCGGCACCGAATCGGCGATCGCGCTGCGCAACGCCAACGGGCTGGGAAGCGCGGTGGCCGAACGGCTGCGCGCGCTTGAAATGGCCGCCCCGACGGCACGCATCCAACAGCACCGCCACGCCGTGCTGCAGACCGCGGGCCGGCCCGCCTGCCCGACCGCGGCAGGCAGCTGCCCGGCCAGTGCGCGCCGCCCGGACCAGAACGACCTGGAGCGGCAGTTGAATCTTCGCGACACGGCCGTGAGCCTGCGACGGGACGCCGCAAAGGCGCTGGACGACGCACTTGGACAGGCACGTGCCGCAGCGCGTGCGTGGTTGGCAAAGGACACCTCAGGCACGGCGGCGCGTTCCTGGCGGGGAAATAATCCGCCCGGCAGCCATGCCGGTGACGATGCGCGTCTGAGGGATTTCATCAAGGCACATTGGAAGTCCTCCGCCGCTGCACCGCGGGAACTCTCTGCCTTCGTGCAGGCCTTCGCTGCGCGCGAGGCGTTGGGCACGGCCAACATCCTGGTGGCCGACGTCTCGCTGCGGATCGACGGACGCCCCCTCGCCTGGGACAAGCCGGCATTCGTCTCAAGTAGCCAGTTGGGGGGCAGGTACGGGTTCTCGAAGGTGGAGGGGGTGAAGGTGCAGAAGGTGATGGTGCCCGCGCGCCGGCGACCGGGCCACGAAGGCGTCGCCACGCCGGGGCAAGCCGATTTCGAAGCACCGCAAGCGTTGCTGCACCGGGTCATGACCGAGGACCATCCGTTCGGTCGCTACGTGGTGGAACCGCGCGCCCAGCTGCCGGGCAGCGCGCCCCAGGGCGTCCCGGACACCCAACTGCACTGGATCGGCAGCGAGGCCGACCTGCAACATCTGCTCCGCACCCACGTCAACATAGGCGGTACGCAGCTGCATGTGGGTGACCCTGTCTACCTGTCATCGGTGCGCCGCTGCACCGAATCGCAGTTCCTCAATGAAGTCGCTGATGCGGTGGAGGCGGAGTTGCCCGGCGTGTGGCAGCGGCCGGAGATGCTGGACCGGGTGACCGGCTCGGTGGGCCTGTTTTCAGACAGGGTGCCCTGCCTGAACAACTGCCAGTTGCTGATGCAGGCGGCAGCGGAGACATTGCCGGGTGTGGACATCAAGATGAGCTATGGCGATCCGCCGGGCCATGGCGGGGTCATCCGGCCGCACAGGAACCCGCCGCGCCTTTTTCCGCTGCCCTGAGCCCGGATCTGCACCATGACAGGTATCGCTCATCGGCCTCGTCGGTGCTCTCCGGCAACGGCCCCTGGCCTTACGCTTTCCACTCACCCATCTGGTTCATTCCATGACCTCCATCGATTCCATGCCTCCCCCGATGCCGCCACAACACGTTCCTGCCCAGCACCCGGCTCCTACCGGGCCGCTGGCGGCCCATCGCGCTGCCATCGAGAGCTGCATCGCGCAATGGGAGATCGACCAGCTGCTCGACGCCGACGGCATCGCCGGACTGCGCGGCCTGCTGGCTTCCACGCGTGTACCGCCGGACGCACGCTTCGATGCGTCGCAGATCGACCCGAGCGGGCAGTGGGGTGATAACTGGCTGCAGCTGACCGCCGCCATCGATGGTGATGTGATCTACCTGGGCCCCGATGCACAGGAGCAGGTGCTGCTGCCCTGTGCGTTGGACGCCATGACCCTGGCGCCGGATGTGGTGGTACTCAAGGTGGAACGTCCCGAGGACGATGGTGTCTTCGATGTGACCCGCCTGGACGCGACGGTCTGGTGGCGGGGGGCCGCCTGGACGCTGCAGTTGACCGATCACGGCGATGGCAAGTGCCTGGTGCAGCTGTCCGGGCTGCCCGACTGACCCTCGGGTGCCCAACGTCCGGAGGTTGTCGTGCGGGGCATGCAGAGGCTAAGGTCACGGGCTGACCTGATCCGCCGGATGCCCGCATGTTTCTCCGCAGAACCCTTTCCGTCTCCCTGGCCCTGGGCCTGTCCATGGCGGCAGGCGCACATGCCGATGAAGGCATGTGGATGCCGTCCCAGCTGCCCGAGCTGGCCAAGCCGCTGAAGGCGGCCGGCTTCAAGGGCGATCCGGGCGCACTGGCGACGGTCACCGCACCACCGCTCAGCGCGGTGGTGCGCGCAGGGGGCGGCACCGGTTCGTTCGTCTCGCCCGATGGCCTGCTGTTGACCAACCATCACGTGGCAATGGGGGTCATCCAGTACAACAGCAGCGCCGAGCACAACCTGATCGACGACGGTTTCATTGCGCGTGACCGGGCCGACGAGCGGCCATCCAACCCGGATTTCCGCGTGCTGGTCACGGTGGGGTTCGACAAGGTCACCGACCAGGTGCTGGCGCAGGCCAAGGGCAAGACCGGCCGCGCCTATTTCGATGCCGTGGACAGGGCCAGCAAGCAGATCGTGGCCGAGTGCGAGCGCGCCGGCGATGTGCGCTGCAGCGTGGCCGACATGTACTACGGCACCGACTTCTACCGTATTTCCCAGCTGGAACTGAGCGACGTACGGTTGGTCTACGCACCGCCGCGGGCGATCGGCAACTATGGCGATGAGATCGACAATTTCATGTGGCCGCGGCACACCGGTGATTTCACCCTGCTGCGCGCCTATGTCGGCAAGGATGGCAAGCCGGCCGCGTACAGCGCCGACAACGTGCCGTACCAGGCACCGGCACACCTGCAGATGTCGTTGCAGGGCCCGAAGGCGGGCGACTTCGCGATGCTGGCCGGCTACCCGGGAATCACTTATCGGCACCGCACCGCGGGCGAGTTCGCCAGCCAGATCGACAGCGTGCTGCCGCGCCGCGTCGCCCTGTTCCAGCAGATGATCGATACCATCGAGGCGGCCACCCAGGGCGATGCGCAGGCGCGCACCCGCTATGCCTCGCAGCTGCAGTCGCTGAAGAACAACCGCAAGCGCGCCGCCGGTGAACTGGAAGGCCTGCTGCGCAGCGACGCGAAGGCCCAGCGCGCCCGTGACGAGCAGGCGATGCTGGCCAGTGTCGATTCCCGCTATCGCGGTGATATCCAGGCCCTGCTGGCCACGCTGTCACAGGGCGCCTCGGTGGGTGAGCGCGACCTGCTGCTGGACCAGATCGCCAGCCAGACCCAGCTGCTGCGCTCGGCACTGCTGCTGGAGCGCCTGCGGCTGGAATCGGCCAAGCCGGATGCCCAGCGTGAAAGCGGCTTCCAGCAGCGTGACCAGGCGCTGATCGAAGGGGTGCTGAAGCAGGCCCAGCGGCGCTATGCCCCTGCGGTGGAGAAGGCCTTGCTGGGCGCGCTGCTGGGCCGCTACCAGCAGTTGCCGGACGCGCAGCGCCTGGCAGAGTTCGATGCTGCCTTCGGGCGCACTCCGCAGTCGCTGGGCAGCGCGCTCGATGGCCTGTATGGACGCACCACCCTGGGTGATGAGGCACAGCGGCTGTCGCGCTTTGCCGCGGCGCGTGAGGGCAAGGCGCTGGCGCCGGATCCCCTGCTGGCCCTGGCCGGCCCGCTGGTACAGGCGCAGCTGCGCGTGGAAGGCGAGCGCAAGACCCGTGAGGGTGAGAGCCTGCGCCTGCGCCCGGCCTACATGCAGGCGCTGTTCGCCTGGCGTGCCCAGCAGGGCCGGGCGGTCTACCCCGACGCCAACCGCAGCCTGCGCATCAGCTTCGGCAAGGTGGAAGCGCTGAGTCCGCGCGATGGCGTGCATTTCGATCCGGTGACCACCGTGGCCGGCATCGTGGAAAAGAACACTAATGCGTATCCGTTCGATGCACCGCGCCCGCTGCAGGACGCCATCGCCAAGGGCGACTTCGGCAGCACCGCCGATCCGGCGCTGAAGACCCAGACGGTCAACTTCCTGACCAACCTGGATACCACCGGTGGCAACTCAGGCTCCCCTGTTCTCAATGCCAAGGGCGAACTGATCGGCCTCAACTTCGACAGCAACTGGGAATCGGTCAGCGCCAGCTGGTGGTTCGATCCGCGCTTCAAGCGCGCCGTCCACGTGGACATGCGTTACCTGCGCTGGCTGCTGGCCAAGGTCTATCCGGCCCCGGCACTGCTGCAGGAGATGGGTGTGCCGGCGGAGCAGTGAGCGGGCAGGGCAGGCGGCGGCCCCGCACCGCCCCCGGTACAGGCTTGCTCAATTGCTGATGAACGTCAGCAGCAGGCGACGCACCGGCGCTTGCATGGCATCGAAGGTCGGCTGACGGTACTCCGGGACATCCAGCGGGTTGTTCGGATCCCAGCCGATGGCGTTGCTGCCCGGGCCTGGTTCGAACACGGGTGGGGCGGTCAGGGCGTTCCACGCACACACGAACAGGCCGTGCACGCCCTGGTCCCAGCCTTCCACGATGCGCACCGATGACAGCGTGAGTCCCTGCCTGGCGCTGTCCTGGACCAGATCGGCGCTGATCGTGTCCACCAGCCGGGTAGTTTGCTCGGCCGTGCGTTCCTGCACCCATTCCCACGTGGCCGCTGCCAGTGCGCGCTCGACGAGCAGGCGCACATCCGCTTCCGGTGTCGCGGCCGCATGCTGCAGCGGCGCATTCGCTATCCGGCCTGGCATCGCCGGAGGGTCCGCCGCGACCCCGATCGCCCGAAGATCGGGATGGGTGCCGCGGAGCGCGGCAACAAGCACCGGGAAGGTTGTCTGGACAGGGGCGGTCGAATTCATGGCGATCCGGGCATCAGGACGCAACGGCAGGCGCTGCAGCACGACAGCGTGCGCTTCTGCCACGGCCACGGCTTTCATCGAGCGCTTGCCCGCGCGCAGGCTGGCCGCGGCCCAACCCACTACACTGTCGGCACTGCCGCCCCGGAAGACCGCCTTTGGTTTCCAGCTGGATCCTGCTGCTGGTGTCTGTCGCCTATGCTGCGCTGCTGTTCGGCGTGGCGTGGTGGGGTGACCGACGCCCGCTGTATCCGGACCGGCCCTGGCTGCGCCCGGTGGTCTACAGCCTGGCGCTGGCGGTGTACTGCTCCTCGTGGACCTTCTACGGCGCGGTCGGCACCGCCGTGCGCAGTGGCATCGGCTATCTGTCGATCTACATCGGCCCGCTGCTGATGATGCTGTTCGGCTGGCGCATCATCGAGCGCCTGGCGCTGGTGGCGCGCAGCCAGAACGTGGTCTCCATCGCCGACTTCATCTCTTCGCGTTTCGGCCGCTCGCGGCGACTGGCGGCGCTGGTGGCGATCATCGCGCTGATCGGCGTGGTGCCGTACCTGGCGCTGCAGTACAAAGCCGTTGCGATGAGCCTGCAGGTTCTGACCGGCGACAGCGGACCGACCGGCTACTTCAGTGATCCGGCGTTGTACGTGGCGCTGCTGATGGCCTTGTTCGCTACCTTGTTCGGTACCCGCCAGGTGGACGCCACCGAGCACCACCACGGCATGATGCTGGCCATCGCGCTGGAATCGGTGATCAAGCTGCTGGCGATGGTGGCCGTGGGCGTGTTCGCCTATCTGTGGCTGAGCGAGCGCACCGATGCGGTGGTGCAGTCGGCGCATACGCTGTTCACGTCGCTGCCCCCGGTGGGGTTCATCTCGCAGACCCTGCTCAGCTTCCTGGCCATCGTGTGCCTGCCGCGGCAGTTCCACGTGGCGGTGGTGGAGTGTGGCGATGTACGTGACGTGCACCGCGCGCGCTGGATGTTCGGCGGCTACCTGGTGGTGATCTCGGCGATGGTGATCCCCATCGCCACGGCCGGCGTCACCCTGTTCGGTACCGGCGGCACGGTGGCCGACGATGCGATGGTACTGGCCCTGCCCCTCCACGAGGGCCGCAACGCGCTGGCGCTGGTGGCCTATGTGGGGGGGTTCTCGGCGGCGACCGGCATGGTCATCGTATCGTCCATCGCACTGGCCACGATGATCAGCAACGACCTGGTCATGCCGGTGCTGCTGCGACGCAGCGGGGGCACCGGCGAGGCGGCGGACGTGGCATCGCGGGTGTTGTGGATCCGCCGCCTGGCGATCCTGTTCCTGGCGCTGATCGCCTATACGTACTACCGCAGCAGCGGCAACGACAACTCGCTGGCGTCCTATGGCTTGATGGCGTTCGCGGCGGTGGCGCAGTTCGCGCCCGGGCTGATCGGTGGGTTGTACTGGCGAGGGGCCAGCCGCCGCGGCGTGGAAACCGGCATCGTGCTGGGCTTCGCCACCTGGATCTACACCCTGCTGTTGCCCGCGCTGACCCAGTCCGGCCTGATGGATGCGGCGTGGTTGAGCGATGGGCCGTTCGGCGTGGCATGGCTGCGGCCGCAGCAGCTGTTCGGCATGAACGGGTGGGATCCGCTGACCCACGGCACGTTCTGGTCGCTGCTGGTGAACGCAGCGACGATGATGCTGGTGTCGGCACGCTGGCGGCCCAGCGTCGACGAGCGCCTGCGCGCGGCACCGTTCCTGGACCCGTATGCGCAGCGGCCGTCGGTGGCCAGTGGCTGGCCGGGCCACGTGCACGTGGGCGACCTGCTGGCGCTGGCATCGCGGGTGGTGGGCGAGCGCCATGCGCGCCGGTCGTTCTTCGAACAGGCGCAGTCGTTGGGGCGCGAACTGCAGACCCAGGTGCCGGCGGATCGGCCCTGGGTACAGTTCACCGAACGCCTGCTTGCCGCCTCCATCGGTGCCGCGTCGGCCCGCCTGCTGCTGACCAGCCTGCTGCGCGGTTCGGGCATGGACCTGGGCGAGGTGGTGGCGGTACTGGACGAAGCCGGCCAGGAGCTGCGTTTCAATCGGGAAATCCTGTCCACCACGCTGGAGAACATCAGTGCCGGGGTCAGCGTGGTCGACCCGGACATGCGGCTGACCGCATGGAACCGGCGCTACCAGGACATGTTCGGCTATCCGGACGGCATGCTCTACGTGGGCCGCCCGGTGGCCGACCTGATCCGCTACAACGCCGAACGCGGTGAACTGGGCGAGGGCGATATCGAACGCCAGATCAGCCGTCGCATCCGCTACATGCGCGCCGGTTCGCCGCATGTGTTTGAACGTACGCGCAGCGATGGGAAGGTGATCGAGATGCGGGGACAGGCGTTGCCCGGCGGCGGCTACGTCACCAGCTACAACGACATCACCGACTACAAACACGCTGAAAAAGCGCTGCTGGAAGCCAATGAGACACTGGAGCAGCGAGTGGCCGAGCGCTCCAATGCTGCCGAGGCGGCGCAACAGTCCAAGACCCGCTTCCTGGCGGCGATCAGCCACGACGTGCTGCAGCCGCTGAATGCGGCGCGGCTGTTCGCCTCGGCGCTGCGCGAAAGCCACCACAACAACGAAGAGCAGCGCCATCTGGCCGAGCGCGTGGACGCCTCGCTGCGTGCCGCAGAGGAACTGCTCGATGGCCTGCTGGACGTTTCGCGACTGGACGCTGGTGGCCTGAATCCAGTGATCGGCGAGTTCGATGCCAGCGCCCTGATGCGCGAGCTGGCGGCGCAGTATTCGCCGGTCGCCGCAGGCCGCGGATTGCGCCTGGACCTGTTCGCGCGTCCGGCCTGGGTACGCAGTGACCGCCGGCTGTTGCGGCGGGTGATGCAGAACTTCCTGGCCAATGCGCTGCGTTACACCCGGCAGGGCCGCATCGTGCTGGCCGTGCGCCTGCGTGGCGAGGAAGTGGAACTGCAGGTGTGGGATACCGGTCCCGGCATTCCCGAACACCACATGCAGCAGATATTCGATGAGTTCCATCGCTACCAGCAGCCCTTCGACTGGGGCGAACAGGGGCTGGGGCTGGGCCTGTCCATCTGCCAGCGTATCTCACGCCTGCTCGACCATCGACTGAATGCACGCAGCCGGGTGGGTAGCGGGTCGATGTTCTCCATCACCCTGCCACGGGTAGCGGCGACCCCGGGTGCCAGCGAGCAGGAACTGATGGCCGCGGCGGCGCCGGCTTCGCGTCCGGATTCACTGGCCGGCATGCGCGTGCTGTGCGTGGACAACGATGAGGAGATCCTGGATGGCATGCGCGCGCTGCTCGGACGCTGGCAGGTGCAGGTGATCACCGCCAGCACCGTGGACCAGGCGCTGGAGAAAATCACCGCGCACCCCGACGTGATGCTCGTCGATTACCACCTGCATGACCGCCTGGATGGCCTGGACACGCTGGTCGCGCTGCGCGAGGCGGCTGGCAGCGACCTGCCCGGTGCCCTGCTCACGGCTGATGGCCGTGATGAGCTGAAGCGGATGGCACGCGACCGCGGCTATCGGGTGCTGACCAAGCCGATCAAGCCAGCATCGCTGCGTGCCTTCCTGGCCGCTTACGCACGTTCGGACAACTGAGTCGCCGCCATCGAAGCGTTGCGCGCTTGGTGGTGGCAGCCAGGCTGGCTGGCCGGTATACAGAGCGTTTCTGCGGCGGACGATAGACCATGCATGTGTCCTCAACCGGGCCTGTGCCGAGCGCATCGACGGCCACGCCATGGACATCCACGGCATCGACATCATCATCGCTGTGCGGTGCGCTGCAGGGTGTGCTGAACACTCCCGTGGATTCGCCGCGCGCACCCGTCTTGGCGGTGGCGCTGGGTGGGGGCGCAGGTGCGGGCCTTTCGCTGCTCTGCAACGGCAGCAGCCGGCTGCTGGGGGACACCGTTTTCAGCGCTGTACTGGGCCTGATATATCACCAGTTCTCGCGCGACCGCTACCTTGATGACACGGCCCACCAGCAGCGGTGGAGGGTACTCAACGAGTTCCCGAAGATGCGAGCATGGCTGCAACACAACAATGTCCGCTTCAGTGACCGGGCCGAGGTCAAGCAGCTGCACGCCTGCATGCAGCGGTTGACGCAGGGCATGGTGGATCACTACCGCGCTTACTGCGTGCAGCACGGCCTGTTCTGCGATCCGCAGGCGATCCACGCCATCACCCGATTCTGCATGGCGCAGTGCCTGGACCGGGGACCGTTCATGGCGCTGCAGCCGCACCAGGGCCATTACTATCTGGCGGCAATCGACGAGGCGTCGGCAGACGCGCTCACCCGGGAGCTGAAAGCAGGCCGCCCCGCCTGCCTGGCGTTCCGCCAGCGCGGCTGCATCTTCATGCAAGGAGAGCTGGCATCGGCTCCGAGTCCGGATCGCAGACCCGCGCAGCAGGTGTTGCCTGCCGCCGAACGCGATATCCGCCCGCCGGCGGACTGTTACCGGCCCACCGTGGAATCGGTGGTGACCATCCGTCATCGACGCACCAGCAACCTCCCCTTGGATGGAACCCCACGCCGGCCAGGCCGCTGGTGGGAAGGGTGAACCGCGCGGTGCCGGTCACGCAGCGCCGCTGAGGTGCTCGTACAGGATGGTGGCGCCGATGATCATCAGGATCACCCCGCCGATGATCTCCGCGCGCTTGCCGACCATGTCGCCGAGTACGCGGCCAAGCATGATGCCTGCGGTGACCATGACCAGCGTGCACAGGCCGATGACCGCCGCCACCACGCCGATATGCACATCCATGAAAGCCAGTCCGACGCCCACGGCCATGGCATCGATGCTGGTGGCCAAACCGGTGACCGCCAGCTGCCAGAAGCCATGGTGGCGCTGCGGGTCTTCGTCGGCATCATCGTGCTGCGGACGCAGGCCGTTGACGATCATGTGCAGCCCCAGGGCGATCAGCAGGCCGAAGGCGATCCAGTGGTCGAAGGCCTCCACGTACTCCAGTGCCGCGCGCCCGAGCATCCAGCCGATCACCGGGGTGATCGCTTCGATGGCGCCAAAGATGAGGCCGGCGCGCAGTGCATCGCGGAACACCGGCCTGCGCATGGCGGCGCCCTTGCCGATCGCCGCAGCGAAGGCATCGGTGGACATGGCAAAGCCGATCAGGAGGATCGAAAGAGGGGACATGAAGTTCACGACAGGTCGGGCGAAGACGGACGCACGGCCCACGTTCGCGCCCAACCTCTCGTTGCGCACGCGGGCCGCTGGTCTCGCCAACCAAGATGGTTGCCCGCACCACGGCGCACTGGCCGAGCATGTTGATACGGGCGTTTCCTGCAGCAGGAAACCGGCTACTCCCCAAGGGGACGCGAAGCTTAGCACCGGGGTCCCGGTCTGTGGCGTCACCCTGCGATTGCGCAGGTGAAGCTGGTTTTCATAGCTCAGGCTATATCGCGACCTGGTAGCGCCGAGTCGTGCTCGGCGAGCGCGCAGCGCGGCCTGCTGCACGCAGCGGGATGCCGGAACGGAAAGCCGCCGAGCATGGCTCGGCGCTACCGGAGGCGGCTCAGTCTTCCTCGGGCGGCAACACGATCTGCTCGTCGTCGATGGCCAGCTTGCCGGCCATCAGCACGGCCTGGGTGCGGTTGGTCACGCCCAGCTTGCGCAGGATGGCGGTGACGTGCGCCTTGATGGTGGCCTCGGACACATTCAGGTCGTAGGCGATCTGCTTGTTCAAGCGCCCCGCGCCCAGCATCTGCAGTACGCGGAACTGCTGCGGAGTGAGTTCGCGCAGGCGTTGGCCGACCTCGCGCTCTTCGCGGCCGGTGGGTGGCTCGCTGTGCGCCTCCGGCGGTGCCCAGGTTTCGCCGTCCAGGATCATTCCCAGCGCATGGCCGATGGTGTCCGAGTCAGCCGATTTGGGGATGAAGCCGAACGCGCCATGATCAAGCGCACGGCGCATCACCTTGGGTTCCTCGCGCGCGGACACCACCACCACCGGCAGGTGCGGGTGCAGCGAGCGCATGTGTACCAGTGCATTGAATCCCTGCGCACCGGGCATGTTGAGATCCATCAGGACCAGGTCGGCGTCGTTGTGCTGGTCAGCCAGCGCGTACAGCGCTTCCACGCTGTCGGCTTCGAACAGCTGGACGCCGGGGATGACGCGCTTCACGGCGCCCCGCAGGGCCTCGCGGAACAGGGGATGGTCGTCGGCAATCAGGAGGGTGGGCATGGGATCAGCTTACGGAAAACAGGAGGGCAGGGGCGGACACAGCGCGCTTCGCCACGCGAAAGCAGCTGGATCCAACGTGCGGACCGGGCCCTCCTCCCGGTCCGCCGCGTGGCGCATTACTTGACCTTGCGTTCGTCCACCAGCGAGGCCACCACCGACGGATCGGCCAGGGTAGAGGTGTCGCCCAGCTGATCCGGCGCGTTCTCGGCGATCTTGCGCAGGATGCGGCGCATGATCTTGCCCGAACGCGTCTTCGGCAGGCCGGGGGCCCACTGCAGGTGGTCCGGCGTGGCGATCGGGCCGATTTCCTTGCGCACCCACGCCACCAGTTCCTTGTGCAGTTCGTCGCTGGGCGCCTCATCGGCGATCAGGGTGACATAGGCATAGATGCCCTGGCCCTTCACCTCGTGCGGGAAGCCGACGACGGCGGCTTCGGCCACCTTCGGATGCGATACCAGCGCGCTTTCCACTTCGGCGGTGCCGATGCGGTGGCCGGATACGTTGATGACATCGTCGACGCGGCCGGTGATCCAGTAGTAGCCGTCCTCGTCGCGACGGCAGCCGTCGCCGGTGAAATAGGCGCCCGGATAGGTGCGGAAGTAGGTATCGATGAAGCGCTGGTCGTCGCCGTACACGGTGCGCATCTGGCCCGGCCACGAATCGCGGATGATCAGGTTGCCTTCGGTGGCACCGTCCTTGATCTCGCCATCGGCATTGACCAGGGCCGGCCGCACGCCGAAGAAGGGCAGGCTGGCCGAGCCCGGCTTCAGGTCCACCGCACCGGGCAGCGGGGAGATCAGGATGCCGCCGGTTTCGGTCTGCCACCAGGTATCGACGATCGGGCAGCGGCTGTCGCCGACCACCTCGTAGTACCAGCGCCAGGCCTCCGGATTGATCGGCTCGCCGACGCTGCCGAGCAGCCGCAACGACGCGCGCGAGGTGCGCTTGACCGGCTCTTCGCCTTCGCGCATCAACGCGCGGATGGCGGTCGGCGCGGTGTAGAAGAGGCTGACGTTGTGTTTGTCGATCACTTCCCAGAAGCGCGAGGTGGTGGGGAAGTTCGGCACGCCTTCGAACATCAGCGAGGTGGCGCCATTGGCGAGTGGTCCGTAGACGATGTAGCTGTGGCCGGTGACCCAGCCGACGTCGGCGGTGCACCAGTAGATATCGTCTTCGCGCAGGTCGAACACTGCTTCATGGGTGTAGGCCGCATACAACAGATAGCCACCGGTGGTATGCAGCACGCCCTTCGGCTTGCCGGTGGAACCAGAGGTGTAGAGGATGAACAGCGGATCCTCGGCGTTCATGCGTTCCGGCTCGCACTTGGCCGGCTGGCTGTCCACCACATCGTGGAACCAGCGGTCGCGCGGGGCCTGCATGTCCACCGCGCCGCCGGTATGGCGCACTACCAGTACGGTTTCCACCGTGTTGGTGCCGGCCAGCTTGAGCGCGGCATCGACGTTGGCCTTCAGCGGGATCTTCTTGCCACCACGCAGGCCTTCATCGGCGGTGATGATCAGCTTGCTGGCGCAGTCGCTGACGCGATCGGCAATCGAGTTCGGCGCGAATCCGCCGAACACCACCGAGTGGATCGCACCAATGCGCGCGCAGGCCAGCATGGCCACGGCCGCATCGACGATCATCGGCAGGTAGATGGTGACGCGGTCGCCCTTCTGCACGCCGAGGCTGCGCAATGCATTGCCGAGGCGGCAGGTGCGCTCGTACAGCTCGCGGTAGGTGACGTGCTGGGCCGGCGCATCCGGACTGTCCGGTTCGAACAGCAGGGCGGTCTTGTCGCCACGCGTTTCCAGCTGGCGGTCAAGGCAGTTCACGCTGGCATTGAGCTCGCCGTCTTCAAACCACTTGATGTGGAAGTCGGCCAGGTCGTAGCTGACGTTCTTGATGATGCTGGGTTGCTTGAACCAGTGCAGCCGCTGCGCCGCTTCGCCCCAGAACGCATCCGGGTCGGCGATCGAAGCCTGGTACTGCTGCTGGTAGGTGGTTTTGTCGATCCGCGCGTTCTTGGCGAACTGCGGGTCGACGGGATAGAGATCAGCCATGGCGCCCTCACTTGCACGTGGACTTTGATGTGCGGTTGCAGCATGCGGCGCAACCGTTGCCACCCAGTTTGCCCGATCCGTCCCCGCCCGCCACACCGCCGCGCTTAGACCATGGTCGCAAGCCGACAGGCGCAGAGGCTGCGCGGGGTTAACACGGCCCCCGCCCGCTGCACCAGGTACGACTAATGGCCAATAGCCGCCGTGCGTCAACCAGTCGCACCCTCGGCCTCGACCGTGCCCCACGCGCGTCTTTCGATTTGCCACTTGGGAGAGAGGGCAACATGAATCACCGTACGTTGAAGACGCTGCGCAAGCCGTTGGCTGCCTGCATGCTGGTCGCACTGGCTGCACCGGGCATGGCCTTCGCCGAAACCGCAAGAGAAAAGGCCCTGGAAGCACGCGTGGGCGAGCTGGAGCGCCAGGTCCAGCTGCTGCTGTCTTCGCAGCAACAGCAGCAGAGCCAGATCAGCCAGACCCAGCAGGCGGTCACCGAAGTAAGGACGGTGCAGGCCGAGCAGAAGCCGGCAGTACCGGCAGGCAAGCAGCCGATCCAGGTCACCACCATCACTCCCGGCGCCGCGCCGGGCACCACGGTCAAGATCGGCGGCTTCATCAAGGCCGATTTCCTGGCTACCCAGACCGGCGATGGCCAGCTGGCCGACGATGCGACCGGCCGCGCGCTGTACCTGCCGGGCCAGACTCCGGTGGCTGGCGCCGGCGGCAGCGGTGAGCGTTCGGACGTGGACTTCAACGCCCACGCCAAATTCTCGCGCTTCAACCTGGGCATCGACAACGTCAGCGAAAACGGCAACAAGGCCGGTGCGTTCTTCGAGATGGATTTCTTCGGCAATTCGCTCGGCAACCAGACCGCCACCAATACCTACGGCGTGACCCTGCGGCACGCTTACATGTACTGGAACAAGTGGACGGCCGGCCAGACCTGGACCAACTTCATGGACGCGGCCTCCATTCCCGAAGCCGCCGATTTCGTCGGTCCCACCGACGGCGTGGTGTTCATCCGCCAGGCACAGATCCGCTACACCACCGGCGGCCTGAGCGTTGCGCTGGAAAACCCGGAAACCACCACGCTGACCGGCGTGCGCAATCCGGTGACCGGTGCGTGGACCAACGCCAGCGCCAACTCCGATCGTGGCAGCCTGCCCGACCTGACCGTGCGTTATGGCTGGAAGGGCGACTGGGGCACCTTCGGGGTGGCCGGCCTGGTCCGCCAGCTGAAGGTCGACAACCAGACCACCGGCGCGGATGCGGACAAGATCGCCGGCGGCCTGACCCTGGGCGGCAAATGGGTGATGGCCGACTCGGACACGCTGCACTACCAGCTCACCGGAGGCGAAGGCATTTCGCGCTACATCGGCCTGGGCATCACCGCCGACACCGCCTATGACATCGCCCGCGACGAGCTGGCGACCACCGGCGTGCTGGCCGGTTACGTGGGCTGGCGGCATGCCTTCACCCCGAAGCTGCGCACCAACCTGATCTACGCGCGCAGTGACTACGACAACGACGGAACGCTGGGCCCGCTGGTCACCAAGAGCGTGCAGAGCATCCGCGGCAACGTGTTCTATACGCCGATGCCGAAGGTCGATATCGGTGCGGAATACATGTACGGCGTGCGCGAGATCGAAGACGGTCGCAAGGGCGACATCAACCGCGTGCAGTTCACCACCAAGTACAGCTTTTAACTGAGTGCCGACCCAGGTCGGCACCCACCGTCACCATGCTTCGGAGGGGAAGCTTCCCATGTCAACAACACCTGCACCCGCACCTGCGTCACTGACGCACGGCCACAAGAAAGTCATTTTCGCATCGAGCCTTGGCACGGTGTTCGAGTGGTACGACTTCTTCCTGTACGGCTCACTCGCCGCCATCATCGCCAAGCAGTTCTTCAGCGGGGTCAATGAAACCACGGGCATGATCTTCGCCCTGCTGGCGTTCGCGGCCGGCTTCTTCGTGCGTCCGTTCGGCGCGGCGTTCTTCGGCAGCCTCGGCGACCGCATCGGCCGCAAGTACACCTTCCTGGTCACGATCCTGATCATGGGCATCTCGACCTTCCTGGTCGGCGTGCTGCCCAACTACGCCTCGATCGGCGTTGCCGCACCGGTGATCCTGATCATCCTGCGCCTGGCCCAGGGCTTGGCGATGGGCGGTGAGTACGGCGGCGCGGCCACCTACGTGGCCGAACATGCACCGGCCAACAAGCGTGGCCTGTACACCAGCTTCATCCAGTGCACCGCCACGCTGGGCTTGTTCATGTCGCTGCTGATCATCCTGGCCTGCCGCTACTTCCTGGGCAACGAAGCCTTCGAAGCGTGGGGCTGGCGCATCCCGTTCCTGGTGTCGATCGTGCTGCTGGGCATCTCGGTGTGGATCCGCCTGCAGCTGAGCGAATCGCCGCTGTTCCAGCAGATGAAGGCCGAAGGCAAGGGCTCCAAGACCCCGTTCCGTGACAGCCTGAAGGACGGCAACCTGAAGTTGATGCTGCTGGTCCTGCTGGGTGCAGCGGCCGGCCAGGCGGTGGTGTGGTATGGCGGCCAGTTCTACGCGCTGTTCTTCCTCAGCAGCATGCTGAAGGTCGATGCCACCACCTCCTACCTGCTGATCGCCGCGGCGCTGGCGCTGGGCGTGCCGTTCTTCATCTTCTTCGGTTGGCTGTCCGATCGCATCGGTCGCAAGTGGATCATCCTGGCCGGCTGCCTGCTGGCTGCGGTCACCTACATCCCGGTGTTCAAGGGCCTGACCCACTTCGCCAACCCGGCGATCGAGGAAGCACGCACCAATTCGCCTGCACTGGTCGTCGCCGATCCGAATACCTGCTCGTTCCAGTTCGATCCGGTGGGCCTGCGCAAGTTCACCAGCTCCTGCGACGTGGCGACCGCCGCGCTGACCAAGGCCGGTGTGCCGTATGACGTGCAGCCGGCACCGGCCGGTTCGCTGGCGGTGGTCAATGTCGGCGCGTCCAAGGTGAGCTCGTATGAAGCGGCTGGCCTGACCAAGGAAGATGGCAAGGCCAAGGCCGATGCCTTCGGTACCGAGCTGAAGGCCGCCTTGGTGGACGCAGGCTACCCGGCCAAGGCGGACAACGCGCGCATCAACATCCCCGGCACGATCTTCATGCTGTGGATCCTGGTGCTGTACGTGACCATGGTCTACGGCCCGATCGCCGCCTACCTGGTGGAACTGTTCCCGACCCGCATCCGCTACACCTCGATGTCACTGCCGTACCACATCGGCAACGGCTGGTTCGGTGGCTTCCTGCCGGCGATTTCCTTCGCGCTGGTGGCCGGCACCGGCAACCTCTACTACGGCCTGTGGTACCCGATCGCCATCGCGTTGATGACGGTGGTCATCGGTGGCCTGTTCCTGCGCGATACCAGGAACGTGGACATCACCAAGTAACGGTGATCGACACGAAGTGAACCGGGGGCCGCGGCGAAATCCGCGGCCCCTTCGCGTTCGCGCGAGGTAGTGACGGCCGCTGGCCGTCATGCATTTGCCATCGGTGGGTGACGACCGTTGGTCGTCACGCTGTTTCCGCGCCGCTGCGCTCGCCGAGCATGGCTCGGCGCTACCTCCCGTTCAGCCTGTTCAGGCACAATCGCGGAAACCTTATCCGGTACTCCGCCATGCGCTTCCTGCTGATCTCCACCCTGCTGCTCGCCACCACTGCCTGCACCTGGGTACCGATCGAGTCGTCCGGCAAGACCGTGCGCGTGCTGGCCCCCGGCGCGGTCCCGGCCGGTTGCCAGACCAAGGGCGAGGTGGTGGTGACCGTGAAGAGCAAGGTCGGCTTCTATAACCGCAACCCGCTGCGCGTGCAGGAAGAGCTGGAAACCCTGGCCCGCAACGAGGCGCCCAGCGCCGGCGCCAACGCCGTGCAGGCCGCCGCGCCGCCGGCCGATGGCAGCCAGCGCTTCGCCGCCTTCCAGTGCCCGCCGCGCTGAAACGCACCATACGGTAAAGCTGAATCGGTAAAGGTGCGGTCAGGCCAAGAGGGTTATAGAATGACGCCCCCTTTGCCTGAGCCTTGGCGCTAACTCGATGCTCTTCAAGAATGTCTCGATCGCCGGCCTGGCGCATGTCGACGCGCCCCACACGCTAACGACCAAGGAAATCAACGAACGCCTGCAGCCCACCCTGGACCGCCTCGGTATCCGTACCGACGTGCTGGGTGACGTTGCCGGGATCCATGCGCGCCGCCTGTGGGATGAGGGCACGCTGGCCTCGGACGCGGCCACCATGGCCGCCCGCAAGGCGCTGGAAGACGCCAACATCGGTCCGGCCGACGTCGGCCTGGTGATCAACACCTCGGTCAGCCGCGACTATCTGGAGCCTTCCACGGCGAGCATCGTGTCCGGCAACCTGGGCGTGGGCGAGGAATGCGTGACCTTCGACGTAGCCAATGCCTGCCTTGCCTTCATCAATGGCATGGACATCGCCGCACGGATGATCGAGCGCGGCGAGCTGAACTATGCGCTGGTCGTCGACGGCGAAACCGCGAACCTGGTGTACGAGAAGACCCTGGAGCGGATGACTGCCCCGGGCGTCACCGCCGAAGATTTCCGCAACGAGCTGGCGGCGCTGACCACCGGGTCGGGCGCGGCGGCGATGGTCATGGCCCGTTCGGAGCTGGTCCCCGATGCCCCGCGCTACAAGGGCGGCGTCACCCGTTCGGCCACCGAATGGAACCAGCTGTGCCTGGGCAACCTGGACCGCATGGTCACCGATACCCGTCTGCTGCTGATCGAAGGCATCAAACTGGCCCAGAAGACCTTCGCCGCGGCGAAGATCGCGCTGGGCTGGGCGGTGGAGGAGCTGGACCAGTTCGTCATCCATCAGGTCAGCCAGCCGCACACCGCCGCGTTCATCAAGAACTTCGGCATCGATCCGAAGAAGGTGATGACCATCTTCGGCGAGCACGGCAACATCGGCCCGGCCTCGGTGCCGATCGTGCTGAGCAAGCTCAAGCAGCTGGGCAAGCTGAAAAAGGGCGATCGCATCGCACTGCTCGGCATCGGCTCGGGGCTGAACTGCTCGATGGCTGAAGTGGTCTGGTGACCCAGGCCCGGTAAGTCTTCCCAAGGGCCGGTACTACCGGCCCTTTTTACAGGTGCACCGCATGCGCGATCTTCCCGGCTACCCGTCCACTCCCCATCGGTTCGAGGTCCGTCCGGGCCTGTCGATGAACTACCTCGACGAAGGCCCGCGCGATGGCGAGGTGGTGGTGATGGTCCACGGCAATCCGTCGTGGAGCTATTACTGGCGCACGCTGGTAGCCGGCCTGTCCGACCGCTACCGCTGCATCGTGCCGGACCACATCGGCATGGGCCTGTCGGACAAGTCGGCCGATGACCGCTACGAATACACCCTGCAGTCGCGCGTGGATGACCTGGACGCGCTGCTGGCGCACCTGGGCATCACCGGTCCGGTGACCCTGGCCGTGCACGATTGGGGCGGCATGATCGGCTTCGGCTGGGCGCTGTCCCACCACGCCCAGGTCAAGCGCCTGGTGGTGTTGAACACCGCGGCATTCCCGATGCCGGCGGCGAAGAAAATGCCGTGGCAGATCGCTCTGGGGCGGCACTGGAAGGTCGGCGAGTGGATCATCCGCAGCTTCAACGCGTTCTCCGCCGGGGCCTCCTGGCTGGGCGTGGAACGGAAGATGCCGGCCGACGTACGCCGCGCCTACGTGGCGCCTTATGACAGCTATGCCAACCGCATCAGCACCATCCGCTTCATGCAGGACATCCCGCTGTCGCCGGCCGACAAGGCGTGGCCGCTGCTGGAGCGCTCCGGCCGGGTGCTGCCGTCCTTCGCCGACCGGCCCGCCTTCATCGGCTGGGGCCTGCGTGATTTCGTCTTCGACCACCATTTCCTGAAGGGCTTCCAGGCGGCGTTGCCGCAGGCGGAAGTGCTCGCCTTCGAGGATGCCGGCCACTACGTGCTGGAAGACAAGCACGAGGTGCTGGTGCCGCGGATCCGCGCGTTCCTGGATTCGCATCCGCTCGGCTGAGCGGGCTGCGAACGGCGGAGCCCCTCGCGGGTGGGCTCTGAAAGCAGGCATCGTGCTTGGCGTCGGGCGGTGGGGCTGGGCGGGGGACGGCAAAAGCCGCTCCTGCGGGCCTCGTTTCGCGCCATCCATGGCGCTCAACGCCCCCGCCCCACCGCCCGCCCCCGACAGTCCGCGCGCGCGTCGCGGTAGCGCCGACCCATGGTCAGCGGAAACCATCAGACACCGCGATGAAGAGCCGGCGACCATAGATCGGCGCTACTCAGGCAGCGATCGGGGCCTGCGGCGAGCCGTTGTCATCCGGGTGGTCGTCATCGTTGCCGGCGGCGTCGCGCCAGCGCCAGTCGGCCGGCGTCAGCGGGTCCAGGCCGTAGGCGATGCGGGCTTTCTCGCACTGCGCGCTGCGCTTGCCGTATTCCCATGAAGCGTCCACCTCGCGGCACACGCTGGGCCGGTTGGGATGGATCGTGCACCGCGAATACACGCCGATCTGGGCGTCGAGCGCCACGCAACGCACCGGCGCCGAATGGGTGCCCTGCATGCACAGGCGATGCGGGTCCAGCACTTCGGTCAGCTGGTGCGGCACGCCGCCGGGGGTGACTTCATCCGATTCCATCCAGTGGAATGCCACGCGGTACTGGGTGCAGCAGGCGCCGCAGGTCATGCAGGGGTGTAGCATGGGCAGGGCGCCTCGGGCGGCCGTTAGCGACATGAAAAGAGAGTGCGGATTTTCCATGATGCGGGCCGGCGCGCAAGAATTTCCGTATACGGCGACAATGAACGGATGAACCGATACAGCAACATCGCCGCACGATTGCCCGAACTGGCGCGTGAACGCCCCGACCAGATCGCCATCCGCTGCCCCGGACGGCGCGGTCCGGGCAATGGCATGGCGGCCTATGACGTGACCCTGGATTACCGTCAGCTGGATGCGCGCAGCGATGCCATGGCCGCCGGCCTGGCCGCCTACGGCATCGGCCGCGGCGTACGTGCGGTGGTGATGGTGCGGCCTTCGCCCGAGTTTTTCCTGCTGATGTTCGCGCTGTTCAAGCTGGGTGCGGTGCCGGTGCTGGTGGATCCGGGCATCGACAAGCGCGCGCTGAAACAGTGCCTGGACGAGGCGCAGCCGCAGGCCTTCATTGGCATTGCGCTGGCCCACGTGGCCCGGCTTGCGCTGCGCTGGGCGCCGTCGGCCACGCTGCTGGTGACCGTCGGCCGCCGGCTGGGCTGGGGCGGCACCACACTGGCCGCGCTGGAGCGGGCCGGCGCCGGTACGCCGCCGATGCTGGCCGCCACCGATGGCGAAGATACCGCTGCGATCCTGTTCACCAGCGGCTCCACCGGCGTGCCAAAGGGCGTGGTCTACCGCCACCGCCATTTCGTCGGCCAGGTCGAGCTGCTGCGTTCGGCGTTCGGGATGGAACCGGGCGGGGTGGACCTGCCGACCTTCCCGCCGTTCGCCCTGTTCGACCCGGCACTGGGGCTGACGTCGGTGATTCCGGACATGGACCCGACGCGCCCGGCCAGCGCCGATCCGCGCCGCCTGCACGATGCGATCAAACGCCACGGCGTCACCCAGTTGTTCGGCTCGCCGGCATTGATGCGGGTGCTGGCCGACCATGGCCAGCCGCTGCCGGGGGTCAAGCGGGTGACCTCGGCGGGGGCGCCGGTGCCGCCGGACGTGGTGGCCAGGATCCGCCGGCTGTTGCCGCCCGATGCCCAGTTCTGGACGCCGTATGGCGCCACCGAATGCCTGCCGGTCGCGGTGATCGAAGGGCGCGCGCTGGAAAACACCCGCGCGGCCACTGAAGGCGGTGCCGGGACCTGCGTGGGCGGGGTGGTGGCACCGAACCAGGTGCGCATCATCGCCATCGACGACGCGCCGCTGCCGGACTGGTCGCAGGTGCGTGAGCTGGCGGTGGGTGAAGTGGGCGAGATCACCGTGGCCGGACCCACTGCGACAGACAGCTATTTCAACCGTCCGCAGGCCACCGCGGCGGCGAAGATCAACGAGACGCTGGCCGATGGGAGCACCCGCGTGGTGCACCGCATGGGCGATGTCGGCTACTTCGATGCGCAGGGCCAGCTGTGGTTCTGTGGGCGCAAGACCCAGCGCGTGGAAACCGCGCAGGGGCCGCTGTACACCGAACAGGTCGAGCCGGTGTTCAACACCGTGGCCGGCGTGGCGCGCACTGCGCTGGTCGGCGTCGGTGCGCCGGGTGCGCAGGTGCCGGTGCTGTGCGTGGAGCTGCTGCGCGGGCATTCCGATTCCGCCGCCCTGCAGGAAGCGCTGCGCACCAAGGCGGCCGTGCGCCTGCCCGAGGCGCGACTGCAGGACTTCCTGGTCCATCCGGGGTTCCCGGTGGATATCCGCCACAACGCCAAGATCGGCCGCGAGAAGCTGGCGATCTGGGCCGCTTCGCAACGGGAAAAACACGCATGAAGATCCTTGTCACCGGCGGCGGTGGATTCCTCGGCCAGGCGCTGTGCGCTGGCCTTGCCGAACGCGGGCACCAGGTCCTCAGCTTCAATCGCGGTCATTACCCGGCGCTGCAGGCCATGGGCGTGGGCCAGATCCAGGGGGATCTCGCCGATGCGCAGGCGGTGCTGCACGCCGTGACGGGCATGGACGCGGTGCTGCACAACGCGGCCAAGGCAGGAGCGTGGGGCAGCTATGACAGCTACCACCGGGCCAATGTCGTCGGCACCGACAACGTCATCGCCGCCTGCCGTGCGCAGGGGGTTTCGAAACTGGTCTACACCTCCACGCCCAGCGTGACCCATCGGGCTACGCATCCGGTGGAAGGGCTGGGTGCGGACGAGGTGCCGTATGGCGAAGACTTCCAGGCGCCGTATGCCGCGACCAAGGCGATTGCCGAACAACGCGTGCTGGCGGCCAACGATGCCACGCTGGCCACCGTGGCGCTGCGCCCCCGGTTGATCTGGGGGCCAGGCGATCTGCAGCTGGTGCCGCGGCTGGCGCAGCGTTCGCGCGCTGGACGCCTGCGTCTGGTCGGCGATGGCAGCAACCTGGTCGATACCACCTACATCGACAACGCCGCACTGGCGCATTTCCTGGCGCTGGATGCATTGGCACCCGGTGCGGCGTGCGCGGGCAAGGCGTACTTCATTTCCAACGGCGAACCGCTGCCGATGCGCGAGCTGCTAAACAAGCTGCTGGCTGCGGTAGGCGCGCCCCCGGTGACGAAGTCGGTAAGCTTCAAGACCGCATATCGCATCGGTGCGGTGGCCGAAAAACTGTGGCCGCTGCTGCGCCTGCCGGGTGAGCCGCCGCTTACCCGTTTCCTTGCCGAACAGCTGTGCACCGCGCACTGGTACAGCATGGAACCGGCGCGCCGTGACTTCGGTTATGTGCCCGTGGTGAGCATTGACGAAGGGCTCACGCGGCTGAAAGCTTCATCAATCGGCGAGATTTCCATCACCAGATGAACACCGCTGGCACGTGAGTATGGTCCCCAACGCCACCCCGGCACGTTAACCGCGAGGAACGCCATGCTGCATTACGCCGTCATCTTTTTCGTCATCGCCCTGATTGCCGCAGTGCTTGGCTTCTCCGGTATTGCCGGTGCCGCCAGCAACATCGCCTGGATCCTGTTCGTGGTCTTCCTGGTGCTGGCCATCATCTCGATGTTCCGCAAGCGAACCTGACCTCCGGTCGGGTTGCTTGAAAGACAAAGCCGGGCATTGCCCGGCTTTGTTGTTTCTGCACGATGACGGCCAGCGGCCGTCACTACCGGAATGGCGGTAACGCCGAGCCATGCTCGGCGAGCGCAGCGGGAACAGCGTGACGACCACCGGTCGTCACCGACCACAGCGGGCGTCACTACCTCATCAGGCAGGTAGAATGCCCGCCATGCCTCTTTCCCTGCTCAAGTCGCTCAAGCCGGTTGCCGGCCGCGCCCTGCAAGCCGCGCTCAACCGCGCGCTTGCGCTGGACCCTGATACCCGCCAGGCGCTGACCGCACTGGATGGCCGCCATATCGACCTGACCCTGGAAGCGCCCGCGCTGGCGATGCGCATCAGCGTGCACGGCGAGGCGCTGGAAGTGGGGCCGGTTGACCATCGCGAAGCCGACCTGGCCGTGCGCAGCAGCCTGTCCGGGGTGTTGGCACAGCTGCCGCTGCTGGCAAGATCACGCGGCGCCCAGGCCAACACGGCCGGGCGCGTGCGGGTGGCCGGCGATGCAGAACTGGCGCGCCGCCTGCAGCAGCTGGCCAAGGGCTTCGATCCGGACTGGCAGCTGCCCTTCGTGCGCGTGTTCGGCGAAGTGCTGGGTGTGCAGGTGGCCAATACCCTGCGCAGTGCCCTGCAGCATGCACGCCGCGGCGCGTCCGACCTCGCGCATACGGCCGCCGAGTTCGTCACCGAGGAATCGCGTGACGTGGTTCCGCGCGGCGAGCTGGATGCCTTCCATGACGACGTGGACGTGCTGCGTGACGACGTCGAGCGCATCGCCGCGCGCGTGCAACGCCTGCGGGGTGCCGCGTGAAGGCGCTGCTGCGGGCCAGCCGCATCGGCCGCATCATCCTGCGCTACCGGCTGGACGACCTGCTGCAGGGCACCCCGGCCGAGCGCTGGCTGCGGCTGGCCAAACCCTTCGTGCCACGCGCATCGGCGGACATCGCCGCGCAGTCCCGCGGTGCGCGGCTGCGCCTGGCGCTGCAGGACCTCGGCCCGATCTTCGTCAAGTTCGGACAGATCCTCTCCACCCGCCGCGACCTGGTGCCGCCGGATGTAGCCGTCGAACTGACCTTGCTGCAGGATCGGGTCAAGCCGTTCGACGGTGATACCGCACGGCGCATCGTCGAACAGGCGCTGGGCATGCCGGTCAGTGCGGCGTTCGCCAGTTTCGATACCGAGCCGCTGGCCTCGGCATCGATCGCCCAGGTGCACGCCGCCACGCTCGGCGATGGCCGGCAGGTGGTGGTGAAGGTACTGCGCCCGGACATCGAAAAGCAGATCGTCGCCGACATCGCCCTGCTCAACTCGCTGGCGACGCTGGTCGAGCGCACCCATCCGCGCGCCGACAAGATCCGCCCGCGCGAAGTGGTGGCCGAGATCGAAAACACGCTTTCGGCAGAACTGGACCTGCAGCGCGAAGGGGCCAATGCGAGCGTGCTGCGCCGGTTCTGGGAGAACTCCGACGACCTGTACGTGCCCGAGGTGATCTGGAGCCACACCGCCGAACGCGCGCTGACCCTGGAACGCGTGTGGGGCATCCCCTCGGACGACATCGAAGCGCTGGACCGCGCCGGCATCGACCGCGTCGCGCTGGCGGCCAAGGGCGTGCGGGTGTTCTACACCCAGGTGTTCCGCGACAACTTCTTCCACGCCGACGCGCACGCCGGCAACATCTGGGTCGATATCGATCCGCAGCGCCGCGCCAATCCGCGCTTCATCGCGCTGGATTTCGGCATCATGGGGCAGCTCTCGCAGGAGGACCAGTACTACCTCGCCGAGAACTTCATGGCCATCTTCAACCGCGATTACCGGCGCATCGCCGAACTACATGTGCAGGCCCGGTGGATGCCCGACCACGTGCGCATCGACGAGCTGGAGTCGGCGGTGCGTTCGGTGTGCGAGCCGTACTTCACCCGCCCGCTGTCGCAGATTTCGCTGGCGGAAGTGCTGATGAAGCTGTTCCGCGTGGCGCAGCGCTACCAGCTGACCCTGCAGCCGCAGCTGATCCTCCTGCAGAAGACCCTGCTCAACATCGAAGGGGTGGGGCGCCAGCTGGATCCGCAGATCGATATCTGGGCGGTGGCCAAGCCGGTGCTGGCGAAGATCCTGCGTGCGCGCTACAGCCCGCGCCGGGTGCTGCGCGAGATCGGCAAGCGGGTGCCGGAAATCATGACCCATGCGCCGGACATGCCGCGGCTGGTGCACGCCTGGCTGAGCCAGCAGGTGGAAGGACGGCATGAGCTGTCGATGCGCTCGCGCGATTTGGCCGCACTGGATGCCAGCCTGCGACGGCTGCAGAAGCGCGCCGTGGGCGCAATCACCGGTGTCGGCCTGCTGGCGATCGCCGCGCTGCTGTACGTGCTGCAGCCGCCGGGCCTGTACTTCGGCGACATGCCGATCTGGAGCGCGGTGTCCGGCGTGCTGGGTGCATTGGCGCTGGCACGGGCGTGGTGGCGATGATGGGGGCGACCCGGTGATCGACGAAACGATCCAGGAGGATGCGTCTGCCGCCGCAGCAGCGGAACCGCTGCAGCTGCTGCACCAGGACGAACGCCTGGCGGTGGTCAACAAACCGGCCGGGCTGATGGTCCACGACAGCAAGCTGGCGCGCGGCGAGGATGATTTCCTGGCCGATCGGCTCCGCGAGCAGCTGGGCCGGCAGATCTTCCTGGTGCACCGGCTGGACCGTGCCACCAGCGGCTGCCTGCTGCTGGCTTTCGACCGCGATACCGCCAGCGCGCTGGGCAAGTCGCTGATGGGCGGGGAGGTACAGAAGGATTACCTCACCGTGTGCCGTGGGTGGCCGGCAGAGGAAAGCTGGCAGGTCGACCATGACCTGGACGGCGGCCCCGGCAAGCCGGTGAAGAAGCCGGCGGTGACGGATTTCCAGCGCCTGGCGACCGGCGAGCTGGCGGTGCCGAGTGGTGAGTTCAACACCTCGCGCTATGCGCTGCTGCGCTGCCAGCCGCAGACCGGGCGCTTCCGCCAGATCCGCCGCCACCTCAAGCACCTGTCGCACCACATGATTGGTGACACCAGCCATGGCGATGGGCGGCACAACCGCATCTTCCGCATGCAGGGCGTGCACCGCATGCTGCTGCATGCCGAGCGCCTGCGCTTCCCGCATCCGGACGGTGGCACGGTGGATGTGCGCGCACCGGTCGACGCCGCATTCCAGAAGGCGCTGGATCTGTTCGGCTGGGACGTCCCGCCGGCCTGAAGGCGGGTAGCGCCGAGCCATGCTCGGCGGAACATATCCGTAGTCTTCGGCAAAGAGCCGCCGAGCATGGCTCGGCGCTACCGGGCCGCACCACCGGGCGGGCTACAATCCCCGCATGAAAATCGCCTCGTGGAACGTCAATTCCCTCAACGTCCGCCTGCCGCACCTGGAGCAGTGGCTCAAGGACTTCGGCCCGGATATCGTCGGCATCCAGGAAACCAAGCTGGAAGACCACAAGTTCCCGGATTCGGCGCTGATCGCCGCCGGCTACCGCAGCGTGTTCGCTGGCCAGAAGACCTACAACGGCGTGGCACTGCTGTCGCGCGAGCCGGCCCAGGACGTGCAGATCGGCATCCCCGGCTTTGAAGACGAGCAGAAGCGCGTCATCGCCGGTACCTTCGGCGAGCTGCGGGTGATCAACCTGTACGTGGTCAACGGCCAGGACGTGGGCACCGACAAATACGCCTACAAACTGCGCTGGCTGGAGGCCGTGCACGCCTGGATCGCCAGTGAACTGCAGCGCTACCCGAAGCTGATCGTGATGGGCGATTTCAACATCGCCCCGGACGAACGTGACGTCAACGACCCGCTGGTCTGGAACGAAAACCACATCCTGACCTCCACCGCCGAACGCGGCGCGCTGAACAAGCTGCTGCAGCTGGGACTGCATGATGCGTTCCGCCTGCACAGTGACGAGGCCGGAGTGTTCAGCTGGTGGGATTACCGCGCCGCCGGTTTCCGCCGCAACCTTGGCCTGCGCATCGACCTCACCCTCGTATCGGAGGCGCTGAAGGCGTCTGCGGTGGCATCGGGCATTGATCGCGAGCCGCGGACCTGGGAGCGCCCCAGCGACCACGCACCGGCCTGGGTGCAGCTGGCCTGAAACAACGAGGCCCGGCATTTTGCCGGGCCCCGTGCTGATGCATCCGCCGGCCAGCGGCCGGCACCACGACGGCGTCAGCGTATGCTCTTGCGGGTGAAAAGGTTGACGATCGCCAACAGGATCACCGCGCCGATCAACGAGAACAGGAAGGTGCGCAGCGTGATCGCGTCGTTGATCCCACCACCGAACAGAAAGCCGGCAATGAGTGCGCCGACGATGCCGACCACCACGTTGAGGATGATGCCCTGCTGGCCATCGCGCCTCATGATGATGCTGGCCAGCCAGCCCACGATGCCGCCTACGATCAACCAGATGATGATGCCCATCGCCACACCTCCACGTCCCAAGGGACCTCAGTTGACGCGCCCGGCCGTGAACCGCTTGTGCAGTCGTGCTGGCAGGAGCGCATCGTGACCCCGCAGCTGCCCCTCGATGGCCCGTGGCAGTTCGGTCCGGTGACGGTCTGGCGCCGTCCCCACGTGCCCGGACAACGCGGCGAACCGCAGGCGCGACAGGTGCTGGCAGAGGCGTTGGGGGGCGATCCGCTGGCGCTGCCGCTGGTCCGTGATCCGCGTGGCCGCCCGGAACTGTCTGCCGCGTTGTCCGGCTACGGCACCGGCTGGAGCCACAGCGGCGAGCTGCTGCTGGTGGCGTTGGGCAAAGGCGTGCGGCTGGGGGTGGACCTGGAACTGCTGCGTCCCCGACCGCGCCTGCTGGAAATCGTCCGCCGCTTTTTCCACCCGGCGGAAATCGAATGGCTGGAAAGCCTGTCCGAGGCTGATCGCGAACACTGGTTCTTCCGTGTCTGGTGTGCCAAGGAGGCCATGCTGAAGGCGGACGGGCAAGGCATCTCCTTCGGCCTGCACCGCCTGCAGTTCGCCCCCGCCCGCGACGGCAGCCTGCAGCTGCACTGGTGCGATCCGGCACTCGGCCCGGCCGCGCGCTGGCACCTGCATGAGTGGCAGGCGCGCGCCGATTTCCGCGCTGCGCTGGCCTGGCACGCGGCCTGAAGCGCTCGTGGCCGGGTGAAACCGGCGATAATGCCGGCATGAGCGAACACAACCTTCCGCCTGCCGTCGCCGACACGCTGCAGCGTGGCCTGGCCGACATGGGCCTGGCCGCCGAGCTGGCGCCGCCGCTGCTGCGTTACCTGGCCCTGCTGCATCGCTGGAACCAGACCTACAACCTCACCGCCGTGCGCGATCCGCAGGAGATGGTCACCCGCCACCTGCTGGATTCGCTGGCGATGCAGCCGCACGTAACCCAAGGCACCCTGGCCGACCTCGGCACCGGTCCGGGGCTGCCCGGCATTCCGCTGGCCATCGCCTGCCCGGGCCTGCACGTCACCCTGGTGGAAAGCAACGGCAAGAAGGCGCGCTTCATGCGCGAAGCCGTGCGCCAACTGCAGCTGGGCAATGCGCGGGTCGCCGAATCGCGCGCTGAAGCGCTGGACGAGCCCGGCCAGTACGACCAGATCACCGCGCGTGCGATGGACACGCTGGAAGGTATCGTGCGCGTGGGTGGCCACCTGCTGCGCCCGGGCGGGGTGCTGCTGGCGATGAAAGGCATCCATCCGCACGATGAAATCGCCGCACTGCCGAAGGGCTGGAGCGTGCGCGAGGTAGTGCCGCTGCAGGTTCCCGGGCTGTCCGGCGAGCGCCATCTGGTGACCATTACCGGTCCTTGAACGGCTGCGCCGGTCCTTGTTCGGCAAGGCCCTGGCGCATCCCGATTTCCGCCCGGGGCTGGTTGTACGCATAATGACCAGCCCCAGCAACCGTCGACGAGGCTCACCCGCATGGCCCGCATCATCGCCATCGCCAACCAGAAGGGTGGCGTCGGCAAGACCACGACCGCCGTCAACCTGTCCGCCGCCCTGGCCCACGCCCCCAAGCGCGTCCTGCTGGTGGACCTGGATTCGCAGGGCAACGCGACGATGGGCAGCGGCGTGGAAAAACGCGATCTGGTCTCGTCCACCTATGACCTGCTGCTGGGCGAAAGCACCGCGGCGGAAGTGCGGGTGAAATCGGCCGAGGGCTATGACCTGCTGCCCGGCAACATCGACCTGACCGCCGCCGAGATCCAGCTGATGGGCCAGGGCGAGCGCGAGCAGCGCCTGAAGCGCGCACTGGCACCGATCCGCGATGAGTACGATTACATCCTGATCGACTGCCCGCCGGCACTTTCGCTGCTGACCTTGAATGCCCTGGCCGCCGCCGATTCGGTGCTGGTGCCGATGCAGTGCGAGTACTACGCCCTGGAAGGCCTGAGCGCGCTGGTGGAAACCATCGAAGCGCTGCGCGGCAACCTCAATCCGGCCCTGGAAATCGAAGGCGTGCTGCGCACCATGTTCGACGTGCGCAACAACCTGGCCAACGCGGTGTCCGGCGAGCTCACCGAACACTTCGGCGACCTGGTGTTCCGCACCATCGTACCGCGCAACGTGCGCCTGGCCGAAGCGCCCAGCCATGGCCAGAGCATCGTCGGCTACGACCGTGGCTCGCGCGGTGGCGTGGCCTACCTCGGCCTGGCCGGGGAGATCATCCGTCGCAACAACGATCGCAACAAGGCCGCCAAGGCCGTGGAGACTGCCTGATGACCACCAAGCCCGCCGCAGGGAAGAAGCGTGGCCTCGGCCGCGGCCTGGATGCCCTGCTGGGACCGAAGGCTTCGGTGAGCCAGGTGCAGGCCACGGCGGTGATCGAACCGCTGCCTGGTGAGGTGCTGCGCAGGCTGCCGATCGGCCAGCTGCAGCCGGGCAAGTACCAGCCGCGGCGCGAAATGGACCAGGCCAAGCTCGCCGAACTGGCTGATTCCATCCGGTCGCAGGGCGTGATCCAGCCGATCCTGGCGCGCCAGCTGCCGGGCGGCAACTACGAGATCGTCGCCGGCGAACGCCGCTGGCGTGCGTCGCAGCTGGCCGGCCTGGACGAAGTGCCGGTGGTGGTGCGTGAGCTGGAAGACCGCACCGTCATCGCGATGGCGCTGATCGAGAACATCCAGCGCGAAGACCTCAACCCGCTGGAAGAAGCCGAAGCGCTGCATCGGCTGATCAGCGAGTTCACCCTGACCCACGCCGAAGCCGCCGAAGCGGTGGGCCGTTCGCGTGCATCGGTGTCCAACCTGCTGCGCCTGCTGGAACTGCCGATCGCGATCCGCGTGCTGCTGGAATCGCGCCGCCTGGAAATGGGCCACGCCCGCGCGCTGCTGACGCTGGCCCCGGAACTGGCCGGCAAGCTGGCCCAGGAAGCGGCCGATGAAGGCTGGTCGGTGCGTGAAGTGGAGCGCCGCGCGCAGGCGTTCGCCGCCGGCAAGGTGCCGGGCAACCGCCCGCAGCCGGCGCCGCGCAGCGCGCCCCAGGCGGATATCGCCTCGCTGGAAACCGAGCTGAGCGAATCGCTCGGTGCCAAGGTGGCGATCAACCACGGCCGCGGCGGCAAAGGCAAGCTGGTCATCCACTACACCGATCTGGACACGCTGGATGGCGTGCTGGAACGGTTGCGGGCCCAGCGCGGCTGAGCGACCGCATGAAGATCCTGCTTACCGGTGCTGCGGGATTCATCGGGGCCTACACCGCGCAGGCGCTGCTGCAGGCCGGCCAGCCGATGGTCGGCCTGGACAATTTCAATGATTACTACGATCCACAGCTGAAGCGCGACCGCGTAGCGGCGCTGTGCCCGCAGCTGGACCTGCGCACGCTGGATCTGACCGACCGCAACGGCCTGGCTGCGCTGTTCGAAGAGGTCCAGCCGCAGGCGGTGATCCACCTGGCGGCGCAGGCCGGCGTGCGTTATTCGCTGGAAAATCCGCAGGCCTACGTCGACAGCAACCTCAGTGGCTTCGTCAACATCCTGGAAGCCTGCCGCCACCACCGCGTGGAGCATCTGGTGTATGCCAGCAGCAGTTCGGTGTATGGCGATTCGGCCACCCCGCCGTTCTCCGAAGACCAGCGCGTGGACCAGCCGCGCTCGCTGTACGCAGCCACCAAGGTCGCTAACGAATTGATGGCGTACAGCTATGCGCAGCTGTATGGCCTGCGCGCCACCGGTCTGCGCTTCTTCACCGTGTACGGCCCCTGGGGGCGGCCGGACATGGCGCCGCTGCTGTTCGCCCGCGCGGTGCTGGCCGGGAGGCCGATCGAGGTGTTCAACGAAGGCCGGATGCAGCGCGATTTCACACATGTTTCCGACATCGTGGCGGGCATCCTTGGTGCGCTCGCGCATTCCAGCACCGAGCCGGTGCCGCACCGCGTGTTCAACCTGGGCAACCACACCCCGGTGGAACTGGAGCGGTTCATCGAGGTGATCGAGCAAGCCGCCGCTCGCCCTGCACGCAAGGTCTACAAACCGATGCAGGCCGGCGACATGGTGCGCACGATGGCTGACACCCGCCGTGCCCATGACGCGTTCGGCTATTCACCGTCCCTGCCGATCGAACAGGGTCTGCCGCCCGTGGTGGCGTGGTGCCGGGATTATTTCGGCGAAAGCGGCTGAAAGCGGCTGAAGGCGGCCTTGCTGGGCAGCCGGGTTCATCTTCGGATAACCTCGGCAGCGGAGAATGCGCGCTGTTTTACTTTCCCTTGGCCGAGTTCCCGATGAGTCATCCAGAGCTTTCCGTCGTCGTCCCGGTATTCAACGAACGCGACAACGTCGCCCCGCTGGTGGCTGAAATCACCGCAGCGCTGCGCGGCCGCGTGGCGTTCGAGATCGTCTACGTGGACGACCATTCAGGGGACGACACGCTGGCGGTGCTGCAGGCCCTGAAGGCCACCACGCCGGAGCTGCGCGTGCTGCACCACGTCAGCCAGAGCGGCCAGAGCACGGCGGTGCGGACCGGCGTCAAGCACGCTCGCGGCGCGTGGATCGCCACGCTGGACGGCGACGGCCAGAATGATCCCGCCGATATTCCGAAGCTGCTCGATGCACGCGTAGCGGCGGACGCCCAGGTCAAGCTGTTCGCTGGCTGGCGCGTCAACCGCAAGGACAGTGGCAGCAAGCGCTGGGCCAGCCGTTGGGCGAATGCGATCCGCGCACGCGTGCTGCACGACGCCACCCCCGATACCGGCTGCGGCATCAAGCTGTTCGAGCGCGACGCCTTCCTGGACCTGCCTTACTTCGACCACATGCACCGCTATCTGCCCGCGCTGATGCAGCGTGCCGGCTGGACCACGCAGTGCGTGGCGGTCAACCACCGCCCGCGTACCGCCGGAGTGTCCAAGTACAACAACCTGCAGCGGGCGCTGGTCGGCCTGCGCGACCTGCGCGGGGTGGCCTGGTTGATCACGCGCAGCCGCCGCACCGCCGTGGAAGAACGCTGATGGACCTTCCCCTGCTGGACCAGCCGCTGACCTGGCTGTACTGGACCGGGCTGCACGTCACCGGCTGGAAGCTGATCGGCTACACCGGCGCGCTGATGTTCGGCGGCCGCTGGCTGGTGCAGTTCGTCGCTTCGCGGCGCGCCGGCAAGCCGGTGATCCCGCGGTTGTTCTGGTACATGAGCGTGGTCGGCAGCCTGATGACGCTGAGTTACTTCCTGTTTTCCGCAAAACAGGACTCGGTCGGCGTGCTGCAGAACCTTTTCCCTGCGTTCACCGCGCTGTACAGCCTGAAGCTGGATATCGCCCACCGCGGCTGGAAGCGCGACAAGGCCGCTCACTAGTCCGCGGGCAGGACGTTCGACCCATGTAGCGGGGCAGCATCGGTGCCATCATCGAAGGCCTGCCTCCCCGGGAATCCTGCGCTCGTGAAAACCCGCCTTGCCGTTGCCCTGCTGCTCGCCCTGTCCGCTCCCTTGCTCGCCCACGCGGCCCCGCCGGTCGCCACGGCGGCGCCGGCCAGCGTTGCCGATGAAAGTGCCGCCGACGCCGCGTTCCGCGCGATCTATGAAAAGGAATGGGCGTGGCGCCAGGCCGGTGGAGGTGAAGCCAGCGAAGACGGCGACGCCCCGGAGAGCGCCGCGCGCATGCCCGATGTAGGCCCGGCCGCACAGCAGGCGCGGCTTGCGGTCTGGGACGGCGTGCTCAAGCAACTGGATGGGCTGGATGCCAAGGCCCTGTCAGCGGTGAACCAGGTCAACCTGGCGATCTACCGCGACCAGGTGTTCAACCTGGCCGAGGACGTGCGCCTGCGCACCTACGAGATGCCGTTCAATTCGGATTCCTCGTTCTGGTCGAACCTGTCCTTCATGGCCCGTCGCGAAATGAAGACCGCGCAGGACCATCGCAACTACATCGCGCGCCTCAACGACGTGCCGCGTTATTTCACCCAGCAGACCGACAACATGCGTGCCGGCCTGGCGCGTGGTTTCAGCGTGCCGCGTGCAGTGCTGGATGGCCGCGAAGTGGCGATCTCCAACGTCGCCGACCTCACCGACCCGACCCGGTCACCGTTGTACGCGCCGTTCAAGAAACTGCCTGCCAGCATCCCCGCCGCCGAGCAGGCCCAGCTGCAGGCGCAGGCGCGCGAGGCGATCGCCGGCAAGGTCATCCCAGCGTTCCAGCAGCTGCGCCGCTTCTTCCTGCAGGAGTACGTGCCACAGGCGCGCACCACGCTGGCCGCCGAAGCGATGCCGGACGGCAAGGCGTTCTACAAACAGCAGATCCACGAATACACAACCCTGGACCTGGGCCCGGATGAGATCCACACGATCGGCCTGGCCGAGGTGGCACGCATCCAGGCCGAGATGAACGCCATCATCAAGCAGGTCGGTTTCAAGGGCAGCTTCGGCGAGTTCCTGACCTTCCTGCGTACCGATCCGCAGTTCTACGCCAGGACACCCGATGAACTGCTGCATCGCGCGGCGTGGATCTCCAAGCGGGTGGACGGAGTGATCGGTAAATACATGACGCTGCCGCGCGCACGCTTCACCATCGTGCCGGTGCCGCCGGACATCGCCCCGTTCTGGACCGCCGGCCGCGGTGGCATGGGCACCTATTGGCTCAACACCTACAACCTGCCGGCGCGACCGCTGTACAACCTGCCCGCGTTGACCCTGCACGAGTCCGATCCGGGCCATGCGCTGCAGGGCGCGCTGGCGGCCGAGCAGGGCGAGCTGCCGGAGTTCCGTCGCAACAGCTACATCTCCGCCTACGGCGAAGGCTGGGGCCTGTACTGCGAAAAGCTTGGCGTGGAGATGGGCATCTACGAGACCCCGTACGAAGACTTCGGCCGGCTGACCTACGAAATGTGGCGTGCGGCGCGGCTGGTGATCGATACCGGCGTGCACAGCAAGGGCTGGAGCCGCGAGCAGGCACTGGCCTATCTGCGCGACCACACCGCGTTGAGCGAACACGAAGTCACCACCGAAGTGGATCGCTACATCTCCTGGCCGGGCCAGGCACTCAGTTACAAGCTCGGCGAGATCGCCATCGTGCGGCTGCGCGCGCAGGCGGAGAAGGAACTGGGCGACTCATTCGACATCAAGGCGTTCCACGACGCCGTACTGCAGCAGGGATCGGTGCCGCTGCCGGTGCTGGAACAGCAGATCCAGGCCTTCATCGCAGAGCGCCGCAAAGGCTGATTGCTGGTAGCGGATTTTCTGCAGCAGGGCAGGCTTGTCTGGTCCAACAGACAGGCCTGCCGCATGCTTCCCTCCCTGCAAGACAGTCCCGCCACGCCGGTTGCAACTGCGAACCGCGACGTGCCGCCAACGCTGCCTCCGCGCCCATCGAGCGTGCCCCGCGTGATGGCCAACGCGCCGGATGCCTCCGGCATCATCTGGATGGTGGGCATGCCGTGCTACGGCGAGCATGCACCGCCAGGCATCGCCCACGTGCTGGCGGCTGCGGAACGCGCCGTCATCAAGGACGATTACAGCCGGCATCGCGGTTATCTCAACAAGCCCGATTACGTGTTCAACATCGATGCCTGCAAGGCGACGGCCCACGTAGCCTATCGGGTGTTGTGTACGGAGTTCGAGCGGCCCGGCCGCTATGCCATACGGCATGCGGAGCAGGGCGCCTTCATGCTGGTGCATCGCTCGCAGCGGACACCGCAGCTGGTGCGCACCGCGCTGAAGCATTCGGCCAGGGGCTGGCATCTGGACGTCGCCGATACCGCGAACAGCGGCTGGAACGGCGTACGCGGCAGGCATTTCGCGACACTGGACGCGCTGAAAGCTGCCTTGCCGCCCGGCATGCACGAAGTCACTGGCGCTTCCCTGCACGATCTGCAGACCCCCCTCTAGCACCGGTCGCCTGCGCTGCGATTGTGTAACGCCTCGTGCGGCCGCTACCCTGACGATGATGATCCGTACTGTCCGCCGACGCCCGTTGTTCCTGATCCGCCTGCTGATGCTGGTGGTGGTGGCGCTTGGCACGGCCGGTGGCGCGTTGGCGTCGGCGCTGGGTGACCTGCATGAGTTGTCCCATGCCGATCATCCCGCCGCGCCGCATGGCGATGCCGGAATGGAGACCGGCCACGATGATGACGATACCGGCGCACGCCTGCTGCATGCACTCGTGCATTGCGGCCACTGTCATGGCCAGGGTGGCGTGCTGCCCTTTGCATACGCAGGCTGGGAACTGATCACTGCACCGGCCGGCATGCGCCACGCTCCGCATGACGCGACTTGGCGTCCCGCGCCACAGGACAGCCCGCTGCGTCCCCCGATCCAGGCCTGATCCGCGGTCCGCACGCAGCGGACGACCCGATCCTGTCCTGAGATTGCTGGAGAAATCCCATGTGGAAACGCCTGGCCGCGCTTGCGGCCCTGGCGATGGCACCGTGCGCAGGCGCACAGGTGACATCGCCCGCCGTCCCGTTGACGCTCGATGCTGCCATCGAACGTGTTTCGCGCACCCACCCCGACCTGCGACTGCTGCCCCTGCAGCAGCAGGCCGCCCGCGCCCGCTACGACGCAGCCGGGCTGGCACCGCCACTGGTGTTCGGGGTGGACATCGAGAACGCGCTTGGCAGCGGCAACAGCCGCGGCATCGACGCGCTGGAAACCACCGTGTCGCTGGCCGGTGTCCTGGAACGTGGCGGCAAGCTGAATGCCCGCCGCGCCCTGGCCCAGGCCAACATCGACGCCCTGGCACCACAGCGCGAGATCATCCGGCTGGACATGATGGCCGAAGTGGCCCGTCGCTACCTTGCGATCACCGTCGCCAGTGGCCGTCAGCGCATCGCGCTGGATGACATCGAGCAGCGCCGTCGCGCGGTCGACGCAGCGCGCCGGCGGCTCAGCGCTGGCGCATCACCGGCCTCGACCCTGATGACCGCGCAGGCGGCGGTGGCCCAGGCCGAGCTGGATCTAGATCGTGCCCTGCAGGAAGGCAGCACTGCGCGCCTTTCGCTGGCGGCGCTGTGGAACGCGCGCAGCGTGGATTTCGATGTAGCCAGTGGTGATCCCCTGCGCTTGCCCGCCTTGCAGGACTTCGCCGGGCTGGCCGATCTGCTCGAGCGGACCCCGGAGCTGGCGATGATCGCCGGTGAGCAGCGCGTGCGCGAAGCGCAGGTGCAACTGGCCCGCAGCCAACAGCGCAGCGATGTGTCCTGGCAGTTCGGGCTGCGCAATGACCGCGCCAGCCGCGATTCCTCGCTGGTGGCGGGCTTCAGCGTGCCACTTGGCAGTGTGCGGCGCGCCGATGCGGACATCCGCGCGGCACGCAGCGAACTGCAGATGAGTGCCGTGGAGCGGCAGGCGCGCGCCCTGCAGTTGCATGCCACCTTGGCCGAAGCGCATGGGCGCTACGAAAACGCGCGTCTGGAGGTGACCCGCATGGACCGTGACGTCCTGCCGCAGCTGCGTCGTGCGGAGAAGGCTGCCGAAACCGCGTGGCGCGCCGGCGCCATCAGTTACCTAGAATGGGCCCAGCTGCAGGCGATGCGCATCCAAGCGCGGCAGCGCCAGCTGGATGCAGCGGTGTCCGCGCAGAGTGCCCTGATCGAGATCCAGCGGCTGACCGGACAGCCACTGGTCGCCAACGCAACCCAAGGAGCTGCACCATGACCCCCATCATCGTGGCCACGCGCCGCACGCTCGCGATCCTGTTGCTGTCTGCCCTGCTGGCGGGCTGCGTTGGCAAGGCCGAGGACTCCGCCGAAGACGCACACGCGCACGCAGAAGGTGAATCGCACGATGATGAAGCGCCCGCCGACAGCACCCGTATCAGCGACGCACAAGCCCGCGCCGCCGGCATCGTCAGCGCAGCCGCGGGCCCGGGCACCATCGCCGACGAGCACGAAGTGCAGGGCCTGCTGGCGCCTGTCGATGGCCGCAGCGCACAGGTGACGGCGCGCTTCCCCGGACCGGTGCGTGCACTGCGCGCCAATGTCGGTGACCGGGTGCGCGCCGGCCAGCCGTTGGCCAGCATCGAGAGCAACCTCAGCCTGACCCTCTACAGCATCGCCGCGCCGATCTCCGGCGTGGTGTTGTCGCGGCAGGTGCAACTGGGCGCAGTAGCAGCCGAAGGCCAGGTATTGTTCGACATCGGTGACCTGTCGCAGCTGTGGGTGGACCTGCATATCTTCGGTGCCGATACCCAGCACATCACCGCAGGGGTGCCGGTCACCATCACCCGCATGACCGATGGCGTCGCGCAGACCGTAACCCTCGAACGCGTGCTGCCGGGCACCGCCACCGCCAGCCAGAGCACCGTTGCCCGGGCCACCATCGACAACGCCGATGGCCTATGGCGACCCGGTGCGGCGGTGCGCGCACGGATCGTCGTCGCCAGTACGCCAGCGCCGCTGGCGGTACCGCTGAGCGCGCTGCAGACCCTGGAGGGCAAGGACGTGGTCTTCGTCCGCGACGGCGACGCTTATCAGGCACGCGAGGTCCAGCTGGGTGCACGCGACGCACGCCAGGTTGCGGTCATCGGCGGGCTGCGGGCGGGCGAACAGGTGGTGGTGGAGCAGAGCTATACGGTGAAGGCGGACATCGGCAAGGCGGGGGCAGCGCATGAGCACTGAAACGATGGCCGGACGCGCCACGCCCGGCGTGCTGGAACGTCTGATCAGCGGCGCCATTGCCCAGCGCTGGCTGATGATGGCGCTGACCGTGGTGCTGGTGCTGGTGGGTGCGTGGAGCTTCGGCCGGCTGCCCATCGATGCCACGCCGGACATCACCAACGTGCAGGTGCAGATCAATACCGCGGCACCCGGTTACTCGCCGCTGGAGAGCGAACAACGGATTACTTACGCGGTGGAAACCGTGATGGCCGGGCTGCCGGCACTGGAGCAGGTCCGTTCGCTGTCGCGCTATGGGTTGTCACAAGTGACGGTGGTGTTCGAAGACGGCACGGACCTGTACTTCGCCCGCCAGCAGGTGGCCGAACGTCTGCAGCAGGTCCGCTCGCAGCTGCCTGACGGCCTGGATCCGCAGCTCGGGCCGATCGCCACCGGCCTGGGCGAGATCTTCATGTACACCGTCGACGCCGCGCCCGGAGCGCGCAAGCCCGATGGCACGGCCTACACCGCCACCGACCTGCGCACGCTGCAGGACTGGGTGATCCGCCCGCAGCTGCGCAACGTGCCCGGGGTCACCGAGGTCAATACCATCGGCGGCTTCCAGCGCCAGGTCCATATCACGCCGGACCCGGCACGGCTGCGCGCGCTGGGCTTCACACTCGAGGATGTGGCGGCCGCGGTGGAAGCCAACAACCAGAACGTGGGCGCCGGCTACATCGAGCGCAACGGGCAGCAGTTCCTGGTGCGCATACCCGGCCAGGTGGCCAACCTGGAAGAGATCGGCAACATCGTGCTGGACCGCCGCGAAGGGGTGCCGATCCACGTGCACGATGTGGCCGAGGTGGCCGAAGGGGCGGAGCTGCGCAGCGGCGCGGCCACCCAGGACGGTCATGAGGTGGTGATGGGCACGGTGGTGATGCTGGTCGGCGCCAACAGCCGCGAGGTGGCCCAGGCTGCTGCCGCGAAACTGGCGCAGGCACAGCGCAGCCTGCCGGAAGGGGTCACCGCCACCGCCAGCTACGACCGCACCGCGCTGGTGGACCGCACCATCACCACCGTGGCCAGGAACCTGCTGGAGGGCGCGCTGCTGGTGGTCGTGGTCCTGTTCCTGCTGCTGGGCAACGTGCGTGCCGCGCTGATCACCGCAGCAGTGATCCCACTGGCGATGCTGTTCACCTTGACCGGCATGGCACGCGGTGGGGTGTCGGCCAACCTGATGAGCCTGGGCGCGCTGGATTTCGGCCTGATCGTCGATGGCGCGGTGATCATCATCGAGAACTGCCTGCGCCGCTTCGGTGAGCGCCAGCATGCGCTGGGCCGCGACATGAGTGCCGCCGAACGCTTCGCCGAAACCGCCAGCGCGACCGCCGAAGTGATCCGTCCGAGCCTGTTCGGCCTGGGCATCATCACTGCGGTCTACCTGCCGATCTTCGCGTTGACCGGGGTGGAAGGAAAGATGTTCCACCCGATGGCGATCACCGTGGTGCTGGCGCTGACCGGCGCGATGCTGCTGTGCCTGACCTTCGTGCCGGCCGCCATCGCGCTGTTCCTGGGTGGACGGGTGCAGGAGAAGGAAAACCGGGTGATGGCCTGGCTGCGCCGGCGCTACCAGCCGCTGCTGGGCTTCGTGCTGCGGCGTGGGCGCTGGGCAGTGGCCGCCGCGCTGGTGCTGGTGGTGGGCTGCGGCGTGCTGGCCAGCCGCCTCGGCAGCGAGTTCGTTCCCAGCCTGGACGAGGGTGACGTGGCGATGCATGCCATGCGCATTCCGGGAACCAGCCTGGGCCAGTCGGTACGGATGCAGACGCAGATTGAAACGCGCCTGCTGCAGTTCCCCGAGGTAGCCAAGGTGTTCTCCAAGATCGGCACGCCGGAAGTGGCGTCTGATCCGATGCCGCCATCGGTGGCCGACACCTTCGTGATGATGAAGGATCGGCGCGACTGGCCCGATCCGCGCAAGCCGCGCGGCGTGCTGCTGGACGAGCTGGAAGCGGCGGTGGAGCAGCTGCCGGGCAACAACTACGAGTTCACCCAGCCGATCCAGATGCGCATGAACGAACTGATCTCCGGTGTGCGTGCGGATGTGGCGGTGGTGGTGTACGGCGATGACCTGGATACCCTGGCGCAGATCGGCCGGCAGGTGGAACAGGTGGTTTCCGCCGTGCCCGGCGCCGCCGATGTGCGACTGGAGGAAACCAGCGGCCTGCCGCTGCTGACGGTGCGGCCTGATCGCCAGGCATTGGCCGGCTACGGGCTCAATCCGGGGCAGGTGCAGTCGACCGTGGCCACCGCCGTCGGCGGTACGGTGGCGGGGCAGCTGTTCGAAGGCGATCGCCGCTTCGACATCGTGGTGCGCCTGCCCGAAGCCCTGCGCCAGGACCCGGCGGCGTTGGCGGACCTGCCGGTGTCGCTGGAACCGGCGCTTGCCAATGGCGACGCCGATGAGCTGAGCCGTGGCGACAGCGCGGCCAGTGGCGGCCCGCGCACGGTGCCGCTGCGCGAACTGGCCCGCATTGAAACCAGCGAAGGGCCGAACCAGGTGAACCGTGAAAACGGCAAGCGGCGCATCGTGGTCACCGCCAACGTGCGTGACCGTGACCTCGGCGGTTTCGTCGCTGACCTGCAGTCAGCGGTGGGCACGCATGTGGTGGTCCCCGCCGGTTACTGGATCGACTACGGCGGCAGCTTCGAACAGCTGATTTCAGCCAGCGAGCGGCTGGCGGTGGTGGTGCCGGTCACCCTGGTGCTGATCTTCGCGCTGCTGTTCTGGGCCTTCGGCTCCAGTCGGGACGCGCTGGTGGTGTTCAGTGGCGTGCCGCTGGCATTGACCGGTGGCGTGCTGGCGCTGGCGCTGCGCGGCATGCCGCTGTCGATCTCCGCCGGAGTGGGTTTCATCGCGCTGTCCGGCGTTGCGGTGCTCAACGGGCTGGTGATGATCAGCTTCATCCGCCAACTGCGCGGGCAGGGACTGGCGCTGCCGGACGCGGTGCGCGACGGTGCGCTCGGCCGGCTGCGGCCGGTGCTGATGACCGCGCTGGTAGCCTCGCTGGGCTTCGTGCCGATGGCGTTCAATGTCGGTGCGGGTTCGGAAGTGCAGCGGCCGCTGGCAACGGTGGTGATCGGCGGCATCGTATCGTCCACGCTTTTGACCCTGCTGCTGCTGCCGGTGCTGTACCGCTGGCTGCACCGCCGCGAACACTGACGACTGCTCTGGTGGGTGACGACCGTTGGTCGTCACGGCTTCTGCTTTCCCATGGCCGCTGGAAGGGCGTGACGACCAACGGTCGTCACCCACCCACCTGCGCCGGCAACTTGGCGATCACCTTGATCTCGAACTGGAACCCATACAGCCAGGTCACGCCGATGCCGGTCAGGGTGGGGTGGGGCGCCTCCCCCCAGTACTCCGGCACGATCGCCCAGGCCTTCTCGAAGTTCTTCTCCGGGTCGACGATGAACACCGTCACGTCGACCACGTCATCGAAGCTGCAGCCGGCTGCGGCCAGCACTGCGTTGAGGTTGTCGAAGGCGCGGCGGACCTGCGCATCCAGTTCGGGCTCGGGCGAGCCGTCTTCACGACTGCCGACCTGGCCGGATACGAACAGGAAGCCGTTGGCGCGCACCGCCGGGGAGTAGCGGTTGCGCTCATACAGGGCCTGGCGGCCAGCGGGAAACACGACGTCACGGCTCATGGGATTGCTCCGTCAGGGGCCCGGCAGGCTGCCACAGCACGAGATTCATACTGGACCGGCTGGTCTGATGGATAAACCGACCCAGAGCGCCTAGATTGTTCGGCATATCCAACAAATAGGGGCCCGGCATGGACCGCTTCGACGCAATGCGCGTGTTCGCGCGGGTGGTGGAGACCGGCAGCTTCACCCGCGCGGCGCAGACCCTGCAGCTGGGCCGGACCGGGGTGACCGAACGGGTGCAGCAGCTGGAAGCGCACCTGCGCGTGCGCCTGCTCAACCGCACCACCCGACAGGTCAACCTGACCGCGGAAGGGGAGGTCTACTATCCGCGCGTGGTGCGCCTGCTGGCCGAACTGGAAGACACCGAAGCCAGCCTTTCCACTGCCACCGCCGCCCCGCGTGGCCGCCTGCGCATCGACGTGCCCAGCCCGTTCGCACGCCTGCTGCTGGTGCCGGCGCTGCCCGACTTCCATGCGCGCTATCCGGACATCGAGCTGCAGATCGGCGTCAGCGATCGCGAAGTCGACCTCATCGGGGACAGCGTGGACTGCGTCATCCGCGGCGGTGCGCCGGTCGAACAGTCGCTGGTGGCGCGTCATATCGGTGACCTCGGCTTCGGCATTCATGCGTCGCCTGGTTACCTGCAGCGCCATGGCAGGCCCGCCCATCCAGACGAACTGGAAGGGCCGCATCAGCTCACGGTTGGTTTCCTGCGACCGCGTACCGGCCGCACGCGCCGCTTCGTGATGCAGCGTGGCGCAGAGCAGATCGACCTGCAGGGACGCCACGTGATCGCCGTCGACGATGGCGACGCCTACCTCGCCGCTGGCCTGGCCGGGCTCGGCATTGTCTGCGTGCCGGACTACATGGCCGCCGCGCCTGCTGCGCGCGGCGAACTGGTGCGCCTGTTCGAGGACTGGCAGATCGAGTCGATGCCGATGCACCTGATGTTTCCACCGAACCGGCACGTGAACCAGCGCCTGCGGGTGTTCATCGACTGGGTGACTGCGCTGATGCAGTCCTGAACTGACCCGGTTGCCTCTGGCGGCCGCCAGCGCGCCCCGCCTACGCTGGGTACGAGGCGCGCGGCCGGGCGTCGAAGGGGTTGCCACCTTGCATGTAGACGCCATCCGCATCCAGCACCTGCGTGCCTTCAGCGACGCACGGATCGACTTCGCGGCGGACGACGATCCTGGCGTGGCCGGCGCACTTTCCAACATCCATGTGCTGCTCGGCGGCAACGGTACGGGCAAATCCACCGTGCTGCGTGCCATTGCGTTGGGTGTACTGGCGCCGGTGATCGAGCGCGATCCCACCCTGGAGGGCAGCGCCTGGGTACGCAGGGCACCACGCGCCGGCGCAGGCAGGGACCGGATGGCTGCCGACTTCGCCTCGATCGATATCGACCTGCGGCTGCACGGCCAGGACCTGCTGCGGTGCGCCGGGCAGCCTCCACGCATGTTGCCGATGCAGGCGCGGATCGAGCGTGTCGGCGAGCTCGACCTGATCGACTGGCATCGCCCGCAGGATCACGTACTGGCACGTGAGCTGCGCCTGATCCAGCAGGTGCGCGAACCCAGTGCGTTCTTCCTGGTGGCTTACGGCGCCTCGCGTTGGGTCGATCACGCGCAGGCAGGGACGAGCACAGCATCGATGCCGCTGGCGACACAGCGACGGCAGCGCGTGGCCAGCCTGTTCGACAACCGCGGCCTGTTGCCGCTGGCTGCCTGGTTGCCTGCGTTCGCGCTGCAGAACCCGGGTCGCTACCGGCAGGTGGTCACCCTGATGGATTGCCTGCTACCGGCGGGATGCCGTCTGGCGGCGGCCCCCCCCGGTGAGGCTACCCGGTTCGATATGGAGGGTATCCTGCTTCCGTTCGAAGGCTTGTCCGACGGCTATCAGGCGTATGTGGGCTGGATCGGCGACCTGCTACATCAGCTGTGCATGGGCGCACCGTCCGGGCGCAGGCTGGTGGACAACCAGGGCGTTGTGCTGGTCGATGAGATCGACCTGCACCTGCATCCGGCATGGCAGCGCGTGCTGCTGTCCACCCTGTCGCAGGCGCTGCCGAACCTGCAGTTCATCGTGACCACCCACAGTCCGCTGGTGGTGGGCGCGCTGCAGCCGTCGAACCTGCTGGTGCTCGAACACGCGGGCAGCGAGGGCACCCAGTGCCGCCGCCTGCCCGAACGGATACACGGCCAAAGTGCCGACCAGGTGCTGCTCAGCCCGTACTTCGGATTGGCCACCACCCGACCCGCGGAGGTGGGTGAGGCGCTGGACAGATTGCGGTTGGCCAGCGAGCGGGGCGATCCCGCTGCGGCAGCAGCCTATCTGCAGTTGCTTGCCTGCGGGGAGGGCCTGGCATGATCCGCATCCCGGTGACCGAAGCCGAACTGGTTGCCCTCATCGCTGCCCACGATGGCCGCTGGCTGGAAAAGGCGCGGCAGCGCACCGCCGAATACCGAGGCCAGGGTCACTACCTGGAAGGCAGGGAATTCTGGGGCGACATCAAGCAGGTCTACATCGGACTCCAGCATGAAAAATGCGCCTACTGCGAGAGCCGTCTCGCTGGCCGCGCGCTGGCCAGCAAGGTCCACGAAGTCGAGCACTTCCGGCCCAAATCGAAAGTGGGGGCGTGGCCGCCCGCCACCGGCAGGGGGGCCGTCGGCTTCATTCCGCCGTGCCCGGTCGGCAGGCCCAGCACCCGCGGCTATTACCTGCTTGCCTACCATCCCCTGAACTATGTCATCGCCTGCACCCGCTGCAATTCGACGTTGAAAGCGGACTACTTTCCGGTGCGGGGCAGGCGCCGCACGCGCGCGTCCACGCCGCAGTCGGCACGGAGCGAAGATCCGCTGCTGGTCTATCCGCTCGGCACCCTGGACACCGATCCGGCACGGATCATCCGCTTTGACGGCGTGCTGGCCGTGCCGCGCCGCAAGCGCGGCCGCGACCACGAACGTGCGCGGGTGACGATCGAATTCTTCCAGCTCAACCACCAGGACCTCACCAGCCGGCGCGCGCGCTTGCTGGGGGCGCTCTGGCTTGCGTTGCGCGCCCTGCAGTTGCCGGGAGTGCCGGATGACCTGCGGCAGCTGCAGCAGCAGTCGATCGCGCAAGCGCAGTCCGATCAGGCCGAGTTCGCCGCCTGCGCGCGCGACTTCATCGTGCTTCATGGGTCTGATCGGGAACGCGCGGACGTGCTCGGCGGCATGGCACTGCAGCTGGCCGTCGGCTGAGAGAGCAGCTGCGCCACCGCCGCCACACCGGTGGCCACACCGTCTTCCGTCGCCATCCGCCGACCCAGTGCCGTCGCGCGCGCATGCACGTCCGGATGTTCGGCGATGGCCAGTGCGGCCGACAGTCGCCGGCTGTCCAGCCGCCGGGGCGAAAGGGCCCGCGGCGCCACGCCGAGCCGATGCAGGCGGTCGGCCCAGAAGAACTGATCGGCCGCGAACGGCATCACCATCGAGGGCACGCCGGCGCGGCAGGCCGAGTGCGTGGTACCGCTGCCGCCATGGTGGATGACCAGCGAGGTAAGCGGGAACAAGGCTTCATGCGGCACCGCCCCCACCACATGAACGTTGCCGGGAAGGGCCAATGCCGGCGTGCCGGACCATCCGGGCGACAACAGCACGCGGCGTCCTTCCAGCATGCGCAGCAGGGCCGACAGCACCGCGTCGCGGTCGAAGCCGGTCATGCTGCCGAAGCCCACGTAGACCGGTGGTGGGCCGGCATCCAGGAACCCCTGCAGGGCGGGCGCCGGCGACCAGTCGGTGCTGTCGGGCAGTCGCCACTGGCCACACACGCGATGGTCGGCCGGCCAGTCCGCAGGCGTGGCGACCAGGCTCGGCGACACCCCGTACAGCATCGGCGCATCGATCCACGGCGTGGTGGCCGGCGGCAGGCCCAGCACGGCGCGGCGGGCCTGGTTGATCGGCCCGCGGAACTGTTGCCAGATCAATCGGGTCACCAGCCGGTGGCTGAGCCGGTTCAGGGGAGCCGGCGTCCAGCCGGGCGGCAGGAACGGCGAGGGGAAGGCGCGGGTCGGGGTGATCGGGATCATCCCGGTACCGATCACAGGAATGCGGTGGCGTTCGGCCACGCTCATGCCGACGAAGGCGGCCAGGCCACCGGCCAGCACCGCATCGCAGCCTGCCGCGGCGTGGTCGGCCTGGCGCATCCAGTCGGCCACGTGGCGGCGCGCCATCCGGGCCAGTCCGCTGCTGGCGGCCCGTGGGCTGTTGCCGCGCGACAGCAGCGCCACCACCTCTTCGTGGATGTCGCCCTGCAGGGCGGCATGGGGGACACCCAGGTCCCGCGCGCTGCCCAGCGTGCCGCCGTCGGCGAGCAGCAGCACCTGGTGCCCGGCGTCGATCAGCCCGCGGCAGAGCAGGGTCAGTGGGCGGGTGTCGCCTTCGGTGCCGTAGGTCAGCGCGAGGAGTCTCATGTGCCCTGTGTAGCAGGGACCGGGCGAGGGCTCCGTAAACCGGCGCCCGCTGCCGGGCAGGCTTGCAGGTTTCCCCGCTTCGCGGCATAATTCGCGGCTCGCTGTGTCCGGTCAACCCCGGATGGCGGTGCCGGGAATACGTCCTCCGGTGCGCCTAGGACAGCGTAACCCTTTGATTCTCTTGACGTGTGATGGGCAACCATCGAGGCCGCCGTCGCCCGGGCTACGGGCTGACAACATGTGCGGATCCTTCCGCAGAAGCTCGGCCTTCCCTGGCCGGACTTTCAATACAAACTTATCGAGGTGCGCAATGTCCCGCGTATGCCAAGTTTCCGGCAAGCGAGTGCAGACGGGTAACAACGTCTCGCACGCAAACAACAAGACCCGTCGTCGTTTCCTGCCCAACCTGCACGAGCGCCGCTTCTGGGTCGCCAGCGAAAACCGCTGGGTCAAGCTTCGTGTTTCCGCGCATGCACTGCGCACCATCGACAAGAACGGCATCGACTCCGTTCTGGCTGAGCTGCGTTCGCGCGGCGAAAAGGTCTGAGGAGTAAATCATGGCAGGCAAGCGCGACAAGATCCGTCTGATTTCGACGGCCGGTACCGGCCACTTCTACACGACGGACAAGAACAAGAAGAACACCCCCGGGAAGATGGAATTCCTGAAGTACGATCCGGTCGTGCGCAAGCATGTCCCGTACAAGGAAGGCAAGATCAAGTAATCCGCCAGGATGCTTGAGCTTCCCCAATGAAGAAACCCGCCGCGAGGCGGGTTTCTTTTTTGCCGTGGCCCAGCCCGTGGCAGAATGCGGCTTCCTTCGGGCAGGTGGCGCGATGCTCTTCGAGTGGATGCTGGGATCATGGCTGCTGCTGCTGGACTGGCTGATCCGGCTGGCCGCGCTGTTGTGGATCCCCGCCCGCACCACGCCCGGCGCCGCACGCAGCTGGCTGCTGCTGGTCGGCTTCGTGCCCTTGCTGGGCCTGCCGCTCTATCTGTTGTTCGGCCATCCGTGGCTGTCGGCCGAGCGCCTGCGCCGCCAGGCCGAAGCCTCGCAGGTGATCCGCGAAGAACAGGCGCTGCAGGCGGCCCTGCGCTGGCAGCCGGACGCGGACACCACCGTCGCCGAAATGGTGCCACTGGTGGAGCGGCAGGGCGATTTCATGCCGGTGCACGGCAATGCACTGGACCTGCTGACCGGTTACGACGACTCGCTGGCCCACCTGATCGCCGACATCGACCAGGCCGAAGAGCGCGTCCACCTGCTGTATTACCTGATGTTCGACGATACGGTGGGCGAGGCCATCGTGGAGGCGCTGCAGCGTGCCGCCGCGCGCGGCGTGCACTGCCGCCTGCTGCTGGATGCGGTAGGCGCAAAGCGTGGACTGCGGGCCTACCGCAAGCGCCTGATGGCGCGCGATATCGATGTCCGCGCGATGCTGCCCGGTGGATTGCGCTGGCGCCGCAGCGGGCGCATGGACCTGCGCAACCACCGCAAGATCGCCGTCATCGACAACAAGGTCGGCTATATCGGCTCGCAGAACCTGGCCGATGCCGGCTTCGTGCGCGGCCGTCCGAACCGCGAGCTGGTGGCGCGGGTGCGCGGTCCCGCCGTGGCCCACCTGGAAGCGGTGTTCGCCAGCGACTGGTACATGGAAACCGGCCAGCGGCTGGAGGTGATGGCCGATGTGCCGGTGTGCTGCGAAGACGTGGCCACCCAGCTGCTGCCCAGTGGCCCGGCCTACCCCTTCAGCAACGCGCGCGATGCGGTCAATGCGTTGATCCACCTCGCGCGCCGGCGCATCGTGCTGGTCACCCCGTACTTCGTGCCCGACGAAGCCACCCTGAGCGCGCTGCGCATCGCGGCCCTGTCCGGGGTGGATGTGCAGCTGATCGTATCGGCCACCAGCAATGCACGGCTGACCGCGTGGGCGCAGGAAGCCTACTACGATGAACTGCTGCGCAGCGGCGTGCGCATCGCCTTGTACGAACCCCATTTCCTGCATGCCAAGCACCTCAGCGTGGACGAGGACATCGCCCTGTTGGGATCGATCAACCTGGATATCCGTTCGTTCGCGCTGAATGCCGAAATCGGCCTGCTCTGCTATGACCGGAAGATCGTGCGCCAATTGCTGGATATCGAGGACGATTACCTGCGCAACTCGCGGCCCTTGGAGCTTTCGCAGTGGCGCAAGCGCCCCACCTGGCGGCGCAGCCGCGAAGGCATCGCGCGGCTGGCCGATGCGCTGATGTAAAGGCGCTGGCCCACGCATCGCCTACAATCAACGCATGAACGATACAGCGACTCCGCACCGCATCGACCTGGCCATCATCGGCGGCGGCGCCGCCGGTGCGCTGACCGCCCTGCATCTGCTGCGCCACGCCAGGACACCGCTGCAGGTCCAGCTGTTCGAGCCGGCCTCGACCCTGGCCGAGGGCATCGCCTATGCCACGCCGGCACCGCAGCACCTGCTCAATGTGCCGGCCGGCCGGATGAGCGCGCTGCCGGACCAGCCCACCGATTTCACCGGCTACCTGCGCCAGGTCGACGCCTTTCCGCAGGATGACGATGCGACGTTGGCGGGCCGCTTCGTGCCGCGCCGGCATTACGCTGCCTACCTGCGCCAGCGGCTGGCCGAAGCCGAGCAGGCCAGCAGCGCGCAGCTGCAGGTGGTCGCGCAGGCGGTGCTGTCGCTGCGCCAGCAGGACGACATGGCACGGCTGCAGCTGGCCGACGGCAGCGCCGTCGATGCCCGCCAGGTGGTGCTGGCCTGCGGCAACAGCGTACGGCCGATTCCGCTGGCTGGCGCCGATGCCCTGCCGCACGAGTCGATCGCCGAGGCCTGGGATTACGACGGGGTACGGCTGCTGGCGGGTGACCAGGCGATCGGCATCATCGGCTCCGGGCTGAGCATGGTGGACAGCGTGGTGGCATTGTTCGCGGCGGGCCAGACCGGCGTGCTGCACGTGTTTTCGCGTCACGCGCTGATGCCGTTGCCGCATGCCCACGGCGCGCCCGCCACGTATGATCCGCAACCGCTGCTGGCGATGGGGCTGCGTGCGCGGCTGCACACGCTGCGCCGGCATGCCCGCGAGGCCGCCGCGCAGGGCATTCCCTGGCAGAGCGTGATGGAGCGCATCCGCCCGCTGGGCAAGGCCCTGTGGCAGACCCTCGATGAGGCTGACCAGCGGCGTTTCCTGCGCCACGTGGTACGGCATTGGGACGTGCACCGGCACCGTATCGCTGAAGAGGTCCATATGCAGCTGCGCGATGCGCTGGCCGATGGCCGCCTGCAGCTGCACCGCGTGCGCCTGCAGGGTGTCGTGGAAACCGAGGCGGGCCTGCGCCTGGCCGCTTTGTCGCACGGCGCAGCGGTGCAGTGGGACCTCGGCGCGCTGGTCAACGCCACCGGCGTGGAGACGCGTGCGCAGGGCCTGCGCAATCCCTTGCTGAGGCAATTGCTGGCTGAAGGCATCGCGCGCCCGGGGCCGCATGGCCTCGGCCTGGACAGCGAGGCAGCAGGTGACCGGTTGATCGATGCCGACGGCACCGCGCATGGCGCCATCGGCGTGCTGGGCAGCCTGCGCATCGGCACGCTGTGGGAGAGCCTGGCCGTGCCTGAACTGCGTCAGCAGGCCGAAGATGCGGCACGCCACGCGGTGCGGGAGCTCGAAGCAGCGATGCCGTAAAATGGGGGCATGGATGTCTCCCACCTGCTTGATGGCCTGAACCCGGCCCAGCGCGATGCCGTGTCCGCCCCCCCTGGCCACCACCTGGTGCTGGCCGGCGCGGGCTCTGGCAAGACCCGCGTACTGACCCACCGCATCGCCTGGCTGCACGAAGTGTTCGGCGTGCCGACCCATGGCATTTTCGCGGTCACCTTCACCAACAAGGCGGCCGGCGAGATGCGCCACCGGATCGACGCGCAGCTGCCCAGTGGCAGCCGTGGCGCCTGGATCGGCACCTTCCACGGGCTGGCCAACCGGCTGCTGCGCCTGCACTGGGCCGAAGCCAGGCTGCCCGATTCCTTCCAGGTGATGGACTCCGACGACCAGCTGCGGCTGGTCAAGCGCGTGGTGCAGGCACTGGAGCTGGACGACGGCAAGTATCCACCCAAGCAGATCGCCTGGTGGATCAACGAACAGAAGGACGAGGGCCGCCGGCCGCAGCACATCCAGCCCGAGCCGAATGACGCCTGGCTGGACACCATGCGCCAGGCCTACACCGAATACCAGGCGCGCTGCGACCGCGCCGGCCTGGTCGACTTCGCCGAACTGCTGCTGCGCGCGCATGAACTGCTGCGCGACAACCCGGCCCTGCTGGCGCATTACCGTGCCCGCTTCCGCGAGATCCTGGTCGACGAATTCCAGGACACCAACTCCATCCAGTACGCCTTCGTGCGCGTGCTGGCCGGCGACACCGGGCATGTGTTCGTGGTCGGCGACGATGACCAGGCCATCTATGGCTGGCGCGGCGCGAAGGTGGAGAACGTGCAGGGCTTCCTGCGTGATTTCCCCGGGGCGCAGACCATCCGCCTGGAACAGAACTACCGTTCCACCGCCAACATCCTCGGCGCGGCCAACGCGGTCATTTCGCACAATCCGGACCGCATCGGCAAGGAGCTGTGGACCGACAGCGGCGACGGCGATCCGATCGACCTGTACGCGGCCTACAACGAGATGGACGAGGCGCGTTACATCGTCGAACGTGCGCGCCAGTGGGTGCGCGACGGCGGCAGCCATGGCGAAGTGGCGGTGCTCTACCGCAGCAACGCGCAGTCGCGCGCGCTGGAAGAAGTGCTGCTGAGCGAGCAGGTACCGTATCGCGTCTACGGCGGCATGCGCTTCTTCGAACGCGCCGAAATCAAGGATGCGCTGGCCTACCTGCGGCTGCTGTCCAACCGCAACGACGATGCGGCCTTCGAGCGTGCGGTCAATACCCCGACCCGTGGCATCGGCGACCGCACCCTGGACGAGGTGCGCCGGGAGGCGCGCGCACAGGGCATTTCGCTGTGGGAAGCCACCATGCTGGTCACCCAGGGCAACGCGCTGGCGGCACGCGCGCGCAATGCGCTGGCCGGCTTCCTGGTGCTGGTCAACGAGCTGCAGGCGCAGACCGTGCACATGACCCTGGCCGAGCGCATCGACCACGTGCTGGCGCGCTCGCTGCTGCGCGAGCACTGGAGCAAGGAAAGCCGCAACGCGCTGGACTCCGAATCGCGCACCGACAACCTCGACGAACTGGTGTCGGTAGCCTCGCGCTTCGTGCGCCGGGCCGACGATGTCGAAGAAGTGGAGGACATGGACGAGCTGGTCGCCTTCCTCGCCTATGCCGCACTGGAAGCGGGAGAAGGACAGGCCCAGGCCAACGAAGACGGGGTGCAGTTGATGACCCTGCATTCGGCCAAGGGCCTGGAGTTTCCGCTGGTGTTCCTGGCCGGCATGGAAGACGGGCTGTTCCCGAGCGCACGTTCGCTGGAAGAAAGCGGGCGGCTGGAGGAAGAACGCCGACTGGCCTACGTCGGCATCACCCGCGCCCGGCAGAAGCTGGTGCTGTGCTACGCCGAATCACGGCGCATCCATGGCCAGGACAACTACGGGGTGCCGTCGCGCTTCCTGCGCGAGATCCCGCGCGAGCTGCTGCATGAAGTGCGGCCGAAGGTGCAGGTGTCGCGGCCGGCCTCGCTGGGCGCCAGCCGCGGCGGCGGGCATGCCGCACTGGAAGCACCGCCGCTGAAGCTCGGCACGATGGTCACCCATCCGAAGTTCGGCGAAGGCATGGTCACCGATTACGAAGGCAGCGGCGCGCATGCACGCGTGCAGGTGGAGTTCGCCGATGCCGGCAGCAAGTGGCTGGTGATGGCCTACGCCAACCTGACCGCGCTGTAAGCTCGGCGGCCGCGCATTGACCCGCCACGTGCTGTTCCTGTGCAGCCAGAACCGCCTGCGCAGCCCGACGGCCGAGCAGGTGTTCGCCGACTGGCCCGGTGTTGAAACCGCGTCGGCCGGGCTGCTGGCCGATGCGGACGAACTGCTGGGGCCTGAGCTGCTGGAATGGGCCGATCTGGTGTTCGTGATGGAGCGCGCGCACCGCACGCGGCTGTCGGCACGCTTCGCCCCCTGGTTGAACGGCAAGCGCGTGGTGTGCCTGGATATCCCGGATGACTACGACTACATGGACCCGGTGCTGGTCGAACTGCTCAAGCGCAAGGTCAGTCCGCACCTGCGCTGAGTGGCCGGCGTGGACGCATCGTGTCTCCATCTCCCCGGGCGGGTGACGGTGTCATCTGACCAGCGCCGCATTTATGAAAGCTTGCGCCTATGGCTAGAGGCAGTATTTGCTTCTTGTTCATGGAAGGAAGGCATATGCCCGTGGGTGGCACCTCGTCGCAGACAACGCCCGCAGTGATTCGAGACGGGCGCCATCCAGCCGATCCTCTGCAGGAGCGCGCTGCGGGGAACGCAATCAGCGACGTGCATGTCCGCAATGCGGCACCCGTCCGCATCCGCCATTGGTCTGCGCCAACCGCCACTGCACGGGTATCGGCGGAACGCTGCCTGCCTGTTGCCGGATCACCCGATGCGATGCGCCAGTCGACCACCCTGGGCATGTTCCATCGCGCGATGGACGCGGTGCGCCAGACATTGCAGACGGGAGATGCAGCGGCGAGCGGGCGTGCCGCGGCGGCACTGCTGGACAATGGCGTGCATCGGCGGCTGATGCTCGACCTGGAGCTTTCTTCCGCCACGCCGGAGTTCCGGCAAGCCGGCGTGGACGCCAACCAGTACTTGCTCGAGACCGTGACGGGCCTGGTAAAGGAACAGGTGCTTGCGGCAGGCAAAGTGGTCGACTATCTACTGGATCCGGCACCGGATGGACGCAGTGCACCCTCCACCAGACGCTATCTCCGTGATCCGGAACTTGGCGCGGCCTACGTCGCGTTGCTCGATACGCTGCATGAAAGAGACACTGGCAATGCAGCCCTGACTGCCCTGCGTGCGCGCGCGCGCGGCAATCTGGTGCCAGCGGGGCCGACGGACCCGCCCCGGCGCACTTTGCACGAGACGCTGCAGCAAGCCTGCGAGGCAACCTGTCCGGTACGCCTGGCAACGCTGGAGTTTTCGCTGCTGCGGCGTAGCGTGGACGCCAACATGCCAGCGCTCATCACTGCTTCCGAAGCAGAGTGGGTAGGCCGCATGGTGGCGATGGAGTTCCAGCGCGGTGGGCCCGGCGGTCTGCGCGACAGCCCGTTCTTCCAGTCCACGCCATCACGGGCGCACTCGCTGGAATCGCAGAGGCGCGATGCCCTGGCCACCTACACGCGAGAAATAGGTGGCCTGCGACGCGCGCAGGGAAACCTGCTGCTTGCCGATATCCAGAACGAATATGTAGCTGCTGTCGCCGGGTCGGGCCCTTCGCTGTCCAGCATCCAGCGCGGTGCGCTGCTGCGGCAGCTTTCCGGAGAAGCCGTGCAGGGAGTCGACCAGCTGGTTCATCTGTTCCATCCCGATGCAGATTCCGATGCGAAAGGTGACGGCCAAGGCCCGGCAGCGGCCCGCGCATGGACCGGCGCCGGCAGTCGTCCCGCCGCGCTGGTTTTCCTCGATGGCGCAGACTGGAGGGTGAAGGAAACCGGGGACACCGGGCTCAGTGCGATGGAGGCCAGCCTGTCCCGCGTGTTCCAGCTTACCGGCCTGGCCGCGCCGGACGCGCGCGTGATGGCAGCGGACGCCTCGCTGCCGGGCGACAGCCAGCGCTTTGCTTCGCGTTACGAACCCAGCTTCAAGGATCTTGGCAGCTACCTTGACTCGCCTGCCGCCGAAGCGCTGGCCGCCGCAGGCGATGAAGGTGCCCGGCTGCGTTATGCGCAGCTGCGTGGCGACCATGCAGCGGCTGTTTCCGCCTGCGATGCGGTGCTGCAGCGCGCCGGGGTCGCGCATTTCTGGCAGGTGCAGGACGCTGGACTGCAGGCCGAACACGCAGCGGCCGACAGGCAACGATTCGATGCGCTGGAGGCGATGAACCGCTTGCTGCCGACCGCGGTGCGCAGCGACCAGGTCCGCCATTTCATCGCCTCGCGATGGCTCGGCAACTGGGATCATCTCAACTTCCGGATGGAGAATTTCGGCTACGCCGAGCGCGATGGACAGCCCGTGGCGATGACCGTGGATTTCGGTTCGTGCGGGCCGCTTGGATTCGCCACGCTCGATGCGCGCAGGGTGATGCTGCCCAAGCAGGTCAGTGGCGATATCGCCATGCTGCAGCGGCCCGCCTCGCTGTTTCCGATACCGGATGCCTTCGTTGAGAACGCTGCGGAGTTCGATGCCATGGCGGCAGATCCCGGCCGGTTGCATGACACGCTGGGCTGGCCCTATGGATTCCAGTCGGAGAGCGTCGCCGAGCTCATGCGTGCGCCTGCCGTGCCCGACCCGGCCATTGCCGATGCGATGGCTGAAATGGGTTATCGGCTCGCGCTGGTTCCTGCAATGACCGTGCATGCGGTCGTCGGCGCAGGATGGCAGGTTCCCGCTGGCGCGCCGGAAGGCCACTGGCCAGACGCCGCACGGATGGCCGGCACCCTGGTGCAGCGCCGGCAGGCCCTGCTGGCACAGTATGCGCCAGCGCAGATCCGCGACTGGATCAGCGCCGACCCCGAGCGCGCCGCGCGGGTCCGGCAGCAGATGCTGGACGGCATCGGTGCTGCCTTGGGCGGTGATGCCCACCCCATGGCCCTGCAGGAACACATCAACGCCCTGCACGCCGGGCATCAGATGCTGCTGGACGGCGATCTTGCCCCGGTGATGGGTGACGCCACGGCGCACGCTCCCAATGCCACGACGGCACGGATCAGGACGCTGCAGCAGCTGCATGACTGCAATCGAAGACTGGCGGCCGCGCTGGACACCAACGAGGAGAGGGACATCCGTGCGATCGGCGAAGAACTGTTGTCCCCATTGTTGTTCGGGCAGCTGTTGAGGGACCTGGAACTGGGTCCGGGCTCGGATGCTCTCGGGCACGCCAGCTTCGAGGCAAACCGCGATTGGCTGTTGCTGGTGACCCGCCTGGTGGACGCGGGTCACCTCGATGCCACGCGGGTCACGCGCTGCCTGTTGGAGCCGTTCGAAGGATCCGTCTATCCGCCCAACGTCGGCGCGCACGCCCATGGCGACCCCGCGCTCGGGATGGCCTTCATCGAGCTGCTGGAGACCCTGATGGCCAGATCGGCGGAGATCACCCCGACGATGCTGCGCGAGGGCCTGCTGACGGCGAAGGAGAAGGGCTATCCCAACTATTACGCCGCGTTGGCGGCATCAGGCGCATCGATCGCGTGGGATCGTCGCCTGCAACAGGCCGAGCTGTTGCCGGGAAACGCGGAGTACATCCGACTGCGGTCGTGGCGCAGCTGGGCGGCGAAGAAGCTGTCCTACGAGCCGCGCCGCAGTGACGAACCGATCAGGGTCGCAGCGGACGCAGGACAGCGCTCCGCGTTACCGCTGCGCGCCCTCGTGCAGCATGTCGAAGGCGCGTATGGTGTCCGCCGCATGATCGAACTGGAGCTGCCCGTCATGCGCGGAAACCTGCACATGAAGCTGACCAGCCATGCCGAGGACGAGGCGTTGCAGGCGCTTGTGCATGACACCGTGGAAGGCGCCTGGAAGGAGGCGCTGGAAAACAACCGGCTTCCACGCAACGCCCCCGTGCCGCCCGGGATGATCGAAAAGCTCAAGAGCGAAGCACTGGACGACTACCGGATTCGAATGAGAAACCTGCGCAAAGCCGACGCCGAGCTACGGGTCCAGGCCGGTGAGCGGCGCTACACGGACGCGGTGCTGGCGCAGCCGGGACTGTCGCTGCCGGACAGGCGTCAGTTGCTCAAACAATGTGCCGCGGAGATCGAGGTCGACATCCGCAACATGGTGCGTGACGCTGGCGGCACCGGCAATGAGGCCCTGGATGCAGTGGGCATCGGCCAACGCGCGCAGCAGCACGCGGCTGCCACCGCTGGCGACATGGCAGCCCGTGCAGCGGCCCAGGCGCAGCGGGATGCGCAGGTACAGGCCGAACAGCAAGCGCGCAGCAAGGTCAGGGAATCCGCTCAGCGGGCATCCGCCCGTGCTGCTGGAAGCGCTACCCGCGCTGCGGCTCTTGCCGCCTCCTCGCAGGCAAATGCGCAGGCAAGTGCGCAGGCCCAGGCCACCGCGCACAGAGAGGCCGAACGTCGCGCAGGTGCAAAGGCCGCCAGCGAAGCCTCGGCCCGCGCCACGCGTGATGCGATCGTCCAAAGCCGCGGATTCAAGAACGAGGTTGAAACACGCCTTGCAATGCTGCGCAGCCCGGATGTTGCCGGCGGCTCCGCGTCCTCTGTCAGGCACACCGATGCGCAGCTTGAAAGGCGCCTGCGCGCGCTGCGGGAAGACAGCGCCACGGCCAGGCTGGAACAACGATTGCGGGCGCTCAGGGAAGGCTCTCCACGCGCAGAGGCGGCGCCTGGCTCCCGCCCCGGGCGGCAACGCACCCGGCAATACGTGGACCCTCACAGCGGCGCGTCGGGCAGCGCGACCCGATGACCCGCAGGCTGCCGTCAGCAGTGCGGGGACGCTCCGCTGGCGTAGGCCAGTCCCCGCCGCAGCATCGCGCGTACATCGGGATCGGCGTACACCGCCGCATCGTGGCCGAAGCCGGTATACCAGCTTCGGCCGCGGCCCATCGGCCGGCACCAGGTGATGGGATGGTCATCGCCCATCGTGCCGCCTTCGTAGCCTGCTTCATCCACCGTGGCCAGCACCTGCACCCACGGACGTGGATTGCGGCGATAGTTGTAGATCTCATCGGTGATCGACCACTGCACGCCCTCATGGCCCTGGCCGTGCAGCGTCACCCGCGCAGATTGCAGGCCGGGTGGATGCTTGTGGAACCAGGCACCGACCAGTTCGCCATAGAACGGCCAGTCGTATTCGGTATCGGCTGCCGAATGCAGTCCGAGGAAGCCGCCGCCACGTTCGATATAGGCCTGGAGCGCGGCCTGCTGCGGCTCATCCAGCACGTCACCGGTGGTGTTGGCGAACACCACGGCGCGATAGGCTGACAGTCCTTCGGCAGTGAATACGCCGCTGTCTTCGCCGTGCACCACCCGCAGTCCCTGCTCGGCGGCCAGCGATCTGAGCGTATCCACGGCCACCGGGATGGAATCGTGGCGGAACTTGGCGGTCCGGGTGAAGACCAGGACCGCATCGTCGGCAAAGGCCGGCCAGGGGAGCAGCAACAGGGCCAGGCAGCAGGAGATGAGGGTGCGCATGCGGCCGATTCTGGCACGTACCGCCCGCTGCGCCATGCTGCACTGCATTGATCGTGCTCAAGGCGCGGCCTGCACGCGGGGTATGTAATGCTCTTGTCCCCACACGGCGGATCACCAAGGAGCCCGGCCATGTACAAGCGCATCCTGATTGCCACCGACGGGTCCGAACTGTCGGAAAAAGGCCTGATGAAGGGTCTGGAGCTGGCCAAGGACCTGGACGCGGAGGTCGATATCGTTACCGTATCCGAGCCTTGGGCCGTTGGCATGTATGACGCCATGGGCTGGAGCGTCGGCTACATGAACAGCCCGGAATACAAGGCCGACCGCGAAGAGGCCGCGCAGGAGATCCTGCAGCCCGCGCTGGCCACCGCGCAGGCGCAGGGCGTGCGGGCCAACGGCGTGCACGTGCTGGACCGCTATGCGGCCGACGGTGTGATCGACGTGGCCGGCGAGCGCAGCTCGGACCTTATCGTGATGACCTCGCATGGCCGGCGCGGTATGACCCGCGTGCTGCTGGGCAGCCAGACCGCCGAAGTGCTCGCGCGCAGCAGCATACCGGTGCTGGTCATCCGCTGAGACAGCGTTCCCGGGGAGGGGACCCGGCGTCGGTCACAGGAAGCGGCCGGCGCCGTTCTGCTGCCTTGTGGGTGGCGCCCGGCGCGGTTGTGGGTGACGACCATTGGTCGTGGTGGGTGACGACCGTTGGTCGTCACGCTGTTGCCAGCCGCGCCACGCTCAGTCGCGCAGTTTCAGGGTCTGCGATTCGTCCAGGCTGCCATCGGCCTGCAGCACCACGTAGCGCTCGCCACTGCGGTCGAACAGCACCGGGATCGGATCGCGGAACAGCGGCCGCCGCACGAAGCGCAGCTGCCAGCCGAAATGTTCCAGGGTCTGCACGGCGGACAGCTGCTCGGCCGTCAGCCCCTGGCGAAGGGCGGCCTGGTCGATCGGCAGGTTGCGGCGTTCTACGTTGTTCATTTCGAAAAAACGTGCATCACCAGCTGTAGAGCTTCCAGTACACCGGCGACACGCCGTCCTTGGAATCATCCATGCGGCCATCGCCGTCCTGGTCGTACATGAAATAGGGGGCACCGCGCAGCGGGGTCACCTTGACCATGCGCAGCTGGCCCGCCACGCGGTACTCCTCCAGCACGTCGCCGTTGTCCAGCGTGCGCTTGGCGATGTCCGCACCGGCCACGTCGACCGGCGGTGCACCGGCGCCACCGGAGGTCGCGCAGCCGGCCAGCAGCAGGGCCAGCAGCAGCGGCGCGGCGAGCATCATGGGTTTCATGGGCAGGAGTCCTTGGCCGGGTGTGTAGGGGATTATGCCCCAGCCGGCGTGACCGACGTGCAGGCGCGGGGCGCGTAGAATCGTCGCATGAGCAGATTAGTCCTTATCGACGGGTCCAGTTACCTGTATCGCGCGTTCCACGCGCTGCCGCCGCTGTCCAATCCGCAGGGTGAACCGACCGGCGCGTTGTTCGGCGTGGTCAACATGCTGCGCGCAACGCTGAAGGAGCGCCCCGCCTACGTGGCGTTCGTGGTCGATGCGCCGGGCAGGACCTTCCGCGACGACCTGTACGCCCAGTACAAGGCCAACCGCCCGCCGATGCCGGACGAGCTGCGCAGCCAGGTCGAACCGATGTGCCGCATCGTCGACGCGCTGGGTATCAGCATCCTGCGCATCTCCGGCGTGGAAGCGGACGATGTGATCGGCACGCTGGCCCTGCAGGGTGTGGCGCGCGAGCTCAGCGTGACCATCTCCACCGGGGACAAGGACTTCGCCCAGCTGGTGCGCCCGGGCATCGAACTGGTCAACACCATGACCGGCAGCCGGATGGATTCAGACGCTGCGGTGATGGAAAAGTTCGGCGTGCGCGCCGACCAGATCGTCGACCTTCTGGCCTTGATGGGCGACGCCGTGGACAACGTGCCGGGCGTCGAGAAATGTGGCCCCAAGACCGCCGCAAAGTGGCTGGGCGAGTACCAGCACCTGGACGGGGTGATCGCCGCCGCGCCGACCATGAAGGGAAAGATCGGCGAGAACCTGCGCGCGGCGCTGGAACGGCTGCCGCTGAACCGCGAGCTGGTCACCATCCGTACCGACGTGGCGCTGGAAGCCGGGCCGCAGGACCTGCCGCTGCGCGAGCGCAACGTCGAGGAACTGCGCGAACTGTACGCGCGGTACGGCTTCACCCAGGCGCTGAAGGAACTGGAAGGCAGCGCGGGCTTGGCACCGTCGCTGGCCAGCGAGACGGTGCCGAGTCTGCGCGGCACCGCGGCTGGATTCGCCCGGGGTGGCGGCGAAGATGCGCCGGTGGCTGATCTGGACCCGTCGCTGTCGTTGCCGGGCGAGTACGAGACCGTGCTGGAGCCGGCCCAGCTGCAGGCCTGGATCGAGCGTTTGCAACAGGCCGACCTGGTCAGTTTCGATACCGAAACCGACGCCCTGGATGCGATGCGTGCACGGCTGGTGGGCATCAGCCTGGCGGTGGAGCCGGGCAAGGCGGCCTATATCCCACTCAACCATGACTACCCCGGCGCGCCGGCCCAGCTGCCGATGCAGCAGGTGCTGGATGCGCTGCGCCCGGTGCTGGAAGACCCGGCGAAGAAGAAGCTCGGCCAGCACGGCAAGTACGACCTGCACGTATTGCGTCGGCATGGCATCGAGGTGCGTGGATACCACGACGACACCATGCTGGAAAGCTTCGTGCTGAACTCCACGGCAACCCGGCATGACATGGATTCGCTGGCGCAGCGCTACCTCGGCTACACCACGATCAAGTTCGAGGACGTGGCCGGCAAGGGCGCCAAGCAGATTTCCTTCTCCCAGGTGGGCATCGACGAGGCCAGCCGCTACGCTGCCGAAGATGCCGATGTGACCCTGCGGCTGCATCGCGCGCTGGCGCCCCAGTTGCTGGCGCTGCCGTCGCTGGACCAGGTGTACCGGGAAATCGAAATGCCGTTGGTACCGGTGCTGGCCAGCATCGAAGCCAATGGCGTGCAGGTGGACGTGGCCGAACTGCGCCGCCAGAGCCAGGACCTGTCCACCCGCATGCTGGCCGCGCAGCAGAAGGCCACCGAACTGGCCGGGCGCAGCTTCAACCTGGATTCGCCCAAGCAGCTGCAGGCGGTGTTGTTCGACGAACTCAAGCTGCCGGCCCTGGTGAAGACGCCGAAGGGCCAGCCGAGCACCAACGAAGAAGCCCTCGAAGCGATCGCCGAACAGCACGAGCTGCCGCGGGTGATCCTGGACTACCGTGGGCTGGCCAAGCTGCGCAGCACCTACACCGACAAGCTGCCGGAGATGGTCAACGCCGATACCGGCCGGGTGCACACCAGTTACCACCAGTCCGGCGCGGCCACCGGGCGGCTGTCCTCGTCCGATCCGAACCTGCAGAACATCCCGATCCGCACCGACGACGGCCGCCGCATCCGCCGTGCCTTCGTCGCACCGGAGGGCAAGCTGCTGCTGGCCGCAGACTACTCGCAGATCGAACTGCGGATCATGGCCCACCTGTCCGAAGACCCGGGCCTGGTACGGGCCTTCGAACAAGGTGCGGACGTGCACCGCGCCACCGCCGCAGAAGTGTTCGGGCGCAGCCTGGAGGAGGTGACCAGCAACGAACGACGCGCCGCCAAGGCGATCAACTTCGGCCTGATGTACGGCATGAGTGCGTTCGGCCTGGCACGCAACCTGGGCATCGACCGCGGCCAGGCGCAGGATTACGTTGCGCTGTATTTCAGCCGGTATCCCGGCGTGCGCGACTTCATGGAACGCATGCGCCAGCAGGCACGCGAGCAGGGCTACGTGGAAACCCTGTTCGGCCGGCGCCTGTACCTGAACGACATCAATGCGCGCAACCAGGGCCTGCGTGCCGGTGCCGAACGGGCGGCCATCAACGCACCGATGCAGGGCACCGCCGCTGACATCATCAAGCGGGCGATGGTGCACGTGGACGGCTGGCTGAAGGCGTCTGCGGCGCCGGCCAGGATGATCCTGCAGGTGCACGATGAACTGGTGTTCGAGTGCGAAGCCGGATTCATCGACGAGCTGCGTACGGCGGTGGTTCTCCATATGTCGCAAGCGGCCCAGCTGAAGGTGCCGCTGGTGGTCGATACCGGACACGGTCACAACTGGGACGAAGCCCATTGAGTCGTGTTCAGCACCTTATGCCGCTGAATGGGTTAATCGACGTGATTTAGCTGACTAAATGATGAATATTCTGGTGGGGGAGGTTGGCTAAATGGGCCGCCTTCACGATTCATCAATGTTCGGAGTGCTTCCATAGGCTCCAACAGGCGCAACGCCTGTTGTGGATCTCTCCCATCCCCTGGAGCAGATCTCGGAACGGGGGCTCCTCCCCAAGCACCCGTTCCCCGGCCCCGTTGACCTCCCCCTGGTCAGCGGGGCTTTTTATTTGGGGCGTCTGCAGGGCCTCGCCGTTACAGCCAGTCGCGCGGCACCAGGTAGTCGGCCAGTCGCGCTTCGGCGCTGCCGGATTCGGGCTGGAAGCCGTACTCCCAGCGCACGCGTGGCGGCAGGCTCATCAGGATGCTTTCGCTGCGGCCGCCGCTCTGCAGGCCGAACAGGGTGCCGCGGTCGTAGACCAGGTTGAACTCCACGTAGCGGCCGCGCCGGTACAGCTGGAACTCGCGCTCGGCATCGCCGTACGGGGCATCCTTGCGCCGCGCCACGATCGGCAGGTAGGCGTCCAGAAAGCCATCGCCGACCGCGCGCAGGTAATCGAAGTCGCGCTCGAAATCGCCATGCAGGTCATCGAAGAACAATCCGCCCACGCCGCGCGTCTCGTTGCGGTGGCGCAGGAAGAAGTACTCATCGCACCAGCGCTTGTGCGCCGGATAACGCTCGGCGCCGAACGGCGCGCACAGGTCATGCGCGGTCTGGTGCCAGTGCCGTACGTCTTCGTCGAAGGGGTAGAACGGGGTCAGGTCGAAGCCGCCGCCGAACCAGCTGGCCACCACCTGGCCGTCCCGTTCGGCCTGGAAGAAGCGCACGTTGGCATGGGTGGTGGGCACCCGCGGATTGAGCGGGTGGAACACCAGGGAGACGCCGGTGGCGCGCCACGAGGCGCCGGCCAGCTCCGGCCGGTTGGCCGAGGCCGAAGGCGGCAGGCGGCTGCCGGCCACGTCGGAAAAGCCGATGCCTGCCTGCTCGAACACGGCGCCATCGCGCAGGATGCGGGTGCGCCCGCCGCCGCCTTCGGCGCGCTGCCACAGGTCTTCCTGGAAGCGGGCCTGGCCGTCGACGCCTTCGATGGCGGCGCAGATGCGGTCCTGCAGGTCGGTGAGGTAGGCGCGGACGCGGTCGAACTGGTTCATGCGTGCAGTTTAGCCGGTGCCCGCCGCCCGCTGCAGCGCTGGTAGCGCCGAGCCACTCCCGGCCGATGCCATCAGCGCTTGTGGTTGCGCGTGCGCGACGCTGCCGGCGCGTCGTCCTTGCTGCTCTCCTCGGCGGCGTCCTGCAGCGCCCGGCCCAGTTCCATCAGTGTCCAGTTGCGCGTGGCCACCACATCGCAGGCCACGTGACGGCCGCTGCGGTCGGCCTCGCACAGCTGCTGCAACTGCCCCCTCGCATCCACCTCGGCGCTGTTTTCCTGTGCGCTGGCCAGGTTCTCGCAGCCTTCGCGCACGCCCGCGCGGCATACCTGCAGGTAGCTGCCGGCCGCCTTCACCCAATTGCCGGCCAAGGCCTGCTGGTTGCCCAGTGTGTTGCAACCCTGCAGGCTGCCGGCCTTGCAGCAGGCTGCGGCGCCGTCCCCGCTGGCGGCCTGCGGGCAGTCCCGTGGCAGCGGCACGACGTTGAACACCACCGCTTCGGCACACTGCGCCTTGCCACCGGTACGCTGGAAAACCCGCATCCGGGTCCACTCGTCCATGCCGACCAGGCGCCCGCCGGGCAGGGTCTGGAACACGAAGTCCCCGCCCTTGTCGTGGCGCAGCCGGATCGCGCCGTCTTCCAGCCGCGCGCGCGCCTGTGCGCCCAACCCCAGTCCAACCAGGCCGCCGTCGCCGAAGTCCAGCGTGTCCAGCAGGCCGCCCTCGCTGCGATACTCGCCGCACGGCACGGTGGTGGCCGGCTGCGGCCGCGCCGCGCCACCGAGCGCCTGCAGTGGGGCATGCAGCTCGCAGCCGCGCTCATCGCCGCTGCGGCAGCTGAGCTGCAGCGCCGCCACGGCCTGCGCGAAGCCACCGGCTTTCCACTGTTCTTCGGCGACCTCGCGGCAGAAGTCGCCATGCGGATGCGCCACGCAGAACGACTGCAGCGCCTCCAGCCGGGCCGTCGGCAACACGATCTCACGCTGGTCGAACACTCCGGTCAGCGCCATGCCCATCGCCTTGGACAGCGCCGCCTTGGCCGCCACCTCGCAGGCCTGCTCGTCGTAGGCGGGGTCGGCTTCCTTGCACACTGCCGGTTCCTGCAGGTCCGGGTCGTCGTTGGGGGCGCGGGTGTCGGCCTGCCGCGCCTCGCTGGCCCATTCGCGCAGCAGGCCGCTGCAGGCCACGCCGGTGCCCTGCTCGCACCATTGCTGCAGGCGCGTTGCATCGGCGCTGTACAGCTGGTTGCCACAGGTGGCCTCATCGTAGACAGCACAGTCCTGTGCGCTGGCCACGGCAGTGGCGGACAGAAGGAAAAGCGCGGTGATCGCGCGCAGCGGCAACGTCATCACTGACATGCAGACTCCGGGGGAAAGGAAAGAAGGAAGAGGGAAAATCAGTAGCGCGAACGGATGTCCGGGCGCATCAGCCGCCATGCCAGCCAGCCCTGCAGCACCGCGAACAGCACGCAGCTGCCGAGCACGGTGGCAGTGAACAGGATGCGCTGGGCATTCAGCGCCTCGACCACGTCGGCCTCGCCGAGCATGCCGATCAACACGGCGGCGACGCGATCCATCCACCACGCCACGCCGATGTTGCCGATGCCGGTGATCACCAGCAGCCAGACGAAGCTCAGCAGTCCCCAGCGGGTGCCCTTGTACAGGCCCCAGCTGGAGACCAGTGACGGCACGCAGGCCGCGCCCAGCAACAGGCTGGTGGCCACCGGGTGGGCCAGCATCCAGCGCAGGCTGGGTGGCCACCCGCTTTCCTCGGCCAGTTCCACCAGCATCTGCCAGGGCTGGCTGGCGCCGATCGGCCAGGCCACCAGTGCCTGCAGCAGGAACCACACGATCATGGCCATGCAGACCAGCAGGGTGGTCAACGCGATGGGGCGCACGAAATCGGTGCGCGGGGATGTGCCATGGCCCGGCGTGGCCAGGGAAGGGGGGCGCTGTGACATCCGGTGTCCTTGCAGGGGGAGACGACGCCAGCCGGGTCGTGCCGATCGCAACCGGCACGCCCCGCTGGATTACTTCACGTTTTCGTTGAACAGCTTGAGGATGCGCTTGTACTGGTCCAGCCAGGAATCGGCACGGGTGTAGCCATGGCGTTCCAGCGGGTACGGCGCGATGGTCCAGTTGTCCTTGTGCAGTTCGATCAGGCGCTGGGTCAGGTTGACCGAATCCTGGAAGAACACGTTGTCGTCCATCATGCCGTGGCCGATCATCAGGTGGTCCTGCAGGTTCTGCGCGTACTCGATGGGCGAAGAAACGCGGTAGGCCTCCGGGTCGATGTCCGGCGTGTTGAGGATGTTGGCGGTGTAGGCGTGGTTGTAGTTGTGCCAGTCCACCACCGGACGCAGTGCAGCGCCGGCCTTGAACGTGCCCGGCGAACGGAACAGCGCCATGAAGGTCATGAAGCCGCCGTAGGAACCGCCGTAGATGCCGGCGCGGTCGCGGTCGCCCTGCTGGGTTTCGGCCAGCCAGTCCAGCCCATCCTTGTAGTCTTCCAGCTCCGGGTGGCCCATGTTGCGGTAGATCGCGGTACGCCAGTGGCGGCCGTAGCCCTCGCTGCCGCGGTAGTCCATGTCCAGCACGATGTAGCCCTGCTGGACCAGCAGGTTGTGGAACATCTGTTCGCGGAAATAGGCCGGATAGCGCTGGTGGACGTTCTGCAGGTAGCCGGCGCCGTGCACGAACATCACGATCGGATACTTCTTGCCGGGTTCCTTGTTTTCCGGCTCGTAGTACTTGGCCCAGACCACGCCGGCACCGTGCTTGGACGGCACCGCCACCAGCTTCGGCTGGATCCATTCGCGTGCCTTGAATTCGGCGCTGCGGGTGTCGGTCAGCACGCGCGCCTGCCCGCCTGCGGTCGGCACCACGGCCAGCTGGGCCGGCAGATAGGCACCGGAGTAGCGCACCAGCAGCTGCTGGCCATCCGGGGAGACGGTGAAATCCTCCACGCCGTTGAGGCTGGTCAGCTCGCGTACCTGGCGGCTGGCCACGTCGACGCTGCACACTTCATAGTCGTGCGGGGCCTGCTGGTTGCACAGGAAGTAGAAGCCCTTGCCATCGGCCGACAGTGCCGGCGCGGAGGTCTCCCACTTGCCGCTGGTCAGCGCCTGCGGCTTGCCGGTGCCGGCCTGGGTGTACAGGTGCGAGAAACCGGATTCCTCGGACAGCAGCCACAGCGTGCGGCCGTCGGCCATCCAGCCGTAATCGTTGAAGCCCCAGTTGATCCAGGCCGCATCGGTGAGCCGGTGGCGGCTCTGCAGGCGGCCATCGGCCGCGCCCACGCTGACGATCCAGCGGTCCTTGTTGTCGTTGGCGCGCAACATGATCGCGGCCTGCTGGCCATCGGCGCTCCAGCGGATGCCGCCGCCCATGAAGTCGCTCATCAGTTCCAGCGGGCGGTTGCCCTTCAGCGCGTCCTTGCCGGCCTGCCTGCGCAGGCTGGCCAGCGGATCGGTGCCGATACCCGGCAGCGCGTCCAGCGACACCTTGTCGACCTTGCCGGTGCGTGCATTGACCAGCCAGAAGGTATGCGGTTCCGGCTCATTGCGGCCGACGCGGGTGCGGGTGTCTTCGGTTTCTTCGTAACCGGATTCGGTCACGTACAGCGGCATCTTGCTGGTGCGACCTTCTTCGAAGCCCTTCGGCTTGGTCACCACCACCAGGTGCACGCCATCGGGCGACAGCACGCTGTCGACGATCTCCACGTCGGCACCGAGGAACACCGGACCCGGCGCGCGGGTCGGGTCGGTTTCGCGCCAGCGCTGGTCCTGTTCCTTCAGGGCTTCGCGCTGTTCGCGGTCGCGGCGCAGGGTTTCCAGCGTGCGCAGCTGCTGCTCGCGCAGGGTATCGGCCTTGGGCGCGTCGGACGGATTCTTCTCCGCCTTCAGGCTGGCCACCTGGGCCACGCCCTTCGCGGCGGTCCAATGGAACCAGTTCTGTCCGTTGCGCCAGATCACCCCGCCGTCGGTGGCGAAGTTGATGCCGCTGGAACGTTCGTTGCCGCGGGTGAGCTGGGTCAGCGCGCCGCTGCGCAGGTCGCGCACGAAGACATCGCCGTTGCGGGCGAAGGCCATGCGGCTGCGGCTGCTGTCATAGACCGGATCGGCCACGTCCAGGCTGCCGCGCTGGTCGTCGGCCACCTGGGCGGCGACGCCCCCGCTGAGCGGCTGGCGGAACGTGTCGCGGACCGGGCTGCCCTTGCGCTTGAGCTGGTATTCAACCTGCTGGCTGTTCCAGGACCACCAGGCGCGTTCCACCGGCGGCCCGATCCAGTCGGGGTCGGCCATGGCCTGTTCGATGGTGATCGGGGTCGGCGCGGCCTGAACGGCCGGAGCGGCCAGCAGGGCGGACAACAACAGGGACAGCGGCAGCACTCGGGACATGGACGGGACGCACCGTGGAGGAGAAAACCGGCCAAGGGTAGCAGCCCCTCCCCGGCAGGGGCTGGCCCACAGGTCATGGAAGGGCTGGTTTGCTCTGGGACGGCGACGGGCGGGTGGGCTGTCCGGGACACGCCGCAAGTACGTCCTTGTAGGCTACTGTTCGGCTCCTGCCTCACAGTGTCCCCGACAGCCCACCCGCCCGTCGCTCTGACAGTTCCCGTGGCCGCCAGCAAGCAAGCGGTAGCGCCGACCCATGGTCGGCGGAGACCATCAGATCCTGTTCCCCCAACGATCCGCCGACCATGGGTCGGCGCTACCAGAGCCGCATGTTCCAAGGCTGCCATGGACCTGTCGAAGGTGGGGCGGGGTGGGTTGGCGGGGGCGTTGAGCGCCATGGATGGCGCGAAACGAGGCCCGCAGGATGCGGTTGTTGCCGTTCCCCGCCAACCCACCCCGCTCCACCAACACGCAGCCCTGCACGCTTTTGATGTTGCTGGCACCCCGCGACAAAGTGAAGCAGCGCGTCACCCGGTCGCATCCCTTCTTCACGCAAATCCACCCAGACTGGTCCGGTATCCCCACCCGCGCCCGGCAGGAGGTCGTCCCCTTGGACGCATTGCTGTTGTCCCGTTTCCAGTTCGGCTTCGTGGTCAGTTTCCACGTGCTGTTCCCCGCCTTCACCATCGGCACGGCCAGCTGGCTGGCGTTCGTGGAATGGCGCTGGCTGCGTACCCGCAACCCGATCTGGCGCGAGCTGTTCTTCTTCTGGCAGAAGATCTTCGCCGTGTCCTTCGGCATGGGCGTGGTCAGCGGTATCGTCATGGCCTTCCAGTTCGGCACCAACTGGCCGCGCCTGATCCAGGTGGCCGGGTCGGTGATCGGCCCGCTGCTCACCTATGAAGTACTGACCGCCTTCTTCCTGGAGGCCAGTTTCCTCGGCGTGATGATGTTCGGCTGGGGCCGGGTGTCGCCGCGGCTGCACTTCCTGTCCACCTGCATGGTGGCCCTGGGCACGCTGGTGTCCACCTTCTGGATCCTGGCCTCCAACAGCTGGCTGCATACCCCCGCCGGCTATGAAATGGTCAACGGCATCGTGCATCCGGTCGACTGGTGGAAGGTGGTGTTCAACCCGTCTTTCCCGTATCGCCTGACCCACATGGCGCTGGGCTCGTTCATCACCACCTGCTTCGTGATCGGCGGCATCGGCGCGTACTACCTGCGCCGCGGCGTGCACGTGGAAGCGGGCCGCCGCATGCTGACCGCCGCCGTGATCTTCGCCGCGATCACCGTGCCCGCGCAGATCTTCGTCGGCGACATGCACGGCCTGAACACCCTCAAGCACCAGCCGATGAAGATCGCGGCGGTGGAGGCGCACTGGCATGACACCGCGCCAGGGGAGGGGGTGCCGCTGGTGGTGTTCGCGCTGCCCAACGAGGAACAGGAACGCAATGATTTCGAGGTCGCCATCCCCACGCTCGGCAGCCTCATCCTGACCCATTCACGCGAGGGAACCATCGCGCCGCTGACCTCCGTGCCGGCCAGCGAGCGGCCGCCGGTCACCCCCGTCTTCTTCGCCTTCCGGATCATGGTCGGGCTGGGCACGCTGATGCTGCTGCTGGCGCTGGTGTCGGTCATCGCCCTGTGGCGTGGCAGGCTGCTGCAGTCGGGCTGGTTGCTGCGTGGCTGGAACTGGATGTTGCCCAGTGGCTTCATCGCGCTGGTGTCGGGCTGGTTCGTGACCGAAATGGGGCGCCAGCCGTGGGTGGTGTACGGCCTGCTGCGCACCGCCGATGCGGTCGGGCCGCAGAGCGCATGGATGACCGCGCTGTCGCTGGGCGTCTACGTGGTCGGCTATGCCTTCGTGTTCGGCTGGGGCATCTGGTATCTGGTGAAGATCCTGCGGCAGGGCCCCAGGCCGCATGAAGACGGCCCCTCGCTGGATGGCGGCCACCACACCCCGGCGCGTCCATTGTCCGGCGCGGATGAACCCCTGGAGGAGCGCTGACATGGACCTGATGACCTGGCTGCCGGTGGCGTGGTTCGCGGTGATCGGCTTCGGCGTGCTGATGTACGTGGTGCTGGACGGTTTCGTGCTGGGGATCGGCATCTTGGCCCCGTTCGCCCACAGCGAAGAAGAACTGGACCAGATGATGAACACCGCCGCGCCGATCTGGGACGGCAACGAAACCTGGCTGGTGCTGGGCGGTGCGGGCCTGCTGGCGGCCTTCCCGAAGGCGTACGCCGCGCTGCTGTCGGCGCTGTACCTGCCGGTGCTGCTGCTGGTGATGGCGCTGGTGTTCCGCGGCGTGGCCTTCGAATTCCGCTTCAAGGCGCATCGCTCCAAGCGGCTGTGGAGCGTGGCGTTCGGGCTGGGTTCGCTGCTGGCCACCTTCGCCCAGGGAATCATCCTGGGTGCGCTGGTGCAGGGCCTGCCGATCGTCGACGGGGTCTATACCGGCGGTGCGCTCGGCTGGTTCAGCCCGTTCGCGATGCTGACCGGTGCCTCGCTGGTGGCCGGCTACGCCTTGCTCGGCAGCACCTGGTTGATCCTCAAGACCACCGGCCCGGTGCAGGTGCTGGCCCGGCAGTTGACCCGGCCGCTGGTGGTGGCGGTGATCGTGGCGATGGGGCTGGTCAGCAGCTGGCTGCCGTTCCTGCAGTCGCACCTGATGCAGCGCTGGTTCTCCGACGGCAATTTCTGGTGGCTGTCGCCGGTGCCGATCCTGACCCTGGCGGTGGCCGCCGCGCTGTGGCGCAGCGCGCTGCATCCCAAGCGCGATCTGCCGCCGTTCCTGCTCAGCCTGGGCCTGTTCGTGCTCGGCTTCGCCGGGCTGGTGCTGGGCATGTGGCCCTACCTCCTGCCACCTACCATGACCCTGTGGGACGCAGCGGCGCCGGCGTCGTCGCTGGGCTTCAGCCTGGTCGGCCTGGTGGTGCTGCTGCCGGTGATCCTGGGTTACACGGCGTGGTCGTACCGGGTATTCCGCGGCAAGGTGGAAGCCGACGCCGGCTATCACTAGGCGCGATGAGTGACGACCGTTGTCGTGGTGGGTTTGGACGTTGGTCGTCACGCTCTCCGCCCCGGCCGTGCTAGCGTGCGGCGCTCCGCGCAACCGCAGCAGTTGTTCCGCAATGATCGAGTTTTCCGTTGTTGACTGGGCCGCCTGGGCGCCCGGGCTGGCCACCCGCAGCGCCTGGCAGGACTGGGCGCAGGCACCTTGGCTGCCCGAAGGCGAGGACACGCCCGGGCTGCCGGAAGTACCGGCCATGCAGCGTCGCCGGATCGAGCGGCTGGGCCGCATGGCGATCCAGGCCGCCTGCTGGTGCGAAGCCGGCGAGGGGGCGGACAGCCGCGTGCCACTGGTGTTCGCCAGCCGCCATGGCGATGTCGCCCGTTCGATGGAGCTGCTGGCCGCGCTGGTGGCCGAACAAGCGCTTTCACCCACCACCTTCGGCCTGTCGGTGCACAACGCGATCGGCGCGCTGTACTCCATCACCCGCGGCCACCGCGGCAACAACCTGGCACTGGCGGCGGGCAAGGCCACGGCCGAAGCGGCCTGCCTGGAAGCGGCCGGGCTGCTCGCCGATGGCGCCGAGGAAGTCCGCATCGTGGTCTACGACCCGCCGTTGCCGGCACTGTATGCGGAGTTCATCGATGAGCCGGCTCCGTTCCACGCCTGGTGCTGGCGCGTCCGGCGCCCCGATGCTCCGGGCATGCGCCTGCAGCTGGGCTGGCAGGCCACCGGGCAGGCCGATGATCTGCCCGGGCTGCTGCCGCATGCGCTGGACCTGCAGCGTTTCCTGCTGTCCGCGCAGCCGTCCTGCGAACGGGCGATCGACGGCCAGTGCTGGACCTGGAAGCGTGTCCGCTGAGGCGCTGCTGCGCGGCCTGGACCGGGCCTGGCGGGTGTTGGCCACCGGCCTGAGCTTTGCGGCGTTCGGGCTGGGCGGGCTGGTTGCCGGGGTAGTCGTGGCGCCGTTGATGCTGGTTCTGGTGCGCGACCCCGCGTGCCGCCGCCGGCTCGCGCGACGGGGCGTCCAACGGGGATTCGCCCTGCAGGTGGCGATCATGCGCCGCCTCGGCGTGCTCACGGTTTCGGTCAGCGGCGCGGCACGGCTGCAGCGCGAAGGCCTGCTGGTGCTGGCCAATCATCCGACCCTGATCGACGTGGTGCTGCTGGTCGCGCTGCTGCCGGATGCGGACTGCGTGGTCAAACGCGCGGTGGCCCGCAATCCATTCATGCGCGCCACCGTCCGGGCCGCCGGCTACATCGTCAACGATGACGGGCCGGCGCTGGTGGAAGCGGGCATCGCCACGGTACGCGGCGGAGGCTGCCTGGTGATCTTTCCCGAGGGCACCCGCAGCGAGCCCGGCCAGCCGCTGAAACTGCGCCGCGGCGCGGCCAACATCGCCGTGCGCGGCCGGCGGGACATCACCCCGGTACGGATACGCTGCACTCCGCCGACGCTGGAAAAGGGGCGGAAATGGTATCGTGTGCCCCCGCGACGCTTCCACGTTTCGCTGGAGGTCGGTGAGGACATTCCGATCGGCACGTTCATCGACGAAGACGCAGCGGCAGGAGGGGAAGCCCTGGCCGCGCGGCGCGTCACCGACCATCTCACCCGATACTTCCAACCCTGTGGAGAGCTGCCCCGTGCAGGAACTTGAGCACGAGATCAAGGAGCTGATCATTTCGGCGTTGTCGCTGGAAGACATTTCCGCCGCCGAAATCGATGCGACCGCGCCCTTGTTCGGCGAAGGCCTAGGCCTGGATTCAATCGATGCACTGGAGCTGGGCCTGGCCCTGCAGAAGCAATACGGCGTGAGCCTGTCCGCGGATTCGGAAGAAACCCGCCGCCATTTCGGCAGCGTGCAGGCGCTGGCGGCCTTCGTCGCCGGCAGCCGCGCGTGAGTGACCTCAACGCCATGACCAAGACCGACCTGTTCGACCACATCGCCCGCCTGCTGACGACCAGCTTCGAGATCGATCCGGCCCTGATCGTGCCTGGCGCGCGGCTGCATGCCGACCTGGACATCGACAGCATCGATGCGGTGGACCTGATCGTGCAGTTGAAGCCGCTGCTGGGCCGCAACCTGCAGCCGGATGCCTTCAAGACGGTGCGCACCGTGCAGGACGTGGTCGATGTGGTGCATGGGCTGCTGCCCGACCCGGCCGCTGCCTGACCGCGCGCGCCGGACCTCCCTCGTGTCCCATCCGCGCAGGCTGGCTTTGGTGCTGCTGTCGCTGGCCTATCCGCCGCTGATGTACCTGGCGATGGGCCGGTTCGAGCCGCGCTGGCTGTCGCTGCTGTTGTTCGCGGTGGCGCTGCTGCGCGCGCTGGGCACGCGCGAACGGCTGTGGATGTGGTCGGCGGCCGGCACCGGCGTGTTGGCCGTGGTGGCCCTGCTGGGCAATGAAGCGCTGCCGCTGAAACTGTATCCGGCGCTGGTCAATGCGGTGCTGCTGGTGTTCTTCCTGGTCAGCCTGCGCCATCCCCCGACCGTGGTCGAGCGCTTCGCACGCCTGCAGGATCCACAGTTGCCGCCGTTCGCCATCGTCTACACGCGCCGGGTCACCCAGGTCTGGTGTGGCTTCTTCGTGCTCAATGGCAGCCTGGCGCTGGCCACTGCGCTGTGGGCCTCAGATGCTACGTGGGCGCTGTACAACGGCCTGCTGGCCTATCTGCTGATGGGCCTGCTGCATGCCGGGGAATGGACCGTGCGGCGCCGGGTGAAGGCAGCGCATGGCCATGTCTGAGTGGATCCCGCTGCACCTGCTGCTGCAGTCCGCACGGCCTGGCCGCACGGTCGGCGCGCTCGACGGCGCAGTGCTGGACCACGCCGGGCTGCTGGCACGGGCACGCCGCTGGCAGGCTGCGTTCGCGGCCGCCGAAGGGCGTGACTGGGCGCTCTACTTCAACGACAGCCTGGCCTTCGCCGCCGCGTTGCTGGGGGCGTGGGCGGCCGGCAAGCGGGTCCACCTGCCGGGCGACGACCTGCCCGGTACGCTGCAGGCGCTGCGACCGCATGTGGACGGCTTCGTCGGCGATGTCGATGCGTGCTGGCAGCCGCTGCACGCGGCACCGCCCACTGACATTCCCCCCACCGGCGTCGTGCTGGATCCACACGCCTGCCGGCTGGTGGTGTTCACCTCCGGCAGCACCGGCCAGCCGGCCGCGATCGAAAAACGCCTGGACCAGCTGGGCAGCGAAGTCGAGGCACTGCAGCAGGCCTTCGGTGCGCTGCTGGCCGGTGCGCAGGTGCAGGGAACGGTCTCCCACCAGCACATCTACGGCCTGCTGTTCCGCGTGCTGTGGCCGCTGGCAGCGGGCCGGGCGATCCAGCCACGACGTTTCTTCCATGAAGACCTGGTAGCCGCGCTGGGCGCCGCACCCAGTGTGCTGGTAGCCACCCCGGCGCACCTGAAACGACTGCCGCCGCAGTTGGACTGGGCCGCCGCGCGCGGCCAGTTGCGCGCGGTGTTTTCCTCCGGCGGGCCGCTGCCGGCACAGGCCGCCGCGGACGTGCGCGAGGTGCTGGGCATCGCGCCGATCGAAGTGTTCGGCAGCAGCGAAACCGGTGGCATCGCCTGGCGCGTTTGCGCGGATGATGCCCCCGCGTGGCAGCCGTTGCCCGGCGTGCAGTGGCGCATCGACGACGGCCAGCTGGCGGTGGCATCGGCCCATCTTGCGCAGGGCGGCTGGTGGCGCAGCGAAGACCGTGCCGAAGCCAGTGCTGGCGGCGGCTTCCGCCTGCTCGGGCGGGCCGACCGCATCGTCAAGATCGAAGAGCGCCGGGTTTCGCTGGGCGCGCTGGAACAGGCCCTGTGCCGCGATGCGGGCGTGGCCGAAGCGCAGGTGCTGGTGCTGCCGGGTACGCGCGAGCAGCTGGCCGCGGTGATCGTGCCGAGCGACCCTGCGCTGGCGCAGGCCGGTGATGCCGAGCGGCGTGCTTTCATCGGCCGTCTCACCGCACTGCTGGCGCAGGGCCATGACGCGGTGACCCGGCCGCGGCGCTGGCGGCTGGTTGCCGCACTGCCCGTCAATGCACAAGGCAAACCGACCCAGGCACTGCTGCAGGCGCTGTTCCAGAAAACGCTTCCGTCACCGCAGTGGCTTGCGCGCGATGCCGCCACGGCACGGGTGCAGCTTGTACTGGAGCCCGACCTGGGCGCCTTCGAGGGTCATTTCCCCGAAGTCGCCGTGCTGCCGGGCGTGGCCCAGCTGGACTGGGCGATCCGCCTGGGCCGCGAGGCATTCGACCTGCCACCCCGCTTCCTGCGCATGGATGCGCTGAAGTTCCACTACGTTGCGCGCCCGCACGACGTGCTCATGCTGCAGCTGGACTGGGACGCGGCGCGCGGCGTGCTGGGATTTCGGTTCAGCTCCGATCACGGCATCCACGCCAGTGGCAAAGTACTGTTCGCCGATGCCGATTGATTCCCTGGTTCCCGCCGCCGAGTACGCCCTGCTGGTCGTGGTACCGGTCTATGACCATGAGCACGCCATCGCCGAGGTGGTGGCCGGAATCCGCGCTGCGGGACTGCCGTGCCTGCTGGTGGATGACGGATCGCATGCGGACTGCGCGGCCGTGCTGGCCGTGCTGGCACGGCAGCCGGGCGTCGGCCTGCTGCGGCTGCAACACAACCAGGGCAAGGGCGGGGCGATGCTGGCCGGCTTCAGCGAAGCCGCGCGCCTGGGCTACACCCACGTGCTGCAGATCGACGCCGATGGCCAGCATGACACCACCGAGCTGGGCCGTTTCGCCGCGCTGTCGCGCGAGTGTCCGGATGCGGTCATCTGCGGTATCCCGGCCTACGATGAAACCGTGCCGAAGATCCGCCTCTACGGCCGCTATGGCACCCATGTGTGGGTCTGGATCAACACCCTGTCGCTGCACCTGCGCGACTCGATGTGCGGCTTCCGGGTCTATCCGTTGGCACCGGTGCTGCAGGTGATGGCCGAGGAAACCATCGGCCGGCGAATGGATTTCGACACCGAGATCCTGGTGCGTCTGTACTGGCGCGAGGTGCCGGTGCATCACCTCGCCACGCCGGTCACGTACCCGAAGGACGGCGTCTCGCACTTCGATGTGTGGCGCGACAACCTGCGCATCAGCGGCATGCACGCGCGGCTGTTCGGGGGAATGCTGCGGCGAGCTCCTCGATTGCTGCGGCGGCGCCTGCGGGGGCTGCCCTGATGGCCGCCCGTCCCGGCCCTGCCGCGCCGCACTGGGCGGACATCGGCGAGCGCACGTCGGTACGCGGCGTACTGGTCCTGTGCTGGATCCACCGCTGGTTCGGGCGCTGGCCGTACCGGGTGTGCGCCTGGCCGGCGGTGGCCTGCCACTGGCTGGCCAACGGCCTGGCGCGCCGCGCCTCGCTGCAGTACCTGCAGCGGTTGCAGGCGCACAGCGGGGCACTGGGGCGCGCGCCGAACTGGCTGGACAGCCTGCGTCACTTCGCGCTGTTCGGTGACACCATGCTGGACAAGCTGCTGGCGCTGGGACGGCGCTACCCGCCGCAGCGCCTGCAGCTGCACGACAACGAGGCGTTGCAGCGCATTGGTCGCGCGCAGGGCGGGGTGTTCCTGACCGCACATGTCGGCTGCCTGGAGCTGTGCCAGGTGCTGGCTGAAAAAGTCCCGGGCCTGCATCTCACCGTGCTGGTCCACACCAAGCACGCGCAGCGCTTCAACAGCCTGCTGGCACGGCTGGATCCGCTGGCGTCGGTGGAGCTGGTGCAGGTGACCGAGGTAGGGCCGGCGATGGCGATGACGCTCGGCCAGCGGGTTGCCGTTGGCGGCTTCGTGGCGATCGTCGGCGACCGCGTGCCGGTGCACAGCGAACGCGTGGTGCATGCCGGTTTCCTCGGCCATCGCGCGCCGTTCCCGGTGGGCGGCTATGTGCTCGCCGCCGCGCTGGCCTGCCCGGTGTACACGCTGTCCTGCCTGCATCAGGGCGACGGTTACCGGGTCCGCTTCGATCTGTTCGACGAACGCATCGTGCTGCCACGCGGTGCCCGCGAGGGCGCCCTGCAGGACTGCGCGCAACGCTATGCCGCATGGCTGGAACAGCAGGTGACTCAATCGCCGCTGGACTGGTTCAACTTCTTTCCGTTCTGGGACCAGGCCGCCGATGCCGAATGACCCGCTTCCCCCCTGCCGCTTCGGCGCCGGTCCGCTGAGCATCGAAGATGTCGTCGCGCTGTCCGACCGCCGCGCGCTGGCCGTGCTTGACGATGCGCCGGCGTTCCGCGCCCGCATCCAGCGCGGCGCGGATTTCCTTGACCGCCTGCTGCGCGAAGACGGCGTGGTCTACGGGGTGACCACCGGTTACGGGGATTCCTGCACCACGGTGATCCCGCCTTCGCTGGTAGCCGAACTGCCGCACCATCTGTACACCTACCATGGCTGCGGGCTGGGTCGTTTCCTCGATGCACAGGAAACGCGCGCGGTGCTGGCGGCGCGGCTGGCCTCGTTGTCGCAGGGCATGTCCGGCACCAGCGTGGCGCTGCTCGAAGGCCTCGCCACCCTGCTGCAGCATGACGTGCTGCCGCGCATCCCGGCGGAGGGCTCGGTCGGTGCAAGCGGCGACCTGACCCCGCTGTCCTATGTGGCGGCGGTGCTGTGCGGTGAGCGCGAGGTGCTGTTCGAAGGCAGTGTGCAGTCCGCCGCCGAGGTGCTGCCGCGGGTAGGCATGCAGCCGTTGCGGCTGCGGCCGAAGGAAGGCCTGGCGCTGATGAATGGCACGGCGGTGATGACCGGCCTGGCCTGCCTGGCCTGGCAGCGCGCGGATTACCTGTGCCGCCTGGCCACGCGCCTGACCGCCTTCAACGTGCTGGCCAGCGATGGCAACGCGCACCATTTCGACGAAACGCTGTTCGCGGCCAAGCCGCACCCGGGCCAGGCGCGCATCGCCGCGCGGCTGCGTGCCGACCTGCACAGCGATCGCCCGCCGCGCAACGAACAGCGCCTGCAGGATCGTTACTCGCTGCGCTGCGCCCCGCATGTCATCGGGGTACTGGAAGACACCTTGCCGTTCCTGCGCCAGTTGATCGAGACCGAGCTCAACAGCGCCAACGACAACCCGCTCATCGACCCGGACGAAGAACGCGTCCTGCACGGCGGGCACTTCTACGGCGGGCATATCGCGCTGGCGATGGACACGCTGAAGAATACCGTGGCCAACCTGGCCGACCTGTTGGATCGCCAGCTGGCGCTGCTGGTGGATGCGCGCTACAGCCACGGCCTGCCGGCCAACCTGTCCGCTGCGACCGGTCCGCGTGCAGCCATCAACCACGGCCTGAAGGCGCTGCAGATCAGCGTTTCGGCGTGGACCGCCGAGGCGCTGAAGAACACGCTGCCGGCCTCGGTGTTCTCGCGGTCCACCGAATGCCACAACCAGGACAAGGTCAGCATGGGCACCATCGCCGCGCGTGACTGCCTGCGGGTGATCGAGCTTACCGAACAGGTGGTCGCCGGCATGCTGATCGCCGCACGCCAGGCCGTGGCCCTGCGCCAGCGGGTCGGCCTGCAGGCGCAGCTGCAGGGTGAACTTGCCGCGATGCACGACGACCTCGGCCAGCGCATCGCACTGATCGAAGAAGACCGCGCGCTGGATGGCGAGCTGCGCCAGCTTCTGCAGGACATCCGCAGCCGTCAGTGGGAGCTGTACCCCGATGCATGAGTGGGTCGAAGAGATCACCCTGTCGCCCGCCTTCCACGACTGCGACCCGATGCAGGTGGTCTGGCATGGAAACTATTTCAAGTACTTCGAGATCGCGCGCTGCGCGCTGCTGCAGCGTTACGGCTACGACTATCCGCAGATGCAGGAATCGGGCTATCTGTGGCCGGTGGTGGATGCACGGGTCAAGTACGTGCGCCCGCTGCGTTTCCAGCAGCAGGTGCGGGTGGTGGCGCGCATCGTCGAATGGGAGAACCGTTTGAAGATCAGCTACGAAATCTTCGACGCCGGCAGCGGTGAGCGGCTGACCCGTGCGCACACTGTGCAGGTGGCCGTTGATGCCGCCAGCGGTGAAATGCAGTACCTGTGCCCGCCGATCCTGTGGCAGAAACTCGGAGTTCCCGCGCCATGAAGTCCCGTCATTTCCTGCGCCTGCTGGCACTGTCCGGCTTGCTTTTCGTTTCGTTCGTGGCCGGCGCCGCCGACGACGCCGTGCAGGCGATCGCCCGCGAAGTCGCACGGCCGGCGGTGCTGCGCGGCGAGTTCAGCCAGGAAAAGCAGGTCGCCGGCTTCCGCAACCCGCTGCGTTCGCAGGGCCGCTTCGTGGTGGCGCGCGAGCGCGGGGTGATCTGGACCACGCTGAAACCGTTCCCGTCGGAGATGGTGATCACTGCCGAGCGCATCCTCAGCCGACAGCCCGACGGCAGTACCCGGGTCGAACTGGATGCACGCGAACAGCCTGCCATGCGCTCGGTCAACGCGATCCTGTTCGCGCTGATGAGCGGCGACGTGCAGGCGCTGTCCGGCCAGTTCACGGTGGATGCGCAACGCGATGCGAAGGGCTGGACCCTGTCGCTGACACCCAGGTCGCCGATGCTGGCCAAGGCGTTCAGCGCCCTGCAGCTGCGGGGTGACCGCTACGTCCGCCAGGTCGACATCGTGGAGGCCAGCAAGGACCGCACCCGCCTCACCTTCAGCGCCCTCACCGAGGCACCGGCCACGCTGGCGGCGGACGAGGCGGCACGTCTTGACTGATCGCGGACCGTTGGCTGATATCCCCCATCGCGGCTGGCGCTGGCTGGCCCTTGTCTGGCTGCTGGTGTTGCTGGGGCTGGGCGTGCAGCAGGCCCTGCAGTGGCGGCAGCATGCGCCGATCGATACCGATATCCTCGCGCTGCTGCCACAGGATGCGCAGGACCGGCTGCTGTCCGATGTGACCCGGCGCATCGCCGATGCGAACTCGCGTGACGTGGTGGTGCTGTTGGGTAGCACGGATCCAGCCGCCACGCTGCGCGCGCAGGCGGCCTTCGCCGATGCGATGGCAGGCGATGCCGATGCCGCGCTGCTGCAACCGGCCGCTGCACTCGACGGATGGTTCGATGAGGCACGTACGTTCTACGCGCCGTACCGTGACCGCCTGTTGACCCCCGCACAGCGCGACACCCTGCAGCACACCGCGCCGGATACGTTGGCGCAACAGGCGTTGGCCCAGTTGTACGGCCCCATGGGCGGACCACGGCTGACCGCCTGGCTGCAGGATCCGCTGGGCCTGTGGCCGGCATGGTGGCAGCAGCAGGCGAAGGCGGCGGGGTTGCGGCTGGGCGAAGACGGCCTGCTGCAGGCGGAAGGAAAGCAGTGGGCGGTGCTGCGCTTCGATACCCGCGATTCGGCCTTCAAGCTCGATGGCGAGCCGCACATCGGCGCGCTGCTGGAACGCGCGGGGCAGGCCGCGACGAACGCCACACCGGGGGTGGAGATCCTGCAGGCAGGCGTGCCGCTGCATGCCGAAGCCGCTGCAGTGCAGGCCAACCGCGAGATCAACACGATTGGCTGGGGCTCGTTGGCCGCGGTGCTGCTGCTGGTGTGGCTGGCATTCCGTTCGCTGCGCCCGATCCTGCTGGTGGCGATGTCGCTGCTGGTCGGCTGTGGCGTGGCGTTGGCCGTGACCGTGCTGGTGTTCGGCAAGGTGCATCTGTTGACGCTGGTGTTCGGTGCCTCGCTGGTGGGCGTGGCAGAGGACTACGGCATCCACTGGTTCGCCTCGCGCCAGTCAGCGCCGCGGCAGAGTCGCTGGTCCCTGCTGCGCCATCTGCTGCCCGGGCTGTGGCTGGCGCTTCTGACAAGCGCCCTGGCCTATCTGGCGCTGGCCATCACCCCGTTCCCCGGGCTGCGCCAGATGGCACTGTTCTCGGTGGTTGGGCTGGCAGCCGCGTTCGTCACCGTGATCCTGTGGTTCCCGTGGCTGGATGGTGGAACGGTGCGACAGACCCGCTTCTCGCACTGGCTGGGCAACACGCTGCAGCGTTGGCCGCGGCTGCGTGGTCGGTCGCTGGGCGGTGTGATCGCGGCCCTGCTGCTGTTCTCCGCAGGCGGCATGCTGTTCCTGCACGTGGACGACGACCTGCGCAGCCTGCAGTCTTCGCCACCGGCGCTGATGGAACAGCAGATCCGCATTTCGCGCCTGCTGGGCATGCCCAGCCCGGCGCAGTTCTTCCTGGTGCAGGGCGCTGATGCCGGCCAGCTGCTGCAGCGCGAAGAAGCCTTGACCGCGCGGCTTCGCGCACTGGAGGGCGAGGGCCGCATCGGCAGCCACCGCGCGCTGAGTGACTGGTTGCCGTCTCCGGCGCAGCAGGATGCCGATGCCCGGCTGGCCGCGCAGGCCGAGTCGGCCGTGCTGCAGGCGGTCGGCGCGGTCAGTGGCGAGGTGCTGCAGCGACCGGCATTCGCCAGCACCCCGATCGACCTGCAGGCCTTCCTCGCTTCGCCGGCCTCGGCACCGTTCCGTCCGTTGTGGATCGGTGCACTGGGCGAGGGCGTGGCCAGCGTGGTGCTGGTCGATGACCTGTCACAGCCACGTGCGTTGGCCGACCTCGACCAGGCCGGCGCCGGTCTGCCCGGCGTGCGCTGGGTCGACCGCACCGCCGATTTCTCGCGCCTGCTGGGGCATTACCGCAAGTTGATGAGCGGCATGCTGCTGGCAGGTGTCGCGCTGGTGTTCGCCGCGTTGTGGTGGCGCTACCGCCGCGACGCCTGGCGGGTGATTGTGCCGACCCTGCTGGCCGGCAGCCTGACCCTCGCGGTGCTGGCCCTGCTTGGCTATCCGTTGCAGTTGTTCAACGTGCTGGCGCTCATGCTGCTGCTGGGCATGGGCATCGACTACGGCATCTTCCTGCTGGAACACCGCGGCGACCCCAGCGCTTGGGTCGCAGTGTGCGTGGGTGCGGCCAGTACCTGGCTCTCGTTCGGCCTGCTCGGCCTGTCCGATACGCCGGCGCTGCGGGCCTTCGGCATGACCCTGCTGCTCGGCATCGGGCTGGTATGGCTGCTGTCGCCGCTGTTCCGCCCCGCGCCCCCTTCAACGACAGGAACCCGTGACATGAGCCGTCTCCTGCCCGTGATCCTGCTCACCTTGCTACTTGCCGCCTGTGCCGGCCGGCCGGCGCGGACCGATGCGGCGCTACCGCCGCTGCGCCTGTCACCGGCCAGCCTGCAGGGAACGCTCGCTTTGCAGCAGCAGCTGCATTTCCGCTTCGGTCGCGCCGAACGCGACCTGGATGCGCTGCTTGAAGCCGATGCCGACCAGGTGCAGCTGCTGGTGCAGGCAATGGGCCAGACCGGCTTCCGCGTGCAGTGGGATGGCCGGAACCTGCAGGAGCAGCGCGCTGCCTGGTTGCCCAGGCAGGTACGTGCCGACCGCGTGCTGGACGATCTGCAGTTCGCGCTGTGGCCGACCACGGCGATTGCCGCGGTGCTGACCGACGGATGGCAGGTGGTCGACGATGGCCGCGTGCGCCGGCTGCAGCGTGGCGGGGTCGAGGCTCTGCGGCTGCAGCGCAACGACGATGGCAGCCTGCAGCTGGACAACCGCATCGAAGGCTATTCGCTGACCATCCGTTCGGTGCCCACCGGCGAGGAAGCCCCGTGAGCGCGCCCATTTTCCTCAACGACATGGGCATCGTCTGCGCGCTCGGCGCCGGCCGCGCGCCGGTCGCCGCCGGCCTGTTCGCCGACCACCCCGGTGGGCTGAGCGACTGCGACGACGTGCTGCCCGGACGCACCCTGGCGCTGGGTCGGGTGCACGCCACGCTGCCGGATCTGTCCGCGCTGCCCACCGCGCTGCGGGGCCGCAACAATGCCTTGCTGGACCTTGCGCTGGAACAGATCGCCCCCGCCGTACAGTCCGCCATCGAGCGTTACGGTGCCGGGCGGGTCGCGGTGGTGATCGGCACCAGCACCTCCGGCATCGGTGAAACCGAGCCGGCCCTGCGTGCGCGCGAGGAGAGCGGTCGCTGGCCGGACAGCTTCGCCTATGGCCAGCAGGAAATGGGCAGCGCGGCGGCATTCGTACGCCATCGCAGCGGTGCAACGGGACCGGCGTGGACGCTGTCCACTGCCTGCTCTTCAGGTGCCAAGGCGATGGCTTCGGCGGCGCGCCTGCTGCGCGCCGGCATCGTGGACGCGGTGATCGCCGGCGGTGCCGATTCGCTGTGCCGCTTCACCGTGGCCGGTTTCAATGCGCTGGAATCGATCTCCACCACCCGCTGCCTGCCGTTCTCGGCAACGCGGGCGGGCATCAACATCGGCGAAGGGGCCGCGCTGTTCCTGCTGACCCGCGAGCCGGGCCCGGTACAGCTCGCCGGCTGGGGCGAAAGCTCGGACGCCCACCACATGTCCGCCCCTGAACCGAGTGGTGCCGGTGCCATCGCCGCCATGCGCGAGGCGCTGCAGCGCGCCGGCTGGGCACCGACGGACGTGGACTACATCAACCTGCATGGCACGGCCACCCGCCACAACGATGCGATGGAATCGCGTGCGGTGCATGCCGTGCTGGGCGGGCAGGTGGCGGCCAGTTCCACCAAGCCGTTGACCGGCCACGCACTGGGCGCGTCCGGGGCGATCGAAGCGGCGCTGTGCTGGATCGCGCTCGCCGAAAATCCGGCAGGCCGCCTGCCGCCGCACTGGTGGGATGGCCAGCCTGATCCAGAGCTGCCCGCGCTGGCCCTGGTGGCCCCGGGCACGTTGGCGGTCGCCTCCCTGCAGCGCGTCCTCAGCAGCTCGTTCGCCTTTGGTGGCAGCAATGCCGTGCTGGCCCTGCAGCGGACGCCCGGCGCATGAGGATCCATCCGATCGAAAACGTGGTGCCGCACCGTGGCAGCGCCCTGCTGCTGGACCAGGTGCTGCGCTGGGACGAGGACAGCATCGAGGTGGCGCTGGTGGTGCCGGCCTCGGGCCTGTTCAACCAGGCAGGCGGCGTGCCTGCGTGGATCGGCATCGAGTACATGGCGCAGGCCATCGCGGCGTGGGCGGGCTGCCGTGCGCGGCGTGACGGGCGCCCGCCGCAGATCGGTTTCCTGCTTGGCAGTCGCCGCTACAGCAGCCAGGTTTCCGTGTTCCCGGCGGGTACCGCGCTGGTGGTCCACGCGCGGCGCGAGCTGATGGGTGACAATGGCCTGGGGATGTTCGCGTGCCGTATCAGTGCGGGCACCGAGACATGGGTCGACGCCAACGTATCGGTGTTCGAACCGGCCGATGCGCAGGCTTACCTGGAGAGTGGAAACGCATGACAGCCAATCTTGCCGTGCTGGTGACCGGTGCAAGCCGCGGCATCGGCCGTGCGATCGCCCTGCGCGCGGCCCGCGACGGCTTCGACGTGGTGGTGCATTGCCGAAGCCGCATCGCCGAAGCGCAGGCCGTGGTCGCGGAGATCATCGCGATGGGCCGGCAGTCGCGCGTACTCGCCTTCGACATCAGTGACCGCGCCGCCGCGCGCACCGCGCTGGAAGCGGACGTGGCCGCCCATGGCGCGTATTACGGCGTGGTGTGCAATGCCGGCATCGCCCGCGACGGCGCCTTCCCGGCGCTCAGCGAAGCGGACTGGGACCAGGTGCTGCATACCAACCTGGATGGGTTCTACAACGTGCTGCACCCGCTGGTGATGCCGATGGTGCGGCGCCGCCAGCCGGGGCGCATCGTCACCCTGGCCTCCGTGTCCGGGCTGATCGGCAACCGCGGCCAGGTCAACTACAGCGCCGCCAAGGCCGGCATCATCGGCGCCACCAAGGCGCTGGCGCTGGAACTGGCCAGTCGCCGGATCACCGTCAACTGCGTAGCCCCCGGGCTGGTCGATACCGAGATGCTGGACGCTGCGGTGGTCGAGCACGCGCTCAAGCTGGTTCCCGCCGGCCGTGTCGGCACGCCGGATGAAGTGGCCGCGGCGGTATCGTTCCTGCTGTCGGCCGATGCCGGTTACATCACCCGCCAAGTGATATCGGTCAACGGAGGCCTGGCCTGATGCAGCGCGAAGGACGCCGCGTGGTGGTGACCGGTGCAGCGGCGATCAGCCCGCTGGGCCAGGACTGGCCGAGCATCCACGCGCGCCTGCGTTCGTTGCGCAACGCCGTGCGCGCGATGCCGGAATGGGATGTCTACGAAGGGCTGAACACCCGGCTGGCCGCGCCCGCCGAAGCCTTCGAGCTGCCTGCGCACTACAACCGCAAGACCACCCGTTCGATGGGGCGGGTGGCGCTGATGGCCGTGCGCGCCAGCGAACTGGCGCTGCAGCAGGCCGGCCTGCTCGACCATCCGGTGCTGCACGGCGGACGCACCGGGGTGTCCTATGGGTCGTCCGCAGGCAGCCACGAGGCGATCAGTGAGTTCGGCCGCATGCTCAACAGCTTCACCACCGCCGGCATCACCGCCACCACCTACCTGAAGATGATGAGCCATACCGCACCGGTGAACATCGGGGTGTTCTTCGGACTGAGCGGGCGCATCCACACGACCTCCAGCGCGTGCACGTCCGGCAGCCAGGGCATCGGCGAAGCCTACGAAACGATCCGCGCCGGCCGGCAGACGGTGATGCTGGCCGGTGGCGCCGAGCAGCTGGACGCCACGGCGGCCGCCGTGTTCGACACCCTGTATGCCACCAGCGTGCGCAATGACGCGCCGCAGACCACGCCGCGCCCGTTCGATGCCGGCCGCGATGGCCTGGTGCTGGGTGAAGGTGCCTGCACCCTGGTGCTGGAAGAGCGCCAGCATGCGCTGGAGCGCGGAGCGCCGATCCTGGCCGAAGTACGCGGCTACGGCAGCAACAGCGACGGCCAGCACGTGACCCAGCCGAGCAGCCCGACCATGGCGCGCGCCATGCAGCTGGCGCTGGAAGACGCCGGTCTGGCGCCGTCGCAGATCGGTTACATCAACGCCCATGGCACGGCCACCGACCATGGCGACATCGCTGAAAGCCAGGCCACGGCCGCAGTGTTCGGGGCCGGCGTGCCGATCAGCTCGCTGAAGGGCTACGTCGGCCACATGCTGGGTGCCTGCGGCGCGTTCGAAGCCTGGCTGAGCATTGAGATGATGCGCGCGGGCTGGTTCGCCCCCACCTTGAACCTGGACCAGGTGGACCCGCGCTGCGCTCCGTTGGACCATGTCCGCGGACAAGGACGCATGCTGCAGGTCGACCATGTGATGAGCAACAATTTCGCCTTCGGCGGGATCAACACTTCGCTCGTGTTTGCCCGTCATCCGCTGGCGGAAGACTGAACCGCGTCCTGACATTGATGAACTTCGTGTCGGGAAACAACGCGTGGCGAGGCTTTGCCTGGCCTGACGCCTTCCGCCGGTGACGGGTTTCCGACACAATCATGCCTTAAAGGGTAAACCTGAAAGCATGCAAGCCTACGTCTACAAGAGCCAACGCAAAGACGATACCTACGTCTACCTCGCCGAACGGGATGGCTTCGGCGTGCTGCCCGGGCCGTTGGCCGAATCCCTGGGCCGGCTGCAGCTGGTGCTGGAAGTTGACCTGACCGAGGGCCGGCAGCTGGCGCGTGCGGATGCCGCGCAGGTGCGCGGCGAGCTGGCCAGCCGCGGGTTCTACCTGCAGGTGCCCCCGAGCATCACCAGCATGATGCCGCGCCACAATGACTGAGCCGCAGCCGCGCATGGTGCCTGCCGCACTGGCCCTGGGCGCGCTGCTCGCTGCGGCTTCGGCGATCGGCGGCCTGCCCGGTGCGCTGCTGGCCGCGCTGGCGCAGCCGGCCTTCGCGCTGGGCATGTCCTGGCTGCGTCGAAGCCGTGTCCTGCGTCCGCTGCCGCAGGTGGTGCGCGAAGAACTGCCTGCGCTGCTGGCCTTGTGGCTGGCCGGTCCAGCGGTGCTTGCGCTGCTGATGGCCTGGCCGCTTGCCGCCCTGCGCGAAAGCGGCAGCCTGGCCGCGGCGCTGGGCCTGGCGGTATTGCTGGGCGTCGGCTTGCTGGCGGTATGGCGCACATGGCCGCTGTGGAGCGATGTGGAACGCCTGGCCGGTGGGCTGCAGCGCCACGCCGCGGGGCTGGCCGGGCGCGAACTTGGCGCCTGGCGTGGACTGGCCGTCGCCGCGCTGGTGCTGGCGCTGTGCGCGCTGGTGGTGATGCCGGCCTGGCCGGAGCTGCTGCCGGCAGGCCTGCGTTGGCCAGCGGTGGGCGCCACCGTGCTGCTGTCGCCGCTGCTGCACCTGCTGCTGCAGCGGGTCGCCCCGGCGGGCACCACGCATCCCGCGCCGGCCCACGGCATGCAGGAGCTGCGCAGTGCCTGGCAGGCGCGCGAGCAGTCCGACGCCGATCCGGCACCGGTCGCACTTGAAGCCATGCCGGCCGACGCGCTGGCGCCGGCACTGTACGAAGCGGCGCGCCACGGCCGGATCGACCGCGCGCTGCAGCTGTTGCAGGCCGGTGCCGACCCGCACGCCACGCCGGATCCGCAGTGGCGCGACCAGCGCAACCTGCCCGTGCTCGCCGCGGTGCTGCCGGACCTGCGCCTGCTGCGCGAACTGATCGCGCGCGGCGTGGATGTGAACGCCCCGCACAAGGGCATGACGCCGCTGCTGGCGGCCACCCGTGACAGCTGGCATGGGCGCCCGGAAGCGGTGATGACCCTGCTCGCCAACGGTGCCGATTCGCGTGCCACTGATGCCGACGGCAATACGCCGCTGCACCACGCAGCGCGCAGTTCCGACCCCGGCGTCGCCGCGCTGCTGCGCGATGCCGCCGCCGAAATCGACGCGCTCAACAACGAAGGTTGGTCGCCGCTGGCGGTGGCCTGCCAGGTCGGCAACTGGCGCCTGGCGCGGTTCCTGCTGGAGCGCGGCGCCCGTACCGAACCGGCCGAAGGCATTCCGGTGCTGTTGGCCGCCGCGGCAACCGAAGATGATGATCCGGCCGGCGTGCAGCTGCTGCTGAAGCACAAGGCGCGTGCCGATGCGCGTGATCGCCAGCGCCGCAGTGCGCTGCACGAAGCCGCCCTGGCCGGGCACACCGCGATCCTGGACGCCCTGCTTGCCGCCGGTGCCAACCTGGAAGCGCGCGATGCGCTCGGCCGGACCCCGCTGCTGGAGGCCGCCGCCGGTGGGCGCGCGGCGGTCATCGAGCACCTCCTGCGCCACAACCCCGATGTAGCGGCGGTCGATGCCGACGGCCGCAACGCCCTGCTGCTGGCCGCCATGGCGACCGATGTGCCGCCGTTGGTGGTGAAGCGGCTGCTGGAGCTGGGGCTGGTTGCCGACCTGGACGATCCGTTGGCGCGGCGCGCGGTGGACAGCGCGGCCGAAGCCGGGCGCTGGGCCATCGTGGCCATGCTGGATCCTGCCTACCCGTTGCCCGCCGCAGTCAGCGACGGTCTGGTGGCGGCCAGCGAAGGCAGCGACGTGGCGACGTCGCTGTTGCCGGACCGGCCACCGCTCGAGCTGCTGCGCGAATCGCTGCGCTTTGGCAACCTGGACGGGATGGAATCGATGGCGCGCCTGTGCCGTGCCGAAGAACTGGGCAGCCTGTTGCACGAACCGGAACTGGCGCTGGAGCCGCGCGCCATCGGTTGGCTGCTGCAGCAGGGCGCGTCGCACGACGTACTGGATGCCTGCACTGATACGCCGATGTTCGCGCTGCTGGCACGCGGCGTGGATGCGGTGCCGGCGCTGCAGGTGATGCTGGAGCAGGGCGTTTCGCCTGCCGGCAGTGGTGGTCTGGCGCGGTTCCTCGCCGCCTGCGCGCAGCATGACCAGGCCAGTCGCGGGCTGGAGCAGCTCGCGCTGGAACTGCTGGAGCGCGGCGCGGACCCGTTCGCTGCATCGCCCGCCGGCGATCCGCCGCTGGCCTTGGCCGTGCGCTTGGGCTGGCTGCGCCTGCAGCAGTCGCTGCTGGGCCTGGGCGTGGATCGCGAGGCACGCGACAGCCATGGCATGACCGCCCTGCACCTGGCCACTGCGCTGGGACGCGAAGCCGCGCTCAAGCTGCTGGTGCGCCACGGCGCCTCGCCGGAAGCGCGTGCGGCTGATGGACAGACGCCGCTGGGTGTGGCGCTGTCCAGCGGCCGTCGTGACCTGGCGGATTGGCTGGACTGGCGCGTCTGGTCGTTGCCACGACGGACACTGCGCGAATCCGACCTGGCCGCTGCGGCCACGGCCGGTGACGTGGATGCCGTGCGCCGGCTGATCGATCTTGGCTTCGCCGTGGACAGCGTCGACGCGCAGGGCTGCACCGCCCTGCTGCGTGCGGCCGGTGGTGGGCACCTTGCGGTGGTGGACCTGCTGCTGGCGCGCAATGCCGATCCGCAGCATGCCTCGGCCAGTGGCGCTACGCCGCTGTCGGCGGCAGTCAGCATGCGCCAGATGGATATCGTGTCCGCGTTGTTGGATGCCGGTGCACAGCTGGAACACCGCCTGCCCGGCGGGGTCACGGTGCTGATGCTGGCCTCGGCGCTGGGCCTTCCGGATATCGTGGCGCGGCTGTTGAGCGCCAGTGCCGACGTCCATGCGAGCGACGCGCAGCAGCTGGCCGCGCTGCATTGCGCTGCGCTGTACGGGTTCTCCGCTCGTGACCGCTCGCGCCTGCTGGCGCTGCTGGATACCCTGCTGCTGGCCGGCGCGGAGCCGGACAAGGCGGCTGCCGGCGAGGTGACGCCGTTGCTGCTGCTGCTCGGCGCGCGTGCCGAACCGGGGACCGCCTGCGACGAACAGGTGGTACTGGCCGGTGTTGAACGTCTGTTGGATGAAGACGTTTCGCTGGAGGTGCGTGATCCGCGCGGCTTCGGCCCGCTGCACCTGGCAGCGTTGCACGGACTGCCGCTGCTCGTGCAGCGCCTGCTGCGTGCCGGTGCCGATCCAGAGGCACGCGACACGCTCAACCGCAGCCCCCGCGAAATCGCCGTGATGCGCGGCTTCATCGACGTGGCCGCCGAGTTCCAGCCACGCGTGCCCGGCGTGTCCTCGATGGCGCGGTTCCTGCGCGAATGAATCTGCGGTAGTGACGGCCCCGGTGGGTGACGACCGTTGGTCGTCACGCTCTTCGGCTACCGCTCCGGCGGCGCGTCCTTTCCGCTTCCCGCATCCGCTTCAAACAGGTGCATCAGGTCATTGCGTGCATCGCGCGAGGTCTGGATCACCGCCGCCTCGTCGTCATACACCAGGTATTGATCGCGCAGCAGCTTCTCATCATGTTCGCGGAACCGCTGCACATGCCGACGGGCCGTCTCCTCGGACACCCCCAGCAGCTTCAGCACCTGTTCGCTGAGTTCCAGGCTGGTGCCGAACACCTCGCGGAACGGCTCGGCCCCCATGTCCATCAGCCGCCACGCATGCTGGCGGTTGCGTGCCCGCGCCAGCACCCGCGCGTCCGGATACAACCGCCGGATCATCCGCGTCGCGCGCAGGTTGGTTTCCGGATCATCCATGGTCACCACGAACACCGCGATCTCCGCCCCGCCGGCCGCGCGCAGCATCTCCGGCCGGGTCGGATCGCCGTAGTACAGCTGGTTGCCGAAGCGGCGCAGGTCGGCCACGGTATCCGGATTGACCTCCAGCGCGACGAACGGCACTTTCTGCGCGGTCAGCAGTCGCGCCACCACCTGGCCGAAGCGCCCCATCCCGGCGATCAGCACCTTCGGACGCTGGTCCGGGTTCACCTCATCGGCCGGCGCGGCGTCGGGCTTGGCCACGGTCTCGCGGCCGATCAGCCGCAGCAGTGCAATCAACAGCAGTGGAGTCAGCCCCATCGACAGGCCGACGATGGCCACCAGCCGGTCATGGTTGGCACTGCCCAGCAGCAGCGCACGTTGGGCTTCGTTGAACACCACGAAGGCGAACTCACCGCCCAGCCACAGCACGCTGCCCAGCATCAGTGCCTGGCGCGCGCCGAGCCGGGCCAGCCGTCCAATCGCATACAACAGGCCGAACTTCACCACCAGCAGCACGCCCACGCCGGCGGCGATCATGCCCGGTTCGGCGGCGATGCGGTCCAGGTCGATGCCCATGCCCACGGCGATGAAGAACAGGCCGAGGAACAAGCCCTTGAAGGGTTCGATCTGCGCTTCCAGTTCATGCCGGAACTCCGAATCGGACAACAGCACACCGGCCAGGAACGCGCCCAGGCTGGGGCTCAGGCCGGCCTCCTGCAGAAACCAGGCGGTGCCCAGCACCACCAGCAGGGCGGTGGCGGTGAACATTTCCGGGCTGCGCGTGCGCGCGACCATGCCGAACACGCGGCGCAGCAGCGGCCGGCCACACAGGATCACCACCGCCAGTGCGCCGACGGCCACCGCCACGTCCTGCCAGTGCAGGGTCTGGTTGCGCGCACCCCCCAGCAGTGGAATGGCGGCCAGCAGCGGGATGGCGATCAGGTCCTGGAACAGCAGTATCGCGAACGCCAGCCGGCCATGATCGCTGTTGAGCGCCTTGTGTTCGGACAGCAGCTGCAGGCCCACCGCGGTGGAGGACAGCGCCAGCGCCACACCGACCACCAGCGCGCTCTTCCAGTGGAAATGATCCAGCATCAACAGGCCGCCCAGCACCAGCGCGCAGGTCGCCACCTGCAGCGCCCCGGCACCGAACACCGAACGCCGCATCACCTTCAACCGCGATGGCGACAGCTCCAGCCCGATCACGAACAGCAGCATCACCACGCCGATTTCGGCCGCGCCCAGGATCCGGTCCGTATCCTGCACGAAGCCCAGCCCATCCGGCCCCAGCACCACGCCGGCGGCCAGGTAACCAAGCACTGCGCCGAAGCCCAGCCGGCGAAACACCGGCACCGCGATGACGGCCGCAAGCAGCAGGACCAGGGCAAGTTCGAGCACGCCGCTATGCATGGGAAGTCGAGGTCATGGCCGCAGGAGGAAGGGCACGCCGAATGACGGCCGGCCCTTGCGCGACATTATGCGCCGCCCGCCGCCGCCCGCACGGTGGTGCAGCTGAGCCACGCCAAACCCGGCCGCCACACCGGGGTTGACCCATGCTGCCCACGGGTTCATCCTGCCCCCCGCCGCGGCCCGCCCGCTGGCACCACCCTTCCGGAATCCAACCCCCATGTCCAGCGACAGTAGAAGTCGACCTCGTTCGACGCCAGCGACGGCGACCGCCTGACAGGGACGGTTCGCCTGCGTTGGCGTTGCAGCTGCAACGACGAAAGGCGAACCACGATGAACCAGAAGCAGATGCTGCGTCCCGCCACCGACGCCGCCACCACGGCCGCACCGCTGGCTAACTTCAACACCGCCGACGCGGTGGAATACCTCAACACCCTGCCCATCGCCGCGGCGGTCGACCTGCTTGCCGCACTGCCGCTGCCGCGTGCGGTTAAGCTGCTTGAAGCGCCCGAACTGCAGCGTGCCGGCGCGCTGGTGGCGGCCTTGCCGCCGGCCCGGGCGGCCGCGCTGCTGGGGCTGATGGCCGACGACCGCGCCACCGACATCGTCCACGAACTGGACCAGGACGAGCGCGCGCGGCTGGTGCCGCTGATCGGCGCCGAGGCGCGCCAGGTCATCCAGACCCTGCTCAGCTACCCGCCGGATACGGCCGGCGCCCTGATGACCACTGAGTTCGTCAGCGTGCCGGCCAACTGGACGGTGGGCCAGACCCTGCAGCACATCCGCGAAGTGGAGCGCACGCGCGAGACCGTCTATGCCATCTACGTGCTCGACCCGACCAGCCGCCAGTTGCGCCAGGTGGTGACCATGCGCCGGCTGATCACCGGCCTGCCTGACGCATCGATCCTGGACGTGGCGCAGGTCAACGCACCGGTGACGGTGGACGTGGCGATGGACCAGGAAGAAGTGGCGCAGCTGATCCGCCGCCACGACCTGCTGGCGATCCCGGTGGTGGATGCCGGCATGCAAATGCTCGGCATCGTCACCGTGGATGACATCCTGGACGCGTTGATCGAGGAATCCACCGAAGACGCGCACAAGTTCGGCGGCATGGAAGCGCTGGAAAAGCCCTACATGCAGATCGGCTTCCTGGAAATGCTGCGCAAGCGCGGTGGCTGGCTGAGCGTGCTGTTCCTCGGTGAGATGCTGACTGCCAGTGCGATGCAGCATTACGAAGATGAGCTGGCGCGCGCGGTGGTGCTGACCCTGTTCATCCCGCTGATCATGAGCTCCGGCGGCAACTCCGGTTCGCAGGCCACCTCGTTGCTGATCCGCAGCCTGGCGCTGCGCGAACTGCGGCTGCGTGACTGGTGGAGGGTCGCCCTGCGCGAACTGCCGACCGGCATCGTGCTGGGCACGATCCTGGGCAGCCTGGCGATGACCCGCATCGTCATCTGGCAGCTGGGCGGCCTGCACGATTACGGCGAACACTGGCTGCTGCTGGCGCTCACCGTGGCGGCAGCACTGGTCGGCATCGTCACCTTCGGGTCGCTGTCCGGATCGATGCTGCCGTTCGCGCTCAAGCGCCTCGGCTTCGACCCGGCCAGTGCCTCGGCCCCATTCGTGGCCACTCTGGTCGATGTGACCGGCCTGGTGATCTACTTCAGCATCGCCGCCAGCATCCTCCACGGCACCCTGCTGTAACCCCTTTTTTGCTCTACTAGCGGCATGAGCACTTACAACCTGCAGTCCGTGTTCCGCCCGCAGTCGGTCGCCGTGATCGGCGGCAGTCCGCGTGATCGCTCGGCCGGTCGGGCGGTGATGCGCAACCTGCGCGGGGCGGGATTCGCCGGCAAGGTCGCCTGGGTCAATCCGCGCCACGCGGAGATCGATGGCACCCGCACCATCAAGCGGCTCAAGGACCTGGACTGGGTACCGGAGCTGGTGGTGGTGACCGCCCCGGCCAGCATCGTGCCGCAGGTGATCGCCGATGCCGCCGCGCTGGGCGTGGCGGCGGCGATCATCCTCACCGCGCACCTTGGCGAGGGGCCCGGCTCGCTGGCCGCGCAGGTGGAAGCCAGTGCCCGCGGCAAGGGCCTGCGCATCCTCGGGCCGCATTGCCTGGGCGTCATCGCACCGCATGCGCGTTTGAACGCCAGCATCGCCGCCCACGTTCCCCAGGCAGGCGACCTGGCGCTGATTTCCGAGTCCAGCGCGATCGCCGCCGCGCTGGTGGAATGGGGCGTCGCGCGTTCGGTGGGCTTCTCGGCGGTGGTGTCGCTGGGCGACACGATGGACGTGGACTTCGGCGATCTGCTGGACTACTTCGCCACCGACTACCGCACGCGCGCCATCCTGTTGTACGTGGAACAGATCAAGGATGCGCGCAAGTTCATGTCGGCCGCACGTGCCGCCGCGCGCTCAAAGCCGGTGATGGTGGTCAAGTCCGGCCGGGCCGAGCGCATCATGCCGGGCAACGATACCCACGTGCAGGCGCTGGCGCGCGCCGATGATGTCTACGGTGCGGCGTTCAACCGCGCCGGCCTGCTGCGCGTGAGCGCGCTGGACGAGCTGTTCACCGCTGCCGAAACACTGGGACGGCTGGGCTCGTTTCCCGGCCGTCGGCTGGCCATCCTCAGCAACGGCGGCGGCGTCGGGCGGCTGGCGGTGGACCAGCTGGCGGCGCTGCGCGGCACCCTCGCCACGCTGTCGGAGAGCACCGTGCAGCAGCTCGATGCGGTGTTGCCGCAGGGCTGGTCACGTTCCAATCCGGTGGACATCGTGGTGGACGCCGATGGCGAGCGCTATGCCGCCGCCATCGAAGCGCTGCTGGCTGACAACGAAAACGACGCGCTGCTGGTGGTCAACGTGCCGACCGCTTTCACCTCCTCCGCAGATGCGGCGCAGGCGCTCACCCGCACCCTGGGCCTGCGTCCGCGGCACCAGCGTGACAAGCCGGTGTTCGCGGTGTGGCTGGGCAACGACGAGCGCGCAACGGCAACCCTCAACGCCGCGCGCGTGCCGACCTACCCCACCGAAGCCGAAGCAGTGCGTGGCTTCCAGCACCTGGTCCGCTACCGCGATGCGCAGAGCGCACTGATGGAGACCCCGCCCAGCCTGCCACAGGATTTCGTGGTCGATGCAGGTGCCGCGCGCGCGATCGTCGACACGGCCCTGGCGGCCGGCCAGCGTTGGCTGGACCCGCTGGCCACGCATGCGCTGCTGAAGGCGTACGGCATTCCTTCGGCGCCGGTGCTGCATGCCCGCGACGCGCATGAAGCGATGGACCTGGCCCAGCCGCTGCTGGAACAGGGCGCCAGCGTGGCGCTGAAGATCCTCTCGCCGGACATCCCGCACAAATCCGAAGTGGACGGCGTGCGCCTCAACCTGTCCACGCTGGCAGCGGTACAGGCAGCGGCCACCAGGATCCTGGCGCGTGCGCGCGAACTGCGCCCCGATGCGCGCATCGATGGCCTGCTGGTGCAGCCGACCATCGTGCGGCCGAAGTCGCGCGAGTTGATCGCCGGTATCGCCGATGACGCGACGTTCGGCCCGGTGATCGTGTTCGGCCGTGGCGGCACCGCAGTGGAAGTGATCAACGACAAGGCGCTGGCATTGCCACCGCTGGACCTGCGGTTGGCGCACGAGCTGATCGGCCGCACCCGGGTCTCGCGCATCCTCAAGCCGTACAGCGATTTCCCGGCCGCCGATGAGCGCGCCGTCGCCCTGGTGCTGGTCAAGCTGGCGCAGCTGGCGGCCGACATTCCCGAAGTACGTACGCTGGACATCAATCCGCTGTTGGCCGATCGGGACGGCATCCTGGCGCTGGATGCGCGGGTCGCCATCGCGCCCTCGCGCATCCTGCACAAAGGCCGTGGCCACCCGCGTTTCGCGGTATTTCCATATCCGAAGGAGTGGGAGCGTACGTTGCAGCTGTCCGATGGCAGCAACGCCTTCGTTCGGCCGGTGCGGCCGGAAGACGACGCGCTGTTCCGCGCGTTCTTCGCCCGCGTCAGCGATGAAGACCTGCGCCTGCGCTTCTTCCAGTCGGTCAAGCATTTCAGCCACGAGTTCATTGCCCGCCTGACCCAGCTGGACTACGCGCGCTCCATCGCGCTGGTGGCGATCGATCCGCGCAGCGGTGACATGCTCGGTGCCGTCCGCCTGCATGCAGACGCCGACTACCATCGCGGCGAGTACGGCATCCTGATCCGTTCGGACCTGAAGGGCCACGGCATCGGCTGGCGGCTGATGACGATCATGATCGAGTACGCGAAATGGCTGGGGCTGGACGTGGTGGAAGGGCAGGTACTGCGCGAGAACAGCACGATGATCGCGATGTGCCAGAGCCTGGGCTTCAGCACCCGGTTGGATCCGGATGATTCGACGGTGATGATGGTGAGCCTGCCGGTGCAGCAGGTGGCCGCGCAGCTGCTGGAATGATCCCGCCGCGCTTGGTAGTGACGGCCGCTGGCCGTCAGGCTTGAGCCCTGCCGCTGCGCTCGCCGGGCATGGCTCGGCGCTACCTGTCGCCCTCTTACAATGGCAGCATGAAAGAACGCATTCCCCTGCTGCTGCTTCCCGGCCTGCTCAACGATGCCGAGTTGTGGCGCGACCAACTGGCCGACCTGGCCGATATCGCCGATCCGACCGTTGGTGACCTTACCGCTGGCGACACGATGCAGGCGGTGGCCGATGCCGTGCTGGCGCAGGCGCCGCCGCGCTTCGCGCTGGCCGGGTTTTCACTGGGCGGCTTCGTGGCCCAGCAGATCCTGCGCAGCGCACCGCAGCGTGTGCTGCGGCTGGCCCTGATTGATACCTCCATCCACGCCGATTCGCCGCAGCGTGCCGCACAGCGTGCCATGCAGATCGCCAGCGTCCGACTGCCCGGCCGGTTCCATGGCTTCGGCGACACGCTGATGCGCAGCTACATCGATGCCTCGCGGTTGGACGATCACGAACTGGTACAGCGCGTTCGCGAGATGACCGCACGGCTCGGCGCCGAGGTGTTCCTGCGGCAAAGTGGACTGGACCGCGAGGATGGCCATACGGTGCTTGCGGCCTACCGCGACCCGATGCTGATCGTCTGCGGTGAGAACGATCGCATCACGCCGCTGCCGATAAGCCAGGAGATGCAGGCGCTGGCGCCGCACGCCATGCTGGTGGTGGTGCCCGACTGCGGGCACCTGTCACCGATGGAAAAGCCGGCAGAGGTCAGTGCGGCGATGCGCGGATGGTTGTTGAGGGATTGATCCTGCAGCGGCACTCCGCCGAGCATGGCTCGGCGCTACCCCGGGTCCGTCAATCCCAGGCGGGGGCGATGCCGTCCGGGTTGGCCAGTCGATGGCCGCGATCGAGCGTGGCGATCTGGGCGAGGTCTTCGTCGGTCAGGCGCAGGCGGGCCGCTTCCAGGTTGCTGGCCAGGTTCTCGCGCCGGGTGGAAGAGGGAATGACCGCCAAGCCCTGCTGCAGTGCCCAGGCCAGCGCGACCTGCGCCGGAGTGGCTTGGTGGCGGCCGGCGATCGCCTGGATCACCGGATCCTTGATCACCTCGCCGTAGGCCAGGCTCATGTACGCGGTGATGTGGATGCCCTGTTCCTGCAGGAACGGCACCAGCAGGCGGTTCTGCAGGTACGGATGGATCTCCACCTGGTTGGTGGCGATTTCAGTCGCGCCCAGGATGCCGATCGCGCGGCGGGTCTGGGCGATGGTGAAGTTGGAGATGCCGATCTCGCGCGTAAGACCCTGCGCCTTGGCCTCGGCCAGGGCCGACAGGTACTCCTCCATCGGCACCGCATCATCCGGCGACGGCCAGTGGATCAGGGTCAGCTCGACGCGGTCGGTGCGCAGTTTCTCCAGGCTGGCGTGCAGGCTGGCCAGCAGCGCATCGTGCTTGAATTCGCTGATCCAGATCTTGGTGGTCAGGTAGATGTCATCGCGTGGCACGCCGGATTCGGCGATCGCCCGGCCGACCTCGGCTTCGTTGCCGTAGATCTGCGCGGTATCGATGGCGCGGTAGCCGACGTCGAGCGCGTTGCGTACCGAATCGATCACCGCCTGGTCTTTCAGGCGGAACGTACCAAGGCCAAAAGCAGGAACGGTCATGGGGATACTCCAGTGGGGGACGGACAGAGGGTAGGGCAGGGAACGTATGCATGCGGGCAACGCGGCGTGGCGACCCCGTGCGCCAGCGGAGGCATCAATGCGCCGCCACGCTGATGCCTTCGGCGCGGTCGTCGATGCCATCGCGGCGGTCCAGCCGGCCACTCAGCGCGGTAAGGGCGAAGGCACCCACCACCACCAGCGCGCCCAGCCATGGGGTGTGCATCAGGCCGATGTGTTCGACCACCAGCCCACCCAGCGAGGCGCCGAGGGCGATGCCGATGTTGAACGCGGCGATGTTCAGTCCCGATGCCACATCCGTTGCCTGCGGCGCATGGCGCTGCGCCTGCTTGACCACATAGACCTGCAGGCCGGGTACGTTGCCGAAGGCCACCGCGCCCAGCGCCAGCACCGTCAGCAGCACCAGCCAGGTGTTGTAGGCGGTAAAGGTCAGCACCAGCAGCACCAGCGCCAGCAGCGCGAAGATCCGCTTCAGTGCGGGGATCGGCCCGAGCCGGTCGGCCAGGCGGCCGCCCCACACGTTGCCGAACGCCACCGAGATGCCATATACCAGCAGCACGCCGCTGACCGCATTGGCGGACAAACCGGTGACCTCCTGCAGGATCGGCGCAAGGTAGGTGAAGGACAGGAAGGTGCCGCCGTAGCCCAGCGCGGTCATCGCATACACCATCAACAGCCGCGGCTGCGCCAGCACGCCGAGCTGCTGGCGGAAGGTGGCCGGCGCGCTCTGCGCCAGGTTGCGCGGTACGAAGGCCAGGCTGCCCAGCAGCGCCACCACGCCCAGCCCGGACACCGCCAGGAAGGTTGCGCGCCAGCCCAGGTGCTGGCCGATGAAGGTGCCCAGCGGCACGCCGGTCACCAGCGCGACGGTCAGGCCGGTGAACATGATGGCGATCGCGCTGGCGGCCTTTTCCTTCGGCACCACCGAGGTGGCGATGATCGAACCAATGGAGAAGAACACGCCATGGGCCAGGCCGGTCAGGATCCGTGCGACGATCAGCGCGTTGTAGCCAGGGGCCAGGAAGGCGACCAGGTTGCCGATGGTGAACACCAGCATCAGCGCCACCAGCAGGGTCTTGCGCGGCACGCGTCCGGTCAGCGCGGTCAGCACCGGTGCGCCCACCGCCACGCCAAGGGCGTACAGGGAGACCAGCAGGCCAGCGGAGGGTAGGCTGACCTGCAGGTCGGCGGCGATGGTGGGAAGCAGCCCGACGATGACGAACTCGGTGGTGCCGATGGCGAAGGCACCGAGGGTCAGCGCCAACAGGGCGAGGGGAATGCCACGGGTCATGACAGGGTCCGGCAGGAAAGGAAGGAGCGCAGTCTGCGCCGCTGACCTTTGCTGAAAAACCAGCTTTCACGCCAATCACTCTTGCCTGGTGGTCAATAATGCAGCCATGAAAATCACCCTGGACGAAATGCAGGCGCTGCTGGCCGTCATCGACAGCGGCACCATCAGCGCGGCGGCCGAACAGCTGGGCCAGACCCCCTCAGGGGTCAGCCGGGCCCTGGGCCGGCTCGAGGAAAAGCTCGGTACCACGCTGCTGACCCGCACCACCCGCCGCCTGCACCTGACCGCCGAAGGCGAGGCGTTCGTCCGCCAGGCGCGGCAGATCGTGGAGGCGGTGGAGACGGCGGAAGAGCAGATGGCGCTGCGGCGTCAACGCCCGGCTGGTCGCCTGCGCGTGGATGCGGCGATGCCGTTCGTGCTGCATGTGATCACCCCGCTGGTGGCGCGCTATCGCCAGCAGTTCCCGGAGGTGGCGCTGGAAGTGAACAGCTCCGAGCGCTACATCGACCTGCTGGAGCGGCGCACCGACCTGGCCATCCGCATCGGTCCGCTGGCCGATTCCACCCTGCATGCACGCCTGCTGGGCCGCTGCCGCCTGCAGCTGGTGGCCAGCCCGGACTACCTGCGCCAGCACGGTACGCCGGACGGCGTGGCCGCCTTGTCCGCGCACACGCTGCTGAGCTTCAATGAGCCCGAATCGCTTAACCGCTGGCCGCTGCCCGGCGACGACGACGGGCAGCTGCGGATACACCCGGACATCGCGGCGTCCAGCGGCGAAACCCTGCGCCGGCTGGCAGTGGAAGGGGTGGGCATCACCTGCCTGTCGGATTTCCTGACCCACGCCGACCGCGCCAGCGGTGCGCTGGTGCCGGTGCTGGTCGCGCAGACGCTGGATGTCTACCAGCCGATCCACGCGGTGTACTACCGCAACACGGCCGTGTCGGCGCGCGTGCGGTCGTTCGTGGATGTGTTGGCCGACCGCATGCAGCGCGAGCCGTTCGTGGTGTAGGCCGGATCGTGACGACCACCGGTCGTCACCCACCAAAAGCAGCGCTCGTCACCCACCACCGGGCCGGCCTTCAGGCCAGGGTGAACACGCCCACCGACTCGACCAGGCGCGCGGCCTGCTGTTCCATGCTGCGCGCGGCAGCAGAGGCTTCTTCCACCAGCGCGGCATTCTGCTGGGTCGCGCCGTCCATCTGCACTACGGTCTGGTTGACCTGTTCGATGCCTGCGCTCTGTTCCTGCGAAGCGGCGGATATCTCGGCCATGATGTCGGTCACGCGCTGCACCGAGGCAACGATCTCGCCCATCGTGCTGCCCGCCTGGCGTACCAGCGCGGAGCCATCGGCCACCTTCTCCACCGATTCATCGATCAGCCCCTTGATCTCTTTTGCAGCCGCCGCCGAACGCTGTGCGAGCGTGCGCACTTCGCTGGCCACCACGGCGAAGCCGCGGCCCTGGTCGCCGGCGCGCGCGGCCTCCACGGCCGCGTTCAAGGCCAGGATGTTGGTCTGGAAGGCGATGCCGTCGATCACCGTGATGATGTCGGCGATGCGCCGCGACGAGGCCTCGATGCCGCTCATCGTCGCCACGACCTGGCCCACCACCTCGCCGCCCTGCGACGCCACGGCGGCGGCGCTGTGCGCCAGCCCGTCGGCGGTGCGCGCATGTTCGGCGTTCTGGCGTACGGTCGAGGTCAGCTCTTCCATCGACGCCGCGGTTTCTTCCAGGTTGGCGGCCTGTTGTTCGGTGCGCTGGGACAGGTCACTGTTGCCGCTGGCGATCTCCATTGCGGCTTCGCGGACGCCACCAGCCACCTGCTGGATCTCGGCGACGATCGTCGCCAGTTGCGCCGCCGTGGTATTGGCGTCGCCGGCGATACGCGCGAACACGCCATGGAATTCACCGTCCATGCGCGCACGCAGGTCGCCATCGGCGATCGCGCGCAGCATGCTCGACACTTGTGCCAGGTTGCCGTCGGTGACCTGCATCAACAGGTTGAGGCCCCCTACCATGTCAGCGAAGTCGAACCGGAAGCGTGCCACGTCGCCGCGACGACTGAAATCACCAGCAGCCGCAGCAGCTGCAAGCTGCTTGATCTCTGCGTTGATCGCACCAAGGTTGGCCTTGGCGGCATCCAGTGCATCGGTGATGACGCGCTTCTCGCCCGGCAGGCGGTCCATGTCTTCGGAAAGATCACCGACTGCGTAACGGCCCATGACGGCGATGGCACGCATCTTCACCTGGATGTGCGCTGCGACCAAGGCATTGCAGTCGGCCACCATACGGCCGTAGGCGCCGGGGAATGCGGCGGCGTCCATGCGATGGCTGATCTGACCCGCTTCGTGGGTGCGGGCCATCTCTGCCTGCGCTGCCAGCACACCGCGCAGCGTGCCCTGCACGTCCTGCATGGTCGCGGCCAGGCGGCCGATCTCATCGCGCCCCTGCACCTGTACGCGGTACTCCAGGTCGCCGGCGGCCACGGCGCGCGCAGCGGCTTCCACCGCCACGACCGGCCGCACGACAGCGCGGCGCAGCCACCATGACAGCGCAAGCAACAGCAGCACGGCGGTGATGACCGTCACCACGGCACTGGTCACCAGCAGTTCGCGTGCGTGGCTTGAGCGGCGCGCGATGGCCGCATCCGCGACCTGCGCGGTATGCGCGGCCAGGCCATCCAGCGCCTGTGCCAGCGGCCGGTCGCGGCCGCGCACCGGGGCATCACCGGCGGTCGGGTCGTAACCCGATGCGATGTAGGCCTGCAGCGCAGCCTGGTAGTCACGCTGCAGCGCGGCCTGGTCAGCCATGAACGCCGCGACCAGCTCACGCGTCCGGCCATCCTCGGCACGGCCGACCCTGGCCGCCAGTTCCGCTACCTTGCGTCCCTCTTCGGTCAAGGCGGCTGCGTGCTTTTCGCGCAGCGCATCATCGGCGCCCCGCAGCAGCAGGTTCTTCCACTCCTGCACCTGCAGGCGGAACTCCCGTTGCAGCTGTTCGGCATCGCGGCTGACCGCATAGGACGCCGGCATCGCCGCACCCAGGTCGAACCAGGCCGACGCCAGGCCGGCCAAGGCGCTGGCCACCAGCAACAGCACGCCGAGCGAGGTGGCGCCGATGAGTTTGAACTGGATGCCACGAGCAGGTGGGGGAGAAGCGGGCGAGGCGTTCCGCATGAGCGCATGGTTCCGGGAAGGGGAGACTTCCTTATCGGGTGCGTCCTTCAATGCTTAAGTGCGAAGCACGTCACGGTTATCGTTCCATTCAACGACGTGAAATCTGTGTGATTCCCACTATTGGCCAACATTGGAACGATGCGCAGCGTATGGGCTCGCCATGCAAGATATTCGAAAGTGCGCGTAGAACCGCCTCCGCACACTAAAGTCAGGTTCTTCCACGCCTCGTCCCACCCGCCCGCCGCTGCCATTGCGTGCAAGGCAGCAGCCTCTCCCTTGCCACGATGACGCCTCTCCATCGCTTTTCCGCAGCCGCAGCCGCCTTTGGTGGCAACGGGGCCGACAGGACATGATTCCTGCGGCCGTGCCGGCGTCCGACCCAACGTCCACTGCGTGCGGCACGCCCGGTTCCTTGAACGTGGCCCGCATCCTGGTCGACTTCGTGTCGCCGTTGCTGCCCGGAAACCTGCGTCCGCTCGTGCGTAACCGGCCGCTGCCGTCGCCTTGCGAGCCTGGGGCGGGGCGCAGGCGGCCTCTCGTCCGTGAAGCCGGCGCGCTCATCGATGGCGCATGCTGCGAGATGATCGGCTGGGGGGGTGCGATCGGTTTCTCGCGGCTGCTGGCGGTGGCTGAGCAGGTATCGCCGGGGCTCTCCTTTCCGTGGACCACATGGCAGTGTTTCTGCGCCCTGTCCGATGCGGCGCGTGGCAACCTGCTGTGTGCCCTGCAGGGACTGCCGCTTGGTGCAGTGCTGCCGGCCGCGCTGCGCCACGCCGTGGGCGAGGCGCTCCAGGGCGTGGTTCCATCCGGCCTTGGCAGCGTCCGCGGGTACCAGGATCTGGTCATCGGGGTGGCATGTTGCGCGGTGCTGTACGAGCTGGCCCGGCAACGGCCGGTGGAAGCGGTGGGTTCGGCCGCCGGTCGAGCGCTGCTGCATCGGTTGCGCCAGTTGCGTGCCGTGCTCAACATCGCAGGTGGTCTGCAGCACGCCGCTGTCCCTACAACCACCGGCGATCGCGCGTTGGCGGCGGTGCCGCAGCCTGCGGTCCTGCGACCAATCCATTGCAGCCGGTTGGGGACGTGGAAGGGTCGGGATGACGAGGCGCAGCTGCGCCTGCCGATGAGCGGTAGCTGGCTGCTTCCCGGTGCCCTCGCCAAGTCAGGCAAGGGCAAGGCCGGGCCACCCGGGAAGCCGCCGCCGCCCAAGCCCGTGTCAGGGAAAGGGGCGCGCCGGCCCACGTTGGCCAAGCCTGCCTCACCTGTCCAGCGCGCCCGCCCGGCGAAGGGCGTTGTAGCCGGTGTAGGGGCCGCCGCGGGTGGCAGCGGTGGCGGTGCCGAATCCGGTGCGGCGGCGGGGTCGGCTTCGGCCTCGGCCTCGGCTGCTGCAAGCAGCAGCGCGGGCGGCGCGGCTGCAGGCGATGCGAACAAGGAGGTGTTGTTCGCGGTGATGCCGGCTAAGGCCGAAAAACCACCCACTGCTCCGCTCTTCGGCGGCCAGGCCTCCCTCAGGCCGCCGTCGCCGCCGTCGCCGTCGCCGTCGCCAGGAACGGCCAAGGTGGGGCGCGCATCGCACGGCGGCACCGTGCTGCATGTATCGCCCATGCCCACCGCACGCGTGTTTCCGTCCTGCGTTCGTTTCCATCATGTCGGCGAGGCAGCCAGGCAGGTGAAGAAGGCACGATTCGACGTGCCCACGCCGCGGTTCTGCGTCCACTACCGGGCGCGTCCTCTCTTCGAGTCCCAGTTCGACACAGCTACCGATCCCGTAGCACGCCAGGACGACTGGATCGTCGGGTTGCCGATCCGCGAGCGCTATGCGAACCCGCTGCGCCAGGCCGAAATCAGGAAATACAGCGGGCTCGGCCAATTGGACAGGCAGGCGCCGCAGGCTCCGGTCGTCCTGGGCGACGACGAAATCCATGTGGTGGCCAGTATCTCGGTGGTGCCCGACCACGCCTTGCAGCGACATCGGCCTAGCGTGGCGCAGCTGCTTGAACCGGACACCTTCCGACTTCTCGAGCATATCCAGCTGGACGGTCTCCGAAGGTTGTTCCTGGCCTACGTCGTCCGCGCTTGCGCGCAAGCCATGCCCCCCGTCCACGCTGGACTGCTTGAAATCGAGCAAGGTCCCCAGGGGTTGCTCATCCACGACCCCGGCTCCGGTTTCACCTTGCAGGACGACAGCCTGGCGAACCTGGTGATCGGCATCGAGCGGGTCTCCGGCTTGCGCTTCCATCCGGATGCGGATGCGCTGACGGCGATGGATGCGGGAGGCGACGCGGTCCCTGTCGGGCTGCCGGCGTCATTGAGTCTGTTCGTCCGCAAGGAAGCGATGGCGAGCGCCAGCCCCTGCAGCGGCAAGACACGTCTGCAGCGCAGGTCGCAGTTCTTCGAACCGATAACGTTCGGCCGCCCGGCTGCTGGCCATCGCTTGTTGCGGAACTGCTTCAGTGTGGTGGACGCCATGATCATCGCAGTGGATGCGGAGGGGCTGCTGCATACGCTGGTATTCACGCCCTCCACTGCTGATCCAGGCGTTGTCAGGCTCAACGCCCAGCGCGGCGTCGGCCGTGAATTCCTGCGCGCGCTGGGATTGCAGCCGGGCCAGCCCTGTACGCTGAAGGAAGTGGGCGTTGTGCTGCGGGCACATGGACTCAGCGAAGTACGTCGCGATGCCGCGGCGCACCGGTCCGGCAGCGGCTTCCAGGTGTACCGCAGCGATGGCGCGACCGGGCAGTCGGTGGATCTGCCCGCCGAGCAGCCGGCAGGATTGCCGCTGGGACAGGACGTCGACGTAATCGAGCATCCGGTGCCGTCCACCTTCCGCCTCCACGGTGACCGCATCCAGTACGTTGACCACGAAGCCGCATCCGGCGTGCTGTTGCTGAGCCGACAAGGCCCCGCTCCTTTCCGTTGGCTGCTTGCAGCTGACAACCCCCCGGCTGCGCTGCTGTTCGCACGCAGCAATGGCATGCAGCCCGGGATGCCCTATACGCCGGAAGAGCTGACGTGGCTGTTGTACGGCAATGGCTTCGTGCAGCAATCCCATTGAGGACAGCCCGTCGTGCGGGTGCAGGCAGTGCGGCTAGGCGCTGGCTTCGTCCAGCTCGGCAATGTCCTGCGCCGACAGCGCCAACGTCGCCGCTGCCAGAATCTCGCGCAGCTGCTCGACGCTGGTGGCGCTGACGATCGGCGCGGTGATCGAAGGACGCGCGACCAGCCAGGCCAGCGCAACCTGGGACGCGGTCGCGGCATGCTTGCCGGCAATGTCATCCAGTGCCTCGAGGATGCGGTGGCCGCGCGGGTTGAGGTACTTCGCCACCACGGCCTGGCCCCGTGCGGGGCTCCTAACCGCGTCCTCGCTGCGGCGGTACTTCCCGCTCAGGAAACCACTGGCCAGCGAGTAATAGCTGATCACGCCAAGCTGCTCTCGCTGCACCAAGGCCTCCAGGCCGGCCTCATAACCGGAACGGTCGTAGAGGTTGTATTCCGGCTGCAGCGTTTCATACCGCGGCAGCCGGTAGTCGGCCGATATTTTCAGCGCGTCAGCCAGCCGCTCGGCACTGTAATTGGAGGCCCCGATGGCGCGGACCTTGCCCTGTTCGACCAGCCGCGCGAAGGCCCCCAGCGTCGTTTCCAGCGGCGTGGATTCGTCATCCTCATGCGCCTGGTAGAGGTCGATGACGTCGGTCTGCAGGCGACGCAACGAGCCTTCCACCGCTGCGGTGATGTTGTCTGCCGACAGGCCGGGCTGTTCCGACCACTTCGCCACCTTGGTGGCCAGGACCACCTTGTCGCGTTTGCCGCTACGTGCGAACCATCTGCCGATCAGGGTCTCCGATTCACCGCCCTGGTTGCCCGGGACCCACGCCGAATAGGCGTCGGCGGTATCGACCAGGTTGAAGCCCGCATCGACGAAGGCATCCAGCAGCGCGAATGTTGCCTTTTCATCCGCACTCCAGCCGAACACGTTGCCACCGAAGGCGATGGGATGCACCTGCAGGCCCGAACGGCCGAGTTCGCGGGTTGCCGTCATGCGGAGTCTCCTTGGATAGCCATGCCAGCAGCATAAGGGGAGGGAGATGACGCTGCTGCGGCACCGGCCGCAAAACTGTGTTCCGGAGCGCCGCGCGGCGCTAACGCTTTGTGAACACCGAAGCGGTGCGGGCTGCTAGTCTGCGCCCACCATCCAAGGGAGCCCGCCATGAAGAACCTGCTCACTGTGTCTGCCTGTTGCCTCGCCGTGGCAGCGGCGCTGTCCGCATCGCCGCTGTATGCCCGCTCGCCGGTGGCCGCCAGCGCGGCGTCGCAGGTACAGGTCAGCCCGGCGATCGAGGCGGCGGTCAAGTCCGCAAACCGCGACCCGGCCAATGTCACCCGCGACGGCTTCCGTCATCCGGCACAGACGCTCTCGTTCTTCAAGCTGACCCCGACCAGCACGGTCATCGAGATCACTCCCGGCAATGGCTGGTATTCGGAAATCCTGGCACCGCTGGTGCGCCAGCAGGGCCACTACATTGCCGCGGTGGTGGATCCGGCGTCCGTGCCGGAAGGGCGTGGCCGCGATTACCAGCAGCGCAGCCGCGATGGCCTGCAGAAGAAGTTCGCCGCCTCGCCCGCACAGTTCGACAAGGCCGCCGAAGTGGCCTACGACCCGGCCGCGCCGGTGTTCGGCAAGCCCGCTTCGGCCGATGTGGTGCTGACTTTCCGCAATGTGCACAACTGGCGCAAGTCCGGCCAGGCGCCGGGCATGTTCAAGGGCTTTTACGACGTGCTGAAGCCGGGCGGCGTGCTGGGCGTGGTCGAACATCGCGCCAAGGCCGATGTCGGCGACGACGACGGGTCCGGCTATGTCGGCCAGCAGCAGGTCATCGCGATGGCCGAAGCGGCAGGTTTCACGCTGGAAGGCAGCAGCGAGATCAACGCCAACCCGCGCGATACCAAGGATCACCCCAACGGCGTGTGGACGCTGCCGCCGTCCAACAACCACGACGCGGCCGATGCGGCGAAGTACAAGGCGATCGGTGAGAGTGACCGGATGACGCTGCGCTTCATCAAGGCGGCGCGCTGAGGCCGGACCCGCTTTCAACCATGTCCTTGATCCTGTTCAACAAGCCGTTCAACGTGCTGTGCCAGTTCACCGACCGCAGCGTGCCGCCCCGTCCCACGCTGTCCGGTTTCGGCCTCCCGCCGCAGGTCTATGCGGCGGGGCGGCTGGACCATGACAGCGAGGGGCTGCTGCTGCTCACCGATGACGGTGGCCTGGCGCACCGGCTGACCGATCCACGGCACAAAGCGGACAAAACCTACTGGGTGCAGGTGGAGGGCGAACCGACGCCGGAAAGGCTTGATCAGCTGCGCCGTGGCGTGCTGCTCAACGACGGGCCCACCCTGCCTGCCGGAATCGAGCAGATCGACCCGCCTGCCCTGTGGGTGCGTGATCCGCCGGTCCGTTTCCGCAAGACGGTGCCCGATGCGTGGCTGGCCGTGACATTGCGCGAAGGGCGAAACCGCCAGGTGAGGAGAATGACGGCAGCCGTAGGCCTGCCGACGCTGCGGCTGGTACGCGCATCGATCGGCCCGTATCAGCTGGGCGGGCTCCAGCCGGGGCAGTGGCGGCAAGCGGAATAAGGGCGGGTGCGGGTGTGCGGCCGGCGAGCGCCTGCGCGATGGATTCCACGTGCAGGCCGGCAGGGTCGCCGGGCAGCTGGGCGGCCATGTGGTGCAGGATGAAAACGTAAGACTGGGCACACTGGCGTGCGCTTTCTCCCACGCCCGGCAGCCAGGCAAGCACCCGGCACCCGGCAAGCAGGGCGTTGTCATCCGGTCCGATGCAGACTGCCAGCGCCGTCTGATTGGACAGTACCCAGCGGCCGAATATTTCCAGCCGCAGTGCATCGAAGGCGTAGGTGGCATCTACCTGCGCCACCTGCGATGCGAAGATGTCAGCCACCATGCCGACGTAACGGCGGTCCTTTGCTGCCGCCAGGGCGAGATCGGCCGCAGTCAGCGCAGGACCCAATGGCCGTAAAGGCGCTGGCGGGCTGGGCGAAGCTAGCAGGCGCAGATCGAATTCGGCCACCGGCGGATTCCCCACCGAATGCGGGCGGAGGGAAAGCGGGGCGTGGCCTGGGGGGCTGGGCGGTGGGCCGTGAACTGCCGGCGCATGGGATGGGATGGCGTTGGTGCTGCTGGCGGAAAACATCGGGACTCCTGCGCGTCGGCGGATGGCCAGCCGAACATGCAGGCCGCACAGCGCCCAGCTCAATTGGCAACCGCGACATCTCCAGCGTGCCAACGACGAAGGGCGTGGCATCCGCCACGCCCTTCAATGCCCGCCGAACCGGCCAGGACAGCTGCGGGACATCAGCCCGCGTTACGCCACTCAGGCGTCGCTGCCGATATCGCTGTGTTCGTCCTGGATCGTGCTGGCACGACGATCGCGCGCCGCGACGCGCTGTGCCTGTCCGTTGACGACATGACCACCAGCAAGCTTCTTCTTCTGCTGCTTGCGATACAGCGCATAGCCCAGCAGGCCCACGCCAACGGCAGCAGCGGCGATGGTCACCGCCGGGTTGCGGCGCGCGGCCTTGGTCGCGATCCGGCCGCCGGTCTTGACCGCGCCCAGTGCGGCGCCGGTTTTCAGCCAGTCGGCGGCGGTGGGGCCGAAGTGGCGCAGGCTGCCGCCCAGGTTGCCGCCAGCGTGCTTGATTCCATCGCCGGCGCTATGGGCCAGGTCCAGCGCGCGTTCCAGTGCACGATCGGTGATTACGGTCAGTCTGCTCATGTGGGGTCCTTTGCCTCGGGTCGAAGTCCAGTGTCGCGCGGTCGCTGTAAACGGCATGTCAGGCAAGCAGGCGCGCGGCGTGACTCTACCGCAGCCGTTCAGGATAGGCTTGGCAAAGAGACCCTGCCTAGGTCCCGCGCGGCTTGGCGCGGTGGGTCGCGGTGGCCGTCCATGGATCATCTGGCCAGGGATGGCGGGGATAACGGCCCTTCATTTCCTTTTTTACCTCGGCATACGTATTCGCCCAGAAATTGCGCAGGTCCTGGGTGACCTGCAGCGGGCGACCGCCGGGCGAGAGCAGATGCAGGGTAAGTGCGACACGGTTGTCGGCAATGCGCGGCGTGTCCGCCAGCCCGAACAGTTCCTGCAGCTTCACCGCCAGCACCGGCGGAAGCGGCTCGCCGGTTTCGCTGTCCAGTGCGTAGCTGATCGTGCGCTCCAGCCCGGATGGCACGCTGATGCGGGTGGGTGCATGGCGGTCCAGCAGCTGCCGCTGCGACCATTCCAACGGGGTCTTCAGTGCCTCGCCGAAGCTGGCTTCGTCCAGCGCATCCAGCCGCGTCCTGCCGGTGAAGGCAGGCTGCAGCCACGCGGTGCGCGTGGCCAGCAGGGCCGCGTCGCTGACATCCGGCAAGCCGAGCTCCGGCATCCAGCGGCGCAGCGCTTCCACCCGCGCCTGCCATTGCCGCAGGCCCTCGGTCCATGGCAGGGCCTGCAGGCCGAGTTCGGCCACCGCCTCGGTCAGGGCCGCAGCCGCATGCGCTGGATCGACGCGTCCGGCCGAGCGGCTGTCGAGGACGATGCGCTCGAAGCGGCTTTCGCGCAGCGCCACCAGCGCCCGGCGCTCGTCGTCCCAGCGCACGATGTCTTCGCTGACGAAACGCGGAGCGAATACGCGGCGCAGGTACTGCTCATCCACCGGCGAGGCGCGCAGCAACAGCCCATCGCGTGCTTCGAAGCGCAGTTCGCTGGCCACCAGCCACGGCTCGCCGCGCAGGTCGCTCAACTCGTGCAGGCGCGCGCTGCGGCCATTGGCCAGCAGATAGCGCAGCGGATCGTTCGGATGGCAGAAGGCGATGCGGTCCGGGAACGCATGCGCCAGCAGGTCACCCACCTGGTGCGCTTCAATGCTCGACGGCGGCGCNGCCTCATGCGGTGCCCGGCCATTGCGGAATGCGGCCAGTGCGCGCCAGCGGGGTGCCAGTGCGTCGCCGCCCTGGCGCAGTGGGTCGCGCGCCTCCAGCAAAGCGGCGATATCGGCCGCCAGCGCCTGCTCGGCGCCGGTGCCTGCGGCGAGCAGCATTGCCGCAAGCCGGGGATGGGTGCCGATCGCCAGCATCCGGCGGCCCTGTGCGGTGATCGCATGGGAGGGCGACAACGCACCCAACCGCTGCAGCAGCTCGCGCGCGGCGGCCAGCGGCCCGGCCGGTGGCGCGTCAACGAAGCGCAGGTCACTGCTGCCCCATGCCGCCAGTTCCAGGGCCAGCCCGGTCAGTTCAACCTGTTCGATTTCCGCCCGGCGTTGCGGTTCGAGCCGCTGCGATTGCGGCCACAGGCGCCACGCCCAGCCTGCTGCCACGCGGCCGGCACGCCCGGCGCGCTGGTCGGCCGATGCCTGGGCCACGCTCACCACGTCCAGCCGCGTGAAGCCACTGTTGGGGTCGTACTGCGGCTCACGCGCCAGCCCGCTGTCGATCACCACGCGCACGCCGGGCAGGGTGACCGATGATTCGGCTACGTTGGTGGCCAGCACCACGCGGCGGCGTCCATCGGCCGCCGGCTGCAGCACCCGGCCCTGCTGTTCCACGGGGAGTTCGCCATGCAGCGGCAGCACCTCGGTGGCTGCGTCCACGGTGTCCTGCAGGCCGGCCAGCACGCGCTGGATTTCGCGTTGTCCGGGCAGGAACACCAGCACGTCACCGGGATGGGTGGCCAGCGCCTGCTGCACCGCGCGGCGCACCTGCAGCTCGAGGGCTTCGTCGCGGCGGGCGGGGAAGTGCGAGATCTCCACCGGGAAACTGCGGCCCTCGCTGGACAGGCGCGGCGCATCAAGGAAGCGCGCCAGTCGCTCGCCGTCCAGCGTGGCCGACATCACCACCAGGCGCAGGTCGTCGCGCAGCTGCGCCTGCACGTCCAGCGCCAGCGCCAGACCGAGATCGCCGCTGAGATGCCGCTCGTGGAACTCATCGAACACGATCGCACCGATGCCCTCGAGCATCGGATCGTCCTGCAGCATGCGGGTCAGGATGCCCTCGGTGACCACTTCCACGCGGGTGCGCGCGGACACCTTGTTTTCGAAGCGGATGCGGTAGCCGACGGTTTGGCCGACTTCCTCGCCCAGCTGCCGTGCCATGAACTGGGCGGCACTGCGCGCGGCGACCCGGCGCGGTTCCAGCACGATGATCTTATGCCCGTCCAGCCACCGCGCGTGCAGCAGCGCCAGCGGCACCTGGGTGGTCTTGCCGGCGCCAGGCGGGGCTTCCAGGACCAGCCGCGGGTGCAGGTCGAGGCTGTCCTGGACCTGCGGCAGCAGCGCGGAAATCGGGAAGTGCGGGGTACTCATCGCACAAGGATAAGGGCCCATGGGGCCGGCAGGTACAATGAGCCGGCGTTCCCCACTGCGATGACCATGCAACTGATCGATATCGGCGCCAACCTCACCCACGACTCCTTCGACCGCGACCGCGATGCCGTGCTGGCGCGTGCGCGCGAGGCCGGCGTGGCGCAGATGGTGATCACCGGCGCCAGCCGCGAACATTCACCGTTGGCACTGCAGCTGGCGCGCCAGCATCCCGGCTTCCTGTATGCCACCGCCGGCGTGCACCCGCACCATGCGGCGGAATACACCGACGAATGCGATGCGGAAATGCGCGCGCTGCATGCACAGCCGGAAGTGGTGGCGGTGGGCGAGTGCGGGCTGGATTATTTCCGCGACTTCTCCCCGCGTCCGGCGCAGCACCGTGCGTTCGAGCGGCAGCTGCAGCTCGCTTCTGAAGTCACTGCGGCCGACGGTGCGCGCAAGCCGCTGTTCCTGCATCAGCGCGATGCGCATGCCGATTTCATGGCGCAGATGAAAAATTTCGAGGGCCGCATCGGCGCGGCGGTGGTGCATTGCTTTACCGGTGAACGCCAGGAAATGTTCGATTACCTGGACCAGGACTGGTACATCGGCATCACCGGATGGCTGTGCGACGAGCGCCGCGGCGCGCACCTGCGCGAGCTGGTCAAGCACATCCCGGCCAACCGCCTGATGATTGAAACGGATGCGCCGTACCTGCTGCCGCGCTCGCTGAAGCCGATGCCCAAGGACCGCCGCAACGAGCCGATGCATCTGGCGCATATCGTGGAAGAGCTGGCCCGCGACCGCGGTGAAGCGACCGACGTCGCGGCGGCCAATACCACGGCGGCTGCGCGCGCCTTCTTCCGCCTGCCGGGCTGACCAACGACGGTTGGCCGTGGTGGGTGACGACCGTTGGTCGTCGCTTCCTGCGCGGCGCTAGCGCCTGCCATCCCCCTGCTCCCACGCATCCTGCAGCCCCTCGCGGTAGCTCGGAAAGCGCGGCTGCCACTGCAGCATCGCGCGCGTGCCGCGGCTGTCGATGCGCTTGTTGCCCTCGTAGAACCGTCGCAGCGACGGGCTGACCGCCGGATCGTCCCACTGCTGCCGCGCGGGCAGCGCATACCCGCCCAGCTGCGCGGCATAGGCCAGCACCTCCTGCGGCGGGGCCGGTTCGTCATCGGCCGGCAGATACCGTGCGGCAGGCCGTGGATGCTGCAGGGCCGCCATCACCACGCCGGCCAGATCCTCCACATGCAGCCGGTTGAAGACCAGCCCGGGGCGCACCACGTGGCGTGCACGTCCGGCAGCCAACTGGACCAGCGCGTTGCGACCGCGCCCGTACAGACCCGGCAGCCGGAACACGGCCGAGTCAATGCCACGTTCGCTGGCAAGCGCCTGCCACTGCCGTTCGGCGTCAAGCCGCTGCAGCGCCGAGGGCGTGCTGCCGTCGGCCAGCGAGGCCTCGTCGATCCAGCCGCCATCACGGCTCGCGTAGACCGCCGTGGAGGACAGATACCCGACCCACCGCAGTGACCTGCTGCGGGCCAGTGCGCCGCGCAGCAGGCGCAGCGCCGGATCGCCGTCGGCATCCGGCGGGATCGTGCACAGCACGGCTTCGGCACGCGCCAGCATGTCCAGCAGCGGCGGGTCGAGCGGATGATCGGCGGCAAGGCTGTGGCGGAGCAGGGCATCGCCACGGTGCGCGGCTGGATCACGCACGGTGCCGGCCACCTCCACGCGCTGCGCGAGCAGGCAGCGTGCCACGGCCTGGCCACTGTAGCCAAGCCCGAGGACCAACACGGTCTTCGGAAGGTCTGCCACCTCGTTCAGCCCGCGCGCTGCGCCTGGTAAGCCTGCAGGGAATCGAAGGCCTGTGACAGCAGCGGAGCGTCCTGGCCGAAGCCGCGCGCACGCGCCAGCATGTCACCGACGATGTGGTCCGCTTCGACCTGCTGCCCCGCTTCCAGGTCACGCAGCATGGAGGCTTTCAGCGCGGAGCCCGGCTGGGTCAATGCGGCCAGCGCGGTTTCCTGTGCGCTGGCCGGTATCGGCTCGCCGGATGCCTCGGCGACGGCCACGCATTCGGCGTACAGCGCGCGCAGGAAGTCCTCGCCGCCCTCGCTGCCCATGATCGTGCCGATGTCGGCACGGCGCAGGCAGGTAGCGGCCGCCAGTGCGGTCAGGAAGGTGTACTTGATCCACTGTTCCTGGCGGATGTCTTCGCTGGCGAGGTGGTCCACGCCGCCCTGCACGCAGGCGGCAGCGAAGGCCAGCACACGGGCGCTGAGGCCGACGTCATCGCGCTCGCCGAAGGTCAGTCTGGCCGGCTTGGCCAGGTGCAGCACCGCGCCATCGGCATCCTTGGCCGCGCTGATGAAGCACAGTCCGCCCATCACCGCATCGCGGCCGAAGCGTGCATCCAGCGCAGCGTAGTGGTGCAGCCCGTTGAGGATCGGCAGTACGCTGGTGCGCGGTCCGACCGCCGGCGCGATGGCCTCGATCGAACTGTCCAGGTCATAGGCCTTGCAGCTCAGTACCACCAGGTCGAAGGGGTGCCCGGCGACCAGCGCCGGCAGCGCATCCGCAGTGACATGCTGCACCGGGAAGGTGGCATCACCGAGCGGACTGCGGATGACCAGCCCATCGCGCTGCAGCTGGTCCGCGCGTGCCGGGCGAACCAGGAAGGTCACGTCCACCCCGGCCTGGGCCAGGCGTCCGCCGAAGTAGCCACCGGTACCGCCGGCGCCGAGGATCAGGATGCGCATTGCCGTCTCACCACGTTGTCAGTAATCGCTGTGGAGATTGTGCCTGTTTCGCGCGTGTCGGGTTGGTTGTGCTGGTATCGGGCTGGGTCGTGCGGGTGGGGGTGCGGGGCACGCGCAAGTACGTCCATGTAGCTCTTCGCGGCTCCTGCCGCTCAAGGCCCCGCACCCCCCACCCGCACGACCCACGGACAGTCCGCGCGTGTTCCCGCCAAGCTCAAGCCAAGCCTTGACCAAGCCAAGCCAAGCCAAGTCCAGCCAAGGCGTTCTTGCTCTGCTATCTCGTGGCCACCGGGGTGTGTCGGGGGGTGGGGGGCAGGGGATTGCGGGGGTGTGAGCCGCATGGATGCGGCGACCAAGCCCCCACGGATGGGTTTACGGCGTCCCCCGCAATTCCCTGCCCCCCGCCCGGCCCGCAGCCGCAGCCGCAGTTGCAGTTGATTGTGAGGCGGGGTGCCGGAACGCAGGCCCGGCGTCCTCCCTCAGCTGCGCAGACCGACGCCACGGCGCAGCAGCCACAGTGCCACGAAGGTGAGCGCCACCACGAAGCCCAGCATCAGCGCGTAAGCCACCCACAACGGCACGTCGCTGGTGCCGAGCAGACCGTAGCGGAAGGCGTTGACCATGTAGAAGATCGGGTTGGCGTGGGTTGCCGCTTCGGCCCAGCCCGGCAGCAGCTTCACCGAATAGAACACGCCGCCCAGGTAGGTCAGCGGGGTCAGGATGAAGGTCGGCACGATCGCCACGTCATCGAACTTCTTCGCGTAGACCGCGTTGATGAAGCCGGCCAGCGAGAAGATCGTCGCGCCCAGCAGCACGGTGGTCAGCGTCACCAGCGGGTGCGGGATGCGCACCGGGGTGAAGAACATGGCGATGATCAGCACGATCACGCCGACCATCAGGCCGCGCAGCACCGCGCCGGCCACGTAGCCCCACAGGATCACCCAGTTCGGCATAGGGCTGACCAGCAGTTCTTCCACGTGGCGGCCGAACTTGGCGCCGAAGAACGAGGAGCTGATGTTGCCGTAGCTGTTCTGGATCACGCTCATCATCACCAGGCCCGGCACGATGAACTGCATGTAGCTGTAGCCGCCCATCTCGCCCACGCGCGAGCCGATCAGCCCGCCGAAGATCAGGAAGTACAGGGTCATGGTGATCGCCGGCGGCACCAGGGTCTGGCCCCAGATGCGCAGGATGCGCGCCACTTCGCGGCGCACCACGGTCGCCAGTGCGATGCGGTTGCGCTGGCCATCGGTCAGGACGGGGGTCGGGGTGCTGCTCATGCCACGTTCTCCGGGTTGCCGGTGAGGCGCACGAACAGCTCCTCCAGGCGGTTGCTCTTGGTCCGCATCGAACGCACGCGGATACCCGAGGCGTTGAGTGCGGCGAATACACGGTTGAGGTCCATCGCGCGCGGCATGTCCACGTCCAGCGTGTGCCCGTCGATGGCGATCAGCGTGGCGCCTTCGATCTGTGGCAGCTCGGCCGGCAGGCTGCCGTCGATGTCGAACAGGAAGCCCTCCACGTCAAGCTTGGCCAGCAGCTCGCGCATCGGCCCCTGGGTGACGATCTGGCCATGGTTGATGATGGCCAGGTTGCGGCACAGGTGCTCGGCCTCTTCCAGGTAATGCGTGGTGAGGATGATGGTGGTGCCGGCGGTGTTGATCTCCTTCAGCACCCGCCACATGTCGCGGCGGATCTCGATATCCACGCCGGCGGTCGGTTCATCCAGGATCAGCAGGCGCGGCCGGGTCATCATCGCCCGGGCGATCATCAGCCGGCGCTTCATGCCGCCGGACAGGGTGCGGCTCATCACCTGCGCCTTCTCCCACAGATGGGCGCGCTTGAGCTCTTCCTCGGCCCGCTTTTCCGCCTCGGCGCGGTCCACGCCGTAGAAGCCGGCGTAGTTGACCAGGATGTCGAAGGGTTTCTCGAACAGGTTGAAGTTGATCTCCTGCGGCACCAGGCCGATCAGCCGCATGGAGGCGCTGCGTTCACCCACCAGGTCGGTGCCGAACACCTCCACCTGGCCCTCACTGAGGTTCACCAGTGAGCTGACGATGCCGATCAGGGTCGACTTGCCGGCGCCGTTGGGGCCCAGCAGGGCGAAGAAATCGCCCGGGGCGACTTCCAGCGAGACGCCCTTCAGGGCAACGGTGCCGTTGTCGTAGGTCTTGCGCAGGTCGCGCACGCGCAGGGCGGGCGCACTGTTGTTCAGGGAAGCCAAGCGGAAAGCCTTTGCGCCTGCGGGTGGCGCATGGAGGAGTGCAGGGAGGGCTATTATAGATCCCCCCACGGGCTTGCCCCGGCTACACACTGTTCCCACTGCCGTGCCAGTCCAATTTCCCATGAAGCTGGTCGACCGCCGCATGCTGGCGCCGACCGTAGGCCATTACCAGTTCCTCCGCGATGACGGCCAGCCGCTGGATTTCCAGCCCGGCCAGTTCATCCAGGTCCATTTCCAGTACGCCGATGGCACGCAAACCAAGCGCAGCTACTCGCTGGCGACCCTCCACGACCACGCGCTGGGGCCAGGCGAGGCGGTGGATATCGCGGTCAGTTTCGTCCCCGGCGGTGCCGCCACGGCGCTGTTCGAAGGCCTGGACATCGGTGGCCAGCTGAGCGCCAGCGGGCCGTATGGCCGGTTCTGCCTGCAGTCGGGTGACCAGAATGGCCGCTACCTGCTGATCGCCACCGGCACCGGGGTCACCCCGTATCGCTCGATGCTGCCCCTGCTGGCCACCGCCATGGCCGAGCGTGGGCTCCAGGTGGTGCTGCTGCAGGGCGCCCGGAGCCCGGCCGAGCTGTTGTACAGCGAGGATTTCGAAGCGTTTGCCGCGGCCCAGCCGAACTTCCGCTACATCCCGTGCCTGTCCCGCGAGCTGCCGGCGGATCCCGGTCCGGACGTGCGCCATGGGTACGTGCAGCAGCACCTGGCTGATCTTGCGCCGGATGCCGCCACGGACATCGCTTACCTATGCGGCAACCCGGACATGGTGGATGCCTGCGTGGACGCGCTGAAGCTGGCGGGTCTGGGTAATCCGCAGATCCGGCGCGAGAAGTACGTGTCCAGCAAGTAGGCTGGTCGAACGGGTGGGACCCCCTCGCGGGTGGCTGTTGTTTGAAGCCGCAGCTGGGGGTGGGCCGGGCGGTGGGGCTGTGCGGGGGACGGCAAAAACTGCGCCCATGCGGGCCTCGTTTCGCGCCATCCATGGCGCGGGTCCACGCCATCGCATTCGCGCTGTCGCTCCCACGCTTTGCTGCGCAAACCGCGGGCCCCATCTCACTGGCACCCACACCCCGCCGCTTCGCGGCCGCCCCTGACTCAGGGGCTCCCTCCTCCCGACACGCCACTGCGCCCTGGTAGCGCCGACCCATGGTCGGCGGAATGTTCCCGCCAGCGGCCCGCTGCGCTCGCCGACCATGGGTCGGCGCTACCGATGTCCGCAGGTCCCATGGCCCACATGGACCTGTCGAAGGTGGGGCGGGGTGGCTGTGCAGGACCGTGTTTTTGCATGGATGCGAAAAGCGAGCCTCCATGGATGGATTCACGGCGTGTCCTGCACAGCCACCCCGCCCCGCCAACACACAGCCCTGCAGGCCCGTGCCGTTGCTGTGGCTTTGCGCTTCTAGCCCTGGCCCGCCCACAGCGGTACGTCATACACCACCATCACCCGGTTCTCCTCGGCATCGCGTTGGTAGTTGGAGCGGAAGAAGCCGTTGCGCCAGCGAACCGACAAGTGCTTCAACGCCTCGCTCTGGAAGGTGTAGCCGATTTCAACATCCCGCTGCCACTGCCGGCCCTCGCCGCTGAACGTGGCCGGGCGGGCGTTGTCACCCTTTACGTAGCGCACCAAGAACTTCAGGCCCGGCAGGTTGATCTGCTTGCCGTCCAGCTGGTAACGCAACTGCCAGCTGCGCTCGTCGCGTTCCATGAAGTCGTTGATGAAGGTCCAGTTGAAGACGTTGCCGTCGGTGCCGCCAACGAACGGCATCGCGGTATCACCGTTCATGTCCTGCCACATCACCGCGAATTCCTGCCCGGCGTGCTGCCAGGCCACCAGCGCGTTCAGCGCCCGGTTGTCGACCCGCCCCGCCAGCGCAGGGCCCACATCATCGGATACGTAATAGCGCACTTCCGTGCTCAATTTACCCAGCGCCAGCGGCTGCTTGAACGCCACCGAGGCGACCTGCTGGCGATACAGGTCGTGCAGTTCGCCGTGTTCGTAGTGCAGCTTGAACCGATCATCCGGCGCCCACGACGCGGTGACCAGTTCGAAGCCATCGGCATCCGGTGTGCCACTGAAGCGACGGTCCTTGTTGGTGAGGGTCAGGTCCACCCGCTCGGTCCCATCGCGGTACCAGGACCGATCGTAGCGCGCATAGCCCAGCTCCACGCCGTTGTCCCACGCCGCGCCCAGCGAGGCGCCTTCGAAGGTCTGTGGCAGCAGGCGGCTGGTGTTGGATTTCAGCAGCAGGTTGGATGCGATGTGGCTGCCCACGCGCAGCTCGGCCGGGCCGGCCTTGGCCTTGCCGGTCAGCGCGATGCGGCCGAACGCCGAACGCGCGCCGTCTTCGTCGTAGGGCAGGATGCCGGTGCCCACTTCCGACTGCAGTCCATCCAGCTTGAAATCCGCCAGGCCCAGCACGTCGATGCCGAAGCCGACCACGCCCGGCGTGTAGCCGCTGCGCGCATCCAGCAGGAAGCCCTGCGCCCATTCCTCGCGCTTGCCCTGGCCGCTGCCGCTGCGGAAATCACGGTTGTAGTAGAAGTTGGTCGCGGTCAGGTCTGCGCTGGCACCGGCCAGGAAACCTTCGCTTTCGGCGGCCAGTGCAGGCGCACTGGCCAGCCCGAAGGCGAAAAGCATTGCATTGCGTGTGATGTTCATGGGTCCGGCCCCTCCGCCGTACACAGATGGAAAAAGGATCGATCAGAAGATCGCGCTGGCCACCAGGATCAGCAGCAGCGACACCACCGAGGCCAGCGACACCGGCAGGCTCAGCGTCTTCAACGTGCCGCGCAGGGTCATGCCGAAGGTGGTCTGCATCAGCCAGAACGTATTGCTGGTGACATGCACCAGGAACAGCGAACCGGACCCTGCGGCCAAGGCCACCAGCACCGGCGGCACATCCAGCGAATGCAGTGCCGGGGCCAGCATGCTGGCGGCGGTGATCGCCGAGGCCGACACCGAACCGATGGCGATGTGCAGGATGGCCGCGACCACCCACACCAGCAGCAGCGGGGCGGCCGCGTTGGCGCTGAAGTAACCGGACAGGATGTCACCCAGGCCGGTGGTGGCGACCACCGCCGACAGCGAACCGGCCACGCCGGTCAGCAGCAGGATCTGTCCGCTTTCCTTGAATGCATCGGTCACCGCGCCAGTGCGGTCCTGCGCGGGCACGGTGAAGCGGGCGATCACGAACGCCAGCACCAGGCCGCAGAACAGGGCGAAGGTGGAGTTGCCCACCGCAGCCAGCGCCGGGATGTCCAGGTCCAAAGCGCGGTCCAGTGCGCCGGTGGCGATCATCAGCAGCGGCACAATGATCGGCAGCAGCGACAGCTTCAGCGGCACCGCGTTGTCCTCGTCCCTGACCTCGGCGGCGACCACCGCCGGGGCCTGGTCGTCGGGGAGTTCGTCGGTTTCCGGATTCCAGAAGCCGCGACGCAGCAGGAAGTGGAAGCCCCACAGGGTCAGGAACACCGTCGGGACGGCGATCGCCAGGCCGACCAGCAGCATCGTGCCCAGCTCCACGTCCAGCACCGCCGACAGCGCCAGCGCGGCCACGCCCGGCACCACCATGGTCAGGGCCAGGTAGATGCCCACGCCCACCGCGCCAGCCATCTTCGGCAGTGCGTCGCCGCCGATGCGCTTGGCCGTGGCACGGGCCAGCGGCGCGGACATCAGCAGCAGCACGTCGGTATAGATCGGCGGGAAGATGGAGGTCAGGATGGTGGCGAACGCATACGGCATCTGCGTCGGCTTGAAGGTGCGCACCAGCAGGCGCACGACCTGCTGGAAGGCACCCATGCGATGCAGGAACGCGCCGATCATCACGCCGAAACCGATCAGCAGGCCGATCTTGCCCATCAGGTCGCCGAAGCCATCGGTGATGGCCTCGATGGTGGGGCCGAAGCCGAGCCCGGACGACAGCCCCAGGTACAGCGGGCCGGCGATCAGCGCGATCATCGGGTTGACCTTGAAATAGATGATCAACAGGACGATCAACAGAATGGCGAACAGAGCGTTCGCCAGCACAAACCACTCGTGCATGATTCCCTCCCAGGAATGAAGCGTTGTTGATTTCGCAGGGCGTCGCCCTGCGCGATGAAGGACGAAAGGCTTACGCGGCGCGCAGCCCCGGCGGTGCGGGATGCAGGTCGGCCACGCGGCCGGCCTTGGCCACCTGGCCAGCGGTCTCATGGCCGACCAGCGCCGGTAGCCCGCGCGACAGGGCGATCAGCGCAGGCAGGTCCAACCCGGTCGGGATGCCCATCTCCTCGCACATCGCCACCAGGTCTTCGGTGCAGATGTTGCCCGAGGCACCGGGCGCGAACGGGCACCCGCCGAGCCCCCCCAGCGCGGCATCGAAACGCTGTGCACCGGCATCGTAGGCAGCCACCACGTTGGCCAGGCCCAGCCCGCGCGTGTTGTGGAAATGCAGGGTCAGCGCATCGGCGCCGACCAGCGGCAACGCCTGCTCCACCAGCGCGGCAACCTGGCGCGGATTGGCCATGCCGGTGGTGTCAGCCAGGGTGATCCCGGTGCAGCCCAGGTCCAGGTAGCGGCGCACCAGGTCAAGCACCTTGGCCACCGGTTGCTCGCCCTCGAAGGGGCAACCGAACGCGGTCGCCACGCTGCCGTTGAGCAGCACATCGCCACGCGGCAGCGCGGCAATCCGCGCAAAGCCGTCGAAGCTTTCCTCGGTGGTCATGCGCATGTTGGCCAGGTTGTGGGTCTGCCCGGCCGACATCACCAGGTTGAGCTCACCGGCACCGGCGGCCAACGCGCGCTCGGCGCCCTTCAGGTTGGGTACCAATGCCACGTACACCGTGCCGGGCACGCGCTGCATGCCGGCGAATACTTCGGCGGCATCGGCCAGTGCCGGCACTGCCTTGGGCGAGACGAAACTGCTGACTTCGATGCGCGCAAAGCCGAGTGCGCTGAACGCATCGGCCAGGCGGATCTTGTCGGCCGTGGGCACGAACACCGGTTCGATCTGCAGGCCATCGCGCAGGCAGACTTCCTGCACGATCAACGGACGGACAGTGCTCATGCAGATTCTCCGGTGCGGCCGCTGGCGCTTGCGATGGCGGCGGCGGTCATGCCCAGGGTGGCCAGTACCTGGTCGGTGTGTTCGCCGAGTGCCGGGCCGGTCCAGTGCATCCGGCCCGGTGTGGCCGACAGCTTCGGCACGATGCCCGGCAGGGTGATCGGCTGGCCATCGGGCAGGGTGGTTTCCAGCAGCATGCCGCGTGCACGGTAGTGCGGATCGGCGACGATGTCGGCAGCCGAGTAGATGCGCCCGGCGGGCACGTCGGCCGCGTCCAGCGCGGCCAGCACTGCATCGATGTGCAGCCCGCTGGTCCAATGGGTAATGGCCGCATCCAGCTCGGCATTGCGCAGCACCCGGCCCGGATTGGTCGCCAGCGCGGCATCGTCGGCCAGGTCGTTGCGGTCGATCGCGCGCATCAGGCGGCGGAAGATCGGATCGCTGTTGCCGGCGATCACCACGAAGCTGCCATCGGCGGTGGGATAGGTGTTGGATGGGCTGATCCCCGGCAGCGCACCGCCGGTGCGTTCACGCACCGTGCCGAACATCGCGTGCTCGGGCACCAGGCTTTCCATCAGGTTGAACACGCTTTCCACCAGCGATACGTCCACCACCTGGCCGCCGCCCTGGCCGGTCTTGACCCGCAGCAGCGCCATCAGCGCGCCCATGACCCCATGCAGCGAGGCCAGCGAGTCGCCCAGGCTGATGCCCACGCGTGCCGGCGGCGTGCTCGGATCACCGGTGGTGTAGCGGATTCCGCCCATCGCCTCGCCGATCGCTCCGAAGCCCGGGCGGTCGCGGTATGGGCCATCCTGGCCGTAGCCGGAGATGCGCACCATGATCAGGTCCGGATTCAGCGCGGACAGCACGTCCCAGCCCAGGCCGAGCTTTTCCAGGCCGCCGGGACGGAAATTCTCGATCACCACATCGGCGCTGGCAGCCAGTTGGCGCGCGGCCTCGGCGCCCTCGGCGGACTTCAGGTCCAATGCCACCGACTTCTTGTTGCGCGCCTGCAGCGACCACCACAGTGAAGTGTCGCCATGCAGTTTGCGCCACTTGCGCAACGGGTCGCCGCCCTCGGGCGACTCGATCTTGATCACCTCGGCGCCGAACTCGGCGAACAGCCGCGCGGCAAACGGCGCCGCGATCAGTGTTCCGAATTCAACAACGCGGATGCCGTGCAATGGACCGGCCATCTTCTACCCTCCCAGGACTAGACCGGCAGGGTAGGTCGCAATCATCGGATGACGCCATGCCTTTCTGACGAAAAACCGTTCGCGAAACGCGAACGCCTACGCCTTTGGTCGAAGGTGCTCGACCAGCTGCTGGGCGGCGGTGGACAACGGCCGGTCACCGCGCCAGACCAGTTTCAGTTCGCGCTGGGCCCAGCCATCGGTCAGCGCTTCCACATGCAGGTGCATGGCCCGGCCGAACAGCGCGAACACCGGCTCGGGCACCACGCCGATGCCCAGCCCGGCCTGCACGGTGCGGCAGATGGCATCGAAACCGGGCACGTGGATGCGCCGTCGCAGTGGCCGGCCGGCATCGCGCGCGGCCATCTGCGAACGGGTGAAGATCGAACTCTCCGCATGCAGCGCGATCTGGTCGAAGGGCAGCGTATCGGCGAACGCCAGCGGCCCGCTGCCGGCCAGCGGATGGTCCGGCCGCATCAGCATCACCAACCGATCGCGGCGGAAGGTCACGGCGGTCAGGTCGCCCAGTTCGCCATCGCCGGAACACACGCCGATTTCCGCCCAGCCTTCCTGGATGCCGCGCACCACGCCGCCGGTGGGGCGTTCTTCCAGCTCGATGCGCAGGTCTGGATGGGTCAGGAAGAACTGCTCCAGCTCCTCCGGCAGGTAGGCCACGATGGCCGACAGGTTGGCCAGCATGCGGATATGCCCGCGGATGCCGCGGCGGTATTCCAGCAGTTCCGATGACAGTGCGGAAGCTGCCAGCAGCATGCGCCGCGCATGCTGCAGCAGGCTCTCGCCGGCCAGGGTCAGCTGCATGCCGCGCGAGTTGCGGGTGAACAGCGCCACATCCAGTCCGCTCTCCAGGTCATTCAGACGACGGCTGGCGGCAGAGGTGGCGATCGCCTCGCGTTCGGCCGCACGGGTCAGCGAGCCTTCCTCGGCCACGGCCACGAACAACCGCAGCGTGGTCAGGCTGATCCGGTCGATGGACATCGGCTGGCTGATGGCGGCGTTCCTGCGGTGTGGCGTGAACGGCATTGTACGACCCCCCCACCGGCCGGCCCCGTAGTGTCGAGCCTGCTCGACGCCGGCCAGAACATCCCTCCGCCGCCGCCGCCCATCGCGGCGCCGACTCCCTTCGGTGTAACTTGGTCACATCCGCGCCGGGGCCCCGTCCTTGTCGCATGACCATCAGCAAGGGGAAGCAAGGAAGATGTCCAGAAACCACCTGAAACTGGCCGGGGTGTTGGCCAGTGTCCTGTGTGCTGCGTGCAGTGCGCCACCCTCGGGAACCGAAGGTTCGGCCAGCGGGCGCCACTACGGGCAGATCGAGTTCACACCCTGCACGCTGACCGGCGCGGTCGCCGCAGCGAATGTCGAAGCGTTGTGCGGCACCTTCAGCGTGCCGGAAAATCCCGCCGCGCCGGAGGGCCGGAAGATCGACCTGCGCATCGCCTGGCTGGATGCGGACAAGGCCGCCACCGGCCTGCCGGATCCGGTGTTCTTCCTGGCCGGTGGTCCTGGCCAGGCAGCCAGCGACGTGGCGCTGCCGGTCAGCACCGCACTGCGCCAGGTGCGCAAGCAGCGCGACATCTTCCTGATCGACCAGCGCGGCACCGGCGGCTCCAATCCGCTGAGCTGCCTCGGCGCGGACGGCAAGGAACTGCCTATGGACGAGCACGCCGATCCCACCGAGGCGTACATCCAAGGCTACGCCGCCCAGTGCGCCACGTCGCTGGAAGGCCGTGCGGACCCGCGTTTCTACACCACCTCGCAGGCCATCGATGACCTGGACGCGGTGCGCAAGGCACTCGGTGCCCGGCAGCTCAACCTGGTCGGCGGCTCCTACGGAACCCGCGTGGCCCAGCGCTATGCCGCGCGCTATCCGCAGCACGTGCGCAGCATGGTGATCGACGGCGTGGTGCCAAACGATCTGGTGGTCGGCGGTGACTTCGCCAACACCTTCGAGGACGCGATCATCCTGCAGTCCGCGCAGTGCATCAAGGACGCGGCCTGCGCCAAGCGTTTTCCGGTCAATACCCGCACCCAGCTGCGCAGCGTGCTGGACACATTGGCCGCCGCGCCGGTGACGGTCGACTACCGCGACCCGGCCACCGCCGAAGCCCGTAAGGACGTTCTGAAGCCGGACAGCGTGCTCGGCCTGATCTTCGCCTTCTCCTATATTCCCGAACTGTCCTCGCTGCTGCCGGTGGTGCTCGACGAAGCCGCACAGGGGCGCTACGGTCCGCTCGCGGCGCTGACCCGCAACGCCTCGCGCGCGATGGACCTGCAGATCAGCCGGGGCATGCAGTGGTCGGTGATCTGCAGCGAGGACGCACCGCGCTTCCAGCCGGCTCCGCAGAGCGATCGCCTGCTGGGTCCGAACGTGGCGCAGATGTTCTTTTCCGCCTGCACGGTGTGGCCACATGACAAGGCCGCCGCCGACGCCGCCACGCCGTTCAAGAGCGATCTGCCGGTGCTGCTGCTGTCCGGCGAGCTGGATCCGGTCACCCCGCCGCGCTACGCCGAGCAGGTGCTGAAGGGCCTGCCCAACGGTCGCCACATCGTCGCCCGCGGGCAGGGCCACGGCAGCATCAACGCCGGTTGCATGTCGCGCGTGCTGGGCCAGTACATCGACACCGCAGACGCCAAGGCAGTGGATGCCAGCTGCCTGGATTCGCTGAGCCACGTGCCGGCGTTCACCTCGTTCAACGGATGGGAACCATGATCGTCGCAGAGGGCCTGCACAAGGCATTCAATACCAAGACCGGCCGCATCCAGGCGGTGCAGGACGTCAGCTTCCGTGCCGAGGATGGCCGCATCACCGGGCTGCTTGGACCGAACGGCGCCGGCAAGACCACCACCCTGCGCATGCTGTACACGCTGATGAGCCCGGACCAGGGCCGGGTCACCGTGGACGGTATCGACGCGAACGTCGACGCCACCGGCGTGCGCCGCCGGCTGGGCGTGCTGCCCGACGCGCGCGGGGTCTACAAGCGGCTGACCGCGCGCGAGAACATCGCTTACTTCGGCGAGCTGCACGGACTGGACGCGGGCACCATCGCCCAGCGCACCGAAGCGCTGTCGCGCGCGCTGGACATGGGCGACATCCTGGACCGGCAGACCGATGGCTTTTCGCAGGGCCAGCGCACCAAGACCGCGATTGCCCGTGCGCTGGTGCATGACCCGCGCAACGTGATCCTGGACGAGCCGACCAATGGCCTGGACGTGATGACTACCCGCGCGATGCGCCGGTTCCTGCATGGCCTGCGCGACGAAGGCCGCTGCGTGATCTTCTCCAGCCACATCATGCAGGAGGTGGCCGCGCTGTGTGACCACATCGTGATCGTCGCCAAGGGCACGGTGATGGCCGCCGGCAGCGCCGATGAACTGCGCGCGCAGGCCGGCGAGAGCAACCTCGAAGACGCTTTCGTCAAACTGATCGGCACCGAAGAGGGCCTGCACGCATGAGCATCATGTCCACGTTGTTCACCGTGATGCGCAAGGAACTGCGCGACCTCTCGCGTGACCGCCGCACCCTTGCCCTGACCCTGCTGATGGGCCCGCTGCTGTACCCGATCCTGATCCTGGGCATGGGCAAGCTGGCCGAAAGCCGGGTCAAGTCGCAGATCGAGCAGCCGCTGGAAATCCCGACCATCGGCGCGGAGAACGCACCCAACCTGGTGCGGTTCCTGGCCGCGCAGGGCCTCAACGCGACCGCTGCCCCGAAGGACCTCAACGAGGCGATCAGTGACCAGCGCATCGACGTGGCACTGCGTATCAGCGAGGCGTTCGACGAACGCTGGCGCGATGGCCGCCCGGCCCTGGTGGAGATCCTGCAGGACAGCACCCGACGCGCCGCCGACGTGCCCACCGCGCGCCTCAAGGCAGCCCTGCAGACCTACAACGGGCAGGTCGGTTCGTTGCGGTTGATGGCACGCGGCATCGACGCGCAGGTCGCCCGTCCGCTGGACGTGGCGACCCAGGACCTGGCCTCGGCCGAGGCCAAGCAGGGCATGATGCTGTCGATGCTGCTGCCGCTGCTGCTGACCATCACCTCGTTCCTGGGCGGAGCCTACCTGGTGATGGACACCACCGCCGGCGAGCGCGAACGGCAGTCGCTGGAGCCGTTGCTGGCCACCCCGGCCAAGCGCAGCGCCATCGTCAGCGGCAAGATCGCCGCCGCGTGCGTGATGGGTATCGCCTCGCTGGTGCTGACCCTGGTGGCGTTCAAGCTCAGCGCCCAGCTGTCCGACAGCAGCGTCGGCCGCCAGCTCAACATGGGCCTGGGTTCGATGCTGCAGATGCTGCTGGTGATGCTGCCGATGCTGTTGATCGGCACCTCGCTGCTGACCTTCCTGTCGGCCGCGTCCAAGAGCATGAAGGAAGCCCAGAGCCACATGACCTGGCTGATGCTGTTGCCGATGCTGCCCAGCTACGCGCTGCTGGTGTATCCGCTGAAGAGCGTGGTGTGGCAGTACGCCATCCCGTTCCTGTCGCAGAACCAGATGCTGCTGAAGGTGATCCGCCACGAGCACATCAGCCCCACCATCTGGGTGATCTACCTCGGCGCAAACCTCGGCCTGGCCGCCCTGCTGTGGTTCGCCGCGATCCACCGCTACCGCCAGGAACGCCTCGCGATCTCCGGCTGAGCAAAAAGGGGACGGAGGGGATTAAGTCGTTTTCGACTCGTCCTTTCCGTCCCTCCATCACGATTCGCTGCCTGGCTTGCGCGGGCGGCCCCGTGGCCGTGCCGCTACGGGGCGCCCCAGGGTTTCAGTCAGCATTTCCAGGAACCGCGCACTGCCCAGCGGGCACTGCTTCCACCCATGTTCGCGGATTGCCGGCGCGTCCGCGCTGGCGCGACGATGATCGGTCAGGAACGCCCGGTAGCCGACACGGCGTTGCGCGGGGGTGCCACCCAGCATCAGCAGGGTGGGATGGGGGGTCAGCAACGGGTCACGGCGCAGGCCCAGATTGCCGTGCACGCTGGACCAGGCTGCCTGCTCAGGGGCGGCCACCAGGCCGGCGCGCACTGGATTGAGTTCGATGTAGCGGTAGACCGCAAGCAGGTAGGCGTCGTTGTCGACCATGCTGGAATGGAAGCGACCCTGCCAAAGCGGACCGGATCGACCGTGTCGCTGGTTGAACGCCTGCACGTAGCCCGTACCGAGCGCCCGCATCGCATGGGCCAGACCATCGGTGGTCTTCGGCGTAGCCAGCAGGTGCACATGGTTGTCCATCAGCACATACGCGTGCAGCGCAACGTCATGCTTGACGAAGGCCTTGTGCATCACGCGCAGGAAATGGTCGCGGTCCAGATCGTCGGCGAATATCGCGCCTTTGTTGACGCCGCGCTGGACGACGTGGAACGGCAGGCCTGGCACCAGCAGGCGGGCATGGCGGGGCATGGCGCGGGCTTCCATGTTGGATGGAAGCCCAGCCTGCGGGGCGAGGACGCGCGGCGTTATCAGGCCACGTCGTGCCACGCTGTGGCAGCAAGGCACACGGTGGTGGAAACGAGGGGATTACGACTTAATCCCCTCCGTCCCCTTTTTCAGCCGCCCGGGCTGAAGGCCAGCGTGCGGCGGGTGGTGACCGGTGCGGCGACCGGTTCGAAGCGCCAGCGCTTCACGGCGGCCAGGGCTTCGCGGTCGAAGGTGCGGGCCGGGGTGGCGCGCAGCACGCGGGCGCTGGTGACCGAGCCGTCGGTGCCGACGGTGATCTCCACCAGCACTTCGCCGGAGGTATTGGAACGCAGCGCGTCGGCCGGGTAGCGCGGGGCCGGCGTGCTGACCGGACGCAGGGTGGGCGCTGCGGTCTGGCGTGCGGCGGCAGCAGCGGCGGCCTGTGCGGCGGCCTGCTGCTGGCGCTGTTCGGCTTCGCGGCGAGCGGCGGCCTGGCGTTCGGCATCCTGCGCGGCCGGCGCGGGTGCAGCGGCCGCCGGGGTGGCAGCGGCCTGCTGTGCCGCGATCTGCTGGGCCGCGGCGGCCTCGCGGGTGCGCTGCTCGGCCAGCTTCTGCTGTTCGGCCAGCTGCTTGGTCTTGGCTTCGGCTTCGCGCTTGACGCGCTCGGTTTCTTCGGTGGTGCGCAGCGCGGCCACTTCCACGCCGCGGGTGATGCCCTGCTTCAGGCGCGGCAATGCCGGCGCCTTCGGGTCCACTTTCTCGATCAGCGCGATCAGCCGCTGGCCTTCCTCGAAGTCCTCGCGCGCCATGTTCTGTTCGGCGGCGATCAGCGTGTACGGCAGCAGGTCGGTCAGCGCGCTTTTCACCGACGCATCGTCCGGGGTCTTGTCGCGCAGCGCCAGGTAGTACTCGATCGCATTGTCGCCGGCGGGGGCGTACATGCGGTTGTCGCGCAGTGCCTGGCTGGCCGCTTCGCGCAGTTCCTCGCTGCCCATCGCCTGGACCTTGCTGGACACGGCCGGTTCGGCGGCGGGCGCGGTGGCGGCAGGCGCGGCGGCGGCGGGCTTGGCATCGGTAGCGGGTGCGGCTGTCTCGTCCTTGCCTGAACAGGCGGCGAGGCCGATCAGCAGGACGGCAGGCGCGAGCAGGCGCGCACGAACAACGACGGATTTCCTGGCGTACGACATCCTGTTTCCCCCTTTGAAACGACGATACGAAAGACCTGGCAATGGTCCCAGGCACGAGCCTGCGGCGTTTCCCGACGCCGTAGGCAGATACTGTCAGCTGTGCAATCTAGCATCCCCCGGGGGGGAAGGGCAGGGGCGGATCAGCCACCCCTGCCACCAGGTCAGTGGGGGCCCCGGGCGGTGCTGTTGCCGCCGCCCATCAGCTTGTCGGTCCAGGCGATGCCGATCGCCGACAGGATGAATACGGCGTGGATGATGGTCTGCCACAACACCCCGGTGGAGGTCAGCGTGGCGCACTTGGCAGCGCCGGCGTTGGCGGCCGAAGCGGCGGCGTTCATCAGCTCCGGCGGGCACAGCGGCAGGCCATCCAGCGCGCCAGCGGCGATGAAAGTCTTCAGCAGGTGGATCGAGGAGATGCCGATGATCGACAGCGCCAGCTTCACCTTCAGCACGCTGGCGTTGACGTGGCTCAGCCATTCCGGCTGGTCCGGGTGGCCTTCCAGGCGCAGGCGCGAAACGAAGGTCTCATAGCCACCGACGATCACCATCACCAGCAGATTGGAGATCATCACCACGTCGATCAGCCCCAGCACGATCAGCATGATCTGCTGCTCGCCCAGGTTGCTGGCATCCATGATCAGGTGCCACAGCTCCTTGCCGAACAGGTAGACATAGACGCCCTGGGCGACGATCAGGCCCAGGTACAGCGGCAGCTGCAGCCAGCGCGAGGCGAAGATCAGGGTGGACAGGGGGTTGGGGCGATGCTGAGGGGTCATGGACGGCATGCTGCGTTGCAGGAGAGGGCGCAGAGTACTGGTCCAATGAGACAGTGCCAAGCCAGTGCACCTACTACACTCGCAGCACATCCCCGATGAGTGACCCGCCATGATCGATCTGTATTACTGGCCCACCCCGAATGGCCACAAGGTGACCCTGTTCCTGGAAGAGGCCGGGCTGGAGTACCGCATCCATCCGGTCAACATCGGCACCGGCGACCAGTTCAAGCCGGAATTCCTCGCCATCTCGCCCAACAACAAGATGCCGGCGATCCTCGACCCGACCCCGGCCGGTGGTGGCGCGCCGCTGAGCGTGTTCGAGTCCGGCGCGATCCTGTTGTACCTGGCCGAAAAGACCGGCAGCTTCCTGTCCCGCGACCCGCGCGAGCGCGTGGAAACCCTGGAGTGGCTGTTCTGGCAGATGGCCGGGCTGGGCCCGATGAGCGGGCAGATGGGGCATTTCAACGTGTATGCGCCGGAGAAAATCCCGTATGCCATCGAACGCTATGGCAACGAAGTCAGCCGCCTGCACGGGGTGATGGACAAGCGCCTGGCCGAGCACGAATGGCTGGCCGGCAGCGCGTACAGCATCGCCGACATGGCCAGCTATCCGTGGATCGGGGCCTACGACAAGCTGCCGCCGGACTTCGCCGCGTTCCCGAACCTGCAGCGCTGGCACCAGGCAATCGCCGCGCGGCCGGCCACCCAACGCGCCTACGCGTTGCGCCAGCAGGTCAATCCGGATGCGGGCAAGCCGCTCAGCGATGAGCAACGCAAGCACCTGTTCGGCAAGCGCTGACGCCGGACCCTGCCTGGTGCTGCCGCGCAGGCGGCGGCGCCGGGTTAGGATTGGGGCAGCCGTATACCGGAACCTTTCATGCGCCACCTGTTCGCTGCCCTTGCCCTGATGCTCGCTACCGCCACCACCGCCCACGCTGAAAAACTTACCCTGGAAGCCATCACCGGCGCGTTGCCGCTGTCCGGCCCGACGTTGATGAAGCCCAAGGTGGCGCCCGATGGATCGCAGGTCAGCTTCCTGCGCGGCAAGGACAGCGACCGCAACCAGCTGGACCTGTGGACCTACGATATCGCCAGCGCGCAGACCCGCCTGCTGGTGGATTCCAAGGTCGTCCTGCCCGGCACCGAAACGCTGAGCGATGAAGAAAAGGCACGCCGCGAGCGCCAGCGCATCGCGGCCATGACCGGCATCGTGGATTACCAGTGGTCGCCCGATGCGCGCAGCCTGCTGTTCCCGCTCGGTGGCGAACTGTATCTGTACGACCTGGGCAAGCAGGGCACCGCCGCCGTGCGCCAGTTGACCCATGGCGAGGGCTTCGCCACCGATGCCAAGCTGTCCCCACGCGGTGGCTTCGTCAGCTTCATCCGCGCCCGCAACCTGTGGGTGATCGATCTGGCCAGCGGCCAGCAGCGCCAGCTGACCGGCGACGGTAGCGCGGCCATCGGCAACGGCGTGGCCGAGTTCGTGGCCGACGAGGAAATGGATCGCCACACCGGTTACTGGTGGGCGCCGGACGATTCGGCGATCGCCTTTGCCCGCATCGACGAAAGCCCGGTGCCGGTGCAGAAGCGCTACGAGGTCTACCCCGACCGCACCGATGTCATCGAACAGCGTTACCCGGCCGCCGGCGATGCCAACGTGCGCGTGCAGCTGGGCGTGATCGCGCCGGCGCTGGACGCACAGCCGCGCTGGATCGACCTCGGCAAGGAGGCGGACATCTATCTGGCGCGCGTGGACTGGCGCGATCCGCAGCACCTCAGCTTCCAGCGCCAGAGCCGTGACCAGCGCCAGCTGGAGCTGGTGGAAACCACGCTGGCCGACGGCCGCCAGCGCGTGCTCGCCCGTGAGACCAGCAAGACCTGGGTGCCGCTGCACAACAGCCTGCGTTTCCTTGATGACGGCAGCCTGCTGTGGTCGTCCGAACGCACCGGTTTCGAACACCTGTACCGCATCGACAAGGCCGGCAAGGCGCACGCGCTGACGACGGGTGACTGGTCGGTGGATGAGCTGCTGGCCGTGGATGAAAAGGCCGGGCTGGTGTTCTTCCGTGCCGGCATGGAATCGGCACGCGAGAGTCACATCTACAGCGTGCCGCTGCAGGGTGGAGCGCCGAAGAAACTATCTCAGTCCCCGGGCATGCACAGTGCCAGTTTCGCGCGCAACGCGAGCGTCTACGTGGACAGCTGGTCCAACACCGGCACGCCGCCGCAGATCGAACTGTTCCGCGCCAACGGCGAGAAGATCGCCACTCTGGTGGAGAACAACCTGGCCGATCCGGCGCATCCCTATGCGCGCTACCGGGACGCACAGCTGCCGGTGGAGTTCGGCACGCTGACCGCCGCCGATGGCCGCACGCCACTGAACTACAGCGTGATCAAGCCGGCCGGCTTCGATGCCGCCAAGCGCTATCCGGTGGCGGTGTACGTGTACGGCGGCCCCGCTTCGCAGACCGTCACCAACGCCTGGCCGGGCCGCGGCGATCACCTGTTCAACCAGTACCTGGCGCAGCAGGGCTACGTGGTGTTTTCGCTGGACAACCGCGGCACCCCGCGCCGTGGTCGCGACTTCGGCGGCGCACTGTATGGCAAGCAGGGCACGGTGGAAGTGGCCGACCAGCTGCGTGGCGTGGAATGGCTGCAGAAGCAGCCGTGGGTGGACCCGGCGCGGATCGGTGTGCAGGGTTGGTCGAACGGCGGTTACATGACCCTGATGCTGCTGGCCAAGGCGTCCAACCGCTATGCCTGCGGCGTGGCCGGTGCACCGGTCACCGACTGGGGCCTGTATGACACCCACTACACCGAGCGCTACATGGACCTGCCCGCGCGCAACGAAGCGGGTTACACCGAAGCGCGCGTGCTGACCCATATCGATGGCCTGCGTTCGCGCCTGCTGCTGATCCACGGCATGGCCGATGACAACGTGCTGTTCAGTAATTCCACGGTGCTGATGAGCGCGCTGCAGAAGCGCGGCCAGCCGTTTGAACTGATGACCTACCCGGGCGCCAAGCACGGCTTGTCCGGTGCGGACGCGTTGCACCGTTATCGCGTGGCAGAGGATTTCCTCGGCCGCTGCCTGAAGCCCTGATCGCCTGGCCCCGCTGTTGGCGGGGCTGCGCCTTCGGCCGTGACCTCCGGCGCATTGCCGCCCCGGCCATGAATGCGTAGGGTGCTGGCATTGCCCGCATCCTGGAGTGTGTGATGAAGCCGCTTGTCCTTGCCATTGCCCTCGCGTTGGGTGCTGCCCCGCTGCTGTCCATCGCTCCGGCCCATGCGGCCCCGGCCGCCGCTTCCAAGAAGCCCGCCGCGGCCCCGGCCTGGGTGGCGCGCAGCAACCAGCTGGCGCAGATCCTGCTGGATGCGCAGGGCCCGTTCCAGCCGGAAAGCACCGGCTTCTTCGGCGTGCCCGGCTACGACGACAAGGTTGCCGACCTCGGCCCGGACAACGCCAGGCGCTATCGCGAGGCGATGACCAAGGCGCGCGGCGAACTGCAGGCCAAGCTGGCCAGCGAGAAGGACCCCAACGTCCGCCAGGACCTGGAGATCATGATCGGTGCGGCGAGCGAAAGCATCGAGGGCAGCACGCTGGGCGAGCAGTACTTCCTGCCGTGGAGCGACGCGCCGCAGACCATCTTCAGCGGTCTCAACCTGCTGCTGTCCGACCAGGTGCCGGCCGAGCGCCGCGCCAAGGCGGTGGATCGCCTGAAGGCCTATGCCGGCCTGCAGCCGGGCGGTACGCCGCTGACCACGCTGGCCCGCCAGCGTTACGAAGAACGCCTGTCCAACAGTGCGCTGCTGCAGCCGACGAAGATCGAAGTGCAGCAGTCGCTGGACAACGTGGAGACCTACATCAGCGGCATCGAATCGCTGCTGCAGAAGTACAAGGTTGCCGGTGCCGACGAGGCGATGAAGACCCTCGCTGGGCAGCTGAAGGACTACGCGGCGTGGACGCGCAGCACGGTGCTGCCGAAGGCGCGCGAAGACACCCGCCTGCCCGCGCCGGTGTATGCCTACCAGCTCAAGCAGGTCGGTATCGACATCGACCCCAAGCTGCTGATGCAGCGCGCCCAGCTGGAGTTCATGGAAACCCGTTCGGCGATGCGCCAGCTGGCACCGCTGGTGGTGCAGGCCAAGGGCCTGAAGGTCAGCGATCCGACCGATCCGGTCGCGGTGATCCGCGCGCTGAAGAAGGAAACCATCGCCAACGACCAGCTGGAAGGCCACTACCGCAAGGTCATCGATGCGATCGATCCGCTGATCCACGAACACCAGATCGTCGATGTGCCGCAGCGTGCGATGCAGATGCGACTGGGTTCGGCGGCGGAAAGCGCGGCCAGCCCGGCCCCGCATTTCCTCCCGGCACCGCTGGTCAACAATACCGGGCAGCAGGGCACCTTCGTGCTGCCGCTGGGCAACCCGGCGGCCGGCGAAGGCGCGCAGTACGATGATTTCAACTTCGGCTCCGCGGCCTGGACGCTGAGCGCGCACGAAGGCCGTCCCGGCCACGAACTGCAGTTCACCGCGATGGTCGAGCGCGGCGTCTCGCTGGCGCGCACGATGTTCGCGTTCAATTCGGTCAATGTCGAAGGCTGGGCGCTGTATGCCGAAGCGGAAATGGTGCCTTACGAACCGCTGGACGGGCAGCTGATCGCGCTGCAGTTCCGCCTGCTGCGCGCCGCGCGCGCGATGCTGGATCCGATGCTCAACCTGGGCCTGATCGAACGCGCCGACGCCGAGCGCGTGCTGATCGACGAAGTGAGCCTGTCCAAGGCGATGGCCACCCAGGAACTGGACCGCTACACCGTGCGCATGCCCGGCCAGGCCGGCAGTTACTTCTACGGCTACACCCGCATCCTGGAACTGCGCATGCAGACCGAGCTGGCGCTGGGCGCGAAGTTCGACCGCAAGGCCTTCAACAACTTCCTGCTGGACCAGGGCCTGCTGCCGCCGGACCAGCTGGCCAAGGCGGTCAACGAAGCCTTCATCCCGAAATACCGCTGACCCGCAAAAAAGGGGACGGAGGGAATTAAGTCGTTTCTGGCCCGTTTAAGGCTGAAAACGACTTAATTCCCTCCGTCCCCTTTTTGTGGATCAGCGTGCCGGGATCTGCTGGGCCGGCAGGCGCGGGACGGGCGGCGGGTTGGGCACCCAGATCGCCACGCCGGCCGCCTTGCGCTGGGTGGTCGGAATGCCGATGCCCACGCCGCCGCCCACGCGCGAACCGTAGCTGCCGGCACCCACCGACATGCCCACCGGCGAGCCGCTGGAGCCCACGCCCATCAGGATCACGCCATTGGCGCCCAGCGCGGCGGCATCGCGCTTGAGGCGGGCCACGGCCGCATCGGTCTGGCCCTGCGTGCCGAAGCCCACCGCGCTGGACGATTCCAACTGGGCGATCTCCACCGAACCGGCCGGCGGGGTGGAATACACCTGCACCTGGGCAGGGTCGATGGGCGCGCGGGCCTGGCCCAGCATCACCCGCGAGGTGCTGGCACAGCCGGCCACCACCAGCAGCACGGCGGCAGCGGCGGTCCAGCGGAATGTCGTGGTGGTCATCTTCATGGCTCGAACCCCTGTAGGTAGGCAGCGGATCATCGGTCCATCGATCTGAATCGGCCCCAACGCCGGGGCCCTGCAGGCACGCTAGCACCGCAGCGGTGAGCGCGGCGGCAAGCCCATGCGGGCCTATCCGACGCCCACGCGAACGGCTATGGTGGGCCCCAATCCATCGGCGAGGAGGGCGTATGGGACTGATCAGTCTGTTGTGGGGCATCGCGGCACTGGTATGGATGGTGGTCGCGCTGGTGCCGCTGCTCGGCTGGGGCAACTGGTTCCTGATCCCGTTCGCCGCCGTGGGTGCGTTGATCGCAGCGATCGGCATCCTGTTCACCCATCCCAGCAAGCGCGGCCGGGCCTGGACCGGGCTGATCCTCAACGGCATCGTCATCGTGGTCGGCATCTTCCGCCTGGGGCTGGGCGGCGGCATCGTCTGAGGCTGCGGTGCGACCCTCGGTCGCAGGTGCGCAGGGAGGGCAGGGTGGGGGGCGTACAATGACCAGCCCGAGGGCCGCCCGGCCCTGCCCAGCGCCAGATCGGCGCGCAACGCCCCCGACGCCCCATGATCATCCGCCCACGTCCGCACGGCTGGCAGCTGCTGTACATCCTGCGGGGTTCCATCGTTCCGGCGGTGGCGCCCAAGGTGCTGGCGATCCTGCTGCTGGCCATCGCCGTTTCCGCCGTGGTCGAACTGGGCAACGTGCCGGGCATGGAACGGGTGTCCTCCGCGCCGTTCGCGCTGCTTGGCCTGGTGCTGTCGATCTTCCTCAGTTTCCGCAACAACGCCTGCCATGAACGCTGGTGGGAAGGCCGCAAGCTATGGGGCCAGCTCATTTTCGAGTCGCGCTCGCTGGCCCGCCAGGTGCAGCAGCTGCTGCCCGACGATGCGCCACGGCGCACGCGTATCGGCCATCTCGCCATTGCCTTCGCGCACGGCCTGGCCGCGCGCCTGCGCGGCGCGGACGAAGCGCAGGCGGCACGCCGATGGCTGGATGCCGACCAGCGCGTGCTGCTGCATGACCGTCGCAACACCCTGGACACGCTGCTGTCGATGATCGCCGCCGAGCTGGCCGTGCCGCTGCACGCCGGCCGGCTGTCGCCGATCCTGTATGCCCAGCTGGAAGAGCGCCTGCATGCGCTGTCATCCATCCAGGCCGGCTGCGAGCGCATCCTCGCCACCCCGCTGCCGTTCGCCTATACCCTGTTGCTGCACCGCTGCGCGTGGCTGTTCTGCGTGCTGCTGCCGTTCGGCCTGGCCAGTTCACTGGGCTGGGCCACGCCGGTGCTGTCGGCGGTGCTGGCGTATGCCTTCTTCGGCCTGGACCAGCTGGGCGAAGAGATGGAAGACCCCTTCGGTACCGAGCCCAACGACCTGCCGCTGGATGCGATGGTGCGTACCATTGAAATCGACCAGCTGGACGCGCTCGGCCAGCGCCCGCTACCCGACCCCCTGCTGCCGCGCGACTATCGCCTGCAGTGACCTGATGCCTTGACGGAGCCCCCCATGTCGCACCCCCTGTACCGCCCCCGTCGCATGCGCCGCGATGATTTCTCGCGCCGGATGATGCGTGAAAACACGCTGACCGTGGACGACCTGATCCATCCGGTGTTCGTGCATGAGCATGCCGGCCGCACCGCGATCCCGTCGATGCCGGGCGTGGAGCGCCTGTCCATCGAAGAACTGCTGAAGGTCGGTGAAGCGGCGGTGGAGCTGGGCATCCCGGTGCTCGACATCTTCCCGGTGATCGATCCGGCATTGAAGTCGCTGGACGCCGAAGCCGCATGGGCCGATGACGGGCTGGCGCAGCGTGCCGTGCGCGCATTGAAAGAACGCTTCCCGACGCTGGGCGTGATGACCGACGTGGCGCTGGACCCCTACACCACCCACGGCCAGGACGGCATCATCGATGACAGTGGCTACGTGCTCAACGACATCACCGTGGCAGCACTGGTGAAGCAGTCGGTGTCGCATGCGCGGGCCGGCGTGGATGTCATTTCGCCGTCGGACATGATGGACGGGCGCATCGGCGCCATCCGCCGTGGGCTGGACGAGGCCGGCTTCATCAACACCCGCATCATGGCCTACTCGGCCAAGTACGCATCGGCCTTCTACGGTCCGTTCCGCGACGCGGTGGGCAGTGCCGGCAGCCTCGGCAAGGCCGACAAGAAGACCTACCAGATGGATCCGGCCAATGGTGACGAGGCCCTGCGCGAGATCGCACTGGACCTGGAAGAAGGCGCGGACATGGTGATGGTCAAGCCGGGCATGCCGTACCTGGACGTGGTGCGGCGGGTCAAGGAAACCTTCGGCGTGCCAACGTTCGCCTACCAGGTGAGTGGCGAGTACGCGATGTTGAAGGCGGCCGCGGCCAATGGCTGGCTGGACGAACGTGCCTGCGTGATGGAATCGCTGATGTGCTTCAAGCGCGCCGGCGCCGATGGGGTGCTGACCTATTTCGCGCCGCAGGTGGCGCGCTGGCTGCACGAGCGCTGACAATAGCGGCTTCTGCACGAGGAGGACGGAACGATGGAGATCCTGGGCGTTGGCCACTGGATGATCTGGATCATCGGGGTGGTAGTGTTCGGCGCGCTGATCGTCTGGCTGGCGCTGGCGTCGTTCCGCGAAAAACGGCGTGCACCGGAACTGCCGTCGGCCGCCGCCCGCGTATCGCGCGAGCTGCAGCTGCCCGAAGCGGTGCAGGCCGAACTGGCCGCGTTGAACCGGCGCAAGGACGAGGGCCGCATCAGCGAAGCAGAGTACGAACAGGCCCGCGCCAGCCTGCTGGACCGGTAAAGACGGCCGCTGGCCGTCTGCCGTTACCCACGCGCCGGCCACTGCCCGCCGAGCATGGCTCGGCGCTACCTGGCCAGTTTCCGCACCCCACACCCGGCCACCGCCACCGCCCGTGGCGCCATCATCCGATACACATCGCTACCGCCCGCGCGTGGTGCGCGTGCGCTGCTGCTCACCAGCAACAGCTCACCCGGCTTGGCCGCATCGACCACCGCGGCACGGGTCATCCCGTCGGCCGTATTGAACGACAACGCCACCGGCTGCACCGCCGCCGCGGACCACGCGCAGTCGCTGCGCCACAGCTGCGCCGTGCCCTCGCCGGCACGCGTGAACACCACCGCACCGTCGCTCCCCAACCACTCGCCGTCGGTTTCGTCGGCCGCGCTGTTCAGTGCCTCCAGCGCAACCGCCGGGCCACGCTTTCCTTCGCTTACGGGGGCGAAATGCAGGTCCCAACCGCGTCCTTTGCCAGCCTGCCGCGCGAACAGCAAGCGCTGCCCGTCCGCGCTCAAGGCCGCGCCGCGCTCCGCCGTGAGCACCCCGCCCTCCTGCCAGCGCTCCGCTGCGCCGAAGTGTCCGTCCGCATCGATGGCCACCCGGTACAGCGCCATCGCCCCATCGCGGTCGGAGGCGAACAGCAGCCAGCGCCCGTCGTGGCTGAAGTATGGGTCCAGGTCATCGGCCGTGCTGTTCAAAGCCAGCGGCTGCGGCGCCTGCCAGCGGCCCTCGCGCAGCTCGGCCTGCCACAGGTCCCAGCCACCGCTGCCGCCGACGCGGTCACTGGCGAACACGATGCGCTGGCCGTCCGGGCGGAGGCTGGCGCGGCCTTCCCCGGCCTTGGTCGAGACAACGCCCATGCCTTCGATGCCGAACTCATTCAACGCCATCGCCACGGGGGTGCAGAGTAAACTGGCGGCCACAACCAGCAGGGGCAGGGCAGATCGCATCGTCCAGGTCCAGGCAGTACAGGGAGGCCCAGTGTAGGGCGTCCCCTTCGAACCATCCGAGGATTCCATGACCGATCGCTACGCTGTCTTTGGCCACCCCATCGCCCACTCCCTGTCGCCGGACATCCACGCCGCGTTCGGCCGGCAGGAAGGCATCGCGGTGGACTACCGTGCCATCGACGCAGCCCCGGACGGCTTCCTTGCCGCGCTGGAAGCGTTCGCGGCCGAAGGCGGACGTGGCGCCAATATCACCCTTCCGCACAAGGAAGCGGCCTTCGCGGTGTGCACCACGCGCACCGCGCGCGCCACCCGTGCCGGCTCGGTCAACACGCTGCTGCGCAAGGGTGACCGCTGGCACGGCGACACCACCGACGGTGCCGGGCTGGTACGTGACCTCACCGACCGCCACGGCCAGGATCTGCGCGGCCGCCGCGTCCTGCTGCTGGGTGCCGGCGGTTCGGCACGCTCGGTGGCGCCCTCGCTGCTGGATGCTGGCATCCGCGAACTGGTGGTGGTCAACCGCACGCCGGAACGCGCCGATGAGCTGATCGATGCGATGGGTGAGCCGGGCCGTGCATTGAGCCGCTACTGGGACGACCTGCACGACCTGGGCGACTTCGAACTGATCGTCAACGCGACCTCGGCCGGCCGCGATCCCAGTGCGTCCTTCAAGCTGCCGCTGTCGCTGGTCAACAGCATGACTACGGCGGTGGATCTCAACTACGGCGACGCCGCCATCGCCTTCCTGGCGTGGGCGCGTTCGGCCGAATGCCGCAACACCGTCGATGGCCTGGGCATGCTGGTCGAACAGGCCGCCGAGAGCTTCCAGCAGTGGCATGAAGTCCGCCCGGACACCGACGCGGTGTATGTCGGGCTGCGTGGCAACACGCGCCTCACCGGAGAGGAATGAACATGGAGAGCACCGATCTGCTGATGACCGTGTTGAGCATGGCGGCGGTGCGCCTGCCGGTGCTGATCGCATTGACCGTCGGTCTGGTCTGGGTGATGGATGTACCCCGCGGCCCGGTGCGCACTGGCGCGCTGACCGGGCTGCTGCTGCTGGCCGCGACCAGTGTGTTCGGCCTGCTGGCTTCGCTGCTGCCGCTGTGGCTGATCAACAGCGGGCAGTACGGATCGATTGCCGGGCTCGGCATGATCCTCAACGGCGTCCATTTCGCGCTGTCGCTGGTCGAAGCGTTCGGCCTGGTGCTGGTGGTCTGGGCGCTGACCCGCGCCCTGCGCGGTGGCGTGCCGCGCCTAGCCTGACCGTTGACAGGTCCCTGCGGCAGCGCAGGGACCGGCCCGCAGCGGGCTGACAGGTTCAGCGTCGCCGAACCGGGTGGGGCGGTCCAGCGTGCGACAATATGCAGCCTGATCCCGTACCGGTAATCCTGGCGTGACCGAACCCGTCGCCGTGCCGCGCATGCTTGATGACGCCCTGAAGGATGCAATCCGCAAGGCGTACACCACGCTGCAGGCCAATACCCCCGGCTTTGCCACACGCCGCTCACAGAGCCAGATGATCGGCGTGGTGTCGCGTGCGTTGGCCAGGAGCGGCGGCGTAGGCGTGGTGGAGGCACCGACCGGCGTCGGCAAGAGCCTGGGTTACCTCACCGCCGGCGTACCGATCGCCATCGCCACCAAGAAGAAGCTGGTGATCAGCACCGGCACCGTGGCGTTGCAGTCGCAGCTGGTCGAGCGTGACATCCCGAACTTCCTCAAGGCCACCGGGCTGGAAGCCACCGTGGCGCTGGCCAAGGGCCGCACCCGTTACCTGTGCACGCGCAATGCCGCCGAAGCGCAGGGCGAGGCCTCGCAAGGGGGCATGTTCGAAGACGAGCAGCCGCTGTACGACCGGCCATTGGCACCGATTGAAATGGACATCGCCGCGCGTCTGACGGTGGCCTTCACCTCCGGCAGCTGGGACGGTGACATCGACAACGCCCCGGAAACCATCAGCCCGGGACTGCGCGGCCGCATCACCACCCCGGCCTCTGCCTGTGCCGGACGGCGCTGCGCCTATTCGGCGCAATGCGCGGTGCTGCGTTCGCGCAACACCGTGCGCGATGCGCAGATCGTGGTCACCAACCATGCGCTGCTGCTGTCAGCGCTGTCCATCGGCGAGAGTGAGAACAACCAGCCGCTGATCGCCGCGCCTTCGGACATGCTGCTGGTGCTGGACGAAGGCCACCACATCGGCAACGTAGCCATCGACCAGGGCGCGGCCAGCCTGGCCCTGGATGACATGGCCAAGCGCGTGGGACGCCTGCAGATCCTGATCGCCGGTGCTTACCGTGCGGTGGACAAAGACCGTTTGGGCAACCTGCTGCCGAACGAGGCCATCGATGTCGCCACCAACGTGGCCAAGCAGCTGCGCGCGTTCCGCGATCACGTGGAAGCCCTGTGGATGCCGGCGCCGGCCGACGAAGAACCGATGTGGCGCGCGGCCAACGGGCGCCTGCCGGAGGCCTGGCGCGAGCCGATCGAAGCGCTGGCCGATGACACCCGCAGCCTGTTCAACTGGGCGCACGCGGCCAATGCACAGGTGGCCAAGGGCAAGCAGGACGACCCCGCCCGCGAGCGCCTGCAGCGCAACCTTGGCATGGCGCTGGAAATGATCGAAGGCCAGTACAACCTGTGGCAGGCCTGGCGCCGCGAAGACAGGGAAGGCGCGCCGCCGATGGCACGCTGGATCACCGCCACGCGCGAAGGCGACCTGGTGTTGCACGGCTCGCCGGTATCGGCCGCGCATGTACTGCGCAAGCTGCTGTGGGACGAAGTGGACTCGGTGGTGATGACCTCGGCCACGTTGACCGGCGGCGGTGATTTCCAGTCACTGGCGATCGACAACGGCATCCCGGAGGACGCCGAAATGGTGTCGCTGTCCTCGCCCTTCGACCTGCCCAACCAGGCCGAGCTGATCGTGCCGCCGTTCCCGGTCACGCCGGATGACCGCGAGGGCCACCCGCGCGAAGTGGCGCGTTACCTCGGCAAGGAACTGGACTGGAAGAAGGGCTCGATGGTGTTGTTCACCTCGCGCTGGAAGATGGAAAAAGTGGCTGGGCTGATGCCTGCCGCCAAGCGCAAGCAGGTGCTGGTGCAGGGTGAAATGTCCAAGACCCGGCTGATCGACGAGCACCTGCGCCGGGTTGCCGCTGGCGAAGGCTCGGTGCTGTTCGGGCTGAACTCCTTCGGCGAAGGCCTGGACCTGCCGGGAGAGGCCTGCACCACGGTGGTGATCACCCAGGTGCCGTTCGCGGTGCCGACCGATCCGCAGACCGCCACCCTGAGCGAGTGGTTCGAAGCCCGCGGGTTGAATGCCTTCAACCTGATCGCCGTGCCGCACGCGCTGCGCACGCTGACCCAGTTCGCCGGCCGCCTGATCCGCACCTCCACCGACACCGGCCGCGTGATCATCCTAGATTCGCGCCTGCTCAGCCGCCGCTACGGCAAGCGCATCATCGACGCACTGCCCCCGTTCAAGCGCATCATCGGCTGACCGCCTTCGCTCGGATTCGGTAGTGACGGCCGCTGGCCGTCACGCTCCTGCCTTCCGCTGCGCTCGCCGAGCATGGCTCGGCGCTACCACGGCTGCCGGTAGTGACGACCGTTGGTCGTCACGCTCCTGCCTTCCGCTGCGCTCGCCGAGCATGGCTCGGCGCTACCGTGCTCGCGCCCGCTCGTCAGTCCAGCAGCGCGGTATTGCGCACGGCACCCTTGTCGGCGCTGGTGGCCAGCAGCGCGTAGGCCTTCAGTGCGCTGGTCACCTTGCGCGGGCGTGCTTCCCGTGGCTTCCAGCCGCGTGCATCGGCGGCAGCGCGACGCTCGACCAGGGTGGCTTCGTCCACCAGCAGGGTGATGCCGCGGGCGGGGATGTCGATGCGGATGCGGTCGCCATCCTGCACCAGGCCGATCACCCCGCCGCTGGCGGCTTCAGGCGACACGTGGCCGATCGACAGGCCCGAAGTACCGCCGGAGAAGCGCCCGTCGGTCAGGAGGGCGCACTGCTTTCCCAGACCCTTCGATTTCAGATAACTGGTCGGGTACAGCATCTCCTGCATGCCCGGTCCGCCCTTCGGTCCTTCGTAGCGGATCACCACCACGTCGCCCGCTTTCACCTCGTCGGCGAGGATGCCCGCCACCGCCGCGTCCTGGCTTTCGAATACGCGTGCGTTGCCCTCGAACACATGGATGGACTCGTCCACGCCGGCGGTTTTCACCACGCAGCCGTCCACCGCCAGGTTGCCGCGCAGCACCGCCAGCCCGCCTTCCAGCGAATAGGCGTGCTGCAGCGAACGGATGCAGCCTTCGGCGCGATCCAGGTCCAGCGACGGCCAGCGCGTGGCCTGGCTGAAAGCCACCTGGGTGGGAATGCCGCCCGGTCCGGCGGCGAAGAACTCATGCACCTTCGCGTCATCGGTGAGCGTGGCATCCCAGCGCTTCAACGCATCGGCCAGCGAGGGGCTGTGCACGGTCGGCACCGCGGTATCCAGCAGGCCGGCGCGGTCCAGTTCGCCGAGGATGCCGAACACTCCGCCGGCACGGTGCACGTCTTCGATGTGGTATTCCGGCGTGTTCGGCGCCACTTTGCACAGCTGCGGCACGCGCCGCGACAGCGCGTCGATGTGGGTCAGGTCGAAGTCCACGCCGCCTTCCTGGGCGGCTGCCAGCAGGTGCAGGATGGTGTTGGTCGAACCGCCCATGGCGATATCCAGCGTCATCGCGTTGCCGAACGCCGCGGCGGTGGCGATGCCGCTCGGCAGCGCGCGCGGGTCTTCGCCGCCATACCAGCGGTGGCACAGTTCCACGATCACCCGGCCGGCGCGGCGGAACAACATCTCGCGGTCGGCGTGGGTGGCCAGCGTGGTGCCGTTGCCCGGCAGCGACAGGCCCAGCGCTTCGGTCAGGCAGTTCATCGAATTGGCGGTGAACATGCCCGAACACGAACCGCAGGTGGGGCACGCGCTGCGCTCATACTCGGCGACCTTTTCGTCGGAGGCGCTGTCATCGGCGGCAATCACCATCGCATCCACCAGGTCCAGCTTGTGGTCGGACAGCTTGGTCTTGCCCGCTTCCATCGGGCCACCCGAAACGAAGATCACCGGGATGTCCAGGCGCATCGCGGCCATCAGCATGCCGGGGGTGATCTTGTCGCAGTTTGAAATGCAGACGATGGCATCGGCGCAATGCGCGTTGACCATGTATTCCACCGAGTCGGCGATGATCTCGCGGCTCGGCAGCGAGTACAGCATGCCGTCGTGGCCCATGGCGATGCCGTCATCCACCGCGATCGTGTTGAACTCCTTGGCTACGCCGCCGGCCTGCTCGATCTCACGCGCTACCAGCTGGCCGAGGTCCTTCAGGTGCACGTGGCCGGGCACGAACTGGGTGAAGGAGTTGGCGATGGCGATGATCGGCTTGTGGAAATCGCCGTCCTTCATGCCGGTGGCGCGCCACAGGGCGCGGGCGCCGGCCATGTTGCGGCCGGCGGTGGAGGTGCGGGAACGGTACTCAGGCATGGGCTGGCAGGAACGGGCGGGCCGTACGACGTGGGTGTCTCCCGATGATGCCCAATTTTTCCGGTTGCGTTTGCAACCACTCCGCGAGCGCCGTTCTGACCCGCCGTTCATCTTGCTTGCTTTGCCGACTTTGGTTGCAGGCGCTGATGCGGCATTATTGGTGGGTTGATCCGCATGAGGCACGAGGCCATGAAACGTTCCCGCACCACCGCGCTGCTGTTGATGAGCGCCGCACCGCTGCTGTTCACCGCCTGCCAGAAGGACGAACCGGTGCAGGTGCAGGAAGGGCTGTATACCTCCGTGCAGGCCTGTACCGAGTCCACCGGCGATCCCTCCTCGTGCCGCACTGCCTTTGCCGAGGCGCAGCGGCAGTCTGCCGATGCCGCGCCGAAGTACGCCGACAAGGCGGCCTGCGAAGCCGATTACAAGCCGGAGCAGTGCGTGGAACAGCGCACCTCGGCGGGCACTTCGTTCATCGGTCCGATGATGATGGGCTTCTTCATGTCGCAGATGATGAACAGCGGACGTGCCGGCCTGGCCCAGCAGCCGGCCGCCGCCAGTCCCGCTTACCAGGACAAGAGCGCCGGTTGGGCGCGCGCGGCCCCGGGTGGCAGCGGCGGGCTGAACACGGCCAGCGGCATCGGTGCCGGCAAGGCCGGCCTGGCCCCGGTCAGCAACGTGCCGAACCGCGCCACCACCGCCAGCCGTGCCGGCTTCGGCAGCACCAGTGCGCGCCGTAGCGGCGGCAGCTTCGGCGGCTGATCGATGCAGCGTGTACGCATTGCCGAGCGCGCCCAGTGGCGCGCTCGTGCCGAAGAAGCCGGCTTCCGCTTCCACACCATCGACGGCCAGCCGTACTGGGATGAAACGGCGTACTACGCCTTCACCCTGCGCCAGATCGAACAGGACATCGAAGACCCCAGCGCCGAACTGCACCAGATGGCGCTGTCATTGGTCGACGAGGTCGTGGCGTCCGATGCGCTGATGGACAAGCTGGCGATCCCGGCGCATTACCGCGACTGGATCGCCGACAGCTGGCGCCAGCGCCAGCCGCACCTGTACGGCCGCCTGGACCTGGCCTATGACGGCAGCGGCCCGGCCAAACTATACGAACTGAACTACGACACCCCGACCTCGCTGTTCGAAGCCAGCTTCTTCCAGTGGCAGTGGCTGGAAGACCAGCGCAATGCCGGCCGCCTGCCGCAGCACGCCGACCAGTTCAACGCCCTGCATGAAGCCCTGGTGGAGCGTTTCGGTGAGCTCGCCGCCAAGCTGCCGCCGCCGCTGTTCTTCAGCGCCGTGGGCAGTTCGCAGGAAGACGTGGGCACGGTGGAATACCTGCGTGACTGCGCCGCGCAGGCCAACCTGCATGGCCAGGGCATCGCCATCGAAGACATCGGACTCTCCGAAGATGGACGCTTCACCGCGCTGGATGACACGGTGATCGGCACGCTGTTCAAGCTGTATCCGCTGGAAGACCTGATGGCCGAGGAATTCGGCCGCGCGCTGCCGGCGTCCGGAGTGCAGCTGCTGGAACCGGCATGGAAGGCGGTGCTGAGCAACAAGGGCATCCTGCCGCTGCTGTGGGAGCGACACCGAGGGCACCCGAACCTGCTGGAATCGCACTTCGACGATGGCCGTACGCTGGGCGCGGGCTGGGTCCGCAAGCCGTTGTTCTCACGCGAAGGCGCCAACATCGAAATGCACCTGGACGATGGCAGCGTACAGCGTAGTGACGGACCCTACGATGGCCCGGCGATCCTGCAGAAGGCGCATCCGTTGACCCGTTTCGAAGGCGGCTATCCGCTGATCGGCAGCTGGGTGATCGGCGACCACGCCTGTGGGATCGGCATCCGCGAGGATGACAGCGCGATCACCCGTGACAGTGCGCGTTTCGTGCCGCACGCGATCATCGATGAAGCGCCGACGCAGATCTACGTCTGACCCAACGCGGTGACGACCGGCGGTCGTCACTACCGCTTACAGCAGGCCGTCGCGCTTGACCGACAGGTAGCGCTCCACCAGCGCGCCGGGCAGGGCTTCGGCGGTGACATCCAGCACCATCACGCCATGGCTGCGCAGCGCATCATGTGCCTGCGCACGCTGTTCCAGGTACATCGCCGCGGCACCGGCATGGGCGGCATCGGTGGTCTCGTCCACCGGTTGCAGCAGGGCCTGGTCCAGTACCTGTTCGCGCAGACTGGCCACGCACACCAGGTGGCGCCGCTGCAGCAGCTTCACCGCCGCCAGCAGGTCTTCGATGTCCTCATCGCGCACGTTGGTCACCAGCATCACCAGCGCGCGCCGCCGCTGCAGTACCGACAGCCGGGTAGCCGCTGCCAGGTAATCGGTCGCCACCGGCTGTGGCTGCAGGTCATGGCTGGCGCGCAGCAGGTCGTCAATGGTGCCCATGCCGCGCTTGGGGGCCACCCAGCGCGGCTCGCCGCCAATGGCATGCAGGCCCACGCCGTCGCCCTGCCGCAGCGCCAGGTAGGACAGCACCAGCGCGGCATTCAGTACCTGGTCGAAGTGCGAAAGCCCGCCGTCGCTGGCCATCATCCGGCGGCCGGTATCGAGCATCAGCAGCATCTGCTGGTTCTTCTCGTCCTGGTACTCGCGCGATACCAGCCGGCGCGCGCGCGAGGTGGCTTTCCAGTCTATCTGGCGCAGGCTGTCACCGATGCGGTACTCGCGCATCTGGTGGAAATCGGTGCCTTCGCCGCGCCGGCGCTTGAGGTGCGCGCCGACCATGCGCGAGGCCTGTTCGGCACTGAACAAGGCAAAGCGGGTCAGCGGCACGAAGTTCGGGAACACCCGCACATCGAGTGCAGGCGGTACGGTGCGCCGTTGCCTCCACAACCGCCACGGCGACTGCAGGCGCAGCTGCACGCCATCGAAGCAGAACGCGCCCCGCTGCGGCGGCTGCACGTGGTACGCCAGCGTGGTCGCAAAGCCGGCACGCAGGCGCAGCCGTCGCGGCAGGCCTTCGCTGTGCCACCCACCAGGCACCAGATCAAACACCTCCAGCCGCACCGGCTGCTCGGCCTGCAGGCTCAGCTGCACCTCGCGGCGCACGTCCAGCGCCAGCGATTCCGGCATGTGCCGTTGCACGCGTGGCGAGGGCAACCGGCGCAGCCGCAGCAGGTCGACCAGCCCGACCACCAGCAGGGCCGCCAGCAGCGCCCACCAGCCCCAGCGCGGCAGCCAGCCGGCCAGCACCGCACCACCCACGCCGGCCCAGGCCAGCAGCAGCCACAGCAGGGGCAGGGCAGGCCTCATCGGCGCGGCGCGTCCACCTTGGCCAGCAGGGCCGAAAGCACATCGTCGGCGTCCTGGCCTTCGATCTGCAGCTCCGGTGCCAGCGCGATGCGGTGGCGCAGTGCCGGGCGTGCGATATCGCGCACGTCGTCCGGGGTGACGAAATCGCGCCCGGACAACAGCGCCTGTGCACGTGCGGCACGCACCAGTGCGATGCTGCCGCGCGGCCCCGCGCCGAGCGCGATGCCCGGCCATTTGCGGGTGGCGGCGACGATGCGCACCGCGTAGTCGATGACTTCGGCATCCACGGTTATCGCGGCCGTGGCCTGCTGCAGCGCGACCACGTCGCCGGCGCTGAGCACGCGCGGCACCCGCTGCAGGTCGAAGTCGCTGGCGCTGCGGCCGGTGGTGACTGCATCGACCATGCGCTTCTCTTCTTCCAGCGCCGGGTAATCGATGATGATCTTCAGCAGGAAACGGTCCAACTGCGCTTCCGGCAGCGGGTAGGTGCCTTCCTGTTCCACCGGATTCTGCGTGGCCAGCGCCATGAACGGCGGCGCCAGCGGGAACGACTTGCCTTCGATGGTGACCTGGCCTTCCTGCATCACTTCCAGCAGCGCCGACTGGGTCTTGGCCGGCGCGCGGTTGATCTCATCGGCCAGCAGCAGGTTGGTGAACACCGGCCCGCGGCGGATCTTGAAGCTCTCGCTTTTGGGGTCGTATACCGCGTGGCCGCTGACATCGCTGGGCATCAGGTCGGGGGTGAACTGCACCCGGCCGTGGTCCAGCTCCAGCGCCTGTGCCAGCGCGCGCACCAGCAGCGTCTTGCCCAGTCCGGGCACGCCTTCGATCAGCACGTGGCCACCGGCCAGCAGCGCGATCAGGATCTGGTCCAGCACCTCCTGTTGGCCGATGAAGGCATGGCCGACCGCTTCGCGGATCGCGTCCACGCGTTCGACCAGGTCACCGGCAACCGGCGAAGGCCCACCCAGCGGTGGCGGGGTCGTAGGGGTGTTTTCCAGTTCGGTCATAGCAGGCGTCTCATCTGCAGCAGGAGGGCAATCCGCTCTTTCAGGGCGGTGAGGTCGTTGGCAGCGGGCGCGGCCAGCGCGGTGTGCACGCGACTGGCCGGCCATTGCAGCAGGGCGGCGATGGCATGTTCCTGGGCGGCACCTTCCAGTGCGGCGGCGATTGGCGCGCGCGCCTGCAGCCGGCGCAGGAACAGCCCGCGTACCGCGGCATGCAGGCGCGGGCCCTGGCGCTGGCGCAGCAGCAGTTCGCCGCTGGCGCGCACGTGTTCCAGCAGCGACCGGCGTTCGGCCAGCGGCGAGGGCAGTTCGCTGCCGAAGCGCTGCGAACGCATCCACAGCCCGCCCAGCAGGGACAGCAACAAGGGCAGCCAGACCGGCCATCCCTCGAACAACATCCGCGCCCACAGCGATGGCGGCCGGCTGGCGTACACCAGCCACATGGTGCCCTTGCCGTAGTTCGGTTGCAGCAGGTAGCGGGTCAGGTCGCGGTGCGGACGGTCGTGCAGGCCATCGACAGCGGCGGTCTGGATCCCGTCCGGGCGCAACGCGGCCGGCAGGAAGGAGTCGGTGTCCGTCTGCCCCTTCATGAACTCCATGTCCGCCAGCACATCCACCACGCCGCGGCCGTGACCGATGCGGGCAAACACATAGCCGTCTTCGTTGCCCCACTCGCGCTGCACGTTGGCGTAGGCGGCATCGCTGACGTCGAAACGGCGTCCGCTGCAGAACTCCCGGTGGCGGTCCTCGCCTTCTACCTGGAACGGTTGGCAGGCACTGCCAAAGCCCAGGCTGCCCACGCCCAGCGCTTGCAGCAGGGCCGGTTCCTGGCGCTTGTCATCGTCGCCGGTAGGGGGCGTGCGCACCAGCAGGTGGCCGCCGCGCTGGACCCAGGCCAGCAGTGCGGCCACTTCCGGTGCGGGCAGTTCGCCGCTGTCCTGCAGCAGCACCACGGTATCGCCGGCAGCGGGAGACATCGCTGCCATGTCCAGCCGCGCGCGTGCCTGCACCTGCAGGCCATCGGCGCGCAGCGCCTGGCCCAGCACGTACAACGGGTTGTAACTGGCCTCGCCCTGCGGCGGCAGCGTTTCGGTCCTGGTCACCTGCTCATGGGTACGCAGGAACCACACCACCAGCGGCACGCTGACCAACACCGCCAGGCCGATCAACAAAGGCCACAGCACGCGCGCCTTCATGCCGGCCACCGGTACTGCGCCTGCAGGCTGTCAGCCAGTGCCTGGAAGGCATCGCGCGAGGGCAGGCGGTTGCCGTAGGCGGCGTACTGCCACATGCGCACGATGGCACCGAACAGTTCGCGGTCGCGCGCGTCGGGCATGCGGCGCGATGCACGCAGCACCTGCGCTTCGGTGGCGCCCGGCGGCAGTACCACGCCGCTGCGGTCGACCACCGTCCCCACGCTGGCGCGGTACAGCAGGGCCAACGCCTGGCGCGGCAGACCGCGACCCCACAATTCGCGTGCGCGGGTCGCCACGTCGGGCGGCACCACCTCGGGCAGGGTGATCGAATCTTCGACCAGCGCGCCCGGAGCGGCGGGCTTGCGCCGGCCGGATCCGCGCAGCCACGGCAGCCAGCGCCGCGCGGTCAGCAGCAGGATCAGCAGCAGCACCCCGAGCAGCAGCCACAGTCCCCATTCCATCGCCAGCGCGACCATCTTCGCGGCCGATCCCACCAGCTCTTTGGATTTCCCTGCGTCGCTTTCGCGCTTCAGCCGCTCGCGTTCCTTGCGCTCGGCTTCGTCCTCGGGTTCACGTGTCTTCCACTCCGTGACCTCCCGCGTGGGACTCTGCAGCGGGTCTTCATACGCGCGCTGCACGGCCTGGCGGAAGCCGGCGGTGTCGACCGGTGCATCACCGAAGATGCCGGCCGGCGTGTCGTCGGGATCGATCGGCGAAAGCGTCTCTTCTTCTTCCTCTTCTTCCTCGGCTGACGCTGCCGCGTCGTCGGCCACGTCCTGTGGGGCGTCCTGCGCGTGCACCGGTGCATAGGCCCCCGGCAGCGTGAACAGCAGCACCAGCAGCAGCAACGGCGCGGCCTGCTGCAGGCGCTCGCGCAGGCGGCGGAAGCTGATTTCAACGTCCCACGCTTCCATCTGCGTGCGGCGGTTGAGATACAGGCCGAAGCCCGCCCCGACATGCAACGGTCCGATCACGCTGGCGACCAGCCAGAACACGCCATTCAATCCAAATTTCGCCCAGGCCGGGGTGTCCTGCCGCACCAGTTCCCACGCCGCGCGCCAGGAATCGCTCAACAGTTCCACCGGCACGAACAGGAAGATCGCCGACAGCGCGCCGATCACCAGCACCGCTTCGAAGCCGAGGCACAGCAGCGTGAGCAGCATCGAGGGACCGGCCGCCGCGCTCAGCACCGCGCGCCGGCGCAGGCTGCGCAACGGCGCGTCGGCGCCTTCCAGCAGGTTCACTGGCAGGCATACGTTGCGTACCGGGCTGAAGCGCCGCCAGCCGAGGTAACCCCAGAATCCACTGACGCCCCAGCCGCGCTGCGTGCGCAATGCCTGCCACGCGGTCACCGGTTCGCCGAATACATCGCGTGAGAGCACATACAGCACCACGCGATCAAACGCCGGCTTGCACCACCACAACAGCAGCCACGCCCAGCCAAAGGCATCGCCGTGCCACCACGCCAGTGCATTGAACAGCAGGAACAGCGGCGCACTGGCCAGCAACCAAGCGCCCCACGCCGCCCGCGGTTGGCGACGTACCAGCGCCATGCCCAGTTCCATCGCCTCCCAACTGCTGCGTGCGCGCAGCGCTACGTTGAGCTGGTCAATCCGCATGCGCACCCCCGCGGCCACCGCGCCACAGCCACAGCAGTACCAGCGTCCACAGGACTGCGGCGACGCTGTACTTGCCCCACGCCGGAACGCTGGCGATGGAGGACCAGAATGCTTCGATGAAGGCGGCCACCAGCAGCATCGCGGCGATGCCCAAGCACAGCCGTGCGCCGATCCGTCCGCCTTCCACCAGTGCATCCAGACGGCGCCTGCGCCCGGGCGCCACCAGCCGCAGGCCCAGCTGCAGGCCGGCGCCGCCGGCGATCACGATCGCGGTGAGTTCGAAGGCACCATGGCCCACCACGAAACGCCAGAACGGATCGCCGTGGCCGACGTGCTGCAGGTGCCCGGCCACCGCGCCGATGGTGATGCCGTTGAACAGCAGCACCAGCACCGTGCCGACACCGGCCAGCAGGCCGCTGGCGAAGGTGCGCAGGCCGATGCTGATGTTGTTCATGATGTAGTAGCCGAACATCATCCAGTCGGTGCCGCTGTCGCGGCCCAGGTTGGGTGAAGACGGGTCGTACATGCGTTCCACCTGCGCCAGGCGTGCGTTGTCCATCAACAGGTGGACCAGCTCCGGCCGCAGCTGCACGGCCACGAAGCTGCCTACCAGCGGCACCGCGAACAAGGCCAGCGCCACCCACATCACCGTGGCCTGGCTGCGCACCAGCTGCGGGAAATCGGCGAGCAGGAACTCCAGCACCCCGCGCCAGCGGAACGCGGGCGTGCGATACAGCAGCGTGTGGCCGCGCTGCATCAACTGCTGCAGGTGTTCCACCAGCTGCGGGCTGTAGCCGCGCTGGCGGGCCAGCGCCAGCTGCTGGCACAGGCGCCGATAGCGCTGCGGGAATTCGGCATCGGCCGGCAACGCTGGATCCACCGGTGCGCGCGCGCGGCGGCGACGGCCCAGGTGCGCACGCTGCTCCAGCCAGGCTTCCAGGGCCTGCCATTCGGGTTGGTAACGGCTGACGAACTGTTCCTGCTTCATCGCCGTCCCAGCAACCAGTTGGCCATGGCATACAGGCGCAGCACGCCGACCTGCCCGTTGGCCTGGGTCAGGGGGCTGGCGATGGCTGCCAGTTCCTGCTGGCGGGCCGGTGTCAGCAGTGGCGCGCGTTCGGCAAAGGCGATCACTGCCGATTGTTCCAGCGGTTGCAGCGGAACCGGGGGCGGCAGCGCGCTGTCGATGGTGGCGGCCGGCGCCCGGATGCGCGCATCGCCATGCACCACCAGGGTGCCGGCGACCAGATCGCCCAGCCGCCGTCCATTCGCATCGAACAGGCTGCTGAGCAGGCCCAGCGCGTAGCCGAACGGCAGCATGTCCACGGTGCGCAGCAGGTTGCGCGTGACTGATCCGCTCCAGCCCACCGGTGCCCCATCGCGGGAGATCACCCGCAGGCCCATCGCCCGCTTGCCCAGGGTCTGGCCCCAGATCGCTTCCAACACGATGGTGTAGGCCCAGTAGAGCAGGAACATCAACGCCAGGTGCAGCCCGCGCCCGAACTCGTCCAGCAGTGCCAGCGGGAAGGCCAGCACGATCAGCACCGCCGCGCGGATCGCGAAATCAATCAGCCAGGCCAGCGCCCGCGGCAGTGGGCCGGCGGCACGCAGCTGCAACGGCACGCCTTCCGGCGTGACCACTTCGCGGTAGGTATCCAGCATCGGCGTTGCGGTCATCTGTGCCGGATTCCTCTCCGGCAGGCGGCCACGGGCATGTGAGTCTCGACGTCATCCTGGGTCGGAGTCTGACTTTAGCAGGTTGTCGCGTTCACCGAGCCCACTGAAGTCGGCTCTACCGCAGCTGGGCCTCAGCCCAGGTACTCGTCCTTCAGCCGCACGTAGTGGTCGGCCGAATAGTGCAGCGCTTCGATCTCGCTGTCCTTCAGCATGCGCGCCGGGCGGGCCGGGTTGCCTACCCACAGCTCGCCTTCGCCGACCACCTTGCCCGGGCCCACCACCGCACCGGCGCCGACGAAACCGTGCTTCTCCACCCGCGCCCCATCGAGGATGCAGGCGCCCATGCCGATCAGGCTGTAATCGCCGATGCTGCAGGCATGGATGATGCAGCCATGCCCGACGGTGACCCCTTCGCCGATCAGCGTGGGATAGCCGGCCTTGTTGAACGGGCTGTGGTGGCTGACATGGATGATGGTGCCGTCCTGCACGTTGGTGCGTGCACCGATGCGCACGAAGTTGACGTCACCACGGATCACCGTGCCCGGCCACACCGAAGCATCCTCGCCTATTTCCACATCGCCGATGATCGTGCAGGCGGGATCCACGTAGGCACGCGCGCCGAGTACCGGCATCTTGTCGCGGAAGGGGCGTAGCGGGTTCATCGGGTTCTCCGGTACAGCGCCGAGCCCTGCCCGGCAGAAAAAAGGTAGCGCCGAGCCATGCTCGGCCATAAGGGTAGCGCCGAGCCATGCTCGGCGAGCGCAGCGGCCGCCTTACGCCACGCGCCCGCGGCGCGAACGCTCCAGGTGCACCAGCAGCAGCGAAATCGCCGCCGGGGTCATGCCGGGGATGCGCTGGGCCTGGCCGATGGTCTGCGGCCGCACGCGTTCGAGTTTCTGCAGCGCTTCGGCCGACAACCCACGCACGATCGCGTAATCGAAGCCCTCGGTGATCGGGGTGGATTCATGCCGCTGCTGGCGCTCGATCTCATCGCGCTGGCGGTCAAGGTAACCGGCGTACTTGACGCCGATCTCCACCTGTTCGGCCACCTTGGCATCGTCCACGCCCGGGCCCAGCGACGGCACCTGCATCAGCTTGGCGTAGTCCAGTTCCGGGCGCTTGATCAGGTCCAGCACGTTGGTTTCCCGGCTCACCGCCACGCCCAGCACCTGTTCCACTTCGCGGCCCAGGGCATTGCCCGGCGTTGCCCAGAGCGCACGCAGCCGCGCACTTTCGGCACCCACTGCGGCCTGCTTGGTCTCGAACGCCGCCCAGCGGCGGTCGTCCACCAAGCCCATCTGCCGGCCGACCGGGGTCAGGCGCTGGTCGGCGTTGTCTTCGCGCAGCTGCAGCCGGTATTCGGCGCGGCTGGTGAACATGCGGTACGGCTCGGTGGTGCCGTGGGTGATCAGGTCATCCACCAGCACGCCGAGGTACGCTTCATCGCGGCGCGGGCACCAGCCATCCAGCCCACGCACCTGGCGGGCGGCATTCAAACCGGCCAACAGGCCCTGCGCGGCGGCTTCCTCATAGCCGGTGGTGCCATTGATCTGGCCGGCGAAGAACAGCCCGCCCACGGTCTTGGTTTCCAGCGATGCCTTCAGCCCACGCGGATCGAAGTAGTCGTATTCGATGGCGTAGCCGGGGCGGGTGATATGCGCGTTCTCGAAGCCGCGGATGCTGCGCACCATCGCCAGCTGCACATCGAACGGCAGCGAGGTGGAAATACCGTTGGGGTAGATCTCCACGATGCCCAGGCCTTCGGGTTCGACGAAGATCTGGTGGCTTTCCTTTTCGGCGAAGCGCACCACCTTGTCCTCGATGGACGGACAGTAACGCGGGCCGATGCCTTCGATCTGGCCGCTGTACAGCGGCGAGCGATGCAGGGACTCGCGGATGATGTCGTGGGTGCGCGCGCTGGTATGGGTGATCCAGCAACTGACCTGCGGCGGATGCTCATCCACCGAACCGAGGAAGGACATCACCGGCCGCGGATCGTCGCCGGGCTGCTCGTCCATCACGCTGTAATCCAGCGAACGGCCATCGATGCGCGGCGGCGTGCCGGTCTTCAGCCGGTCCACCTGGAACGGGCGTTCGCGCAGGCGCGCGGCCAGCGTGGTGGCCGGCGGATCGCCCATGCGGCCGGCGGCGTACTGGGTGGGCCCGACGTGGATCTTGCCGGCCAGGAAGGTGCCGGCAGTCAGCACAACCGCTGCCGCATCGAAGCGCAGGCCGGTCTGGGTGAGCACGCCACGCACTTGGTCGCCCTCGATGACTAGGTCATCCACGGCGGCCTGGAACACGGTCAGGTTCGGCTGCGCTTCCACGATGGCGCGGATCGCCATGCGGTACAGGTTGCGGTCGGCCTGGCAGCGGGTAGCGCGCACCGCCGGTCCCTTGGACGCGTTCAACGTGCGCCACTGGATGCCGGCGCGGTCGGCGGCATGCGCCATCGCCCCGCCCAGTGCATCGATTTCCTTGACCAGGTGGCCCTTGCCGATGCCGCCGATCGCCGGGTTGCAGCTCATCGCGCCCACGGTTTCGATGTTGTGGGTGAGCAGCAGGGTGCGCGCGCCACCGCGTGCCGCGGCGAGGGCCGCTTCGGTGCCGGCGTGGCCGCCGCCGATCACGATGACGTCGTAGCGATGGAAGGAGTCGGTCATGGGGAACGCAGGGGGTGGCCGCAGCCATCGGTTGGGCAGGCGCAGGCGCCTTGGAGGGTGGCGATTTTAACGCCAATCGTGGCCGGGGTCAGACTCCGTTCGCCCCGCTGGACAGAAATCCGGGCGGATTTCGTGAATCGACCCTAAAGTTGGCATGGAACCTGCAGATATATCCTTAGCACCCAGCGTGATCGGCGCCATTGGCGCTATGGACCGGAATTGGAACAGGGGCTGGTCCAGATGCACATTGGGGAAGCGTAGGGCCGGCAGTCGGGGGACTGTCCGGCCCTGTTTTTTTCCGGAACACTGGAGCAAGGCCGTTCCACCTGCAACAGACGCTGAAACAACAAGGCCCCGCTTGCGCGGGGCCTTGTCTTTTTAGGTGCCGACATCCGACAGGGCCGGAACAGGGGGGATCCAGATGTTCCTGGCGGATATCGACGTAGATCGTATGACCGGCTGCGTCGACTTTGTCACTTTTGGACGCGGCGGGTCAATCCGGGCCTACTTTGAACCTTCCCGGCGGAAGGTTCAAGAGGCGATCACCGCTCCTGCTGTCGTTCTGTGGCGCGGTTCAAATTTCGCCACGGCGAACCACTGGGACGCGGTGCCGACGCCGGGCGTGGCGGCGGTGACGGACGTACCTGCTGCGGCTGTGGACGGCTCATGCCCTGGCCCTGCGGCGGACGCGACGGACGGGTGTTGGAATCCAGGTTGCGCCACGGCGAGCCGCCGTTGTTGCCCGGCGGGCGGGTGTTCGGCGGACGCGGACGGTCCGGCGGACGATTGCCCGGCGGACGGTGGCCATGATGCGGCGGACGATAATTCGGGTAGGGACGATAGACCGGGTAACCATAGCCATAGCCGCCACCGTAATAGCCACCACCGTAGTAGCCGCTGCCGTAACCATAGGGGCTGCTGCCGTAGCCGTAGGGATAACCCGCCGGGTAGCGGTACTGCGTGGACGGGGCGCCATGGTAATACCCACTGCCGCCGCCACCACCGCCACTGCCGACATAATCATACGTGGCGCAGCCGGACAAGGCCAGCAACAGGCCTCCGGCAACGATCAAGCGCATCTTCATGGTACGGCCCCCCAAGGGTAAGGTCTCCAGCTTAGCCTTTCGCATTGAATCGCCGCTAAATTCGCCCGCCCAAGCATGAATGGTTGGCAATCGGCCCGAGGGGGCCCGCGGTAGGCGCTGCGAGCGGGTGGGGGCATACGTTAATCTTTGCAGATGAACGAGGCGCCACCACCCCCCGCCCATGCCGTACTTGAAGCCGCCGCGCGGATCGCGCCGCATGCGGCCGTGACGCCCGTGCTGCGCTCGCAGACGCTCGACGCGCTGGCCGGCGCGCAGCTGGCGTTCAAGGCCGAACACCTGCAGCGCAGCGGCGCGTTCAAGTTCCGCGGTGCCTGCAATGCGGTGTGGTCGTTGCCTGCCGAGCAGGCGCCGGCTGGGGTGGTCACCCATTCGTCCGGCAACCACGGTGCCGCGCTGGCGCTGGCCGCGGTCACCCGCGGCATTGCCTGCCACGTGGTGGTGCCCGAAGGGGCGGTGGCCGCCAAGCTGGCCAACATCGCCCGCCACTGCGCCACGCTGTGGCAGTGCGCGCCGACCATCGCCGCACGCGAAGCGATGTGCGCCCAGGTCCAGGCCGATACAGGCGCCACGCTGGTTCACCCGTATACCGACGCGGCGGTGATGGCCGGGCAGGGGACTGCCGCACTGGAACTGCTGCAGGCCGAAGGGCCCTTTGACGTGCTGGTGGTACCGGTAGGCGGCGGTGGACTCGCCGCAGGCACGGCACTGGCGCTGCAGCAGGTGTCCCCGCAGACCCGGCTGGTACTGGCCGAACCGGCCGGCGCTGCCGACACCGCGCGCTCGTTGCAGGCCGGTGAGCGTCGCATCGACTTCGTGCCCGATACGGTCTGCGATGGGCTGCGTGGCACGCTCGGGGCACCCAACTTCCAGGTGCTGCAGGCGGCGGGCGCAGAGGTGATCGTGGTCGACGATGCCGCCACCGTGGCCGCCATGCGCCTGCTGTGGCAGGTGCTCAAGCAGACGGTGGAACCGTCCTCGGCGATTGCCCTGGCGGCGGTACTGGCGCAGCCGCAGCGCTTCGTCGGCCTGCGCGTGGGGCTGGTGCTGTCCGGCGGCAACGTGGACACCGACGCCTTGCCTTGGTCGGCCGCATGAGCCGCCACCGTGTCGGCCTGCTGGGCTGGATGTGGCGCCTGTTCGTGCTGGTGGTGGTGTGGCTGCTGGGCGTGACCGGCTGGATCATGTGGATCGGCGAACGCGACCAGGCGGCCAAGGCCGATGCGATCATCGTGCTCGGTGCCGCCGCTTATGATGCCAAGCCGTCGCCGGTGTTCCAGGAGCGCATCCGCCACGGGCTTGACCTGTACGAAGCCGGCTATGCGCCGCTGCTGATTTTCACCGGCGGCTATGGCGGCAGTGGTGCGCGCTTTTCCGAATCGCAGGTGGCGCGGCGCTACGCGCTGAAGCAGGGCGTACCTGCGAAGGCGATCCTGATCGAAACGCAGTCACGCAACACCGTACAGAACCTGGTGGAAGCGAAGCGGCTGATGGACCAGCGCGGACTGCACCGGGTAATCATTGTCAGCGATCCGCTGCACATGGCACGCGCGCTGCGGCTGAGCCAAGCGATGGGCATCGATGCGCTGGCCTCGTCCACGCCGAGCACGCGCTTCCGCAGCTTCCACACCAGCTGGCGCTTCCTGGCGCAGGAAATCTATTACTTCCACCGCGACCTGTTCGTGCAGGCGGGTTGGTGACCCGCTTTGGTAGCGCCGAGCCATGCTCGGCGAGCGCGCAGCGCGGGCTGTATCAGAGGTGGCGCGCGGTCCGGACGAAGAGCCGCCGAGCATGGCTCGGCGCTACCGCGAGCGCGCAGCGCGGGCTGTATCAGAGGTGGCGCGCGGTCCGGACGACGAGCCGCCGAGCATGGCTCGGCGCTACCGCGAGCGCGGAGCGCCGCGGTTTCAACCCGGCCGGCGGCGGATCGGGATCGCCGAAACCGGCACCGCCGCGATGTCCTGGCCCTGTTCGCGGATCGGCGCGCCGGCCTGTGGCGCCCATGCGTGGGCATAGATGACATCCCAACTGCTGGGCAGCTTGCCGTCGGCGCGCCGCATCGGCTCATACGCCGCTGCCGCCGCCTTGAAACGCCCCGGCCCGGTCAGTGCGCGCCGCCGATCAAGCCGCGCGTTGGTCGCCCCCAGCGCGCGCAATTCGGCCATCAGCGCGGGCAGGTCGTCGTAGGTCAGGGTGAACAGATCGCGGTCCAGCACCGGGTCGCGGAAGCCGGCCATCATCAACGCATCGCCGAACTGGGCGATGGGCGCGAAGCGGCTCACGTGCGGTTGCTCGTCGGCGGCGTGGAAGGCTTCGGCCAGTTCGATCAGGGTCTCCGGCCCATAGGTGGAACACAGCAGCAGTCCGCCGGGCTTGAGCACGCGGCGGAAGCCGGCGAACACCGCCGGCAGGTCATCCACGTACTGCAGGCAAAGATTGCTGAAGATCACATCCACGCTGTTGTCGGCCAGCGGCAGCGCGGTGGCGCTGGCGCACACGCGCTGGAACGGCTTCCACCAGCCGGCCTGGCGCTTGGCCTGGGCGAGCATCGGTTCGGCCACGTCCAGCGCGATTACCTGCGCTTTCGGCCAGCGCTTCTTCATCAGCGCACTGGCATGTCCGGTGCCTGCACCCACGTCCAGCACCACCTCCGGCACGCGGGCTTCCAGATACTCCAGCGATTCCATCAGGCGCTGCTGTACCTCGCGCTGCAGCGCGGCGGCCGCATCGTAGGTGGCGGCGGCGCGGGAAAACGCGCGGCGCACGTGGCGGGGATCGGGACGGGGATCGGGACGGGGATCGGTACGCTGGTTCATGCGGGTCTCGGTGGAGCAGGGTGCGGCGTCAGAAGGTGCCCGGGTAGGCGCCGCCGTCGATCAGCAGGTTCTGCCCCGTGAGGTAGCCGGCCTGTGCACTGCACAGGAACGCGCAGGCCGCGCCGAACTCGTCGGGCTGGCCAAAGCGCCCGGCCGGAATGTGGCGGCGTTTCTGCTCGGCGATGGTCTCCGCATCGGCATCCTGCTGCTTGGCCAGGAAGGCGAAGTTGCCGCGCAGGCGGTCGGTGTCGAACTGTCCCGGCAGCAGGTTGTTGACGGTGACATTGGCTGACACCGTGCGCCGCGCCAGCCCGGCGACGAAGCCGGTCAGCCCGGAACGCGCGCCGTTGGACAGCGCCAGGATGTCGATCGGCGCCTTCACCGACGAGGACGTGATGTTGACGATGCGGCCGAAACCGCGCGCGATCATGTCGTCCACGGTGGCGCGGATCAGGGCGATCGGCGCGAGCATGTTCGCATCCAGTGCGGCGATCCAGTCATCGCGCTCGAACTGGCGGAAGTCCCCGGCCGGTGGGCCGCCTGCGTTGGTGACCAGGATGTCCACCTGCGGGCAGGCGGCCAGCGCGGTGGCGCGGCCGGCTTCGGTAGTGACATCGGCGGCCACCGCGACTACCTGACCGGCACCGGGCAGGGCGCGCAGGGCGTCGGCCGCCTGCTGCAGGGCCTGCTCGCCGCGGGCGACGATGACCACGTTCACGCCCTCGGCCGCCAGCGCACGCGCGCAGCCCAGGCCGAGGCCCTTGCTTGCGCCACACACCAAAGCCCAACGGCCTGCGATTCCAAGATCCATGTCAGTCCACCTTCTGTTGCGGACAGCGGTTGGCCGTCAGTGCTGCATTGTCGGTTGACGGCCAGCGGCCGTCACTACCTGGGCCGTGATGAAGTGTTTCAGCTGCGCTGCAACCTCGTCGGCCTGGCCGAGGAACGGCGCATGGCCCCCATGGGCGATGGTCTGCGCGGTCGCTGCACCGGCCGGGCACAACGCTGCGGCGGCATGCGCTGCGGCCGGTGGCACCAGTCGGTCGCGGTGGCCGGGCAACCACAGGCTGGGCGTGCGCAGCGACGGCAACACACCGCGCAGGTCTGCCGACTGCAGCAGCCGCGCGCCTGCTTCCAGCACGCGCGGGGCCGGCGCGCCGGCATCCACCAGTCGCTGGCGCAGGCCACGCAGGTCGGCGCGGGCCGGGTCTGTGTTCATCAGGTCCAGTGCGAGGAAGCGATCCACCGTGGCCGGGAAATCCTCGGCCAGGTCACGCGCGAACTGCGCGAACACCGGTGCCGGCACCGCATGCGGCCAGCTGTCCTCACGCACGAAGCGTGGCGAGGAGGCCAGCATCACCAGCCCCTGCACCTGCGGCCGGGTCGCGGCGGCATGCAGCGCGAACAGGCCGCCCAGCGACCACCCGCACCACACCGCCGACGGCGTGGCCGCGGCAATGGCAGCCACCACGGATTCGCATTCCAGCGGGGTGGCATCGTCGCGGCTGCGGCCATGCCCGGGCAGGTCCACCACGTGCAGGGTGAACTGATCGGAAAGGCGTTCCACCAGCGGCGCGAAGACCTCGCCCTGCAGGGCCCAGCCATGGATCAGGACCAGCGCCGGGCCGCTGCCGCTGACGGCGATATGCATGCGCGGGGTCAGGCCAGCGCGGCGGCGGGCAGCAACGTGCCGGCGTGCAGGCCATCGCGTGCGCGCGCGATCGCATCCACCAGGGCCTGCACCTGCGCAGGCACGTGCAACGCCGACAGGCTGACGCGCACGCGCGCCGCGCCATCGCCGGTAAGGCTGGCCGGCACCGTGCCGACCCACATGCCGGCCTGCTGCAGGTTCTGCGCCAGCGCGATGGCCTGTTGATCGGTGGCGAAGGACAACGACTGGATCGGGGTTTCGGCAGCCATCAGGCCCAGCCCGTGGCCGCGCGCGGCGCTGCGGAACACGCCCACCAGCTCCACCAGTTTCTCGCGGCGCCAGTCATCGCGGCGCGCCAGCCGCATTGCCTCCAGCGATGCAGCAGTCAATGCGGGCGAAAGGGCGGGGGAATACAGATAGGGCCGCGCGGTGGCGGCCAGATGCGCCAGCAGCGCGGCGTCGCCGACCACCAGCGCGCCGGAGCCACCGAGTGCGGCATCCAGCGCGAACACCTGCAGCGGAACATCGGCGGTGCCCAGCCCGGCGGCCGACACGCTGCCACGGCCGCCCTCGCCGAGCACGCCGATGCCATGCGTATCGTCCACGCACAGCAGCGCCTCCTGCATGCGCGCAACCAGCGTCAACGAGCGCAGCGGCGCACTATCGCCATCGATGCAGAACACCGCATCGGTGGCCAGCATCGCCGCGCCCTCGGCGGCATGCTTGAGCTGGCGCATCGCGCCTTCGGCATCCAGATGCGGGTAACGGCGCAGTCGCGCACCGGACAGTGCGGTGGCATCCAGCAGGCTGGGATGGTTGAGCTGGTCCTGCGCGCAGACATCGCCGTCTTCGCACAGCAGCACCTGCTGCACGGCCAGGTTGGCCAGATAGGCACTGCTGAACAACAGGGCACGCGGATGGCCCAGCCACTCGGCGGCTTCGCTTTCCAGCGCCTGGTGCAGCGCATGGCGGCCACCGGCGGCCGGCGCGGCACCGCCGTTGACGCCTTCGCGCGCGACGGCATCCTGCAGCGCATTGACCACGCCGAACTGCTGCGCCAAGCCGAGGTAATCGCTGCCGCGGAAGCTGGTCAGCGCATGGCCATCGACATCGACGCGCACGCCATCACGACGGCCCACGGCCTGCACCGGCGCGCCCGAACGCAGGCTATCCGCGCTGGCGCGCAGGGTCTGGATTCGCTCGAACAGATCAGGACGGGCCATCGGGGGGGCACTACAGATGAACGGGCCGATAGCGTAACAAACCCACCGCCAACGGGTCCGTGAGCCGACCCCACCGCCGGTCGGTAGTGACGACCGCTGGTCGTCAACGCTCTTCGGTGGGTGACGACCGTTGGTCGTCACAGGCGGGGCATAGCCCCGCTGCACTCCGCGCCGTCCTCCGATACCAGACACCCCCCAGCAGCCGCATCCTGATCCCCACCATGCCGCTGCCCACCACCATCCGCACCCTCGCCAATTCCCTGCTGGGCGGCCTGCTGCCCCCGGTCTGCCAGATCTGCGCCGACCCCGGCGAACGCGGCCACGAACTCTGCGGTGCCTGCAGCCTGACCCTCCCCTGGCATAGCGACGGTTGCGCGCGCTGCGCACTTCCGTTGCACGAGGACGCCAACGAACTCTGCTTCCACTGCGAAGAATCCCCGCCACCGCTGGATGCCTGCTGGGCCAGCCTGCGCTACGAAGACCCCGTGTCCGGGCTGCTGCTGCGCTATAAATTCCATTCCGATCTGGCCGCAGGGCGATTGATGGCGCAGCTGATGGCCCTCAATCCACCGCCGTGGCCGCTGGCGCCACTGGTCGCCGTGCCGCTCCATCCCCGCCGCCTGCGGCAACGCGGCTACGATCAGGCCGCAGAGTTGGCCCGCCTCATCGGCGCACCGCGCTGGAAAGGACTGCGCCGGATCCGCGCTACTGCACCACAGTCCAAGCGCAACGCCGATGCGCGTCGGCACAACCTGGATCGTGCCTTCGCAGTAGTGGGGGAGGTGCCGGAGGCGGTGGTGCTGGTGGACGACGTGATGACCACGGGCAGCACCCTTCATGCGTGTGCGGAGACGTTGCGGAAAGCAGGGTGCAAAGAGGTGAACGCGTGGGTTTGTGCGCGGGTGCCGTGATGGGGCATCACTTCATGGCGCCCACAAAAAAGCCGACGCTGCCAGGCAGCGTCGGCTTTCAGAAAGATGCAGCGTGGAGTCTTACGACTTCATTGCATGCTTGCGGGCGCGCATGACCGCATGGGTCTCCTGCACCTCCGGCAACAGGCGGGTGACTTCGGTGCGCACCGGGGCCGGCACGTCGTTGTCGGTCAGCACGTCCTTGAAAGCCTTCAGCAGGCGATCTTCGGACTCTTCCAGTTCGGCAACGTAGCCGTACTCGGTGTCGCCCAGGGTGGCGCGGATGTTGCCGTACATCTTCTGCACCGAACCGACGAAGGTGCCGTGTTCCGCCGGCTCACCGCCGGTGGCGGCAACGGTCGCGCTCAGCGAGGTGACGATGTCGGCCTTGCTGCCGGCGATGCGGGTGAACAGGGCGGCAAGTTCGGCGTCCTTCACCTTGGTGGCGGCTTCGCTGTAGAACTTCTGACCATCACGGGCGATCTCAATCAGGTCATTGAGGCTGTGTTCGATCTTGGACTGGGTGCTCATGGATAGTGCTCCGTGTGAGTGGTCGAATGGAACGGCGGGAGTGATGCCGTGCCGTTGGAGACCACCTTGGACAGGAGCGAGTCCACTGCAGGTGAGCACCGTTTGATGCGCCCGTCATGTGGCCCAACGGGGGCTGACGCTGCCGGCATGCAGCCCTTGAATGGCCATCTGGGCGGGCTCAGGCGGAGGCCTCTACCCGCAGCTGGATTCCCAGTGCACGCATCACGCCCAGCACGCTGTCGAAATACAACGGACGGGTGCCGTTCAACTGCCGTCGCATGGACTCGCTGCTGAGGCCGCACTGCTGCGCAACCAGGCTTATGCCGTGCAATTCGGCTACCGACAGCAACGAGCGCGCGAACGTGCTCTCATCGTAGTGGGCCATGTGCAGACGGCCGTCGAGGTACTCGGCCATCTCAGCGGCACGGCGGTTGGCCAGATGCGCCTTTGCCTGCTGATAGGGCGTCATTCCTGCCTCCCCGTGTCCTGCCGGGCGTCGCATCCGTTGTCAGGGTCAGCTTGCGGGTGCAGGACGACGTGGGCGCTCGTCAGGGAGGTTTCGAACTCCTCCAGCCGCCGCTCAAGACGTTCGATGAAGTGGGGCGGGAAGTCGTGCGTCTTGTCGCCCATCAGCGTGTACAGGCGTTTGGCGCTCCGGGGATGTTGCGATTCAGTCGGCGTATCCATGACGAACCTCACAAGGCTGGGGCCACCTGCGCCGAGGCGTCAGGTGGCGGGCGATGCGGGTTCGCATACCGGTTGAAGACGGTCAAAAATCCGGCGGATCAGGGATCCCCCACATCGCCCGCCGTATGAACGGTGCGCGATGCAGTGCATTCTCCGCCGTGCCCAGAGGGCAAAACAGAGCCAAATACCGCCTTCAAATCAGGATGCGAATCCCGGCTGGCGCTCTTCGTCGCCAGCAGGTTCATCCCATCAGTCAGGCGCCTTTGCGTACATGGGCAAAGTTGCAGTTTTGTGGGTGCGGTATAGGGTCGGCGCGTCGCATGGACGGCCGCGCAGGGCGTCAGTCGAAGGCTACGTGTCCACGGGGGCTGTAATGCGGAATGCGCCGCCGGTTCAAGGCAGGCCCCCGCATGGCGCGGGGGCCGCCTGGCTCAATCGCGGTCGAGCTTGAGCTCCAGACCATCTGCCGTGTTGCGTACGACGATCACATCAAAATCGCGGTTGCCATTGACGGCCTTGATCTCGACCTCATCGGTGTCGTCGGTCTTGATGCTGTAGACGCCCGCACCGAACTCCTTGAACAACGCATTGGAGATCAGCACCGCAGCCGCTTCGTGGTTGGTGGCGGCCGGGATGGCGATGGCGACATTGGTGGCTTCGCCTGCCTGCGGCGTCACCGCGAGGGTGATCTCGCCGTCGATCTTGGATCGGCCCTTGAGCTCGACGTTCCACTTGTTCGACGGCGCAGCGAAAGCGGGGACGGCCATGGCGAAGGCGACAGCCACGGCCAGGGACCGGGCGAGCGGGGTACGCAGGATATTCATCAATGCCACTCCTCTGCAGGCGGGCAGGTGCCCGTGGGAGGCCGATGCTGTCGCAGGGGAGTTGGAGGGGGTGTGAAGCGTCGCTGCCGTGGCTGAACAGGCCTTCAGGGGGCCTGTTCGCGGCGTCCGGGCGGTAGGCCTGGGACGCTGGGGGGGAAGCGAGGGAGATGGTGCGCCCGGAGGGATTCGAACCCCCGACCAATGGCTTCGGAAGCCACTACTCTATCCGGCTGAGCTACGAGCGCGCTGGCCGACTAGTGTAGCGGAAAGTTGGATGATTGGGCAGTTGAGGCCGGCCACGGACCGCAATTGGGCGAAGCATGATAAGGCGGGGCTCCCGGTCATCTGGGGACTGAGGTCGAATCTGTAATCCCATTCCGCGTTCCGCGGATATGCGGAGCAAGCCCCTTTGCGAGCGCTCTGGCTGCCTGCATGCTGGGGTGATGGGCATCGAAGAACAGAGAGGAGCCTCCTGCGGTAAGCGCACATTGACCGGAACGGCAGAATAGATCGGTTGGCATATAGATTTCCGCTGACGCCTCCATTGTCTGCTGGAAGCGGTTGACTCCCTCGGAATCCAATTTGACGAAAGGCAGGCCCCCGCGAGCCAAATATGTAGGAACATCGGAGTGTCCGTCGATTCCAGCATAGGGCCCTACGATAATTACTTGCTTACCCGCGTCCCTGAGTCGCCTTGCAGTGTCGGCCATGCGGGTCTGAAGCAAATACGACTGTCCAATGGGCTCGCCGTAGTAAGCGACAAGCACAACGGACTGGATTGAGGTGTCCGATGAAAGGTAGTCGAAAACCCGGGAATTGTGCGCCCGGCAATAGGGGCGGTCAGGCTTGCTGGGCTGTTCCGGTGCGGGTGGGCACGAAGAGTAGGTGAGCTCCCGGACGGCGAAACCCTCCTCGCTGATCGCCTTTGCGAGCTCAACGCCATGGCTGTCACCCCAGACTGCCACGGACGGGCCGCCTTCGCCCAGCACGCAGGAGGTCTCAACCGAGGGAAGCCCGCCCTCGAAATGACAACGCTCACGGTCAGAGCTGCGGTCGTCCCGACTAGCATCAAAGGCGACTACAGACTCAGGGAAGCGAGAAGGCCATCCCCTCAGCGACGAATATGCCGCCGACGTTGCAATTACCAACAGGGACGAAATGACTACCGTAAAGGCAAGATGTCGGCCGCTGAAAGCGGCTTTGTTTCGGGTAGGCGATTCAATGAATCGCCAAGTGAGCCAGGCGGCTGCAACAGAGAGACCGATGACCGAAAGTTTTCCTCCAGAACTTTCCAGCCAGCCCGAATTCCGGAAAAAGACCACTAATGGCCAATGCCACAAATATAGCGAATATGAAATGAGTCCGATGCGTACCAAGGGAGCGGTCGACAACAGTCGCCCGGTCCAGCTCGATTGGCCACTGGAGATCAAGAGGGCAGCACCCAACACTGGCAGGACGGCCCAGTAGCCAGGGAATTCTGCGGACTTTGTAAGGTACGTCACCGCAAACAAGATCAGGCAAATGCCGATGACGCCGAGGACGTTATCTAGGAGCCTTGCTGTAGAGCGAAAGGACTGGTCTCGCCTTGAGGAAAGAATTGCCAAAAGCGAACCAGCGAGCAGCTCCCATGCACGAGTTGGCAGAAGGTAGAAAGATGCACTGGGCTTTAGCGGAGTGAAGTAAATACATGCTGCTAGAGAGGCGGCTAAACCCGCGAAGATCAGGGGGACCTTCAGGCGAGGCGCGAATCGGAAGATCACGAAAAGCGCGAGCGGTGCAACCAGGTAAAACTGCTCTTCGACCCCGAGCGACCACATATGAAGCAGTGGTTTCGCTTCTGCGTCGGCCGCGAAGTAGCCGGATTGTCGCCAGAAGTTTATATTCGCGACAAAAAGAAGTGCCGATATGGAATCGCGACCCAAGCTGGCGAACTCGCTTGGTAGAAGGAAAGCTGGTGATGCAGCCAAGACAAAGGCAAGTACTGTAAGCAGCGCAGGGAATATCCTTCGGATACGTCGCTCATAGAATGACCTGATGCTGTAGCGATCTTCCGAAATTTCGCGGACGAGGATCAGCGTGATCAGGTAGCCGCTGATGACGAAAAAGATGTCTACGCCAACGAAGCCGCCGGGAAACCCTGGAACCCCTGCGTGATACAGAAGGACGGGAAGGATGGCGAGCGATCGGAGGCCATCTATATCCGGACGATACTTCGGGGGGCTCATGCAGGACCTTTTATTGCTGGATTTTCTGTTGACTCTGGTTGAACGACGTTACATCAGCGGAGCGTTCAAGTTTCTAGTTTTAACAGGTCAGCCAAGAACCATGGTTGCTACGCGCTGAGGAAGCAGTCGGCGAAGAATCAATGCGAGGGCGACGCAAGCGATCAATGTCGTTGATGCGGAGATGAAAATATAGAGCGGCTGAACTCCGACAAGCCCTGAGTAGCTGTTTGCAACCTGCTGGAACGGGACCAGCAGCATCATGTGGATGAGGTAGATCGCGTAAGAGTTTCGCCCCGCTACTGCGAGCCATGACTCGTGGTTGAAGACGCTGTTACCCCTAGACAATGCAGCTATTGCCAGGAAAAGTGATGCTGAATAGAGGATGTTGCTCAACTTCAATTGCGAAGTTCCAAAGCCATAGTTGCCCTGAATGGCCCAGAAGTACCCTTCGATGAAGCCTGCGACGGCGAAGGTGAAGGCAAGGGCGATAAAGGTGCGTGGCCTGTCAAACGTGATGCCAGCCACGCCTTGCTGGGAGACGTAGACTCCGAGATGAAAGAAGGGGTACCACACGAAGAACGGCAAGGCATACGCCGGGAATCTGGCCAGCGGACTATCTGGGTGAAGCGCTGGGAAGTAGTAAGTGAAGAATACTCCGACGACGGTCATTGTGATCATGATCGAAAAGTGCTTGCGCCGGCTATTCAAGCGCGTGATGAACGGTGTAAGTAACGTAAACTGGATTAGTACGATTACAAAATAGCCAATGCCGATTCCGGTGCCGAAGAAGTAGCCCTTGATCACCTGTCTAATGGTCAATGAATCAGCCAATCCATCGCGGACAAGATAGATCGTGGTCCAGACCAAGTATGGAGCAAGTATTCGGGTCAGTCTCTTGCGATAGAACTCGCCTGAAGGGCCGGATGAGCCGCGCCCAGCGAAGAAGCCGGCGATCGCCAAGAAAATCGGAACTGCAAAGTTTACTGCTTGACGTAATCCGATGCCAAACAAGCCCGTAAGGGAGTCCGGAGGGAAGTTCGAAAGCTCGCCGCAGGAGTGGATTATAACTACCGCAACAATTGCGATGCCTTTCCAGTTGTCCCAGTACGATGAGCGCGCTGCACGTTCATGCCTCTTCATCGCTGCATTGGAGGTGTACTTTACAGGGATCACCGGCCCGAGTTCCGCTGTGGCTGCCAGAAGGCTTGGCGGGACGGAGCCGCCTTTGCTCGATCCTCGCCTTGTGCGGTTGCTGCTTTGGAGAAGTATGGCCCCTTGGCAATGAACGAGATCACGGCAAGGTAGGCAAACAGGAAGGCAGAAAGCGGAGCGTACGCGTCGATATCCTGGAAGATGCAATAAACCAGGAACGAGGGCATTGCTGCGATCATCGCGATGGAGTAGCCGCGGGGGTCGCCAACATGTCCGGCCGCCAGTGCCCTGAGTAGTGCTTTGGCCGACCACACAACTGGGATTACGAGGAACAGTGTGAATGAAAGCGCTGCGCCGATGAGTCCACCTCGGACTAGCAACGACAGTATCGTCGAATGGGATCCGATGGGAATTGCGGTCTGGTCCAGCCTTGGCTTCACGCCAAGCCCAATCAAGGGACCTTCATTGAGTGTCACATCGAGAGACATCTCATAGATGGCGAACCGTGTATCCGAAGATGCCTGCCGCGCCGAATTGATGGCCTCGAGCACTGGTGCCGCGAAGGTGAGACCAATAACTGCGGCCAACACTGAGCCTGCCACTATCAGCTTTCTGTTCTTTCGCAGCGAAAGCACGAAGTAGATTGCCAGCCCGATAACAACGCCTAAAATGGCGCCGCGAGTCAGCGTAGCGGCCATCGTGCAAAGAAGTGCGAAAATGAAGGCATAGCTGAGGGCGCGGCGACCACGGTTAAGTGACGCCAGGAAAAAATAGCTGGCGAAGGCGATCAAAGCTGCGCTCGAGGTGGCGTTGGTCGAGAGTATCGTGAGCCTGGGAATGCTGGATTCGGCGAACCAGTCGACGTCAATGAGCCAGGATTTCTGGTAAAGCCCCAGCAGATTGTCCTGCGGCGGGGTCATGATTCCAAAAAGTGTCGGAAAAGAAAGACTATCGACGCCGCGGAAGAACAGAAGATATACGCACGGGACACCAATCACTACCGAGAACAGGCCCACCTTCCCCAGTGCTTTGAATAGATTGTCGAGTGCCCCAGCATTCGTCCGGAAGCTATGGTTGAGAAAGCTGTAGAAGATGTAGCCGTTGAGGAGAATGGAAATGTTGTTCAGGGCAGCGACAACGCGCGACAGATCCGCTGCACCAGAGGCGGCAGACATCATCATTGACAATCCAAGCAAGCTGATCAGCGTGAGCAGCAAATACTGGAACGCATCACGCGGCCGCAGCGCCTGTGGCGCTGCTACGGCAGCAAGCAGCGCGGCAATATGAAATACAAAGAATCCCGTGCCCAACACCCACCAGAGCGGCGTCAGCATGAAGGTTGTCGTGAGCACTCTTAGCGCGCTGATTTTCATGATCGGATATGCCTGGGGCCTCAGCGAGGCTTGAGTGTCAGATCGGCGATTTTACGGTACGCCGCCGTTGACAAGAAGATCTGAGCACCAATCCGCATGGCCAGTGAGGGGCTGTAGCAACCGTGCGCGACTGCTCTGGCGTACAGCCAGGCTGCCTTCAGCGGCTTGCCTCGCTTGAAATGTGACTTGGCGACATACCAGCCCTCATCGCCTTCGCGTGCTCGCCGTGTGATCAAGTCAGATACGCTGTCCAGCCATTCGAGTCTCGCTGCCGCATCGAGCGCGTTGGAAACCCGGCCTGCCTGCGCATGGTCCGTCCATTGCGCCTGGATCGAATCGAGCATGACAAACCTGGCCCCTGCGGCAGCCAAGCGGATAGCGAAATCGGTGTCTTGGCCAAATCGCAGGCCAACCTTATAGCGCACCTGTGCAGCAAACTGGCGTCTTAGCACTACCGTGGATGTCTGGATGAAACCACGGTCGCAGAGCAGGTACTCTGAAATCGGCTCGTTGTGTCGCGGAGCTCTCGGAGGCTTGGTGAAATATCGCTCTTCACCACGATCAACGCGGATCCTACCGTACACGACGGTGGATTTCGGAGCGGTTCGAAGAGCAGCAATCGACGTCGACAGGTGATCAGGAAGGAAAGCGTCATCTGAATCGAGAAAAGCAACGTACTCACCACGAGCTACATCAATTCCGTGATTTCGCGCAGCGCACGCTCCGCTGTTGGGTTGTCTGACGTACCTGATCCGGGGATCATCAGCACTGTCGAGGACGCTGGCGGGATCGTCAGTTGAACCGTCGTCTACGACCACAACTTCAATGTTCCTGTGACTCTGATCAAGGGCCGACTGAACTGCTCGCAGGATCGTGTCCTTTCTGTTGAATAGCGGGATGACGACGGAAACGAGTTCCGTGGTTCCGGTGGGATCGCGCGTGGTCATGCTGTAACTCCATGCTGCTTCAAAAGGCAGGCAGCGGGGGCTGCCCTTGATCTGCTGGGCGTCTCGCTCCAGTCGCCAGACCCACTTCGATGAGTCAATAGAAGTAGGGATTTGCCCCAAGGACCGCATACTTCAACTGTCGAAGCCGACCTATCAGAAAATCCTGCGCGAGTCCGCGACGCCTCTCCATGAGATGCGTACTGAGAAGCCTGTATTCCTTCGAGAAAAGAATACGATTGCTGCTGTGCCACTGTTTGTGGCCCGCGGAAAAATGCATGATGGCAGGGTCAGCCAAGAAGCGAGTATTCCACCTTGGCGCAAGTTCGCGCGCAAGCTCCTCATGCCGGATCAGCATGGAGACCTGACAGTTGTAGGAGGGGTCCAGCTCGATCCATTTTCCGCGCATCATCACGTTCAGGGCATCCTGATCTGGCATGCGCAGCAGGTCAACATTGCTGCGCAGGTAGTCCAAGACCCGCCGCTTCATCTCGAACTCGCGCCATGCACGCGTGTTGATCAGCATGACGCCCGAGTTGAAATACACTTCGTCCGGTGCCAGGCCGAGCCTGCTTGCATCGTGAAAAGGGTTCACCACTGCCGCAGCCAGGGCATCTCCCAGCTGAGTCGCGAACAACGCGCTGAGGTCGTGGCGGGCAAGGATGTCACAGTCTACGTAGAGTACTTTATCGGCTTTGACCAGCTCCGGGATCATCAACCTGTAGTACATGCCCCGCGAAATATGGGTCACTTCAAGCAGGTCGGCGAACTGATCGGCGCGTATGACGTGGATGCTATTACGTCCGGGGCAGAACATCTCCAATGCCTGCTTGAAGGCAGGCAGTGGCTCATGGTCAACGATCACGTCAACTGCAATGCGGCTGCCGGGCGCAGCCGAGCGCACAATCGACTCAACCGCAGGAATGATGAAATCAACATACCGTCCGTCCGCGCATAGGCAGAGGTGTACATCTACAGTTGTTCCTGAAAAATCAGCGTCTGAGGACATGGCGGATGATCTGCTTTCGACTGAGAGCTGCATAGAGGGCCATCAAGGGAAGGTACGTAAGTAGGGTCTGCCAAAATCCTTGGGAAAGGTATGCATCGTAGCCGACGACGAAGTAGCCAAAAACGCCCAACGAGCCGACACAGAGAATATAGGGCCCCATGTGCCTGATGAGCTGCCACGCTGCGCCTCGCGGCCCTAGGTCAACTGCGACGGCTGCAGCGAAATAGAAAAGCATCCCCGCTGTGACTCGCTGGATCGCCACTCCGACACACGCGCCGACTACGCCGTAAAGCACCCCGCCAATCCAGACCAGCCCAATCAGGGATACTGCGTCGACGATCGAAAGTAATGTGCGCGCGCGATAACGGGCCATTGCTTCCAGAGCTGAAGATCCAAGCGGCGAGGAAAGGAGTCGAGGCGGGACGACGACCGTTACAATCAGTGTCAATGAGATCGCATCGTCCCATTTCCCGCGCCAGACGAAGTGGATCACGAAAGGGAACCAGACCAGGAGCGAGAGGCATAGTGCCCCGGAAATCAAACTCAGCGCCTCCGCTGCCTTATGCAGCCCGGAGCGCACTCGAGAAATGTCGTCCTTGATTGCCGAGAACAGCGGAAGCAGGAGATGGTTGAGCGCCATGCCTATCAACTGCACTGAGGCGGCCATCAACTGGTACGAGAAGTAATACAGCCCTAACGTAGCCTTGGCGACGACCAGGGAAAGGACGAGGTAGTCCCCGCGTGTCGCAACGTTATTCATATAGGAGCTCACGACAAGCCACTTGGACCGCGCGATGAAGCCTCGAAGCGCATGGAGGCCAGGCCATGGCTTTGCTCGAATCGGCGTCTGTCCCGCGCGATACATGATGAAGGCTGTCAGTGTGAGGATGATCTGGGATGCCACAAAGCTATAGACACCGGCGCCGGCCGCGGCAAGCGCTGCCATGCTGAGATTGCTCGCAAGGATCGAGACGGATTCCACACGGGAGATGCGCTTGAAGTCAAAACTGATGGCCAGCTTGGCTTTGTATGACAAGGCAGCGATGTTGAACGGCATGGCGAGAACCAGCGCGGCCGTAATCCAGAGCAGCCGTGTGTCTTCGTACTGATGTGCGATCAGAGGAGCGGCACACAACAGTAGCAGGACACCGGTCAGGTTGACGATCTGCGCCGATGAGACCAGCTCCGGGGCCTTCTCTTCAAAATTGGTGCGGTGCTCCTGAAGGATCTGGTAAAGCCCGACTTCCTTGAAGCCCGACGCAAACAGGTAGATCACCGAAATGATCGCGATGACGCCGAAATCTTCTTTGAAAAGAAAGATTCCCATCACCCACTGCGCAAGGAACGCTGATGCCCTGCTGGATACGACGATCAGCAACAGGTGGAGAAAGCCCTTGCGGCCGACAGAGCTGAGATTCATGCGTTGGAAAGAGCAGTCGCCAAGTACGCCTTGGATGCGGATATCTTTGCCTGCAACGCAGCGCCCAGTTGCAAGCGTGCCCCTTTCTCCATCACCTTTGAAACCACGATCTTCACGTTGGCCGGCTCGCCATCGAGGAGCAAGAGGTCGCTGGCATCAAAGTCACTCATGATGCTGACGATGCGCTCTGAACGCCAGCCGGATGAGTAGCCGATACAAGGCTTCGCGAATTTCTGAGCGAATATCAAGCCGTGGAAGGAATCGGTCACGATCAAGCTCGCTTCCTGCATCGACGCAAGAAATTCCGCTGGGCCATAGGAATTGACAAGGTGCGTCGCCCAGTGAGGTTTTTCGAAGTTCTTCTCGCCGTTGACGAAGTGGACTTCAATGCCGGGCTGGCGAACCTGGACTTCCTTAACGATACTTTCAGCCACCACGAAGTTATCGACGTCCAGTGCGTAGACCATGATGAATGGGTGGTGTTGCTTCACCTCGTCGGGGATGCGCAGTTCATTGAAGTCGTGCAACAAGGTGGGATCCACCACCACGGCAGGATCGTTCTGTGTCAGACGTTCGACAATCTCCCGACTGACCTCGTTCCGGACGGCAATGTGGTCGAAATCGCCAAGGTCCTTTGCTGCCTGGACGAGGATCTCTTCCTTTTGCTGTCGCGTACCGAAGCAGGAGGCATAACTGACCTTGAGCGGACCCTTTGCAATAAAGCCCTGGTAGAAATACGGCTCATATGACGGCATGAATTTTGTATTCCATGTCTGGTCACTGCCAGTGAGTACCGCGTCGAAACGCACAACGCTCCGAGCGATTGCTTCCTTGCTGGAGAGGGAGGGGTCGATCGGAAGCAGCGAACGGAAGCTGTCGAACCGCTTGTAACGAACAAACTGACGCAAGCGCCTCAGAACAGAACCTAGTGGATTCTTTCGGCGCAATCCAAGCCCACGAAACAGAGACGTGTTTCCGACCAGGTATGCTGGATGACTCTTGGGTACCGTAACTGAATGGCCCTGGCTCTCCAGATACTTCACGGTAGCATACGCTTGAAGCAACCCTCCGTAGTTGTAGTTGAACGAGTAAGTGAGGAGCAGGATATTCATAAGATGCTTTCGAGGAGAAGGTGGGGGTGTGGTTTGCTGCGTGGCGGCGGCAAATCCATCATCTCAGCATGCGATTTAGTCGCGTGACTATCTTTAGGAGTATGCGGTATGGTCGCATCGTCCTATCAAACCCATTGGCGCTTCTCGACCGACGCCAACTGGTGAAGCTGGCTGACCGGGTAAGTTCGCGTTGGATCTGTACAAGTGCATATGAGAAGGAGATCCGCTTTAGAACGCGACTCCTCACTTCAGGGACAGGCTGTCCCTGTATTCTGGCCTGACCTATCCGGAACTTGAGCGCGTCGCGCCGGTGGAGAAAACTTGCCCGCTGCGAACTCGTTATCTGCGAGGGCGCGCAGCTCGCTACATGCAGGTTGCCTTGCTCGATACCCCGTCGAATGATGTCATCAGCGAGTCGCGATCGGGTAACGATGACGCTGTTCCCGAGCCCATCAGTTCTGTACTCTGGAAGCCACGCATCACCGAGCGATATGTCGGCTAATTCAGTCAGCACATCGGTGCAGAAATCGCATGCCTTGGCTTTGAACATTCCGGTTCCCCACATGTCACCAACGCGGGCCATCTTCATGGTGTGCACAGTGCCGTCTTCGCCCTCAGCCGAGAACGCATAGTTGCTGGCGGACGCGGTTGCGTCCTTTACGCGATACTCCGGATGACGGTAGCGTGCGCCAGCGCCGGCGCTGTCTGCGAGGTAATCGGTGAAATATTTACTTTTTAGTCCGCCACAAATGATGCCGACAACAAAAGCAATTTTCCGATCGAATTCCGGGAACGACCTCTGTCGCATTCGTACGGCCTTGACGAAGCAGGCCACACCGGAGACCGCGATTCTTCCGTCCAGTGTGGGGACCAGTTCAAAAAACTCCTGCAGCGTGACCGGGAAATACCGGGTCTTCGACGTGGTCACTAGATCGGCGTTGCCTTCCACGAGCCGATACTTGTAGCCGGCACCATCAGTCAGAACAACAAAGAGGTGGGTGGCAATTCCTTGGGTAAGCACTTCATCGAACACAAAGGTAGCCAAGCCGCCAGATGACGAGGTCTCGCGATGGCTTGGCGAGTATCCAATGTAAGTCTGTTCGAATCTGCCGATTTCTGGGTCGGACGTCGGCGCGTCCGGGAAGAGGTCTTCTGCCAGCTTATCCTCATCCGTGGCGCCTCCCACTGCAGCCGCTGCGAACGGGCATGCCTTTATAGCCAACTCAGGTACCGGGCGATCGGATATTTTGTGTGGGACAAGAAAGCCGTGCACATCCCAATCCATGCGCAGCGTCTGATCGGAATCAGCAATGCACGCGCCGCATCCGGTGCAGTAAGGACTTACGGGATTCTGGCTGCTGGCATTCTTCATCGGCTCATTGATCTCACTATATGTTCGAGCGAGATGCACCTGCCCCTTCCTCCGGGAACGGTTCTCTCACTGCTTGTTCAGTGCTGCGGTGGCCTGCGGCTACTTGGTGTACCTGAGAAGGCGATATAGCGAATAAGGGTTCGTCGTAAGGTACCGCCACCCAAGACGCGTTGGCTCCTTGGCAGCTCGATACAGCCATTCCAGTCCGGCCGCCTGCATCCATGAAGGTGCCCTTGGTGCATCACCGGCGAGAAAGGAGTAAAGCCCGCCGCAGGTCTTGATCCAGCCGACACCTTGAAGTCGGGATCGGTTGCGGATGGACCAGTGCTCCTGGCGTGGCTTTCCGAGTGCGACCCACACAACATCTGCGCCACTATTGCGGATGTTCTCGCAGATTTCAGCGTCCTGGTCATCTCCGAAATAGCCGTCATGGCTACCAACGATCTGTAGATCGGGGTAGCTGGCCCGAATAGCCGCGATGGCAGTTGCATTCTGTGCAGAAGTGGCGCCCAGCATGTAAAAGCGCAAGCCCTTTTCTTCAGCAATGCGGGCTGCATCATGAAAGAAGTCGGTCGTTGCAATGCGTTCTGGCAGCGGATTCGCAGTCAACCGGCTGGCGAATACCACCGGCATGCCATCGGCATGGATGATGTCGGCTTGCAGCATGGTTCGAGCAAAGTCCTCATCCCGGCCGACAAGTGCGATGCCTTGTCCATTCGATGAAAACACAACGCGGGGCAGCCATGTGTCGGGCTGCTCACGTGCACTTGCGCAGTCTTGCGCCATGCACTGCGCGAGCGCAGTGCGTGTAATGGACGCGGTCGGCAAGCCGCCGATTGACACGATAGGGAAGGCGTAGGAGGTCGTTGACATGGTCAGGCCTGATGGCGCGTTTGATACCAATCGGCGAAGTGTGTCAAGCCATCGGCAAGACTTGTCTTCGGCGAGAACCCGATGTCGCGGGCGGTCGCCTCGATGTCGGCATAGGTTGAATACACATCGCCCGGCTGCATGGGCAGGAAGTTTTTCACAGCCGTCTTGCCCAGCTTTTGCTCAAGGAGGGTGATCATATCCATGAGCTTTTCCGGTCGGTTATTTCCCAAATTATAGACCCGATGAGGAATCGGGTCGCTCGCGCCGGGTGCAGGCGCTTCGATCAGCGATGTTATTCCATCGACGATGTCGTCGATGTATGTAAAGTCCCTGAGCATGTCGCCATCGTTGTAGACGTCAATTGGCCGCCCCTCAGTGATTGCATTGGCGAACTTGAAGTAGGCCATATCAGGGCGGCCCCAAGGGCCATACACGGTAAAGAATCGAAGTCCTGTGATAGGCACGCCATAAAGGCGCGCGTAGGTATGGCACATCAACTCATTGGACCGTTTTGTGGCCGCATAGAGTGATACAGGGTCGTCAACGCGGTCTTCGATCGAGAATGGCTGCTTGGTGTTGCCGCCATACACCGAGGATGAGGACGCATACACGAGGTGTCTGACCTTGTGGTGACGACATCCTTCCAGAACGGTGAGGGTGCCGGTCACGTTGCTGTCTATGTAAGCAAAAGGATTGTCGATGGAGTAGCGGACCCCGGCCTGGGCACCAAGATGCAGGACAGCATCAAAGCCACTTGTTTCGAACAAATGTGCCATTCCGTCACGATCGGCTAGGTCCAGCTTCATGAATGAAAAAGCGTCGCGCGCCTCGAGATGGGCTAGGCGTCGTCCCTTTAATCCGATGTCATAGTAAGAATTCATATTATCGATTCCCACTATCTCGTGGCCTGCATCAAGCAGGCGTGTGGCGCTATGGAAGCCAATGAAGCCTGCCGCTCCTGTTACAAGAATTCTCATACGGCAACCTCAGTCAGCGCCAAAAAGATCACGGCTGTAAACCTTGTCGGCGACATCCTGCAGGTCATGCGTCACCCGATTGGCCACGATGACATCCGCTTCGCGCTTGAATGCCTCCAAATCCTTCTCCACCCGCGATCCATAGAACGTCGCTTCATCCAAGACGGGTTCGTAAACGATCACTTCAATGCCTTTGGCCTTGATCCGCTTCATCACGCCCTGGATGGCCGAGGCCCGGAAGTTGTCCGATCCGGCTTTCATCACCAGCCGGTGAATGCCAACAACCCTCGGCTTGCGGCGGATCACCTCATCGGCCACGAAGTCCTTGCGGGTCCGGTTCGCATCCACGATCGCGTTGATCAGGTTCTGCGGCACGTTGCTGTAATTGGCCAGCAACTGCTTGGTGTCCTTCGGCAGGCAGTAACCGCCGTAGCCGAACGAGGGGTTGTTGTAATGGCCGCCAATGCGCGGATCCAGGCTCACGCCTTCAATGATCTGCCGCGTATCCATGCCGGCAGTGGCAGCGTACGTATCCAGTTCATTGAAGTAGGCAACGCGCATCGCCAGGTAAGTGTTGGCGAACAGCTTGATCGCCTCCGCTTCTGCGGCGTCGGTGTACAGCGTCGGCACGTCCTTGCGGATGGCTCCTTCCTGCAGCAGGCCGGCGAACGTCGCGGCGCGCTCGGAGCGCTCGCCTACGATGATGCGGCTGGGGTGCAGGTTGTCGTACAGCGCCTTGCCTTCGCGCAGGAACTCCGGCGAGAAGATGATGTTCTCAGTGCCGAACCGTGTCCGCAATTCTGCCGTGCAACCCACAGGCACCGTGGATTTGATGATCATCACCGCATCTGGATTGACCTCCAGCACATCGCGGATCACCGACTCCACCGAGGAGGTGTTGAAGTAATTGGTTTGCGGATCGTAGTCGGTCGGTGTTGCGATGATGACGAACGAAGCGCCTTCGTAAGCCTCGCGCCGGTCCAGCGTGGCGATCAGGTTCAGTGGCTTGTTGGCGAGGAAATCTTCGATCTCGCGGTCCTCAATCGGCGCCTTGCGCGCGTTGATCTTTTCCACGCGTGCGGCGTTGATATCAAATGCAACAACCTGGTGGTGCTGCGCCAACAGGACAGCATTGGACAGGCCGACATACCCTGTCCCGGCCACGGCAATCTTCATTGCGGGGGATCCTTTGTATCTTTTACGCACTGCGATGGGGGAGGCAGGAATGACGAAGCCAGTAAAGGCGCGTGCCCCCTCAGACGCGCCACTGTTCGCCACTACCCGTTACTGATGGAACTTGTGCTGCGGGATGCTCCCTGTAGGGCTGCTCCCGGCAAGCGTAGGGGATCGTACTACAGGCAGATGCGACAGATTCCATCGGAATCACACTTATAGCCACCGCAGGCATGGCGTGATTCATTCTCATCCATGCTTCGAAAGAGGGGTGCTGCGGAGCGTGGCGCTGGCATGGGTACTGGTCCTTCAGTCCTGATCGCTGTTGTCCGATAGCGGGTCGGCTGCTTGCACAGAGGGTCATGAACAGGTTCATGCCCTCGCCGATCGGGGCAGCGATGATACCAATCGTGGGCTCACGCGGCATGCGTAATCTTGCTTCAGCAGACACGCCTTACCACAAGCGAGATTCGTTGGAACTGCGTCACACTTTTCTCGGTCCCAGCCTGGCATAACGGCCCGCTCGTTTGCTGTGATGCGGTAAACTGTCGCGCTTGGCCCTGAGCATCGGTGTCAAGTGCTTGATGGGGAAAGGAATTGGTCCCTGCTACAGGCTTCATGATGCGACGTGGTTGGTGGCCCGTAGGAGCGATTGTCCTGGGTTGCCCTGATATAGAAATCCGACCGATCCGCCCTGCGCCTTGCGCGGCTGGTCCTGAATCAAGTGGAAGCAATGACAAAGCAAACGGGATCAAGTGTGGTCAAGGAAGACGAGATCGATCTGCGGGAGCTGCTGGGCGTTCTGATTGACCGTAAGTGGTGGATCATTGGCACGACGGTGCTGTTCTTCATCGTCGGCGCAGCCTACGCACTGCTCGCCTCGCCGGTGTACCAGGCGCAGTCCATGGTGCAAGTGGAGTCGAAGGTGCCAGCTATCCCCGGCATTTCGGACCTCGCATCGATGGGTGCCCCGACCAGTGCTGCGGCGACGACCGAAGTCGCGCTGCTTACCTCGCGCACCGTCATTGGTACTGCGGTGGACCAGTTGCAGCTGGACACCGTGATTACCCCGCGTCGATTCCCGTTGGTGGGCGAGTACTTCGCACGCAAATTCAAGCCGGACACCCCCGACGCTGTCGCGCCGCCGCGTTTCGGTGCCAGCAGCTACGGCTGGGGTGGCGAAGCCGTGCAGATCCACCGCTTGGACGTTCCTGCGCAAATGATCGGCGCGCCGCTGGTGCTGCAGGCCGGCGCTTCGGGCAGCTTCGTGCTGTACGACGACGAAGGCGAAGAAATCCTGCGCGGCCAGGCGGGCAAGGCCGCCGAAGGCCGTGGCGTGACGCTGGAAGTGGTCGCCCTGCGCGCCAATCCGGATACGCGCTTTGACGTAGTAAAGCTGCGCCGCTTCGATGTGGTGTCCGGCCTGCAGCAGGCTGTGCAGGCGGTGGAGCAGGGCAAGGAATCGGGCATTCTGCAGCTCAGCTACGAGAACGAGGATCCGATGCTGGCAGAGGCGGTCATCGCCCGTGTCGCCGATGCCTATGTCCGCCAGAACGTCGAACGCAGCTCCGCTGAAGCAGCCTCACAGCTTGATTTCGTGCGCGAGCAGCTGCCGGTGGTCCGCCGCCAGGTGGAGCAGGCGCAGGTCGCCATGACCGCTTATCAATCGAAGGCGAACTCGGTCGACATCACCATGCAGACCAAGGGTCTGCTGGACCAGGAAGTTGCCGTTGAGGCCAGCATCCAGCAGCTGCGCCTGAAGCAGGCGGAGATGGATCGCAGCTTCACCCGCGAACATCCCGCCTACCGCGCCCTGCTGTCGCAGATCAGCAGCCTGGAAGGCCGCAAGGTCGGTTTCCAGCGCCAGGTCGGCCAGCTGCCGGATACGCAGCAGGAACTGCTGCGCCTGACCCGTGACCTGCAGGTCAGCAACGAGATGTACACCGCGCTGCTCAACCAGGCCCAACAGTTGGACGTCGCCCGTGCCGGTGCGGTGGGCAACGTGCGCATCGTTGATCCGGCCGCCGTGGACATCGCTCACCCGGTCAAGCCGCGCAAGTCGCTGATCGTGGCCATCGCCACCCTGCTTGGCGCTTTCCTCGCCACGGCCTTCGTGTTCCTGCAGCGCATGCTGAACCCGGGCATCGAAGACCCGGCGGTTATCGAAGAGCTCGGCCTGCCTGTCTACGCCGCCATCCCGCTCAGCGTGTCCACCACGCTGCCGAAGCTGCGCAAGGGCAAGCACGGCACGCGCGTTGTTGCCGATGGCCGCCAGCATCTGCTGGCCGTGAGCTCCCCGGCAGATCCCACGGTGGAAGCGCTGCGCAGCCTGCGGACCAGCCTGCACTTCGCCATGCTGGAAGCCAAAAACAACATCCTGACCATCTCCGGCCCACGTCCGGGTGTTGGCAAGACGTTCGTGTCCAGCAACCTGGGCGCGGTCATCGCACAGGCCGGCCAGCGCGTGCTGGTGATCGATGCGGACATGCGCAAGGGCACCCTGCACAAGCTGCTGGGCATCTCGCACCAGAAGGGTCTTTCGGACGTTCTGGGTGGCAAGCTGGCAATCGAGGCGGCCATCCATCCGGTGCCGGGCCTGGACAACATGCACTACATGGTGCGTGGTGACATTCCGCCGAACCCGGCCGAGCTGCTGATGCACCCGCGTTTCCAGCAGATGCTGGAGTCGCTGTCGGCGCAGTACGACCTGATCATCGTGGATACCCCGCCGATCCTGGCCGTGACCGATGCGGCGCTGGTCGCTACGCATGCCGGATCGAGCCTGCTGGTCACCCGTTTCGGCGTGAACCAGGCGAAGGAAATCCTGCTTACCCTGCAGCGCTTTGAACAGAACGGCGTGCAGATCAAGGGCGCGATTTTCAACGCGGTGGAAAAGCGTGCGACGGGCTATTACAGCTACGGGTACTACGAGTACAAGTCTGACGGCAAGGATTGAGGCTGTTGTTCTGAGGGCCAAGGCGTGACGACCAACGGTCGTCACCCACCGATTGCTGACGCATGACGGCCAGCGGCCGTCACTACCTGGGCCTTTGTCCGGCGGGAGTATCATTTCCCCATGTCACACACTCCCCTTGATGCGTCCCGCGCGGATGCGACGCCGCGCTGGCGGCACTACTGGAAACTGATGCGCGCCGATCGCCCGATCGGTACGCTGCTGCTGCTTTGGCCCACCTGGTGGGCGTTGTGGTTGGCGTCGGGCGGGCTGCCGCCGCTGTGGACGCTGTTCGTGTTCACCGCCGGGGTCTGGCTGACCCGCTCGGCGGGCTGCGTAATCAATGATTACGCCGACCGCTGGCTGGATCCGCACGTCAAGCGCACCAAGGATCGTCCGCTGGCCAGCGGGGCGGTACGTAGTCGGCACGCGCTCATGCTGTTCGCGGCGTTGATGCTGGTGGCGTTCGCCCTAGTACTGACGATGAACTGGCTGACCGTGGCGCTGAGCTTCGTCGGCATCTTCCTGGCGGCGAGCTACCCGTACCTGAAGCGTTATACGCACCTGCCGCAGGTGTACCTGGGCATGGCCTTCGGCTGGGGCATTCCGATGGCCTTCGCTGCCGTGCAAGGTGAGGTGCCGGCGCTGGCGTGGCTGCTGTATGTCGGCAACATCCTGTGGTCCACCGCTTATGACACGTGGTACGCGATGGTGGACCGCGATGACGATCTGAAGATGGGCTCGCATTCCACCGCGATCCTGTTCGGGGATCTGGACCTGGTGATCCAGGGCGTGTTGTACGCGCTGTTCCTGGCGGCGATGACGCTGGTGGGCGTGCGGGCAGAGCTGGGGGTGTACTACTTCGTTTCGGTAGGCGTGGCGGCCGGGCTGGTGGCGTATGAGTTCTGGCTGTGCCGCAATCGCGAGCGCGATCCGTGCTTCAAGGCGTTCCTGCACAACAACTGGGTGGGGGCGGCGCTGTTCGCGGGGCTCGCGCTGGCACTGGCAGTCAGGTAGCGCCGAGCCACGCTCGGCGAGCGCAGCGGGAAGAGCGTGACGACCAACGGTCGTCACCCACCCCATGCAACGGCATGGCGTCCCTTGGTGGGCACGCTTGGTGGAGATCGTCATCGGAACGTCACGATCCAGGCTACGGCTGAATAGGCCAAAGCACGCCGCGCCATGAACACATGCAATCCCATTATGAACTCTTAAGGTGCTTGTGCCATAAGGGTTTCGAGGTGTTTTGCAGGCGCGCAAGCAACGTCGTGACGCCGTCCTCCACACATGCGCACACATGGTTAACCAGCGCCTGCAGAGGATGGCCATGACCGCGGCATTCCGCATGCGGCTTTAGGGAGACATCCAGATGGCCAATCAGCAGAATCAGCAGAACCAGAAGAACCAGCAGGGTCAGCAGAACCAGCAGGGCCAGCAGGGCCAGCAGGGCCAGCAGAACCAGCAGGGTCAGCAGGGTCAGCGCGACCAGCAGCAGCAACAGCAGCAGGAACAGCAGCAGCGCAACCAGAACCAGCAGCAGGGCACCAACGAAGAAGAAGAATGAGTTGTTGCACTGCGCTGAAGAAGCAGAGCCCCGCACCCGCGGGGCTTTGTTTTTGAGGGCCCTCAGCGGCTGCGCACGCTCCAGCCTTGGCCGGCATCGGCCACTTCCGCAGCCCCACTAGGCGCTTCAATCTCCACCACCAGTCCCTGTGCATTCGGCAGGTCCACCTGTTCGGGGAACCAGTGACGCGTGGCATCCACCAGGATCAGCAGGCCTTCGTCATCGCCCATCGGTGCGAACACCTGCGAAGGTTCCGACAGCGGCTGCAGCCCGAAGCGCTCGCTCAACACACGCTGCGTCGCCGGCACATCGGCAACCGGCAGTCCGACCTCGCTCAGGCAGGTGAGCTCGCTGCCATCGAAGGCCCCCACGCGCGATGACGCGGGCAGGCGCCGCCGGCCGATCAATTCCAGTATCAGCCCATCCGGGCCTGTGAAGTACACCGACTGGGACTGCCAACTGCTTTCAAGCGCGAAGTAGTCCTTGCCATCGGGCGAGCGCTGCAACGGCGTGCGAGCGCGCAACCATGCCGTCGCCTCGACAAAGCGGTGATCCGGCACGTTGAAGGCCAGGTGCACGCCGCCGACCGGCCGTCCATCGGAGGGAGCGAGGGTGATGGTGCTCCAGCCAATCACTACCTGGTATTCGTGCACGGGCAGCTGCAGCGCGTCGCGAAAGTAGCGGGCGACGCTGTCGGGATCGGATACGGGAAGGGTGAGGTTTTGGATACGCATGTTCAGTCACTGCAGGGGCGCAGGGCCCATGCCTCTCCTGATGCGATTCTAGCGCACGCGCGCCAGCTCATTGCCCCGCCTGTCGCGCCACTTCGGCTGCCCGCAGCACGAAGCGCTGCACCTTGCCACTCGGCGTCTTCGGCACCTCGCTGACGAACTCCAGCAGCCGCGGATAGGCGTGCGCGGACAGCCGTGTTTTCACGTACTGCTGCAGCTGCGCAGCCAAGGCCGCATCGCCCTGGATCCCGCTACTGGTGATCACGAAGGCCTTCACGATCTCGGTGCGCTCCGGATCCGGTACGCCGATCACCACTGCCTCGGCGACAGCCGGATGCTCCAGCAGTGCGCTTTCCACGTCGAACGGACCGATCCGGTAGCCGGACGAAGTGATCACATCATCGGATCGCCCGATGAAGCTGATCGAACCGTCGTCCTCGCACTCCACGGTGTCGCCGGTCAGGTAGTAGCCATCGCGGATAGCCGGTGTATCAGTACCGTAGTAGCCGGTGAACCACATCAGCGGCGAGCGCGCGATGTCGATCGCCAGGATGCCCGGCGTGCGTGCGGGCAGCTCGCGGCCGTCATCGCCCAGCACCGCCACCCGGTAGCCCGGCATCGCAAAGCCGGACGACCCCGCACGCACCGCATGCCCCAGCGCGTGATGGTTGTTGACCACCATGCCGGTTTCGGTCTGGCCGTAATGGTCCAGCACGGTGGTGGACAAGTGGGCAGCGAACCAGCGGGCGATCTCGGCATTCAGCGGCTCGCCGGCACTGCTCACCGCACGCAGTTGGCCAGCGACGCGCGCGGCCGATGCCTCGCCCGCCGCGATGATCTGCCGGTAGGCGGTCGGCGAGCCCGCCAGGTTGGTCACGCCCAGCCGTTCGATCACCTCGTGCAGGCCCTGCACGGTAAAGGGCGCCTCGTTGAAGGTGGTGGCCTCGCCGAGCATCAGCGGGCCGATGACGGCGTAGTACAACCCGTAGGCCCAGCCGGGATCGGCGATGTTCCAGAACACATCACCGGGACGAAGATCCACCGCCAACTGCATGTAGCTGGCGAAGGACATCAGCGCCCGCAGCGGTACCGGAACGCCCTTCGGCGCGCCGGTGGTGCCGGAGGTGGACAGCAGCACCATCAGCTCATCGCCGCGCAGCATCACCGGTTCGAAGGGGGCGCTGCCGGCGTCGGCCAGGCGCGCGCGCCAGTCGATGTCCGCGGCATCGGCGGACTGGCCGGCGGGAAGAATCGTGGCGACCTGCGGGCAGTATTCGACATCATCCAGCTTGTGCCGGTTGGCGTGGTCGGTGACGACCAGCTTGGTGCGACCGGTGCGCAGCCGCGATTCGATGGCCTTGGCGCCGAAGGCAGTGAACAGGGGCTGGTACACAGCGCCCACGCGCCACGTGCCGAGCATCGTGGCCAGTAGTTCCGGGGTGCGCGGCAGCATGCCGGCCACCACGTCGCCGCGGCCGATGCCCTGAGCGCTGAGCACATGCGCGACCCTGGTCGCGGCGTCGCGTAGGTCTTCGAAGGTGTACAGGTGCAGGCTGCCGTCAGTGCTGATCCAGCGCAGCGCCAAGCGATCACTGCCGCAATGGCGGTCGCAGCATTCCACGCAGGCATTGATGCCGTTCTGCAGGTCGCCGTGCAGGCGGCCTTCCCAGTCGTGAAGGTTGAAGTCATCCACGGCACGTTGATAGGTCATGGGCGGGCTCCGGGGCGTGTCTGGCACGATACCCGGTTGAGTGGCGGTGTGGGTGGCGGCCGCCTACGCCCCCCGATCCAGCTGCCGATAGCCGATCGCCTCGGCCAGGTGCGCGGTGCCGATGCCATCGCTCCCCGCCAGGTCCGCAATCGTGCGCGCCACCCTCAGTATCCTGTGCATTGCACGAGCAGATAGCTGCAACCGCTCGATAGCCTGCTCCAGAAGATTCTGGTCGGCCTCGGAAAGATGCGCGCACAAACGAAGTGCCTTGCTGTCCATATGGGCATTGAGCGCGCCACGCTGCAGTTGGCGTTCACGTGCCGCGATCACCCGTGCGCGTACATCCGCACTGCACTCGCCTGCCGGAGCCCCCTCGCGCAGTTCTTCTGGCGAAAGCCGCGTCACCGTCACATGCAGATCAATGCGGTCCAACAATGGTCCGGATACCCGGCCGCGATAGCGCTGGATGCGCTCGCTGGTGCACAGGCAGCGGTTGCTGCGATCCCCAGCCCAACCACAAGGGCAGGGGTTCATCGCGGTGACCAGCTGGAAACGCGCGGGGAACACCGCACTGCGCGCCGCGCGGCTGATGCGGATATGGCCCGATTCCAATGGCTCACGCAGGATCTCCAGCGCCATCCGTGACCACTCCGGCAGTTCGTCCAGGAACAGCACACCGTTGTGCGCCAGCGAGATCTCACCGGGGTGCGGCGGGTTCCCTCCACCGGCCAAAGCGGCCGGGCTGGCGCTGTGGTGCGGCGCACGGAAGGGGCGCTGTCGCCAACGCCGCGGATCCAGCCCACTGCCGCTGATCGAGGCGATGGCCGCGCTCTGCAGGGCCTCGGCCTGGCTGGCTTCGGGCAGGATGCCGGCCAGCCGGGAGGCCAGCAGGGTTTTGCCGCAGCCGGGACTGCCGATCAGCAGCAGATGGTGACCGCCGGCCGCAGCGACTTCCAGCGCACGCCGCGCATGCGGCTGGCCGCGCACATCGGTGAGGTCCAGCGGCGGATCGGCCTCGATGCTGGCACGCTCCGCGCGGGGCAGCCGCGAGGGATTTTCAACCGATGCGCAGACTTCCAGCAGCGTGCGCGCCACGCGCACATCCGCATGCTCGGCCAGCGCGGCTTCGGCGGCATTGGCGGGCGGCACGAACAGCGTGCGGTTGGCCTCCGCTGCGGCAATCGCGGCCGGTAGCACGCCATCGACCGGGCGCAGTTCGCCGGTGAGCGCGAGCTCGGCCACGTACTCGTGGCGGACCACCTGCTGCGGGTCCAGTTGGCCACTGGCGGCCAGGATGCCCATCGCAATGGCAAGATCGAAGCGGCCCCCCTCCTTGGGCAGATCCGCGGGGCCCAGGTTGATCGTAATGCGCCGCTGCGGATAGTCGAACCGCGCGCAGAGCAGCGCCGCGCGCACGCGTTCACGCGATTCGCGGACGGTGGTTTCCGGCAGGCCGACGATCTGTGTAGCGGGCAGGCCACCAGACAGATGCACCTCGACACGAACCAGCGGCGCATCGGCGCCGGCACGGGCGCGGCTGTGGACCAGCGCGAGGCTCATGCGGTGACTCCCTCGGATGCAGGAACCTAGTGTGGTGCAGGCGGTGCTGGCTGTACGTCGGTGGAGGGAAGGCAGTACTGTAGGTGGAGCTACTTACGACCGCTGCTACATCGGGTGGGCTACTCAAGCGAAGAAGACGCGCAGCATGGTCGGGAAAGCTTCACGGGCACGTACTTATACCGCCTTCGGTATTGCAGCACTCTGCTGGGCGCTGTCGGCCAGCAATCTTGGCTAAATCTCCTTCTTTTACGCCTTCGCTTTGGCCGCAAGTCTTGCCGCACAGTGGTTGTGGTTCAAGGATGTTCCGCTGTTGACGGCGTCGAGGGCGCTCGAGTTCTACGTCCTGCTGTGCGCGAGTGCGTTGGTGTATCTGCTTCCCTCGGCACTGTCGGGCCGCCCGCTGTCAGATGCGTTCCAAGTGCAGCAGACGGCGATATGGGCAGCCGTCACTGTGTCCGTGCACGCAGGTGGTGCGCTGCTTGCGATGCGGCTGAATTGGCGGCGCGGGGCGGGCGTTGCCCTCGCACTATTCGTTGCCACGGTGGCAGCATGCGGGGTGAGATGGGTGCAGTCAGGCGAGGAGCGTCCGCCGATGCTGGCGATGTTGCTTCCGGTGATCGGCTACTTGCCCGGTGTTGCGGCTGCGATTGATAACGTGCCGATCCAGGTGAACCTGCCGGCATCGGAGTGAAGGACGGCGGGAAGCCACGTGTTCCGCCCACGAGCGCTTCTGCTGTGTCAATGCCTCCGAAGTGACTACGACGACAGTCGCTGGCTCCCTTGATGAAACGCTGGCTTATCTCGCGGCACCACGCTTCTTCACCTGCTTCTGCAGCATGGCCATTGCTGTATCTGGCACGTCGATTTCTACGCGGATGCCCAGCTCGGTGAGAACCTGAAAAAGCTTCTGCCACTGCACGGTTCCTCCCCCGCGCTCTACCTTGGCGAGGAAGTTCTCGCTGACGCCGATACCTTCGGCGGTATCGTCCTGGCGCATGCCTTGGGCCTTGCGCGTGGCACGAACCAGCGGGCCCAGGTCCTCATAGCTCTTGAGCGTGATCTTCATGCGGAATCCTGCCAATCGTTCGGATTTCTGACCTGGCGGGGCTACTTTAGTAAACAATCCTCAAGATTGTAAGGATTACGCGCGTAACCACGCTAGCCAGCCCGGATGCGTTGATGGGGCTGTTCCGATCTGATGCTCACCTATCAGCGTTTCGCGGCTTCACTGACACTGTTATCCCGTTTCGCCAGATCCTTGCCGAGGAGATAGCCCGCGTAGAGAACGCAATACACGAGCGCAACGGCGCCCATGATCACGTGGAACGTCTGCCTGCTCTTATCCGTCATATCACTGCCACTACATTGACTGAAAGGGACGCGCTCCGCTGCGCCTTGCCGAGTTTGCCGCGTAGTGTCGAGCTTGCTCGATACAGGCGGGTGTCGAGCAAGCTCGACACTACGTTGCCGCCGCCTGCGTTAGAACGGGAGTCGACCTCAGATAAAGGGCTCCCCCGATGGGCATGTTGGTTGATGGCGAATGGCAGACCGGTACCGCAGGCGGTGCAAGCGAAGACGGGCATTTCCATCGTGAGGAATCCACCTTCCGCCGCTGGCTCAGCGCGGACGGCGGCTGCGCCCCGAACGGACAACCGGTGCTGATCGCCGAGCCCGAGCGATTCCGTCTGTACGTCAGCCTGGCCTGCCCATGGGCCCATCGTGCGTTGATCGTGCGTGCGCTGAAAGGGTTGGAGCCCTTGATCCCGTTGTCCATCGTGAACTGGCATATGGGCGACAACGGCTGGAACTTCGCGCCGGGCCCGCTGGTGACGCCTGACCCCGAGCGCGGTGCGCAGTATCTGCATCAGCTGTATCAGGCCGCCAAGCCCGGCATGACCGGAAAGGCGACCGTCCCTGTGCTGTGGGACCGCACGGAGGGGGAGATCGTCAGCAATGAATCAGCCGACATCATCCGCATGTTCAACGGCGCCTACGATCACCTGGGTGCACGACCTGGTGACTACTACCCGGAGGCGTTGCGGCAGGAGATCGATCGTATCAACGAGCGTGTCTACGAGACGCTCAACAACGGCGTGTACCAGGCCGGCTTCGCCGCCACCCAAGAAGCCTATGACGAGGCCATCGTGCCCTTGTTCGAGACTCTGGACTGGCTGGATGGTTTGCTGACGGATCAGCAATGGCTGGTTGGCGGGGTCATGACCGAGGCGGATATTCGGCTGTTCACCACACTGATCCGCTTCGACTCGGTTTATTACGTGCACTTCAAGTGCAACGTGAAGCGCATCGCCGATTACCCCGGCCTGCATGCGTTCGTGCAACGCATGATGGCCATCCCGGAAGTGGAGGGGACGGTCAATTTCGAGCACATCAAGCACCACTACTACGGTAGCCACAAACACATCAATCCGTCCGGGATCGTGCCGGCAGGGCCTGCTATTCCTTACTAAGGGGACGGGTTATTTCTCCTGCTTGCGCAACGCCTGCGCCAACCTGAACAGGGGTCGGTTCATGTCCGGGTACGCAATGTTCCGGCAATCTTCGGCGACGAGATTGAACCGTGCGGGGACAGCACACCGCCCGCTCCCCGCTACTGATCACCTGTCCTGTTGGAGGATTTGACGATGCTTACCTCAACCGCTTCCGTATTCCGTGGCCTGGCCCTGGCATTGGCACTCACCGCCGGCGTTACCGTCGCCAGCGAAGCCGACGCCATGTCGCGCAAGGACAAGAACACTGCGATCGGTGCAGTGGTCGGTGGTGTCGCAGGTCACGTCCTGTCCAATGGTGACCCGTTGATGACGGTAGGCGGTGCGGTGGCCGGCGGTGCGATCGGCAACGTGACCACCAAGGATCGCCGCGACAACCGCAGCTATCGCTACGACCGTGATCGTCGCTATGACCGTGACTACCGCTACGAGCGCAGCAGCCGTCACGACCGTCGCGATGACCGCCGTCATTGGAACAACGGCCGTCGTGGCAATGATCGCCATCATGGTGGTTGGCGCTGAGTTGATTCCGGATCGGGTTGACGGCCAGCGGCCGTCACTACCGGGCCAGCGCGTCCTGCAGGACCCACTCGCAGGCGCGCACCTTGGCCCGAACGGATGATCACGCTCGCGCTGATAGCAATGCGATCCGTCAATGCCTAGCATCGGGAATATCCATTTCCCCATGCGAGCGGACCATGAACCGGACCTTCAAGATTGCCGTCATCCCCGGCGATGGTATTGGCCAGGAGGTCATGCCGGAGGGCCTGCGCGTGCTGGAAGCCGCTGCACGCCGCTTCCAGCTGGACCTGCAGTTCACCCACATCGACTGGGCCAGCTGCGATTACTACCAGCAGCACGGTCAGATGATGCCCGACGACTGGAAAGCGCAGCTGCAGGGCATGGATGCGATTTTCTTCGGCGCGGTGGGCTGGCCGGACACGGTGCCGGACCACATCTCGTTGTGGGGGTCGCTGCTGAAATTCCGTCGCGAGTTCGACCAGTACATCAACCTGCGTCCGGTGCGTCTGTTTGAGGGCGTGCCGTGCCCCCTGGCAGGGCGCAGGCCAGGTGATATCGACTTTCTGGTGGTGCGCGAAAACACCGAAGGCGAGTACACCAACCTGGGCGGCATCATGTACGCCGGCACCGAGCGCGAGATCGTCATCCAGGAAACGGTGATGAGCCGCCACGGGGCGGACCGCGTGCTGAAGTACGCCTATGAACTGGCGCAGTCGCGTGCGCGCCGGCACCTGACCGTGGCGACCAAGAGCAATGGCATCGCCATCAGCATGCCGTGGTGGGATGGCCGCGCGGATGCGGTCGGCGCGGCCTATCCGGAGGTCACCGTCGACAAGCAGCACATCGACATTCTCACCGCGCGTTTCGTGCTGCAGCCGCAGCGCTTCGACGTGGTGGTGGCGAGCAACCTGTTCGGCGACATCCTGTCCGACCTGGGCCCGGCCTGCACCGGCACGATCGGCCTGGCGCCATCAGCCAACATCAATCCGGAGCGCGATTTCCCGTCGCTGTTCGAGCCCGTGCATGGCTCGGCACCGGACATCTTCGGCAAGGGCATCGCCAACCCGATCGCGATGATTTGGTCAGGCGCGCTGATGCTGAAGTTCCTAGGTTGCGAGGAAGCGCACGACGCCATCATGGCGGCGATCGAGGGCGTGCTGGCGCAGGGGCCGTTGACGCCGGATCTGGGCGGCAAGGCGACTACGGCGCAGTTGGGTGAGGCGGTGGCAAGGGTGGTGGCAGGCTAGCGCGAAGCGGCTTCCAGATGCTGAGTCGTGGGCGTTTCAGCGTCGTGTACGGGGGCCCCCACGCCGAGCCCTTGCGGACTGCAGGCCTGCGCCGCTCTACGCCGCATTCAGCGTGCGTGAAAATGTGACCGAAAGCACACCTTCACAACCGTCTAAATCGCTTAACAGGTCTCCCGGTATGCTCCATGCACCCGCGCGCCGCCGTAGGCGCGCGAACGACCGATCAGGAGGATCCGTTGTCTCAATCACGCTCTCTCGCGCTGCTGGCGCTCTCGCTGGGCCTGGCCCTTACCGCGTGCAAACCCACCGAGCCGACGACGCCGGCAGGAACACAGCCGGCTACCCCGGCACCGGCAACTACTGCAGCAACCACCGCACCCGCCGCTCCGGCTGATGCTGCCACACAGTGCCCGCATGCCGACTTCAACACCTTCCTGGCGCATTTCGGCAACGACATCGCCCTGCAGGAGAAGTCCGTCGCCGACCCGCTGCTCACCGAATCCATCGATGCCAACGCCGAGCCCGAGCCGGCCAAGGTGACCAAGCAGGTGCCATTGGCGGAGGTGGAGTGGCCGGTGATTCCGGACCCGGCGGCGCTGTCGCGCCAAGGCCGCGAACTGCAGGTCACCCCGCAGGCCGATGGCAGCGTGCAGGTGCTCATCCGCAAGCCGAACACCAGCGACCAGCAGATCTATACGTTCGCGCAGAAGCCGTGCTGGCAGCTGCAGAGCGTGGACGATCAATCGATCTGATGCCATTGGCGGCAGGGCCTGCTGACGGGCCCTGCTGCCGCTTCCCGGAGCACGACGCATGACGTCAAAGTTTGTCGCCCCTGCCCTGATGTTGCTGTTGGCCGCCTGCAGCGATCCGGCGGCTGAACCGTCCGCGCCCGCCGCACCGGCTGCGCCGGCCACCCCGGCTGCGCCGGCCACCCCGGCTGCAGGCGCCACCGCTGCTCCCCCGGCGACACCCGCCACTGCTTCCACGACCCCCTCCACCCAGCAGGACGACACAGGAATGCACATCGAATGCCAGGGAACCCGCCTGACCGTGGCGGGGCTGCCTGACCAGGGCAATGACGTCCCGCCGCAGACGCGGCTGGATATCGAAAAGGACGGCCAGCGCCGCACCTTGGACAAGCCGGCCGAGATGACCGACTACACCGCCGTGGGCCTTGCCTGCGTGCAGGACAAGGACAACACGCCGTATTTCGTCGTGCAGTACGGCGAGCTGCCATTCGGTTGCCAGTTCTGCGAATGGTTCTACCTGTATGACGCCGACGGCAAGCAGCTGACCCACAGCAACCCGCCGCTCCGTGGCGAGGCGCCGTCGCAGGAGCCCAACAACGACGAGTACGAGCAGTGGTTGGCCAAGCTCGGCGTGACCCACCCGGAGGTGACCTACTTCAAACCCTGAAGTGATAGGAAGCACGCTGTACCGTTTCACCTGGAGCAACACCCCTTAAGGAAATTCCCTTTTTCATAGAATGGATCGCACCGCTATGCCTGACATCTACCAGAACATGATCCAGCCCCGCGGGGCCGGATACCGCAGTGATCAGATAAAACCCTATAGCCACTACCGCGAGCCTATCGATCAGACCGATGGCCGCTTGCATGGTGAATCGCGCCGTTGGGGCGATGCCTCGCCGGAAGTGCAGTCACGCGTGATCGATACGCTGATTGAATCTTCCCGCGAAGCCGGGCTTTCCCCGCGCGAGACCGCGCATGTGCTGGCCATCGCCCGCGTCGAATCCGGCTTCAATCCGGATGCTGCCGCCGGCACCACGTCCGCCTCCGGGCTGGGCCAGTTCATCGATGGCACCGGCAACGCCTACCAGCTCAACAACGGCAACCGCTTCGATGTGGAAGCGCAGTCCGATGCGCTGGTGCAGCACTTCATCGATAACCGCCAGCTGGCCCAGCGTCGCGGCCAGGGCGAGGAATACATCTACAAGTATCACCACGATGGCCCGACCCGCGATTACGGCGGCCTGGGGCTGGCGCAAAGCAAGGTGATGCCGCGCCTTGCCGAGTACGAACAGTTCGTCAACGAGCGCCTGGCGCAGTCGCAGGGTCAGTCGCAGGGCCAGAGCCAGACGCAGACGCAGGCTTCGCCGGCGCAGACCGTGGGCGCGGCCGCTGCCGTGGCCGGTGGCGCAGTGGCAGGCGTTGCCGCCGTGCAGGCAGCGGCAGCGCAACGGCAGTCGGGATCGTTCCAGCACACCATGCAGGTGATGCTGCCGCCACAGAACGGGGTCAAGCCGCACATCACCGGGCATTACGGTGAGGAGCGCGGTGCCAAGGACCACGGCGGTACCGACTTCAACTATGTCGGTGGCCAGACCGGGGTCAATCGGCAGCACCCCACGATCAATGCACCGATCTCGGGCAAGGTGACCTTCGCCGGTGGCAGCTACGGCACGGTGAAGATATTGGATGCGCAGGGCAACTCGCACGAGATCCTGCACATGAAGGACGTGCAGGTGAAGGAAGGCCAGACCATCCAGGCCGGCCAGCCGATCGGCACAATGGGCGGACGCGGCCCGAACGGTGCCGATCAGTACGCCCAGCACGTGCATTACCAGCTGAAGGACCCGGCCGGGAAGCTGCAGAGCCCGGAAGCATTCTGGGACCAGCGCCGCGTGCAGGATGGCGCCGCACCGGGGCAAGGGCGCGCGGACGATGCCTCTTCGGTGCTGCGCCACGGCGCACGCAGCGAAGAGGTGGCCAAGCTGCAGCAGGAACTGAACCGCCAGGGTATCCGCGATGCCAATGGCAACCGGTTGGCCGAGGATGGCCGCTTCGGCGACCACACGCGCGAAGCGGTGACCGCCTACCAGCAGGCCAATGGCTTGAAGGCCGATGGCATTGCCGGGCCGCAGACGCTGGGTCGTCTGGGTGAGAGTCGGCAGGCCACGCACGGGCATTCGCATGAGGCCCCGGTACGTGGACCGCAGCTGGGCGAAGCCGGGCATGCGGACACCCCGTTGCATGCGGCGATCCGTGGCCAGCTGCCGTCAGCGGTGTCCAACGACATGGCCGCGCACATCACCCACATGGCCAAGCGGGCGGGCATCGACAGCCCGGAGAAGCTGCAGGGCGTGGCAGTGCAGGATGGCAAGGCGTTCGTGATGGGCACCACGCCGGGCTTCCGCGCGATGGTGGACATGAGCCAGCCGGCGCCGGCCGCCGAGCAGACCAGTGCCACGCTGCTGGGCGAGCGTATGAGTGCCCAGGTGCAGCAGGGTCAGGAAGAGCAGCAGCGCGCCGCGGTGGCGATGCGCTGAGGTTCCGGTGGTAATCCGGTGGGTGACGACCGTGGGTCGTCACCTGCTGGGCGGAGAAGCGTGACGACCAACGGTCGTCACCCACCGGAGCGGGGCTGCCCACCCACCGGAGCGGGGCTGCTCACCCACCGCGCTATGTCACTCGACCGGCGGCTTTGGCTTTTCCATCGCGGCGACTACCTGTTCGAGTGCATCAAGCTTCTCGCGCGTGCGCAGCAGCACCGCGCGCTGCACGTCGAACTCCTCCCGGGTGACCAGGTCCAGCTTGGACAGGCCGGCCTGCAGGGCGCTCTTGAAGGTGGCCTGCAGCTCTTCGCGCGATTGGCGCAGGCCCGGCGGCACCAGGTCGCTGAGACGGCGGGCGAGGTCATCCAGCTGGTTGAGGTCGATCATGGGGGCTCCTGGGACTGCCGCGTGGCGGCCACGGCAAGCGGGCGCCACGTGCATTACGAATGAGGGATGCCAAGGATACTCTCGCCACTGCAGGTACACAGGCGCTATCCTCGCGGCCGAGTACAGGAGGATCCACGATGAAGATGGTCATGGCGGTGATCAAGCCGTTCAAGCTCGATGACGTGCGCGAAGCGCTGGCCGAGCGCGGGGTCACCGGGATCACGGTGACCGAGGTGAAAGGCTTCGGGCGGCAGAAGGGCCACACCGAGCTGTACCGCGGCGCCGAATACGTGGTGGACTTCCTGCCAAAGGTGAAGCTGGAAGTCGCGGTGACCGACGATCAGGTGGAGAGCGTGGTCGAATCGATCGTCAAGGCGGCCGGCACCGGCAAGATCGGCGACGGCAAGGTATTCGTGTACGAGCTGGGCAGCGTGGTGCGCATCCGCACTGGCGAACTGGATGCAGACGCGCTGTAAGGCGCCGCTCTGGTAGCGCCGAGCCGTGCTCGGCGAGCGCAGCGGCAAAGGCAAGGGCGTGACGACCAACGGTCGTCACCCACCAAATGCAAAGGGCATGACGGCCAGCGGCCGTCACTACCGGAGCCAGAACGGTAGCGCCGAGCCGTGCTCGGCGAGCGCAGCGGCGCGTCACCCTCCGCCGAGCATGGCTCGGCGCTACCTAACCAACCCGTTTAGCCCACGCGTAGAAGCGCTTCCAGCCCTGTCGGATGGCGGCCACCCAGCCCGGGTCGGCCACCCGCGCGGCCAGCGCGTCGCTGGGCCGCTGGCCGGTCAGGCGCTGGCGCATCTTCACCAGGTTCTTCAGGTCGCTGCGGCTCAGCTGGCGGCTGATCGGATTACGCCGCAGCCAGCGCGGCGTGCGCCAGGCCGAGGTGAAGTCCAGCAGCACCGGCACTCCCCCACTGACCACCACGTTGGTGCCATGCAGGTCGTTGTGGGTGATGCCGGCGGCATGCAGGCGGTCCAACGCCTGCTGCAGTTGTTCGAATACTTCACCGCCCACCGCCTGCGCGGTGCTCAGGGTCTGCCCGGGAATGAACTCCATGCCCAGCGCGAGGCCGCCGATGGTGCCCAGCAGGGCGGGCGCATGCTTCCAGCCGCTCAGGCGCTGCAGCATGTGGGCTTCGTGATGTACCAGAACGCGCGCAAGCAGGGACATCGGGGTGCCCCGGTAGCGCGTGTAGTCCTTCACCACGGCCGGCTGTCCGTCCATGCAGGTGCGATAGACGTCCGGTTCAAGGAAACGTTCGCCGCGCTTGAGCAGCAGCGGCATCGCGGCGTCGTCGCCGCAGAATGTAGAGGGGGAAGGAGCAGGGGTGTCCATTGCGTTCTCTGACAGCCCGGTGGGTGGCGCAGAGCGTCAAGCGAACCGGTGGAAGGGCATTAGCGAATGCGCTAATTTTAGTACCCGACAGTTTTCTATTAAATAATTGTGACGGGTTCGGCCGCGCAACAGTGCGTCATGGCATTTCGGACAATGATGTCTCACTTATTGGGCCGCCTTTATTTATCAACACGTTGGCGCCTTGGGCGGCGTTCACTTCAAGCCAAACCAGACATGAATGGCAGCTTGGCGCTTGACCGCCGCCTCTCAGCTGCCGACCATTGCGCGTTCCCTGCGCGCCTGGTCGGAACCGCCCCCGTCGGCACGTCCCCGTGCGCGACCGGCGCGGCTGCATGCCCGCCCGTTCCCTGCCCACCTGCGTCCGGCCCCCGCCGGAGGAATCGTCAATGATCAAGATCGTGCTGGCCGTGCTGTTCATCGCCTGCGTGCTGTACATCCATTACCGCGGCAGGGTCCGCGCGCGCTGGTCGCGCCAGTTGCTGGACCACTCCAGCTTCATGGCCCCGATCAACGTGGTCATGTACCTGTTTTCCAAGGTGCCGACCACCCCGTTCCTGGATCCGGGCAGGGACTTCCCGCAGCTGGAACCGCTGCGCCAGAACTGGACGGTGATCCGCGACGAGGCGCTGGCGTTGCGCGATGCGCAGAAGATCGCCGCCTCGAGCAGCTTCAACGACGCCGGCTTCAATTCGTTCTTCCGCCGTGGTTGGAAGCGCTTCTACCTGCGCTGGTACGGCCCGTCGCATCCATCGGCAAAGCAGTTCTGCCCGCAGACGGTGGCGCTGATCGAGTCGATCCCGGACGTGCGCGCGGCGATGTTTGCCCAGCTTCCGCCGGGCAGCGAGCTGCGCCCGCACCGCGATCCGTTCGCCGGTTCGCTGCGCCTGCACCTGGGGCTGAGCACGCCCAACGATGACCGCTGCTACATCGAGGTGGACGGGGTGCGTAAAAGCTGGCGCGATGGCGAATGGATGATGTTCGACGAGACCTACATCCACCACGCGCACAACGAGACCGAGCAGGACCGCGTGATCCTGTTCTGCGATATCGCCCGCCCGCTGCGTTTCGGCCTGCCTGGCCTGTTCAACCGGGCGGTGGCCTCCACGCTGCTGGCCGGTGGCGCCTCGCCGAACCTGCCAGGCGACCCGACCGGTGGGGTGAACAAGGCATTTGGCGGCGTGTACAAGGTGCGGCTGAAGGCCAAGGCGCTTCGTGCGCGCAGTGCGTTGGCCTACCACGCGATCAAGTGGGGTCTGGTGGTGGCGGTGATCGCGGGCATCTGGGCGATCTGACGCTGGCCGGTCCCGGCCGGGCTAGATGTCCAGCTCAAGCTGCGTTCCACGGCAACCGGACACACAGGGCAGCATCAGTGAGGAATGCTGTCGTTCGTGCTCGCTCAGGATGTCATCGCGGTGGTCGACCTCGCCGCTGACCACCCGCGTGGCGCAGCTACCGCAGATGCCCTGGTGGCAGCCATTGGGAATGGCGACGCCGCTGCGCAGCAGGAAGTCCAACAGGCTTCCCTGGCCGTTGTGATGGAGCCGCGTGCGCGAGCGCGCCAGCACGACGTCGTATCCCTTGGGGGGCGGGCTGCCGGGCAGGCGCGAAGAAGCGCTGAAGCGTTCCACATGGGCGCGCGTGATGCCAAGCCGCCTACAGGCCAGCGAAAACGCGTCGAGCATCGGCCCCGGCCCACAGCAGTAGAAATGCGTATCAAGCGGATGCGCCGCAAGCAGTGGCAGCAGATCCGGCGGCCCCCCACATTCGTCGTCGAACAGGCAGGTAAGCGCGTTTCCCAGGGGCGCGAGGTCCTGGAGGAAGACCGCGTCCTGCCGCGAACGCGCGCTGTAATACAGGTGCACCGGACGCTGCCGTGCGGCAAGATGCCGGGCCATGCACAGCAGCGGGGTAATGCCGATGCCGCCAGCGATGAGCACGCTGTTTTCTGCCGGCTCATGCAACGGGAACGCATTGCGCGGCAAGGAGGCCTGCAGGGAATCGCCCTCGCGCAGTTGCGTATGCAGGTAGTGCGATCCGCCCCGTCCTTCGGCAGCCAGCAGGATGCCCAACTGGTAACAGCGGGCATGCTGAGGCGCATTCATCAGCGAATAGCTGCGCACCCGCGCATCCGGAAGCGCCAGGTCGACGTGCGCGCCCGCGGTGAATCCTGCCAGCGGAAGGGCGGTGGCGGGAGCGAGCTCGATCACGATGACGCGGCTGCTGCGACGCTGCAGGCGGCTCACGAACGTGGATTGCCAGACGGCCTGCGGGCACGCTGCGGTGGTGTCGGAGAGGGGGGCGTTCACGGGACTCACTTCAGTGTGTTGGAGACATAACGGCCTGGAGCGCTGGACACTTCCGCGCAGGCGAGCAACACGCACCCTGCGATGATGGCGGCGGCCTGTGCTGCGTCGGCAGGAGAGAGGCGCGACGGCGCAATGCGCAGGCAACGGTCGCTGGCATCGGTGCCGTTGCAGTGGGTCGTTCCCGCCGGCGTGATCGCCACGCCGGCCTCAGCGGCCAGGCGGACGACGCGACGCGCGCAACCGGGCGGCACCCAGAGCGTGATGAAGTAGCCGCCGGATGGCCGGCTCCAGTGGACGTCCTGCAGCGCGGAAAGCCGACGCGCGAAAACCTGCATGACCTGCGTGAAGCGCTGTTGGAGCAGGCGGCCGTGCTGCTGCATGTGGCGGGAAACACCGGCTGCGTCGCCGAAGAAACGCAGATGTCGCACCTGGTTCACCTTGTCCGGCCCGATGGTGCACGCCCGCTGCGCCGCCAGCCACCACTCCAGCAGGCGCGCACTTCCTCCCAACAGCGCAATGCCGGCGCCCGGGATGGTCATCTTCGAGGTGGAACCGAACAGCAGCGCGCGATCCGGATTGCCGGCGGTGGCGCAGGCGTCGTACAGCCCGGGGAGCGTCGACGCCTGCGGCGCGAAGTCATGGACGGCGTAGGCGTTGTCGCAGAACAGGGTGAAGTCCGCTGCGGCGGTCTTCATCGTTGCCAGCCGGCGCAGCACCTCTTCGCTGTAGGTGGCCCCGCAGGGGTTGGAGTGCCGGGGCACGCACCACATCCCGCGGATCAGCGGATCCTGGGCCACCCGCTCCTCCACCTGGTCCATGTCGGGACCATCCACGCCCATCGGTACCGGCACCATCGCAATGCCATGGTCGCGGCAGATGGCGAAATGGCGGTCGTACCCCCGAACCGGACAGAGGAAGCGCACCTGCTTGGCCGCTGCCCAGGGGGCGTGCCCGGGCAGGCCCGTACGCCACGCCAACCCGATGGCGGCGTGCATCAGCGCCAGGCTGCTGTTGCCGCCCACTGCGGCCTGAGCGGCCGGAACGCCGAGCAGCAACGGTGCGAGCAGGGCCCGCAACTGGGGAATACCCTGTTGACCGCCGTAGTTGAGCCAATCCTGGCCGTCCTCGCTGTCAAAGGGCGCCGGTCCCGGCAGCGACAGCATCGCGTGCGACAGCGCGATCTGCTCGGCAGAAGGCAGCCCACGGGTCATGTCCACTGCCAACGGGGCGTCCCGGCAGGCGGCATGCCATGCCCGCAGTTTTCCGAGGTCATCGGAGGGAAGGGCGGGGCCGGTCATCTCAGCCGGCTCCCAGCAGCAAGGCCGCCGCGTAGAGTGCGGTGCAGGCCATCAAGGGGCGGAACACACTCCGCAGCCACAGCGCCAGGCCGCCCGCCAGGATGACGGTTGCCAGCTTCAACAGCGCGTCGGCATCGTGCAGATGCGCCGCAGGTCGCGTAAAGAAGGATTCGCCGAATAGGGCCAGGTAGATCACGCTGCCCATCACCGCCGAGGCCGCATGCTGCAGCAACCGGACCACCGGGCTTTCCGACGAAAGGGTCAGTCGCCGGAACACCAGCAGGGGGATGGAACGCATGAGGTAGGAAGCGGCCGCAGCGGTGCCGATCAGGAGCCAGCTGTTCATGGCGCAGCCCTCTGTGAGCGGTTATCCACCGCACATAGAAGAAGGCCAATGCCGATCGGAACCACCAGCACATGCAGGCTTCCCAGTAGCCCGCCTATCAACGGAGTGAGCACGAAGCCGGCCACGGTCGCCTGCAGTGCCCGGTTTCCACCGGCAGCGTGGCAGGCCAGCGCGGTGAAGTGCACCGGCAAGATGATGGTGACGAGCTGCGCAACCAGCGCTGACGGCGTCGCGCCGATGAGGTGGCCGGCGGCGGTGGCCGCGATGGCGCAGCCCAGCGTCGTGATGCCGCACCCGAGGTAGTAGGCGTACACATCGCCGGGCCCATTGCCGCATCGGTTGGAAAGCGTGAAAGTGGAAATGGACAACAGCTGTGCGGAGAGCAGCGACCGCCCCAGGCTGACATGCTGGAACTGCTCGGCGAGCACCGAGGACATGATGACGAAGCGGAAATTGACCATGATCGTGGCCACCAGCAGGGCGACCAGGCCCAGCGTGTCCGACTGCTGGACGATCAGGGCCTGTAGCGGGGCGGCGTGGACGGTCAAGGTCATGACGGTAGCCTGCAGCAGTGAAAATCCCGCTTTGCTGGCCAATGCGCCGATTGACGAGAACAGGAACCCGAAGGTTAGGCAGATGGGCAGGGAGTCGCGGAACCCCTGCAGGAAGCTGTTGCGCGTGGCTGGCGAGACATTCATTACACGTCTCCCTGATCGTCAACAGGGGGGTGCAGCCCATTGAGCAGCTTCACGCTGTCGGCGAGCGTGCCGCCACGGGTCTCAAACCCCACCACGCCGCGCCAGCGCGCGGTGGCGATGGCGGCTACCAGCGCACCGAAGGGCAGGTTGCCGGCGCCCAACGGCAAGTGCGCGTCGCGATCCTGGTTGTTGTCACTGAAGGACATGCCGACGATGCGACGGTGGAAGCGCCGGAACATTTCCACCGGATCGCCGCCGTTGACGTAGGCGTGGGACACATCGAAGAAAAGGTGCAGGCCGGGGACCTGCTCCAGCACGGTGGCGATTTCATCGGGGGTGGTGCAGATGTAATAGAAGGGATGGAAGCGGGTGTAGTTGCACAGATTTTCCAGCCAGATCTGCACCCCGCGCGGTGCGGCATAGGCAACCAGTGCGCGAAGGTTGGCGATCAGCTGGTGCAGCCCCGCCCGGCGCACGTCGGCAACGAGCCGTGGTTCCACCACACCGCCGCCGTGCACGATCAGCGGCGCGCCGCCCAGCCGGCTGCAGACATCGACTTCGCGGCACGCATAGTGCAGCGCGGCGGCGGCCAGTGCCGGAACGTCGCTGCCGAGCGGAGATTTGAAGTTGCCGTGATAGATCGGCCGCATGCCGGTCTGCTGCATCAGTTCCAGCAATGTTTCCAGGCGCTCCGGTGGGAAGTCTTCCGGGCGTTCGCCGTGCAGGCTTCCATCCACGTACCAGTGGCTGTAGCCCTCTTGCAAGGCGCGGGCGAGGCCCGACTCGGCGTCCAGGTAGTCCTGCTGGGCGGCCGCGGCCATGAAGTCAGGCCATGACGCGGCGGACGAAGGGGGAAACGCTGCGTAATCGGAAACCGGGCTGTCCATGGTCGACGCTCGCTGCAGGATGTGCAGCTACTCTGCGCCGCGCAGAACGCGTCGTATGTCAGTCAATAACGACCCGGGCGGTGGCAGTTTGCCGGCGTGCGCGGTAAGCGGTCCGCGGCTGCGATAGGGCCGAGGTCGCTCGGCCCTATCCACCCTTGATCGGGTCAGCGCTTCAGCGCGGCCTGCACGAACGGCGGGGTCACCAGTACGCCGGTGTGCAGCGCGGCGGTGTAATACAGCGTATCGAAGCCCTTGGCGGCCGCATCGGACTGCCGGAAATCAAACCCGCTTTCGCCCTTGCGCGCCAGGGTCACGCTCCACCAGCCGGTGGGATAGCACGGCTGCGGGAACGGCAGGGTCTTGAACGAACCGAAGCCGGCCTTGCCCATCTCGGTGCGCATTTCGTTGATCAGTTCCAGCTGCATCAGCGGCGATTCGGACTGCTGCACCAGGATGCCGTCGTCTTTCAGGGCCTTGAAGCAGCTCTCGTAGAAGGCCTTGTTGAACAGGCCTTCGCCAGGGCCGACCGGGTCGGTCGAATCGACGATCACCACGTCCACGCTGCCGGCCGGGCAGTTGGCCATGTAGGCCACGCCGTCGTCGAACATCAGTTCGGCGCGCGGGTCATCGTTGGAATCGCACAGTTCCGGGAAGTGCTTGCGGGCCATCACCGTGACCTGCTCGTCGATATCGCACTGGGTCACGCTTTCCACGTTCTTGTGCTTGAGCACCTCACGCAGGGTGCCGCAGTCACCGCCGCCGATGATGACCACGCGCTTGGGGGCGGCATGGGTGAACAGCACCGGGTGGCTGATCATCTCGTGGTAGAAGAAGTTGTCCTTGCTGGTCAACATGATGGCGCCATCGATGGTCATCAGGTTGCCCCAGTCGGTGGTCTGGAAGATCTCGATCTTCTGGAACGGTGACTGCACTTCGTCCAGCTTGCCGGTGATGCGGTAGCCGATGGCCGAGCCAGTGCGCTCGAAGTGTTCGATATACCAGTTGCTGTTGTCAGTCATGGAGGAGCAATCCTTTTCGGAGGATGGGACGCCGGGCTGGCGGAAGCGGGGCCGCAGGGCGGCCCGCCCGTTCAGGTCCAGGGCAGCGACCACGGGCGCGGGCGCGCATGATAACGAACCCTTCGTCGATCAGGGGTTATCATGCACCCCCTTTTTTACCAACCAGGCCGACTTCCATGACCGATTGGTCCCTCGACCAAGCCCGCAAGACCTACTCGATCCCGCATTGGGCGGACGGTTACTTCGACGTGGATCAGGCCGGGCACATGGTGGTGAGGCCGACCGGGGCCGATGGCCCGGTGGTTTCGCTGCCCGATGTGGTCGATGCGGCGCGCGCCAACGGGGCCAAACTGCCCCTGCTGGTGCGCTTCCCGGACATCCTGGGCCAGCGCCTGGGCAAGCTGCAGGCCGCCTTCGCGCAGGCCCAGGCCGATTGGGAGTACCCGGGCGGCTACACCGCCGTGTACCCGATCAAGGTCAACCAGCACCGCGGCGTGGCCGGCACCCTGGCCAGCCACCACGGTGAAGGCTTCGGCCTGGAAGCAGGCAGCAAGCCCGAGCTGATGGCCGTGCTGGCGCTGTCGCGCCCGGGCGGGCTGATCGTCTGCAACGGCTACAAGGACCGCGAGTACATCCGGCTGGCGCTGATCGGCCGCAAACTGGGCCTGCAGACCTACATCGTCATCGAGAAGCCTTCCGAGTTGAAGCTGGTGCTGGAAGAGTCCAAGGCGCTGGACGTGAAGCCGGGCCTGGGCGTGCGCATGCGGCTGGCCTCGCTGGGTGCGGGCAAGTGGCAGAACAGTGGGGGCGACAAAGCCAAGTTCGGCCTGTCCCCGCGCCAGTTGCTGGACCTGTGGAAGTCGTTGCGCGATACCGAATACGCCGACTGCCTGAGCCTGCTTCACTTCCACATGGGCTCGCAGATCTCCAACGTGCGCGACATCGCCAACGGCATGCGCGAAGCCACCCGCTACTACGTGGAAATGTCGCAGCTTGGCGCGAAGATCACCCACGTCGACGTGGGCGGTGGCTTGGGCGTGGATTATGAAGGCACCCGTTCGCGCAGCTTCTGCTCGATCAATTACGGGCTCAACTCGTATGCCAGCAGCATCGTGCAGCCGCTGGCCGATGCCTGCAAGGAACACGGCTTGAAGCCGCCGCGCATCGTCACCGAGTGCGGCCGCGCGATGACCGCCCACCATGCGGTGCTGATCGCCAACGTGTCCGAAGTGGAACAGGCGATGGAAGGCCGCGTGCCGGACCAGCACGACGACGAGCCGGCATCGATCCGCCACCTGCGCGAGATCCATTCCGAACTGGGCCAGCGCCCGGCGATCGAGCTGTTCCAGGAAGCCCAGCATTTCCATGCAGAAGGCCTGTCCAGCTACGCGCTGGGCCAGATCGACCTGCCGCAGCGTGCGCGCATCGACGACCTGTTCTATGCCATCGCCCATGCCGTGCGTGCCCGCCTGAGCTTCGACGAGAAGAGCCATCGGCCGGTGCTGGACGAGCTCAACGAGCGGCTGGTGGACAAGTACTTCGTCAACTTCAGCGTGTTCGAATCGATCCCGGACGTGTGGGCCATCGACCAGGTGTTCCCGATCGTGCCGATCGAGCGGCTGCACGAGCAGCCGGACCGTCGCGGCATCATCGCCGACATGACCTGCGATTCGGACGGCATGGTGGAAACCTACGTCGGCAACGAGAGCCTGGACAGTTCGCTGCCGCTGCATGCGCTGCGTTCCGGTGAAAGCTACCGGATCGGGTTCTTCATGGTCGGTGCGTACCAGGAGATCCTGGGCGACATCCACAACCTGTTCGGCGATACCGATGCAGTGGAAGTGCGTGCCGACGCGGGGGGCTATGCGATCACCCAGCAGCGCCGTGGTGATACCACCGATGTGATGCTGGACTACGTGGGCTACAGCCTGGCCGAACTGCGCGCGACCTACGCCGAGCGGGTGGCCGCAGCGGACCTTACGGCCGAGCGCGCACAGGAGCTGTCCGAGGCGTTGGAAGCCGGGCTGACCGGTTACACGTACCTGTCCGACGAACCGCTGATGTAAGCGGGGTGTGGTGGGTGGACGACCGCCGTGTGGTGGTTGACGACCCTCTTCTGGTGGGTGACGACCGTTGGTCGTCACCCACCAAACCACTACCGGCGGGTCAGCCCGGCGGCAGCCACAGGGTGGCGCGCAGGCCGGGTGAGGCGTTTTCCAGTTTCAGCTCGCCGCCATGGCTGGCGGCGATGTCGCCGACGATCGCCAGGCCGAGGCCGCTGCTGCCTTCGCGCTGGTCCAGCCGCACGCCCCGCTGCAGCACGGTCTGCAGCTGCGATTCCTGCAGCCCCGGACCGTCATCGCGCACGTCGATGCGAAGCCGTTGCGCGTCCACGCAGGCACTCACTTGCACCTGCTGCGCGGCCCACTTGCCGGCGTTGTCCAACAGGTTGCCGAGCATTTCTTCCAGATCGGCGGCATCGCCGGCAAAGCGCAGCGCCGGATCGATGGCCTCGTTGCTGAAGTGCACGCCGCGCCCGCCGTGTACGCGGGCCATCAGGCGGCACAGCGACTGCACCACCGGGGCAACGTCGGCGCGCTGCCGGTGATCGACCGCCAGCCCTGCCGCCAGATAGCGTTCGATGCTGGCCTGCATGTGCCCGCCCTGCGCGCGCACGGTCTGCTGCCAGTCGCCACCGGGATGTTCTGCTTCTGCTGCGAGCACGCTCAGCGGTGTCTTCAGCGCGTGGGCCAGGTCCTGTGCGCTGGTACGCGCCCGCGCCACCATGCGCTGGTGATGGTCGAGCAGGGCGTTGAGTTCCTCAGCCAGCGGCGCGATCTCCGTGCTCAAGCCACGGGTGTCCACCCGCTGGGCTTCGCCGCGGCGCACGCCTTCCACCTGTTGCCCCAGACGCCGCAGCGGGCGCAGGCCGAAGTGGATCTGGCTGCCCAGCACCGCCAGCCAGACCGCGACCAGCACCGCCAGGGCCAACGCGCTGCGTTGCCGGAACTGCGCCACCTGGGCCTGCAGGTCGCTGCGATCAAGCGCCACCAGAACCTGCAGCGGCGCCTGTGCGCGCGGCAGGCGGACTTCGCGGGCCAGCACGCGCAGCGGCTGCTGCAGCGGACCGGTGATGTCGGCGGCAATGCCCGCGCTGCTTGCGGCCGGCGCGGTGAGGCTTTCATCCCACAATGAGCGCGACTGCAGCAGGGGCGTTCCGTCGGCCGCACCGACCTGCCAGTAGGCACCGGAGAACACCCGCTGGAAGCGGGCTTCGTTGGGCTCCTGCCGTAGCACCACGCGCCCGTCCGGATTGACTTCGGCCTGTGCCAGCACAGTCAGCAGGTCCTGCTCCAGCGCCGCATCCAGGCTGTCACGCGCGGCGCGTTCGAACAGGTGGCCGAGCAGGGCGGTGGCCAGCGCGGTGACCAGCAGCAGGCCGAGTCCGCCTGCCAGCAGCAGCCGGTTGCGCAGCGAGGCGCGCTTCATTGTGCCGCCTTCATGCGGGTGCCGTCAGGCGCCAGCCCTGGCCGCGCACGGTCTGGATCAGGTCGACGTCCAGCTTGCGCCGCACCCGTCCGAGCAGCACGTCCAACGCATTGGAATCGGGATCGAAGCCGCTGTCGAACACGTGCTCGCCCAGCCGCCCGCGGCTGATCACTGTATCCACGTGGTGGATGAAGTAGCCGAGCAGCCGGAATTCCTGCGGGCTGAGTGCCAGCTCGCTGCCGTGCAGGCTGAAGCGCCCCGCGTTGACGTCCAGCTGCAGCGGCCCGCACTGCAGGCGCGGACTGGCATGGCCGGTGCTGCGGCGTATCAGCGCACGCAGGCGCAGCACCAGTTCGTCCGGCTGGAAGGGTTTGGTCAGGTAGTCGTCGGCGCCGGCATCGAAGCCGGCCAGTTTGTCGTGCCAGCGCCCGCGTGCGGTCAGCACCAGCACCGGGAAGGTACGGCCATTGCCGCGCCAGCGTTCGATGATGCTCAGGCCATCCAGGCCCGGCAGGCCGAGGTCCACGATGGCCGCCTGCACGTCTTCGACCTGGCCATGTTCTTCGGCCGCACGGCCATCGGCGAATGCATCCACCACGAAGCCGGCCTGCTCCAGCAGGGGCTGCAGGCGTTGCGCCAGGTCGTGGTCATCTTCGGCGAGCAGGATCCGCATCAATCGTCCAGTTCGGTCTTCAGCAGCGTGCCGTTGCGCGCATCATAGTCCAGCTCCACCACCACGCCGTCGGGGCGCAGGATCTCGACTTCGTACACGCCATCATCCAGTTCCACTTCCAGCAGCTTGCCGGGATGGCGCCGCATGGCATCGCGCACCACGTCTTCCAGCGGCACGTAGCGGCCCTGTTCCACTGCACGCCGCGCCGTCTGCTGGGCATGGTCGTCGCCTGCCGTCACCGGCAGGGCGGGCAGCAGCGCGAGCGCGATCACGACGATGATTTTCAACGGATACATGCGCCTATCAATAGCGCAGTGGACTAACCGTTGGCTAACAGCTGGGGCTAGGTGGCTGTTAGGTGTGCTGGGCAGACTGTGTTGGCCGGACCCGCTGCGGTCCATCTTTCCGGAGAACACCATGAACAAGCTGTCCCTGATTGCTGGCGCCACCGTTGCCGCCCTGCTGGGTACCACCGTGGCGGTCACCGCCCACGCCGCTCCGCTGGGCCTGGCCCAGGTGGAACAGAAGCTGCGTGACGCCGGCTACAGCCGCATCCACGAGATTGAAAAGGATGACGGGCTGTGGGAAGCCGACGTGACCCGCGACGATGGCCGCTTCCGCGAAGTCTATGTCGACCCGAAGACCGGCGAGATCTTCGACGAGTTCGACGGCAGGAGCCAGTTGAACATCGACCAGCTGCTGGCCAAGGCCAAGGAGCAGGGCCTGAAGGACATCCATTCGGTCGAGCGCGATGGTGCAACGTGGCAGCTGGAAGCACGCAACGCGCGCAACCAGAAAGTGGACGTACGCCTGAGCGGACACGATGGCCGCATCCTGGACAGCGAGCGCGACGGCTGGTTGGATTGATCCACGCGCCACGAACGTTGAACCGGTAGCGCCGAGCCATGCTCGGCGAGCGCAGCGGCGTTTCCGGATGCCGCCATGCCGGTCGTTCCGCTACCGAACCCGGCTTACCAGCCGAACGGCGGCGGGCGATCCCAGTAGCCGGGGCCCGGACCATAGCCGCCGCCGAAGCCACCGCCATACGGGCCATCCCAGGGACCAAAGAAGCCCGGTCCCTTGCCTTCGCTGACGTGGATGTTGACGTTGACCCCGCGGGTCTTGCCTTCGTCGGTGGTGTAGTTCTTGCTCAGGTTCAGCGTGGCCGCGTTGTAGTGGCTGTTGCCGTAACCTTCGGAATAGCCGATGCCGGTGCTGACACTTCCCGAAACGCGCAGCTTGTCATCGGTGACCTCGGCGATGCCGTTATCGCTGCCGGCACGTGCGCGGGGGCCGCTCTTGTCCCCGTAGTAGGTGCCTGGGGCATCCTGCTGGAAGCTGGGATCGTTGAGATAGCGCAGCGGTTCGCTGGGCACGGCCAGGTTCAGGCCGGTGGCCGACTGCGGGCCGGTGGCGCCGGCAGCGCTCTGCGCAAGCACCGCCGAGGGGGCGCAGGCCAGGCACAGCAGGATCAAGGGGCGGATCATGGCACGACGCTCCAGCAGCGGACGGGGCAGGGCACGCGGACCCTCATGGCGACGCTAGCAGCTGCTGGTTGAATGATGCCTGTCGTTGCGCCTGCAGGGTAGCGCCGAGCCATGCTCGGCGGGCAACAAAGACGCCGCTGCGCTCGCCGAGCATGGCTCGGCGCTACCGCGGGATCGTATCGGGCGGGAATACGTCATCGTGCCGGACGGCAGGACCTGCGTGGGTTGGCGATCAGCGTTCCAGCCGCTCAAAGCCGAACAGCGACTGCAGCGGGTGGCGCCTGCGTTCGATGTTCGCGCGCAGCAGGCCGGCGCCGATCATCGAATAGGTGATGCCGTTGCCGCCGTAGGCCATCGCGAACTGGACGCGGGGCCCCCACTGCGCATGCGGCCCGAAGAACGGCAGGCCATCTGCGGTTTCGGCGAAGGTCCCGGCCCAGGCAAACGCCGGTATCGGGTCCAGCGCCGGGAACCAGTGCTTCAGTCCCTTCATGAGCTTCTTCGACTTGCCGTCAACGCGGCGGTCGCGGCGTGCCGGGACATCCACCGCATCGTCCAGCCCGCCCAGCAGCAGCCGGCCATCGCCGGTGCTGCGCAGGTACAGGTAGGGGCGCGCGCTTTCCCACACCATCGTCGTGGCCAGTGCGCCAAGTTCGTCGGCGTGCAGCGGATCGGTGATCAGCGCATAGCTGCTGCGGTTGCGTGCCACGCGCTGGTCCAGCCACCGCTGGTTGGCGTAGCCCTGGGCCAGCACCACGTGCTTGGCGCGGATCTGGATCCCGTCTTCGGTGCGTGCGGTGACCCCGCGCGCGGTGGGTTGCAGCGCATGCAGCACGGTGCGGTCGTGCACATGGCCGCCGCGCCGCTTGACCCGCTCCAGCAGCCGGTAAGTGAGGCAGTACGGGTCCACGCGCGCGGCCTGGCGGGTCAGCAGCGCAGCGTCGCCGTCCATCCCCATGCGTTCGTGCAGGGCACCGCGGTCCAGCCAGCGTGCGTCCAACCCGTGCTTGCGGCGCGCCGCGCCCTCTTCCCGCAGGACCGGCACATGGCGCGGCTTGCTGGCCAGGTACACGCTGTCCATCTGCTTGAAATCCACCCCGCGCAGGCCGGCGGTGACTTCGCGCAGCTGCGGCAGCGCCTGCGCGCAGGCGTGGTAGGCCAGCGCCGCATCGTCTTGGCCGTACTGGCGGGCCAGGTCGATCAGGTGGGTGTCGATCTCATACTGCAGCAGGGCGGTGCTTGCCGCCGTGCTGCCCCAGCCGATGTCGCGCTGTTCGATCAACGCGACATCGTGGCCGTGTGCGGACAGTTCGTCGGCGATCAATGCGCCGGTGATGCCGCCGCCCACCACCAGCACATCGCAGTGCAGGTCGGCTTCAAGCGGCGGGAAGGCTTGGATCAGTCCATTGCGGATGGACCAGTACGGATACCCGCTCTTCAGGTCCATGGACTCAGGCCGTCGGCTTGCCGGTGTGGGGGGTATCGATCAGTTTGGACAGATCGAAGCCCTGCTGGCGAGCGGTCGCCAGATAATGATCGCGAACAGTCTTGTCCAGGTGCGGAGTGCGCGAGAGCAGCCACAGATAATCCCGGTCCGGGCTGCCGACCAGCGACACGCTGTAATCGGGAGCGATCTGGATCACCCAGTAGTCGCCCTTGGTGAACGGTAACCAGCGCAGGCCCTTGGGCAGGAAGCTGACCGCCAGCCGCGCGCTGTCGTTATCCACGACGCTCGCCTCGCCGATGGCTTCTTCGATCTCGCCTTCCATGCGGCAGCGGTTGTGGACGCGGATGTTGCCATTGTCCTGCAGGCTGTAATGGGCCGAGACATCGGTGCAGGCTTCGGGTTCGTGGCGCATCGGCAGGCGGGCGATCTCGTACCAGGTGCCGAGGTAACGCGGCAGCTTGAGGTCGGGGACGGTCTTGAGGTCGTTGGGGGTGGTCATGGGGCTCTCGTCCCGGAGGCGGTAGGCCACCTTGCCGCGCTCGCCGCCATGGCCAGGTGAAGCCGCTTTCCCATGGCGTATCCGCAACACTGCGTAGCGGCCCGTGGGTTTATCGGGCCGATATGCAGGTCCATGCTGACGAACAGTTACAAGGAGTGATGCCGATGTACCAGGTGATCCTGTTGAAATCCGAATCCAGCTTCGCGCGCGCGCGTTGGGAGCAGGTCGAAGAGGTGGTCGACCACGAGGGCGTGGCCTACACGCTGCGTGCCGGCCCGCGCCAACCGCTGCCCACCGACCACGCCTGGGACCCGATCGTGGTGTACGCCCCGGAAGAGATTCCCGAAGAGGAGTTCCAGGAGTGGTACGCCGCCCAGCAACCGCAGGTGGAAGAGCTGCGCCTGAAGTACTGACCCGATCCCCACCCGACACGTCGTATAGTCCGCGCAGGCGCGGTGGTCCGCGTATGCCGGTATCGTGTTTTGTCTCTTTCCAGCCTGATTCCAAAGCGCGGTGCCGCCGTCGGCCTGCTGATGTTGCTGTTCCTGGCCAGCGCTCCGGTGCTGGCGCAGGAGCCGGCCGAACTGACACCTGACGCCCAGGTAGCCCGGGCCGAGGCCACGCTGAAGTCGGCGCGGGCCTCGCTGGACGATGCTGAAACGCCCGATACGCTGGCCACCCTGAGCGAGCGGGCCAAGGCGGCCAAGGACGATGCGGACGCGGCCGCCAAGGCGCTGCAGCCGCAGCTGGACCAGCTCAACGAGCAGCTGGCGCCACTGGGCGAAGTGGCGGAGGGCAGCACCGAAGCACGCGAAGTGGAGGTGCAGCGCACCAACTTGACCAAGCGGCGGAACAGCATCGACGGCACCCTCAAGCGGGCCGAACTGGCGGTGGTCAACGCCAACCAGCTGGCCGCGGACATCGAAAAGCTGCGGGCCAGCCAGTTCAGCGAAGAACTGGGTCGCAAGGTGGCGTCGCCGTTGTCGCCGGCCTTGTGGCGCCAGGTCGCCGCGACCGCACCGGCCGATACCACGCGGGTGCTGGCGCTGTACCGGCTGGGTACCAACGCGGTGCGCGATGCGTTGAAGCGCGAGGGCTGGGGCCTGCCGCTGCTGGGCCTTGGCGTGTGCCTGGTGCTGTTCTTCCCGGTGCGGCTGTGGCTGCGTGCGCTGGGTCGGCGTTATGCGGCCGCCGAAAACGCGCCGCAGGGGCGCCTTCGCCGGACCGGCCTTGCGGTCTGGCTGCTGCTGGTGGGCACGGCGATACCGGGGCTGGCGGCCTGGGCGCTGGTGGCGGCGATGGACGCGGTCGGTGCCATCCCGCCGCGCCTGCAGTCCCTTTCCAATTACTTCCTGGGCGCCACGTGCTTTGCCGCCTTCATCGTCGCCCTGAGTGCCTGCCTGCTGGCCCCCAAACGGCCGTCGTGGCGCCTGTTGGACCTGGACGACACCGCAGCGCGCAACCTGCGCAAGTACGCGTGGAGCGCGGCGGCGGTGAGCTGGATCAGCATCATGCTGGCGGCGGTGGATCGCGCGGCGCGCACCAGCGAGATCAACACCATCGCGCTGGATGGGGTGATCGCGCTGATCTACCTGTGCCTGATCATGGCGATGCTGGTCACGCTGTCCCGGTTGCACCGGCGGCAGACCGCCGAGGCCGCCGAGCGCGCCGAAGCGCAGGCGGCCGATGCACGCGCTCGTGGCCCGGCGCACCGCAGTGGCTGGATCGTACTGACCCGCGTGGCCGGCAACGTGGTGGTGGCCGCGGCGATCATCGCCTCGCTGTTCGGTTACCTCAATTTCGCCAAGTTCGTGACCTCGCAGCTGGTCTGGGGAGGAATCGTCGCGCTGACCACCAGCCTGCTGCTCAAGTTCGCCGACGACCTGTGTACCTGGATGCTGCATCCGGACAGCCGCATCGGCCGCACCGTGGTGCTGACCACCGGCCTCAGCGCAGCACAGGTGGAGCAGGCCGGCGTGCTGCTGTCAGCCTTCAGCCGCATCGTGCTGGTGCTGCTGGCGCTGCTGATCTTCACCGCGCCGTTCGGCAATGTCGGGTCGGTGCTGGGCAGCATCGAGGCGCTGTCCGATGGCATCCCGATCGGCGGCATCACGTTGGAACCGGGCAAGATCGTACTGGCCATCGTCGTGCTGCTGGCCGGTCTGGCGTTGATGCAGGCCCTGCAGCGCTGGCTGGTGGAGACCTACCTGCCGAAGACAGAACTGGATTCGGGTGCGCAGAACTCGATCAGTACCGTGGCCCGCTATCTGGGCATCATCCTTGCGGTGCTGTGGGCACTGGGCGCGCTGGGCATTGGCATGGGCCAGCTGGCGCTGGTGGTCAGCGCGCTGTCGGTGGGTATCGGTTTCGGCCTGCAGGCGATCACCCAGAACTTCGTCTCCGGCCTGATCCTGCTGGCCGAGCGGCCGGTGAAGATCGGTGACTGGGTGAAGATTGGTGACCAGGAAGGCGACATCCGCCGCATCAACGTGCGCTCCACGGAGATCACGGTGGGCGACAAATCGACGTTGATCGTGCCGAACTCGGAGTTGATCACCAAGACCGTGCGCAACATGACCATGGGCAGCGCGCAGGGCCGGATCCAGATCCAGTTCACCCTGCCGTTGAACGCGGACGTGGCGGCGGTGAAGCAGGTGTTGATGGATGCCTACACGGCGCATGCCAGCGTGCTGTCCGACCCGGCGCCGTCGGTGTTCATCGATTCAATCAGCGGTGGCCAGGTGGCGATCAACAGCTTTGCCTACGTCTCCAGCCCGCGTCAGGTGTACGGCGCGCGCAGCGATCTGTTCTTCAGCCTGCTGCAGGAACTGGCGGCGAGAGGCATCGCGTTGTCCGCGCCGACGGATATCCACCTGGTGCGGGATCCTGACGCTGATCGGGTCGGCTGAGCAGGAGCAACGTCAAAAGCTGCAGGGCTGTTGGTTGGCGGGGCGGGGTGG
>NZ_JACYUW010000005.1:0-241564 GCF_014841975.1 Stenotrophomonas sp. CFBP 13724
GCCCGTCACTACCGGAAGTCGCGCGATGGTGCGTTCAGGCCGGCCAGCAGGTGGCTGTAGTCGTGCAGGTCGCCAGCGATCAGGTGGCGGACCCCGTCCACGCACTCCCAGCGCCCGCGCACTCCCAGCAGCCGCGACCCCAGCAGCGCCTTGCGCCGACGCAGCGCCAGGTGCGACCAGACCACCACGTTGACCATGCCGTGCTCGTCTTCCAGGGTGACGAACACCGTGCCGTTGGCCGTGCCGGGCTTCTGCCGCTGGGTCACCAGCCCGATGGTGTGCACGCCGCGCCCATGCGCGGTGGCGCGCAGCTGGCGCGAATCCAGCGCGCGCTCCTGCTGCAGCCGCGTGCGCAACAGCGCCAATGGATGCTCACCCAGGGTCAGCCCGCTGGCACGGTAGTCGGACAGCATTTCCTCGGCCACGTTGGGCGCCGGCAGCACGATGTCCTGCTCGTCCGGACTGCCGTCCAGCAACGGCATCGCGCGTTCGATGCCGGCCACCGCCCAACGCGCGGCATTGCGGTTGCCGGCCAGCGCGGCCAGTGCCCCACCATCAGCCAGCACCTGGCGGGCCTTTGCATCCAGCCGCGCACGGCGGCAGAGGTCGGGCACATCGGCGAAGGGAGCCTGCGCGCGGGCCGCCATCACCGCCCGTGCGGCCGCTTCGCTGCAGCCGGCCAGCTGCCGCAGCCCCAGCCGTATCGCCGGCTGGTTGCGGGTATCGCCGCCTTCCAGCGTGTTGTCCCAATCACTGATGCATACATCCACCGGCAGCACGGCCACGCCGCCCCGCTCGGCGCTGCCACGGCGCGCGTCCTGCACGATCTGGCTGGCCGAATAGAAGCCCATCGGCTGCGCATTGAGCAGCGCGCAGGCAAACGCGGCCGGCTCATGCCGCTTCAGGAAACAGCTGATGTACACCAGCTTGGCGAACGAAGCGGCATGGCTCTGCGGGAAACCATAGGCACCAAAGCCCTTGATCTGTTCGAAGATCTGATCGATGAACTCCGAGCTGTAGCTCTTTTTCTCCATCAATCCGCGGATGCGCTCGCGATGCGGGTTCATGTCCCCCCCGCTGCGCCAGGCCGCCATGGAGCGGCGTAGATGGTCGGCCTCGTGCGGCTCGTAACCGGCATGGATCACCAGCTCCATCACCTGCTCCTGGAACAACGGAATGCCCAGGGTACTTCCGAGGATGTCCTGGATGCCCTCGGACGGGTACGTCACCGCTTCATGGCCCTGGCGGCGGCGCAGGAACGGATGCACCATGCCGCCCTGGATCGGCCCGGGCCGCACGATCGCCACCTGGATCACAAGATCGTAGAACGTGGTGGGCTTCAGGCGCGGCAGCATGCTCATCTGCGCACGCGATTCAATCTGGAACACGCCGACGGTGTCGGCCGCCCGGATCATGGCGAAGGTGGGTGGATCATCGATCGGCAGGCGGGCCAGGTCGATGCGATGGCCGCGGTGCTTTTCGACCAGCGCCACCGCCTTGCGGATGCAGGTCAGCATGCCCAGCGCCAGGCAATCGACCTTGAGCATCTTCATGGTTTCCAGATCGTCCTTGTCCCACTGGATGATGGTGCGGTCGGCCATCGCGGCATTCTCCACCGGCACCAACGTGCTCAACGGTGCATCGTTGATCACGAAGCCGCCCACGTGCTGGGACAGATGCCGCGGATGGTCGCGCAACTGCTCGGTCACCGCCATCACCTGCTGCAGCAGCGGATTTTCCGCATCGAAACCGGCCTCGGCCAGTCGCTGCTGCATCGGGGTTTCGCCATTTCCCCAACCGAAGCATTCGGCCAGCAGCGCCACCTGGTCCGACGGCAGCCCGAACGCCTTGGCCACGTCGCGCACTGCACTTTTCCCCCGGTAACGGATCACCGTGGCGGCCAGCGCCGCGCGTTCGCGCCCGTATTTTCCATACACGTACTGCAGCACTTCCTCGCGCCGCTCGTGTTCGAAGTCCACGTCGATGTCCGGCGGCTCGTCGCGTTCCTTGGACAGGAAGCGCGCCATCAACAAGCGGCTTTCGGCCGGGTTGACCACGGTGATGCCCAATGCGAAGCACACCGCCGAGTTCGCCGATGACCCCCGTCCCTGGCACAGGATGTCGCGCGAACGCGCGAAGCGCACGATGTCTTCCACGGTAAGGAAGAAGGCTTCGTACTTCATGTCGGCGATCAGCGCCAGCTCACTGTCGATCTGCATGGCCACCGCGTCCGGCACGCCTTCCGGCCAGCGCTCGCGCATGCCGCGCAGGGTCAGCTCGCGCAGCCAGCTGCTGGGCGTATGTCCATCGGGCACCAGCTCGGCCGGATACTGGTAGCGCACCTCGTCAAGCCGGAACCGGCAGCGTCGGGCAAGCACCACGGCGGTGTGCAGCAGCGCATGCGGATGGATGTTGCCCAGTGCACGCCGGGTGCGCAGGTGATGTTCGCCATTGCGGAACAGGAACGCCCCGCATTCTGCCAGCGGCAGACCATGGCGGATCGCGGTCATTGTGTCCTGCAGGACGCGGCGGCGGCGCACGTCCATGTGTACATCGCCGCAGGCCAGTGCTTCGATGCCCAGCTGCGTGGCCAGCGCCAGCAGCTGCGCCAGGCGTGCGGCATCGTCGCGTTCGCGGTGCAGGTGCACGGCCAGCCAGGTCCGCTGCACGAATACCTGCTGCATCCAGACTGCCTGCCCGGCATCAGGCTGTGCACCCGGCACCCACAGCGCAAACAGGCCGAGCCCTTCACCGGACGCATCGCCCAGCACCCGTTCCACGTCCTGCCGGGCCAGCCGGTAACTGCCCTTGCCTGCCGCACGCCGCCCGGTGGTGATCAGTTCGCACAGGCGCACGTAGCCGCTTTGGTTCTCCACCAGCAGCACCAGCTTCAGCCCGCACTCCAGCACGAACTCGCTGCCGACGATCAGCGGCACGCCGGTGGCCCGCGAGGCTTCCAGCCCGCGCACGATCCCGGCCAGCGAGCACTCATCGGTGATCGCCAGGGCTTCGTAGCCGCACTGGTGCGCACGCGTGAACAGTTCTTCGGCACTGGCCGCGCCGCGCAGGAACGAGAAATCAGACAGGCAGTGCAACTCGGCATACGCCGGCAGCATGTCTTCATGCTGTACATCGTCGTTGGCCGCGGCCAGTCGCTCGCGGGTTTCCCACGCACGCGGCATGCGCTTGCACGGGGCATCGTCACGTTCTTCGATACGGCTCATGCGAACCAGCCGTGCAGCATCCAGTCGCCCTGCTGGCCCGGCAGGGCGAAGGCCCAGGCCTGCTGGCCCTGCGAAGTCTCCAGCACGTAATAGTCACGCCGCGCTTCCTGGCCATCCCACCAGCCGCTTTCCAGCCGCTCCGGACCGGACACGATGCGCGCGCGCGGATCGCGCAACGGCACCGGCGTGGGCAGCAGCCAACACGGACGCGGTGGACGCAGCGGGGCTTGGGCAATGGCCATGCCATCGCCTTCCACGCGCTGCCACGCACGTTCCGGGCGCGGGTCACCGGCCGGCCCCACGCGATAGACCGAGCCATCACCGAGCCGCGCACGCAGGCGTTCGCGCAGCTGCGGCCATGGCAGCTGCTGCTGGTTGCGGGTATCGAACAGATCGCGGCTGGCCGGCACGAAGGTCGGCAGTTCGCGTGCCAGCAGGCGCACGGCGACCACCGGCTGGTCGATGCTGGCGCGCTCCAACCGGTTTCGGGTGAGTTCGAACAGCAGCGTGGCATCGCGTTCGGCGGCCAGCAGGCCCACCTCCACGTCGGTATGGCCTTCTTCGTGTTCCAGCCGCAGCACGAAGCGCTGCACGCCGCCATCGCGGATCGACAGGCAGGTACACAGATCGCCGATCAGGCGGCGCAACGGGAACAGCAGGGCCATGTGGTTTTCCACCTCATAGCCCAGCTCCACCCGCGAATCGAAATGGTCCGGCGGCGCATACCAGGCCAACGGCTCATCGGCCTGGCCGTACAGCCGGTCCAGGTGTTCCAGCAGCGGCAATCCGAAGCGCCGGCGCAGGCCATCGCGCGGCAGCGCACGCAGCGCCTGCAGGGTGTCGATGCCCATCTGCTTCAGGCGCGTGCCGCCGTCATCGGGCAACCGCGCACGGCGCACCGGAACGCGGTCCAGCAGGGCCCGCATCGCCGCGATGTCCTGCACCGAAAAACCATCGCGAATGCCGGCCAGCACCATCGCCGCACGCGGCGTCGGCGCCAACGCGATGCGGTGCTGGAAGCCCAGTGCCTGCAGTTCCTCGCGCAGGCGCGCCTGCAGCACCGGCCACGGGCCCAGCAGCTGGAAGCTGGCGCGCACTTCCAGCACGATGCAGCCCGGCCACTGCGCGCTCACCAGCGAGCTGTGCCGGTATGCCCAGGCAGCCAGGAAGCGCTGCCAGCGCGCATCGGACTGGGCATCGTGTTCCACCATCTGGAAGTCCGGCAGCAGCGCCAGCGCAGCCGTCAGCCGCATGCCGGCCTGCAGCCCCGCCTGCGCGGCGGCGGCATTCACCGCATGCAGGGTGCGCAGCTGCACTGCCCCACCGACCAACGCCAGCGGCGCATCCGGATCAGGGTGGCGGCGAAGGACGGCATCCAGCGCCAGCTGCGGCAGCAGTACACAGGCCCAGAGCATCGGCGTACCTCACCCTGCCCTCAACGCGAATGCCTGCGACGGCGCAGGGCCGCCACGGCACTTGCGCACCTGCCACTGCGTGGCGTGGCCCTCACGCACCGCCTCCAGGCGCAGCGCCGCTGGCGATGGATTGGCCGCATGCTTGCGGTCACGCAGGGCAAAGCCGAGGCACTGGCCGGTATCTGCGGCCACCTGCAGCCGGCGCAGCGCCTGGGCATCGGCCTGTTTCGGCCAGCCCAGCACCGCTGCACAGGCACCACTGCGCAGGCATTGTTCGAACGCCCACAGCGCATCGCGCGGGGCCGCGTCGATCAACTGCAGATGCTGCAGCGACACGCCGGCTGCCTGCCATGCCGGTGCATACGGCAGGTAGGGCGGGGCGATCACCGCCACCGCCGCGCCGGCCTGGCTGAGCCGCGCCAGCGTGGGCAGCAGCAGCTGCAGTTCGCCCACGCCATCGGCGGGCAGCAGCAGTTCGGTCAGCGCGCGACGCGGCCAGCCGCCCTGCGGCAGCAGGCCATCCAGTGCCGGATGTCCGGTGGATTGGCCTTCCACGCCCTCCTTCGCACTGCCCCGCCCCGCATGCCAGAGGGTCTGGGCGGACAGCAGCTGCTGCAGTTCGGGCGCGGTATTCATCTCAGCCCTGCCGGACCAGGCCGCAGTAAACGCCTTCCACGGCGAAGTCCTGCCCGGCCTCGACCACGATCGGGGCATGCGCCGGATTGCGCGGCAGCAGGCGCACGCCATCGGCGGTCTGCTGCAGGCGCTTGATGGTGAGTTCGCCATCGATGCGCGCCACCACGGTCTGGCCGTCGCGGGCGCTGGGGGTACGGTGCACGCCGACCAGGTCACCATCGAGGATGCCGTCGTCGATCATCGAATCGCCCTGCACTTTCAGCAGGTAATCCGGGCGCGGGGAGAACATCCGCCGGTCCAGCCACAGCTGCTGGTCCAGGCCGATATCCGCACCGATCGGCTGGCCGGCCGCCACCCGGCCCAGCACCGCCAGCGGCAGCAGCTCGGTCGGGCCACCGGGCAGGGCCAGCCCGCGCTTGCGGCCCGGCGCCTGGTCCAGCAGGCCGGCTTCGACCAGCGCCTGCACGTGTTTCTGCGCGGCATTGCGCGAGGCAAAGCCGAAGGCTTCGGCGATGTCGGCCAGGCTGGGCGACTGGCCCGAAGCCAGTGACTGGCGCAGCCAGGCCAGCACGGCCGCACGTTGGGGAGGGAGGTCGATGGGATCCATGGTGTACATTTGTACACCCCCGCTTTCAGAAAAGCGACATCGGCCATGTTCAGCGAGAACGGCTTTTTACCGCCTCACCCACAGCGCCAATGCACTGGTCGCGCAGGCCAGCAGCACCACCGCATGCCAGCCCCCCTGGGCCAGCGCCATGGCGCCCAAGCCACCGCCTGCGGCCATGCCCACGAACACGCCGGTGAACAGCAGGGCATTCAGGCGGCTGCGCGCCTGCGGCTGCAGACCGTAGACCAGCGTCTGGTGTGACACCAGCGCGGCCTGGAAACCGAAGTCGAAGATCACTGCACTCACCGCCAGCAGCACCAGCTGCAGCGACACCGGGAACAGGCCATCCAGCAGCAGGCTGGCAAAGCCCAGCAGGGCGATGCCAATGGCCAGCCGGGCCACCCGCTGGGTACCGATGCGGTCGGAAAAACGGCCGGCCAGCGGCGCGGCCAGTGCACCGGCCGCGCCGGCGATTCCGAATGCCCCGGCGCCCGCACTGCCGATGCCGAAGCGGGCATGCAGCATCAACGCCAGCGTCGACCAGAACGCACTGAAGCCCATTGCCAGCAGCGCCTGCGCCAGTACCGCACGGCGCAGCGGCGGCAGCTGCATCCACAACCCGCCCATTGAACGCAGCAGCGCGCCATAGCCCAGCGTGGTGGTGGGCGCAAAGCGCGGCAGCGTGGCACGCAGCAGCAGCCCCATCAGCACCACCGACACCGCCGCGGCGATGAACACCGCGCGCCAGCCGAACTGTTCGGCCACCACGCCACTGACCACGCGTGACAGCAGGATGCCCAGCAGCAGGCCGGTCATTACCTTGCCGACCAGCGCACCGCGGTGTTCCGGCGGTGCCAAGGTGGCGGCAGCGGGCACCACGTCCTGCGCCACGGTGGCCATCAGGCCGACCAGCAGGCTGGCCAGCAGCACCCCGGGCAGCTGCCCAGCCAGGCCGGCGGCCAGCAGCGCTGCGCCCAGCAGCAATGATTTGACCAGGATGATGCGCCGGCGTTCGAAGCGGTCACCGAGCGGGGCCAGCAACGCAATGCCGGCCGCATAGCCGAGCTGGGTCAGGGTCGGCACCAGGCCGATGGACGCGTCGCTGGCACCCAGCGAAGCCCCCATCGCGCCCAGCATCGGCTGGGCGTAGTACAGCGAGGCCACGCTGAAGCCAGCGCCGGCCGCCATGACCGGAACCAACAGGCCGGGCAAGGCCGGCGGCGGTAGTGGAAGCGTTGCGTCATGCGCAGTAGACATGGGAGGAGCCTTGTTGGTGGGATGGAGCGCAGTTTCCTCCTGCCCTGACGGCCGGTGTAGTAGGCTCGGCCGCATCAGCCCCATACGTAATGCGCATGACCCATTCTTCCGCCCCCGCCAATGCCGACCGCATCGATCTGCTGCGCACCTTCGTGCGCATCGTGGATGCCGGCAGCCTGTCCGCCGCAGCCTTACAACTGGGCACCACCCAGCCGACCATCAGCCGCCGCCTGCAGGCATTGGAAAAGCATTTCGGCCTGCGCCTGCTGCAGCGCTCCACCCATGGCATGCAGCTCACCCACGATGGCGAACGCTGCCTGCAGCATGCGCGTGAGCTGCTGGACAGCTGGGAAGGCATCGAACAGGACCTGCGCGGCGCCGCCCAGCAGCCCAGTGGACGCCTGCGCGTGCTGGTGCCGCATGCGTTCGGGCAAGGCCAGCTGATGGCGCCGATGCTGGCCTTCCTGCGCCGCTACCCGCAGATCAGCCTGGAATGGCGCCTGCACGATGGCCTGTCCGACCTGGTCGCCGAAGGCATCGACTGCGCCATCCGCGTAGGCCCGCTGGAACAGCAGGACGTGGTGGCCGTGCAGGTAGCCGAGGTGCCCCGGATCGTGGTGTGCGCCGCGTCGATCGCGCCCGATCCGCTGCCCACCATGCCCGCCGCGCTGGCAACGCTGCCGTGGGTGTCCCTGACCAATTTCTATCGTGAAAGCGTGCAGCTGCAGCGCTGCCAAGGCGCCGGCACGGGCAAAACCCACGAGCGCATCGCGATCCAGCCGCGCCTGCTCACCGACAACCTGTTCGTGCTGCACCAGGCCGTGCGCGATGGCCTGGGCGTGGGCATCGGATCGGCCTGGATGATGACCGACGAGCTGCGCAGCGGTCGGCTGGTGCAACTGCTGCCCGGTTGGGAAGCCGCGCCATTGCCGGTGCACCTGGTGTTCCCGGCAGGACGCCACCGGCCCGCACGCCTGCAGTTGTTCCTGGATGCGATACGCGAAAGCATTCCCGGCATTGAAGGGATGCGCGTGCGCCAGGAAGCCCGGTGAACTGACCCCTGACTACCCGGCCGCGCGGATCAGGGCCCCGGGGGCTTGCGCTCCTCATTGCCTCCAAAATTCATGCGCAGCTGCACCTTGGGCGAGGCGCTGCGGTGCTCAAGTACTTCCAGCACCTCGTAATCGGCTTTCAATCCGTCTTTGGTCAGGCGCTGGATGCGCTTGATGCGGGCCTTGATGATGTCGTCCTTGGCAAACTGTTCCTGATTCAGGTGCACTCGGCTCAAAAATTCCTCATCAAGCACCACGGCAAAGTAGGTGTTGCCACCGCCCTCGGTGAAGCGCCATTTGTTGCCATCCTGGAAGGCCAGGGTGAGCACCTGCAACGTGGTGACGTATTCATCGGTCTGCAGGGTTTCTTCTTCCGGGTTGGGCGCTTTGAAGTACGCCGCCTGCGTGCGATCAATTGAAATCAATACCTGCTGGGCCTTCTGATCGACCACGGCAACCGTGTCGATTCCCTCCTTGCTCAGCGGGTCGGCGATGACACCTTCGAGGGCGCGACGGATACGATAATCCTGCAGCAACTGAAGGACACGCTCCTCTACGTCCAGATGCTCCTCATCAACATACAGACGCACCACGCCATCGCTGATTGGCTCGATGCGCTTTACCCCGCGGCCGCGCAACCAGACAATCGCCTGCACCATGCCGATACAGGTGGTCTTTCCGATCCCAAGCAGGCCGACGATGCTCAATATGCCCGTCACCGGATTGCTGTTGGCGAAATCCAGTGCTCGCTGCCACAGCGACTGGGCCAACTCCAGATCAATTCCGAACGAGCCAGACTTGAACGACGCATGCACGTTGACGGAAACCTTGGCATGGCTGCCGTTGAAGAGCTCGTTGGCGCGCTCGACCAGGTCCCCCATGGCCAGAAGCGCAGGAGCGAGCGCACGCACGTCCATCTGGTGCTGAACGAGAGCAGGGCCGTCATATACAAGGTGGAAGCGGGCGTGCTGGGCCATATCTGTCACGTGACTGTTGCTCCGTCGCAGCGTGGTACCTGCGGCGCGAAGTGTAGCAACCCGAGCGGGCTCTGCTGCAGGCCGCGTGGCCGACAGTCACTATCCTGGAGGCTGGTCACACCCTCAGAGAATTGCTTGCACCGATGACACTGGCCGGATGCGCGTGCGCTGGCTCACTCGAACAACGGCTGCCCGTTGGACGCGCTCACGCCACCATCCACCGGCAGGTTGACTCCGGTGATGAAACCAGCGTGCTCGCTGGCCAGCAGCAGCACCGCGTTTGCGATGTCTTCCGGCTCACCCAGACGACCCATCGGGATGCGGTTGAGGAAGTTGTTGACCAGCGCCTTGTCCTTTTCCTTTTCCGCCGTCATCGAGGTGCGGGTGAAGGTCGGGCAGACCGCGTTGACGCGCACTCCATGGCGACCGTTATCGATCGCCAGCGCACGGGTCAGGTTCGCCACCGCGCCCTTCACCGCGTTGTAGGCCGGCATGTTGCGATCGGCGGCCAAGCCGGAGACCGATGCCGTATTGACGATGCAGCCCTTGCGCTTGCGCAGCTCCGGCAATGCCGCGCGGCAGCCCAGGAACACGCCGGTCAGGTTGACCGCAACGATACGGTTCCAGTCTTCAAGGGAGGTCTCCTCCGCCGGCCCTTCAACCAGGATGCCCGCATTGTTGAAAATGACATCCAGCCCACCAAAGCGCTTCACTGTGGCATCGACCAGTGCCTGCACCTGCGCTTCGTCGCTGACATCCACGTCATGCACCAGGGTGCGATCACCGGAAAGCCCGTCGGCCAGCGCAGCCACGTCGGGATGGTCGCGGTCAGCGAGCACGACATTGGCGCCGGCCTGCGAGAAGGCGCGCGCGGTAGCGGCGCCGATACCGGAGCCTGCGCCGGTGACGATCACGGTCTTGTCGTTAAAGTTCATGGCATGTCCTCTTGCGTTGAAAGAGGCTTCCCACGATGGCAGGCCAGCAGTGACCTGACGGTGAGACGCACTTCACCCCGGCACGACACTACGAACGCCGCCACGGCCGCATCGTGCCGGGAGAATGGGCCCCGACCGCAACGGGCGGCATCTGCTCCTGGTAGCGCCGAGACATGCTCGGCGGCACCTCAGCCCTGCAGCAAACCGCGCATCTTCTTCAGTGCCTGCTCGAGCTGACGCGCCTCACCATCCTCTTCAACGCTGTGCCACAACAACGCAGGAAAATCGGCAGTCGTGCACTCCAATCCACCCAGGCAGATGTCATCCAGCATCACCGACCCCACGCCGCAGGCTACACCGCGTTCGCAGGCAATCATCTGCATCGCGTAGAAATCGAATACGTCGAAAGCCAGACCTTCATATCCCGGCAATGACTTCCCATCATTGCTCACCCGGAGAAGCAGCAGGCCGATCTTCGCAGTCGCTGCTGCATCGCCACTGACAACCACCCTGTCCAGCAGTGCCGCCGCCACCTGCGGATCACGCGGCGCGTCATACATCGCCTTGCGGATGGAAGCCGTCAGATCGCCGGCCTCCGCAGCACGGTCCCGCCACACCGCTCCGAACACACGCAGGTCGTTGCTCCAGCCGGCCAATACATCACACTGCGCCTTCAGCCGCTGTCCCGCGCTGCGGTACACCGCGGCCCTCTCAGGGGAATGGGTTGCCAGATTGGCCGATACGTTATCCAGAGTGTGCTGGATCCCCTGCCTGCTGTGCCCCATGCCGGCACAGCGTGAACTGGTGAACGCGATCTCGCGCATGGCCGCGGCGTCGCCATGATCGGCAGCCTGCTTCAACGCCCACAGGTGATGCACATCTGAAAGCCCGCCGTTCACCTGGGATGCCTCAGGACCAGATGGCGCGTCATGCGAATCGACAGGCCTGAGTGGTGCGCTAACTGCAGTAGCAACGGGCGTCGATCCCACACCCTCACCTGCGCGCGACAACCATCCTCCACCTGCCGCCAGCAACACCAGCGCAGCGAGCAACCCTGCCCTTGAACGTGATCCTGCACTGCGCTTCACCACGCTCGCGCGCCCCTTTCCATCGTCGTACGCGCGCAATGCTAGCAAAGGCAGATACCACCGCCCGATCAAAAGCCGTAACCCGCGGTAGCGCCGAGCCATGCTCGGCGGCCCCACCCCAGGCAGCTCAGCGCGCGCGATCCACTTCATCAAGCAGCGTGCGCAGCCACTGCATGCGGGCCTGCACGTCCTTCGTGGCACCTTCTGCGCCAGCCGCCCGCCACAGAAGCGAATCCAAGCCTCCTGCACAGTCGCCACTGTTCAGACATATACCGTCTGCATAGTCAGACCCCACGCCGCAGTCCAGGCCGCGCTCGCAGGCGAGCAGCACCAACGCGGTGTGGTCATGCCGGCTGGAGCCGATATCTGCCTGCACGGGTGCACGTGGCATCAGCGTGTACAGATGCGCCATTTCATACAGCGCACGCGGATCATCCGACATCAGCGCATCCTCGACCAGCGCCGCGTCATCGTCAGGCAGCGCGGCTTCACGCTGGGCATGCGAGGCGCGGCTGCGCTGCCGCAGGCGCGCCAAAAGATCCCCCTGCTTCGCTGCATCCTGCAGCAGCTGGCGGTACTCAAGCGCCAGCGCCTTGCGCTCCCCAGGAAGGTTCTCGCACTGCGCGCCACGTCGCGCGGCCGCGGCGCGCAGCAACGGCACGTGATCCGTCCTCATATGCCCAGCCAGAAAATCGACCTGCGACCACAGCCCCGCGCCGTGCGAGGTGCCGAAGCCGCAGTTCAGGATCAACTCGGCGAGATCGCGCATCGCCACTGGATCACCGGCCGCAGCATCACGACGCAGCGTCAGGACGCGCTCTGCGCCGGACTTGGCAGGCGCTGTCTGGATCCCGCGTGGCGCCGCAGGGCGTGGCCTGTCGTTACGCTGCACAGCGGCTTCGGCAGTCGGCACCGCAGGGACTACGGACGTCGCCCCAGGCCTGGGCCACAGCAGGACGGCGATGACCGCAAGCAGCACGGCGGTCAAGCCGATCAGCAACCGGTAGCGCGGTGCCCTGCTCAGCGCGCGCGATCCACTTCATCGAGCATCGTGCGCATCCATTGCAAGCGGGCCTGGACCTCCTCCGTCCTGCCCTCGGCACCAGCGGCGTTCAACACCACTGTATCGAGATCCTCCGTGCACATTGCACTGGCAATGCACAGATCATCGCCGAATTCAGAGCTCGCGCTACAGTCCAGGCCGCGCTCGCAAGCCACCAGGACCAAGGCAGCGCCATCGCTGCTGGTGGTACGCATGCCGGCCTTGGCCAGCAGTTCCGGTGACGTGTTATGCAGGCTAGCCAACTCGAACAGCGCGCGCGGATCGCTGGACATCAAGGCTTCGTCGATCAGCGCATCGGCATCATCCGGCAACCACGCCTTGGCCTGCTGGGTAAAGGCACGGGTGCGCTGGCGCAGCCGTGCCAACAGGTCGCCTTTGCCCGCTGCATCCTGCAACAGCTGCCGCTGCTGCTGCACCTGCTCGTCAAACGTGCCCGGGATGGTTTCGCACTGCGCCTGCCGCCGAGCGGCCGCGGCACGCAGCAGGTGCACCTGGTCAGCCTTCATCTGAGCCGCCATCTCGTCCACATGTTTTTCGAACAGCGGGCCGTGCAGCTTGCCGAATCCGCAGCGCTGCATCACATCGGCGAGATCGCGCATCGCCGCCGGGATCCCGGCGGCGGCGTCCCGGCGCAGCGCCAGCATGCGTGCCTGCGCGGATTGACCCACCGCAGGTGGCGTGTCGGACGGGGTGGCGGCGGCTGGCGGCGGCTCGTTCGGTGGCACCGCGTCGACGCTGGCCGCGCCAGCTGCTTCAGGTGCCTTCGGACGCTCAGGCCACAGCAGCGCGGCGATGGCCGCAAGTACCACCACAATGGCCCCGATCAGCAGTCGACGGGCGTTCCGGGGCGTTGTGCGGTCCATGGCCAACCTGCTTCCTCGAGGGGTTCCCTGTGATGGACTGTACAGACAAAGACAATCACGACCAACGGCCATCACCTGCCCGACGCGCGCCGCTGTACTAGAGTTGAGGCCACGCTCCTCCCAAGGCTCTCACATGCGCGCACGCAACTGCCTGGCCACTCTGCTGCTGGTCCCGATGGTGTGGAGTACGGCGCTACACGCCGCAGACCCCACACCACCGGACCAGCGCCTGCAGCCGCTGTTCCAGCAGGTGCAGGGTGCGCACCTGTTCCCGGACCAGAAAACCTTCGCCGATGCGGTGCCACGCCGCGCACCCGAGGCGATCGTGCAGGCCTGGCAGCGCGCGCACACCCAGTCCGGTTTTTCGCTGCACGCCTTCGTCAACGACAATTTCGATATCCCCCGCGACGCAGCGCCCTACGTGCCACCCGCAGGCGAAACCCTGCGCGCGCATATCGAAAGCCTCTGGCCGGTACTGACCCGCCAGACCGGCACGGTGGATCCGAATGGTTCCCTGCTGCCGCTGCCAAAGCCCTACGTAGTGCCCGGCGGACGCTTCCGCGAAGTGTATTACTGGGACAGTTATTTCACCCTGCTGGGGCTAGCGGCCAGCGACCAGTGGCAGCGGGTGCGCGACATGGTGGACAACTTCGCCTACCAGATCGACACCCACGGCCACATTCCCAATGGCAATCGCAGCTATTACCTGAGCCGTTCGCAGCCGCCCTTCTTCAGCCTGATGGTGGACCTGCTGGCCAGCCACGAAGGCGATGAGGCGTATCGGCGCTACCTGCCCCAGCTACGCGCGGAACATGCATTCTGGATGAGCGGTGCCGACGGGCTGGCGCCGGGACAGGCGCATGCGCGCGTAGTGAGGCTGGCCGATGGCAGTGTCATGAACCGCTACTACGATGCCCGCGCTGTGCCACGCACCGAATCCTGGACCGATGACCTGGCCACGGCGGCGCAGGCACCGCAGCGCGCGCCATCGCAGGTTTACCGCGACCTGCGTGCGGGCGCGGAGTCCGGCTGGGATTTCAGCTCGCGCTGGCTGGATGATCCGGCCGCGCTGTCCAGCATCCGCACCACCGACATCCTGCCGGTGGATCTGAACAGCCTGCTGTTCCACCTGGAACGCACGCTTGCCCACGCCAGCGGCGTGGCCAAGGACACGCGGGCACGGCGTGACTTCAAGCGGCAGGCGCAGGCACGCCAACGCGCCATCAATACCCAGCTGTGGGACCCGGCGCAGGGCTGGTACGTGGACCGCGACCTGCAGACCGGCCATACCCGCCCTGCCCTCACGGCTGCTGCGCTGTTCCCGCTGTGGCTGGACGTCGCCAGCAAGCCGCAGGCACGACGCACGGCCGCTGCCGTGGAGGCGCAGCTGGTGAAACAGGGAGGCCTGTTGACCACCACGCTGACCACCGGCCAGCAGTGGGACGCGCCCAATGGGTGGGCACCGCTGCAGTGGGTGGCGGTGGATGGCCTGCAGCGCTACGGCCAGGACCGGCTGGCACGGCAGCTGGGAACACGCTTCCTGCGCACCGTGCAATCGGTGTACGACCGCGAACAGAAGCTGGTGGAGAAGTACGTGGTGGATGGATCGGCCGGCGGTGGCGGCGGTGGCGAGTATCCGCTTCAGGATGGCTTCGGCTGGAGCAACGGGGTCACGCTGGCGCTGTTGGATCGGCTGTGTGCGCCGAAGAAGCAGAAATGCGAAAGCGCGGCGGACGTCGAGGCGGATGACTGAAGCGTCCGGGCTCGGATCGCTTCAGCCCGGAGTGCGCATTTCCTGCCGGTGCCGCGCCACGATACAGTCCAGATGGTCGACCGCCGTAGGCCGTACCGCGGTTCCCCGGCGTACGAAGCTGTTCCAGTCTGCCGCTGCCACCTTTCCCAGGTCCCGTCGCTCCGTGTCCACCCGCGTCATGGACCAGAAGGGACATAGCCGCGTCCCGACCAGCCCCCCGGCGAGCTGCAGGATGTCGACATGGCTCGATGCGGCGAGCACCCGCCCGTAGGCCGCGTGCACGCCCTGCTGCGGGCCCTCCAGATACTGCAGAAAGCGTTCACCGTCGAACAGGAGCAGCCCGGTCACTCCCGCCAACTGATTGAACCGCGCCGCATCCTGGACGAGCCCTTCGAGTCGTCCGGCCGGAAGGTCGGCAGCCATCTGGCTTGCATAAACAAGGGCATGGAGCGGCACGGCGTTCTCCGGTGGCGGAGACAGACCTTAGCCCGGAGGTGAATAAAGAATCGTGATGATCGCGTCTGCAGGCGCATGCTGCCCCGTCCCTGCTGGTGGACGCTTCACAGGATGCAGGCTGTTCAAGGGCGATGATCTGCGCCAGCGTGCTGGGATGCGTCGGCTCCACTGGATCAACTTCACCGTGCTTCAAAAGCTTCTCCATTTCGCCCCCCTGATAACCGCAGCCATGACCTGCGTGACGGCCTTGATCTGGGTCGTGTACCTCAGTTTCTTCCTGCGCAGCTACCGTCGCCAGCAGCGGCCTTCCATCCTGATCACGTCCGGCGCCGGGAAGGACCTGGATGCGCATTGCTTCGTGACCAACCTGGGGCTGGAACCGGTCTATCTGCTCGATGTGGTCATCGACCTGATCGAGCCCACCGGCAGGGTCGTTCGCGCTGTCATTCCCGAACGCACGGAGCGCTGGCGCCAGGCTGTTCCCGGTGATGACGATGACGTCCGCCGCGCGACTACCGTAGGGGCACTCAACAGCGGCGGCGAACGCGACCTGGGACGATTCCGCACGCTGATCGAGCGCGCCAGCATGGAGAACCCGGAGATCGCCACCGAGGCTGCTTTCTCCAGCCTGGAGGTTACCGTGATTCTGGTCACCGCCAGCCAGGCCGAGCTGTGTGGGGCATCGCGTTGCTACCGGGTGGAGCACCGGCCGGACGCCCAACCCCGGCTGAAAGCGATGACCATCAAGGCACGACAGCTGCAGGGTTACTTTGCCCGCCGCAACCTGACCCGCCTGCTGACCGCGCAGATCAGGTCAAGCAGCGGAGGCTGACTGAATGATGTCGGCGTCGACATGACCGTGATGGGCGTCGGCTATTCTCATTGTCTCGACCCGAGAACGGAATCAACCGCATGCCCCCCACCGATCTGCGCGTTGGATGCAGCTCATGCCGCGACGCGGATCCGTTGCAGTTCGATTTCAGTTATGCATTTCAGCCCATCGTTGATGTGCAGGCTCGCAGGGTGTTCGCGCACGAAGCGCTGGTGCGCGGTCCGGCGGGCGAGCCGGCAAGCTCGGTACTGTCACGTATCACGGCGGAAAACCGTTATTCGTTTGACCAGGCCTGTCGTGAGAAAGCCATCCGGATCGCGGCGTCGTTGAATCTGGAATCACACCTTTCAATCAACTTCCTGCCAAATGCGATCTATCGGCCAGAGGTGTGCATACGCTCTACGCTTCAGGCCGCGGCCCGGCATGGCTTTCCGGTTGAGCGGATCATCTTTGAAACCGTCGAGGGAGAGAAGGTCAGCGATGGCAAGTGGCTGGCCGAGATCCTGAGCGAGTACAAGCGCATCGGCTTCAAGACGGCGATCGATGATTTCGGGGCCGGGTTTGCGGGCCTGAACCTGCTGGCCGACTTTCAGCCGGACCTGGTCAAGTTGGACATGGCGCTGATCCGCGGGATCGACCACAGCCCTGCACGACGCGCGATCGTGGCGGGCGTGGTCTCCATGTGCGCGCAGTTGGCTATCGATGTCATCGCCGAAGGCATAGAGACCCGCGATGAAGCGCAGTGTCTGTCGGATCTCGGCATCCGCCTGATGCAGGGCTATTGGTTCGGCCGGCCGCAGTTCGAGCGCGCCGTGCGCGAGGCCGACATTGCCCTGCCACACATGGGTCGATAACCCCAACGAAGAACTGGCGACAACACCCGCCAAGAGCGCGTGTTTGCATGGCCGGAGTTGCAAAAGAACCTGGCCATCACCGTGGACCAGGCTCCCGCTAATCACCCAGTGTCGTGTCCAGGCCGACCGTGGTCGCCCGCGGGGCGCCGTTCCGAGCCATGTATCGCGCTGTTTGCGACGATCAAGATTCATATGTGCACGACGGATGCCGGAGATGCACCGTGCATCAGCCCGATTACCGGCCATTGAGAGAAACAACGGTTCTCAACGCTTGTAATCCCGGAGGATCTGAAGCTGACAGGCACGACGCTCCGGCGTTGACCGATGCCGCGAGCAGACAGCACGCCTGCTGCTCAATGCGCCTTTCGCCGCCCGAGGATTCGATCATGGCAAGTCCCTGCCCGCCCCTCACCCTGGACCTTCTGCTGCAAAGCACGAGCCATCGTCTATGTGGAAGAGCAGCAATGTCCGCTTCGCGAAGAGTTCGATGGAAACGACGTGGCCGGCTCCACCCACCTGCTGGCGACATTCGACGAGGAAGCGGCGGGCGTACTCCGCGTCCGCTGGTTCGCCGATTTCGCCAAGGTCGAACGCGTGGCGGTGCGCCAGCGATTCCTGGGCGGTACGGTCAGCCAAGCGCTGCTGCAGTCGGCATTTTCGCTTGCCGAAGACAAGGGGTATCGGCGCATGTTGCTGCACATCGAACCCGGCCTGGCGCAGTACTACCTGCGCTACGGATTCCAGCCACGCGAGGGCCGGCCACGCTTCCATTACTCGGACCGTGAGTACATGGAGGTCATCAAGGATCTCATGCCCCCCATCGACGCCATCACCGTGGACAGCCCCGCGCTGTGTGTCGTGCGGCCGGAAGGAGCGTGGCGGGAGGCGGGAATCCTGGATCTATCCAGCGCGCGGGGCTGCTGAGCGGCGCGCCGCGAAGGCAGGAGACGCCGTGTGGTGGGCCCACCAGGATTCGAACCTGGAACCAAAGGATTATGAGTCCTCTGCTCTAACCGTTGAGCTATAGGCCCGCTTGCGGCCGCCCAGTCTAATGCAAGCCCGCGGCCGTACTCCAGACACCGGTGCGTCATGGCGCACTACCCACAACGTGCCGACCTGTGATGGTCGGCACGTCACCACCCATCACGCCACCGCGAAGGGCCCCTGCCGCTCGAAGTAACGTCGCAGGCGGGTACAGGCCGGGGCGAGCACGGCCTCCAGCTCATCGCTGGGGTCCGGCTGCCACGTCACGTTGACCACGCCCGGCAGGTCTTCCACGCCGGCATGCTCACCGCGCGCTTCCAGCAGCACGGTGCGGTCGCTGCCCAGTACACCCAGCAGCACGCCGGTTTCCAGCAGCAGCGCATCACGCGTGGCAGGCCACGCATCCGGCGATGCCGGTGCGTTGTCGTCGCCGGAGATCACCACCGCAAAGTCCACGCCCGCCGCCAGTTCCTGCAGGCGCTGCACGGACAAGCCGCCATTGCGGGCCAGGCCATCCTGCCACTGGCGCACGGTGAAGCCTTCGCAGGCCAACGTTTCCTGCACCACCTGCGCCGCCGCGGCTGACTGCGGCGACGCCAGCACCAGCACCTTGGTGCGGTCGCGGGCACTGCCGATGTGGTCGTTGCGCTGGTACAGCCTGCGCGCCAGTTCCTGCGCCACGTAGCGGTGGATCTGCGGGAACTGCTCGGCAAGGTCCTCCAGGCGGGCCGCACTGACACGTGCGACGACACTGGGTTCGACGGCCACCACCGTGGCCGAGCGGATCTGCGTCGGCTGCACGGCGGCCATCTCGCCCACGTGCTCGCCGGCATGGCGTCGTGCGACGCGCTTGCCATTGACGAACACGTCGAAGGATCCGGTCACGATGAAGTAGACGTCATTGTCCACTCCACCCTGGTGAATGACGGCGGCACCGGTCTGGGCCTCCAGCAAGGTCACGCTGCTGGCGAGTGCTTCGGCGAGCGCCTTGTCGCCGCGTACCAGTTTCTGCTCGGACAGCGTGTACAGCAGATTGCGGCGACCTTCGTCACCGGTGAAGCGAGCCAACATTGAAGTCCCCCTGTGGACTGCATCCGTCATGGATGGCATGTGCAGATTAACCCCTGATCTGTGACGTAGAGCACACGTTTTTGGCAAATTCATGTGGAACAGCTGAACAACCTGAATACGGTCATACACATCAAGGATCCGCTGGAACTCAGGGGCCTGATACGGCAGTCCATGTTACGGAATATGTTACGAAAAATTCGAAATTGTTTCGGATGATTCTTTTGAAAACAGTGCCTTATCAACGTTACTGTTACGTAAAAGCTCCTTCATGACCAACAAAAAACCCCGCCGGAGCGGGGTTCTTCAAAACGCTTCACGCACCGACAGGGATCAGTCGATATCCAGGAAGCTGCGCAGCTGCTCGGAACGGCTCGGGTGACGCAGCTTGCGCAGCGCTTTCGCTTCGATCTGGCGGATGCGCTCGCGGGTGACGTCGAACTGCTTGCCGACTTCTTCCAGCGTGTGATCAGTGTTCATGTCGATGCCGAAGCGCATGCGCAGCACCTTGGCTTCCCTCGGGGTGAGGCCGGCCAGCACGTCGCGCACGGTTTCAGACAGGTTGATGTTGGTGGTGTTCTCGATCGGGGACTCCACGTTGGTGTCCTCGATGAAGTCGCCCAGATGAGAATCCTCGTCGTCGCCGATCGGGGTTTCCATCGAGATCGGCTCCTTGGCGATCTTCATCACCTTGCGGATCTTGTCTTCCGGCATGTCCATTTCCTTGGCCAGCTCCTCCGGCGTGGCCTCGCGGCCGTACTGCTGGAGCATCTGGCGGGAAATGCGGTTCAACTTGTTGATCGTTTCGATCATGTGCACCGGAATACGGATGGTGCGCGCCTGGTCGGCGATCGAACGGGTGATGGCCTGGCGGATCCACCAGGTCGCATACGTGGAGAACTTGTAGCCGCGACGGTACTCGAACTTGTCCACGGCCTTCATCAGGCCGATGTTGCCTTCCTGGATCAGGTCCAGGAACTGCAGGCCGCGGTTGGTGTACTTCTTGGCGATGGAGATGACCAGGCGCAGGTTGGCCTCGACCATTTCCTTCTTGGCCTTGCGCGCACGGGCTTCGCCGTAAGCCATCGCACGGCTGATTTCCTTCAGGTCATCCAGGCTCAGCAGGGTGCCCTTCTCGATATCGATCGTGGCCTGCTGTTCGGAGATGATCTGGTCCTTGACGTCACGCAGGGCCGAGGACCACTTCTGCTTGCGCTTCAGTGCGTCTTCCACCCACTCAAGGTTGGTCTGGTTGCCTTCCCACGAACGGATGAAGTCCTTGCGCGGCATGCGCGCGGTGACCGTCGCCAGGTTCAGCACGCGACGCTCATGCGACTTGATGCCGGCCATGGTGTCGCGCAGCTGCTTGGTCAGCACGTCGGTCAGCGGCAGCGGCAGCTTCAGGGTGACGAACACCGCCGACATCTCCTCGCGGAGCTTCAGCAGGTTCTTGCCATCGCCCTTGGCAGCCGCCTTCTTGAAGGCATTGAAGGCATCGGCCAGCGCCTGCATGCGCGCGGCGACCTCTTCCGGATCCGGGCCGGTCGGGCCGGCTTCTTCCTCGGCGTCGTCGCCGTCTTCTTCCTCGTCCTCGTCCTCATCGGCATCAGCGTCATCGCTGGTGTCTTCGACAACGGCCGGGGCCGGCACTTCTTCGGACAGGTCGTTGAAGCCGACGATCACTTCGGCCAGGCGCTTCTTGCCTTCCTTGTGCGCTTCGTAATCGGACAGCAGCGATTCGACCGATACCGGGAACAGGCCGAGGGCGGCCTGGACCTGGCCCAGGCCTTCTTCGATGCGCTTGGCGATGGCGATTTCGCCTTCGCGGGTCAGCAGCTCGACCGTACCCATTTCGCGCATGTACATGCGCACCGGGTCGGTGGTGCGGCCACCTTCGGTGTCGAGTGCGGTCAGTGCGGCAGCGGCTTCTTCAGCGGCGGTGTCATCCACCTCGCGGTTGCCGGTGTTGCCGTCATTGAGCAGCAGGGTTTCCGCATCAGGGGCCACTTCATGGACATCAATGCCCATGCCGTTGATCATGCCGATGATGTCTTCGATCTGCTCCGGATCGACCATGTCGTCGGGCAGGTGATCGTTGACTTCGGCATAGGTCAGGTAGCCCTGTTCCAGGCCCTTGCTGATCAGTTGCTTGATTTCGGATTGGGCAGGACGTTCGTTGGCCATGGATGCTCGCGCCACCGGCTGGAGTAGGAAAAGGGAACGTAGCATTATACCAGCCCCTCGCCCGGCCTGCCCGGGCGGTGGTCCCGGGGGGTCAGGGCCTGAGCAGGAAGGTCACGGGACCGTCGTTGACCAGGCTGACGACCATATGGGCGCCAAAGCGTCCCGTTTCCACCCCGAAGGCATGCTTTTCACGACATATCTCCACAAAACGGTTGAACCCTCGTTCAGCCTCGGCCGGCGGCGCCGCCGTGGTGAAGCTCGGGCGCGTGCCGGAGGCGGTGTCTGCGACCAGCGTGAACTGGCTGACCAGCAGCAATCCGCCGCCCGTGTCGCGAAGAGACCGGTTCATTTTTCCCGCCTCGTCAGCAAACACACGGTAGCCGAGCAACCGATCGGCCATCCGCTGCAGCTGGGCCTCCGAATCGCCAGGCTCCATGCCCACCAGGGCCAGCAGGCCCGGGCCGATCTGCCCCACGGCTTGATCATCGACGTGGACGGCAGCCTGGCTGACGCGCTGGATCAGGACGAGCATGGGGACCTCGAGGCAGGGGCAGCCCGCCACCTTAGCAGCGGCCACGCTAAACTTGGCCGGATGAATCCGGAACGCAAAGCCCGGCTGGCCTACCGGGCCGCCACCCTGTTCACCCGCCTGCCGTGGCCGGTCCTGCGCGGCTTCGCCCACGCCCTGGCCTGGGCGTGGATCCGCGGCAACGCACGGGAAAGCCGGGTGACCCGACGCAACCTGGAACTGGCCTACCCGGAACTGGACGGCGCACAGCGCGCGCGGATGCACCGCGACGTGTTGCGCTCCACTGCCCTGCAGGCGGTGGAGACGCTCTGGCTGTGGACCCGCCCCGCGGCGAGCAACCTGCGCGATCACCTGAAGGAACGCCACGGCGAGGCGCTGTACGACGCCGCGCTGGCTTCCGGCAAGGGCGTGATCGTGGCCGCTCCGCACTTCGGCAACTGGGAGCTGTTGAACCAGTGGCTGGCCTCGCGCGGGCAGATCGCCATCGTCTACAAGGCGCCAGAAGATCCGGCCGGCGATGCCTTCCTGCAGATCGTACGCGGCGGCCACAATGTGCAGCAGGTGCGTGCCGAAGGCCCTGCGGTGCGCCAGTTGTTCAAGGTGCTCAAGGACGGCGGCGCCACCGGAATCCTGCCCGACCAGCAGCCCAAGGCCGGCGACGGCGTGTTCGTGCCGTTCTTCGGCATGCCCGCCCTGACCATGACCCTGGTCAACCGGCTGGCCGAGCGCACCGGCGCCACCGTGCTGTACGGCTGGTGCGAACGCACCGGCCCGGACATGCAGTTCGCCCTGCACCTGGAGGCCGCCGATCCGGCGGTGGCCGACCCGGACCTGCACGTGGCCGCCGCCGCACTGAACGCCGGCATCGAGCGCATCGCACGGCGCGACCCGGCACAGTACCAGTGGACCTACAAGCGCTATACCCTGCGTCCAGACGACCAGGAGCCCAACCCGTATGCCACCGCCAGGCATCCACACTGACGGTTGATTCCGTCGTCGTGGCCCCCATTTATCGCTTGCTTACTCCCTGCCCGGTCCTGCCATGCCTGCTGCCTTCTCCTCCCTGTTCGGTGACCCGGCGGCGATCCGTTGCGAACGCGCGGTCGCCGAGCTGCGATCCGGGCGTCCGGTGGTGATCACCGGCGACGCTCAGCAGCGGCTGGCGGTGATCGCGCTGGACAGCGCCACCCGGCGCAGCTTCGATGCCTTTGCCGGCCTGGCCGCCGGCCGCCATTACCTGTTCCTGACCGAGACCCGTGCCCGCGTGTTGGGAATGGAGACGCCGCACGGCGTGCGCCTGCCACTGCAGGGGGTCGACTTCGATGCCCTGCCTTCGCTGGGCTACCTGCGCGAGCCCGGTCCGATGCCGGCAGACGCAAGCGCCGGCGATGCACTGGATGCCGGTGCGGTGGAGCTGGCAAGGCTGGGGCTGCTGCTGCCGGCAATGGTCGGCCTGCCGCTGGACCCGGCGGATTCGCGCTTTGAAGCGGCCGCCCAGGTCGCCCTGTGCGACCTCGCCGAGGGCGCCGCGCATGCGGCCCATGATTACGAACTGGTGGCACGTTCACCGGTGCCGCTGCGCGACATCGGCATGACCACCTTCGCGGTGTTCCGCGGCGGCGTGGCGCAGCGCGACCAGGTCGCGATCATCGTCGGCCAGCCCGACCTTGCCGCCGTGGTGCCGGTGCGCGTGCATTCGTCCTGCCTGACCGGCGATCTGTTCGGCTCGTTGAAGTGCGATTGCGGTGACCAGCTGCGGCGTGGACTGCACAAGCTCAAAGCGCTGGGCGGCGGCGTGCTGCTGTATCTGGACCAGGAAGGCCGCGGCACCGGCATCGCCGCCAAGATGCGCGCCTACGGCTACCAGCACGACGGACTGGACACCATCGACGCCGATGCGCAGCTGGGCTTCGGCGCCGACGAGCGCCGCTACGGCAGCGCGGTGGCGATGCTGCGGGGCTTGGGCATCGCGCGGATCGCACTGCTCAGCAACAACCCGACCAAGGCGCAGCGCCTGCGCAATGCGGGCATGGACGTGGTCGAGTGCATTCCGGTGACCGGTGACATCACCACCGAAAACGAGCACTACCTGCGCACCAAAGCCGAGCGCGCCGGCCACCTGCTGGACGTGGACGCACTGATCCAGGCCGCCCAGTAGCATGGCGCAGGCCTGGCCCTGCTAACGTTGTCGCCATTGCCTGCACCCGGAGCCTGCGTGACCTCACCTTCAACCTCCACTGACATGCCCGACGGCTGGCAGCTGTTGCCGCTGCGCGCCGCACGCCTGGCCGCGCTCGGCGGCCTGCCGGCCGGTGCGGTATTCCCCGGGCTGCCGGCCGCCGCGGCGTGGTGGCTGCTGGACCTGCCCGGCGGTATCGCAGCGGCCGTCGCTTGGCTGCTGGCCGGTGCCCTGCTGGGGGCACGGATCGGCTGGCGCAGGATGCGCCGCACCTGGTGGCGGCTGGATGGCACCGGGCTGGGCCTGCGCCGCGACCTGTGGTGGCAGCGCGACACCCGCGTGCCGACCTCCCGCGTGCAGCATCTGGACGTCCGTCGCGGCCCGCTGCAGCGCCGCGCGCGGCTGGCCACGCTGGTGGTCCACACCGCCGGCAGCCGCTTCAGTGCGGTGGTGCTGGACGGCCTGGACGAGGCCGATGCCGAGCACCTGCGCGACACGCTCGCGCGCCAGCTGGACCAGGACGCAGACGCCCTGTGAGCACCCCGCCTCCACCCCTGCCGAGCGCCGACCAGGAGCGCCGGTTGCATCCGTGGTCCTGGCTGTTCGTGCTGATCCTGCAGCTGCGCCAGTACCTGCTGCCGCTGGTCGCGCTGCTGGTGTTCGGCCAGCGCGGCGACCGCGACCCGCTATGGGCCCAGTTGGGCCCGCTGATCGTCATCGTGGTGCTGGTGCTGGCTTCGGTGCTGCAGTACCTGAGCTACCGTTACCGCATCGGCGAGGAAGGCATCAGCATCCGCAGCGGCGTGTTTTCCCGCAACCGGCGAGAGATTCCGTTCGCGCGCATCCACAACGTGGTGGTGCACCAGAACCTGCTGCACCGGCTGTTCGGGGTGGCCGAACTGCGACTGGAATCGGCCGGTGGCAACCGCCCTGAAGCCGAGATGCGCGTGCTGCGGCTGGATGAGGCGTTGGCGCTGGAGCAGCGCGTACGCCACCGCGGTCCGGCGCCGCAGCTGGACGCCGGCCGTGCCGATGACGGCACGCCGCCGCCGCTGCCGGAGGCCGACGAGCGCCACCTCCTGCTGCGCATGACCCACGGCGAAGTCGTAAAACTGGGCCTGCTGTCCAACCGCGGCTGGGTGATGGTGGCCGCAGCGCTGGCGGCATTGGTGCAGGTGGTGCCCCGGCGCAGCATGGATGCCTTCGTCGAGCAGGGAGGTCGCCAGGCCTTCGGCTACGCCAGCGGCCTGCAGCCCGGGATCAGTGGCCTGCTGCTGATCGCAGCGGGGCTGCTGATCGCCGGATGGCTGACCCTGCGCGCACTGTCGGTGCTGCTGGCCCTGTTGCGCTATTACGGCTTCGAGCTGAGCGAACAGCAGCGGCGGCTGACCGTCAGCAGTGGCTTGCTGAGCAAGGTGCGCAGCAGCGTGGCACTGCGCCGCATCCAGGCCTGGACACTCGGTGAAACGCTGCTGCAGCGGTGGGCCGGCCGGCGCCAGCTGCGCATCGACAGTGCCGCCAGCCAGGGCACTGAAGACCACCAGCAGCGCGGACTGCGCGAGCTGGCTCCACTGGCCACCCCACAGGCCTGCGATGCGCTGGTGAGCCACCTGCTGCCACAGGTGCAATGGCCGCCTGCGCAGTGGCAGCCGGTGCCGCTGCGCGGAAGCTGGCGCCTGTGCCTTACCAGCCTGTGGCTGACCCCGGTGCTGGCGGCAGGATTGACCTGGCGCTGGGGCTACCCGGGCCTGCTGGTGCTGGCCTGGGTACCGGTGGCGCTGTGGACGGCACGCCTGCAGATGGCGCGCATCGGCTGGCACCTGGACGGCCAGCATGTGGCGCTGCGGGGTGGCTGGTGGCGCCGCTGGTGGCGCTGGGCAGAACTGGACAAGCTGCAGGCGCTGCGCCTTTCACGCTCGCCGCTGGACCGTCTGCTGGGCACCAGCAGCGTCTGGCTGGATACCGCCGGTGCACGCGGAGACGTCGCGCTGTGCCTGCGTTATCTGCCGCAGGCGCAGGCCGCGGAGGTGCTGGAAACACTCGGTGCGGCGCTCGCCCGGCGCAAGCTGCGCTGGTGATCCAGCGCTGCACGCAGTGTCAGCGGGTGCGCGCTGGACCCCAGTAGCCGATGCGCCGGCGCAGTTTGATCTTGCGCCAGAAGTTCAGCGGCTTGGGCTTGCGGTTGCGCCCCCCTTTGGCGACGAAGTCATCGATCGCCTGCAGGATCCGCTCGCTGGAACGCCCGTCGCGATAGGGATGCAACGTATCGGCGAACTCGCGGATGGCTGCCATCAGCTCCGGCGGCCGGGCGAGTGCACGCCGGATCGCGCCTTCGAATTCGGCCGGGTCATCGATGTCGATGAGCTGCGGGCCGGGGCGACGGTTCTTGAAGGTAACCACCGGCTTGTAGGTCAGCAGGAACTCGTTCAATGCCGAAGACGTGTCCGAACACATCAGGTCGACCTGCGGGAACAGCTCCAGGATGTTGTCGTTGTCTGCAAACCGCAGGTACTCGTTTTCCAGCGCGCGGTAGCGCGCCACGATCTCCGGATCCATCTTCGGATGGAAGGTGACGATCCAGCGCCATTCGCCGGTGCGCGACAGCCGCGCGATCTCGTCATGCAACACACCGGCCGCGCTCCAGGACGGTGAGAACGTCGAGTGGTACAGCACCACCGGCGGTTCACGCACCGGTTCGGGCTGTGCCGGCAGCTGGCTCATGAACGGGTCGATCTTCGGGAATCCGGTCTCCACCACCGCGAAATGGCCCTGCGCCTCGGCCAACGCCGAGAACGCGGCCGTGTCACGCGGACCGGTGGTGCAGTACAGATCGAAGAAACCGCGCACGTAGATGTGCCGCGGCTTGCCCGCATCGAAGCCATGGAAGGTTTCCACCTTCACGCCGGGAAAGAAGTGCGGCACCGCATTGGACGAGGTGATCACCGCATAGGGGTCCCAGGCGCGAACCTGTTCCACCGTCAGCAGGGTTTCATCCGCGGCGAGGTCTTCCGCGCCCGGGCCGTCGAAGAACCAGGCCGTCTCGTCGCCGCGCGCCCGGATCGCCGCCTGCACGGGCCGCAGGATGGCCAGCGCGTAACGTTCCGATCCGTACAACAGGTAGTGGCGTGGCACGTCGGTCTGCTCCTCTTCGATGGCCGGCGGCTAGTATCGCATCGCCAATCGGCGGTGTCGCTGCTAGGCTCTGCGACGAACACGCCCAAGGCCCGGTTGCATGACCTCTACCCGACCCGAACCGCGCGCGCCCTTGTCGGCCTGCATCATCACCTTCAACGAGGCCGACCGGCTGGCCGACTGCCTGGCCTCGCTGTCCTTCTGCGAGGACATCGTAGTGGTGGATTCTTTTTCCACCGACGCCACCGTGGAGGTCGCCCGTGCCGCCGGCGCCCGCGTGCTGCAGCGCCCCTTCGATGGCTTCCGCAGCCAGAAGGATTTCTGCGTGCAGCAGGCCGCGCATGACTGGGTGCTGTGCCTGGACGCCGACGAGCGCGTGTCCGCACCGCTGCGCCAGAGCATCGAAGCGGCGCGCGCGGCCGGCTTTGGCAGCGTCGCCGGCTATCGCTTCGCGCGCTGCTCGGAATACTACGGACGCTTCCTCAAGCACGGCACCGCCTACCCGGACCGCGTACTGCGGCTGTTCGACCGCCGCCGTGGCGGCTGGCGCGGCGACCGCGAAATCCACGAAGCAGTGTCACTGGACGGACCGGCCGGCCTGCTGGCAGGCGACCTGTTGCACCATCCGTTCCGCAACTTCATGCAGCTGCTGGACAAGAAGCAGAAGTACGCGCGGATGATGGCCGAACATGAGTTCGCGCGTGGCCGCAGGGCGACCCTGGCCAAGCTGGTGCTGGCCCCGGCATGGCGGTTCTTCCGTGGTTACGTGCTGCGCGGTGGCATGCTGGATGGATGGCCGGGGCTGATCGAATCCTTCGTCAGCGCCAACTACGTGCGGCAGAAGACGATCATGCTGTGGCTGCTGCAGAACGGGCAGCCGGTCAGCGGAAAGTAACCCCGCTCAGGCCGCGTCGGGCGCCGCAGCGGCGGACAGCCGACGCTGGTGGCGCAGGGCTTCCAGGCGCGACAGCCCGGCCAGCGCGCCGACGATGGAAGCGTAGAAGCTGGCGGTGATCTGGTGGGCGAACATCGACTGGGTCAGCCCGCACAGAATGTAGCTGACCACGATCATCACCCCGGCGGCCGCCGGCCCGCGGAAGGTGGAACGGCCACTGCGCCGGTGCAGCCACAGGAACAGCCACAGCGGCACGCCGTACACGGCCAGCAGCAGCAGGGCGCCCGGCGCGCCCTGGGTGGCGCCCCATTCGGCGAGGTCGTTGTGCGCATGGCCGAGGTGGCAACGCGGTTCCATCGGGTTGTCGCGGCACTCCGGCAAGCGCTGCATGGCGGTGTCGAAATGGCCCACGCCCACGCCGGTCAACGGATGGTCGACGAAGGTGTCCCAGGCCACCTGGAGGCGCTCCACGCGCGCACCTGCCGATGAATCGGTATCACCGTGCTCGAGCCGCCGCACGTCGTTGTGCAGCTCGGTCAGCCGCACCTGCTGTCGCAGCTCCGGTACGGCGACAAGCGCCACGCCGGCCACGCCAAGCATCGCCGCCAGGATCAGCAGTCGTAGGCGCAAGGTACGCCAGCGCAGGCTCAGCGCCATCACCAGGAATACCGCCAGCAGCGCCAGCAACGCACCGCGGCTGCCGGTCAGCACCAGTGCCGCGCACCCCAGGGCCAGCGCCGGCAGGCCCCAGGCCCAACCGCGTACCCCGTGGGGCCGGCAGAACAATGCGAGCACCAGCAGCATCACCACGATGTCCGCCAGCACGATGGCATTGGTGAACAGCTCCGCACGCGGCGCGCCGCCCAGCACCTGTCGCAACGACAGTACGAAGACCAGCACCAGGCCCACCAGGGCACCACGCCACAGCCAGCGCAGCCGAAGATCGAGCGCACACACCCACAGCGCGATCCACGGCATGACGAAGAATCGCGAGCGATTGTCCACGTCGCGGAAGCCATGCTCGAACAGCAGCATCGACACCACCCCGCCCGCCAGTACCGCCAGCATCAGCAGCGCCAGCACCTTCACCGTCGGCCCCGCGTCGCGGCGGGAATCCCACAACAGCCCGGGCACCAGCAGGGTGCTGGCCAGCAACAGCAGCCCGAACGGCAGCAGGTTGACCGGCGTGGAAACCACCAGCGCCGGCATCAGCAGCAGCCCAAGCTGGCCCAGGCCGCGGGCAATGCGCGCACGCATGCCTTGCGGCGCCCCGGATCGGTGCAGGTCGTTGGCGTAGCCGTAGGGAGGCAGATTCACTGAAGGGTCATCAGGTCAGGCCGGCAAGGGACAGCGATTCTGGCCAGCCGATACAGAACGCGCGCTGTCCGCTGGAACGCTGCAGGCAGCTGGCTGCACGCGGCTCATTCTTCGAACTGCCGCGCCTGCAGCGCACGTTCGCGCTCGCGCGCATCCGCAGGCAGTTGGCAGGGTCCCTGGACAGCGGCGGCCGGCACCAGCCACCAACGACGGCGGTTGGATATGCCGGCCAGTTCAGCACGGCTGCGGTCGACACAGGGCAGCAGTGCATCCTGCTGCACCAGCAGCCAGCGCCTGGCTGGCGCCTGTGCCTGCCAGGCAACACCATCGCGGAGCTGTGCATCCCAGTCCTTCTGGAAGCCGAAGGTCGCCGCCGGGCGGTCGGCCATCAGCAGGTTCTGCTCCTTCCACGCCACCAGCCCCAGTTCGGCATCGGGCCCGATGCGCTGGCCAACGGCGTGCATCAGTCCACTGGCCGAACTGGCGCTGTTCAACAACGGATACCCGACCAGGCTGTACAGCAACCAGACCCCGGTCAGCGTGGATACCACGCCCAGATGCGCGCGGCGATGCCCCCAGGCCAGCAAGCTGACAATGCCCCAGCAGCCCATCGCCACGGCGGCCCAGGCCAGTGAGGCGATGGCGGCCTGGTCGATGCCGCGCGAGCCCATCAACCTCGCCTCCAGGCCCCCTTGGCCGGTCAACAGCGCGCCGCCCGCGCCAAGCGTGAACAGCGCCAACCCTGCAGTGAAGGCCGCCAGCAGCCACTGGAACGCGCGCTTGCGCAGCAGGCCGGGCAGCAGCGGCGCCAGCGCCAGGCAGAACATCGGCAGCGAAGGCAGGATGTAGACATCGCGCTTGCCGTCGGGGATGGAAAAGAACAGGACGATCAGCGCCCACCAGCCCAGCAGAACCAGATAACGCGGATCGCGCCGGCGCAGCCGCCGCCACCAGGCGGGTATTGCCCAGGGAACGGCCAGGAAAGCCGGGATCCACATCGACGGCATGGTCGCAAGGAAGTACCACCACGGCTGGTGGTGGTCCCAGGACTGCGCATAGCGGCCAGCGGTCTGGCGGAACAGGATGTCGTCCATGTAGGCGCGGTACTCGACCGACCCGGTGGACAGCGCAACGACCACCATCGGCACCAGCCAAAGCGAGATGGCCAGCAGGAACAGCAGCGGCGCCACCCAGAACCGCCAGTGGCGGACACTCAGCCCCACCCCGCGCCAGCCCCATACCGACGCCAGCGCGGCCGGGATGATCATCAGCAGCGCGACCACGCCCACGCCCTTGGTGATCACCCCCAGCCCGGCGGCGAACCAGCCGAACCACCACCAGCCCCACGCCGGCCCCAGCAGCAGGTGCCGGATCAACCCATAGTTGGCCAAGGTGATGAAGAACACGATCAGCGGATCGATCTGCGCCTTCTTCGACTGGAAGGTGAAATGCAGTGCGAACAGCAGCAGCCAGGCCGCGTACAGCCCCACCCGCCGCGTCCACAGCCGCCGCCCCAGGTCATGCACGCACCACAGCGTGCCCAGCGCGGCCAGCATCGACGGCAACAGGAAGGCGATGCGCCAGTTGCCGATGACCGAATACAGCGTGGCCTGCAGCCACATCAGCATCGGCGGCTTGTCCGAATACAGCTCCAGCCCGCGATGTGGGAACAGCCAGTCGCCGCTGATCACCATCTGCTTGGCGACCAGTGCGAAACGCGGCTCGTCCGACGGCCAGGGATCGCGCAGGCCCAGGCCCGCGCCCAGCACCAGCAGGGCCATCAGGACCAGCAACGAGGTCTCACGTGAAGCGCGTGTGGTCAGCATGGGCACCGCAGGATCGGAAAAGGTATCAGGCGCTTTTTAGCAGACGCGCATAGAAAAAGCCGTCGCCGCCATCATCACCGGGCAGGCGCTGGCGTGCCACTCCCGCGCAGTCAATGCCGAATCCGTCATCCAGCGCGGCGGCGGACGCATCCGGATGCCACTTCAGGAACGCCTGCACCTGGTCGATGTTCTCGGCACGCAGGATCGAGCAGGTGGCATACAGCAGCACGCCACCCGGACGCAGCATCGACCAGCAGGCTTCAAGCAAGCGTGCCTGCACGCCCACCAGCGCGTCGACGTCCTCGGCGCGACGGTGGAACATCACGTCGGGCTGGCGACGGATGATGCCGGTCGCCGAACACGGCGCGTCGAGCAGGATCGCGTCGAACGGCACCCCGTCCCACCACGAACCGGGATCACTGGCATCGGCGGCCTTGACCTGCGCATCGGCACCGACGCCAGTGCGGGAAAAGGTGTCCTTGACCCGCGCCAGCCGGCGTGCATCGATGTCCAGCGCCAGCAGGCGCAGCGACGGATCACGTTCCAGCAGGTGCGCGGACTTGCCGCCCGGCGCCGCGCAGGCGTCGAGCACGCGCGCACCCGGCGGCGGCGCCAGCGCATCGGCGGCGCACTGCGCGGAGAGGTCCTGCACCGACAGCGCGCCTTCGTTGAAGCCGGGCAGCTGGTTGACCGCCGCCGAGGACGCCAGGCGGATCGCATCCGCGCTCACCGGACCGGCCTCGGCGCTGATGCCAGCGGCCTCCAGCGCGGCCAGCGACGCGTCGCGGTCGCCCTGCTGGCGGTTGACGCGCAGCCACAGGGGGGCCGGCTGCAGGCTGGCGGCGAAGATCGCCTCGGCCTGGATCGGCCAGTCGCGCTCGATGCTTTCGGCCAGCCAGGCGGGGAACGCATCACGCGGCGGTTGTACCGGGAATCCTTCGCGCTGCGCCCGGCGCAGGATCGCGTTGACCAGGCCTGCCTGGCGCTCACGCCCCAACGCGCGGGCGGCGTCGACCGTGGCCGACAGCGCGGCATGGGCCGGCAGTTCCAGCACGTCCAGCTGCGCGAAGCCGACCATCAACAGCGTACGCAGGTCGGCATCGCGCGCCGACAACGGCTTCTGCATCCAGCTGGCCAGCGCCGCGTCGTAGGTACTACGCCGGCGCAGCACCGCAAAGCACAGCGCTTCCAGCAGCGCGCGGTCGCGGGTGTCGGCCAGCTTGGGCAGCGCCCAGGCCAGCTCGGCCTTCAGCGAACGCCCGCGGGTGAACACCTGCGCCAGCACGCGCGCGGCCAGCATGCGCGTGGCGGCACCCGGCGCGGCGTGGGAAATCTTGAGGTCATCCTGCTTGCTCACCGGCTCAGGCTCCCACGCGCAGGTCGCGGCGCGCGTTGAGGTAGTCGGCTGCGGTGATCGCCTTGCCACCTTCGCGCTGCAGCACGCGCAGGCGCAACGCGCCCTGCCCGCAGGCGATGTCGATGCCTTCGCGGGCAGCGCCGATCACCGTGCCCGGCGCATGGCCTCCGTTGTCGTCCAGCGCCACCGCGCCATGGATGCGCACGCGTTCGCCGGCCAGTTGTGCTTCGGCGATCGGCCACGGATTGAACGCCAGCACGGTGCGCGCCAGCGATGCAGCATCCATGCTCCAATCCAGCCTTGCTTCGGCCTTGTCCAGCTTGTGCGCATAGGTCACGCCTTCAACCGGCTGCGGCTGCACCACCGGCTTCAGCCCCGCGCGCAGCAGGCCCAGGCCATCGGCCAGCACCTGCGCGCCCAGTTCGGCCAGCTTGTCGTGCAGCTGTCCGCCGGTGTCCGTCGGCAGGATCGGCAGCGCCTGCTGCAGCAGCACCGGGCCGGTATCCAGGCCGGCTTCCATCTGCATCAGGCATACGCCGGTCTGCGCATCCCCGGCCTGGATGGCACGCTGGATCGGCGCGGCGCCACGCCAGCGCGGCAGCAGCGAGGCATGCACGTTCCAGCAGCCGTGGGTGGGGATGGCCAGCACCGCACGCGGCAGGATCAGGCCGTAGGCCACCACCACCATCAGGTCCGGCTGCAGCTCGCGCAGCTGCTGCTGGGCAGCCTCATCCTTCAGGTTTTCCGGCTGGAACACCGGAATGCCGCGGGCGACCGCTTCCAGCTTCACCGGCGACGGCGCCAGGCCGCGTCCGCGCCCGGACGGACGGTCCGGCTGGGTGTAGACGGCCACCACTTCGTGATGGCGCGCCGCCGCGCGCAGCGACGACACCGCGAACTCCGGCGTACCGGCAAAGACAATCCTCATGGTCACCCCATTGCGCAGGCCAGCGACCTGCAGGTCAGAAAACGGCACCGCGCTCCGGTGCCGCAGGGTCCGCGCAGGCGCGGACGGTCGGCACGGCAGCGGCCGTGCCCGGTGATGGATCAGGCGACGTGCTTGCGCGCCTTGGCCAGCTTCTTGCGCACCATCTCGCGCTTCAGCGGCGACAGGTAATCGATGAACAGCTTGCCGTCCAGGTGGTCCATTTCATGCTGCACGCAGACCGCCAGCAGGCCGTCGGTGGCCAGCTCCTGCGGCTGGCCCTGGCGGTCCAGGTAGCGCACGGTGATCTGGTCGGCGCGGGTGACGTCGGCAAAGATACCCGGCACCGAAAGGCAGCCTTCCTGGTACACCTGGCCACCGTCCTGCTGGACGATCTCCGGGTTGATGAAGACCATCGGCTGGTTCTTTTCTTCACTCACGTCGATGACCATGAAGCGCTTGTGCACGTCCACCTGGCTGGCCGCCAGGCCGATGCCGGGTGCGTCGTACATGGTCTCGAACATGTCGGTCAGCAAGGCCTGGAAGGCCGGCGTGGTGACCTCGGCGGCGTCGACCGACACGGCCTTGGTGCGCAGGCGCGGATCGGGAAACTCGAGAATTGGGAGCAGTGCCATGGCAGTAATCATCTGGGTGGGGGCCGGTCAACGCCGGCCTGCGTTGTAATTCTATCGCCAACGCTTGCCCTGCGCCCCGGTTTCTGGACTATAGTGCGCCAACCTGTTGGGGAACCGGGCTGACCACTCCTATGTTGCTACGAATCCGCACGGTCGTCGCCGCGGCGATGTTGACCGTTGCCGCCTATGCTACCGCCGTTGAAATGAACGGGCACCCGACCACCTATGTCGTCCAGAAGGGCGACACACTGTGGGATATCTCTGCGCGATTCCTGAAAAAGCCTTGGCTTTGGCCGGAAATCTGGCAGGCAAATCCCCAGGTGGCGAACCCGCACCTGATCTACCCGGGCGATGTGCTGAGCCTGGCCTACCTGGACCGCGTCGTGGCGCGCCAGGAGCCCGGACCGCGCCAGGAAGCGCCGATCACCGGCATTCCGCTGTCCGAAGTCGAGCCTTTCCTGAAAGAACTGAGCGTGGTCGATCGCATCGATCACCTGCCCTACGTGGCCGGGCTGGAAGACAACCGCCTGCGTGCCACGTCGGGCCAGCTGGCTTACGTGCACGGGCTGGACGGCGCCGCCGTGGGCCAGCGCTACGCGGTGGTACGGCCGACGGTGCGCTATGCACTGCCCAAGCCCACCGAGGACCTGGACGCCAGCGGCCGTACCACGCCGGGCAGCGGCAACCTGTGGAAGGACTTCACTGTCCCGAACAAGCGTCCGCACCAGCAGCTGGGCTATGAACTGGCCAAGGTCAACGTCGGCACCATCACGCGCGTGCCATCGGGCAACGTGGATGTCGCCACGCTGGCGCTGCAGGGCACCGGCGATGGCCGCGAGGTGCGCGCCGGTGACCGCCTGGTCCCGGTGGAAGCCACGCCGTACGACCTGCAGTTCTTCCCGCATGTCCCGGCGCCGGGCACCGATGGGCTGGATGTCCGGGTACTGGCGGTAGCGGACATGCTGCTGTCCGGCGGCGCACGTGATGTCATCGCCCTTTCCGCGGGCAGCGCGCAGGGCGTGGACAACGGCACCGTGTTCTCGCTGTGGCGGCAGGGCAGCCACGTCAAGCACGTGATGAAGGCGCCGAATTCGTCGCAGATGGACGATTCGCGCGTCGACGGCAACAACCGCCTGACCATGCCGGACGAATATGCCGCCCATGCCATGGTGTTCCGTACCTTCGACAACGTCAGCTATGCACTGGTGATGGAAGGCATCAAGCCGGTGCTGGTGGGCTACAACGCCCGCCACCCCGACGCGACGGAGTAAGTGGACTGACGGCCGGCGGCCCTCTCCCACTGACAGCACACCGCAACGGCGCCCTAGGGCGCCGTTGTCGTATGCGCGGCAGGCTGGGCCATGGATGAGGAAACCCAAGCCCTGTTGACCCTGGTCCTTGCCGGCGGCGGACTGCCGGCACGCCGCGCGCTGGCCTGCGCTCGCCCCAGCGTGGCCGCCGCGCTGGACGCCGGGCCGGTCGCGTGGCGGCAGGCGGGCTGCTCACCCGGCCAGCAACGCCGCTTGGCCGCGCCGGATGCCGCTGCACTGGAGGCCGCCCTGCGCTGGATGCAGCAAGCTGGTCACCACCTGCTGCCGCTCGGCGATCCGCGCTTCCCGGCCTTGCTGCGCACGATCCCGGAGCCTCCTTTGGCGCTGTTCGTGCACGGAGACCCCGCGCCGCTATGGCATCCGTCAATCGCCGTGGTGGGCAGCCGCTCCCCCACACCGAGCGGGCGCGCACTGGCTGCCGAGTTCAGTACGGCGTTCTGCGATGCCGGCCTGGCCGTCATCAGCGGACTGGCCACCGGCGTCGATGCGGCGGCCCATCGTGCCGCCCTCGCCGCCGACGGCCTTACCATTGCGGTGATCGGCAGCGGACCGGACGCGGTGTTTCCGTCGCACCACGTCGCACTACAGCGCGAGATCGCCGACCACGGCGTGGTCGTCAGCGAATATCCTCCCGGCACGACGGCCCGGGCAGCGCATTTTCCCGCCCGCAACCGGCTGGTGGCTGGGCTGGCGCTGGCAACGGTGGTGATCGAGGCAGCCAACCGCTCGGGTGCACTGATCACCGCACGATTGGCCGCCGAAGCCGGACGCGAGGTCTGCGCACTGCCCGGCTCGGTCCGCAATCCGCGGGCCGCCGGTTGCCACCGGCTGATCCGAGACGGTGCCGCATTGGTGGAAACCCCCGCCGAAGTGATGGCCCTGATTGCCCCGCAGCTGGCCACCGCCCTGCCCGACTTGCAATGTCGCCTCCAGGCCCCCACTGAACAGGGACGGCGAGCCCATCTTCCTGCACACATGGCGTCCGACCCGGACTACCAGACCTTGTGGAAAGCGCTCGACCACGACCCAATCCCTATGGATTCATTGATCACGCACTGTGGATTGACGGCCGCCCGGCTGTCCTCCATGCTGCTGGCCATGGAACTGGCGGGTATCGTGGTGTGCGAACACGGCCGCTACTGTCGAAACCCTGGTTTCCCAACCTCCACAGCGTCCAGATGACGCAGGCCGAGGGGCAATGAAAGAGAGCATTCTCGATGTGCTGCTGTACCTGTTTGAACACTATTTCAGCGAAGACGCTGATCTCATCCGCGACCGCGACTCCCTCCAGAATGGCCTGATCCAAGCGGGCTTCAGCCCGGCCGAGACCGCAAAAGCGTTCGATTGGCTGGATGCACTGGCCGCCCAGCGTCCCAGCGTGTCGCAGGCCCGGGTCGACGGCCCGGTGCGGGTCTACCACGGTCCGGAGCTGGACAAGCTGGACGTGGAATGCCGAGGTTTCATCCTGTACCTGGAGCAGCACGGCATCCTGGATGCCGACCAGCGCGAGCTGGTGCTGGACCGTGCCATGGCCCTGGACCAGGACGAACTGGATCTGGACGACCTCAAGTGGGTGGTCCTCATGGTGCTGTTCAACCAGCCCGGCTCGGAAGCCGCGTATGCCTGGATGGAAACACAGATGTTCATGGACGAGCCAGAACCCCTTCACTGACCGTACACTGCATCCCTTGCGCATACAGGGGGCGTTCACGTGAGCGAGTGGTTCCACGCCGAGGGCAGCCGCCAGGTTGGCCCGGTTTCGGCTGATGACATGGGGGAGCTGTTCCGGGGCAACCGGATCGGGCTGGACACGCTGGTGTGGCGCCAGGGCCTGCCGGCATGGCAGCCGCTGCGCACCGTGGTGGACGAACTGGGGCTGACCGCGGTCCCGGCCGCCGCCGCTGCGACCCACGTCCCGCCGTTGCCGCCGGGCAGTCCGCCTGCCCCTCCGTCGCCCGCGGCGCCCTATGCCGGTGCGCGCGCGCTGCCGATGCAGGCCCAGAAGAAGCCGCTGTCCGGCTGTGCGATGACCGCCGTCATCGGCGGTGCGGCGCTGCTGGTGCTGGTGCCGGTGTGCGCCATCCTGGCGGCCATCGCACTGCCGGCCTACAAGGACTACACCATCCGCGCCAAGGTGGCGCACTCGGTGGGGGCGCTGCAGCCCCTGCAGGTGCAGGTAGCGGAATTCGTCAATCGCGAAGGCCGTTGCCCGACCCGCGCCGACCCCGATTTCCCGGCGCATGACCACCTCACCGCGCAGGGTCTGTCGAGCGTGCAGTTCGGCCAGTTCGAGAATGAGCACTGCGGCATCGAAGCCACGTTGGCGGTCGGCGAGTCGCGGGTCGATGGCGACCTGCTCTGGCAGGAGTACGATCCCCAGGCGTCACGCTGGGAATGCAGCGGTGACGGCGCCGACAAATACCTGCCCGTGCACTGCCGCGACTGAGCCGGCAGGCGGGCATGGACCGATTTCCAAGGAAGACCCACAGGGGATGATGATGAGTGAGTGGTATTACGCCGAAGGCCAGCAACGCCAGGGCCCGGTAGCCGAGCAGGAAATCCGCCAGCTGTTCCAGCGCAGCCAGATCACGCTGGATACGCTGGTATGGCGCGAGGGAATGGCGCAATGGGCCGCACTGCGCACGGTGGTCGATGAACTGCAGCTGCAGACCCTGGCGTCGGTTGCCGCCGAGCCGAGCACCGGTTTCGACCTGCGCGGCGACTACGCGGCGATCGACAACGGCACCGCGCCGCTGCCGGGCAGTGGCCCGCTAAGCGCTTCGCCGTATGGCGCATCGGCCGCATCGGTGGGCTACGGCAATGCCGTGCCGGTACACGGTGCCGAGGTGCTGTATGCCGGCTTCTGGAAGCGGTTCGCCGCCTACATGATCGACTACGTCATCCTGACCGCGAGCTCGATGATCATCGGCGCCATCGTCGGACTGGGTATCGGTGGCGCGGCCAGCCTGGCCGGTGGGGGTTCGACCACCGCAGGCGTGCTCAGCCAGCTGCTCGGCGCGCTGATCGGCTTCGGCATCAGCCTGGCCTACTACGGCTGGTTCCACGCCTCAGTCGGCGGGGCGACCCCGGGCAAGATGGCGCTGGGCATCAAGGTGGTGCGCAGCGATGGCGACCGGATCTCCGGCGCGCGCTCTATCGGCCGCTACTTCGCCACCCTGCTGAGCAGCCTGACCCTGCTGGTCGGCTACATCATGGCCGCCTTCACCGAGCGCAAGCAGGCCCTGCACGACATGATCTGCGACACCGTCGTGGTCGATAAATGGGCCTTCACCGACCAGCCGCACCTGCAGCGTCCGCAGCTCGGCGCGGTCGGCGTGGTGGTGCTGGTACTGAGCGGTATCCTGTTCGTCGGCCTGATCATCGCGATGGTCGTGGCGGTCGGCGCGATCGCCAGGATGGCCGGCTGAATACCGTCGGATGCGGCTGGAGCGCTTGACAGCGCGCTCACGACGTGATTCCTCTAATAAGGTAAAAGCTGAACGCCCGGCTCATCCCCGGGCGTTCAGTTTATGGAAATCGACCCGGTCGCTTCACTAATGCGGCCATTTGCTCCACCCTAGCGGCCCTTCCCGGCCGTGCGCACACAAAAGCGACCCCATGCCCAAGCACCTGCTCATCGTCGAATCGCCCGCCAAGGCCAAGACGATCAACAAATACCTCGGCAAGGACTACACCGTCCTGGCCTCGTATGGGCATGTGCGCGACCTGATACCCAAGGAAGGCGCGGTCGACCCGGACAACAACTTCGCGATGCGTTACGACGTCATCGACAAGAACGAAAAGCACGTCGATGCCATTGCCAAAGCCGCAAAGGGCGCCGACGACATCTTCCTGGCGACCGATCCGGATCGCGAGGGTGAAGCGATCAGCTGGCATATCGCCGAGATCCTGAAGGAACGTGGCCTGGTCGGCGACAAGCCGATGCAGCGGGTGGTGTTCACCGAAATCACCCCGCGGGCCATCAAGGAGGCGATGAACCAGCCGCGCGCCATTGCCGCCGACCTGGTCGATGCGCAGCAGGCCCGCCGCGCGCTGGACTATCTGGTCGGCTTCAACCTGTCCCCGGTGCTGTGGCGCAAGGTGCAGCGCGGCCTGTCCGCCGGCCGCGTGCAGAGCCCGGCGCTGCGCATGATCGTGGAGCGCGAGGAAGAGATCGAAGCCTTCATCGCCCGCGAGTACTGGTCCATCGCCGCGGCCTGCGCGCATCCTTCGCAGCCGTTCAACGCCAAGCTGATCAAGCTGGACGGGCAGAAGTTCGAACAGTTCACCGTCACCGACGGTGATACCGCAGAAGCCGCACGCCTGCGCATCCAGCAGGCCGCCCAAGGCAGCCTGCATGTCACCGACGTGGCCAGCAAGGAGCGCAAGCGCCGCCCGGCACCGCCGTTCACCACCTCCACCCTGCAGCAGGAAGCATCGCGCAAGCTGGGCTTCACCACGCGCAAGACCATGCAGGTCGCGCAGAAGCTGTACGAAGGCGTGGCGATCGGCGAGGAAGGCACGGTCGGCCTGATTTCGTACATGCGTACCGACTCGGTCAACCTGTCGCAGGACGCGCTGGCCGAGATCCGCGACGTGATCGCCCGTGATTACGGCATCGCCTCGCTGCCGGACCAGCCCAACACCTACCAGACCAAGTCCAAGAACGCGCAGGAAGCCCACGAAGCGGTGCGTCCGACCTCCGCGCTGCGGACACCGGCGCAGGTATCGCGCTTCCTGACCGACGACGAGCGCAAACTGTACGAGCTGATCTGGAAGCGTTCGGTGGCCTGCCAGATGATCCCGGCCACGCTAAATACGGTCAGCGTGGACCTGTCGGCCGGCAGCGAGCATGTGTTCCGCGCCAGTGGCACCACCGTGGTGGTCGCCGGTTTCCTGGCTGTGTACGAAGAAGGCAAGGACACCAAGAGCGCCGATGACGAAGACGAAGGCCGCAAGCTGCCGCTGATGAAACCCGGCGACCGCGTGCCGCTGGACCGCATCGTCGCCGACCAGCACTTCACCCAGCCGCCGCCGCGCTTCACCGAAGCGGCGCTGGTGAAGGCGCTGGAAGAGTATGGCATCGGCCGTCCGTCGACCTACGCCTCGATCATCCAGACCCTGCAGTTCCGCAAGTACGTGGAAATGGAAGGGCGCAGCTTCCGCCCGTCCGACGTGGGTCGCGCGGTCTCCAAGTTCCTGTCCAGCCATTTCACCCAGTACGTGGATTACGACTTCACCGCCAAGCTCGAAGATGAGCTGGATGCGGTGTCGCGTGGCGAAGAGGACTGGATTCCGTTGATGGCCCGCTTCTGGGAGCCGTTCAACAAGCTGGTGGTGGAGAAGAACGAATCGGTCGACCGCGCCGAAGCCAGTGGCGCGCGCGAGCTCGGCACCGATCCCAAGACCGGCAAACCGGTCAGCGTGCGGCTGGGCCGCTTTGGGCCGTATGCGGCGATCGGCAGCACCGCCGAAGATGCCGAAGACAAGCCGAAGTTCGCCTCGCTGCGCCCCGGCCAGAGCATGCACACCATCAGCCTGGAAGATGCGCTGGAGCTGTTCCTGATGCCGCGCGCGCTGGGCCAGGACAAGGGCGAGGATGTCAGCGTCGGCATCGGTCGCTTTGGTCCGTTCGCCAAGCGTGGCAGCACCTATGCCTCGCTGAAGAAGGAAGATGACCCGTACACGATCGACCTGGACCGTGCGGTCTTCCTGATCGAGGAAAAGGAAGAGATCGCGCGCAACCGGATCATCAAGGAATTCGACGGCAGCGAGATCCAGGTACTGAACGGTCGTTTCGGCCCGTACCTGAGCGACGGCAAGATGAACGGCAAGATCCCCAAGGATCGCGAGCCGGCCTCGCTGACCCTGGCCGAAGCGCAGCAGTTCATGGAAGAAACCGGCAAGCCGGTGCGCAAGGGCTTCGGCAAGAAGGCCGCCAAGAAGACCGTGAAGAAGGAGGCCGCGCCGAAGAAGGTCGCCGCCAAGAAGATCGCGGTGAAGAAGGCCACCAAGAAGGCGACCAAGAAGACCGCCAGGAAAGCGGTGAAGAAGGTCGCCAAGAAGGCCGTGGCGAAGAAGACCGCCGGCTGAGCTGGTGGGTTCTGGTAGCGCCGGGCCATGCTCGGCGGAGAACCGGAAGCGTGACGACCAACGGTCGTCACCCACCAGGATCACGGGCTCGGCGCTACCGGTTTGCGCGCGGCAGGCGGATACTGGCGGCATGAAAGAACTCAACCTGATCAGTGCGGTTGCCAGCCTGCGCGCCGGTGGTGTCATTGCCTATCCCACCGAAGCGGTGTGGGGTCTGGGTTGCGACCCCGGCCACCAGATGGCGGTGCATGCCCTGCTCAAGCTCAAGCAGCGGCCGGTGGAGAAAGGCATGATCCTGGTCGCCGCCGAGCTGCAGCAGCTGCAGGGCTGGGCTGTGCTGGACGCCTTGCCGGACGAACGACAGCGCGAAGTACTGGCCAGCTGGCCTGGCGCCAACACCTGGATCCTGCCCGCCGGCCCCCGCGCCCCGAAGTGGGTCACCGGGGAGCACAGCGGGTTGGCCGTGCGCATCAGCGCGCACCCGTTGGTGGCAGCGCTGTGCCGGGCATGGGGCGGGCCGCTGGTGTCCACCAGCGCCAACCTGGCCGGCGAGCCGCCTGCACGCACCCGTGCCGAATTGGACCCGCGCCTGCTGTCGCTGCTCGACGGCCTGCTGGATGGCGATACCGGCGGCCTGGCCCAGCCCACGCCGATCCGCGATGGCCTGAGCGGCAACGTGCTGCGCTTCTGATCCGCTGGCGCCGCCGCGCCCGATACCGCACGATGGGGCATGCGCGCATCCCCTGCCCTGCTGATCGTCCTGCTGCCGGTGCTGGCCATGGCGGCCCCGGCGCCCCCTGCCGCTGACAGCGTGCGGATCTACCGTTGCGTGGGCAGCGACGGTGCGGTCACCCTGCAGGACAGCCCCTGCAGCAGCGGGCGACAGGAGGTGCGACAGATGCAGCGGCCGCAGGATCCGCCGCCGCGCCGCGCCAGCACCGACGACGTCGCCACGCCTGCCTCCAGCAGCGCGCGGGTGCAGCGCGAAATCCGCCATGTCTACGTGCGGCCGCCGCAGCCGATGTACGAATGCGTGACCGAAGAAGGCCGGCGGTACCTGAGCGACAGCAACGAGGGCAATCCGCGGTGGGTGCCGCTGTGGACCAGCGCGTGGGTCGGTGGCGGGCACCGTCCGTGGCACGGCCCGGGCCAACCCCAACTGCCGCCGATCCGTGCCGAAGGACGCGGCAACGCAGGGCCCGGACAGCGGCCGCCGCATGGCATCGGCCATGGCATCAGTTTCCCGGCGGGCAACATCCTGGTGCGCGATACGTGCAACGCATTGCCCCCACAAGAGGTCTGTGCGCGCCTGCGTGACCAGCGCTGGGAGCTGGACCGTCGCTACAACAGCGCCCTGCAGGGCGAGCGCCAGGCGATCACCCGCGAGCAGCGCGGCATCGACGCGCGCCTGGACCAGGACTGCGGCGGCCGCTGATCGCGCGCCCGCGCCGCTACAATCAGCAGATGAAGACCTGGATCTGCCTGGCCGCGCTGGCGCTGCTGACCGCCCTGCCGGTGTCCGCCAACGAGGACATCGTGTTCCGCTGCACCGATGCCAACGCAAAGGTGACCGTGCAGGATGCGCCGTGTCCGTCCGGCACGGCGCAGATCATCCAGCGGCGTGGCGCGTCGGCGGCATCTACCGCCTCCACCGCGCTGGGTGATCCGCCCGCGCCGGCCGCGGCGGCGGCCGTGCTCGACAGCGACCTGCTCAGCGCCCCGGTGGCCGGTGCAGAGGCCGGCAGCGGCGAGGCGATCCTGGACAGCGACGTGCTGCGCGCGCGTGCCATCGCCGAAGCCAGCGCCGTTCCGGACAGGCCACCGCCGCCTGTGATTTTCCGCTGCACCTCCAGCGGCGGCGGCCAGTACTTCCACGAATACGAGGCCGCGCCGTCGCACTGCACGGTGTTGCCGATCGCTGGCCTGGGCGGCGGCATCGCCCCCCACAACGCGGCCAGCTGCGAAGTCGTGCGCGATGCCTGCAGCGAAGTGGAGCTGGCGCAGCGCTGCGGCGCCTGGCAGCAACGACTGCGCGATGCACGCGGTCGCGAGAGCTTTGCAACCGCCGACACCCAGCCGCAGGCACGCGACGAGCGCCTGCGCGTGCAGGCCGTGCTGGAAGCCAGCAGCTGCGCGGTGCCCTGAGCCGTCGGCATCGGTGGCCTGGCGCGGCCTAGCTGACGCGCCGCCCCCGCCCTGTCGCTGCGCCTGCCCTGCAGCCGCGCCATGCCTCGTCGTGCGCAGGACAGCGGCCGCGCCAGACAGTGCCAAGGATCACAGCACGGCAGCACGGCGCTTCCACGTTCCGGCGTGCGCATCCAGTGTAGCCTCGCCGCGCCCCTGCGGCGAAGCCACACTGCACGAGGAACCGCACCGTGGATCAACTTGAACCGTCCCCCATCGCCCGGGCCATCCGCCCGCTTCTTTTCGCCCCGGCGTTGATCCTGTTCACATCCGCCGCACAGGCAGAACCGCCCTCTCTGGACGTAACGGATGATCACTCAGTGGTTGTCGCGGTGCCATGGGGCGTTCCACGCGCCGAAGCTGATCGCGAGAACCGATGGTTCGCACACAGCAACCTGCAGCCGACCGGACGTTTCGTCCGCCGTGGACAGCGCCTGAGCGTGACCGTCGCAGGGCCCCACGCCGCCGTCATCGCGATCGGATTGTTCGGCGTCTACAAGGATCTCAATGGCGGCGTGGCGCAGTCTTCGTTCAACCACCAGACCGTGCCGCCCGGCGTCCCCACGTGGGTAACCGCACCGCTTGATGGACTGGTCTACGTGAAGAACGAGGGCAGCCAGCCGCTCCAGGTCACCCTCGAAGGCGGTGAGCCGATACCAACCTTCGTGGGCGGGATAACGACGAAAGCCAGCTTCGACGCACAGATGACGCGCTGGCCGCGGGCTCCGTTCGCGACCTTCATCGGCGACCAGGTTTTCGCCGACATCCAGTACCACTGGGTGCGCGACAACCTTGCGTCGGTCACCGCAGGCCGCATCGCGGGCTGGGATCAGGCAGCCAGACTCACCAACGAAGTGTACGGACTGTCCGCCATGGCCAGCGGCCTGGACCGCAAGTCCAGCAACCGCATCCACATCACCAATCCGGACACCGGACCCGGCGCCGCCAGCGCCACCAACTATCGCCTGACCTTCCACAGCACCGGCGGCGCGGTGCTGCTGCAGCGTGAAGCAGATGCCCTGTGGGGGCTCTGGCACGAGATCGGGCACACTTACCAGACCCCGCAATACCGCTGGGCCGGATTGACGGACGTAACCGTCAACCTGTCTTCCATTGCGATCGCCGAACGCCTGACCGGCCGCAACCGGCTGGACACCACCGGCTATCGGGCAAAGCGCACGGCATACTTCGGGCGTGCGCCGGCAAAGCGCGACTTCGACAAGCAGACAGACGTCTGGTTCAAGCTGCTGATGTTCGATCAACTGCGTCGTTCGTTTGGCGAAGGGTTCTACCCGCGCCTGTCCGCCCGCTATCGCCAGCTGCGACGCGACGGGATCAATCCGCGTACCGACGAGCAAAAGCGGCAGCTGTTCGCCCTCACCGTCGGCCAGGTCGCTGAGCGCAACATGACCCCCTTCTTCGAACAGTGGGGCATCGCGCTGGACAGCAGCACGCGGGCAGGGCTGGCACGACTGCCTGCCCTGCGCCACCCGATCTGGAACAACCACGACCGCGCCACCGATGTGGTGGAAAATGCGTTGCCGCCGCTGTGACCCGCGTCAGAACCCGTAGCGCAGGAAGCCGCCGTCCACCGCGATGCACTCACCGGTGACATAGCTGGCGGCAGGCAGGCACAGGAAACCCACTGCGGAGGCGACCTCTTCCGGCTCACCGATACGGCGCATCGGCGTGCGGTCGATCACCTGCTCATAGTAATCCGGGTCGGCCAGCGGCCCGGACGTGCGTCGGGTACGGATGTACCACGGCGCAACGGCATTCACCCGGATCCCGTCTTCGGCCCATTCGACGGCCAGGTTGCGGGTCATCTGGTGCATGGCGGCCTTGGTCATGCCGTAGACCGCCCCGCTGCGCACGTGGGTCAGGCCGGACACGCTGCCGATGTTGACGATCGCCGAAGCGGCATGCCGTGCCAGCAGCGGATGCGCGTAGCGCGACAGCTCGAAGGCCGAGAACAGGTTGGTCTCGAAGATGTTGCGCCATTCGTCTTCGGTGTAATCGATGGCCGGCCGGGTGATGTTGCCCCCGGCATTGTTGACCAGGATATGCAGCCCGTCGGCATGGTCTTCGACCCAGTCCAGGATCTCACGCCGGTCTTCGTCATCGGACACGTCGGCGGCCAGGGCGTGGATCGCCTGTGCGGGGAACTCGTCGGCGAGGTCGTCGCGGGCGCTCTCCAGCATGTCGATATCGCGGCCCACGATCATCACGTCGGCACCGAAGCCGAGCAGTTCACGTGCGATGGCCAGGCCGATGCCGGCACTGGCTCCGGTGATGAGGGCGGTCTGTCCATCCAGCCGCCAGCGCTGCGCAGTCACGATCTTGAACTCCCATCCGGGCGCTGCCCGTGTAACGATGCGGCAAGCATAGCGCCGTCGCCGGGAGATCTTCGATGCACCAGCTGAAAACCTTCGCCCTGATCATGACACTGGCCCCGCTGGCCGCCTGCCAGCGCCCCGCGGTCCCGCCGCAGGACAAGCCACCGGAGCCCAAGGCGCTGGCGCGCAACGTACAGGCGCCACTGGAAAAAGCGCGCGGCGTGCAACAGACGCTGGAGGGTGCCGAACAAAAACGGCGCGCCCAGGAAGAGCGCGCCGAGAAGGAATGATCATGGCCAGGTAGAGCCGACCGAAGTCGGCTGCTATCGCCGGACGGCGGTCAGAAACCGCAGAAGCAATATGCCAGCGCCTTGACCGGGGTGCCCTTGCCCTGCTCGCGCGCGGCGTTCTGCACGAAGCGCAGCTGGGTGTCCACTTCCGGCATCGTCCGCGCCAGCACCATCCGGCCCACGCCCGATTCGGCCAGCATCCAGGCACCGGCGTGGCTGCCGGCGAAACCGCCCAGGAACTGCGCGAACGGGGTAGCGGGCTTTTCGATGTAACGCACGCGGTACTTGTCATCGGCACCGAGCTTGGCCCGGCCCGCAGCGTCGGCCACGGCGTCCTTCAGGCCGCCGAAGGCATCGACCAGGCCGCGCTCCTTGGCCTGGGCACCGGACCAGACGCGGCCACGGGCCACTTCGTCCACGGCCTCGACCGGCTTCTTGCGCGCATCGGCCACGCGACCGGTGAAGTCCGCGTAACCCTTGTCGATCACCGACTGGATCACCTGGCCCACGGCCGGGTCCAGCGGCTTGGTCATGTCGAACGCCCCGGCGAAACGGGTGGTGCCCACGCCGTCGGTATGCACGCCGATCTTGTCCAGCGCGCGCGCCACGTTCGGCACCATGCCGAAGATGCCGATCGAACCGGTGATGGTCGACGCGTCGGCATAGATGCGGTCGGCATTCATGCTGATCCAATAGCCACCGGAGGCGGCCAGGTCGCCCATCGACACCACCACCGGCTTGCCGGCGGCCTGCAGGGCCACCACTTCGCGGCGGATCTGCTCGGAGGCGAACACTTCGCCACCCGGCGAATCCACGCGCAGTACGACGGCCTTCACGTCATCGTCGTCGCGGGCTTCGCGCAGCAGTGCGGAGGTCGACTCGCCGCCGATACGGCCGGCCGGCAGGTCACCGCCGCTGATCTCGCCCGATGCCACCACCACGGCCACCTGCGGACGCGAATCCACCGGGCTGCGACGTGCGTCGACCTGGCCCAGGTAGGCGCCCAGGTTGATGCTGCGGAAACCACCTTCGGCATCGCCGTCGGCCACGCCGCGTTCAACCATCAGGTCTTCGAACTCTTCGCGGGTCTTCAGCGCGGTGACCAGCTTCTGCTGCAGGGCGAACTTGGCCAGGTCACCGCCGGCGGCGGCTACGCCTTCCGGCAGCGTATCGATGCCGGCAGCCAGCTGCGCCGGATCCAGGCGACGTGCCTTGGCGATGTCACCGAGGTAGCGCTGCCAGACATCGTTCATCCAGTACAGGTCCGCTTCCTTGGCCTGCGGTGATGCGGCGTCCAGCACGTACGGTTCGGCGGCGGACTTGTACTCGCCCACCTTGAACAGGTGCACGTCCACGCCCAGTTTGTCCTGCAGGCCGGTGCGGAAGTACTGGCGATAGCGGCCAAGGCCTTCCAGCAGCACCGCGCCCATCGGGTCCAGGTAGACCTCGTCGGCCTGTGCGGCGAGCAAATACTGCGATTGGCCCATGCTTTCGCTGTAGGCCACCAGCTGCTTGCCGGACGCACGCAGCTGCTGCAGGGAAGCGGCGACTTCGCGCAACGAGGCGAAGCCGGACGGCTGCAGCTTGTCCAGTTCCAGCACCACCCGCTCGATCTTCTTGTCCTCGCGCGCCGCGTCGATCGCCCGGATCAGATCGCGCAGCTGGATCTCTTCGGCACTGGTATCGCCCATCGCCTTGGCAAACGCGCGGCTGACCGGATCAGCGCTGAACTGCTCCACCAGGCGGCCTTCCGGGGCGATCACCAGGGTGGTGCGGTCCTGCAGCGACTTGCTTGCGCCCGCACCCATGCCGGCCGCCACGACCAGCGCGACCAGGATGAAGAACAACAGGCCGAAGAACAGCACGTTGAGGATCAGCCGCCGCGTGAAGTTCATCACGTCCCACAGCCCGATGAAGAATGCCGCGATGGGATTGCGTCGCGCGGGGGGCAGCGGTGGCACGGTTTGGTTCATGGATTGCTCCGGTTGGCGTCTTGCCGTGGAAATTGCGGGATCAGCATAACGGGTGTGGTTGCCGGCAGCATCGGACACAAGTAAGGGTGCCGCCGTGAAGCGGCGCGGACAGTACCAGCATTCAGGACAGCGCGGACTGGCCCACGCGCGCGCCGCTGCGATGCAGGCGCCAGCCCATCAGGATGGCGGCAGCGGTGAGCCCGACGATCAGGCCGATCCACATGCCCTGCGGCCCCATGCCCAGCCCCAGGCCGAGCCCGGCGCCCAGCGGCATGCCCAGGCCCCAGTACGCGAACATGGCGATGAACATCGGCACGCGGGTGTCTTTCAGCCCGCGCAGCGCCCCGGCAGACAGCACCTGGATGCCATCAGGGAACTGGAAGGCAGCCGCGTACAACAGCAGCGTGGAGGCCAACCCGGCGACCGCCAGGTCGTTGGTGTACACCCCGACGATGGCGTCGTGGCCCAACAAGAGCGCCAGCGCGGACACGGTCTGTGTGCCCATGATGATCGCGTAGCCGGCCCATGCCGCGCGGCGCACGCCATGACCATCGCCGCGCCCGACTGAATGGCCCACGCGCACGGTGGTGGCCTCGGCCACGCCCATCGGGATCATGAAGCACAGCTGGGCGACGTTGATGGCGATCTGGTGCGCGGCGGCCTCGTTGGCACCCAGCCGGCCGATCAGCAATGCGGTGACGATGAACAGTCCGCCTTCCATCAGCACGGTGATGCCGATCGGCAGGCCCGTGCGCAGCAGGTCCCAGATGGCACGCCAGCGCGGCCCTTCAAAATGGCTGAACAACTGCAGGTGTTCGAAGCGCTTGGTCCTCCACAGGTAGGCGGCGAAGCACAGCGCCTGCAGCCACATCATGATCGCCGAGGCGATGCCGAGGCCTTCGGCGCCCAGCTCCGGGAAGCCCAGTCTGCCATTGGCCAGTACGTAGCCCATCGGCGCCAGCACCAGCAGCCCACCGAAGCCGATCAGCATGGTCGGCAGGGTCCAGTGCATGCCCTCGCTGAGATAACGCATGCAGAAGTACAGGGTCAGCGCCGGGCCGCCCCAGCGCACCGCATGCAGGAACGCGGTGGCGCCCGGCACGATATCCGGCGCGATGCCGAAGGCCGGCAACAGCGGCGGCACCACGCTGAGGAAGGTGAACATGATCAGGCCCAAGCCCAGCGCCAGCCACAGGGCCTGGCGGAACAACGGCCCGATTTCGCGCTCGCGGCCGGCGCCGTGCAGCTGCGAGACCGACGCGGTGAGCGAGATCAGCGTGCCGATCGGGATCAGCATCGGCAGCCACAGCAGCGCGGTGCCGATGGTCACCGCCGCCAGCGTGTGGGTGCCGTGGTGGCCGGCAATCACGTTGTCGACGAAGGAGATCAGGCCGGTGGAGACATGGCCCAGGACGAGCGGCAGGGCAAGGATGCCGGTGGCGCGCACTTCGCGGCTGAAGCGCGGGGCAGGGGATGTGATGGACATGGTGCTGCAGAGGGTCGGCGACTACGGCTGCGCACGAAGGGCACAGACACCGGGTTGCGGGGCGTCATCTTACCCGTTCCGGGGAGATCGCAACCGTTGCCCTGATGGGTGAAAAGCGTTGCCCTGGTGGGTGACGACCGTTGGTCGTCACGCTTCTCCCGCCGGAGCCGGTCAGCCTGCCGCTAGCGGCCGACCTGCCTGGCCAGCCAGGCATCACGCTGGGCCGGCGCCACGGACAGGAACTCCGTTCGCACCGCATCGCGCTGTTGCGGCGGCGTGCGCTGAGCCACCAGCGTCAATTGCGACACCTGCGCCGGAGTCAACTGCCGCAGCATCGCCAACGTAGCATCGCGCTGGTCTTCGGGCACGTAGCCGAACATCCCCTGCAGCCGGCTGAAGTGCTCGCCCAGCAGCGGCCCCAGGCGCCAGCCATCACGGAATGCCTGGTCCTGTGCAGTGAACTGATCACGCAGCTCCTGCTGCCTGGCGGGCGGCAGGGCAGCAAAACGCCCCGCGGCTTCGCGCACGCGCGCCCGCTCGGACTCGCTCATGGCCCGCCACGCCGCGTACTGGCTGCGGCGCTCGCGCTTCTGTTCCGCGCTGAGCTGCTGCCACGGCATGGCCACCGGGGCGGCGGGACTGCCGATGGCGCCGGGGCCTCCAGGCCCCGACAGCGGCAGCGCGGTGCGGTCAGGGGCGGCGTGTGCCAGCCCGGCGACGCCCAGCAACACCAGCGCGCACAGACGCTTACTCATCGGCTGCCGCCGTTTCCAGCGCGGCCGCCACCGGCTCCGGCCGGGTCGGCCTGGCCTGGGACTCATCGACGGGCAGCGGGCCACCCGCGGCCGACCAGGCATGCAGGTCGGCATCGGCGAGCAGCGGGAAATCCCGGTCGGCCAGCATGGCCGCATCTTCTGTCGCCATCGGATCGGCGGCGGCAGCGGCGACCTTCGGCGCATCCCCTTCCAGGGCTTCCACGGTGACCGGACCGGCCTCGCCTACCGCGCCTTCCGGGACGACGGCAGGTGCATCGGGCACCCGCCCCTGCCAGGCGCGCCATCCCAGCCCGGCCAGCAGCAGCACCAGCACGGTGCCCAGCAGGATCGCCGGCCCACGCCAACGGCGTTGCTGCGAGGACCGACGGCGTGGCGGTGCCGAGGGCGTGCGCGGTTCGGCTGCGGGGGCGCGCCAAGTCTTGGGCGCATCGTCCTTCCTGCCCGCCGCCACTGGTTGCTGCAGTTCCTTCAGTCGCTGCGCGGGCAGTTCCCGGATCTGCTGCTGGACCTGCTCGGCCAGCCCCCGCCAGGCCTGCGCGTCGGGGTTGCCTTGCCGATCGCGCGGGCAGGCAGCGGCCAATGCCTCCTGGTAACCGTCCACATCGGTATCCAGCAGGCGTGCGGCGGTGTCTTCATCCAGGCCGGCACCGATCCGCAGCAGCAGCGCCAGGCGGATCAGCGGCTCCAGGTTACCCAGATGGGCCAATGGCCCCTGCCAGCGCCCGGTGGGGGTGTCGCGCAGTGCCTGGCGGGCTGCCAGCAGCGCCCAGAAGCGGGGTGGCCACTGGGCCATCGGCAGATCACTGGCCACTGCGGCGAACGCGCGCATGACCGCCACCAACGCCTGTTCGGCACGCGCCCCGTCACCGGTCTGCAGCTCGGCGACCACCAGGGCACGGCGCTCGACGCCACGTAGAAATGCCGACAACGCACCGGCCGCAGTAGGGGATAAAGAGGCGGACGCTGCCGTCATCGGGGACTCCAGGAATTCACGCGGAATGATAGCCGCTCCCAACCAGAGACGCCGAGGGCTTGCTACTCACAGGCGTTCGTGCTGCACGTTGTGCACAGCGTCAAGAAATCCTGCCGACACTCATGCCCAATCCCCTCCCACCTCATGTTTCAGCAGCATTTCACACTTAACTGATTGATTTTAATGACCAATATCATGTGGCTATTTTTTGACCATGCAAACATGAAGGCTGTCGGCATCGGCACTTGCCGTGTTCCACCCTCGCTAACACACAGACTTATCCACAAAAGATGTGGATAACCCTGAATCTCCAATGCAGTCCGATATTTACCTCTTGTTTAGACTGTCTTCACTGAGGATCGATGCCCCTGAATGCGGGGTGCGGTGGCCCCAAACGGGTCGGTACACTGCCCACCATGGATGCTCCCCTGCCCACCCTGCGCATCGCCCTGCCGGTCCCGTTGCCGCAGTTGTTCGACTATCTGCCACCGGACGGTGCTGCACCGGAAACGGTCGTTGGCTGCCGGATCCGGGTGCCGTTCGGCCCGCGCGAGCTGGTCGGGCTGGTGGTGGAACAGGGCAGCGCGGAGCCGGCGTCCAGCCTGCGCCAAGCGCTTGCCTGGCTCGATCCCGCACCGCTGCTGCAGGGCGAACTGTGGCAAAGCCTGCAATGGCTGGCACGCTATACCCACGCGCCGCTGGGCGAAGTACTGTCGACCGCCCTGCCCGGCCCGCTGCGGCACGGTGAGACGCTGCCGGATACCCACCACTGGGGCTGGCAGCTCACCGCCGCCGGGCACGAACAGCGGAGCAGCCTGCGCGCCGGCAGCCGGCCGCGCCACTTGGCCGAACTGCTGGGCGAGGCGGTGGTCGACGAAGACGTGATCGCGGCGCGGATGCACGACTGGCGCACGCCTGCGCGCAGCCTGGCCAAGCGCGGTCTTGCCGAGCGCGTGGCGCTGGCGGTGGCGCCGCTGCTGGCCAGCCCACTGGGCGGCCCCACCCTGAACCCGGAGCAGGCCACCGCGGTGCAGGCGATCACCGCCGCGCAGGGTTTCGCCCCGTTCCTGCTGGACGGCGTCACCGGCAGTGGCAAGACCGAGGTCTATCTGCAGGCCATCATCCAGTGCCTGGCCCAGGGTCGGCAGGCACTGGTGCTGGTGCCGGAAATCGGCCTCACTCCGCAGACCCTGGCGCGCTTCCGCGGCCGCCTGGGGATTGCCGTGCACGCCTTCCACTCCGGCCTCAACGACAACGAGCGCGCCCGGGTCTGGGCGTCGGCGTCGCGCGGCGAAGCGCGGGTGATCGTCGGCACCCGCTCGGCGATCTTCATGCCGCTGCCTGAAGCTGGCCTGCTGATCGTCGATGAGGAACACGACAACAGCTACAAACAACAGGACGGCATCCGCTACCACGCCCGCGATTTCGCCCTGGTGCGGGCCAAGGCGCTGGGCATTCCGGTGGTGCTGGGCAGCGCTACCCCGGCCATGGAGACCCTGCACAATGCGCATGCCGGCCGCTTCACCCACCTGCGGTTGAAGGTGCGTGCCGGCGATGCCATGCCGCCGCGCGTGCGCATCCTGGATGTACGCAAGCGTCCGCTTCGCGATGGTCTGTCACCGCAGGTGCTGGAAGGCATCGCCGAACACCTGCGCAACGGCCAGCAGGTGCTGGTCTTCAAGAACCGCCGTGGCTATGCACCGGTGCTGCTGTGCCACGACTGCGGCTGGACCGCGCCCTGCCAGCGCTGCGATGCGCCGATGACCGTGCATGGCGCGGGCCGGCGCCTGCAGTGCCACCACTGCGGTGCGCGCCAGGCCGCCCCGCTGGCCTGCCCGGCCTGCGCCAGCCTGGCGCTGCAGCCGCAGGGGATTGGTACGGAGCGGCTGGAAGAACACCTGGTGCAGGCGTTCCCGGACGTGCCGGTGCTGCGCATCGACCGCAGCACCACTTCGCGCCGCGACGCGCTGGAACAACAACTGGCGCGGCTCGGCGACCAGCCTGGCATCCTGGTCGGCACGCAGATCCTGGCCAAGGGCCACGACCTGCCCAAGCTGACCCTGGTGGTGGTGGTGGGCATCGACGAAGGCCTGTTCTCTTCCGATTTCCGCGCCACCGAGAAGCTGGCCCAGCAGTTGATCCAGGTGGCTGGACGCGCGGGGCGTGCGCGTGACCCGGGGGAGGTCTGGCTGCAGACCCATCATCCCGGGCATCCGCTGCTGGAAACCCTGGTGAACGGCGGCTACCACCCCTTCGCCGCGGCCGAACTCAACCAGCGCCAGGCTGCCGGCTTTCCGCCGTTTGCCCACCTGGCGCTGCTGCGCGCCGAAGCGCAGCAGGTCGAGCATGCCAATGCATTCCTGCTCGCCGTGCGGGCGCTGGTGGGCGAACAGCCGCACCTGGAAGCGTTCGGGCCGATGCCCGCGCCGATGCCGCGACGGGCCGGTTACCAGCGCGCGCAGCTGCTGCTGTCCAGCGCACAGCGCCCCGCGCTGCACGCTGTGCTGGATCATGTGGCGCCCCTTCTGCAGGGCCTGCCGGAGGCCCGCAAAGTGCGCTGGTCGCTGGATGTGGACCCGGTGGATCTGTACTGACCGGCCATCGTTGGTGACGGCCCGCCTTGGGGGGTGACGACCGGCTCTGGTGGTGACGACCGTCTCTGGTGGGTGACGACCGTTGGTCGTAACGCCGCTGCGCTCGCCGAGCATGGCTCGGCGCTACCCCGCCATTGGCCGTCACGGCGCTTTTGGTAGTGACGGCCGCGGGCCGTCAATCCCGCGGGCGTACCTCAGCTCATCCCGGTCATCACGCCGCGCTGGTACGCCGGGCGTTCGCGCAGGCGTGCATACCAGTCCGCCAGGTGTGGAAGGTCCGGACGCTGGATCGGCATCTCGAACCAGGCGTACACCAGCGCACCCAGCGGAATATCCCCCATCGCGAAGCGGTCACCGGACAACCACGGCTGCTTCGACAGCTCGGTATCGGCCATCGCCAGCAGATCGCCGGCCTTGACCAGCGCGGCATTGATGCGGACCTCATCGCGATCAGCCGGTGCGGTACGCATCACCCCCCAGATCAGCTCGCTGTACAGCGGCGCCATCCGCGAGGTGGTCCAGTCCATCCACTTTTCACCGCGCGCACGCTCGACCGCATCTTCCGGGTACAGCGTGCCCAGCGCATAACGCGCCGACAGATAGCGCACGATCGCATTGGATTCCCACAGCGGCAGGCCGTTGTCTTCGATCGCCGGCACCAGCCCGTTGGGATTCATCGCCTGATAGTCGGCGGCCTGGGTGCCGCCGAAACTGCCGCCGACTTCGATCGACTCATATGCCAGTCTGATTTCTTCGGCACACCAAAGCACCTTGCGCACGTTGCTGGAATTGCGGCGGCCCCAGATCTTCAGCATGTGGTTTTCCTTGCAGGCAAACGTGCGCCGGCGTGGCGCGGGACCGCTACGATACGCCGGTCAGCCTACCGTGGTGTTGCCGGTCTTGGCGGCCCTTTTGGTCGCCTGCTTGACCACCGGCTTCTTCGCCAATGCACGCACGTACGAAGACTTGCCGTCCTTCTTCATCTCGAACAGGCCGATCGCCGCCAGCAGGTCACTGAGCTTGCCGTAACCATAATTGCGCGGATCAAACGAAGCCTGGTTGCCGATCTGGCTGCCCACCGGCCCCAGGTGCGACCAGCCGTCCTCGCCTTCGGCCGAGGCCACCGCGCGGCGCAGCAGGTTGACCAGCTTGGTATCGCTGCGCATTTCCGCACCGGTCTTGCGCGGCCGTGCTTCGCTGCCCGCCTCGCCGGCCTCGCCCGTGGTCGCGCCTTCCGGATGGGCATCCGGCGGGCTGGTATGGGCCTGCCCCAGCGCTTCCAGGTAGGTGAATTTCGAGCACGCGTTGACGAACGGATCTGGTGTCTTCTTCTCGCCGAAGCCATACACCTTGACCCCATCGGTGAGCAGGCGCATCACCAGCGGAGTGAAGTCCGCATCGCTGGACACGATGGCGAATCCATCCAGGTTGCGGGCATACAGCAGGTCCATCGCATCGATCACCATCGCCATGTCAGACGCGTTCTTGCCGCGACTGTAGGCGAACTGCTGGATCGGACGGATCGCATACTCGTGCAGCACCGCTTCCCAGCCCTTCAGGCTGGGACTTTTCCAGTTGCCGTAGGCGCGACGGACGTTGGCCACGCCGTGCCGCGCCACTTCGGCCAGCACCTCTTCGATCTTCGACGCGGGTGCGTTGTCGGCGTCGATCAACAGGGCAATGCGCTTTTCCGGCTCGGACATACCTGCTCCAGGCTGACGATGGTGTGCGGACAGTATGGTCCACACCGGCAGCAGCCCGTGTGACATGCGATCATCCCAACGCCCCCCTACTGGAGCCACGCGAATGACGCGCGAGCGCACACCCCACCTGGTCATCGTCGGCGGTGGTTTCGCCGGCCTCTGGGCCGCCCGCGCCCTGGCCAGCGAGCGCATCCGTATCACCCTGGTCGATCGCCGCAACCACCACCTGTTCCAGCCGCTGCTGTACCAGGTCGCCACCGCCGGCCTGTCGGCACCGGACATCGCCGCGCCGCTGCGGCATATCCTCGGCCACCAGCGCAACGTGGAAGTGCGCCTGGGCGAAGTGACCCGCATCGACAAGCAGGCACGCAGCGTACATCTGGTGGATGGCACATCGCTGGAGTACGACACCCTGCTGCTGGCCAGCGGTGCCACCCACGCCTACTTCGGCCATGACGAATGGGCCAAGGATGCGCCCGGCCTGAAAACCCTGGACGACGCCATTGCCTTGCGCCGCAAACTGTTGCTGGCTTTCGAGCGCGCCGAGGCCGAGCCGGACCCGGAGAAGAAGGCCGCCTGGCTGAGCTTCGCGGTGGTCGGCGGCGGCCCCACCGGCGTGGAACTGGCCGGCACCCTGGCCGAAATCGCCCGCCACACCCTGCGCAACGAGTTCCGCCACATCGACCCGGCGTCGGCCAAGGTGCGGCTGGTGGAAGCCGGGCCGCGCGTGCTGTCCACCTTCCCGGACGTGCTTTCGTTGAAGGCCCGCCGGCAGCTGGAAAAGCTGGGCGTGGAGGTACTGACCGGCACACCGGTGACCTCCATCGACAGCCTGGGCTTCCAGCTGGGCGAGCAGTTCGTCCCCGCGCGTACCGTGGTCTGGGCCGCTGGCGTGGCCGCAAGCCCGCTCGGCGCCACGCTGGACACACCGCTGGACCGCGCTGGACGCGTGCTGGTGGAGCCCGACCTGACCCTGCCCGGCCACCCGGAACTGTTCGTGGCCGGTGACCTGGCCGCCCTGAGCCAGGCCGATGGCCGGCCGGTGCCCGGCGTGGCGCCCGCCGCCAAGCAGATGGGCAAGCACGTGGCCGACACCGTCCGTGCGCGCCTGCACGGCAAGCCGGCGCCGGGTCCGTTCAAATACGCCGACTACGGCAACCTGGCCACCATCGGGCGCATGGCCGCGATCGTGCACCTGGGCAAACTGCAGCTGTCCGGCGTGCTCGCCTGGTGGTTCTGGCTGGCCGCCCACGTGTTCTTCCTGATCGGCTTCCGCAACCGGATGGTGGTGCTGTTGAACTGGGCGGTGGCGTACTGGAGCTACCAGCGCAGCGCGCGGATCATTTTCGGCGATGTGAAGCCCCCGAAAGACCCGCCGCGCGGGTGACCGGCACACCCGCTACGCTCGCCGACCGTGGTCGGCGCTCCGGGGTTGCCGTGGTAGCGCCGAGCCATGCTCGGCGGACGAAAGGCGGTGTTACAGCGCTTCGCTCAGCCACGCCAGCTTGCGCGCACGCGGCTGCTTTTTCAGCTGCCACTCCGCACGCGAGGCTTCGGCGCGGTCCGGGTACTGGCGCACCGCAAGGACCTGCACGGGTGGGCGCGAACGGGTATAGCGCGCGCCCTTGCCTGCCTGGTGGGCGGCAAAGCGCGCCTGCACATCGGTGCTGATGCCCGCGTAATAGCTGCCGTCCCGGCATTCGAGCAGGTACAGGAACCAGGGCGTGTCGGGGCGGGCCATGCCGCGATTATCGCCCAACCGCCGCCAGCGGCTACACTACGTGCCGGATGCAGGAGAGTGGTGCCACGCTGGCACCCGCCGAAGGCGCAGGCTCCCATGATCGCTCAGGCCGGTGGAATGGCATTCCACCAACCATGTATCTCAATCGCCGAGCTGGAGAGAGATCCGCAAGGATCCGCCGAAGGGGCACGCGGACTCGTCCGCTGAACTCTCAGGCAAAAGGACAGCGGGAGCGGCACCGGTCACCTTCGTTCGTCGATGCGCCTGCATCGGTGGTGCGTATCGCGTGGCCGGCCCCACCGCGTCCGGAGCCTGCCCATGTTGCTGTCCATCATCTACCTGATCGCCATTTCCGCCGAAGCCATGACCGGCGCCCTGTCCGCCGGCCGCCGCCGCATGGACCTGTTCGGCGTGGTGATGATCGCCTGCGTCACCGCCCTCGGCGGCGGATCGCTGCGCGACATCATCCTTGGCCACTACCCGTTGGCCTGGGTGAAGCACCCCGAGTATCTCGGCTTCACCGTGTGCGCCGCGCTCATCGCTACCTGGGTGGCGCGCTGGATGCACCACTTCCGCCGCACCTTCCTGGTGCTGGACGGGCTGGGCCTGATCGCCTTCACCCTGATCGGCTGCGCGATCGCCCGCGATGGTGGCCATGCCACGCCGATCGTGTTGATCGCGGGCATGCTGACCGGTGCCTTCGGTGGTGTGCTGCGCGACATCCTGTGCAACGAAGTGCCGCTGATTTTCCAGAAGGAGTTGTACGCGATCATTTCGCTGCTGACCGGCGCGTCCTACCTGTCGCTTCTGCACTGGAACGTGGCCGACAACACCGCCATCCTGTGCTGCTTGGCCGGCGGCTTCGCACTGCGCCTGCTGGCGATCCACTATCGCTGGGAAATGCCGAAATTTGTGTACCACGACGAAGTGCACTGAGACGGGTAGTGACGGCCGCTGGCCGTCACTACCATGACCAAGGTCATGCGGAAACCTGCCGCGCAATTGGCTACCATGGCGGCCCGTCGCGCGAGCGGCGGCATCCAGCCACGCTGCTTCTGCGGCCCCGCCAGACAACCCTCCCCACGTTGCCAGGCCTGCAGTGATGATCCTGGCGCAGCACTTCCCTGCGCCATCGCAGGGTGCAGGATGACCCATGCCGCTTGACCCACCTTCGCGCCCCCGCCGTAACCGCACGCTGCTGCTGGCAGCTTCCGTCGTCGTGCTTGCGGTGCTGCTGGCTTGGTGGGCATGGCCGCGCGCCGACGTAGTGGCAGACGATGCGGGCGGCCGCAAGCCGACCCCGGTACGCATCGCCCGCGCCAGCGCAGAACCGCTGCAGCTGCGGCTGAAGGCGATCGGCACGGTGACCCCGCTGCACAGCGTGGTGGTGCGCAGCCGCGTGGATGGCGAACTGCTGAAACTGCATTTCAACGAAGGCCAGCACGTGAATGCCGGCGACCTGCTGGCGCAGATCGATCCGCGGCCGTACGAGGTCCGACTGGCGCAGGCACAGGGCACCCAGCAGCAGAACCTGGCCGAACTGGAAAACGCCGAACGCCAGCTTCGGCGCTTCGGCGAACTGCAGGCACAGAACTATGTTTCCGGGCAGGAGCTGGGCGACCAGCAGAGCAAGGTGCGCCAGCTGCAGGGCCGCCGCATGAGCGACCAGGCCACCGTGGATGAAGCGAAGCTGCAGCTGCAGTACACCCGCATCACCGCGCCGGTGAGTGGACGCGTCGGCCTGCGCCGCGTGGATGTCGGCAACCTGATCCGCAGCAGCGATGCCGACGGCCTGGTGACGCTGGCGCAGACCGCGCCGATCAGCGTGCTGTTCACCGTGCCCGAACCGGAACTGCCTGCCCTGCTGGGCGCCGTGCGCAGCCAGCCCGCCTTGGCCGTGCAGGCCTGGGACCGCGAAGAACGCGCCGAACTGGGCCGTGGTGAACTGTCCAGCGTGGACAACGTGATCGATACCGCCACCGGCACGCTGAAGCTGCGTGCACAGTTCGCCAACGCCGACGACGCACTGTTCCCCAACCAGTTCGTCAACATCCGGCTGCAGCTGGGTGCGCAGGATGCCGTGGTGATCCCCGATGCCGCGGTGCAGTTCGGCAGCAAGGGCAACTACGTGCACGTCATCGACAAGGACGGCAAGGCACAGCGCCGCGACGTGGTGCTGGGCCCCGCCGACGGCACGCGCGTATCCGTGCGCAGTGGCCTGAAGGCCGGCGAAAAGGTGGTGGTGGAAGGCATCGACGGACTGGAAGACGGCAGTGCCGTGCGCATCATCAGCGAGGACGCTGCGCAGGCCGGCGCATGAACCTGTCGCGTGCCTTCATCCTGCGTCCGGTAGCGACCACGCTGCTGATGGTGGCGCTGTTGCTGGCCGGCGTGCTGGCCTACCGGCTGCTGCCGGTGGCCGCACTGCCGCAGGTGGACTATCCGATCATCCAGGTCACCACGCTGTATCCCGGTGCCAGCCCGGAACTGACCACGCGGATGGTCACCGCGCCGCTGGAAAAGCAGCTGGGGCAGATTCCCGGGTTGAAGCAGATGTCCTCCACCAGCTCGGGCGGCGCGTCGGTGGTGACCCTGCAGTTCGACCTGGCCGTGTCACTGGGCGTCGCCGAACAGGACGTGCAGGCGGCGATCAACGCGGCCGGCGGCTTCCTGCCCGATGACCTGCCGGTGCCGCCGGTGTACCGCAAGGTCAATCCGGCCGACACCCCGATCCTGACCCTGGCGGTGACCTCGCAGGGCATGGCGCTGCCGCAGGTGCACGACCTGGTGGACACCCGCGTGGCGCAGCGGCTGGCGCAGCTTCCCGGCGTCGGCCTGGTCAGCCTGGCCGGTGGCCAGCGCCCGGCCGTACGCATCCAGGTCAACCCGGCCGCGCTGGCCGCCAACGGCTTGGGCATGGACCACATCCGCACCGCCATTGCCGCGGCCAACGTCAACCTGCCCAAGGGCAGCTTCGATGGTCCGATCCGCGCGGTGATGCTGGATGCCAACGACCAGATGCGCAGCGTGGACGAATACCGCGCCCTGGTGCTGAGCTGGCGCGACGGCGCGCCGCTGCGGCTGGGCGACGTGGCCCACATTACCGACGGCGCTGAAAACCGGCAGCTGGCGGCGTGGTCGGGCACCACCCCGGCAGTGCTGGTGAACATCCAGCGCCAGCCCGGCGCCAATGTCATCGCGGTGGTGGAACAGGTACGCCTGCTGCTGCCGCAGCTGCAGGCATCGATGCCGGCCGGAGTGAAACTGGAGGTGCTGAGCGACCGCACCGAATCCATCCGAGCCTCGGTGCGTGGCGTGCAGAAGGAACTGGTGCTGGCGATCGGGCTGGTGGTGCTGGTGACCTTCGTGTTCCTGCGCAGCGTATCGGCCACGTTGATCCCCAGCATCGCGGTGCCGCTGTCCCTGGTGGGCACCTTCGCGGTGATGCTGCTGGCCGGCTTCTCGCTCAACAACCTCACGCTGATGGCGCTGACCATTGCCACCGGCTTCGTGGTGGACGATGCCATCGTGATGCTGGAGAACATCGCGCGGCACCTGGAGGAAGGCGAGACCCCGATGAACGCCGCGCTGAAGGGCGCGCAGGAAATCGGATTCACGCTGATCTCGCTGACCGTTTCGCTGATCGCGGTGCTGATCCCACTGTTGTTCATGGCCGACCTGGTCGGCGCGCTGTTCCACGAATTCGCAATCACGCTGGCGGTGGCGATCGGCATCTCGCTGCTGGTCTCGCTGACGCTGACCCCGATGCTGTGCGCGCGCTTCCTGCGGCCCGGCGCGCACAGGCACGAGGGTGCCGGCGGGAAGAAGGGCGACATCTTCGACCGCATCATCGCCCTCTACGACCGCCAGCTGCAGTGGGTGCTGGAGCGCCAGCCGTTGATGCTGGTCGCCACCGTGGCGACCCTGCTGCTCACCGTGGCGCTGTACCTGGCCGTGCCGAAGGGGTTCTTCCCGGTGCAGGATGCCGGCCTGGTGCAGGGCATCAGCGAAGCGCCGCAGGCCATTTCCTTCCAGGCAATGCGCCAGCGCCAGCTGGCCCTGGCCACGGCGATCGAGCAGGACCCGGCGGTGGCCAGCCTGTCCTCTTACATCGGCGTGGACGGCAACAACGCCGCGCTCAACACCGGCCGGCTGCTGATCGAACTCAAGCCACATGGCGAACGTGGCGGCGACGCCGGTGACATCGCCAGCGTGATGGCGCGCCTGCAACAGCGCGTAGCCGACATTCCCGGCATCACCCTGTACCTGCAACCGGTGCAGGAGCTGGGCATCGAAGACCGCATCAGCCGCAGCCAGTACCAGTTCACCCTGACCAGCCCGGAGCTGGACGCGCTGCAGCAGTGGACGCCGACGCTGCTGCAGGAACTGCGTGCTTCGCCGGCCCTGCGCGACGTGGCCAGCAACCTGCAGATGCAGGGCCGGCAGGCGCGCGTGGTGATCGACCGCGATGCCGCCGCGCGGCTGGGCGTGTCGGTGGAAGCGGTCGCCGATGCGCTGTACGACGCCTACGGACAGCGCCAGATCTCCACCATCTTCACCCAGGCCAGCCAGTACCGCGTGGTGCTGGAAGCCGACCCGGCCCAGCAACCCGGGCCGGAGGCGATCGCCGGATTGCGCGTGCGCAATGCGCAGGAGCAGACCGTGCCACTGGGTGCGGTGGCACGCATCGAACAAGGCCCTGCCCCGCTGCTGCGCAACCATGTCGGGCAGTTCCCGGCCGCCACGCTGTCGTTCAACCTGGCTCCCGGCGCCTCGCTGGGCGAAGCGGTGGCTGCGGTGGAAGCGGCGCGCACCACGATCCAGCTGCCCGCCAGCATCGAGCTGCGCCTGCAGGGTGCGGCGGCGGCATTCAACGGCTCGCTGTCCAGCACGCTGTGGCTGATCCTGGCTGCGGTGGTGGTGATGTACATCGTGTTGGGTGTGCTCTATGAGAGCTTCATCCACCCCATCACCATCCTGTCCACCCTGCCCTCGGCCACGGTGGGCGCGCTGGCCGCGCTGTGGCTCAGCGGACGCAGCCTGGACCTGATCGCGGTGATCGGCATCATCCTGCTGATCGGCCTGGTCAAGAAGAACGCGATCATGATGATCGACTTCGCGCTGGACGCGCAGCGGACACGCGGCATGGCCCCGCGCGAAGCCATCCACCAGGCCGCGCTGCTGCGTTTCCGGCCGATCCTGATGACCACCCTGGCCGCCCTGTTCGGCGCGGTGCCGCTGATGCTGGCCACCGGCTCCGGTGCCGAACTGCGCCAGCCGCTGGGCTGGGTGATGGTCGGCGGGCTGCTGGTCAGCCAGGTGCTGACCCTGTTCACCACGCCGGTGATCTACCTGGCGTTCGACCGCCTGCAGCGACGCCGTCCGGCCGCCCGCGTGGACGCCACGACCGCAGGCGACGAGGCCGACGCATGAACCTGGCCGCGCGCATCGCCCAGGCCTGCGTTAAGCGGCCGGTGGCGACCCTGCTGCTGGCCGTGGCACTGGTACTGGCCGGCCTGATGGCGCTGCGCCTGCTGCCGGTGGCGCCGCTGCCGCAGGTGGATTACCCGGCCATCGAAGTCAGTGCCAGCCTGCCCGGTGCCTCGCCGGAATCGATGGCCTCCACGGTGGCCACCCCGTTGGAGCGCGCGCTCGGCAGCATCCCCGGCATCACCAGCCTGGAGTCATCCAGCTCGCAGGGACAGACCGGGATCGAACTGGAGTTCGTGCTCGGCCGCAACATCGACGAAGCCGCGCGCGAAGTGCAGGCTGCCATCAACGCCGCACGCGGACAGCTGCCCAGCGGCATGCCGGGCATGCCCGAATACCGCAAGGTCAATCCCTCGCAGGCCCCGATCCTCGCGCTGGCGTTGACCTCGGACGTGCTCTCGCCCGGCCAGCTGTATGACATCGGTTCCACCGTGCTGGCGCAGAAGCTGTCGCAGGTACCGGGCGTGGGCCGAGTCCACGTGGGCGGCAGTGCGTTACCGGCGGTGCGCGTATCGCTGGATCCCAACGCACTGAACCACGCCGGGCTGGCGCTGGATGATGTGGCCCAGGCCATCGCGCGTGCCAACGCGATGCGTCCGCTGGGTGCGTTCGGCAACGAAGCGCGGCAATGGCAACTGGAAGCACCGCTGCAGCTGCGCGAGGCCGCGCAGTACCGCGACCTCGCGCTGGCCATCAAGGACGGACGCCCGCTGCGGCTGGGCGATGTCGCGCAGGTCGCCGACGGCGTGGAGGACCGCTATTCCAGCGGCTTCCACAACGAACGTCCGGCCGTGCTGCTGATCGTCAGCCGCCAGCCCGGCGCCAACATCATCGCCACCGTGGATGCCATCCAGCAGCGGCTGCCGCAGTTGCATGCGCTGCTGCCGGCCCACGTGGACATGCAGCTGGTGATGGACCGCTCACCGGTGATCCGCGCCACCCTGCGCGAGGCCGAACTGACCCTGCTGCTGGCGATCGTGCTGGTGGTGCTGGTGGTGCTTGGCTTCCTCGGCCACTGGCGCGCGGCGCTGGTGCCCAGCGTGGCGATCCCGGTGGTGCTGTTCGGCACGCTGGCGTTGATCGCGCTGCTCGGCTTCTCGCTCAACACCCTCTCGCTGATGGCGTTGATCGTCGGCGCCGTGCTTGTGGTGGACGATGCGATCGTGGTGCTGGAAAACATCGCCCGCCATCGCGAGCTGGGCGCGGACCGCTGGCAGGCCGCGATCCGCGGCGCCGGCGAAGTCGGCGCGACGCTGATCTCGATGAACCTGGCGTTGGCGGTGGTGTTCGTCTCGATCCTGTTCATGGATGACTTCGTCGAACGCCTGTTCCGCGAATTCTCGCTGACCCTGGTGGCGGCGATGGCGGTATCGGTGGTGGTGGCGCTGAGCCTGGTGCCGATGCTGTGCGCCCGCGTGTTCACCGATGCCGAACACGCGCCATCACGCTGGCAGCGCGCCAGCAATGCGCTGTTCGAACGCGTGCGCGACGGCTACCTGCGCACTCTGGACCGGGGCCTGCTGCGCCTGCGCTGGCCGCTGCTGGCCTTCGTCGCGGTCATCGCGATCAACGCCTGGTTGTTCCAGAAAGTGCCCAAGGGCATGGTGCCGCAGCAGGACACCGCGCAGCTGCGCGGCTTCGCGCGCGGTGACGACGGCCTCTCGTTCCAGGCCATGCAGCCCAAGATCAGTGCCTACCGCCAGTTGCTGCTGGACGATCCGGCGATCGAGGACATCATCGGGTACATCGGCGGCGGCATGGGAGTCAACAACGCCTTCATCATGATCAAGATGAAGCCGCTGGCCGAGCGCAAGGTCTCCAGCCAGCAGGTCATCGACCAGCTGCGCGCGAACCTGCCGCCGCTGCCGGGCGGAAACCTGTACATGTGGGTTGACCAGGACATCCGGCTGGAAGGGTCCGGTGACAGCGGCAACCAGGAGCTGCAGCTGATGGCCGCCGACCTGGCGCCGCTGCGCGAGTGGGCGCCCAAGGTCAGTGCGGCGCTGAAGGCGTTGCCTGAACTGGTGGACGTAGAAGCGCAAGGCGAAGCCGGCATGCGCCAGGTGGTGCTGGACATCGACCGCGAGGCGGCCGCGCGGCATGGCGTGGACCTGCGCACGATCGCCACCGTGCTCAACAATTCCTTCAGCCAGCGCCAGGTCGCCACGCTGTACGACAACCTCAACCAGTACCGGGTGGTGATGGAACTGGATTCCCGCCATACCCAGGACCCGACCACCCTGCAGCAGCTGCAGGTGCTGGATGGCGAAGGCCGGCGCATTCCGCTGTCGAGCATCGCCAGCTGGCGCTACGGCATGGCCTCGGACCGCGTGTCGCACAGCCAGCAGTTCGCCTCGATCTGGATCGAGTTCGCGCTGGCACCGGGCGTGGGGCTGGAACAGGCGGTGACCGCCATCAACGGCGCGATGGCCGGCTTGATGCTGCCGCGCACGGTGCAGGCCAAGCTGTCCGGCGAGGCGGCCGGGCTGGAGCAGATGCGCGCGCGCCAGTTGTGGCTGCTGCTCGGCGCCACGCTGGCGGTGTACCTCGTACTGGGCGTGCTGTACGAAAGCTTCCTGCAGCCGCTGGTGATCCTGTCCACGCTGCCGTCGGCCGGCGTCGGCGCGCTGCTGGCGCTGCTGCTGTTCAACAACGAATTGAACCTGATCTCGCTGCTGGGCCTGTTCCTGCTGGTGGGCGTGGTGATGAAGAACACCATCCTGCTGGTCGATTTCGCGCTGGCCGGGGAGCGGCGCGGGCTGAGTGCGCACGATGCGGTGCTGGAAGCGGCGCGCCTGCGCCTGCGGCCGATCTTGATGACCTCCGTTGCCGCATTGCTGGGCACCCTGCCGTTGATGCTGGGCGGTGGCGAAGGTTGGGAACTGCGGCGCCCGCTGGGCATCGCGATAGTCGGCGGGCTGCTGGTCAGCCAGCTGCTCACCCTGTACACCACGCCGGCGATGTACCTGGCGCTGGCCAGGCTGCGCAGGGTTCCGGCCTGACCCGAACGGACCTACACCGCGTACGTCGCCTCATCCCACTTCGGCGCCTGCACCGCCTCGTCGTCCCAGCGGATGATCTCCATCTGCAGCAACCGGCCGTCTTCATCGGCGAACAGGATGATGCTCAGCGCCTCGCCATCGGCGTCGGGCACCTCGATTTCCACCGGATAGGGATGATCGCCGGGCGGCGTTGGACGCGCATGGCCGGCCAGCACGAAGCCCACCAGCAACGCGCTTTCATCCACCGCCATCGCAACGCCCACATCCACGCGCAGCTGCGCTGCCGGTTCGGCAGGCAACACAGCGGCGACGGCCTCGATCAACAGGCGTTCGTGTGCTTGCAGGGTGCGTAATGGACTGGCGATGTCAGGGGATTGCATGCGCTGCAGGATACGCGTGTTGGTGTGCACCGCACTTGCCTCGGTAGCGCCGAGCCATGCTCGGCGTCACCCGCTGACAACCGTTGAATCCCAGGAAGAAACCCGCCCCCCGGCGATGGACCTGGCGCCGGGTCATTGCCCCAGCGCCAGGCGCATCGCCGGTGCGGCTGCGGTGGCTGCCAACTCCGCCAGCCACCGCTGATGACGGCGCGCCCCCGCAGGCAGCAGCCGTCACCCACACCCCTTGCACCGCTCAGGCGGCTTCGGTTTGTACTTCTTCGGACATCGCCGCGATCGCTTCACGGCGCTCACGCACGGCCTCCGCCAGTCGTTCCAGCACGACTTGGGTGGTGGCCCAGTCGATGCAGCCATCGGTGATGCTCTGGCCATGCACCAGCGGCTGGCCTTCGACAAGTTCCTGGCGTCCGCCGACCAGGTTGCTTTCGATCATCACCCCGACGATGCGCTGCTCACCGCCGGCCATCTGCATGGCGATGTCTTCGATCACCTTCGGCTGGTTGTCCGGGTTCTTCAGGCTGTTGGCGTGGCTGGCATCGACCATCAGGCGGTTCGGCAGCTTGGCCTTGGCCAGCACCTGGCAGGCATCGGCGATGCTGGCCGCGTCGTAGTTCGGCTGCTTGCCGCCACGCAGGATCACATGGCAATCCGGATTACCCGCGGTGGCCACGATCGCGGTGTCGCCCTGCTTGGTCACCGACAGGAAATGATGCGGATTGGTCGCCGCCCCCACCGCGTCCGCGGCGATCTTGATGTTGCCGTCGGTGCCGTTCTTGAAGCCCACCGGGCACGACAGGCCCGAGGCCAGTTCGCGATGCACCTGGCTTTCGGTGGTACGTGCACCAATCGCGCCCCAGGCCACCAGGTCGGCGATGTACTGCGGCGAGATCACGTCCAGGAACTCGACACCGGCCGGCAGGCCCAGCTTGTTGATGTCGCGCAGCAGGCCACGCGCGGTGCGCAGGCCTTTGTTGATGTTGAAGCTGCCGTCCAGGTCCGGATCGTTGATCAGGCCCTTCCAGCCCACCGTGGTGCGCGGCTTTTCAAAGTACACGCGCATGACGATCTCCAGTTCACCTGCCAACGCATCGCGCAGGGGCTTGAGCTTCTGGGCGTACTCGATGGCCGCGGCCGGGTCGTGGATCGAACACGGGCCGACGACTACCGCCAGGCGGTCATCAGTTCCGTGCAGGATGGCGTGCAGCGCCGCGCGCGAGGCACTGACCGTATCGGACGCTTCATCGTCGCAGGGAAGCATCGCCAGCAGCTGCGCCGGCGGGGTCAGGGGTTCGATCTTGCGGATGCGGAGGTCGTCGGTATGGGGGGGCATGGCGGGGGTCTCTCGAACGTGTGGGGGTCCCCAGCGTGGCGGCAACAAAAAAGCCGCCAGGGTCGCTGGCGGCTTTCGGGAATGCGGCTGAAGGGTTTCTTCAGGGTGAACGCAGTCCTTCCTCCGCCGGTGGCTTCGGAAAGTAATACCAAAAGTACGAGTTGGCGCGACGTGCGTTCATTGGGGAGTATTGATATCACAGGGTTTCAGCGCTGCCAACTGTTACATCGGCAACTGCGGAAAAGGTTCAGCCTGACGGGCGGGCTTCGTCCATCGCCAACGCACCGGCCCTATCCAGGCCGGATCCACCCGTCCCCTGCCGAAGCGCGCGTGACCGGCGAGTCGTTCCCTTCGACAGAAGCCGGTAGCGCCGCGGGCTGCCTGCCGCATACCGCACTACCAGCTCCCTGCTCGCCTTTCGAATCCAGCAGGAGCTGACTTCATCCCCCCCCCCGCGCCCGTGGGATATGTCGTGGATGCTGCGTTGTTTCGCGGAAATCGATCATTTCTCCCTTTGCCGCCTTGACTGATTCTCGGCCGGCTACCCACGATGATTCGGCGTTCCAAACAACGCGCAGGCGGAATCATGCGCACGCTGGTCACCGCGCCGGCAGGCGCGTGACGCCGTCAACTTCCTTGACGTTCGCCTCTGCTGCCTCGCCCCCCGGCCTGACAACGGCCGCCCCGCACGCGACGCAGCTCGCCTTCCAGATGAAAGACCAGGCAGATGGAAATGCCTGATAACCGGAGTCCCCCGATGAATTACAGACTGGACAATAGAACCGCAGCGATCACCGGCGCCGCCGCAGGCATCGGCCTTGCGTGTGCGAAGCGACTACTTGAGGCGGGTGCCGACGTCGTCTTGATCGATCGCGATGCATCGCAGCTGGAACGGGTATGCGCGGAGCTGGGCCAGCGGGCCAGGCCGCTCGTTGTGGATCTGCTCGATACCGAGGCGGTGTCGGCACTGGACGCGCGGATCGCCGATCTCGTCGGCCCGCTGGATATATTCCATGCCAACGCCGGAACGTATGTCGGTGGCGCTGCAGCGGAGGGGGATCCGGAGCAGTGGGACAGGATGCTCGATCTCAACGTCAAGGCAGCATTCCGTTGCGTAAGGTCCGTACTGCCTGGAATGATCGAGCGTAAAACAGGTGACATCCTGTTCACCAGTTCGGTTGCCGGCGTGGTGCCGGTAGTGTGGGAGCCGGTCTACACCGCTTCCAAGTTCGCAGTGCAGGGTTTCCTGCACGCTACGCGGCAGCAAGTGTCGCAGTTCGGTATCCGCATGGGCGCGGTGCTGCCCGGTCCGGTGCGGACCGCGTTGGTCGAGGACTGGCCGAAGGCCAAGCTCGAGCAGGCGCTTGCCGATGGTTCGTTGATGGGGGCCGAAGAGGTGGCCGAGGCGGTGCTGTTCATGCTGACGCGCCCGCGCGGGGTGGTGGTCCGCGACCTGGTGATCCTGCCCAACATGACGAATCTCTGAGGTGCCGCTTATCCAGCGGCACGTGATCGGTGTGGATGTCGGTACGGCGAGCGTTCGTGCTGGCGTTTTCGACTTGAGCGGACGTCTGCTGGGCGTCGCCACGCAGGACATCACGGTGTACAGATCCGCCGACGGTCACGTGGAGCAGTCCAGCAGCGAGATCTGGCGGGCCGTCTGCATGACGGTTCGTTCGGCCTCGTCCGTTGCCGGCATCGCAGCGGAAAAGATCGAGGGAATAGGTTTCGATGCAACCTGCTCGCTCGTCGTGCTCGGCGCAGATGAAAACGGCCTGCCTGTTGGCGATCCGCAGCATCCAGACAGGGACATCGTGGTGTGGATGGACCATCGCGCCATGCGCCAGGCCGAGCGCATCAATGCGGGACGGCACGCTGTGCTGCGCTTTGTGGGAGGAACGATCTCGCCGGAAATGCAGATGCCCAAGCTGCTCTGGCTGAAAGAGCATCGACGCGCGGTCTACGATGCCGCTTCGCATTTCATGGACCTGGTTGATTTCCTGACCTTCCGCGCGACAGGCAGTCTGCAGCGGTCGTCCTGCCCGCTGACGTGCAAGTGGAACCATCTCGGCCATGAAGGCCGTTGGGATGAAGACTATCTGCAAGCGATCGGATTGGGCGAGCTTGCCGATGATCTGTCGCGGATAGGGCAGGAAATCGTGGTGGCCGGCACACCGCTCAGCCGAGGGCTTACCGTGGAAGCGGCCGCCCAGCTCGGACTGAGGCCGGGCACGCCGGTGGCGGCAGGGCTTATCGATGCACATGCCGGGGGGATCGGCACGGTTGGTGCGACGGGCGATGTTACCGGCAATCTGGCGTATGTTTTCGGGACCTCCGCCTGCACGATGACTACGACCACCGGGCCGGTCTTCGTGCCAGGTGTCTGGGGGCCCTATTTTTCCGCGATGGTGCCCGGCCTGTGGCTCAATGAGGGTGGGCAGTCAGCGGCGGGCGCCGCGATCGAGCACCTGCTGTCTCTCCATCCTGCGCATGCCGAGGCCACTACGCTGGCCACCGCCGCAGGGCTGAGCTTGCCGGATTGGCTCGTCCAGCAGGCGCTTGCGGACCTCGGTGAACGTCCCAACGAAGACCTCGTCGAGCGTCTGTGCGGGTTGCATATCGTGCCGGAGTTCCTCGGTAACCGGGCGCCACATGCGGACCCGCGCGCACGTGCGGTCGTATGTGGGTTGGGGATGGAGCGCGACGTGTCCAGCCTGGTTACGCTGTATCTTGCCGGCGTTTGCGCCATAGGCTACGGGCTGCGCCAGATCATCGATACGCAGGCCGTTCACGGTGCGGACATCGAGCGCGTGATGATCAGCGGTGGCGCTGGCCGTTCGTCCGTGGCGCGGCAGTTTCTGGCGGACGCGGCGAGGCGCCCCATCGTCACTGTCACCTGCGAGGAACCGGTACTACTCGGGTCGGCGATCCTGGGCGCCGTAGCGGCAGGTGCGTTTGATGACGTCGCCACCGCGATGCGCGCGATGAGCCACGTGTGCGAGATCACGCAGCCGTCGTCGACCTGGAAGGAAGTCCACGAGCAGCGCTTCACGATGTTCGGACGGCTGCAGGCGCTGTCGCGCGTTGGCCGTGACAGCTGATGGCTCCCGTAGGTTCTCTTTCGGCACGTCGCAAGGCCTGCATGCATTGTGAAGAAGGTCCTTATGCTCCGTCTTGATGGACTGAATTGATGCCACATTGCGTTGCCTGCGCCATCGCCACTGGCCTGCTGGAGGCACGTGTCGTTTTGAGAATCAGCACATCGTGTGCTTCCTGGATCACATGCCGATCAACGAAGGCCACATTCTTCCGCGCGTGTAGAAAACGTCCTGCGTAACGCTGGAATGAGTGACGAAAGGTGGTAGCGCCGAGCCATGCTCGGCGAGCGCAGAGCGCGGCGTGTTTCAGGCATCGCGATATTGGAACCGGGAGTCAACAGCGTGACGACCAACGGTCGTCACCCACCGGGGCTCGGGTGGTCACCCACCGGACACCACCCAACAAAAAACCCCGCCGTTTCCGGCGGGGTTTTTGATGCTGCAGGTGCTACGGGAAGCGCTGGACTTAGAAGTCCATGCCGCCCATGCCACCCATGCCACCCATGCCACCACCGGCGCCGCCGGCCGCTTCTTCCTTGCGCGGGGCTTCGGCCACCATGGCTTCGGTGGTGATCATCAGACCCGCGATGGAAGCGGCGTTCTGCAGGGCCGAACGGGTCACCTTGGTCGGATCCAGGATGCCGAACTCGACCATGTCGCCGAACTCGCCGTTGCCAGCGTTGTAGCCGTAGTTGCCGGTACCTTCCTTCACCTTGTTCAGGATGACCGACGGCTCTTCACCGGCGTTGGCCACGATTTCGCGCAGCGGGGCTTCCATGGCGCGCAGGGCGATCTGGATACCGTGGGTCTGGTCTTCGTTGGCACCCTTCAGATCGCCGACGGCGACCAGCGCACGCACCAGGGCCACACCGCCGCCCGGGACCACGCCTTCTTCGACGGCTGCGCGGGTTGCGTGCAGGGCGTCTTCAACGCGGGCCTTCTTTTCCTTCATTTCGATTTCGGTCGATGCGCCGACCTTGATCACTGCAACGCCGCCGGCCAGCTTGGCCACGCGCTCCTGCAGCTTCTCACGGTCGTAATCGGACGAGGTGTCTTCGATCTGGGTCTTGATCTGGGTGACGCGCGCCTGGATGCCTGCAGCGTCGCCGGCACCGTCGATGATGATGGTGTTTTCCTTGGAAACCTGCACCTTCTTGGCGCGACCCAGGTCGGTGATGGTGGCCTTCTCCAGCGACAGGCCCACTTCTTCGGAGATCACGGTGCCGCCGGTCAGCACGGCCATGTCTTCCAGCATCGCCTTGCGACGGTCGCCGAAGCCCGGAGCCTTCACGGCCACGACCTTGACGATGCCGCGGATGGTGTTGACCACCAGGGTGGCCAGCGCTTCGCCTTCGACTTCTTCAGCCACGATCAGCAGCGGCTTGCCCGACTTGGCGACGCCTTCCAGCACCGGCAGCAGGTCACGCACGTTGGAGATCTTCTTGTCGTGCAGCAGGATGAACGGGTCATCCAGGTCAGCGGTCTGGCCCTGCTGGTTGTTGACGAAGTACGGGGACAGGTAGCCGCGGTCGAACTGCATGCCTTCGACGACGTCCAGCTCGTTGTCCAGGCCCGAGCCTTCTTCAACGGTGATCACGCCTTCCTTGCCCACCTTCTTCATCGCTTCGGCGATGATGTTGCCGATCGACTCGTCCGAGTTGGCCGAGATCGTGCCGACCTGGGCAATCGCCTTGTCGTCAGCGGTCGGCTGGGAGATCTTCTTCAGCTCGGCGACGGCGGCAATCACGGCCTTGTCGATACCGCGCTTGAGGTCCATCGGGTTCATGCCGGCAGCAACGGCCTTGGCGCCTTCGCGGATCAGGGCCTGGGCCAGCACGGTGGCGGTGGTGGTGCCGTCGCCTGCGTCATCATTGGTGCGCGAAGCAACTTCCTTCACCATCTGCGCGCCCATGTTCTCGAACTTGTCAGCCAGTTCGATTTCCTTGGCAACGGACACACCGTCCTTGGTGATGGTCGGGGCGCCGAAGCTCTTTTCGAGCACGACGTTGCGGCCCTTCGGGCCCAGGGTTGCCTTCACGGCATTGGCGAGCACGTTGACACCACGCACCATGCGGGCACGGGCATCTTCACCGAAACGAATATCTTTGGCAGCCATTGAATTCACCTGTTATGTAGCGCCGGGACAGGCCCGGCAGCATTGATAATGAAAGGGGTCTACGGGGTAACGGATTGCGCGATCGCAGCTCAGCCGATGATGGCGAGCACGTCGTCTTCGCGCAGGACCTTGTATTCCACGCCGGCTTCCTTGTAGCTGCTGCCGGCGTACTGGCCGTAGATGACCTTGTCGCCGACCTTCAGGGACGGGGCGCGCACGCTGCCGTTGTCCAGCGCCTTGCCCGGGCCCACGGCAACGACTTCACCCTTGGTCGACTTTTCCTTGGCCGAATCCGGGATCAGGATGCCGCCGGCGGAGATTTCGTCGGCTTCGATCGGCTTGACTACGACGCGGTCGTGAAGCGGCTTCAAGTTGCTCATGTGAGACCTCTCAAGTTGTTGATTGTACGGAAGTATTCCGGCGACTTTAGCACTCACCCCAGGTGACTGCCAGAACCGCGCGAGAAAAAAGCCCGGCAGACCGGGACACAGCAGAGATGGAGCCCGGACCTGCCCTTTCAAGGGCCTCGGAAAGAATTTTTTTTGGTGACCACCGTCACGGCATTGGGCTCACCCGTGCCGAATACGACAGAAGTGTCACGCAATCGGCTTAGATTCCCCTCAGGGGATCCGCTCACAAGGAGTAGTCGATGCGAATGCTGTCACCACTTGCCGCTGGCTGCCTGCTGGCGCTGGCGATCTCGCCCGCCCGGGCCGAGGTCTTCATCAACGAACTGCACTACGACGACAGCACCCCGGCCGGGGACGTCGGCGAGGCGATTGAAGTGGTCGCCACCGCTGGCGAGGACCTGTCCGGTTACCGCCTGTACCTGTACAACGGCAGCACCCCGTCGGCGGCCAGCGTGTATGCCAACAACGCGGTCCCGGCCGGCACCGCGGCAGCCTGTGGCAGCGCCAGTATCGCGGTGGTCAGCTACCCGACCAATGGCCTGCAGAACGGGTCCAATGATGGCATTGCGCTGGTCGATGCCAGCGGTGCGGTGGTCCAGTTCCTCAGCTACGAGGGCACCATCACTGCCGCCAGCGGCCCGGCCGCCGGCCTGACCAGCCAGAACATCCCCGTCGCCGAGAGCAACAGCACCGCGCCCGGCACCTCGCTGCAGCTCACCGGCAATGGCAGCCAGTACGCCCATTTCACCTGGGCCGCGTCCGCCGCCCAGACCTTCGGCGCCTGCAACGCCGGCCAGACCTTCAGCGGCAGCCCCGGCACCCCGGGCCCGAATACGCCGCCGTCGGTGTCCACCACCATCCCGGCCCAGGGCAGCAGCAGCTTCCCCGCCGCCGGTGACCTGGAAGTGGTGTTCAGCGAGAATGTCACGCTGGCCAGCGGCGCCTTCGCGCTGAGCTGCGGCCAGTCCGGCAGCGTGCCGCTGAGCCACCCGTCCAGTGGCCGCACGCTGAAGCTTTCCACCAACACCGCGCTGGTGGCCGGGGAAGCCTGCCGCTTCGATATCCGCGCCAGCCGCATCAGCGACAGCCAGGGCGCCCGCCCGGCTGCGGATTCGCGCATCGCCTTCACCGTGGCCAGCAGTACCGGCAACCCGGACCCGGGCAACCCCGGCAATCCCGGCGAGTACTACTCGCGGGTGAATACCTCCAGTCCCAGCCAGTTGCGCTGTTCGCTGCATGAAACCATCAAGGGCCACACCGCGTATCCGTACAGCGGCTCGGGCACCAGCACCTGGACCATCCTGGAAATCGCCGACGAAGATCCCAATAACGCCGGCAACGTGCTCGACGCCTACCGCAACCGCAGCTACGTCAAGGGCAGCGGCCGCGCGGGCACCGGCAGCGGGCTGACCTACAACCGCGAGCACACCTGGCCGAACTCGCTGGGCTTTGCCAGCACCACCGGCGACAAGGGTCTGCCGTATGCGCCCTACACCGACACCCACATGCTGTACCTGACCGATGCGCAGTGGAATGCCGACCGCGGCAACAAGCCCTTCGCCAAGTGCGACAGCAACTGCGGCGAGCGCGCCACCGAGCCCAACAACGGCCAGGGCGGCGGCAGCGGTGCCTATCCGGGCAACTCCAACTGGGTGCGCACCCCTGACGGCAACCAGGGCACGTTCGAGGTGTGGGGCAAGCGCAAGGGCGACATGGCGCGTGCGGTGATGTACATGGCGATCCGTTATGAAGGGGGCAAGGATGCCGCAACTGGCCAGTCCGAGCCGGACCTGGAGCTGACCGACGACCGCAGCAGGATCGTCAAGACCAGCAGTTCGCCAGCCTACATGGGCCTGCTGTCGACCCTGATCGACTGGCACCTGGCCGACCCGCCGACCGACGCGGAGCGGGCCCGCAACGAGGTGATCTACAGCTTCCAGGGCAACCGCAATCCGTTCATCGACCACCCAGAGTGGGCCACCCCTGCCCTGTTCACCTCGGCCAAGCCGAGCAGCTGCCAGCTGGCCAACTGATCGTTTTCCGATTTGTCTCATGCCCCGGTCCGGCCCTCTGCCCGGACCGGGGCCCTATACTCGGCGGCGATGTCGACCGCCGATCCCGTCCTGCTGCTGTTCACCACCTGCCCTGACCTGGCCAGCGCCGAGCGCATCGCCCATGCGCTGGTCGGCGAGCGGCTGGCGGCCTGTGTCACCCGTCAGGAGGGTGCACGCTCCACGTATCGCTGGCAGGGCGAAGTGACCACCGACAGCGAACTGCAGCTGCTGGTCAAGACCACCGCCAGCCGGCTTGATGCCGCGATGGCGCGGCTGGTCGAACTGCATCCGTATGAACTCCCCGAGTGCATCGCGGTCGAAGCACGCGCCGGCTTGCCGGCCTATCTGGATTGGATCCGGGCACAGACCCGGGAGGAACACAGTTGATGAAAGCAGGTTTCATGAAATCAGCATGGATGGCGTCATTACGTCGTGGCGCTGCGGTGTGCGCGCTGCTGGCGCTGTCCCTGCCCGCGTGGGCACTGAGCGAGAAGGACCTGTTTCCGGTGGACGAAGCGTTCGCGCTGAGTGCCACGGCGACCCAGCGCGACCAGATCCAGCTGCAATGGAAGATCGCCCCGGGGTATTACCTGTATCGCCATCGCACCAGCGTCAAGGCCGATCCGGCGTTCAATGCCGGCGCGTTGAAAATGCCGGCCGGCGAGCGCCACCACGATGATTTCTTCGGCGAAGTAGAGACCTATCGCGAGCGCCTGACCGCGACGTTGCCCGGCCAACCCGCTGCGGCCACCGGCACCGTCAGCGTGGAAGTGCGCTTCCAGGGCTGCGCCGATGCGGGGGTGTGCTACCCGCCGCAGAAGCGCGTGATCCAGGTTGCGCTGCCCGGCGGCGGTGCAGGCGCCGGCACCGCTTCCACCGGCATTGCCGCAGCAACCGGTGCTTCGCCGTTGGCCACCCCGCTGGGGGGCAACAGCGGCGGCCTGCGCCTGCCCGGCACCGCCGCGGCCGTGCAGGGCCTGCCGCTGCCTTCGGAGAAGGCCTTCGGCTTCGAAGCCATCGTCGACGATGGCAACACTCTGCTGCTGCGCTTCACCCCGGCCAAGGGGTATTACCTGTACCGCGACCGCACTTCGCTGAAGCTGGAAGGGGCCAACGGCATCCGCGTGGATGCGCTGCGCTGGCCGCAGGCGAAGTCGCATCGCGATGAACATTTCGGCGACGTGGCAGTGTTCTTCGACCAGACCGACGCCACCCTGCCGCTGCACCGCAGCCGCCCCGAGGCACTGGATGCCACCCTGGTGGTGACTTTCCAGGGCTGCCAGACCGATGGCATCTGCTACCCCCCGATGACCCGCCGGGTGCGGCTGGATATTCCCGCGGGCAAGGTCGACGCAACGGCGGCGACCACCGCGGCCAGCAATGAACTGCCGGCCGCGTTGCCGCGTGAGGCCCAGCGCAGCGACGGCACGGGCGGCGAAAAGACCGACAACCGTCGCGTGGTGCCGATCATTCCCGACAGCATTCCCGCTGACGCTGCAGGCCTGGATGCGGCCACCGCGGGTGCCACGGCCCCCAGCCCGGATGCCAGCGCGGACAACGCACAGCGCACGCGCCCACCGGAACCGACCAGCGCCAAGGGCCTGCTGGTGGTGTTGCTGCTGGCGCTGGCCGGCGGCCTGGTGCTGAACCTGATGCCGTGCGTGCTGCCGATCCTGTCGCTGAAGGTGCTGGGCCTGGCGCAGAGCGGTGAGAGCCGCCAGCGTGCACGCGCGCACGCGCTCTGGTACACCGCCGGCGTGCTGGTGGCGTTCGCGGTGATCGGTGGCCTGGTGCTGGCCCTGCGCGCGGCTGGCCAGGCCGCAGGTTGGGGCTTCCAGCTGCAGCATCCGTGGTTCATCGCCGCGCTGGTGTACCTGATGTTCGCCGTCGGCCTGAGCCTGTCCGGCGTGTTCACGCTGGGCGGCAATGTCGGCGGCATCGGCCAGTCGCTGGCCTCGCGCAGCGGTCCGGTCGGTGACTTCTTCACCGGGGTACTGGCCTGCGTGGTGGCCAGCCCCTGCGTGGCGCCGTTCATGGGCCCGGCGTTGGCCTATGCGTTTGCGGCCCCCGCGCTGCAGTCGATGCTGGTGTTCCTGGCACTGGGCCTGGGCCTGGCGCTGCCGTTCCTGCTGGTCGGTTTCGTGCCCACGCTGGCGCGTCGCCTGCCGCGTCCCGGTGCGTGGATGGAAACGCTCAAGCACGTGCTGGCGTTCCCGATGTACGCCACTGCGCTGTGGCTGCTGTGGGTGCTGGGCAAGCAGCGCGGCGTGGATGCGATGGCGCTGGTGCTGGGTGGACTGGTGCTGCTGGCGCTGGGCCTGTGGTGGTTCGAGCGCAGCCGCTGGCGCAGCCAGCGCGTCGGTGCGCTGCTGGCCGGCGTGGTGATCCTGGCGGCACTGGTGCCGGTATGGGGCGTTGCCCGGCTGGCCCCGCCGGCAACGGCAGCGCAGGCCGCGGGCGAAAACGTGGTGGCGTACTCGCCGGAAATGCTGGACCGGCTGCGCGCGGACAACCGCGTGGTGTTCGTCAACATGACCGCAGACTGGTGCGTGACGTGCAAGGCCAACGAACGCGCAGTGCTGTCGCGGCCTGATTTCCAGGAGCTGCTGCGGCGGACGAACGCGGTGTACATGCGTGGCGACTACACCAACGTGGACCCGCAGATCACCGCCTTCCTGGATGAACACAAAGCCGTGGGCGTGCCGCTTTACGTGGTGTACGGCCCCGGCGCACCGCCGATCGTGCTACCCAGCGTGCTGACCCAGGCGCTGGCCGAAGAAGCGCTGCTGCGTACCGCACGATGAAGCTGAGGCCGGCACTGCTGTGGACAGCGGTGCTGGCCGGTGGATTGGGCCTGTGGGCCGGGCAACAGCTGGACACCGCGACCACGCAGCAACCGGCACCCGTGCCGATGCCCGGCACGCTATCCGCCCCTGCCGCAGTGGGCATCGGCGATCCGCTCCCGCCCCTCGTGCTGCCGGATCTTTCCGGCGCGCCGCTGGACCTGCAACGGTTCCGTGGCCGGCCGCTGCTGATCAATGTCTGGGCCAGTTGGTGTGGCCCCTGCGTGGAAGAAATGCCGGAGCTGGCGCGCTTTGCCGCCGCCCAGGGCGATCAGGGCGTACAGGTGCTGGGCCTGGCACTGGATACCGCCGAAGGCGTGCAGGACTTCCTGCGGCGGGTGCCGGTGGACTATCCCATCGTGCTGGAGACCCCTGGCCCGGCCGATGCCAGCGTGCGCCTGGGCAACACGCAGGGGCTGCTGCCCTACACGGTGCTGGTGGACGCGCAGGGCCGCATCGTGCGGCAGAAGCTGGGGCCGTTCGCCAAGGGTGAGATAGAAGGCTGGGCAAGCGGCGGCTGAGCGCGCTTGACCCGGCGGCCGCCGACCGGAACAGGCGTTACCGGTTTCCTCCTCCCCCGATTTTCAAGGCCGTTTTCTTCTAAACGCTGCCTGACGGTCGCGCGAGGACAGCAACCGGATGTACGCGCAGGATCTGCTGCGCGCCGCCAGCGCGGAGCTGCGCCACTGGATCGCCGACGGTGCCTACTGGGGCAACAAGTGTGGCTGCAGCAGCGCGGCCACCCAGTCCATGAACACCCGCGCCCGCGCGGGAAGGTGCCGGCGCTGCGCATACAGCAGGGTCACCGGCATCGGTTCGGACGGCAGCTGCGGCAGGATTTCAACCAGCGTTCCATCGGCCAGTGCCTGGCGCACGCCCAGCCGTGGCACCTGGATGATGCCCAGTCCGGCCAGCGCGGCGGCGGTGTAGCCATCGCCGCTGTTGACGGTTACCGCACCGGCCATCGGCAGGCTCCGGTAGTGGTCGCCATCGCGGTATTCAAACCCTGCAGGCCGTTGCCCCAGCGTGCTCACGTAGTGCACCAGGCGATGCTCATCCAGCGCGTCGAGGGTCAGTGGCGTGCCACGCGCGGCGAGGTAAGCGGGGCTGGCACAGTTGACCATGTCCATGCTGCCCAGCGGTCGCGCCACCAGCGTGTTGTCGTCCAGCGCACCGACCCGCAGCACGCAGTCGAAGCCTTCGCGCACCAGATCGACACGGCGATCGGTGCCGCTGAGTTCGATCTCCAGCCCCGGATGCTGTTCAAGGAAGGCCGGCAGCTGCGGCAGGATCAGGTGGCGGGCAAGCCCACTGGACATGTCCACCCGCAGGCGTCCGCGCAGCTGCGCGGTATCGCGGCGGAACATGCCTTGCAGGTCCTCCATGTCATCCAGCAGGTCACGGGCGCGCTGGAACAGCTGCTCGCCATCGGCCGTCAACTGCACGCGGCGCGTGGTCCGGTGCAGCAGCTGGGTGCCCAGCGCCGCCTCCAGGCGCTGCACCGCCAGCGACACACTGGCCTTGGGCAGGCCCAGGCTTTCTGCCGCACGGGTGAAGGACCCACGCTCGGCGACGTGCAGGAAGATACGCAGCGGCGCCACGTTGTCCATTGATTGTCGCCCCTGATTGAACAGTCATATCAGGATCACGCAGTTTATTGGTCCTCGCAAGCCCAATAGGCTGGTCACCTACCCGTCCGTTGGAGTACGACATGTCCGTTTCCCGCACCCTGCTGATCACCGGTGGCAGCCGTGGCCTCGGCCGCAACGCCGCTCTCGCCCTGGCCGCCGATGGCGCCGACATCGTGTTGACCTACCGCAGCCAGTCGACCGCGGCCGACGAAGTCGTGGCGCAGATTGAAGCACTGGGTCGTCGCGCTGCCGCGTTGCCGCTGGACGTGGCCGACAGCGCCTCGTTCCCCGCCTTCGTCGAACGCCTGCAGGCCCAGCTTGCCGATTGGGGCCGTGAGCGTCTGGAGGGCCTGGTCAACAATGCCGGCGAAGGCCACTACGCGCTGATCGCCGACACCACCCCGGCCGCGTTCGACCACCTGGTCAACGTGCACTTGAAAGGCCCCTACTTCCTGACCCAGGCGCTGCTGCCGCTGCTCGCCGATGGCAGCCGCATCCTCAACGTGTCCAGCGGGCTGGCGCGCTTCTCGCTGCCCGGCAGTTCGGCCTACGCGATGATGAAGGGCGGCATCGAAGTGTTCACCCGCTACCTGGCCAAGGAGCTCGGCGCGCGTGGCATCAGTGCCAACACGCTGGCACCGGGTGCGATCGAAACCGATTTCGGCGGCGGCCGCGTGCGTGACGATGCCGGCATCAATGCGATGGTCGCCTCGTCCACCGCGCTCGGCCGCGCCGGCAAGCCCGATGACATCGGCCCGGCCGTGGTCGCGCTGATGTCGGCGGACACGCGCTGGATCAATGCCCAACGCGTGGAAGCCTCCGGCGGCATGTTCATCTAGGCGATCCGCAACGGCGGGCTCAACCGGCGACCGGCATCCTTTTTCCGGATGGGGAAAGGGACGCCGACCGCGCATCGCCGACGCTGCGCAGCTGGAACACCGCCACCGCCTCGGCCAGCACCTCGGCCTGCGCTTCCAGTGCACGCGCCGAGGCCGTGGCCTCTTCCACCATCGCCGCGTTCTGCTGGGTACTGGCGTCCATCTGCACGATGGTCTGGTTGACCTGGCCGATGCCGTTGCGCTGCTCCAACGAGGCATCACGGATCTGCGCCATGATCGCGGCCACCTGCTGCACGCTGGCCTGCAGTTCTTCCATGGTGGCACCGGCCTGGCTGACCGCACGCGTGCCCTGCCCCACCTGCTGCACCGAGTCCTCGATCAGTCCCTTGATCTGCCTGGCCGCATCGGCGCTGCGCTGCGCCAGCAGCCGCACTTCACTGGCCACCACGGCGAAGCTGCGGCCCTGCTCACCGGCCCGCGCCGCCTCCACGGCGGCATTCAACGCCAGGATGTTGGTCTGGAAGGCGATGCCGTCGATCAGCGCGGTGATCTCGCCGATGCGTCGCGACGATGCGCTGATGTCCTGCATCGAACGCTGCACCTGGCCCACCGCGTCGCCACCGCGCGCGGCCACTTCCGCGCTGGCGCGTACCAGTGTGTCGGCCTGCCCGGCGGCATCGGCGTTGCGCGATACGGTATCGGTCAACTCGTGCATGGACGCGGCGGTCTCTTCCAGGTTGGCCGCCTGCAGCTCGGTACGGGTGGAAAGATCCGCATTGCCGGCGCTGATTTCACCGGCCGCGTCGCCGATCGAGCGCGCCGCGTTCTGGATACCCGCCACGATGCCCGCCAGCTGGTCCACGGTCGCGTTGGCGTCGTCGCGCATGCGCGCGAACACACCGTCCAGGTCCCCGTCCATGCGTACGCGCAGGTCGCCCCGCGCCAACGCCGCCAGCAGCACCTGCAGATCGCCGAGGTTGTGTTCGAAGGTCGCCAGCAGGTGGTTGATGCTGGCCGACAGGCGATGCACGTAGCCCTGCTTTCCCTGCAGCGGAATGCGGCCGGCCAGCTCTCCCTGCGCCGCCGCATCCACCAGCGCGCCGACTTCGGTCTCCAGCAGCACTTCCAGGGCGCGGCTGCGCCACTCCACCACCTCGCCAAGCGACCGGCCGTCGTCGAAGATCGGCGTGGTCACCAGCTGCCAGGTCGTGCCGCCGTGCTGGATGTCGTACTCCTGGCGAACGCTGCCATCGATCCGCGCCAGCGCCGGATGCAGCTGTCGCGCAGGCCGGCCCAGCACGTCGTTCCCGCCCGCGCCCAGGGTCTGCAGCAACGCCGGATTGGCATGGGTCACTTCGCCCTGCGGATTGACCACCATCAGGCCGGTGGAGGCGCTGTCCAGTGCCTGCCGCGCACGGGCGTTCTCCTGCGCCACCGCCCGTTCGCGTTCGATGCGTGCCCGCAGCTGTTGCTGCATGTGGCCCAGCCGCTGCGCCAGCTGGCCGATTTCATCGTGTGGGTTATGCACGCGCAACACAGTATCCAGGCGGTCCTCGGCAATATCCTGGGCGAAGCGCAGGGTGTCCTGGATCGGTCGACGCACGGCGTGCAGCACCATCAACAGCGTGCCGATCAGCACCACAGCCACGGTCAGCAGCGAGGCGGCAAACAGTACCCCCAGGCGTGTGGCCTGCGCCTGCTGGCGGCTGCGCGCCTGCTCCAGGCTGGCTGCCTGCGCCTGCTGGAACGCCTCCAGCGCGGGGGTGATGCTGGCCGCCGTATCCACCAGCGATTGCGCTTCCACGTCCAGCCCCATGCGGGCGGCGGTATAGGACAGCAGGGCCCCCTGGTAGGTATCCATCAGATCGCGCAGCTGTTGCTGGGTATCGGCCGGCAGGCCCGCCAGCGCCAGGTCGAACGGCAGTTTCTCCTCGCTGGCGCGGTCGGCATGCCGGGAGTCGCCGCTCAACAGCAGCAGGCTTTCCTCACGGCGCATCCGCTGCACGTGCAGGGCCAGCAGCGGGCGTTGCGTTGCCTCCACCGCCGCCTGCAGGGCGTCGGCCGCCTGCTCCAGCTGCGCCGACATCGCTTCGTCGCCACGTCCCATTTCGTCCACGCGCGCGTTGAGCGCGGCGATGCCTTCGGCGAACGCGTCGGCCTGGGTGGTCAGTTCGGCCAATGCCTGCCGGCGCGCCGCGTCCATCGGCAGCGCCCGCAGCTGCTGCAAGGTGGCCCGCAGGCGCTGCTGGGCAGCCTGCAGCGCATCGCGATCGGCGGCATCGAAACTGCGTGCATACTGGGTCTGCAGGCGGCGTGCTTCGGCGATATCGGCGGCCAGCGTGGCGGCCAGTCCGGTGCCCTGCTGGTAGACCGCGAAGCTGCGTGCGGCGCGTTCGCTGCCGTGGCTGGTCCACCCGTACATCGCGGCAATGGTGATCAGGCCCAGGCCACAGACCAGCAGGCTGGCCTTGATCTTGGCGGCCACGCTGAGCCGCGCCAGGTGCCGCAGGGAAGGCCGCGCGCGTGCCGCAAGGTTGCGCAGGCGGGGGAAGGCAGAACGCAGGATGTGGGGGGCAGCCGGCATGACGGGATCCGAGGCGGAGTGACGCATCGGTATCGGCCTGCCCTGGCCGGACTTTAGCCCGCTGATGCGGGAATGTGCCGCGCTGCACGCGGCACGCTGCTCGTTGTAACAGCGCCGCAAGTCGCATCGATGACAGCGCACGGTGCCTGCTGTGGCCTGGTTCGCTGCGGCGGGCGCGCGCCGACCTTGCAGGCGTGGATCGCCCGCCGACCGCTTCACCGCGATCCGCCAGGCGGTGGCGGTGCCTTCCGGTCGTAATGCACGCGCGATCGCCACGTTGCACGCGGGAGTAGAAAAGCTGAAGGCCGGAAACGAACTGGCCGAAGCGTTCGCACGCTCCGGCCATTTCGATGTATCGCTCGTAGGTGGGGCCTGATCAGGCCCTGGCGAAGGCCAGCAGGTCGGCGTTGAACTGATCGGCGTGGGTCGAGGTCAGGCCATGCGGCGCGCCCGGGTAGACCTTCAGCGTGCCGTTGGCGAGCAGCTTGATCGACTTCTCAGCAGCAGCCTTGATCGGCACGATCTGGTCGTCGTCGCCGTGGATCACCAGCGTCGGCACGTCGATCTTCTTCAGGTCTTCGCTGTAGTCCACTTCAGAGAACTCACGCACGCAGTCGTACTGGCCCTTCACCCCGCCCAGCATGCCCTGCAGCCAGAACGAATCGCGCATGCCCTGGGTGACCGCGTTGCCATCGCGGTTGGCACCGAAGAACGGCGTGGCCAGGTCCTGGAAGAACTGCGAGCGATCCCCTCCAGTACCCTTGCGGATGCCGTCGAAGACGTCCAGAGGCGTGCCTTCCGGGTTGCCGGCGGTCTGCAGCATCAGCGGCGGCACCGCGCCGACCAGCACCACCTTGGCGACGCGGCTGCTGCCATGGCGACCTACGTAATGCGCCACTTCACCACCACCGGTGGAATGCCCGACCAGGATCGCGTCCTTGACCTCGGCCTGCTCCAGCACGGCGGCCAGGTCGTCGGCGTAGGTGTCCATGTTGTTGCCGTCCCAGGTCTGGCTGGAACGTCCGTGGCTGCGACGGTCGTGGGCGATCACGCGGAAGCCGTTCTGGCCCATGAACAGCATCTGCGGGTCCCAGGCGTCGGAGCTGAGCGGCCAGCCATGCGCGAACACGATCGGCTGGCCGGTGCCCCAGTCCTTGTAGAAGATGCGGGCGCCGTCTTTGACGGTAACGAAGTGGCTCATGCGATTGGCTCCTGTCGAAGTGGATGGAACATTGGGTCAGATGTCACTGTGGGTGTGCGGCACGGCGGCATCCAAGGCATCGCTGCCGCCGACGAAATGGCGCACCACCGGGTGCCGTTCGCCGCGGTGGAGCGTGCGCAGCTGCTCCTGTACGGTCTTGTCATCGGAGGTGATGCGTTCGTGCTGGCGCAGGTGCTCCAGCCACGACGCGGTGACGAAGTACTCCAGGTGCACGCCCGGGCTGGCGACATCTTCGGCCACGCCCCACAGCACCGCGCCATCGCGGCGGCGCACGCGGCCAAGCAGGCGCATGCACGCATGGAAAGCCGCACGGTCGGCCGCATCAATGCGGTATTCCACCGTCACCAGCACCGGTCCGCGGTCATGCGCCACCGCCACCGACAGCTCCGGTGCGGGCCAGTGGCCGGCCGGACGCAGGTCCAGTTCTTCGGTACCGGAGATGCGCACGCGCCATACCAGCAGGCCCGCCACCACCGAACCGACGGCCGCCACCAGCAGCGCCAGGGTGGGCGTGCTGCGCTGGGCGAGTGCGCCCCAGCACAGCCCACCGGCGGCCATGCCCAGTGAAAACACCATGATGTACAGCGCCAGCGCACGCGCCCGCACCCACGCCGGCACCGCGGTCTGCGCGGCGATCTGCAGCGAAGACAGCACGGTGATCCAGGCGAAGCCATTGACCAGCATCGCCAGCGGCAGCAGCACCCAGCTGCGCAGCAGGGCCAGCCCGACCAGGCTCAGCGCCAGCGCCAGCGTGGCCAGCAGCACCAGCAGGTCACGGTCCAGCCGCGCACGTAGTTTCGGCAGCAGCAGGGCACCACTGACCGCGCCGATGCCCACGCAGCCCAGCAACATGCCGTACTGCCCTGCCCCGCCCTGCATCTGCCCGCGCACCACCACCGGCAGCAGCGCGGTCATGGCGCTGGCGAAAAAGAAGAAGCCTGCGGACTTGATCAGCACCGCCTGCAGGTGGCCGGCCCGGCTGGCATAGCGCAGGCCGGATTTCAGCCCGGCGCCGAAGCCCTCCGGCGGCAGGCTGGAGGCCTTCGGATCACGCTGCCAGCGCAGCAGCACCACCAGCATGGCGGCGAAGCTGATCGCATTGAAGCCGAACGCCCACGTGGCCCCCAGCTGGGCGACGATCACCCCGCCGATGGCCGGGCCCAGCGAGCGCGCGATGTTGATGCCGATCGAGTTCAGCGCCACCGCCGAGGCCAGCATCGGCGGCGGTACCAGTTCGGACACGATCGCCGCCTGCGCCGGCATCGCCATCGCCGCGCCGCAGCCCATGCAGAACGTGAGCACCACCAGCAGGGTCGGGCTGAGCATGTCCAGGTGGGTCAGCACCGCCATGGTGCCGGCCACCGCCAGCATCCAGCCCTGGGTGGCCAGCAGGTAGCGGCGACGGTCGACGATGTCGGCCAGGGTGCCGGCCACCAGCGCCAGCAGCACGATCGGCACGGTGGTGGCCGACTGCACCAGCGCGACCATCAGCGGCGAGCCGGTGCGTTCTGCCATCACCCAGGCCGCGGCCACGTCGTTGACCCAGGTGCCGATGTTGCTGCCCATGATGGCCAGCCACAACGCGCGGAACATGCCGATCTGCAGCGGCGCCCAGGCGCCGGGCGCAGCGGGGGAAGAGGTCTTTACCATTGCCACGCTCCTACGATGGAGGCAAAAAGAGTGTTGCGGCCACCGGCCTGGCGCAGTGCCGGACCGGCATCCACCCAGGCCAGCTGCCATTGCCAGAGCCAGTCTTCGCTGGCCTGCCAGCGGGTTTCCGCTTTGTATTGCGTGCCGATGCGACGCGCGCCACCGGCACTGCCGGGCAACGGCGCCAGCGGTGCCGGCGTGGTGTACACCGCATCGCTGCGCTGTTGTTTCCAGGCCAGCTGCACGCCCAGCTGGGTGCTGAAGCGCTCGTTGAACTGCAGGTCCAGGGTCGGCTGCACGTCGACCAGATTGGCCGGCGCCAGCAGGCTGGCCTCGCTGAAATAGGACGACTTCGGGTACAACGCATTGAAGGTCTGCAGGCGCCCATCGCCCGCATCGCGGTCACCGCTGGCGATGTCCAGCTTCACCCCGAGCCGTGGTTGCAGCGGCGCCTGGTGCCAGCGCCAGCCGGTATCGCTGGCCAGCGTCCAGGCACGGACGTCCAGCCGCTGCATGGCGGTATCCAGATGACCCCGCTGCGCCACCGCTTCCACGTTCCAGTCGAGTGCGTCGGCCTGGCCGAACCAGCGCGTGCCCAGCGTCTGCCGCCGTTCGCGCCCGTTGCCGTCGGCGAAGCGTGCGCCGTCGCGCTGGTAATCCAGCAGATAGCCATCCCATTGCCCGCGACGACCCTGCGCGGCGCTGGTCGCGTACGCGCCCCACAGGTGGGCGCCCGGCTCGCTGCGGTCATCGAACGCGCCGGGACGGTTGTCCAACGCGCGCAGCGCCAGCAGATCCAGGCGGCCGGCCGCGCCGCGCCAGCCCAGCCGCAGGCCATCGAACGCCAGTCGGATGTTCGGTCCATCGCGCACCGACAGCAACCGCGAACTGCCATAGCTGGCTTCCTGCCGTCCCAGCTGCAGCCAAGCGTGCCGTCCCTGCCAGCGCCAGTAGGCCTGCTGTACGTCCAGCGAGCCTTGATCGGTGCCACCGGGCCCACCGGCGCGTCCCTGTTCGGCATGCACGCCCAGCTGCACGCGTGCCTGCCAGTCATCGCGGCGATACGTCGCCGATCCCAGCGCGCGCAGCAGGCCATAGCCATCTTCGCCGCCACCAATGCCGAAGCGGGTGGGGTCGAAGTACATTCCCCGCAACCGCAGCGAGGCGTCCCACTGCAGGTCGCCGTTGCCCAGCGCGGTGCAATGGCCCGCCTCGCAGCCGGCCTGCACGCGTGCCTGTGCCAGCGCGGGCAGCGCCAGCACCGCGAGGGTCAGAACGCGAAGCACGAGCAGCCCATGGCACCCCAGAACGCCTGCAGGTCACCGGTCGGTGCCGCATGGTGGGCGGCATGGCCGTGTGCGCCGTGGGTGGAACAGGGCGCGCCATGGTGATGGTGATGCGCCATCGCCAGGCCGGTGGCCGTACCGCCGACGTGGTAGCCGCCGAAGCGGTTGACCGGTGACCAGTCCGGCATCGCCGGCGGCAGTACCGGTGCCAGCCCATCGTAGTCCTCGGCGGCGTGCACGATACGGCCGCCCAGCACGGTCAGCACACTGGTGATGTCGGCGATCTGGTCGTCGTCCACGCGGAAGTAATCGGCCGACAGCACGACGAAATCGGCCAGCTGGCCAACCTTCAGCGTGCCCTTTCGGTCTTCATCGCCAGAGAACCACGCGCTGCCCTGCGTCCACAGGCGCAGCGCCTGTTCGCGTTCCAGCAGGTTCTCATCGCCATACAGTGCCAGCCCGCCCACGGTGCGCCCGGTGACCAGCCACGACAGCGCGACCCACGGGTTGTAGCTGGCCACCCGCGTGGCGTCTGTACCCGCGCCTACCGGAACGCCTTCGGCCAGCATCCGCTTCACCGGCGGCGTGTGGCGTGCCGCCTGCACGCCATAGCGTTCGACGAAGGCCTCGCCCTGGTAGGCCATGCGATGCTGGATCGCCAAGCCGCCACCCATCGCGCGGATGCGTTCGATGTTGCGCGGGGTGATGGTCTCGGCGTGGTCGATGAACCAGTGCAGGCCGTCGAACGGCACCTCGCGGTTGACCTGCTCGTAGACGTCCAGGATGCGCGAGATGCTTTCGTCGTAGGTCGCATGGATGCGGAACGGCCAGCGCTTTTCCACCAGCAACCGGACCACGTCGTGCAGTTCCGGCTCCAGTTCCGGCGGCAACTCCGGTCGTGGTTCGTTGAACAGTTCGAAGTCCGCCGCGGAGAACACCAGCATCTCGCCCGCGCCGTTGTGGCGCAGCAGGTCGTCGCCCTGGCGGGGCTGCAGGATCTCGCTCCAGCGCTGGAAGTCACCGACTTCACCGCCCTTGTTCTGGGTGAACAGGTTGTAGGCGATGCGCACGCTGAGCTGGTCATCGCGGTGCAGCTGTTCGATGACCTGGTAGTCCTCGGGATAGTTCTGGAAGCCACCGCCGGCATCGATCACCGAGGTGATCCCCAGCCGGTTCAACTCGCGCATGAAATGGCGTGTCGAGTTGGCCTGGTACTCGATCGGCAGCTTGGGGCCCTTGGCCAGCGTGGCGTACAGGATCACCGCGTTCGGCTTGGCCAGCAGCAGGCCGGTGGGATTGCCCAGCTTGTCGCGCACGATCTGCCCACCGGGCGGGTCCGGCGTGTTCTTGTCGTAGCCGCAGGCCCGCAGCGCGGCGCGGTTGAGCAACGCGCGGTCATACAGGTGCAGCAGGAACACCGGCGTATCCGGTGCGATGGTGTTGATCTCTTCCAGCGTCGGCAGGCGCTTTTCGGTGAACTGTGCGGCAGTGAAGCCACCGACCACGCGCACCCATTGCGGCGCCGGTGTGCGATCGACCTGCACCTTCAGCATGGCCAGCGCATCGGCCAGCGAGCGCAGCCCATCCCAGCGCAGCTCCAGGTTGTAGTTGAGCCCGCCGCGGATCAGGTGGGTATGACTGTCATTGAGCCCGGGCACCAGCCGGCGGCCCCGCGCATCGATGATCGTAGCCTCGGCCGCCCAGCCGCGCATGATGTCGTCGTCGCTGCCGACGGCGACGATGCGCCCGTCCTGCACGGCCAGCGCCTGTGCATGCGGCAGTGCCGGGTCGAGGGTAGTGATGCGGGCATTGCGGATGACCAGCGTGCTCATGCGTCGCTCCGGAGATGAGGGGGAAGAAGCCGCCGCCAGGCTGCGGCCGGCCAGGCCCAGCGCGAGTGCCGCGCCAGCCCCCAGCAGCACCTCGCGGCGACCGGGCTGGGAAGGATCGGGACTCATGAGGGCACTCCAGGGGAAGCAAGGAAAGAATCAAGCGAGAACGTGCCAGCGCCAGCCAGCGCGACCGACAGCAGCAGCAAGGTCCACATCACCGGGTACTCCATGCCGCCGTGCATCCAGAACCACCCGCGTGGCAGCGCCAGCAACGCGGTGAAGGCGATGAAGGCGGCACCCGCCAGCGCCGCCGCATGGGTCTGCCAGCCAAGCAGCACCGCCAACCCAGCCACCACCTGCAGCACCGCCAGCAGCAGCGGCAGCGGTGCGCTGGCAGGAAGGCCGAACCCGCGCAGTTCGCCGGCAAAGCCGGCAAGGCCCGGGCCGTTGAACCAGCCGAACAACTTGCCCAGCGCATGCGGCAACAGGAATCCTCCCGCCGCCACGCGCAGCATCAGCAGCGCCACGTCCAGGGCATGGCTGCTGCCCATGCTCAGTGACCGCCTTCCTGGGCGCCGAACATGGTCTTGGCGTACTGGATGCCCACCCCATAGCCCCCTGCATGCTCGCGGGCGATGCCGGTGGTGAGGTCGTAGGTTTCACCGCGCGCCCAGTCGCGCTGCAGTTCCAGCAGGTACTGCACGCTGGTGATCGGCACCGCGCCGGCCTGCACCATGCGGGTGACGGCGCGCTCATGCGCTTCATCGCTCACGTCGCCGCAGGCGTCGGTGATGACATAGATCTCGAAGCCCTGCTCGATCGCCGACAGGGTCGGGCCGACGATGCAGACACTGGTCCACAGGCCGGCGATGACCAGGCGCTGCTTGCCGATGCTGTTGATCTCATCGATCACGCCCTGGTCTTCCCAGGCATTCATCGACGTGCGGTCGAACACCGGCTGGCCCGGGAAGATCGCCGGCAGTTCCGGGAACAGCGGACCGGAGAACGCCTTCTCAGCCACGGTGGTCAGCACCACCGGCACCTTGAAGCCCTTTGCGCCCTTGCTGATCAGCGCGACGTTGTTGCGCAGCGCGGAGATGTCGATGGTGTGGGTGGCGAACGCCATCTGCGACTGATGGTCGATCAGCACCAGGGCGTGGTCGGTCGGGGACAGCAGCGCGTTGCCGGGGACGGCGGTGGCCTTGTTCATGCGGTTGGCTCCAGGAAGGGTGGGAGGGAATCAGTACGAGGACGCGGCGTGCAGCGCGTAGCGGCGCGGACTGCAGCCAGTGGCGGCACGGAAGCTGCGGATGAAGTGGCTCTGGTCAAAGAACGCCAGTTCGCTGGCGATGCGGCCGACCGGCTGCGAGCCTTCGCGCAACCAGTGGCGGGCCTGGTCGATGCGACGCTGGCGCAGCCACCCGGTCGGGCTGAGCCCGGTGGCGCTGCGGAACAAGCGGGCGAGGTGGAAGCGGCTGACGCACGCAGCGGCGGCGATCTGCACCACGTCGATCGGCTGGCCGAGGTTCTGCTCCATGAAGGCCTGCGCGCGGCGAACGGCTGCGGCCTGCGCCTCCTTGAGGCCAGGCAGGGCCGAAGGCGTGCCGCGGCACGGGGTGTCGGTGGCCATCGGCAGCGCTCGTTGTGGGGAGTGCATAGCGTGGCGGCAGACGCCCTGGCGCCCTACCCCCGACGGGGTGGGCAGCGCGCTCACTCTTTCGGGGGAGGCGCCCGCCGGGCGGCAAGCAGCACCCGCCGACCGAACAGGCAGGCATCCAGCGAGTAGGCACCGGGACCGAGCAGCAACAAGCAAGCAGGCAGCAGGACCAGCGCCGTGCTGCCCGTCCCGGTCCACAACACCAACGTGGCCAACGCCACGGCCAGTGGAGTCAGCCCGCCGAGGGCCAGCAGCAGCGCCGCCGAGGCAGCGACCCATTGGTGCCACGCGGCCACCGGCCAGGGCCAGCACATCGCAACCGCCAGGCAAAGCCGTATCCACAGCAGGCCGATACCCGGCGCACGATCAGGAAACATCACGAACAGACGCTGCATTCCACCCTCCCGTGGACAGGCCTTCATGGTTACCTGATCCAGCACCGGCCCACCTGCCCCGATCGGGTAGGCCGGCAGTGCCCCCGGCCTGCGAGAATGCAGCATGCCGCCTGCTCTTCCGCCGCTGCTGCGCCACGTGAGTACCTGCCTGCTGCAGGTCGCGTTGTTGTGGGTCGCACTGCCAATGGCGGCGCGCGCGGCGCTGCCGGTGCCACCGCAGGCGCAGGCCGGACTGCCGGGCTTCCAGCACAGCGCCTGGCGTGTCGGCCAGGGCGCGCCGGGAGATGTCTGGGACATCGCGCAGGACCGCCAGGGCACGCTGCTGCTGGCCACGGGCTCGGGCCTGTACCGCTTCGATGGCCACCGCTTCGAGCGCGACTTGGCGCCACCGGGCAGCAGCTTCCCATCCACCAACATGGTGTCGTTGCTGCTGGACCACGACGACAGCCTGTGGATCGGCTATTTCCAGGCTGGCATCAGCCATCTACAGGCAGACCGGCTGCGCAGTTTCCTTACGGGGCGCGATGTGCCCAACGGCCCGGTGCCGCGCATGGCGCGCGATGGCGATGGCCGGCTGTGGGCGGCGCTCAAGGGCGGCCTGCGCTGGTACGACGGCCAACAGTGGCAGCCGCCCACGCCGGCGATGCAGGTACCTGCCTTGCCCGCGCACTGGCTGCAGCGCGACCACCAGGGAACGCTGTGGCTGCTGGCGGGCAACGCACTGTGGCGGCTTCCGCGTGGCGCCAGTCACTTCGAGCCCACCGAGGTGGAGGCATCACCGCAGTCGGTGCTGGCCGAGCGCGCCGATGGCAGCCTGTGGCTGGCCGACCGGCGACGCGGCATCCTGCCGGTGGCGCGCGACGGCACCCCGCTGTCGGCCGCGCAACGCGAATCCCGACGCCTGCCCGACCTGCGCGCCGATCGCATCCTGTTCGCGCGCGATGGCAGCCTGTGGGGCACCCGCATCGGCAGTGGCGGCGTGTTCCGGCTCAGCTTCGACGGCACGCAGCCCACGCTGCTGGAAAACTTCGACGTGGCGCAGGGACTGACGTCGACCTCGGCCTCGCCGCTGCTGGAAGACCGCGAAGGCAACATCTGGATCGGCACCAACCTGGGCTTGAACCGGTTCCGTGCGCGAAGCGTGCATGCGCTGCTGGATGTGGGTCCGTCGGGTCCTTACCGGACGCTGTACCGCACCGCGGGCGGCAAGGTGCAGGGCTACGATGACGACCTGCGGATGTTCGACCTGCAGCGCAGCCTGGTCCGCGCCGGCCCTGCGGCCATGCAGCGCGCCAGCCTGCAGTCGGCTGATCCGCTGTGGCTGTTCCACGATGACAGGCTGTACCGACGCACCGCTGGCAGGACGGTATCGTTCGCCGCGCCGAGCTGGACCGCCGGGCACTCCTTCAATTCGGTGTTCTTCGCCACGCAGGACGAAGCGTGGGCGTGTGCCGGCCCCTACACGCTGCACTTCAAGGACGGTCGATGGCGCAATGATCATCGCCTGCCCGCGCGCAGTTGCAGCCTTGTCAGCGTGGATGAACGCGGACGTGTGCTGGTCGGGCATGACGATGGCACGCTGCACGTGGTCGATGGCCACTCGGTACGGGCCTACGGTCCGGCGCAGGGACTGAATGTCGGTCCGGTCACCGCCGTGTACGCACGCGGTGAGGAACTGCTGGTCGCCGGGGAGTCCGGCCTTGCTGCACTGGAAGGCGCGCGCTTCCACGTGCTGCAGGCTGATATCCCCGGCGTGCTGGAAGGCATCACCGGCATCGCTGGTGAAACATCGGGTACGCGCTGGTTGAACGGCAGCCGCGGCCTGGTGCGTACCGATGCCGATGCGCTGCGGGTGGCGGCGGGCAGCGCACGCGCGCTCTCCCCGCGCCTGTTCGACGATGCCGACGGCATGCCGGGCATCGCCCTGCAGAGCAGCCCCACCGCCACGGCAATGCTGGCCGATGATGGGTTGCTGTGGCTGGCGACCAACCAGGGCCTGGCGTGGCTGGACACCACCCTGCCCCATCGCAATGAACGTGCACCGGACGTGCGCATCGGCGAGGTGTCCTTCGATGGGCAGCATGCGCTGCTGCGCGAGGGGCTACGGCTTCCCGCCGGCACCGACCAGGTGCAGATCGACTACGTGGCGCTGTCACTGGCGCGACCAGAGCGCACCCGCTACCGATACCAGCTGTCCGGCGTGGACAGCAGCTGGCAGGAGGCGGGCAGCCAGACCCGCGCGCACTACACCAACCTCGTGCCTGGAACCTACCGCTTCGAGGTGATGGCCGCCAACGAAGACGGGGTCTGGAGCAGCAACCCGGCGGTACGCACTTTCCAGATCGCCCCCACCTTCATGCAGACGCTGTGGTTCAAGCTGCTGTGCGTGCTGGCCGTACTGGCGCTGCTGGTGATGGCCGTGCGCATCCGCAGCGGCCAGCTTGCCGCGCTGGTGCGGGCCCGCTTGCAGGAGCGCCATGGCGAACGCGAGCGGATCGCGCGCGACCTCCACGACACCCTGTTGCAGGGCAGCCAGGGCCTGATTCTGCGCCTGCATGCGATCAGCCAATCGGCGCAGGCAACGCCGCAGGTGCGCAGCAGCCTGGAGGCGGCCATGCAGCTGGCCGAACAGAACCTCGCCGAAGGCCGCGAACGCGTTGCGGCGCTGCGCGATGGCCCGGCTGCCGGACAGGACCTGGTGACCGCGCTGGCCCATGTGCATGAGGAATATGCCGGCGAGGGCGTCAACCCACTGCGGCTGACGGTGGAAGGAGCGGCACCGCCGTTGCAGGCCCACGCGGCCGAAGAAGTCTTCCTGATCGGTCGCGAAGCGATCCGCAACGCCCTGCACCATGCCCAGGCGGGGGCGATCGAAGTGGAACTGGCCTACGGGCGCAGTTGCCTGCTGCTGCACGTGCGCGATGACGGTCGCGGCATGACCGACACCCACGGCGCCGCCGACGGCCACTGGGGCATGCAGGGCATGCGCGAGCGCGCACGCCGACTGTCCGGGGAACTACGCGTCTGGTCGCGCCCCGGGCTGGGCACCGAAATCGCGCTGTCAGTGCCCGCCAATCGCATCTACCGGCAACGCCCCTCGCCATGGCGACGCTGGTTGCCCAACAGGAAACCTCCCGCATGAACCCCAACGATTCCATCGGCGTGCTGATCGTCGACGACCATCCGCTGCTGCGCGATGGGCTGGGCGCGCTGCTGTCCACCCAGTCGGACATGCATCTGGTGGGCGAAGCCGCCGACGGCGAACAGGCAGTGGAATGCTACCTGCGGCTGCACCCGGACGTGGTGCTGATGGACCTGCAGTTGCCCGGCATCGATGGCGTTGAAGCCATCATGCGCATCCGTGCACAGGATCCCAAAGCCCGCATCATCGTATTGACGACGTACCGCGGCGATGTCCGCGCGGTACGTGCGCTGCAGGCCGGCGCCAGTGCCTACCTGCTCAAGGACATGCTGCGGCATGAACTGATCGACACCATCCGCAGCGTCGCTGGCGGTCGTCGCGCTGCCATTCCGGCTCAACTGGCGGCCAGTATCGCGGCCCACGTGGTGGAAGACCGGTTGTCCCCGCGCGAAACCGAAGTGCTGGTCCACGTCGCGGCCGGCATGTCCAACCGGCGCGTGGGTGAGCAGATGCAGATTTCCGAGCAGACTGTCAAAGCGCACATGAAAAGCATCATGGAGAAGCTGGGCGTCGGTGACCGCACGCATGCAGTCACCATGGCCCTGCGCCGCGGCATCATCAGCCTGGATGATGACACCGGCGAACGCTGAGCCGGCTCAGAAGCGCACGTCCGCCTTGATGCCTACCACCACCGCATCCTCGCGCGATGCCAGCCCACCGGGATGGCGCACGTACTGGACACCGGGCTGGAGGTCCAGTCCGGCGGCGGGCTTCCAGCCGTAGAAGACCTCGGCGACCTGTTCGCGCCTTGCGGGCGGGCCGCCGTGGCGCTGTCGCTGGCTGTTGGCCAGGCGCGGATTGACCCGGGTACTGGCCAGCCCCAGGCCGATGCGGTCCTCCGGCCGTGAGCGTACGGTTCCGGTGTGGACAAGCTGCAGGCTGACCATCTGGTCGATCTCGCCCGTACGGCGGTCGCCCTGTGCGAAGGCCAGCTGGGTCCGCAATCCCGATGATTCGCTGCTTGCGTTGCCGTGGGTCAGCTGCTGCTGCGCGCTGGCCCATCCGCCGTAGGCACCGGTGCGCAGCAACGCCATGCCGCCGGCCGCATGGATCGGTAGCGGCTGCACCGCGTCCGCACGCGGCGCACTGCTGTACCAGCCCCCCACCGCATACCGGCCCGTGCGCCCATCGAATGACGGCTCCCAGCCCAGTTCCAGCGGTGTGAGGGTGCCGACCGTGCCGGCCGGTGCCAGGCGCAGGCCACCCCCACGTTCATCGGCATAGCGGGGGTTGACCTGGTAGGCAGCCGCACGCAGGTAGACCGCGGGCAGCGGCCGGTAGGTGACCACCGCGCCCCATTGGCTGAGCGGCGAATTGAACCAGTAGTCGCCCCCGAACAGCGCCACCTGGCCACCGCACAGCGCCAGGTTCATGGCGACGCAGTCGAGCATGTTGAAGTCCTCCCCCACCGCGAGCCGCCCCGCCTTTGCATCGAAGCGGCCATCGGCGGACTGCCGGCCCAGCCACAGGCTGCCCAGCCGCGGGATGTGGCCACGCCCATGGATTTCCTGGCTTGCCATCAGGCTGCCCAGGCCGGCCCGGGCGGTGACGCTGTCTCCGTCGCGCAGGCTCAGGGAAAGCTGGGCACGGGTGCCGGACCATCCCCACAGCCGCTCCAGGTCGAAGCGTGCGCTTGCGGACAGCTGGCCGGCATGGGCACTGGTGCGGCGCTGGCCACCGGATGTGTTGCGCGCCGCTTCCACGGTGTAGCCGAGATCCAGCGTGATGCCGTTGTCCTGCCATGCCGGGCGGCGTCCGCCCCAGTCACCGGTGACACCCTGTGCGAGCGCACCTTGCGCTGCGGCGGCGAGGCTCAGGCCGGCCAGAACACGCAGCCCGATGAAAGAATTGTCCACGTCGACTCCTTGCTGCAAGGAGCCTCAACGTGGCACGCCGCGCTTCGTTTACCCTGCGCAGCACTACGGGTCTGCGGAGAAGGTCACAGCCTGCGCTGCAGGAAGGGCGAAGAGTGTCAGCGTGTGTCCGCGCGACTGGCAGGACGCGCAGTCAGAAGCGACACACCCCTTCTCCGGCGTACCAGCTTGCCACGTGCTCCGGCAACCAGGGCCGCGGATCAATGCCCAACGCGGCGTAGGCGTCGAGCGCGTCGCGCAGCGCCGCCTCGATCTCGATACGGTCATGGCGGACGTGGCAGAGATCGTCCTCTTCAGGCAACTGCGCGGCAGACCATGCGTATAGCCGATCCGCGCGCTGCAGCAGCATCGCGTGCAGCCAGGCACGCAGCGGATACACATGATGGCCGCGCGCCGCCAACCCGCGCACGGCGGCATCCAATCCCTCGCTGGCGCCACGGACCCATTCGGTCTTGCCGCCCGCCTTCTGCTGCACGGTCAACGGCGCAGGCGAACGGTGCAGCTTCAGCGGACGGCGCAGCTCCAGTTCCAGGTCACGCGCATCACGCTGGGTTTCCGTCTCCACCAGCCACCCATGCTCCAGGTCGAAGAATTCGAACCATCGCCGGTGCAGCGCACCGATGCGCCCGAGTGGATCGCGCGAGAAGCCTATCTTGCAGTAGTCCTCCCATGCGCAGGGAAACACATAAGTGAACCATTGGCCGTCGATGCGCACGTTCATGGCGGCGGCTGGCAGACCGGGCAGAAGAACGTACGGCGCCGGGTGGTCCCCATGTATTGCTTGGACACCGGCCCGCCACAGCGGGGGCACGTCCGGCGGGTATGTACCTGCCAATGCTTCTTGAGTTCGTACGCCTTTTTCCACGCCAGGAAGTCGAAGCTGTACTCGCGTGCCTGGGTGATCACCTGTCCCAGCTTTCGCGGCGGGATGCTGGCGATGGTCGCAGCCGGATGCACGCGCGTGCGGAACAGCACCTCGTTCTTGATGATGTTGCCTACCCCGGCAAAGATGTCCTGGTCCAGCAACGCATCGCATATCAGCGTGTCCGGCCGTGCTTTCAGCTTGCGCCGCGCCAGCCTGGGATCCCACGCGGGATTCATCACGTCCGCGCGCCAGTCGTAGGCATCCTCGAGTGGACCTTCGATGTACTTCAGCGAGCAGGTGTAGAGATTGAGCTCGCCGTTGTCGAAGGTCAGCGAGGCACGCGCGGTCGTCGGCTTCCTTTCATCGATGCGCCAGGTGCCGAACATCAGCAGATGGGCGCGCAGGCTGAAGCCACGGAACTCCAGCAGGAAATGCTTGCCCCAGCTACGCACGGACACCACGCGTCGGCCCTGCATGCGGGCAAGGTCGAGGCTGCTGTTGCCGGCGGTCACGCGCACCGTGTGGTTGCGGAAACGCGCCGCCGCTTCGCGCAGGATGACGATGGAAGGACCTTCAGGCATCGGCGCACTCCAGCAGCGCCTGCAGGCGCAACGCGTTGGCCGTGGCGAAGCCGTGCGCGGTGTTGTCGAAGATCACCCAGCACGGGTGCCCCTCGGTGGATGCCGCACGCACCTCTGCCGCCAGCCGATGCAGTGCCTGCTCGTCATAGTCGCTGTAATAGGTCCGCGGGCTGCCATGCCAGCGCCAGTAGCGCCAACACGTCGCTCCGGCAGGCGCGGCGCCGGCCTCCATGCGCGGCGGATCGGCTGCGACACGCGCGATGCCGTGGCGGTCCATCAACGCCCCCGCCGCTTCACCGAACCAGCCTGCGTGGCGGGGCTCGCACGCCACGGGCACGGCAGTACGCCGGCGCAGCATGGCAAAGAACGTGGAGGCCAAGCGCGCATCGAAGGCAAGTGATGGCGGCAACTGCAGCAGCAGGCCGCCGAGACGGTTGCCCAGGTGGCCGCTTTCATCAAGGAACCGGTCCAGCAACGCGCCCGTGCCGCGTAGCCGCAGCTCATGCGAGATGGCGCGCGGCATTTTCACGGTGAACCGGAAGTGCGCCGGCACTGCGTCGGCCCAGCGCGCATACGTTGCCGGCTGGTGCGGGCGATGGAACGAGGAATTGATCTCGGCCACCGACAGACGCGAAGCGTAACGCTCCAGCGCACTTCCCTGCGCATCGAACGCTTCGCGGTAGCGGCCCGGTATCGACCACCCCGCACATCCCACGCGCACCTCGGTTGCCACTGCCAGTCCTCCATCGCACCCGCCACGCAGCGTCTCCCCGCGGCCGTGAGAAACAAGCGAAGCCTGCATGCGCAGCCTGTGCAGAGGCCGCCTTGACTCCGTGCACACCACTGCCGGTGCAGCCTGTCGGCATGCTCGATTTTCTTCCCCCGCAGTGGTCGGTCCTGCCCCGTGCGTTCTATCGCCGCCATCCCACGCAGGTGGCTCCGGAGCTGTTGAACAAGGTGCTGCTGCGCGCGGATGGCCGCGCCGCGCGCATCGTCGAAGTGGAAGCCTATGCGGGCAGCGAAGACCCGGCGGCGCACTCCTACCGGGGCCTGACCGCGCGCAACGCCACCATGTTCGGTGAGCCAGGCCATCTGTATGTGTACTTCACCTATGGCATGCACTGGGGCAGCAACGCGGTCTGCGGCGAGGTCGGCGAGGGCGTGGGCGTATTGCTGCGCGCTGCCGAGCCCCTGCTGGGCCTGGACGCGATGCGCCAGGCCCGGCCCAAGGCGAAGCGCGACCGCGATCTCGCCAGTGGTCCCGGCAAGCTCTCGCAGGCCTTCGGCATCACCGGCGCGATGGATGGCGCCGATCTGGTCGGCGCCGACCGCGGCATCGTGCTGGCCGATGATGGCACCGCGCCGCCGTGCAATCCGGTGGTGGGCCCGCGTATCGGAATCAGCCGGGCCATGGACTTTCCGTGGCGCTGGCACGTGGCCGACCATGAACATGTTTCCGTCCGTCCACGGCGTCGCTGAGCAGGCAAGCGCTCAGCCCTCCCAGCTCAGCCCGCGCGGTGCATTGCGGAAGCCCGCCGTACGCAGTGCCTCGGTAACCGGGCCACGACCGATTTCCGCATCGTTGATCCGGTCCAGGGTGAACGACTGGCGCCGGCCCCGTCGCAGCGCCGCGGCCAACGCGCAGGCCGAAGCAGCCAGCAGATCGGCGTGGGCGGGATCCTCGCCGTCGAAATACAGCAGCAGGGAACGTCCGCCCTGCGCCAGGTACACCCGCAGCGCACCGCCTGCCAGCACCACCAGCGCGCCCGGGCGCCGTACCGGCCGCTGCCGCGCCGCATGCACGGGCCACGCCAGCACCGTGCCGTAGGCATTGGCAGGATCCACCGCCGACAGGCCGATGGCCGGTGCCAATGCGGCAAGCGTTGTGTCCTCAGCGATATCGCGCAGCCGGTCGACGCTGGAGCGTTCGGCGAACTGCGCACCGCCCAGACCTTCCACGAAACGGCCACGCAGCACCCGGCCGGCATCCTCCATGCCCCGGTAGACCTGCTGCAACGCAGGGAAACCGCCGGCGATGCTTTCTGCCACCGCAGCGCCGCGGGTCACGACGCCGTGGCGATCCAACAACGCGTCGGCCAGTGCGACCGCACGCACGGTGTCACTGGCAGCATCCCGCTGCAGCAGCGACCAGCGGCCGGCCAACGAAGGCGCATCGTAGGTCGCCGGGCCGGACGACGGCATCCCGGCGGCAGGGACTGCATCGCCCATCGGCACGCCCATGAACCCGCGGCGGCGCCGCGACACGTGCGATGCCCGCGCACGAGATGGCGTGCGGACCATTGACAGCGCACGCAGCGGCGCCCAGATATCCGTTGCCACGCGGCCCTGCCAGGCAAGCCCCCACAGTGCAGCATGCAATGATTCCGGCGACAGATCGATGCCTGCTGCAAGGTGCTCCGCCGCCTGCATCCGGGCATGTACGCTCGTCGCCAGTTGCCGTGCAAAGAATCCACCGCCGTCTGCCAGCACCGACAGGATCACTTCCTGCAGGGGTGACAGGGCGCCTTCGCTGATCACCGGCAGCGTCTCCGCAGCCACCTGCTGCAGATGGAGCGACACCAGCCCATCGTCCTCGCCCAGCGTGCCATGCCCACACCACAGCACGCTGCCGGTGGCCAGCAGCTGGTCCAGCAACGCAGGCGCATAATCCCGCACGCGCGCCGGCAGGATCTGGTTTTCCCAGGCAGAGACCGGCAGCGGCATGCCGGCAAGTTGTTCCACCACCCGCAGCACGCCTTCGCTGCCTTCCAGCGTGCCGGTGACCTGCACAGGGGAACCCAGCGCGGCATGCCCGGCCGCCGATCCCAGCAACGCGTGGCGTTCCAGCAACAACCGCACATACGCGGTTGCTGGCACCGGCCGGGTCGCCTCGCGTGCCGCCTGCAGCGAGCGCACGCGCAGCCGGCGGAACACCGCTTCGGCCATCCATTCGTGGCGCGCGACGGGTGTGCCGTGCTCCGGCGTGGTTGCACCGAACTGGCCGCTGAGCAGCTTGCCCTGCTCGGCCAGGCGTGCCAGTGCGTTGTCGGCCACCGCGATACCCAGCCCGAACCGGGCGGCGACATCGGCCGTGGTGAACGGACCACGTGTGCGCGCGAAACGGGCGACCAGATCGCCCAGCGGATCCAGCGACGGCAGCAGGAACACTGCGGGAATCCGTTTGGGAAGCGCGATGCCCAGTGCATCCCGCAACCGGCCGGCATCTTCGACCGCCACCCAGCGCGCTTCACCCGCCAGTGCGATGGCGATGATGCGTTGCTCTTGCTGCAGCGTCGCCAGATGCGCGCCCACTTCACCATCGGCATCGAGCAGCCGCGCGGCAAGCTCGCCGGCAGACAGCGGACCCAGTTCGCGCAGCAGGTCGGCAACGCCCTCCTTGCCCGCGGCACGCCGATCCGGCGCCAACCGCTGCAGCTCGTCCACCACGCGCTCGACGACGCCGGCATCCAGCAGCTCGCCTATATCCACCTGGCCCAGCAGGTCAGCCAGCAGGCCACTGTCCAACGACAGGATCGAGGCGCGACGCTCGGCCAGCGGCACGTCGGTGCCGTACATGAACTCGGCGACGTAGCCGAACAGCAGGTTGGCCGCGAACGGCGATGGCACCGCCGTGGTGACCTCGGCGATCTGCACCTGACCGGCCTCCAGGCGCTGCATCAGCCCGCCCAGCGCCTCGAGGTCGTAGACATCCTGCAGGCACTCGCGCGCGGTTTCGATCAGGATCGGGAAATCCGGATAGGCGCTCGCCACGTCCAGCAACTGGCCTGCGCGCAGGCGCTGCTGCCACAGCGGCGAGCGGCGTCCTGGCGTACGCCGTGGCAACAGCAACGCGCGCGAAGCACATTCGCGGAAGCGGGCAGCGAACAGTGCCGAGCTGCCGACCGCAGCGGTCACCTGGCGTCGCAGCGGCTCGGCCTCGAACAGGAACAGGTCCGCACCCGGCAGCTGCCCGCTGCTGTCCGGAATGCGCGCCATGATGCCGTCCTCGCTGGATACCACGGAAGGATCGACGTGCCAGCGTTCCCGGATCCGCTCGGCAATCGCCAGCGCCCACGGATCATGCACGCGGCGGCCATAGGGCGAATGCAGCATCACCCGCCAGTCGCCCAGTTCATCGCGGCAACGTTCAACCACCAGTTGCCGGTCCGTCGGCAGCACGCCGGTCGCCTGCCGCTGCTCACCGAGCAGGCCGAGGATGTTGGTTATGGCGCGCGTATCCAGACCGCTGGCCTGCAGGCGTGCGGCCAATGGCCCGGGAATGCTTCCATCGTCCGCCGCCGCGCCATCCAGGTCAGCCAGGAACGCGCCGATCGCCGCGCCGAGTTCGGCGGGGCGGCCGGCATTTTCGCCGCGCCAGAACGGCAATCGTGCCGAACGACCCGGTGCCGGGGTGACGATCACCTGGTCATGGGTGATCTGTTCCACCCGCCACGAGGTGGCGCCGAGGGTGATCACATCGTTCACCCGCGACTCGTGCACCATCTCTTCGTCCAGCTCGCCGACCCGACGCGAACCGGCGCGCTCCTCACCTTCGGGCAGCACCACGCTGAACATGCCGCGGTCGGGGATGGTGCCGCCACTGGTCACCGCCAGCTGGCGGGCGCCGGGCCGCGCGGTGAGCTGGCCGGTGTCGCGGTTCCATACCAGGCGCGGCCGGAATCCGGCGAAATCATCCGAGGGATAGCGTCCGGCCAGCATGTCCAGCACCGCATCGAAGGCGCTGCGTGGCAGCTCCCGATAGGGTGCGGCGCGGCGTACGCAGGCGTACCAGTCCTCCACGTCCAGCGCATCCATCGCCACGGCCGCCACGGTCTGCTGGGCCAGCACGTCCAACGGATTGCGTGGTGGGTCCAGCGCTTCGATGCGACCGGCCAGCATGCTGTCGACGATCACCGCCGCGTCGATCAGGTCACGCCGGGTACGCGGGTAGACGAAGCCGGTGGAGATGCCACCCACCTGGTGGCCGGCGCGCCCGACCCGTTGCAACGCACTGGCCACCGAAGGCGGCGCGGCGACCTGGATCACCAGGTCCACCAGCCCCATGTCGATGCCCAGTTCCAGGCTGGAGGTGGCGACCACGCAGCGCAGTGCGCCTGACTTGAGCGCTTCTTCGATCTCGCGCCGCTGTTCCTTGCTGACCGAGCCGTGATGCGAGCGCGCCAGCAGCGGCTCGGCACCGGTGGAGCGCCCCGCGGTGCCGCCATTGAACGAACCGAACGCCGTGGCATCGCGCTGGCCCGACGCCCCCCCGCCCGCATCGGTCTCCAGGCGTTCGGCATACAGTGCGTTGAGCCGCGCGGTCAGCTTTTCCGCCACGCCGCGCGAATTGGCGAACACGATGGTGGAGCGCCAGCGCAGCACTTCATCGAGGATGCTGGCTTCGACGTGCGGCCAGATCGAGCCCACCCGCGTGGACGACTCGCCCGCACCGGACCCCGGCCCCTGCGTGGGCAGGTCGGCCATGTCCTCCACCGGCACTACGATGCGCATCGCCAGCTGGCGCGAAGACGGTGGCTGCACCACGCTGACCGCACGGCCGCCACCGAGGAAGCGCGCCACCTCGTCCACCGGGCGCACCGTGGCCGACAAGCCGATCCGTTGTGCAGGGGCCTGCAGCAGGTTCTCCAGCCGTTCCAGGCTGAGTGCCAGGTGCGTGCCGCGCTTGCTGCCGGCCACCGCATGGATTTCATCGATGATTACCGTGTGCACGTGGCGCAGCGTCTCGCGCACGTTGGAGGTGAGCATCAGGAACAGCGATTCCGGCGTGGTGATCAGGATGTCCGGTGGACGCCGCGCCAGCCGCGCGCGTTCGGAGGCGGTGGTGTCACCGCTGCGTATCGCCACCGACAGGTCCACGTCCGGATCGCCGCGCCGCGCGCGTTCGGCGCGCACGCCCTGCAGCGGCACCTGCAGGTTGCGTTGCACGTCCGCCCCCAGTGCCTTGATCGGCGAGATGTACAGCACGCGGGTGGCCCCACGCTGCGGCAGCATGCCAGCGCGCGACTGCTGGTCGCGCTCGGTGAACAGCTGGTCGATGGCATGCAGGAACGCGGCCAGGGTCTTGCCCGAACCGGTAGGGGCGATGACCAGCGTGTGCTGGCCTTGGCTGATGGCCGCCCAGGCCTGCACCTGCGCTGGCGTTGCGGCGGGGAACGCGCCGCTGAACCACGCGCGCGTGGCGGGGGCGAAGACGGCGGGAAGGGCGTGGAGGGAGCTGGGCATGCCCCATTATGCGAGGCCCGGCGTGCACGCTGCTGCGGGACACCGTGGGGTTACCTTGGACACTGGGACGCCTCCAGTGCAGCCGTTAGTGTGCGCTGCATGCACCCCATGGTGCCCTGCCGAAGTGCCCTGCCATGACGATCGCCTGGAAGCTGTCTTCGCTGCTGCTGTTGGTCACACCGCTGGATGCCCTCGCGGCCGAGCAATGGATCATGGCCACCGATCTGTGGGGGAACAGGAGTTACCAGACCCTGCAGATGGAGGTACGCGACGGACGCGTGCAGGGTACGCTTGATGGGGATCCGGTGGCGGGTTCGCTGGCCGACCACAGGCTCACCTTCACCGCCACCGACAGCGAGGGGCAGGAAAGTCACTACACCGCGCGCATCGACGATGCACGGATGCACGGCGACAGCGACCAGCCCGACACCAACGATCGCACGGCGCGTGCGTCGCATGCATTCACCGCCTGGCGCGTTCCGCAGCGCACCCAGGCCACGCCGCAGCGGCACGTGTTCACGCCGACCGATTATTCCAACACCTTCAGCGCGGATCGGGCGCCGGTGCTGGTGATCCATCCCGGCGATTCGGTGCAGACCAGGACCCTGGACTCCGGCGGCGTGGACGAGCACGGCGTGACCCGGGCGCTGTTCGGCAATCCGCAGGTCGGGCCGTTCTTCGTGGCCGGTGCGGAGCCGGGCGACACGCTGGCGATCACGCTGACTTCGTTGAAGCTCAACCGCGACCACGCCGACAGTCTGGATGGGCTGGTGGGACGGCTGAAGACCGCACGCGTGGCAGCGGAAACCACCGCGCTGGGCAAGCCGGTGCGATGGCACCTGGACCGCGTGCGCGGCATGGCGCGTCCGCAGGGCGCGACGGGTGCGCTGAAAGACTTCGAGGTGCCGGTGAAGCCGATGCTGGGCGGGCTGGCGCTGGCCCCCGGCTTCGGCTACCCACCGATTTCCACCGGCGATACCGATGTGTTCGGCGGCAACATGGACTTCAATGCCGTGGTCGAAGGCAACACCGTGTACCTACCGGTGCAGCAGCCCGGTGCCCTGCTGTACCTGGGCGATGGGCATGCGTTGCAGGGCGATGGCGAGACCACCCAGTGGGCACTGGAGACTTCGTTGGACGTAGTGCTGCAGGTGCAGCTGGTGAAGCAGCAGGCGTTCGCCACGCCGCGGGTGGAATCGCCGACCCAGATCATGACGCTGGGACAGGCGGGCTCCAGCGACGACGCGCTGCGCATCGCCACCGCAGGCATGCTGCAGTGGCTGCGCCAATCGTATGGGCTGACCCTGTCCGAAGCCGCGCGGGTGCTCGGCGTGGGCGTGCAGTACCACGTCGCCAACCTTGCCGGCCGCAGCGTGGGCGTGGCGGCGAAGATCGACAAGGCGCTGCTGCGGAACATCACGCCAGCAGCAGCGCCGGCCAAGGACTGAAGGCGCGCGCGGTACCCGACCGGGCTCAGCCCTGCGCGAGCTGCCTGATCAGCACTTCCGCCGCTTCGGTGGAAGAGGCGGGATTCTGGCCGGTGATCAGCAAGCCATCGCGGACCACGTACGAGCCCCAGTCCGGGCCCTTGGAGTAGTTGCCCCCCTTGGCCTTCAGTTCGTCCTCGACCAGGAACGGCACCACCTGGGTCAGGCCCACGCCTTCCTCTTCGGTATTGGTGAAACCAGTGACCTGCAGGCCTTCCACCAGCGGGCGACCCGTGGCGGCCTTGGCGTGGCGCAGCACGCCGGGGGCGTGGCAGACCAGCGCGACCGGCTTGTCCGCTGCGATGAACGATTCGATCAGGGCAATGGAATCACGATCTTCGGCGAGGTCCCACAGCGGCCCGTGGCCACCGGGATAGAACACGGTGTCGAAGTCGGCCTGCGACACACTGTCCAGGCGCACGGTGCGGGCCAGCTGTGCATTGGCCTCGGCGTCGGCTTCGAAGCGCCGGGTCAGCGCGGTCTGGAAGTCAGGCTCGTTGCTCTTCGGATCCAGCGGCGGCTGCCCGCCTTTCGGCGAGGCCAGCACGATCTCCGCGCCGGCGTCCTTGAAGGTGTAATACGGCGCGGCCAGTTCTTCCAGCCAGAAGCCGGTCTTCTTGCCGGTGTCGCCGAGTTGGTCGTGGGAGGTGAGAACGATGAGGACTTTCATGGCTGTGCTCCAGTGAGGTGCAATACAATAGGAATTAGACCGGTCGTCTAGATAATTACGCGTGAAACGGGACAAGGTGCCGTCCCCTGCGTTCAGGGAGCGGCGGTGTTAGCGGGGAAGACCCAGCAGGTGACGGGTGGTGCGCAGCGCGTTGGCGAACGGCTGCGGAGTACGGACGATCTTGACCATGATGCTTGCGCCCAGCCACAGCTGGTAGAGGCTCTGTGCCAGCGCCTTGGCGTCGCCCTGGACCGGCAACGAGCCTTCCGCCTGGCCGGCTTCGATCGCTTCGGCCATGCCGGCGATGATCGCTGCGGTGCCGCGATCCAGCGCCGATCGCATGCTGTCGGACAGGTCTGCCACTTCAGCGCCCAGCTTCACGGCCAGGCACTTGCCCTGGCAGTCCTCGAAGGATTGGTTGTCCTGCCAAGCGGCGAAGTAGTCTTCCAACTGCACGGCCTTGTTCTTGCCGGGCTGGCCGAAGATGCGCTCCATGTCGGCCACATAGGCCTCGAAGTACCCTTCCAGCAGCGCCTCGCCGAACGCATCCTTCGAGCCGAAGTAGTGGTAGAACGAGCCCTTGGGAACGCCGGCCGCGGCCAGCACTTCATTGAGCCCGACCGCCGAAAAGCCCTTGCCGCCCATGATCCGCTGGCCAGTGGCCAGGATCTTTTCGCGGACGTTGGCGGTGGCGGGGACGGCGTTCATGGGAGTCACCATACACCCGATTAGACCAGTCGTCTAGTGAGAGGTTGCAAGCCACGTCCCGCTCATACCCGGATCGGCGCCGCCCGCGACAGGCTGTCCAACTGCACGTCGATTTCGGCCAGCCCCTGGTCGGGGTCCATTTCCGGATCGGCTTCCAGCCTGGCGGCCAACGCGGCCAGCGCCGGCTGCCCGACCAGCCCGGCGGCCCCATGCAGGCGATGCGCGTAGAAGGTGATGCGCGCGAGGTCGCTGGCATCCACCGCCTCGCGCAGCTTGCGCAGGTCGTCGGCCAGCAGCACGCGCAGGTCCGGCTCCAGCCGGTCGACGGTGTCCCGTTCGATGGCCTCCAGCGCAGCTGTCTCCCCCGCCCCGCCGGCGGATCCCGCTGCGGCAGCGCGGCCGGTCCACAGCGCCAGCATGCCCTGCAGTTCGGCCAGGCGGATTGGCTTCTTCAACACGCCGTTCATGCCAGCCTGCTGGCAGCGCGCAAGGTGGGCGGCGTCGGTGGCGGCGGATATGGCGATGATCGGCAGGTCGGCCACGCCCGGCAGGCCGGTCGCGCGGATCATCCGGCTTGCCTGGTAGCCGTCGATGTCCGGCATGAAGCAGTCCAGCAGCACGATGTCCGGCAGGTCCGCGGTGAGCGTGGCCAACGCCTGCGCGGCACTGTCTGCCAGCATCGCCACCGCGCCCAGCCGGCCGAGCTGTTCCTCCAGCACCATGCGGTTGGGGGCATGGTCATCGACCACCAGCACGCGTACGCCCCGCAGCGCGCCGCCCGGCGTGGCGACGGCAGGTGCGGCCGCGGCATCGGCACGCTCGGCCGGGATCCGCAGCGACACCGTGGTGCCTTCGCCTTCCACGCTGTGCAGCTCGATCTGGCCGCCCATCAGCTGCACCAGGTCGTGGCTGATCGACAGCCCCAGGCCGGTGCCGCCGTACTGGCGCGAGATGCTGCCGTCGGCCTGCGTGTAGGGGTCGAACAGGCGGCCCTGCAGCGCTGCGGGAATCCCGCAGCCGGTGTCGGTCACCGCCGCGTGCAGCCAGGTTCCGGCCGGGGCCTCCTGCACCTGGAGCGTCAACCGGATGCTGCCGCGCTCGGTGAACTTGCGCGCATTACCGAGCAGGTTCATCAGCACCTGGCGCAGCCGGGTCGGGTCGAGCATCAGCCAGCTGTCGTGGGCGGGGACCTCGACGACCAGCGCGATGCCGCGCTTTTCCAGTTCGCCTTCGAACACCGCCGCGACACTGCGCCCCAGCGCGCGCACCTCGACCGGGATCTTCTCCAGCTGCATGCGGCCTTCGTCCAGCTTGGACAGGTCCAGCACATTGTCGAGCAGGCCGGTCAGCGACTCGGCCGCCTCCTCTGCGGCCCGCACCAGCGCGCGCGGCCTGCCGGCGGGAACGTGGTCGGCCAGCACCTCGATGGCCCCCAGCACGGCATTGATCGGGGTGCGTATCTCATGGCTCATGGTCGCCAGGAAACGCGCCTTGACCCGTTCGCTTTCGATCGCCGCCGCGCGTGCGCGCCAGGCCCAGCGTGCGACCACGCCCAGCGCCAGCACCAGCAGGCCGATCGCCAGCAGCCACGGCCAGTTGTAGCGCAGCACGGTGGCCACGCTGGGCGCACCGTAGTCCTCTTCGCGCAGCCATTGCTGGCGGATCCGCGATTCCTCCTGGGTGTTGATCGACGCCATCGCCTTGCCGATGATCGCCTCCAGCTGCGGCCAGTCGCTGCGCACGCCGAACTGGGCCTGCATCACCAGGTCGATGCGCGGCCGGGAGATATGCAGTTCGTCGAGATACCGGCGCGCGACGAACGGCTGGAAGGTCGCGTTGGTGCCCATCGCGGCGTCGGCCTGGCCGTCCAGCACCATCTGCATGGAGGCCTGCGGCGTGTCGGTCGGCACCACCACCAAGTGCGGGTAACGGCCCTGCAGGATCCGCGCGTAATCACCCGCAGCACGTGCAGCGACCCGACGCCCAGCCAGTTCCTGCAGGTCCCACACGGCCGGCGAATCCGGTCGCGTGAACACCACGCTGTAGGCCGATAGATACGGCCGGCCCAGCCGCACTGCCGCACGGGTGGCTGGTGTCAGGCGTTCGTCCATGGCATTGAGCAGCATGTCCGCTTCGCGCGATTGCAGCGCCCGCTGCGCGGCCGGCCAGTCGGCGGCCTGCACGAACTGGAACTGCAGCCCGGTGCGCGCGCTGATCAGCCGCAGGTAATCCCCCGACAGGCCCCGCAGTTGCCCATCGCGGACATATTCCAATGGCGGAAGGGTGGCATCGGAGGTCACCCGGATCACCGGATGGGCGGCGATCCAGGCTTGTTCAGACGGGTCCAGCAGCACCGTCGCCTGCGGCGCGGCGGCAGCCGGCGGCGCCGCGGCCCCGACCAGCAGGCAGAACGCCGCGCAGGCGCAAGCACGAAGGCGCGACCGTCGGTGCGTCGGAAAAGGACTCCCCATGCGTCAAGGATACGCCGCGAAAGGCCCGCTGGCGGCGGGTACGGCACGTCGGCCCATCGACCACCGCGCCAGTGAACCGCCAAAGTCGGCACACATTCGTTGCAGTACGGTTAATCTTCTGTTAATTATTGATGCAGCGCAACAGATCCGCTGACGCGCAGGGAGAACCAACAGGATGAGCCACTAACCGAACGACAACTCAACAATCCGACTGCAAGGTGCATGCATGAACGACCGCATTGGCAAGTGTGTTCACGCTCCGAAAGCCTTTTCTCCATTGGCATCTGCAGTACACGTGGCGCTGGCGACCGCCCTGCTGGTCACCAGCGCGGGGGCGTTGGCACAGGACAGCCCGGCCACGCCCGAAGCGGCCACCAACCTGGACACCGTTTCGGTGCTGGGCAGCCGCACCAAACCACGTACCGTGTCTTCTTCGGCGGTACCGATCGACATCATCAGCGGCGAAGAATTCCGCAACCAGGGCGCCACCGATGCGCTGGACCAGCTGAAGGTGCTGGTGCCCTCCTTCAACGTCAGCACCATTCCCATCGATGACGCCGCCAGCCTGGTACGCCCGGCCAACCTGCGCGGCCTGCCGCCGGACAACACCCTGCTGCTGGTCAACGGCAAACGCTTCCACCGTGCGGCGGTGATCACCTTCCTCGGCCATGGCCTGTCCGATGGTGCGCAGGGTCCAGACCTGTCGGTGTTCCCATCGCTGGCGCTGGAACAGGTGGAGGTGCTGCGCGATGGCGCCGCCGCCCAGTACGGCTCGGACGCCATCGCCGGGGTCATCAATTTCGGTCTGAAGAAGCTGCGCGAAGGCGGCACCGCCGAGGTGTTCACCGGCAAGTACTACGAAGGCGACGGCCTGACCACGCAGTACTCGGCGCAGATCGGCCTGCCGCTGACCGAACGCGGCTTTGCCACGCTGACCGCCGAATGGCGCAACGCCGATGACACCTCGCGCAGCGTGCAGCGGGACGACGCCGCCGCCGCGATCGCGGCCGGCTATCCCGGGGTCGGCCAGCCGGCGCAGGTGTGGGGCTCGCCCAAGGTGGATGACGACTTCAAGCTGGTCTACAACCTGGGCCTGTCCACCGACAACGTGGACTTCTATCTGTTCGGCAACCATGCCAAACGCGACGTGGACGGCGGCTTCTACTACCGCGATCCCACCTCGCGCTCGGGCGTGTACTCCAACGACGGCGGCGACACCCTGCTGGTCGGCAACCTGACCGGCGCCGGTGCCTGCCCGTCCATCGCCCTGCGCGACGGCGCGGGCAACCTGCTGCCGTATGCCGGCGTCAGCACCGCGGTCGCGGCGCTGCCGGCGAACTGCTACACCTTCCTGTCCAGCCTGCCGGGGGGCTTCACCCCGCGCTTCGGCGGATCGCTGGAGGACACCTCGGTCTTTGCCGGTGCCAAGGGCACCTGGGATGAGTGGTACTGGGATGTGAGCGGTTCGTGGGGCCGCAACGAGATCGACTTCACCATCTACAACACCGTCAACGCCTCGATGGGCCCGGTGCAGCCGGCCGGCCTGTCCTTCAAGCCCGGCGGCAACACCCAGACCGAAAAGAACCTCAACGTGGATGTCAGCCGCGATATCGCCACCGGCTTCACCAGCCAGCCCCTGCGCCTGGCGATGGGCGCGGAATGGCGCGAGGAAAGCTTCACCATCAGCCCCGGTGACGGCCCGTCCACCGCCATCGGCCCGCTGACCGAGCAGGGCTTCGCGCTGGGCTCCAACGGCTTCAACGGCTTCAGCGCGCGCACCGCCGGCACGTTCGACCGGCGCAACTGGGCCGCCTATGCGGACCTGGAAGCCCAGCTCACCGAACGCTTCCTGCTGGCAGGTGCACTGCGTTACGAGGACTACGATTCGTTTGGCAGCACCACCACCGGCAAGCTCACCGGTCGCTTCGACTTCAACGAGAACTTCGCCGTCCGTGGCGCTTACAACACCGGCTTCCGCGCCCCCACCCCCGGCCAGGCCAACATCAGCCAGATCAGCACCGTGTTCGGCGGGACCGCGCTGGAAGACATCGCCACCCTGCCGCCGACCGATCCGATTGCCCAGCTCAAGGGCGCCCAGCCGTTGACCCCGGAAGAGTCGAAAAACGTATCGCTGGGTGCGGTCTGGACGCAGGGCGACTGGCTGTTCACCGTGGACGGCTACCAGATCAAGGTAGAGGACCGCATCGCGCTGAGCACCAGCTTCGCGGTGACACCGGCCGAGCGTGCCGCGCTGGTGGCCGGCGGTAATCCGGAAGCCGCGTCGATTTCCCAGGTGACCTATTTCGGCAACGCCTTCGACACCACCACCACCGGCGTGGACGTGGTCACCAGCTACCGCAGCGATCATTTCGGTGGCACCACCACCTATGCGCTGGCGGCCAACTGGAACCGCACCGAAGTGGACCGCTTCGATACCGACTTCATCGATGCCGCCCGCGTCTACAAGCTGGAAGAGTCGCTGCCGCGCACCAAGGGCTACTTCAGCGTGAACCACCAGCGCCAGGTCTTCCATGCCAACCTGCGCTTCAACTATTACAGCAGCTGGTACGAAGACCACCTGGACAGCGGGGTGGTCTCCGCCGATGACGGTGGCCTGCCGATCCACGCCGGCAGCGCGCTGATCGTGGATGCCGAAGTGGGCTGGAAGTTCGCTTCCGGGCTGTACTTCAGCGTGGGCGCGCAGAACCTCTTCGACCGGGTGCCCTCGAAGAACCCCTGGGCCGGCGTGGCCGGCGCGGAATACCCGGTGCATTCGCCATATGGCTTCAACGGCGGCTTCTACTACGCCCGCCTGGGCTGGACGTTCTGACCTGAGTGGACAGAGGGACAGGCGGCGGCGTGCCATGATGGGCCGCCGCCTGCTCCAGCGAACCGCCACGCGCCCGTGATATTTCAAACAGTCGCTTGAAACGCGCATAACTTCGCCGAACTGGACATCAACTCCAGCTTCCGCCAGACTGCCGCCCTTTCCCGTTGTTCGGCTCCCATGGCGAAACTGCTGGTACTGCACGGCCCCAACCTCAACCTGCTCGGCACGCGCGAGCCGGGGGTCTATGGCCACACCACCCTGGCGCAGATCGACCAGGCGCTGCACGCGCAGGGGGCGGCGGCCGGGCACGCGGTGGAAAGCCTGCAGTCCAATGCCGAACACGTGCTGGTGGACCGCATCCAGGCCGCGCGGCTGGACGGCACCGCCTTCATCCTGATCAACCCGGCCGCGTTCACCCATACCTCGGTGGCCCTGCGCGATGCGCTGGCCGCGGTGGACGTGCCGTTCATCGAAATCCACCTGTCCAATCCGCATTCACGCGAACCCTTCCGCCAGCACAGCTATTTCAGCGACAAGGCGGTCGGTGTCATCTGCGGTTTCGGTGCTGACAGTTACCGTTATGCGATGGATGCCGCCCTGCAGCGGTTGTCCAACGCCTGAGCTTCGAACGGGCGCCTGCGCCCTTCCCACCCCAGATAATCAAAACAGAAGAAGAGGCCCTCATGGATCTGCGCAAAATCAAGAAGTTGATCGACCTGCTGGAAGAATCGAACCTGGCCGAGATCGAGATCAAGGAAGGCGAAGAGTCGGTGCGCCTGTCGCGTGCCCCGGTCGGCACCTTCGCGCAGATGGCCGTGCAGCCGCAGATGATCGCCGCGCCGGCCGCCGCTGCTAGCGCCCCGGCCATGCCGATGCAGTCGCCGACCGAAGCCTCCACCGGTGGCACCGCCAAGCCGGGCAACGCGCTGCCGGAAGGCCACGTGCTGCGTTCGCCGATGGTCGGCACCTTCTATGCGTCGGCCTCGCCGGACAAGCCGGCCTTCGTCAGCATCGGCCAGCAGGTCAAGGAAGGCGAGACCCTGGCGATCATCGAAGCGATGAAGATGTTCAACCCGATCGAAGCCGATGCGTCGGGCACCATCGTCGCCATCCTCGGCGAGAACGGCCAGCCGGTTGAGTTCGACCAGCCGCTGTTCGTGATCGGCTGAGGGGCCGGCCATGCTCGATAAAATCGTCATCGCCAACCGAGGGGAAATCGCGCTGCGCATCCTGCGCGCGTGCCACACCCTGGGCATCCGCACGGTGGCCGTGCACTCCACCGTCGACCGCAACCTCAAGCACGTGGCGATGGCCGACGAGTCCGTCTGCATCGGCCCGGCCGCCTCCAGCGACAGCTACCTCAACATCCCGGCGTTGATCGCCGCTGCTGAAGTAACCGACGCCCAGGCGATCCATCCCGGCTACGGTTTCCTGTCGGAAAACGCGAACTTCGCCGAACGCGTGGAAGAATCCGGCTTCATCTTCATCGGCCCCAAGGCCGACACCATCCGCCTGATGGGCGACAAGGTGGAAGCGATCCGCGCGATGAAGGCCGCCGGCGTGCCGTGCGTGCCGGGCTCGGGCGGTCCGCTGGGCGAAGACATCGTCGCCAACACCAAGATCGCGCGTGAGATCGGCTACCCGGTCATCATCAAGGCCTCCGGCGGCGGCGGCGGCCGCGGCATGCGCGTGGTGCATGCCGAAGCGTCGCTGAAGACCTCCATCGAAACCACCAAGAGCGAAGCCAAGGCAGCATTCGGCAACGGTGAGGTGTACATGGAGAAGTACCTGGAGAATCCGCGCCACGTGGAGATCCAGGTGCTGGCCGACGGCCAGGGCAACGCCATCCACCTCGGTGAGCGCGACTGCTCGATGCAGCGCCGCCACCAGAAAGTGGTGGAAGAAGCACCGGCACCGGGCATCAGCGAGGAGGCCCGCGCGCAGATCGGCAAGGTCTGCGTGGAAGCCTGCATCCGCATCGGTTACCGCGGCGCTGGCACCTTCGAGTTCCTGTACGAAGACGGCCGCTTCTACTTCATCGAAATGAACACCCGCATCCAGGTAGAGCATCCGGTCACCGAAATGGTCACCGGCATCGACCTGGTCGTGGAGCAGCTGAAGATCGCCGCCGGCCAGAAGCTGTCGATCAAGCAGAGCGACATCGTGCTGACCGGGCATGCCATCGAATGCCGCATCAACGCGGAAGATTCGGAAACCTTCGTGCCGAGCCCGGGCCAGATCACCGCCTTCCATGCACCGGGTGGTCCCGGCGTGCGCGTGGATACGCACATCTATGCCGGCTACCGCGTGCCGTCGAACTACGATTCGATGATCGGCAAGCTGATCGTGCACGGACCGGACCGCGAGACCGCCATCGCCCGCATGCGGGTGGCGCTGAGCGAGATGGTGGTGGACGGCATCAAGACCAACGTCGCCCTGCAGCAGCGCATCATGCGCGACAAGGGCTTCCAGGCCGGTGGACAGAACATCCACTACCTGGAAAAGCGCCTGGCCGAGCGCAAGACCAAGTCGATCGCGTTGACCTGATCGCACCCCGGCGCCGGCCAGCAGGCCGGCGCCGGCACTCATTCGTACCGCAGCGTCACCACCATCGCGCCATTGGCGATGCCGGGTCTGACCCGCGCTTCGGTCTGCACATAGCGCGCGCGCATCCGCACGGCGTAAGTCCCATTCGGTGTTGTGGTGAGCGTCAACCCACTGTCACGGAACACGCCGTAGCCCACCGGTGTGTTGTCCGGCAGCGCCACCTGGATGCCGAGGCCTTTGGCCGTGTCGGGATGGTCTTTGTTGCTGAGCGCCATGATCGACTGGGCCGCATCCAGCACCGGCGTGCTGGGATCCACGCGTAGACCGATGCGGTTGGCCACGCGGCGGCCGCCTACTTCGCCCGTACCGCTGTCATCCTGGAAATACGCCGGCTGCCTGCCGAAGAACGCCGGGCACCCGCTCAGCGGGACGATGAACATCGTCCATGGCGTGGCCGCACCCGGTGCGTTCAGCTCGCGCTGCGCCCGGCGGCCCATCGACACGGTCACATCGCCCACCCGGCAGGTGCCGGTCACGATGTTCAACTGCCCGACGATCTGCGCTTCCCAGATATTGATGCCGCCCGTGCCCAGGGTGGACTGGCGCGCGCGTGGAAGCGAACTGCCCTGCAACACGCCCGCACTGATCGGACCGATCTTGTACAGGCTGAAATCCAATTGCTTGTTGAAGGTCACACGGAGCGGGGCGGTACCGACGTCGTAGGCACCCGGATCGAACGGGAACCTGTTCCCGGCGTACCACACCGCAATGCCGACGCCGGGAATGGAGGTCTTGTAGATCCCGGGCAACCCCGATGGTTCGCCCGGGACCCCTATGTAGCCATTCTCCCGTTGCACACGACCGGGTCCACCCGTGCACCTGATGAAAGCACCTGAGCCGCTGTTATGCCGTGCGGTATAGATCTCCGTGCCGTCCGGCACATCGGCTCCCACGGTGATCGTGCCCTGGAGGGGCAGGTTGATCTGGAACGGAGTCGGCCATTCAGAGGGATGTTCGCAGCTCTGCGCCAACGCAGAGCCTGCGTTGCACAGCGCCAGCGCGGTCAGCAGGCGGTAGGAAAGAATTTGCTTCATGTCATCACCAGTTGTGGAAGTAGGCCGGGCGTCGACCGGGCTCACTCACCAGAAGTTTCACCAACCCCCGCCATACACGACATCGGATGGGTCTGATTCCGCGCTGTTGTTAGCGCAATGTCACCCCTCTGGCCCTCCGCGCGCCTGGTCCGCCCCTCCTTGCCGGTCTGCCACGCCGAGGTCAGCCCCGCGCCTGCACAGTGTCAGCCGGTGCCGTGTGGCCTCCCATCGGATGCGTCCGAAATGCGAGGGCGCCGCCTCAGTGGGCCAGCGATGCGCTGGCCTCATGCACCGCGCCGACGTCGGTGATGGTGCTGTACTCGATGCCGATCGCGCCTGGCGGCCGTGTGGCAAGCCCGTCCAGCGGGAACACCTGGGCGGCACGCGGCGCGACCATGCCGCTTCCGGTATCAGCCGATACCTTACCGTCGACGGTCAGCGAGATCGCCGCGAAGCTGACGTGCCACGGCGTCGGATTGTCGACCTGCACGGCCAGGCCGCCCACGCGCTGCTGCAGCGACCAGCGCAGCTGGCGGTGGGCACTGTCTGCTTCGCCGGGCAATCCGGCGGGACGATAGAACAGCTTGATGCGGCTGCGGAAGGCCAGGTCCAGTTTGTCCTCCCCGGCGCTGGACGGCGGGATCTCCAGCACGTTCACCCAGTACAGCGATTCGCGGTCGCCAGGCTGCGCCGGGCCGGTGAAACGGATACGCACCGCCTGTCGGGTCCCGGCGTCCATGCGCAGCAGGGGCGGCGTCATCACGAACGGGGCCTTGGCCTCTTCCGGCGGGGTGTCCTGGTCACCGTCATCGATCCACAACTGCACCAGCGCAGGGCGTTGCGCCTCGTTGTTCAGCCCCAGGGTGACCTCATTTTCGTGCGCGGGATAGACCACCCGCGTGCCGGCGATCACCACGCCAGCGTGCGCCGATGTAACGGGCAACAATGCGGCAAGGAACACCAGTGCAGGCAGCATCCGCATGACAGCAGTAACCATGGTCTTCTCCGACAGGGCAGTGTCACCGCGCAAGCGCGGGCAACACCGTCAGGATGGATCCATTAACGCTGCTTCACGCCAACCCTTGGAATAGGACCGGACCCAATCATGTCGGCTGGGGTCCGATCCGCCGCGACGCAGGATCAGCGACGATCGGCCGCTTCGGCCGGAACCTGGCTGCCCGCCAACGGGCGCACGCCATTGGGCGAGGACGGGTCGACGATCACCATGGTTTCAGTAGACCCATCCGGCCACACCACCTGGAAGGTGCTGCCTGCCGGCAGCGAGGTGAATGGCATGGCACTTTGCGCACGGAACACCGCGGCGACCTGGCTGGCGCCGACGCGACGCGCTTCCGGCGTGGACTGCACCTTGGTCAGCTCCACCGCGGACAATCGTCGGTAACGATCTTCCTGGGTATCGATCATCAACAGGCCGACCGCACCTGCCGAATAGGCGACGAACAACGCCACCCAGAACCAGAATTTCGCCCCGTGCAGGATTCGACGGTACTTCATCGCCCTTTCCTCTTTCCAATCAGTTCTTCGACCCATTCGGTCATTTTTTCGGCACCCTGCCGCGATACCGCAGCGTCGTATACAAAATCAGTGAAGTCCTGCCCTTCATCCTGGCTGCAGATGCCGCCGTTGGCGCAGAAGCTGTTCATCAGCACGCTGTCGCTGCCACAGGGCATGCCCAGTTCGCAGGCCGCCACGCGCCAGGCCAGTTCGCTCAGTGCCTCGCCGGCCACCATGCCGGTCATGGCCCGGTCGCCGGATGCACGCAGCCCCATTGCCGGGGCCAGCGCCATGTAGGCTTCCGGATCATGCGAATCGCGCACCCGCTCGACCAGGCCGCGCCGGTAGTCTTCGTCGCTCTGCAGCGGCTGGCCGTCGGCCAGCAAGGAGGCTTCGGCGGCCAGGTTGCCGCCCTGCGCGGCCTGCCGGCGCTGCGCGAACACCAGCGGGTAACCCAGGCCATCACTGGCCACGAAGCCGCCGCAGCGCGCGGCGACACGCTGACGCGCCGAGGCCATCGCGGTCGATGCACGCTCGCCCATCCCGGTCAGCACGCTGTTGTCCAACTGGTAACCGCCGGGATCGTTTGCGTACTGGCTGCAGTAGTCATAGACCCGGCTCAGCATCCAGCGCGCCTCGACGTTGCCACTGTCGGCCTGGCCGCGCAGGCGCTGGGCGAAGGCAAACAGATCGGTGTCGCCTTCCATGTCGGCACGGATGTCCAGCGGCAGGCCGGAAGGCACCGCGTTGAGCGAACGTTCGCTGGCCCCAAGCCGGCGTGCCAGGGCCGCGGGCAGCGCGGTAGGCGTGGCCTGCGTGTCCGCTGGCTGCGACATTCCAGCGTCCATCGCGGCAGGACCGGATTCCTGTGCATGCAGCAGCTGGCCGCCCATGCGCATGCCCGCTGCGCCGAGCAAGGCCACGGCCGGCACCACGAGCAACCAGGTTTTAAGGGCCGGGGCAAACGCCATCAGGAGACAAGCCATTGACAGGCAAGGCAGGAACGTGAGTCTAGCAAGGGGATTGCCCTCTGTCTGGCCCGCCCCATTCATTCTCTGCATGCCTTGAGATGGCTGCCGCCGTCCAGGATCGACTAGCATTCCCTTCTTTGCCGGACCTCGCCTGCCACCATGCCGTTCCTGGAACTGACCCTGCGCTGCACCGAAGCCACCCAGCCCCGCTACGAAAACGCACTGGAGGACGTCGGCGCGTTGGCGGTGACCCTGCTCGATGCCGAGGCCGACACCAGCAACGAACAGGCCATCCTGGAGCCCGGCGTCGGCGAGACACCGATGTGGGACACGCTGGTCCTGAGCGCGTTGTTCCCGCATGACGCCGATGGATTGCTGCTGCTGGCCGCGCTGGAAGCCTTCGACGATGGACTGGACTGGTCGACGGTGAGCTTCCGTGCAGTGGAAGACCAGGACTGGGAGCGCGTCTGGCTGGACCAGTTCGAGCCTTTGTCCTTCGGCGAGCGCACCTGGATCGTGCCGTGGAACCATGAACTGCCAGACGCCGCGCAGGCTGCGGATGCGGCCGTGGTGCGGCTGGACCCGGGCCTGGCATTCGGCTCCGGCACCCACCCGACCACGGCCCTGTGCCTGCGCTGGCTCGATGGCCTGGCCGGTGAGGGCCTGCTGCAGGGGCAGCGCGTGCTCGATTTTGGTTGCGGTTCGGGCATCCTGGCGCTGGCCGCGTTGAAGCTGGGCGCGGCCGAGTCGATCGGCGTGGACAACGATCCGCAGGCGCTGATCGCCACCGCCGACAATGCCGAGCGCAATGGCGAACTGCCGCGCCTGCATGTCTACCTGCCACAGGACGAACCGGTGGCCACCTACCCGGTGGTGGTCGCCAACATCCTGGCCTCCGCGCTGGACGCACTGGCCGACCTGCTGGCTGCCCGCGTGGCCGCCGGGGGCCGCATCGCGCTGTCGGGCATCCTGCACGGCCAGGAAGACGAACTGCTGCAGCGATACGCCGCCTGGTTCGATGACCTGCAGGCGACCCAGGACGGCGACTGGATGCGCATCACCGGCGTGCGACGCGCCTGATCGCGCGCAGACGTGATTGAATAGCCACTGGATCCGAGCCGGTACATTCATGTCCGAACCGAACCCGCCCCGTCGACCATTGGCAACCTTCCTGCGTCCACACGCCGGGTCGCAGGCCGACGTCGATGCGACCCCGCTGGCGGAGCCGTCGCTGCCTTCAGCCGACGCGTCCCCGGTCACCGCAGACGACACTGCCGAAGCGCCCGTCGCGGAGGCTGCCGCGATGGCCGGGGAAGTACCGGTGCAGCCCACCGCGACGATCTCCGGGCAGGTGCCTGCTGCGGCCGCGGAACCCATGCGGTCCCAGGCAGAGCCGGTGTTCCTGCGCGGTGGCGGGCATCGATTGCGCACGCCGCGCTGGCAATGGGCCATGGTGGCCGCGCTGTCGCTGCTGCTGCTGCTGCAGATCGCGCTGGCCGACCGCGCCCGCCTGGCGGCAGATGCCAGCACCCGTCCCTGGGTCGCAGGCCTGTGCAGTGTGCTGCGCTGCGACCTGCCGGCCTGGCGCGAACCGGCGGCCTTCACCATGATCAGCCGCGACGTGCGGCCGATGCCGCAGCAGGCCGGCGCACTGCAGGTACAGGCGAGCATCCGCAATGACGCACGGTGGGCACAGGACTGGCCCGTGCTGCGACTGTCACTGTCCGACGCCGACGGTCGGGTGATCGGCAGTGGTGTGTTCGCGGCATCGGACTATCTGGGTGCCGGGGCACGCACGGCGGGGCTGCTGGAACCCGGCCAGAGCGCGCAGATCGCCTTCCAGGTCAAAGAGCCGTCGGCGTCCACGGTCGCCTTCAATTTCGAATTCCTGTGAGGCCGGCCGGGCGCCTGCCCCGTGCAGGGGCGGCCTGCTCGCGCTAGACTGGCCGCCACCACCTTCTTCGCCAGCGCCAGCCTTCGCCCCGGCGCGGCCACCAGATCGGGATTCCCATTGAACGCTGTACTCTCTCGTCCTGACACCAGTCGTGGCGCTGCGCGTCCTCCGCTCCGCGAACATGTTGCCCAGTCCGTGCGCCGCTACCTGCGCGACCTGGATGGCTGCGATGCCGATGACGTGTACGAGATCGTGCTGCGCGAGATGGAAATTCCCCTGTTCGTTGAAGTGCTGAACCATTGCGAGGGCAACCAGAGCCGCGCTGCGGCGATGCTGGGCATCCACCGCGCCACCCTGCGCAAGAAGCTCAAGGAATACGGCATCACGGCCTGAGGCGGCACTGCATTACGTGTGAGGGCGCCCCAAGGCCTACAATATCGGCCCCGCCTGCTGCCGTTGCCCTGCCCCCATGAGTGCTGACCTGCTGCCCGTCCGTCGGGCCCTGCTTTCCGTTTCCGACAAGACCGGCCTGATCGCGCTGGCCACTGCCCTGTCCGCACGCGGCGTGGAACTGCTGTCCACCGGCGGCACCGCCAAGGCGATCCGCGAGGCGGGCCTGGCGGTCAAGGATGTCGCCGACGTCACCGGCTTCCCGGAAATGATGGATGGCCGGGTCAAGACCCTGCACCCGATGGTGCATGGCGGCCTGTTGGGTCGCGCGGGCACCGACGATGCGGTGATGGCCGAACATGGCATTGGCGCGATCGACCTGCTGGTGCTGAACCTGTATCCGTTCGAATCGGTCACCGCCAAGGCCGACTGCGCGCTCGACGATGCAGTGGAGAACATCGACATCGGCGGCCCGGCCATGCTGCGTTCGGCGGCGAAGAATTTCGCCCGCGTCGCCGTGGCGACCGACCCGTCGCAGTACGACGAACTGCTGGCCGAACTGGCCGCGCATGATGGCCAGCTGTCTGCCGCCAAGCGCTTCGCCTTCTCGGTGGCCGCGTTCAACCGCGTTGCCCAGTACGACGCGGCGATCAGCAATTACCTGTCGGCGGTTGCCTCGCGCGAGACCGCGGTGCCGGTGCGCAGCGAGTTCCCGGCGCAGATGAATTCCTCCTTCGTGAAGGTGATGGACCTGCGCTACGGCGAGAACCCGCACCAGAGCGGCGCCTTCTACCGTGACCTGTATCCGGTGCCGGGCACCCTTGCCACCTTCCAGCAGCTGCAGGGCAAGGAACTGAGCTACAACAACCTGGCCGATGCCGATGCCGCGTGGGAATGCGTGCGTCAGTTCGAGGCGCCGGCCTGCGTGATCGTCAAGCATGCCAATCCGTGTGGCGTGGCCGTGGGCGCCGGCAACGGCGACGCCTATGAGTTGGCCTATGCCACCGACCCGACCAGCGCCTTCGGCGGCATCATCGCCTTCAACAAGCCGCTGGACCTGGCCACCACGCAGGTGATCCTGGACCGTCAGTTCGTGGAAGTGCTGATCGCCCCGGAGTACGAACCGGCCGCGCTGGAATACGCCACGAAGAAGGCCAACGTGCGCGTGCTGCGCATTCCGCACGGTGAAGGCCTGAACAACTACGACAGCAAGCGGATCGGATCGGGCCTGCTGCTGCAGTCCTCCGACAACCGCGGCATGACCCGTGACGAACTGAAGGTGGTCAGCAAGCTGGCGCCGACCGACAAGCAGTTCACCGATCTGCTGTTCGCCTGGAAGGTCGCCAAGTTCGTGAAGTCCAACGCCATCGTGTACGCCAAGGACAACCGCACCATCGGCGTTGGCGCCGGCCAGATGAGCCGCGTCTATTCGGCACGCATCGCCGGCATCAAGGCCGCCGATGCGAACCTGGTGGTGGAAGGATCGGTGATGGCCTCCGATGCGTTCTTCCCGTTCCGCGACGGCATCGATGCCGCCGCTGCGGCCGGCATCAAGGCGGTGATCCAGCCGGGCGGTTCGATGCGCGACGCCGAAGTCATCGCGGCCGCCGACGAAGCCGGCCTGGCGATGGTGTTCACCGGCGTGCGTCACTTCCGTCACTGACGGACAGTGGATTCCTGGGGGTGCCGGCCGGCTCGCCGTCATCCCGCGTCCCCTTTCCTTTCCCCGCGTATCGGAAATCCCTCAGCATGAAGATCCTCGTCATCGGCTCCGGCGGCCGCGAACATGCGCTGGCCTGGAAGCTGGCGCAGTCTCCGCAGGTCACCGAAGTGCTGGTCGCGCCCGGCAATGCCGGCACCGCCACCGAAGCGAAATGCCGCAACGCGGCCGTCAAGGTCACTGATCTGGATGGCCTGCTGGCGCTGGCACGCTCCGAAGGCGTCGCCGTCACCGTGGTCGGCCCGGAAGTGCCGCTGGTGGCCGGCGTGGTCGATGCGTTCCGTGAAGCCGGCCTGCGCATCTTCGGCCCCACCGCGGCTGCTGCGCAGCTGGAAGGCAGCAAGGCCTATGCCAAGGACTTCCTGGCCCGGCACGGCATCCCGACCGCCTATTACGCCGTGCACACCGATGTCGATGCGGCGTTGGCCTACCTCCGCGAAAAGGGCACACCGATCGTGGTCAAGGCCGATGGCCTGGCCGCCGGCAAGGGCGTGATCGTGGCGATGTCGCTGCCCGAAGCAGAGTCGGCGGTGCGCGACATGCTGTCCGGCAATGCCTTCGGCGACGCCGGCGCACGCGTGGTGATCGAAGAATTCCTCGACGGCGAAGAGGCCAGCTTCATCTCGATGGTCGATGGCGTGCATGCGCTGCCGATGGCCACCTCGCAGGACCACAAGCGCGTCGGCGACGGCGATACCGGTCCCAACACCGGCGGCATGGGCGCGTATTCGCCGGCCCCGGTGGTCACCCCGGAAGTGCACGCGCGGGTGATGCGTGAGGTGGTCGAGCCGACCGTGCAGGGCATGATCGCCGATGGCGTGCCGTTCACCGGCTTCCTCTATGCGGGGCTGATGATCGATGCCAGCGGTGCGCCGAAGGTGATCGAATTCAATGTGCGCTTCGGCGACCCGGAAACCCAGCCGGTGATGCTGCGCCTGCAGTCGGACCTGCTGGATCTGGTGCAGGCGGCGATCGACGGCAGGCTGGACCAAGTGCAGGCGCAGTGGGATCCGCGTCCGTCGCTGGGCGTGGTGCTGGCCGCTGCGCCGTATCCGGAAGCGCCGATCACCGGCGATGTGATTTCCGGCCTGGACCGCGTGCCGGACACTGCCAAGGTGTTCCACGCAGGCACCGCGCTGGACGCGCACGGCAGCGTGGTCAGTGCCGGCGGACGGGTGCTGTGCGTGGCCGCACTGGGCGACAGCGTGCGCGACGCGCAGGCCAATGCGTATGCCGGGGTGGCCGAGGTGAGCTGGGCGAACGAGTTCCACCGCAACGACATCGGCTGGCGCGCGATCGCCCGCGAAAGCTGAGGCGGTAACGGCGTGACGACCAACGGTCGTCACCCACCACCTCCGATCACACAAAAAAAACGCCGGGCAGTGCCCGGCGTTTTCGTGTGCAGCAGCTGTGTCCGCTTACGCGGTAAACAGCGCCTTCATCTTCTTCAGCGCGTTCGCTTCGACCTGGCGGATGCGCTCGGCGGAAACGCCATACTCATCGGCCAGCTCCTGCAGCGTGACCTTGCTGTCGGCATCCAGCCAGCGGCGAGCGATGATGTCGCGCGAACGCGCATCCAGTTCGGCCATGCCTTCGCGCAGCAGCTGCAGCTGGTTGTCTTCGCTGTCGGCGCGCTCATAGGCCATCGAAGGATCTTCTTCATTGGCCATCAGGTAGGCAGCCGGCGACGGCGGCGCGTGGTCATCGTCTTCGTCGCTCGGCGCGTCGAAGCCGATATCACGGCCGGACAGTCGGGACTCCATCTCCATCACTTCGCGTTCGGAGACGTTGAGGTCCTTGGCCACCGCAGTGACCTCGGCCGCGTTCATCCAGCCCAGGCGCTTCTTGGAGCGGCGCAGGTTGAAGAAAAGCTTGCGCTGCGCCTTGGTCGTGGCGACCTTCACGATGCGCCAGTTCTTCAGGATGAACTCGTGCATTTCGGCACGGATCCAATGCACCGCGAAGGACACCAGGCGCACGCCCATGTCCGGGTCGAAGCGCTTGACCGCCTTCATCAGGCCGATGTTGCCTTCCTGGATGAGGTCGCCCAGGGCGAGGCCGTACCCGTTGTAGCCGCGGGCCACGTGCACCACGAAACGCAGGTGCGAATGCACCAGTTCGCGGGCCGCATCCAGATCGGTCTGATCACGGAAACGACGCGCCAGGTCCTGCTCATCATCCACCGACAGCACCGGGATCTGGTGCACGGCACCGATGTAGGCGTCCAGCGAACCGAGCGCACTGGGAATCGGGAGATTGTTTGCCACAAGGGCAGTAGAGGTGTTCTGGCTCATGGGTCTCATCTTAGCAGTCCGATACTTCGACTGCTAAAGGTCAAAAAAGTTCCAGTGTTCTGGTGGCAGAACAATGGCGCTGACTACCCGTCTACCCTACCGCGATTTGGTGACAGTGGCGATAGTGGTTCGGAACACTATAAAACCCTTACCCATCAGTGGCATAGACTTGAAATAGGCTGCAAATCGCGTGCAGGCGGGCTGAACGGGCTTAGGAATTCGCCCATTCATCCGGAAAAAAGTTGTCGGGCGTTCAGCGCGTGTAGACCGGTAGCGCCGAGCCATGCCCGGCGGGGTCCCGGGCGGCATCTGCCGAACACGGCTCGGCGCCACCATTCAACTCAGTAATACCCTGCCAAGTTCAGGAAGAACCCCTTCTGGTCATAGCGCAGTTCGGTCATGTCATCGCTGAACTCGGTGAAGTTGTAGCCGCCGCCGATCTTGAAGTTCTCGCCCACCCGGCGGTCCACGCCGACCAGCCAGCCCTTGCGCACGCCGCCGTCGCGCACCTTCAGCCAGCGGTGCTCGGCCAGCCCTTCCCACTTCTCGAACAGGCGATAGCGCAACTGCAGTGCGGCGAAGTCGGCGCGGCTGTCCAGCCACGACCCCTCGCCGCGCCCGGTGCGGTAGTCGCCCCAACGCGAAGCCAGCTTGGCGGCCACTTCCCAGCGCGCGCCGAACTGGCGGATGCCTTCCAGCGACAGCACCTGCGAACGCTGGTCGTACAGGTTGCCGCCCTCCTGCCCCAGCGAGGCCACGTCGTAGAGGTAGGTGAACTTGCCGAAGGCAGCCCAGCGGGTGGTGTCGTGCGGACGCCAGGCGAAGCCCATGTTGGTTTCCACCAGCTTGGCGTCGGCCACCGGATTGATGCGGTCCTGGGTATCGGCGTAGTTCGCACGCAGCGCGACGCGCCAGTCTTCGTTGACCTTGTACAGCAGGCGGTTGGTGGTGACCCACTGCTCGCGCTGTTCGGCACCGGAGTCGTGCCGGTATTCCAGCTTGCTGTTCCACTGCGCCACCGCATCGGTGCGCCCGCCACTGACGCTGTACGCGCGGCGGTCGATCCGGCCCAGCGTCGATTCCAGTTCGCCGTCCATTACCGTGAAGCCGAGGTTCCAGCCCTGTGCCGGATAGAAGTCCATGCCGAAGGTGTGCACCAGCCCGGCGTTGTCCTGGCGGCGATCCTTCAGGTATTGGCTTTCGTTGTAGACATTGACCTCGTTGCTCAGGCGCCAGCGCTGGCCCAGCGTCCAGCCGGACTGCAGGCCGGTGTCGAACAATGGGTCGGTGCCGGTACGGTCGCTGCTGTAGCTGTAGCTGCCGTACAGGCTGTGGTCCGGCGCCATGCGGTATTCCGCATCGACCTTGCCGCCATGGCCGCGACTACCGCCACTGACTTCGGCCCCGACGCTGCTGCGGTCACCGAACAGGTAACGCGCGCCCAAGGTCAGCAGGTCGTTCTTCTCGTAGGCCCCGCCGTCGTCATCCACGGTGACCTGGCCGGTGCTGTACAGCTCCCAGGATGAGCCGAAGCGCTGCCGGTAACCGATCGCCGCCAGCAACGCGTCCACCGTCTGCAGGCTCTGCTCCTCGCGGACGCGGCGCAGTTCACCGGTCCACTGGCCGTCGTTGCCCAGTCGCCAGTCTGCGGTCAGCTGGGTCTGCTCCAGCGCCAGTTCGCCCTGCTCGGTGCGGGTGTGGCGGCCATACAGGCTGAAGTCGTCGGTCAGGTAGCCAAGGAACTCGGCACCGTACTCTTCCACCGCCAGTCCGGTGTCCTGGCGCGCCACCGAGAAGCCGGCATCGACGTCGCGCCACCAGGCGCCCACGCTCCAGTCCTGCGCTGTCCAGCCGAGCTCACGCAGGTTCGCGCGCGCCTCCACTGCCGTCGCACTGCCCGAGCGCTGCACTTCATACGGGTTGCGGCGGATGAAGCTGAGGCCGCCGTTGTCCGAATAGAACACCGGCGCGGCGGTGGCGTCGGTCTCGGTGTGTTCCACCTTTACATACGTGCCGCGCCCGGCCTGCAGGGTGAGGTCGGCGCCCTTCAGCGTGTAGTTCTCGCCGCTGCGGTTTTCTTCCACCCAGGTGCCCCCGATGGCCACGTGGTCGCCGATCCACTGGCGGCCCCGCGCCCCCATGGTCACGTCATCACTGCTGAAGCCCAACGGCACGTATTCGTAGTCCACCAGCAGCAGCTGGTCATACCCATCCAGCGGCATGTCGCGGGTGATGCTGCGGACGTTTTCGCGGGTCAGCATCGCCAGCGGCCGGGTCAGGATCAGGCGGCCCTGCAGGTCATCGATCTCGTAGTCCACGCCTTCCTGCAGGGCGACGCGGGTTTCGGTACGGCCGGTGGTGCGGTCACGCACTTCCAGCACCACCTGTTCCGAACCGGGCAATACATCGGTGTGGCGCAGGTAGTACAGGCTGCCACCGGTGCCGAGGAACTCGCTGTGCCCCGGGGCGGACTGCGCTTCGGAACCGAATACCTTCAGCTGCGACCGTGCCTCGCCCAGCGGCGTGGCTTCCAGCGAACGCCAGTTCAATGCACCGCCGTACAGCGAACGCACGTACTGGCCGTATTCGGTGCCGGTGATGCCGGTGGCGTAGTTGCCCCAGATCGCCTGGCTCTGGTCCCAGTCCACGCGCAGGTACAACCGCCCCTGCGTATCGACATCGCGCCAGGTGGTGGAATCATCGCCGTACACCGGGTAGTACAGATCCGGATCGAGGCGACGGAACACGTCGGTCGGATCGGCCTCCCAGAAATCGCGGAACAGGTGTTTCAACTCGCGATCCTGCGTGTCGGCCTGTGCGGTCAGCAGGTATTTGCCGCGCATCTTGCCCTTCAGGTAGAACGCCAGCCGCCCCTCGCTGAGGAAGCTGTCGTCGTCGCGGTCATCGGCGGCCAGCGGCTGCAGGTTTCCACTGGCGCTGTTCTTTGACACGGTGACATCGGCGATCGCCACCGCGAACAGGTAACGGCCGGTGACATCCACGTCCAGCTGCCGCTCGGCGCTGGGCATGTCCTTGGCTTCGACCTTGACCTCGTAGCGATGCCCGCCGACCGGCTCCAGGAACTCGGCCGCGAACTTCTGCTCCAGGTCCACCGGGAAGCTCTGGCCGTTGATGGTCACCCGGCTGTTCGGTTCCAGCCCGCGGCCGTAAACCCGCACGCGCGAACCGTGGATGGGGATGTTCTGCAGTCGCAGCTGGCTCTGGCCGTAGATGCCGTTGCTGAGCTGCAACGCCTGCGCGTTTTCGCCATCCAGCGACTGGCCCAGGGTTTTCTGCACATTGTCACGAGTCACCTGCAGGCCACGATCGAAGTCGGCCGGGGTGACCAGCTGGATGCGCTGGAGCTGTGTTTCATCGAAGGAATTGCCGGCACCATAAGCGCGCGCCACGTAGATCAGGTCATCACCGGTGCGCAGCTTGATCTGCTCCGGCAGCTGCGCGTCCCACTCGGCTTCGGACACGTAGCCCACCGGCAGTTCGATGCGAGCCAACGGGGTGACCAGATCGGTATCGGTGCCGCGGTACAACGTGACTTCCAGCTTCTCGATGAAGGAGGCGTAGTTGTTGTAGCTGTGGAAGCGCAGCGGACGCACCAGCCGACCGTTCTCGAACGGCACGGTAGCGGCGGACTGCACGCTCAGGCTCGGCGGCACCATCGAGGGATCTTCGGTCGCCCACACCACCCCGCCGTTCGGCAGTTCGGACATGAAGCCACCGGCCAGCGTGGCAGGCGCCACGGGCACCGCGTCGGCGCTGCTTGCAGAGGGAAGCGTCGCACCTGCGGAAGGGCCGTTGTCACGGATGCGCAGCAGCAGGCCCTCGTCGTTGCGGCAACTGTCCGCTTCGCAGCGGATCGGGGCCTGCGCGGTCGGAGGCAGCACCTGCTGGGCCGCGGCCGGCAACGACGGAACGAAGGCCGCCAGCATCAGCAGCGGCAGGATCGGGCGATAGGGTTTGCGGGTCTTGTCCATGGCTCAGCGCCCCTCCCCGCCGGTGACAGGCGGCACAGCAGGTGGATCATCGATACGCAGGCTGTGCAGCACCTGCTCGTCGCCGGCACGCAGCACCTCGATGCGCGTGGCCGCCGCCACGTCCGGGCGCAGCCGGCCGGCCAGGGCCGCGCGCAGGCTGGCCGCACGTTGCAGCGCCAGCGCCTGCCGGGCTTCGTCCGTCGCCAGCATCAGCCGGCCGCCGTTGCGTGCCGTCAGCGCCTGCGCGGCCTTGTCCAGCACCGTCGCGGTGCCCTCGACCAAGCGTGCCGAGCGGCGCTCGAACAGGCCCTCGCCGAGTTCGATGGCAGCCCCGCGCCGGGCGTCCGCCGGGGCGACGATCTCACCCGCCGGCATCACAACGCCGAAGTCGAAGCGGACCGGCAGCCCCGGGGTGATCCGCCGCACCAGCGGATTGGGCGTGGTGAAGCGTGCCCCGGACGGCAGCGTGGACGGATCCACCTTGAGGATGAAGTTGCGGCCCCGCGCCCCGCCGCCCTGGATGCCGACCAGGTGATAGCGGCCGAAGGCATCGGTCTCCATCAGCAGGCCTTCCACGGCCGCCACGCGCACCCCCGGGATGCCGCGCTCGCCCGGTTCCTGCACGCCGTTGCCGTTGCGGTCATCGAACACCGTGCCGACCACCAGGCTCTCGTCCAGCAGCGGATCGGCACTGATGTCCACGTCGGCCGAGGCGATGTTGCCGATGCTGCGGTTCTGCCCGTCGATGGCGGTGATGCGGTTGGTGTGCACCCCGGTACCGGTGCCGGCACCGACCCGCAGGTAGTACACCACCGTGGCACTCTCACCGACGGCGATGTCGATGCCGTCGATGCGCAGTGGCTGCACGCCACTGGTGCGCGCGGTATTGTCGGCATCGATTACCGAGAAGCCTCCGCTGACGAAGCTGAAGCCCGGCGGCAGCGTGTCCAGCAGGGTGGCGCCGTTGGCGTCCACCTCGCCCACGTTTTCGACGGTGACCGTGTAGCGCACCAGGTCACCGATCTGCGCGCTGCGCTTGGCGGCGGTCTTGGTCAGCCGCAGCGTGGCCTGTTGCCCGGCCACCGTCACCGAGACGTTGGCCTCGGCACACACCGGGGTGGGGATCGACACGTCGCAGATCCGGTAGCGGAAACTGTCGGTGCCGAAGAAGCCTCCAGACGGCGTGTAGGTGCAGCTGCCGTTGGCACACTGGACGCTGCCGCGGGTAGCGGCGACCACCACCTGCAGCGAAGCCGGATCCAGCGCCGCGCTGCGGGTGCTGTCGTTGGCCAGCACATCGATCACCAGCGGGCCGCTCGTTTCGGTGGTGATCGCATCGTCGGAAAGCACCAGCACGTTTTCCTCCACCGTGACGCTCACCGTGGCACTGCCGCACATGGCCGGATTGGCGGCTTCGCAGACCTGGTAATCAAAGCTCTGCTGGCCGGCGAAGTTGGCCAGCACCGCGAAGCGGATGCGGGCGCGCGCCATGACCTCGGCGGTGCCGAACGGCGGCGGCGAGGTGATGGTCAGCACCACGCCGTCCGGATCGATCGGATTGCCATCCATGCGGTCGTTGCCCAGTACGTCGATTTCCACCACGCCGTTCTGCGGCATGTCGATCGCATCGTCCTGCGCCACCACCCGGTCGGTGCTGGCCACCACGGTGACGGTGACCGTGCCGGTGTCGCACACGGTCGGCTGGCTTGTCAGGCAGACGGTGTAGGTCGTGCTGTAGCTGCCCGGTGACAGGCCGCCCGCCACGCTCAGCGAACCATCGGCGGCGAAGCTGAGCTCGGCCGTGTTGACCGGGGCGAAGTCGACCTGCGCCGGATCCAGCGGGGCACTGTTGAACGTGTCGTTGCTGAAGACATTCAACAGGGTCGGCGCAGCCTGCCCTGCCGGCAGCGGACCGCCGATGTCATCCACCGCCAGCAGGGCCCCCACCGGCCCCTGCACCAGCACGGTGATGATCGCGGTAGAGCAGTTGCCGGGCACGCCGTTTTCGCACAGCTGGTAGCTCAGCTGCACCTGGCCCGGCTGCACGCCCGGCGCCACCATCACCTGGCCCTGGTTGTTCATCGTGTAGCCCGGCGTGCTGCCCAGCAGGGTCGCGGTGACGCTGCCGACCGGCGGCGGCGCTGCCCCGTTCCAGGTGTCGTTCTCCAGCACCGAACGGGCGATGGTGCCGCCCACCGACGGATCCACCGGCGTTGCGCTGAAGTCATCGTTGACCGCCAGCACCACGTTGGTCGCCACCGTCATGTTCACCGTGGCGGTGCCGCACACCGCCGCATTCGGCGCCGGCAGGCAGACCTGGTAGGTGAAGCTGACGGTGCCGCTGGTACCGGCCGGCGGGGTGTAGCTGAAGCTGCCATCGGCGTTGAACACCAGCCCTGCAGGGGTGCCACCGACCACGCTGAAGGTCGACCCCGGTGGCACGTTGTCGTTGTTGCCGACATTGCCACTGGTGGTCTGACCGGCGGCCGCGGACACGCTGTCGGCCGCCGGTGCGGGGGTGAGCAGCAGCGATACCTGTGCCGAATCGCAGTTGGTCGGCGCCGCTACCTCACACACCTGGTAGGTCAGCGAAACCACGCCGCTCGGCGTGCCGACGGGGACGCTGATGGTGCCGTCGGCGTTGATCACATACCCGGCCGGTGCACCGACCAGGCTCAACACGACGGTGCCGGAGGCCGGCGGCGTCGCACCGTTCAGCGTGTCGTTGGCCAGCACGCTGGGCGTGGTGCTGCCCGGCAGCAGCGGCGCACCGCTGAAGTCATCAGCCAGCGCCGACAGCGCGCCGTTGTTGACGTTGAGCGTGACCGGAGCGGTCGCGCACACCGCACCGTTCGGCGCGGGCAGGCAGACCTGATAGGTGAAGCCGACCTGCCCGGTGGTCCCCACCGGCGGGGTGTAGGTGAAGCTGCCATCGGGGTTGAACACCAGCCCCGGCGGCGTGCTGCCGACCACGCTGAAGGTGGAGCCCGGCGGCAGGTTGTCATTGTTGCCGACATTGCCGCTGACCGGCTGGCCGGCCGGCGTGGACACCACGTCGGCGACCGGCACCGGGGTCAGCACCAGGGTGATCGAGGCACTGGCGCAGTTGACCGGTGCCGCCGCTTCGCAGACCTGGTAGGTCAACGTGACCGGACCGCTGATGCCACCAGACGGCACCACCAGCGTGCCATCGGCGTTGATCGCAAAGCCGGCCGGCGCACCCACCAGGCTCAGCACCACGCTGGCGGCGGCAGGAGGCGACACGCCATTGAGCGCATCATTGGCCAGCACGCTGGGCGTGGTGCCACCGGGCAGCACCGGCGCGCCGCTGAAATCATCATCTGCGGCCAGCAGCGTGCCGGTATTGACGTTGATGGTCACCGTTGCCGTGCTGCAGGTCGATGCGAACGGCGCCGGCAGGCACACCTGGTAGGTGAAGCCCACCGCACCGCTGACGCCGGCCGGCGGGGTGTAGGTGAAGCTGCCGTCGGCGTTCAGCACCAGCCCGGCCGGCGTGCTGCCGACCACGCTGAAGGTGGAACCCGGCGGCACGTTGTCGTTGCTGCCGAGGTCGCCGCTGACCGGCTGGCCGACCGGCGTGGACACCACGTCGGCCACCGCGACCGGCGACAGCACCAGCGCCACGCTGGCGGTGGCACAGTTGGTCGGCGCGGCGGCCTCGCACACCTGGTAGGTCAGCGTGACCGCACCGGATGTGCTGCTGGTCGACGTGCTGATGGTGCCATCGGGATTGATCGCATAGCCCGCCGGTGCACCTACCAGGCTGAGCACCACGCTGGCGGCCGGCGGCGGCGTGACGCCGTTCAATGCATCGTTGGCGAGCACGCTGGGCGTGCTGCCGCCAGGCAGCAATGGCGTCGTGCTGAAGTCATCGTTACCAGCCACCAGCGAGCCGATGCCAACGTTGAAGGTCACGCTGGCCGTACCGCAGACGCTGCCGTTCGGCGCCGGCAGGCACACCTGGTAGGTGAAGCCCACCGGACCACTGGCGCCGGCCGGCGGCGTGTAGCTGAAGCTGCCATCGGCGTTGAACGACAGCCCGGCCGGCGGCGTGCCGACCACGCTGAAGGTCGATCCGGCGGGCACGTTGTCGTTGCCGCCAACGTTGCCACCGACGGTCTGGCCAGCGGCCACGGCAACGCTGTCGGCCACCGGTGCAGGCGTCAGCAGCAGCGACACCGTAGCGGTATCGCAGTTGCCCGGTGCCGCCACTTCGCAGACCTGGTAAGTCAGTGCTACCGCACCGGAGAGCGTGCCGGCCGGGGTGGCAATGGTGCCATCGGGGTTGATCGCATAGCCGGCCGGCGCACCCACCAGCGACAGCGTGACGCTGCCGGCGGCCGGGGGGCTGACACCGTTCAAGGTGTCGTTGGCCAGCACGCTGCTGGAGGTGCTGGCACCGGGCAGCAGCGGCGTGGCGCTGAAGTCGTCGGCCAGCGCAGCAAGCGCCCCGTCGTTGACGTTGATGGTCACCGAAGCAGTGCCGCACACCGCCGTGTTCGGCGCGGGCAGGCACACCTGGTAGCTGAAGGTCACCGGGCCGGTGATGCCCAGCGGCGGGGTGTAAGTGAAGCTGCCATCGGCATTGAAGACCAGGCCGGCAGGCGCAGTGCCAACTACCGAGAACAGCGAGCCCACCGGCACGTTGTCGTTGCCACCGACGTTGCCGGAAACCGGCTGCCCGGCCGGCGTGGACACCACGTCATTGGCCGGTGCCGGGCTGATCAGCAGCGTGACCGGCGCGCTGTCGCAGTTGCCTGGCGCCGCCACTTCGCAGATCTGGTAAGTGAGCGTGACCGGTCCGGAAAGCGTCCCGCTCGGCACGCTGAGCGTGCCATCGGCATTGATCGCATAGCCAGCCGGTGCACCCACCAGCGACAGCGACACCGCTGCAGCCGCCGGTGGCGTGGCGCCATTCAAGGTGTCGTTGGCAAGTACGCTGGGCGTGGAGCCGCCCGGCACGACAGCGGTGCCACTGAAGTCATCGGCGGTCGCCACCAGCGTGCCGTTGTTGACGTTGAGGGTGACCGACGCGGTGCTGCATGCCGTGCTGTCCGGTGCAGGCAGGCAGACCTGGTAACTGAAGACCACCGCACCGGTGGTGCCCACCGGCGGGGTATAGGTGAAGCTGCCATCTGCGTTGAACAGCAGGCCACTGGGCGGGGTGCCGACCACGCTGAACAGCGAACCGGCGGGCACGTTGTCATTGCTGCCGACGTTGCCGCTCACCGGCTGTCCGGCCAGCGTGGACACCACGTCGGCCACCGCAACCGGCGCCAACAGCAGCGACACCGATGCGGTAGTGCAGTTGCCCGGCGCGGCGGCTTCGCAGATCTGGTAGGTCAGCAGCACAGGGCCGGACACCGCCGTGGCCGGGGTGGCGATGCTGCCATCCGGATTGATCACGAAGCCGGACGGCGCACCGACCAGGCTCAGCAGGACGGTCGAGGAAGCCGGCGGGCTGATCCCATTCAACGCGTCATTGGCCAGCACGCTGGGCGTGGCACTGCCCGGCAGCAGCGGCGTCGCGCTGAAGTCGTCATTGCCGGCCACCAGCGAACCGGTGCCCAGTGTGATGGTCACGCTCGCGATGCCGCACACGCTGGCATCCGGTGCCGGCAGGCAGACCTGGTAGCTGAAGCTGACCGGCCCGGTGGTGCCCAGCGGCGGCGTGTAACTGAAGCTGCCATCGGCGTTGAACGACAGGCCGGCAGGCGCGGCGCCCTGCAGGCTGAAAGCAGACCCCGTCGGCACGTTGTCGTTGCTGCCGACGTTGCCGGTGACGGTCTGGCCCGCAGCCACCGACACCGAATCCGCCAGCGGTTGCGGCTGCAGCACCAGCGACACCGCGGCGGTATCGCAGTTGGTCGGCGCGGCCACTTCGCAGACTTGGTAGGTCAGGGTCACCGCACCGGAGGCGGTGCCGGTGACGATCGTGCCATCGGCATTGATGGAATAACCGGCCGGCGCGCCGACCAGCGACAGCGTCACCGTGCCCGGCGCAGGCGGCGTGGCACCGTTCAAGGTGTCGTTGGCCAGCACGCTGGATGGCGTGGTGCTGCCGGGCAGCAATGGGGTGCCGCTGAAATCGTCGGCCACCGCGGCAAGGGCGCCGTTGTTGACGTTGATGACCAGGATCGCGTTGCCGCAGACGCTGCCATTCGGCGCCGGCAGGCACACCTGGTAGCCGATGCTGACCGGCCCGGTAATGCCCAGCGGGGGCGTATAGCTGAAGCTGCCGTCGGCATTGAACACCAGCCCATCGGGCGGGATGCCGACCACCGAGAACAGCGAGCCGGCGGGTACGTTGTCGTTGCCGCCAACGTCGCCCACCACCTGCTGGCCGGCAGGCGTGGAGACCACGTCGTTGGCCGGTGCCGGGCTCACCAGCAGCGTGATCGACGCGCTGTCACAGTTGCTCGGCGCGGCGACTTCGCACACCTGGTAGGTCAGCGTGACCAGGCCGGACAGCGTGCCGGTGGGCACACTGACGGTGCCATCGGGATTGATCGCATAGCCGGCAGGCGCGCCGACCAGGCTGAGTGCCACCGCCGCGGCGGCCGGCGGGGTGGCGCCATTGAGCGTGTCGTTGGCCAGCACGCTGGGCGTATTGCCGCCGGGCACCACCGCGATGCCGCTGAAGTCATCATCCACCGCGCTCAGTGCGCCGTTGTTGACGTTGATGGTGACCGTGGCGATGCCACAGGTGGTGCCGTTCGGCGCAGGCAGGCACACCTGGTAGCTGAAGGTGACCGGGCTGGCCACGCCCGGTGGCGGGGTGTAGCTGAAGCTGCCATCGGCATTGAACAGCAGGCCGGTCGGCGGCGTGCCGACCACGCTGAACAACGAACCGGCCGGCACGTTGTCATTGCTGCCGACGTTGCCGGAGAGCGGCTGGCCGGCCAGGGTGGACACCACGTCGGCCACCGGCACCGGCGTCAACAGCAGCACAATCGTTGCCGTATCGCAGTTGGTCGGCGCCGCCGCTTCGCAGATCTGGTAAGCCAGCGTCGCCGCACCGGATGGCGTGCTGCCCAGCGTGGAGATCGTGCCATCGGCGTTGATCGCATAACCGGCCGGTGCGCCGACCAGGCTCAGCAGCACATCGCTGGCCAGCGGCGGCGTCGTGCCGTTCAGTGCATCGTTGGCCAGCACGCTGGGCGTGCTGCCACCGGGTACCAGCGGCGTGCCGCTGAAATCATCATCGGCCGCCACCAGCGTGCCGGTATTGACGTTGAAGGTGACCGACGCGCTGCCGCACACCGACGCGTTCGGCGCCGGCAGGCAGACCTGGTAGTTGAAGGTCACCGGCCCGGACACGCCCACCGGCGGGCTGTAGCTGAAACTGCCATCGGCGTTGAACAGCAGCCCGGCCGGCGTGCTGCCGACCACGCTGAACAATGCAGCGGCCGGCACGTTGTCATTGCTGCCGACATTGCCGTTGACCGTCTGCCCGACCGCAACGGAGACCGTATCGGCAACCGGCTGCGGCTGCAGCACCAGCGACACCGTGGCGGTATCGCAGTTGGTCGGCGCTGCGGCTTCGCACAGCTGGTAGGTCAGCGTGACCGCACCGGACAGCGCACCGATCGGCGTGCTGATGACGCCGGCGGCGTTGATCAGGTAACCGGCCGGGGCACCGACCAGGCTCAGGCTCACCGTGCCGGCAGCCGGCGGGGTGACGGCGTTGAGCGTGTCGTTGAGCAGCACGCTCGGCGTGCTCGCACCAGCCAGCAGTGGCGTCGCAGTGAAATCGTCGGCGAGCGCCGACAGCGCCCCGTTGTTGACATTGATGGTCACCGAAGCGGTGCCGCACACCGAGGCATCCGGTGCCGGCAGGCAGACCTGGTAAGCGAACGTCACCGGACTGGCAACGCCGACCGGCGGGTTGAAGCTGAAGCTGCCATCGGCGTTGAACACCAGCCCGGCCGGCGACGCGCCAACCAGCGAGAACAGCGCACCGACAGGCACGTTGTCATTCCCGCCAACACTCCCGGCAACCGCTTGGCCGGCCGAGGTCGACAGCACGTCATCCTGCGGCACCGGCGTCAGCAGCAGCGACACATCGGCGCTGTCGCAGTTGCCAGGCGCGGCCACTTCGCACAGCTGGTAGGTCAGGGTCACCGTGCCCGCCAGCGTGCCGCTGGGGATGGCGATGGTTCCGTCGGCGTTGATCGCATAGCCGGCCGGTGCACCGATCAGCGACAGCTGCACGGCCGCAGCGGCCGGCGGCGTGGTGCCGTTCAACACGTCGTTGTCCAGCACGCTGGGCGTGCTGCCACCGGGCAACAGGGCCGTGTCGCGGAAATCATCGGCCACCGCATCCAATGCACCATTGTTGACGTTGATGGTCACCGCTGCGGTGCCACACAACGTGCCGTTCGGCGCCGGCAGGCAGACCTGGTAACTGAACACCACCGGGCTGCTGACGCCGGCTGGCGGGGTGAAGGTGAAGCTGCCATCGGCATTGAACACCAGCCCGGTCGGCGCGCTGCCGGCCACGGCGAACAGTGCGCCAGCGGGCAGGTTGTCGTTGCTGCCGACATTGCCACTGACCGGCTGGCCCGCCAGCGTGGACACCACATCGGCGACCGGCTGCGGGACCAGCACCAGCGCCACGTTGGCGGTGGCGCAGTTGGTCGGCGCTGCCGCTTCGCACAGTTCATAGACCAGCGTGACCACGCCGGACGGGGTGACCAGCGGGGTGGAGATCGTGCCATCGGCATTGATGGCATAGCCGGCCGGCGCACCGACCAGGCGCAGGGTCACATCGACCGCGGCCGGCGGGCTGACGCCATTCAACGCATCATTGGCCAGCACACTGCCCGCGGTGGTGGCGCCACCCGGCAGCGGCGCGCCGCTGAAGTCATCGTCGGCGGCCAGCAATGCACCGTTGTTGATGGTCAGCGTCACCGTGGCGATGCCGCATACGCCGCTATCCGGAGCCGGCAGGCACACCTGGTAATCGAAGTTCACCGGACCCGGCGTGGCCACCGGCGGGGTGTAGCTGAAGCTGCCATCGGCGTTGAACGACAGGCCGGCCGGCGCGGCGCCGATCACGCTGAAGACCGTACCGGCCGGCACATTGTCATTGACGCCGACATTGCCCAGCACGCTCTGCCCGGCCAGCACGGTGAAGGCATCGGCGGCCGGTACGGGAGTCAGCACCAGCGACACCGGTGCGGTATCGCAGTTGGTCGGTGCAGCGGCTTCGCAGACCTGGTAGGTCAGGCTCACCGCACCAGCCACCGCGCCGCTCGGCGTGGTGAGCGTGCCATCGGCATTGATCAGATAGCCGGCCGGCGCACCGACCAGGCTCAGCAGCACGCTGGCAGCGGCCGGCGGCGTGGTGCCGTTCAAGCTGTCGTTGGCCAGCACACTGCTGGCGGTGGTGGCACCGGGCAGCAGCGGTGTGGCGCTGAAATCATCACCCACGGCCGACAGTGCGCCGTTGTTGACGTTGATGGTCACCGAGGCGGTGCCGCACACCGTCGCATCCGGCGCCGGCAGGCAGACCTGGTAATCGAAGGTCACCGGGCTGATGACACCCGCTGGCGGGGTGAAGGTGAAACTGCCATCGGGGTTGAACACCAGCCCGCCCGGTGCGGCGCCAACCAGCGTGTAGGCGGAGCCGGCAGGCACGTTGTCATTGATGCCGACCGAGCCACTGACGGCCTGCCCCGCCGGCGTGGAGGCAATGTCATCGGCCGGCTGCGGGGCCAACAGCAAGGACGCCGTGGCGGTATCGCAGTTGGTCGGCGCGGCGGCTTCGCACAGCTGGTAGGTGATCTGCACGCGGCCGGTCGCGGTGCCGGTGGGAATGCTGATCGCGCCATCGCTGGCAATGGCGTAGCCGCTCGGCGCGCCGACCAAGGACAGCACCACGTCCGCCGGGGCCGGCGGACTGACCGTGTTGAGGCTGTCGTTGGCCAGCACGCTGCCGGTAACGCCACCGGGCAGCAGCGCGGTGCCGCTGAAGTCATCATCGGCAGCCACCAGGGCGCCGTTGTTCGCGTTGAGGGTGACCGTCGCGCTCGAGCAGAGGCCAGCGTTCGGCGCCGGCAGGCACACCTGGTAATCGAAGCTCACCGGGCTGACCACGCCAAGCGGCGGGGTGTAGGTGAAGCTGCCATCGGCGTTGAACACCAGCCCGGCGGGGCTGGTACTGGTCACCGCGAAGGTCGAACTGGGCGCAATGTTGTCGTTGCTGCCGACGTTGCCGGACACCGGCTGGCCGACCTGGGTGGACACCGCATCGGCCACCGCCTGCGGCGACACCAGCAGCGCGATGCTGGCGGTATCGCAGTTGGACGGCAGCGCCGCTTCGCACAGCTGGTAGGTCAGGCTGATCGCACCGGCCTGGGTGCCGGCGGCGATGCTGACCACGCCGTCGCTGCCGATGCTGAAGCCGGCAGGCGCGCCCGGCAGCGACAGCAGCACGCTGGCCGGATCGGGCGGGCTCACGCCGCTCAGTGCGTCGTTGGTCAGCACCGAGGTCGTGCTGCCACCGCTGACCGGGTTGATCGGCGTGGCAGTGAAGTCATCATCGCCTGCCAGCAAGGTGCCGGCATTGATGTTGATGCTGACATTGGCGGTCGTGCAGAGCGCCGCATACGGCGCCGGCAGGCACACCTGGTAGACGAAGCTGACCGGGCTCGGCACGCCGACCGGCGGGGTGTAGCTGAAGGTGCCGTTGCCGTTGAACAACAGCCCGTCCGGCGTGGTGCCGGTCACGCTGAACTGCGAACCCATCGGCGCGTTGTCGTTGTCGCCAACGCTGCCGGTGAGCACCTGCCCGGCCGGCGTGGACAGTGCATCATCCTGCGCCTGCGGGGTCACCACCAGGCTGATCTGCGCACTGGCACAGTTGCCGCTGGCGGCGTTCTCGCACACCTGGTAGGTCAACACGTTGACCCCGGCGGTGGCCGACACCGGCACCTGCAGCACGCCGGCCGCGGTCAGTGCATAGCCGCTGGGTGCGCCCACCAGGCTCAAGCTCACGCTGGCGGCCGCAGGCGGCGACACGCCGTTCAAGGTGTCATTGGCCAGCACGCTGGCCGTGCTGCTGCCGCCCGGCGCCAGCGGCGCGCCGCTGAAGTCGTCGTCCAGCGCGATGAGGTTGCCGGCGTTGACGTTGATCGTCGCCGAGGCGGTGCTGCACAGGCCGGTGTCCGGCGCCGGCAGGCACACCTGGTAGCTGAAGGTCACCGCTCCGGTGAAGCCGTCGGTGGGCGTGAACAGGAAGCTGCCATCCGGGCTGAATGACAGACCCTCTGGCGCGATGCCGTTGACCGTGTAAACCGCACCGTTCGGCGAATTGTCATTGGTGCCCACATTGCCGGCGAGCAGCTGTCCGGCCGGCGTGGAAAACACATCGGCCTGCGCCTGCGGCGCCACCAACAGGGAAATCTGCGCGGTATCGCAGTTGCTCGGCAGCGCGGCCTCGCACAGCTGGTAGGTCAGCGTCACCGCACCGGCCACTGCACCTGCGGCGACCGACACCGTGCCATCGGCGGCCAGCGTGTAGCCGGCCGGCGCATTGAGCAGACTCAGCTGTACTGCGGTCGATGCCGGCGGCGTGCTGCCGTCCAGGCTGTCGTTGCCCAGCACACTGACGGTGCTGCCGCCCAGCGCCGGATCCACCGGCGTCGCGCGGAAATCATCGTCGTTGGCCACCAGCGTGCCGGCGTTGACGTTCAGGGTGACCGTGGCGGTGGTACATACGGTGGTGTTCGGCGCAGGCAGGCACACCTGGTAGGCGAAGGTGACCGCGCCCTGCGTGCCCAGCGGAGGGGTGTAGACGAAGCCGCCGTCGGGGTTGAACAGCAGGCCGGCAGGCGCCGTGCCGCTGACCTCGAAGGCACTGCCCGCCGGCACGTTGTCATTGCTGGCGACGCTGTTGGCCAGCGGTACGCCGACCTGGGTGCTGAAGTTGTCGTTGCTGGCAGCCGGGCTCAGCAGCAACAGCACCGCCGCCGAACTGCAGTTGCTGGGCAGTGCGACTTCGCACATCTGGTAACTGAATTCCACCTGCCCTGCGGCAGCGCTACCTGGTACCGAGATCGTCCCGTTGGGATTGACCACGAAGCCGGCCGGGGCGCCGACCAGGGTCAGCAGGACTTCGGACGGATCCGGCGGAATGGCGCCGTTATGGGTGTCATTGGCCAGCACGCTGTTGGTGGTGCCGCCTGCGCTGGCATCGAGGATCAGCGAGCGGAAATCATCATCGTTGGCCTGCAGCGTGCCGGCATTGACGTTGATCGTCACCGACGCGCTGGCGCACACGGCGGCTTCCGGCGCGGGCAGGCAGACCTGGTAATCAAAGGTGGCCGGACCGGTGAACAGGGCAGCCGGCGTATAGGTGAAGCCTCCATCTGCGGCGAACACCAGGCCGGCGGGGCCCACGCCCAGTACGCTGAACGTCGAGCCCGCCGGGGCATTGTCATTGATCGCAACGTTGCCACTGACCGCGCGGCCGGCGTTGGTCGACAGCACGTCGTCCACCGCGTCCGGGGTGATCACCACGGTGATGGTGGCGGTGTCGCAGTTGCTGGTACCCGCTTCGCACAACTGGTAGGTCAGGGCGACGATGCCGGCCTGCGCACCGGCCGGCACGCTGAGCTCGCCGGTCGGCTGCAGGGTGAAGCCCACCGGCGCCGCGCCGGTCAGCGCCAGGGTCACCTGCGCCGGGACCACGGGCACGCCGTTGACCGTGTCATTGCCGGTGACCGGGGCGGTCAGGCCACCGGCCACGCCGAACGGGGCGGCGCTGAAATCATCGTCATTGGCCGCCACCACGGCAGCGGCCAGGGTGAAGGTCGCCGTGGCGGTATCGCATACCGCCGCATTCGGCGCAGGCAGGCACAGCTGGTACTGGAAGCTGTCCTGTCCATTGTAGGCGGCCAGCGCGGTGTAGCTGAAGCTGCCATCAGCCTCCACCGTGGCGGTGCCGTTGGCCGGGCCGACCAGCAGGCTGTAGCTGCTGCCCGCCGGCGCGTTGTCGCCGGTGGTCAGCACGCCCGGCAGCGGGACGCCGGCGGTGGCGTTGAAGGTGTCGCCCACCGCATCCGGTGCGACCACCAGCTGCACGCTGGCCAGGTCGCAGTTGGCGGGCACCGCCGCCTCGCACAGCTGGTAGGTGAGCGTCTGCGCGCCGGCAGCGGCACCCGCGGCCACGGTGATCTGTCCGTTCGTGTCGATGCTGTAGTCCGCCGGTGCGCCCTGCAGCGACACCACCACCTGTGCCGGCGTGAGCAGCACGCCGTTGAGCAGGTCATTGGCCAGCACGCTGGGCGTGGTGCCACCACTGGGCGGCAACACCGTGCTCACGATGTCGTCCAGCGCATCGATCGTATTGGCCGCGACCTGCACGCTCACCGTAGCGGTGTCGCAGACCGTGGCATCCGGTGCAGGCAGGCAGACCTGGTAGGTGAAGGTATCGGCTCCGGTGTTGCCACCGGTCGGTGTGTAGGTGAACGCGCCGGAGGCATCCATCACCACCGTGCCGCGCGTCGGCTGGGTCGGCACGCTGAACAGCGAGCCGCTGGGGGTGTTGTCGTTGCCGGCCACGCTGCCGCCCACCGGTTGCCCGGCACCGGGCGTGGTGACGCTGTCATTGGCCGCGTCCGGGCTGACCACCAGCGCCACGTTGGCGGTGGCGCAGTTGGCGGGAACCGCCGTTTCGCAGATCTGGTAGTTGAAATCCACGGCGCCCGCCGCGGCCGTGGGCGCAACCGTGATCACGCCGCTGGGGGCAATGCTGTAACCGGTAGGCGCACCCACCAGGCTCAGCTGCACGGTGGCCGGCACGGTGATCGGCGCGCCGCCCAGGGTGTCGTTGCCGATCACCGACGGCGTGCTGCCCCCGATGCCGGGCGCGAACGGCGTGGCGACGACATCGTCGACGGCGACCAGCGGATTGGCGTTGACCAGGATGGAGGCGGTGGCCGTGGCGCAGGCGGTCGCATCCGGTGCAGGCAGGCACACCTGGTACTGGAACGACACCGGTGCGGTGATGCCACCCGCCGGGGCCAGCACGAAGCTGCCATCGGCATTGAACGTCAGCCCTGCCGGCGGCGCGCCCACCAGCGCGAACACCGAGGTACCTGTCGCGTTGTCGTTGGTCGCCACCGTCTGCGCGTAGCTGGGCGTGCTGGCGGCCACGCTGTAGCTGTCATTCACCGCCGACGGTGCCACCGCGAACGTGGCCGTGGCAGTGGAACAGTTGCTCGGCGAAATGCGTTCGCAGATCTGGTAAGTGAGCGCATTGCGGCCCGCAGGCGCGCCACTGGGCACGCTGATCACGCCGTTGGCATCAATGCTGAAACCGGTGGGCGCGTCCTGCAGGGTGACGATCAGGTCGGCCGCCACCACGGCCCCGCCGGCCAGCGTGTCATTGGCCAGCACGCTCGGGGTTGCACCGCCGGTAGCCGGCAGCGCGGCGGCGAAACTGTCGGCCACCGCCAGCAGCGCGGCGGGCTGCACCGTGATCGCCGGGGTGCTGGCGCTGTTGTCGCCCGGGGTTGGATCGGTGGTGCCGGGCGGCAGGATCAGCGCGGCGGTGTTGGCCGGGATGGTGGCCGGTGTAGCGGACGGCGCAGTGGCGGTGACCCGCACCGACACGCTGTCACCCACGCCCACGTTTACCAGGGCATTGATGCTGTTGCCGGTGCCATTGGCCACCGCGCAGGAAGACAACGGCGACGCCGCGGTACAGGTCCAGCTGACGTTGGTGAGCAGTGCGGGCACGGCATCGGTGATGGTGACGCCCAGCGCGCTGGACGGCCCTTGGTTGCCCACCTGGATCTGGTACTGCACCTGCCCCCCGGCAATCACAGTGGTCGGCCCCAGGATGCTCTTGGACACGCTCAGCTGCGCCTGCAGGGCCAGCACGTTGCTGTCGGTGGCGCTGTTGTTGCCCAGCGCGATGTCACCGATGTCCGCCGGGGGGGCGACGTTGGCGGTGTTGCTCAACGGGCTGGGATAGGTCTGCGCCAGCAGCGTGGCCGGCATCAGCAGCGCCAGCAGGCAGGCACCCCATCGTGCGTGGGCGTGGCGTGCCGTGTGTCGCGTGCCGTGCTGGTCAACCATGGCCATGCCCTCTTCCTCGCCTGCTGCGGCCGGCACTGCGCTGGATGCGCGTCGCGCCGGTCACTCCTCGTTGCGGGTAGCGCGCGATCCGCTGCACGCCCGTTCCATTACTGCTGAGCGCCGCTAGTACGCGGCGGGATTGCTGCTGAACACCACCGGCACGCTGATCGTGGCGCTACCGCCGTTGAGCAGGTCCACGCCGACGCTGATCCCGGTGCCGCCCACCGCTCCGCCGCTGGCCGCCGCGCAGGCACTGCCCGCACTGGCACTGCAGGTCCACGCAGCGCTCAGCGTCGCGCCGTTGGGCAACGTGTCGTTGACCACCGCGGCAGTAACCGCATCCGGCCCCGCGTTGCTGACCACCAGCGTGTACGTGCTGGCCCCGCCGGGCGTGTAGCTGCCGCTGCCGTCGGTCTTGGTGATGGAAAGATCGGCCTGGCGGGTGCGGTTGACGATGCGGCAGACCAGCGCCACCGGCGTGGCGGTGACTGCCGGCGCCTGCAGGTTGAAGCTGTTCCCGGTACCGGAGCTGATCACCGTCCCGTCCTGGTTCGTGCATTGCCAGGTGCTGGCGTAGCGCTCCAGCACCGTGCCGGCGGCTGCGGTTTCAGCCATCGCATAGGTGCCGCCGGCCACCGTCACCACCGCCGCGGTGGCGCCGTTGTTGCCGACGTTCGCCGCCGACCCGACCACGCTGCCGTTGTAGTTGATGGCCAGGTTGAAGCGGCCGGTGTCGCTGCTCGGCTGCAGTTCCTTGACCAGCTGCAGGGTGGCCGCGCAGGCCTGGGTCACGCCTTCCACGGTGAACACCGCCTGGCCGATGCGGATACCGAGCAGCCCGAGCAGGTTGTCGACCACCCCGCCCAGCAGCGTGGTCAATACCGGCGTCACCAGCGTGTTGACCGCCGTGCGGATCGGCTGCAGCAGCGTGTTCACCAGCGTGTTGACCAGGTCGGCCACGGGCAGCGGCAACGGCAGCGCGCCCAGCAGGGTGACCGTGGGGTTGCCGCTGGTGACCTGGATGTTGAGCGAGTTGACCAGTGTGGACACCATCGTCGCCGCACTGACGGTGCCGGCCGACAAGGTGCGTGTCTGTGGATACGGGCCGGTGAAGCTGGCCGCCTGCAGGCCCGGCGTTGCCGTGGCGAATCCGCGGATGCTGACCGCCAACGGGACCGAGACATCGGCGACGGGAATGTTCAGCAACGTGGTGACCCGCACGGTGACGTTGAGCGAGGTCAGCGTGGCGGGCGTCAGCGCGCTTTCGGTCAGCACGGTGGAGCGGTTGAAGAACGTCGCGTCGCTGATCTGGCCGACGTACAGGTTCACCAGTCCGGGGCGCGCCTGCAGGGTGACCGCATTGCCGACCAGGTTGACTGCAGAGATCGTGCCTTCGGCGCGGGCGATGTCCGCGTACACCTGCAGGTGCAGCACGCTGGCGCTGATGTTGGCGTTGGATACTCTCACCAGGCCGAGCACGTTGAGGTTGTTCAGCAGGCCGGTGAGCGCTGCGACGTTGAGTCCCTGCGCCAGGTCCAGGTCCAGCTTCACCCGGATCGCCGAACTGTGGAACGCACTGCCCAGCGGGCCGCAGGTGTACACGGGGGGTTCCACCACCTGCAGCCACAGGCGCACGTTGGCCACGCCGGTCAGGCCGAGTGCTGCGGTGTTGACCGTGATCGGCGTCGGCGTGGTCAGCACGTTGCTGAAGTTGTACAGCTGCACGCTGCCGGTCAGCAGGTCCAGCACGTTGAGCCGCACGGTGGTGAGTGAGCCGGTGGGCAGGGCGATCTGCAGCAGGTCACCGAGGCGGATGCTGCCGGTGGCGCCGGCCACGCCCAGCGGCAGGGCGTTGAGGATGTTGGCGGCCAGCGCCTGGTTGTCGGCCTGCAGCACCGCCACCATCGCTGCGCGCAGCGTGCCCAGGCTGATGGCGGTATTCAACACCTGGCCGGGATCGCTGACCTCCACCCCGCCGTTGAGCTGGGTGATCAGTGCGTTGAGGTTGAGATTGGCGCCGGCCAGGCTGTTCCAGTCGGCGGCGGTGAGATTCAGCGTGGTGCCCGGCAGCAGCGCGCCGAACAGCAGATTGAGGATCGGGCTCTGGGTGGAATCGACCGAAGCCAGCCGAGGGCCGGCGCTGACGCAGGCGCCTGCGGTACAGGCCGATGTGCCTTGCGCATGGGCCCTGCCGATGCAGGACAGCGCGATCAACATGACGGCGATCACAAAAATATGCCGCCCTAATGACGATATTTTCACGCCATTCACATCAACCATTCCCGTGCTCCGTGCAGTTTCCAGCGGCAGCACCACGCCCCGGCGGCGGAATGAATCCGTCACCTGAACAAACTCGATACTGGCCAGTTATTCCCGGGATTACGTTTAAGCCCGGTTCGAGCTGATTAATACGGGGCGCAGGAAAACCGTCAAACACGACCGCGTGAAAGTGGAGGGTAGTATTGCTGGCCTGTAGTCCAGGGGAAGGCCGGCACGGTTGCTACGGATGCGCAGGACAGCGTTTCTGTACAGCCGGAAAAAGAATCGCTTCCCGGTAAGCGCTGCTTACCAAGACATGGAGAGGGGTGCTGAATGAAGGACATGTGCGACAGAATCCGACGCTCGCGATTGACCGCCGGACTATCTCAATCGCAGTTGGCACAGGAGACCGGTGTAAACCGCAGCGCCGTTGCGCAATGGGAGCGCCAGGGTGGGACGTCTCCAAGTGTGACCCATCTGGCGAAAATAGCGGTTGTGACGCAGGTTTATTTTGAATGGTTGGCGACGGGCAGAGGACCGGGACGTCCGGAAGACGGAATCGACCTGCCGCTGCCGGAACCAAAACCCGATGTCGGTCGTCATCCACATGAAACCGAGATTCTCTGCCTGCTGCGTCGAATGACGCCGCGTAAACGCCAGGTGGCGAGGGCGATCATCGAAATGCTGGAGGATTGAGTCCGGGTGGCTGACCGGTAGCGCCGAGCCATGCTCGGCGAGCGCAGCGGGAAAGGCAAAGGCGGCACGACCAACGGTCGTCACCCACCCTCTCCGTTCGTCACCCACCGTTACCCTGCCGGTGGCAGCGACCAGTCGATCGGCGTCTGTCCCCGGCGCTGCAGGTACTCGTTGGCCGCGGAGAAATGACCGCAGCCGAGGAAGCCGCGGTGGGCGGACAGCGGTGAGGGATGCGGCGCCTTCAATACCCGATGGCGCTGGGTGTCGATGACCTTGCCCTTCTGCTGCGCGTAGCTGCCCCACAGCAGGAACACCAAGCCTTCGCGTTCGCGGTTGAGCGCTTCCACCACGTGGTCGGTGAAGCCTTCCCAGCCGCGCTTCTGGTGCGCTCCGGCACTGCCCTCTTCCACCGTCAGCACCGCGTTCAGCAGCAGCACGCCCTGCCGCGCCCAAGGCAGCAGGCAGCCATGGTCCGGCCGCGGGATACCAAGGTCGCGCTCGATTTCCTTGTAGATGTTCAACAGTGACGGCGGCACCGGCACGCCGGGCTGCACCGAGAAACTCAGCCCATGCGCCTGGCCGCGACCGTGGTACGGATCCTGCCCCAGGATCACCACCTTGGTGGCATCGAAAGGGGTGGCATCGAAGGCGGCGAAGATCTGCGGGCCGGGCGGGAACACGTTCGCGCCGCTGGCCTTGCGCTGGCGCAGGAAGCTGGACAGCTCGCGCATCTGCGGTTGCAGCAGCCAATCGCCGACATGTGCTTTCCAGCTTGGTTCGAGCTGGATGGAAGGAGGTACTGCTTCGTTCATCACACCACGGATCTTGGATTCAATCGGGACAGGCGCAGCTGGAACAGCACCTTGGTGACCAGCAGGCGCTCTTCGATCGGCTTCAGCACCAGGTCGTTGGCACCGGCCTGCAACAGCGCGGTCTGGTTGAGCGGATTGCCGTCACCGGTCATCACAAGCACCGGCAGCCGACGTTTGCCGTAGCCGAAGTCCACCCGCACCCGTTCCACCAGGTCACGTCCGCTGAGCTCACCTTTGAGCGTCACGTCGGTGAGCACCAGGTCGATGCGGTGCTGGTTGCGGCCCAGCGACTCGGCGGTCAGCAGGGTCACGGCCTCTTCGGCAGTCATCACGTGCAGCACGTTGAGCTGTTGGCGCTCGAGCATCCGCTTGGTGGCCTCGGCCACTACCCGGCTGTCTTCCACGTACAGCAGCGTGGCGCCGGGAATGATCGCCGGCTGCACGTAGCCGCGGATGAAAGCGGCCAGCGCTTCATGGCCCAGCGACTTGTCGAAGTAATCGGTGACGTAGTCGGTGAAGCGGCGTTGTTCCAGATGCGACTGGGCATCGCCTGAGACCACGATCACCGGCACGTAGGCCTGCCCCGCCGATTCGCGCACGGTCCTGGCCAGCGCCAGGCCGTCGCCGTCGGGCAACGACAGCGAGGTGGTCACCAGGTTGACCGGCCCGTCCGCCAAGGCCTGGCGTGCCTCTGCGATGCTCGCGCAACCGACCACCTGTACGCCGGGGAGGTCGCGCTGCAGCACGTCGGCGATCAGCTTGCGGACCAGCCGCGAGCCGTCGACCACCATGACCCGGGTGGCATCATCGTGCAGATGCTTGAGTGCTTGCGGCTGCATGCGGAAGGGCTCAGGTCTCGGTGGGGCGCGTCTGGCGCAGGAAATGTCCGGTGACCAGCCATGCACCCAGCCAGCCCACCAGCACGATGGCCAGCAGCACGACCGACGAATGCAGCAGGTCCAGCCCCTTCAGCGCGAAGGGACTGGCGTAGCTTTGCGACAACTGGGCAAGCGGCCCGGCCAGTGCGGCGCCGGCGCCGGCGATCAGACCCAGCGCCACCAGCCCCGCGCCCAGGCCGTACCACGCGCCAAGGTACAGGAACGGGCGCCGGATGAAGCCATCGCTGGCACCCAGCAGCTGCAGCACGCCGATCTCTTCGCGGCGCGCCTGGATGTCCAGGCGCACCGTGTTGCCGACCACCAGCACCGCGCCGAGGCCGAGCAGCAACGACAGCACCTGCACCAGCCGTGCACCGAAGGCCAGCCAACCGTCCAGGCGGGTGCGCCACAGTGCATCGTGCTGCACCAGGTCGGCCTGCGGCAGCGTGCCCAGCGCACGTGCCAGGCGCGCATCGTCGGCCTTCTCCGCCGGCGTCACCACCAGCAGGCTGGGCAGCGGATTGGACTGCAGCGCGTCGATCGCCTCGCCGAGGCCGGCGTTTTCGCGAAGTTCTTCCAGGCCCTGTTCCGGCGTGCGCAGGGTCACCGCGGCGACGTCATCGCGCGCGCGCAGCTCGGTGGCCAGGGCATCCGCACTGGCACCGTCCAGTTCGGCCTTGAGGAACAGATTGATGTCGCGCGACTGCTGCACGCTGCCGGTGAAGTGCTTGAGGTTGTCCAGCGCGATCGACAGGCCCAGCGGCAGTGCCAGCGCCAGCGCCATGACCATCACCGTCAGCAGCGTGGCCCACGGTTTGCGGAAAGCGCGGCCCAGGCTGAACACCACGCTGTGCAGGTGGTGCTGCCACCAGATGCCCAGCTTCGAAGGCGCCGCCGCCGGGGCGTTGGCATTGCGCTCGGGCGCGGGAGTGGATTCGGTGCTCATTCGGCCAGGTCCTGCGGCGAGATGTCGTCCACCAGGCGACCATGGTCGAGGATCAGCACGCGCTTGCGCATGCGCCGCAGCAGGGCCAGGTCATGGCTGACCACCAGCACGCTGGTGCCACGCGCGGGCAGCTCGGCGAACAGCGCCATGATTTCCGCAGCCAGGGTCGGGTCGAGGTTGCCGGTCGGTTCGTCGGCCACCAGCAGGCGCGGCTCACCGATGATGGCGCGGGCGATGCCCACGCGCTGCTGTTCGCCGGCAGACAGCTGCGAAGGCAGGGCCTTTTCGCGGTGCCCCAGGCCCATGCGCTCCAGCACCGAACGTACGCGCTTGCCGATGTCGGCACGGCGGGTGCCGCGCAGGATCAGCGGCAGCGCCACGTTCTCGGAAATGCTGCGATCCATCAACAGGCGATGGTCTTGGTAGACCGCGCCCACCTCGCGCCGATGCCGTGGCACGTCGCCACCGCGCACCTTCAGCAGGTTGCGCTCGTTGAACACCACCGCGCCGCGGCTGGGCCGCTCGTCAAGGTGGATCAGTTTCAACAGGGTGCTCTTGCCCGCGCCGGAATGGCCGGTGACGAACACCATCTCGCCCGGTGCCACGTCGAAGCTGACATCGGTCAGCGCCTCGTGACCACCGGCGTACTGTTTGCTTACGTTGTCGAACCGCAGGACGCTCATCCCCTGATTATGCAGGAGCGGCGCGGCGGATCGGTAGCGCCGGGCCCTGCCCGGCGAAAACCTTCCGGCATCGCGGCCGGGTCAGGCCCCGCAGCGAGGCAGAACGGAGAGACCGCCGCCCCCGGAGTCCGGGGGCAGCGCCGCAGGCGCGGGGGTGTGGGAGCTGGTGACGCGGGGCCCGCGGTTCGCAAAGCGAACCGGGGGAGCGACAGCGCGAATGCGATGCCGCTTACCCGCTTACCCGCCCGCCAGGATCCGGCGGATCTTGCGGCCGATGCGGGTCAGGAAGGAGTCGCCCGGGTCCGCACTGCGGACCGGCTTGGCCACCACCTGCACCGGTGCACCCTGCGCCGTGGTTGCGCCCTGGGGATTCGTTCCTTCGGCACCTTCCAGCGGACGGCCGTTGCGACGGCGACGGCGCTTGCGCGGCTTGCGCTCGCCGTCCTGCATTGCAGGATCCTGCGCGAGGGCAGCGTCGGCACGCGGCGGGCGCGGTGCCTGCACGGCATCGACGGGGGCGGTGGCAGCGGCCTCGCCATTACCGGCGACAACGGCAGCTTCGGCTGCAGCGACCACTTCGCCTTCCACGCGCGGCTTGCGCGGCGGACGCGGGCGGCGCTCGCCGCTACGCTCGCCACTGCGTTCGCCGCGGCCAGCCGACGGCTTGCCACCACGACCGCCACCACGACGCTCTTCTTCGGCGGCACGCGCTTCGCGCGCTTCCCGGAAGATCTGGCTGACGCTTTCGTTCTCGTCGCCTTCCTCGCCCGGCGCAGGCGGCGCACGTTCCGGACGCGGCAGCGAGGTCAGCAGTTCGGCGGTCACCGCTTCGACCGGGATCTTCTGGTCGATATAGGCCTCGATGTCCGGCAGGCCCATCGCGTAGCGTTCGCAGGCGAAGCTGATCGCATCGCCTTCCTCGCCCAGGCGGGCGGTGCGGCCGATGCGGTGCACGTAGTCTTCGGCGTCGAACGGCAGGTCGTAGTTGTAGACGTACTTGATGCCGTCGATGTGCAGGCCGCGGGCGGCCACGTCGGTGACCACCAGGATTTCCAGCTGGCCTTTCTGGAAGCGGTTCAGCAGGCTTTCGCGCTTCTTCTGCGGAACATCACCGGACAGCACGCCGACGCGGTAGCCGGAACGTTCCAGCGCGCGCGCGACGCGCTCGACGAACACCTTGGTGTTGACGAAAACCATCGTACGCGCGCCTTCGCTGCGCGACAGCAGGCCCAGCAGCAGCGGGATCTTCTCTTCGTCGGCCGGGAAGTACATGCGCTGGCGCACGCGGGCGGCGGTGATGGATTCGCTCTCCACCACCATCTTCTGCGGCTCGTTCATGTGGTCATACGCCAGCTCCAGCACGCGGTGGCTGAGCGTGGCGCTGAACAGCAGGGTCTGCCGGGTGGTGCGCTCGGGCATGCGGCGCAGCAGGAAGCGGATGTCCTTGATGAAGCCCAGGTCGAACATGCGGTCGGCTTCGTCGAGCACGCAGATTTCGCAGGCATGCAGCGAAACCACCTTGTGCTGCTTGACGTAGTCGATCAGGCGGCCGGGGGTGGCGATGATCACGTCCACGCCCTGCTGCAGCAGTTCGCGCTGCTTGTCGTAGTCCACGCCGCCGTACACCAGCGCGAAGCGCAGCCCCAGGTCCGAACCCAGCTTCACCGCATCCTTGTGGATCTGGATGGCCAGTTCGCGGGTGGGTGCCAGGATCAGCGCGCGCGGATCTTCCGGCTTGCGGTCGGCCAGTGCCGGGCGGGTCAGCAGGCGGTTCACCACCGCGACCAGGAAGGCCAGCGTCTTGCCGGTACCGGTCTGTGCCTGGCCTGCGACGTCGCCACCGGCGAGTGCGACCGGCAGCGTCAACGCCTGGATCGGGGTGCAGCGGGTGAATCCGGCTCCTTCAAGACCGGCGTGCAATGCCGGATGCAGATCGAAGGAGGAAAAGGTCAAATCGGTCAGCGGTTTGTCGCTCATGTGTCCGTCTTGGTCTGGCCGCCACCTGCAATCGGGCGGCTCGGCGTCATCTGGGGGCTCCGTCGCAAACTGCGGCCCCTGCGGCGGGTCGGCGGGCCTTGGAACCCTCGGGTCCCTTGCCGCTCAATGAAGCAGTTTAGCGTAATCAGGCCAGCAACCGGGCCCGTGCGTCTCACGGGCCGCGGAGACTCCCGGCCGATCGCGCATTCATCCAGGCCACCGCACGCTGAATCGTTGCCATGGCGTCCCTTGTGCGGTGGCAGCAGGACCCTATCCCATAGGCGTGGACAGTGAAATCCGACACATTCCGTCGGTCATGTTGATCGCGATACGCTGGGTTCCAGCCGCCCCCTGTCTCCCTGTGCCGATAGGGGTAAACTGCCGGCCGTGAGCGTCCAGGCATCCTGCCTAGCGCACCGTGGAGCCTGCTCCACCAGGCAACGACGAGGGTTGCGCCACTCTGGTCCAGCCCAGTTCACCCACCTCCGGCCCCAGCCGGGTGCCCCACAAGACGAGAAACCAAGATGAGCGACAACGTTGTACATGTCAGCACCGCTGACTTCGAAAGCACCGTACTGAACTCCAAAGAGCCGGTTCTGGTTGATTTCTGGGCCGAATGGTGTGGCCCGTGCAAGATGATCGCACCGGCGCTGGACGAACTGGCCGTGGCGTACGGTGGCCGCGCCAAGATCGTCAAGGTCAACGTCGACCACGAGCGCGACCTGGCGGTGAAGTACCACGTCCGTTCCATTCCCTACCTGGTCGTCTTCAAGGACGGCGAGAAGGTCGGTGAGCAGGTGGGCGCGGTGGGCAAGGCCCAGCTGGCTGGCCTGCTCGACAAGGCGCTGGCCTGAGGCCTGTGTTTCCTGGCAGCCGGTGACGCCGGCTGCCTGCAGCCCCTGCGCTGCCTGAATGTCGCGGCATCGCGGTGCTTGCAAGGCGCCGCGCGCCGGTGATAGTGTCGGCACATCCGGTCCGCGTTCGCGTGCCGCACCCGCTGGATGCAGTTCACTCCAGACCCCATCCCTTCGTTCGCCGCCCCAGCCGGGCGCTCGCACCTTCAAGCGAGGAATAACGCTCTTGTCCGATACCATTTCTGAAACCGGCAGCGCTGATGCGCCCGCCGAAAAGCGTGTGCGCAAGCCGCGCGTGACCAAGGCCGCCGCACCCGCGTCCGCCGAAACCAGTGCCCCGGCACAGGCCGGCCTGCCGCTGGCCAATGCGCCCGAAGCACCCCGCCCCACTCCGCCCCCCGCACCCGCTGCGGCGGCGCCGAGCGCGCCCGCTGCCGATGCACCCGCCGCCAACGGCGGTGACGGCAACGAAGGCCGCGAATCCGGCCAGGGTCGCCCGCAGCAGAACAACAACCAGTCCGGTGGCCAGCAGAACACCGCAGGCGGCCAGAACCAGGGCCCCTACCAGGGCAACCAGCAGAACAACCCGCAGGGTCAGGGCAATCGCCGTGACCGCTTCCGCAACCGACGCGACCGTGACCGCCCGGCACGTGGTGGTGGACGCGACGATGGCATGCCGCAGGACAACAACGAGCAGCAGCCGTTCGTGCGCACCACCCAGCCGAACGTGCCGGAAGGCTTCCCGGTGTATTCGCTGAGCGACCTCAAGCGCATGCCGGCGCAGAAGCTGCTGGAAATCGCCGAGCAGCTGCAGATCTCCGAAGGTGTCGCCCGTGCCCGCAAGCAGGACGTGATCTTCGCGCTGCTGAAGGTGCTGACCCGCCACGGTGATGGCGTTGCTGCCGACGGCGTGCTGGAAATCCTGCCCGACGGCTTCGGCTTCCTGCGCGCGGCCGAAGCCAGCTACCTGGCCGGTCCGGACGACACCTACATCTCGCCCAGCCAGATCCGCCGCTTCAACCTGCGCACCGGCGACCACCTGTCCGGCCGCATCCGCTTCCCCAAGGACGGCGAGCGCTACTTCGCGCTGTCCATCGTGGACACCATCAATGGTGAGCCGCTGGAAGCATCCAAGAACAAGGTGCTGTTCGAGAACCTGACCGCCCTGTTCCCGCGCAAGCGGTTCACCCTGGAACGCGGCAACGGCTCGTCCGAAGACATCACCGGCCGCATCCTCGATCTGATGGCACCGCAGGGCAAGGGCCAGCGTTCGCTGATCGTCTCCCAGCCGAAGGCCGGCAAGACGATGATGATGCAGCAGGTGGCCACGGCCATCACCACCAACCATCCGGACGTGCACCTGATCGTGCTGCTGATCGATGAGCGCCCGGAAGAAGTGACCGAAATGCAGCGCACCGTGCGCGGCGAGGTCATCAGTTCGACGTTCGACGAGCCGGCCGCGCGCCACGTGCAGGTTGCCGAAATGGTGATCGAGCGGGCCAAGCGCCTGGTCGAGCACAAGAAGGACGTGGTCATCCTGCTGGACTCGATCACCCGCCTGGCACGTGCCTACAACAACGTGGTGCCGAGCTCGGGCAAGGTGCTGACCGGTGGTGTGGATGCAAACGCGCTGCACCGTCCGAAGCGCTTCTTCGGTGCGGCACGCAACGTGGAAGAAGGCGGCAGCCTGACCATCATCGCCACGGCGCTGGTCGACACCGGCAGCAAGATGGACGAGGTGATCTACGAAGAGTTCAAGGGCACCGGCAACAGCGAAGTGCACCTGAGCCGTCGCATCTCTGAAAAACGCGTGTTCCCGGCGATCGACATCAACCGTTCGGGTACCCGTCGCGAAGACCTGCTGATCGAACCGGAACTGCTGCAGAAGATCTGGATCCTGCGCAAGCTGCTGCATCCGATGGATGAAATGGCCGCGATGGAGTTCCTGCTGGACAAGATGAAGAACACCAAGTCCAACGACGAGTTCTTCGGTTCGATGAAGCGCTGAGTTCCTGGCGCCGGACGATCCACGACGAGGCCCCGCATTGCGGGGCTTTGTTGTTTCCGGGGCGGGGCCGGGCAGGAGCCGGCTGCGTGCCTGCGACGGGTGGGCGGGCAGACAGTATCCGTACGCCGCCAGAAGCCGGCTCCTTGGTAGCGCCGACCCATGGTCGGCGAGCGCAGCGGGCCTGGCAGGGACATGGCTGCCGGCAACCGTGCTGCGCTGCGCCGTGGCAATATCCGCCCGACGCTGCACCATCGCTCGGCGCGCACTGGCCGCCGCTGGCACATCGAGGACCACCTGCATCATGCGTAGTCGAATCGAAGACGTCGCTGCGGCGGCGGGAGTCTCCATCAAGACCGTGTCGCGGGTGCTCAACAACGAGCCCAACGTGCGTGAGCAGACCCAGTCGCGGGTGCGCGAGGCGGTCGCACGGCTCGGCTACAAGCCCAATCCTTCCGCGCGCAGCCTGGCTGGCCAGCGCTCGTATTCGCTGGCGCTGGCCTACAACAATCCTTCGCGCAACTACCTCATGGAGATCCAGAACGGCATGCTGGATGCCTGCCACGGCAACCACTACAACCTGCTGCTCGGCCCGGTGGGGATCGGCCGCCATGCCCTGCCCGACCTCAGCGCGCTGTTCGACAACTCACGCCCCGACGGCGTCGTGCTGATCCCGCCGCTGAGCGATGATCCGGTGGTGCTGTCCTACCTGCAGGAACATGACATTCCCTTTGCCAGCATCGCCCCGCGTGACCCCACCGGCGCCATCGGGGTGCGCATGGACGAGACCACGGCCGTGGTGGAGTTGATGCGCCACCTGATCGCGCTGGGCCATCGGCGCATCGGCCACATCAAGGGACCACGGGCACACGGCGCCTGCCAGTGGCGCCACGCCGGGTATCGCGCAGCGCTGCGCGAAGCCGGCATCGCCTACGATGCCGCGCTGGTGGCCGGCGGCGAGTTCTCTTTCGAATCCGGCATCCCGGCGGCACACCGCCTGCTGGACCTGGCCGATCCACCCACGGCGATCTTCGCGGCAAACGATGACATGGCGGCGGCCGTGTACCGGGCCGCCGGTGGCCGCGGCCTGCAGGTCCCCCGCGATCTGTCCGTATGCGGTTTCGATGACACCCCGATCGCCAGCCATATCTTCCCTGCGCTGACCACGGTGCGGCAGCCCACTGCAGAAATGGGCCGGTTGGCGACGCTGCAGCTGCTGGAGCGCATCCGCTCGCCCGGCGCCGGCAGGATGATCACCCTGGACCATGCTGTGCTGGTCCGCGAATCCACGGCCGCACCTCGCAAACGCAGGCGCTGAGCGCCCGGTGACGGCGCGTTTTGTCGAGCGCTGTCAGTGTTAGCGCTACCTGCCCTGCGCAGAACCGTTCCGCATCGCAACACGATCATGCGCGAGGCGCCGCGCATGTCCGCCGGCTACGCGCGGGCCGATGACACTGCAATGACAAGGCTTCCGGGACCTCCGGCACCCTCTCCCCGGGATCCGCCCGACCACCGGCGGAGGCGGTTTGTTGACAACGCTGTCAACGCATCCCCAAATCGCTCCCGTCATGTAGTTGCCGCGCTCCAGCCGAAGTCAAACCCGCTGTTTCCGCACTCCCTGGGGAGGGATCCGCAATGAGGATGTACAAGGCCGTACCCCGCAAGACACTGCTCACTTCCGCGTTGCTGGCGGCCATCGCCGGCCCCGCCTGGGCGCAGGACGCTGCCACCACCGCACCCGCCGACCCGGCTACCCTGGACACCGTGCAGGTGACCGGCATCCGCGGCAGCCTCACCTCGTCGATGAACCTCAAGCGCGACAGCCAGGGCGTGGTGGACGGCATCGTGGCCGAGGATATCGGCAAGTTCCCCGATACCAACCTGGCCGAATCGCTGCAGCGCATCAGCGGTGTGTCCATCGACCGCACCTCCAGCGGCGAAGGTTCCAAGGTCACCGTGCGCGGCATCGGCCCGGACTACAACCTGGTGCTGCTCAACGGCCGGCAGATGCCGGCCTCCAACCTGGGCAACGGCGGCGGTGGACTGTCCGGCTCGCGCTCGTTCGATTTCGCCAACATCGCCTCCGAATCGATCTCCGCAGTGGAGGTCTACAAGACCACCCGCGCCGACAACCCGACCGGCGGCATCGGTGCGACGATCAACATCAAGACCCTGCGCCCCCTGGAAGCGGCACCGGTGGTCAGCCTCGGCATGAAGGCGGTGCACGATACCTCCAACGACAACGTACCGCGCACGCTGCAGGGATCCAATGTCACCGGTGAGCTGTCCGGTGTTTTCAGCCAGACCTACGCTGACGGACGCTTCGGCGTGGCGCTCAGCGCCAGCCACCAGGAACGCGATTCCGGCTTCAACCAGGCCACCGTGGCCGAAGGCTGGGCGACGCTGCGCGGTGACGACACCAGCGACTGGCGCGCACTGCCGCAGCCGGGCACGGGCTATTCGGACCGCATCACCAACCGGCCAGGTGCCGATGATATCTACGGCCGTCCGCAGAACACCGCGTACAACGTCAACGCCGTGCAGCGCCAGCGCACCAACGGCCAGGCCACGCTGCAGTGGAAGCCGCTGGACAACGTCACCACCACGCTGGATTACACCTATGTCGAAAACAAGGTGCAGCAGCAGCGCAGCGAACTGTCGGTGTGGTTCAACTACGGCCCCGGTGACAGTACATGGACCAATGGCCCGGTTGCCGCCCCCATCGTGTACAGCGAGGACGTGGTGAACGGCGACGTGGCGATGGGCGGCATGAAGCTGGCTACCCGGAACAGCATGGATTCGCTCGGCTTCAATGTTGACTGGGAAGTCAACGATGCACTGGACATGTCCTTCGACTACCACCGCGCCAGTGCCGAATCGCAGCCCGACGGCCCCTATGGCTCGGCTGGCGTGCTCGGCGTGGCGGCGTACGTGCGCGGCACCACCACGGTGGATTACAGCGGCGACCTGCCGATCATCAACATCGCGTTGCCGCCGGGTGGGGTGCAGGCCGCCGATGCACTGGTCACCGGTTCGGTATTCCAGAACAGCTACAACAAGTCGGAAGTGGAACAGCTGCAGGCCAAGGGCGTGTTCCGCTTCGCCGACTATTCCGCGCTCGATTTCGGCGTGGGCCACACCCAGGTGGACAACCGCTCGGCGGCGGCCATCCAGCAACGCGACAGCTGGGGCGGCGTCGGTACGCCGGCGGACTACGACGACAGCATCTGGTACGCCGATGACATGGGCAAGTACTTCAAGGCGTTCTCCGGCCACGACGATCCGCGCCTGACGGGCCAGTTCCTGGTGTTCGATTTCGACCGCCTGCGTGACCGGGCGGCGCAGGTAGCCAATGGCGCCGAGCCGGCCTGCCCGACGTGCTATCTCGCCCCGACCGAGTACTCCGAGGACATCCGCACCACGGAAAAATCCAAGAGCGCCTACCTGCAGTACCGCACCACCTTCGACTGGAACATGCCGCTGCATGTGGCCGCCGGTGTGCGCTATGAGCAGACCGAAGTGGAGTCGTTGGCGCTGGTGCGCGTGCCGACTTCGATCAGCTGGAACTCCCTCAACGAGTTCAACATCACCTACGCCGACGACGGCGCGTTCATCGGCGGCCAGGGCAAGTACGATTACGTGCTGCCCAATGTCGACCTCAAGCTGGACATCAACGAGTCGCTGGCACTGCGCGGCAGTTACAGCCGCAGCCTGGGCCGTCCGGGGTGGACGCAGATCGAAAGCGGGCAACGCCTGGACAACATCGTGCGCACCCAGGGCGGCACCGGTTCGCGTGGTAATCCGGCATTGGAGCCGTTGCTGTCGGACAACTTCGACCTGTCCCTGGAGTGGTACTACGGTGAGGCCAGCTACGCCTCGGTCGGCTTCTTCCGCAAGAACATCAAGAACTTCATCAGCAACACCATCGCCCGCGAAGATGCCGGCAACCTGCACACGCCGGTCGGCGGTGCGTACTGGAACGAAGCGCTGGCGTCGGGCTGCGTCACCACCGACACGGTGTGCATCCGCAATTACATCTTCACCAACCATGCCGGCGACCCGGGCGTGGTTTCCACCGGCGTCAACTCGGCCGGCCAGCAGACCGGCAGCATCGTCGGCCAGCCGGGGGATCCCATCGCCGGGTTCGACATCACCCTGCCGGCCAACCAGCGCTCGGATCATCTGGAAGGCTGGGAGGTGGCGGTGCAGCACCTGTTCGGCGAGTCCGGTTTCGGTGTCGCGGCGAACTACACCAAGGTGAAGTCCGGGCTGACCTTCGACAACCTGAGCCTGGGCGACCAGTACCCGATGGTCGGCCTGAGCGATTCGGCCAACGCGGTTCTGTTCTATGACAAGAACGCATGGCAGGTCCGGGCGGCCTATAACTGGCGCGACAAGTTCCTCAACGGTATCGGTGGCCAGGGCCCGAATCCGAACTACACCGAAGCCTATGGGCAGCTTGATCTGAACATCAGCTACGCGGTGAGCGAACAGCTGACGCTGAGCGTGGAAGCGATCAACCTGACCGACGAGACGATGCGCACCTACGCACGCCACAGCAACATGCTGCGGTATGCCACCCAGACCGGTCCGCGCTACATGTTCGGTGTGCGCTACAAGTTCTGAGTGGCGATGACCCTGCCCCCACCCCGCCCCATCGACGAGGTCCAGCTCGCGGACCCTGCGGCACTGCCTGCCGCGCTGCGTAGCTGGACCACGCCGAAGGTGGTGCGGGGGTTGGCCGCCGGGTGGCCGCTGGTGCAGGCCGCCCGGCACGCCGACACCGCCGCGGTGGACTACCTGAAGCGGTTCGACCACGGTGGCATGCCGGTGACCGCCACCACGGCGGCACCCGGCACGCAGGGCCGGGTGTTCTACAACGACGACCTCACCGGCTTCAATTTCCGTCGCGAACAGGTACCGCTGCGCGTGGTGCTGGACACCCTGCTCAAGTACCGCAGCGAAGCGGACGCACCGACCATCTATGTTGCATCCACCACGCTGGACACCTACCTGCCCGGCCTGCGCGAGGAGAATCCGCTGGCGTTGGGCCAGGCCGATCCACTGGCCAGCATCTGGATCGGCAACCGCTCACGGATCGCCGCGCACCATGATGCACCGGACAATCTCGCCTGCGTGGCGGCAGGACGGCGACGGGTCACGCTGTTTCCTCCCGGCCAGGTCGGCAACCTGTACGTCGGTCCGCTGGACTTCACCCCCGCCGGACAGGCCATCAGCCTGGTCGACTTCGCCGCGCCGGACCTGCAGCGGTTCCCACGCTTCGCGCTGGCCATGCAGGCGGCACAGAGCGCCGTGCTGGAACCGGGCGACGCGGTATTCATTCCGGCCCTGTGGTGGCACCACATGGAAGGGCTCGAGGCGTTCAACATCCTGGTCAATTACTGGTGGCGCCCGGTAGAGGCATGGCGCGATGCGCCGATGAACGCCTTGATGCTGGCCCTGCTGGCGATCCGTGACCTGCCTGTGGAACAACGCGCGGCCTGGCAGGCGATGTTCCAGCATTACGTGTTCGACGTAGATGACCAGGTTGCCGCACACGTGCCGGAGCACGCACGTGGCGTGCTGGGCGAGCTGGACGAGGCATCCGCCGCACGGCTGCGCGAGGTGCTGCGCACGCGGTTGCTGCGGGGGTCGAACGGGTGAACCCCCTCGCGGGTGGTTGTTGTTCGAAGCCGCAGCTGGGGGTGGGCCGGGCGGGGAGACTATGCGGGGCACGGGTCCACGCCATCGCATTCGCGCTGTCGCTCCCACGCTTTGCTGCGCAAAACGAGGGCCCCGTTTCACCACCACCCACACCCCGCCGCTTCGCGGCCGCCCCTGACTCAGGGGCTCCCTCCACCCGACACGCTACGGCGCTCTGGTAGCGCCGACCCATGGTCGGCGGAATGTTCCCGCCAGCGGCCCGCTGCGCTCGCCGACCATGGGTCGGCGCTACCAAGGCCGCCATGAACCTGACGAAGGTGGGGCGGGGTGGGTTGGCGGGGGCGTAGAGCGCCATGGATGGCGCGAAACGAGGTCCGCAGGAGCGGCTCCTGCCGTCCCCCGCCAACCCGCCCCGCCCCGCCATCCCAGGGCCCTGCAGCCCTTGATGTTGACGTTGACGTTGCTCACGCTCCGCACGTGACCCGTCTCTTTCAGCGATAATGCCCGCGCAGTCCCCACCGAACCGTGCGCAGGCTGCTGCGTGCGGGCGCCGTCCCGCGCTGGCGTACCCTCCGGACAAGAGCGGACGGGCCAGCATCAGAACTGGCTGACCTGCCCGCATGCGCTCGCTTTCCAAACGCCTCAACCTGGGTTCACTGATCCTTGCCCTGGCCCTGCTCAGCACCGTGGTGGCGCTGGCCAACACCCTGCTGGCCAGCTACCGAGTCCAACGTGACCAACTGGTCAGCAGCACCCTGGAAGCGAACCGGGTGTACGCCAACAAGCTGGCCGAAACCACCCAGAACTTCGTGCTGTCCTCGCAGCAGCAGTTGGCCTATACCGCGATGCTGCTGGGCCGGGAGGGCCTGCAGGACCGCCGTGCGCAGGACGAAGCCACGCGCCTGCAACTGCAGACCAACAGCTTCAACTCGATACTGATCGTCGACCACACCGGCCTGGTCCTGGCCACCTCGCCCCAGACGTTGTACCTGAAGGGCGATACCCTGCGCAGCGAAGGCAATCGCATCGCGCTGGAGCGCCGCCAGCCCATGGTCAGCGATCCCTACGAATCGGCCACGGGCAAGCTGCTGGTGGCCATGTCGCACCCCGTGTTCGACGTGCAGGGCCACTACCGCGGCTACGTCAGCGCGACCATCTACCTGCGCCAACGCAGCATCCTGCAGAGCCTGCTGGGCACCCACTACTACCGCGACGGGTCGTATCTGTACGTGGTGGATCGCAATGGCCGGCTGCTGTACCACGTCGATCCCGAACGTGTCGGCGGGTATGCGCCGGGCAACCCGGTGATCGATGCGGTGTCGCGTGGCCAACGCGGTTCGGCGCAGGTCAACAACAGCCGTGGCGTTTCCATGCTTGCCGGGTACGCGCCGGTACCCGCCACCGGGTGGGGCGTGGTAGCCCAGCGCCCGACGGCGGCCACCCTGCAGCCATTGTCGCAGGTGATGTCATCGATCATCTGGCGCGCGATCCCGCTCGGGGTACTTTCGCTGCTGGTGACCTGGTGGTTCGCGCGGCGCATCTCGCTGCCGCTGTGGCAGCTGGCGCGCAACGTACAGGAAGGCGACACCGGCCGCGCGATCTCCGACGTGGGCGGCATTCGCGCCTGGTATTTCGAAGTAGCCCAGCTGAAGCAGGCCGTGCTGTACAGCTTCACGGCGCTGCAGGACCGCATCGGCACCCTCAACCGGGCCAGCCGCACCGATCCGCTGACCGGGCTGCTCAACCGTCGTGGGCTGCAGCAGGCGCTGGAAACCTGGAAGGCGCAGGGGCAGTCCTTCGCGATCCTGGCGTTGGACATCGACCGTTTCAAGGTCATCAACGACCAGCATGGCCATGCGGTTGGCGATCAGGTCATCAGCCACATCGCCGAGCAGATGCGCCGCTACTCACGCGATGGGGACGTGCTGTGCCGCAATGGCGGCGAGGAGTTCCTGATGCTGCTGCCCACCACCGATGCCGACGATGCCCTGCTGATCGCCGAGCGGCTGCGGCAGCAGATCGCGGCCCAGGTGCTGGACCCGGTCGGTCACGTCAGCGTATCGGTCGGCGTGGCGCATTATCCGACTTTCGATGCCGATGCCGAACAGGCCCTGCGCATGGCCGACAAAGCGCTGTACATGGCCAAGGAACAGGGCCGCAACCGCAGCGTCACCTATCCCTACCGCTGACCCCGGTAGCGCCGAGCCATGCTCGGCGAGCGCAGCGCGCGGCTGCACGAGGCCGCGCGTTGCCGGAACGGAGAGCCGCCGAGCATGGCTCGGCGCTACCGCCGCCGTCAGCCCTGCAGCGGCGTCAGCAGCTTCGGACCGGTGTCGACCCCGACCATGTAGACCCCACCATCGGGCAGCATATCGGGGGCATCATCGGCGGCCACATCCTTTACGCTCCACGGCGCGCTCTGCTTCGGGCCCGGAATGTAAACCTGCCATTTGCCGTAGCGGTCCCCGTTGCCACCGTAGAAGAAACGCACCGGCACGCGTACCGTCCAGAACGGATCGTCGACACTGGCGCCGGTAGACGGCGCGATGAAGGCCCACTTCCGCGCAGCGGTGACCGCACTGCGCGCCATCACGTCACGCATCCGCTGCATCGCGCGCGTCGACCCGGCCACGTAGGCGTTGACCTGTTCGGCGATCACATCGTCGACCGTGCCGTCGCGCGCCACCCGCAGCAACAGCTGGACCTCGCCCGCACCGCCCATCTCCATCAGTTCGCGCGGGAAGGATGGCGGCGGCATGCGATCAATGGCCACCGCGTCGGTCGCTTTGGGATCGAAATTACGGAAATTGGCGCTGCTCAGCACGACGTCGATTCCATCACCGGACGCTCGCCGGGCCACCAGCCGCAGGTTCACCGGCGTCTTCGCCGCAACCGCCCTGCCCTCGCGCAGCACCGGCTCGAACCGCCACCTGGCGACATTCTGCTTCAGGAAATCCTGGATGTAGGGCTCGATCCTGTCTTCATTCTTGAGCGTGAAGCCTTCGACCGAGCCGTCCGGCGCGATGTCGATGCTGCCGCTCAGGACCATGCTGCCTTCGGTCTGCGCACGGGCCGCGCGCGCGTTCTGCGCATTGGCATCCACGGGACCCAGCGCACCACCGGCGCCCAGTGCCAGAACCACTCCAAGGAAAAGCGAGGTACGCATGCTGACTGCTCCGTGTCGATGTGTGCCCCGAGGGTAGCAAAGGCCGGTATCACGTCCAACTCAGGCCAGACGGTTCCCACTCGCATAAGGTGGCGTATCGGGATGCTCGCCCGCAGCGAAACGGTCCTGCAGCGCACGCCACCACGCCGGCTGGAACAGATGCCCGAAGTGCTCACGCACCGCCGCCAGTTCCGCAGCGGGAAGCCCCATGAACGGCCCGAAGCGCTCGGGGAACACATCACGCGGCCCGACGTGGAACCACGGCTCGTCGGCCATTGCCTCTTCCGCATTGCGCGGCGCAGGCCAGTCGCGGAACACGCACTCGGTGACCAGGCACAGCTCATCGTAGTCATAGAAAACTGCACGTCCATGCCGCGAGACACCGAAATTCTTCGGCAGCATGTCGCCGGGAAAAATGTTGTTGCGGGCCATGTCGGTGATCGCCTGGGCGTAGTCCAGCACCGCCGCGCGGACACCCTCCGGCCCCTGCTCGCGCAGGTACAGGTTCAACGGACGGAAACGCCGCTGCACGTAGCACAGCGCGATCTCCACCTCCTCGCCGTCCAGTCGCACGCCCTGCGCACAGTGTTGCAGCAGTTCCTGCAGCAGCGCCGGGGCGAAACGCGTGGCCGGGAAGCGCAGGTGCCGATAGGGCTGTGCATCCAGCAGGCGACCCACGCGATCCAGGTTGAACACCAGCGCGTACTTGTCTTCCACCTGCTGGCGCGACATCGCCTTCGGCCAGGCGAAACGATCGCGTATCAGCTTGAACACCAGCGGGTAGCTGGGCAGGGTGAACACCGCCATGACCATGCCCGGGGTGCCCTCGGCGTGCACCAGCTGCTCCTGCGGGTGTTCCAGGAAGTGTCCGAAGAAGGCGCGGTAGCGCTCGGTCTTGCCCTGCTTGGCCCGCCCGAGCACGGTATAGATCTCATCGACCGGCTTGCCCGGCAGCAGGCTGCGCAGGAACACCACCGCATCACCGACCGTAGCCAGGTTGGCCTGGAAATAACTGCGCGACACGCCAAAAAGGTGCGCCACGTCGCGACGCCGGGTCAGCACTGCATCGGCGCGCAGGCCCTGGCCATCGTTCACCAGCACGATCACGCAGGGCGAAAATCGGTGCTCACCAAACACGCGCCCCACCAGATAGGCACGCCGCTCGCGGTAGAACACGGTGTCCAGCAGCTCGATGCCGCGGACCGCATGCGCTCCCCAGTGCGCCAGGTCATCCTGCAAGCGGACCGCGATGGCGGCCGCGCACCGCAGTTGATGCGCATAGGGGATGTCGAAGCGGTAGTCACCCAGCACGCGCATCAGCGCATCGGCCGGGCGCGTGGCCGACACCGCGTACGCGTGCCGCGCCACCGGATGGGTGATCGCATCGGAAGGTTCGACGTCGAAGGCGAGGAACTCCACCTGCGCATCCACGCCACGGGTGCCGAACAGGCGCCGCGCCAAGGTGTTGTAGAACGTCTTGTACAACTCGGCGTCGATCAACCCGCGCAACAGCAGGCTGTAACGCGCGTGTACCTGCAACCAGCAGGCGCGATCGCCGATGGCATCACCGGCCAGCCGGCGCAGGTCGTGCATGCACGCGGCGATGCATTGGTCGTACAGGCCGATGCGCTCGACCGCATCGCGCTGCGCAGCCTCCCACTGTCGCTGCTCGAACCGCCCCTGCGCGCGGGCGGTGATCGCCGCGAAGCGTGCATGGTAGTCCTCGAAACCATCACCGATGGCATGCGCCATCCGTTCGGCCAGCACGGGATCGATGTCAATGGGGGACATGGCAGGCTCACGGCCGGGATCGTGTCCACCTTACGATGCCGGCGCGCCCGTTGCCCAGCCTTGGCCGGTCGCTGGCAGCGCCCGCAGGCCACCGGCCACCGGCCGCAAACGCGAAAGGCCCACGCAATGCGTGGGCCCCCGGTCTACACCGCGCGGCAATGATCAGCCTGCGATCAGTTCCAGCGCGGTGTTCAGCGTGGCGCTGGGACGCATTGCGGCGGCCACCTTGGCCAGGTCGGGACGGTAGTAACCGCCGATGTCCACGGCCTTGCCCTGCACCGCCACCAGCTCTTCGACGATCTTCGCTTCGTTGTCGGTGAGCGCCTTGGCCAGCGGGGCGAAGCGGGCCTTCAGTGCGGCATCCTCGTCCTGCGCGGCCAGCGCCTGCGCCCAGTACAGGGTCAGGTAGAAGTGGCTGCCACGGTTGTCGATGCCACCCAGCTTGCGCGAGGGCGACTTGTCGTTGTCCAGGAACTCGCCATTGGCCACGTCCAGCGCCTTGGCCAGCACGCGCGCAGCGGCGTTGTCGTAGCGGTTACCCAGGTGTTCCAGCGACGCGGCCAGGGCGAGGAACTCACCGAGCGAATCCCAGCGCAGGTAGTCCTCTTCGACGAACTGCTGCACGTGCTTGGGGGCCGAACCACCGGCACCGGTCTCGAACAGGCCACCACCGGCCATCAGCGGCACGATGGAGAGCATCTTGGCGCTGGTGCCCAGCTCCATGATCGGGAACAGGTCGGTCAGGTAATCGCGCAGCACGTTGCCGGTCACCGAGATGGTGTCCTCGCCCTTGCGGATGCGATCCAGCGAGAACGCGGTGGCTTCCACCGGCGGCAGGATGCGGATGTCCAGGCCGTTGGTGTCGTGGTCCTTCAGGTAGGTCTCGACCTTGCTGATGACCTGCGCGTCGTGGGCGCGCCCGGCGTCCAGCCAGAACACGGCCGGGGTGCCGCTCAGGCGCGAACGCTCCACGGCCAGCTTCACCCAGTCCTGGATCGGGGCGTCCTTGGTCTGGCACATGCGCCAGATGTCACCGGCTTCCACGGCGTGCTCGAACACCACCTTGCCGGCTTCGTCGGTGACCTTGACCACGCCATTGGCGGCGATCTGGAAGGTCTTGTCGTGCGAGCCGTATTCTTCGGCCTTCTGTGCCATCAGGCCGACGTTCGGCACCGAACCCATCTTGGCCGGATCGAAGGCACCGTGCGTGCGGCAGTCGTCGATCACTGCCTGGTACACGCCGGCATAGCAGCGGTCCGGAATCACCGCCTTGGTGTCCTGCAGCTTGCCTTCGGCGTTCCACATCTTGCCGGAGTCGCGGATCATCGCCGGCATCGAGGCGTCGACGATCACATCGCTGGGCACGTGCAGGTTGGTGATGCCCTTGTCCGAGTTCACCATGGCCACGCCCGGGCGGTGCGCGTACTCGGCCTTCAGGTCGGCTTCGATGGCCGCACGGGTGGCTTCGGGCAGCGAGGGCAGGCGCGCGGCGAGGTCGCCGATGCCATTGTTGGCATCGAAACCGGCCTGCTTCAGCACGTCGGCATGCTTGGCCAGCACGTCCTTGTAGAACTCGTTGACGGCCACGCCGAACATGATCGGGTCGGAGACCTTCATCATGGTCGCCTTCAGGTGCAGCGAGAACAGTACGTTCTTCGCCTTGGCATCTTCGATCTGCTCGGCGATGAACGCCGCCAGTGCCTTGCGGCTCATCACCGCGGCATCGACGATCTCACCGGCCTTGACCGCAGTCTTTTCCTTCAGCACCACGTCGGTGCCATCGGCAGCGTGCAGGGTGATCTTCAGGCTGCCGGCGCCGGCAATCGTCGCCGACTTCTCGCTGCCATAGAAATCGCCTGACGCCATGTGCGCCACGTGCGAGGTGGAGTCCTTCGCCCAGGCGCCCATGCGGTGCGGGTGCTTGCGTGCGTAGTTCTTCACCGACAGCGGCGCGCGACGGTCCGAGTTGCCTTCGCGCAGTACCGGATTCACCGCGCTGCCCTTGACCTTGTCGTAGCGCGCCTTGATGTCGCGCTGCTCGTCGTCGGCCGGGTTTTCCGGATAATCCGGCAGCGCGTAGCCCTGCTGCTGCAGTTCGGTGATGGCCGCCTTCAGCTGCGGCACCGACGCCGAAATATTCGGCAGCTTGATGATGTTGGCTTCCGGCGTGGTCGCCAGTTGGCCCAGCTCGGCCAGGTCATCGTTGACCTTCTGCTCGTCCTTCAGGCGCTCCGGGAACAGCGACAGGATGCGGCCGGACAGCGAGATGTCGCGGGTTTCGACCGCGATGCCAGCAGTAGCGGTGAATGCACTGACGACCGGCAGCAGCGACTGGGTGGCCAGGAACGGCGCTTCATCGGTCAGCGTGTAGAGGATCTTGGGCGTATTCGACATGGAGGACTAGGACTCTTTGAGCGATCGGGGGAACATCCAGCGCCAGCGCTGGACGGGTGCGGCCGTATCAGCCGGGCGCGCACAGCGCACGGCCCCATTCCCTGCCGCGCACCGTCCCGGCTGTGCCGCAGGAAAACCCCTGCATTGTCACGCTTTAGCCGGCGAGGAGCAAAGGCGGCCCATACGATTGCGTACTGCCATGGAGGTCACCGCAGGCGGCCGCATTTGGCTGCAACGAAAAAAAAGACGCAGCCTCGCGGCTGCGTCCATCGTGAGTCCACTACCGGGAGAGAGTCGGTAGCGCGTGGACTTACTTGACCTCGAACTCCTGCGGCGTTCCGGCCGCCTTGCCATCTACCATGACTTCCGCACGGTATTTGCCCGCAGGCCAGCCATTGGCATTCTTGAACGTGATGTTGGTGGTCTCGGCACCGGAGGTGTTGAGCGTCGCGCTCTGCTCACCGGCAACCTGGCCATCCTGGAACGTCAGCTTGGCGCCCACGTTTGCATTGTTTGCCGCGCCGTCGGTGCGAACCGAGACGATGATCTCGTCCTTGGGCGCGAACATCGCCGTGGTGGCGACTGATTTGTCTGCCGCTGCACTTTTGCCGACGGTGACCGAGGCAACGTTGACCGAGGCGGCTTCTGCCATCGGCGGCGGTGCGCCCGTCATCGGGGCGGGGGCAGCAGCCGGCGCGGTATCGGCAGCCGGGGTGGCAGTGGTATCGACGGCGGGTTCGTCCTTCTTGCAGCCGACAAGCGCCACGCTGCCGAGCAGTGCAACGAGCAGTCCATTGCGAAGCGTATTGGTATGGATCATAGGGTTTCCTCCAAGGGGGTAAAGCAGCAAAACGTGTGCGGGACGTGCTGCGGGGATTACTTCGACGGAAGCTTCAGGACCTGGCCTGGCTGGATCCTGTCTGGATCGTCAAGCTGGTCACGATTGGCTTCGAAAATCCTGTTCCAGGCGTTTGCATCACCCAGGTGCTGCTTGGCGATCTTCGACAGCGTGTCGCCCTTCTCCACCGTGTAGGTCGCATCAACCACCTCTGCCGTGCTGTCCACCGAAGCGGAGACGCCGGAAAAGTCGGCCTTGGGAACCTGCTCGGCGGTGCTGTCGACGCTGCCGGTGACACCGGAGAAATCGGCTTTCTTCTCGGTACTCATCCACACACTCCCATCTGCGTGACTACGTGGCAGGCACGTTCTCACACAGGTTGTTAAATGGGGATGGTTTTCGTGTGAAGCCGAAGCCGGAGTTACTGCCGCAGTTCGCGGTCCATGCTTGCAGGTGCAACGATTCCCGGGCTGGCGCGCCACGGATTGATGTCCAGCCCGCCGCGGCGGGTGTACCGCGCTTCTACTTCCAGCACGTCCGGCGCACAGCGCTGGCTGACCTCATTGAAGATGCGTTCGACGCACTGTTCGTGGAACTCCGCGTGTTCGCGGTAACTGACCAGGTAGCGCAGCAGGCCGACGCGATCGATGCGTGCGCCGCGGTAGCGCACGCTGACCGTGGCCCAGTCGGGCTGCCCGGTGACGGGGCAATTGGATTTCAGCAGCGCCGACACCAGGGTCTCTTCGACGATCTTCATCGGGTCAGCCGAAAGATAGTCCGCCTGCGGCGGGCCATAGCAGTCGATGTCCACGTCCAGCCCGTCGATCGATTCGCCATGCGGGGTATCACGCAGGGCGGGCAGCCCGAACGTCACCTGCACCGCAACGCCTGCACAGGCGGAGAGATCGCTGACGATGGTCGTGCGCAGGGCTTCGGCATCGGCGAACCGAGCGCTGTTGAGCGAATTGAGATACAGCTTGAAGGACTTCGATTCCACCAGGTTCGGCGAGGTGCAGGGAACCTGCACGGTCGCCACGGCGACGCAGGGCTTGCCCCGATTGTCCAGCCAGCCCAGTTCAAAAGCATGCCAGCGGTCATGGCCGACGAACGGCAGGGCGCTGTCGTCCAGCCCGATCTCGGCCCGCGCGGCGGCGCGGGGAATGGGGAAAAGCAGGCCGGGGTCGTACTGCGACGGGTAACTGACCTCGCGACCGAGGCTGGAATCCTGGGGGGTGTTCATGGCGCTCATTGTAAATGAGCGGGTCGAACGGGTGAGACTCCCCTCGCGGGTGGCTTTCAAGCTGGAGCTGGGCTTGGGCCGGGCGGTGGGCCTGTGCGGGGGACGGCAGAAACTGCATCCATGCGGGCCTCGTTTCGCGCCATCCATGGCGCTCAACGCCCCCCCCCAGCCCCCCCGCCCGCCCCCTCGACAGGTTCCGGTGGCCGTCACCCGCGTAAAAAAGAAGAAGAAAAGCGGTAGCGCCGACCCGTGGTCGGCGAGCGCAGCGGGCCGTTGGCGGAAACATTCCGCCGAGCATGGCTCGGCGCTACCGAAGGACCCGTTTACCCGTCGGGTGGAGGGAGCCCCTGAGTCAGGGGCGGCCGCGAAGCGGCGGGGTGTGGCTGCTGGTGAGACGGGGCCCACGGTTTGCGCAGCAAAGCGCGGGAGCGACAGCGCGAATGCGATGGCGTGGACCCCGGGCGCAGCCCGGCAAACATTCAACCTTCCACCGGCGCGCCGTGCAGATAATCCAGGCTCACCTGCAGCAGCGCCCGCAGGCCGACATCCAGCGCCTTCTCATCCAGCAGGAACTTCGGCGAATGATTCGCCGGCGCCTTGGCCGGGTCGATGCCCTCGCTGGTGGAGCCGACGAAGAAGAACATCCCCGGCACTTCTTCGGCGAACAGCGAAAAATCCTCCGCACCCATCTGCAGCGGCGGCTCGTAAACATTGTCCTTGCCCACCACCGCCTGCAGGCTGGGCAGCATGCGAGCGGTCAGCTCCGGGTTGTTGACCGTAGCGGGGTTGCCTTCGTCTTCGTAGATTTCGGTCACAGCCGTCGCACCATGCGCCGCCGTGGTGTGCTCGGCCACGTTGCGCAGGTCGGCGAAGATCTGCTGGCGCATGCCCTCGTCAAAGGTGCGGATGGTGCCGACCATCTCCACCTCGTCGGGGATGATGTTGTAGCGGATGCCGCCGTTGATGGCACCAAAGGTCACCACCGCCGGCTGCTGGGACAGGTTGGTGCGACGGCTGACGATGGTCTGCGCGGTTCCGATCAGGTCGGCCGTGGCCACGATGGGGTCCACCCCGTTCCATGGCGCCGAACCATGCGTCTGGCGGCCGATCACCTTGATGCCGAAGCGATCCGAGGCCGCCATCAGCGGTCCACCACGCACGGCGATCTTGCCGGCCTGCACGCTGGAGAACACATGCAGGCCGAACACCGCCTCCGGCTTGAAATCGGCGAACACGCCTTCCTTCAGCATCAACGCCGCACCGCCCTCTTCCGGCGGCGGCGCGCCTTCCTCTGCGGGCTGGAAGATCAGCATGACCTGGCCCGGCAGCTCCTTGCGCATCGCCACCAGCGCTTCGGCCACGCCCAGCAGCGTGGCGGTATGCGCGTCGTGGCCGCAGGCGTGCATCACCCCGACCTGCTGGCCGCGGTACGTGCTGGTCGCCTTGGAAGCGAACGGCAGGCCGGTCTGCTCGGTCACCGGCAGCGCGTCCATGTCCGCCCGCAGCGCGATCTTCGGGCCGGGCTTGCCGCCTTCGATGATCGCCACCACGCCGTGGTGGGCGATACCGGTCTTCGGCTTCAGGCCCATCGCGCGCAGCCGCTTGGCGACTTCGGCCGAGGTGCGCTCCTCGCGGTTGGACAACTCAGGATGCTGGTGGAAATCGCGACGCCATTCCACCACCCGGGCCTGCAGGCGCTCGGCGGCTGCGGCCACTTCGGGACGCTCGGCGGTCTGGCCGTGGGCAAGCATCGGCAGGGCCAGCAACAGGGCGGATGACAGCAGCGCGCGACGGGGCATCGGGATCTCCACGGTAGGGTTGCGCTTGAATGTAGGCCAAGCTGTCGCTTTCGGGAACCTTCTGCCCCTGGCAGGGTCGGAGCATCCGGCCCTTTTGGCATGCAGGCAGCGGCACCGCCCGCAGGTATGCTTGGCACCTTGCCAGCCGTGCGCCTTGCCCGGCCCAGCCCCAGGAGTGATTGGAATGTCGCGTTTGTGGAAGATCGTGCTGCTGGTGGTGGCAGTGTTGGTGGTCGTCTTCATCGGCCTGCGCATGGCCGGTGGGGGCAAGGAAAAACCGTCCGGCGACGCCGCCGCGAGCGCTGAGCGCGGCGGACCGCAGGCCGACGCCGGCCCGGTACCGGTGACCGTGGTTGAAGCGCAGCGCCAGGACGTGCCGGTGTACGCCAGCGCGCTGGGCACGGTGAGCGCGATGAACACCGTCACCGTCAGTCCGCAGATCGGCGGCCAGCTGATGAGCCTGAACTTCCGCGAAGGCCAGGAAGTGAAGAAGGGCGACGTGCTGGCGGTGATCGACCCGCGCAGCGCGCAGGCGAGTTACGACGAGTCCGCGGCCGCCAAGCGCCAGAACCAGGCCCTGCTGGCCACCGCACGCTCCAATTACCAGCGTTCCAGCGCACCGGAGTATGCCCAGTACGTCGCCAAGACCGACCTGGACACCCAGCGCAACCAGGTGGCCCAGTACGAGAGCGCGGTGGCCGCCAACGAGGCCAGCATGCGCGCCGCCCAGGTGCAGCTGCAGTACACCCGCGTCACCGCGCCGATCACCGGCGTTGCCGGCATCCGTGCAGTGGACGCCGGCAACGTGGTCAGCGCCGGCACTGCCCTGGTCACCCTGACCCAGGTGCACCCCATCCACGTGGTGTTCAACCTGCCCGAGCGCCAGCTGGGCGACGTGCGCGCCGCACAGCAGGCCGGCGCGGTGCAGATCGCCGCGCTGGACCGCACCGATGCGCACGTGATCAGCGGCGACGGCACCCTGGACGTGGTGGACAACCTGATCAGCAGCGACAGCGGGACCTTCCGCGCGCGTGCCCTGTTCGCCAACCAGGACAACATCCTGTGGCCCGGCCAGTTCGTCAACGTGCGGCTGCAGCTGCGCACCATCGGCGGCGGCATCGTCATCCCGACCCAGGCCGTGATGCGCGGCCCGGACGGCGAGTACGTCTATGTCGTGCAGGCCGACAACACGGTCAAGATGCAGACCGTGCGCAGCGGCGTGGAAGTCGGTGACAGCCACGTGCAGGTGACCGAAGGCCTGAAGGGCGGCGAGCGGGTTGTCAGCGAGGGCCAGTTCCGGCTCAAGCCGGGCGCCAAGGTCAATGCGCTGAAGCCGGGCGAGACCCCGGCCGCGCCAACCGAAGCCGAACTGAAGGCGGCACAGCAGCAGAACGGCGGCGGCCGCCGCGGCGGTGGCCCGCGCTGAGCGCGGCGATCGCCTGAGTTACCGGCGACGGCACTTCTGCCGGCGCTGTCATGACGTTCCAGCAAGGATCCGCCCGTGGGCTTTTCGACCCTCTTCATCCGCCGCCCGATCGCCACCTCGCTGCTGATGGCGGGCCTGCTGCTGCTCGGCATCCTCGGCTACCGCCAGTTGCCGGTATCGGCGCTTCCGGAAATCGATGCCCCCAGCCTGGTGGTCACCACGCAGTATCCCGGTGCCAACGCCACCACCATGGCATCACTGGTGACCACGCCGCTGGAACGGCAGTTCGGGCAGATCTCCGGACTGGAGCTGATGACCTCCGACTCGTCGGCCGGACTGTCCACGATCATCCTGCAGTTCTCGATGGAACGGGACATCGACATCGCCGCGCAGGACGTGCAGGCGGCCATCCGCCAGGCCACCCTGCCCTCCTCGCTGCCCTACCAGCCGGTCTACAACCGGGTCAATCCGGCCGATGCGGCCATCGTCACCCTGAAGCTGACCTCCGATACGCGCCCGCTCCGCGAGGTCAACAACTACGCCGATTCCATCCTCGCCCAGCGCCTGTCGCAGGTGCAGGGCGTGGGGCTGGTGTCGATCGCCGGCAACGTGCGCCCCGCCGTGCGCATCCAGGTCAATCCGGCGCAGCTGTCCAACATGGGCCTGACCCTGGAAGACCTGCGCAGCGCGCTGACCCAGGCCAACGTCAGTGCGCCGAAAGGCTCGCTGAACGGCAAGACCCAGTCCTACAGCATCGGCACCAACGACCAGCTGACCAGTGCCGCCGAATACCGGGACACCATCATCAGCTACCGCAACGGCGCGCCGGTGCGCCTGTCCGACGTCGCCAACGTGGTGGACGGTGTGGAGAACGATCAGCTTGCCGCGTGGGCCGACGGCAAGCCGGCGGTGCTGCTGGAAGTGCGCCGCCAGCCCGGCGCCAACATCGTGCAGACCGTGGAGCGCGTGCGCGCGCTGCTGCCGCAGCTGCAGGGCGTGCTGCCCGCCGACGTGCACCTGGAGATCTTCTCCGACCGGACCGAAACCATCCGCGCCTCCGTGCATGAAGTGCAGTTCACCCTGATCCTGACCATCGGACTGGTGGTCGCGGTGATCTTCCTGTTCCTGCGCCGCCTGTGGGCCACCATCATTCCGTCGGTGGCGGTACCGCTGTCGCTGGCCGGCACCTTCGCGGTGATGGCCTTCGCCGGCATGTCGCTGGACAATCTTTCGCTGATGGCGCTGGTGGTGGCCACCGGCTTCGTGGTCGACGATGCGATCGTGATGATCGAGAACATCGTCCGTTACATCGAACAGGGCAAGAGCGGCAAGGAAGCAGCGGAGATCGGCGCCCGCCAGATCGGCTTCACCGTGCTGTCGCTGACCGTTTCGCTGGTGGCGGTGTTCCTGCCGCTGCTGCTGATGCCCGGTGTCACCGGCCGGCTGTTCCATGAATTCGCCTGGGTGCTGAGCATCGCGGTCACGCTGTCGATGCTGATCTCGCTGACCCTGACCCCGATGATGTGCGCCTACCTGCTCAAGCCGGATGAACTGCCGGAAGGCGAAGACGCGCATGAGCGCTCGGCGGCGGCCGGCAGGCAGAACCTGTGGAGCCGCACCGTCGGGCTGTACGAGCGCAGCCTGGACTGGGTGCTGGCCCACCAGCCGATCACCCTGGCGGTGGCCGGCGCTGCGCTGGTGCTGACCGTGGTGCTGTACCTGCTGATCCCCAAGGGCCTGCTGCCCGACCAGGACACCGGCATGATCACCGCCGTGGTCCAGGCCGACCAGAACGTCGCCTTCCCGCAGATGGAACAGCGCACCAAGGCCGTGGCCGAGGCACTGAGCAAGGATCCGGACGTGACCGGCGTGTCGGCGTTCATCGGCGCCGGCAGCATGAACCCGACGCTCAACCAGGGCCAGCTGTCGATCGTGCTGAAAGAGCGCGGCGAGCGCGACGGCATGGACGCGATCCTGCCGCGTCTGCAGGACGCCGTGCGTGACATCCCCGGCATCGCGCTGTACCTCAAGCCGGTGCAGGATGTCACCCTGGATACGCGCGTGGCGGCCACCGATTACCAGTTCGTGCTGTCCGACGTGCAGGCCGATGAAGTGGCCACCCATGCCACGCGCATGACCGAAGCGCTGCGCAAGCGCCCGGAGCTGGCCGACGTGGACAACAACCTGTCCACCCAGGGCCGCGCGTTGGAGCTGAACATCGACCGCGACAAGGCCAGCGTGCTCGGCGTGCCGATGCAGACCATCGACGACACGCTCTACGATGCGTTCGGCCAGCGGCAGATCTCCACCATCTTCACCGAACTCAACCAGTATCGCGTAGTCCTGGAAGTCGCGCCGGAGTTCCGCACCAGCACTGCCTTGATGGAGCAGCTGGCGGTGGCCTCCAACGGCACCGGCGCACTGACCGGTACCAACGCCACCAGCTTCGGCCAGGTGACCTCGTCCAACTCGTCCACGGCCACCGGCATCGGCAACCAGAACACCGGCATCACCGTGGGCGGCGGCGGCATCATCCCGTTGTCCGCGCTGGCCGACAGCAAGGTGACCAGCGCCCCGCTGGTGGTCAGCCACCAGCAGCAGCTGCCGGCGGTGACGATCTCCTTCAACGTGGCCCCGGGCTACTCGCTGTCCGCCGCGGTGAAGGCCATCGAAGAGACCCAGGCCGAGCTGCAGCTGCCCTCGCAGGTGCATGCACAGTTCATCGGCAAGGCCGCCGAGTTCACCGGCAGCCAGACCGACGTGGTGTGGCTGCTGCTGGCCTCGCTGGTGGTGATCTACATCGTGCTGGGCGTGCTGTATGAAAGCTACATCCACCCGATCACCATCATTTCCACCCTGCCGCCGGCCGGCGTCGGCGCGCTGCTGGCGCTGATGCTCAGCGGCCTGAGCCTTTCGGTGGACGGCATCGTCGGCATCGTGCTGCTGATCGGCATCGTCAAGAAGAACGGCATCATGATGGTCGACTTCGCCATCGAAGCACGGCGCACCGGCGCCAACGCGCACGAGGCGATCCGCCGTGCCTGCCTGCTGCGCTTCCGCCCGATCATGATGACCACCGCCGCGGCGATGCTGGGTGCGTTGCCGCTGGCGCTGGGTACCGGCATCGGCTCGGAACTGCGCCGCCCGCTGGGCATCGCCATCGTTGGCGGCCTGCTGCTGTCGCAGCTGGTGACGCTGTACACCACGCCGGTGATCTACCTGTACATGGAGCGGTTCTCCGAATGGCTGGCGCGACGCCGCGAACAGCGTGCGGCACGTCGCGGCGGAGGTCCGGCACAGGGACCGCAGGTGCAGGAGCCGCAGGCGTGAGCACGACCGACGTGCTGGGGGGAGCGTGGCATTGAACATCTCCGGCCCCTTCATCCGCCGCCCCATCGGCACCGCGCTGCTGGCGATCGGCCTGTTCATCATCGGCCTGATCTGCTACCTGAAACTGGGCGTCTCGGCGCTGCCGAACATCCAGATTCCGGTGATCTTCGTGCATGCCAACCAGTCCGGCGCCGATGCGTCGACCATGGCCTCCACGGTCACCGCGCCGCTGGAACGCCACCTGGGCCAGCTGCCGGGGATCGACCGCATGCGCTCGTCGAGCTCGGAAGGCAGCTCGCTGGTGTTCATGATCTTCCAGAGCGATGTCGACATCGATTCGGCCGCGCTGGACGTGCAGACGGCGATCAATTCGGCCCAGGCCGACCTGCCGTCCGGGCTGGGGTCGCCGATGTTCTCCAAGGCCAACCCCAACGATGACCCGGTCATCGCCATCGCGCTGACCTCTGAAACGCAGTCGGCCGACGACCTGTACAACGTCGCCGATTCACTGCTGGCCCAGCGCATCCGCCAGATCACCGGGGTGTCGTCGGTGGATATCGCCGGCGCCTCGACGCCGGCGGTGCGCGTGGACGTCAACCTGCGGCTGATGAATGCCCTGGGGCTGACCGCCGATGACCTGCGCAATGCGGTACGCGCGGCCAACGTCACCTCGCCCACCGGCTTCCTCAGCGATGGCAACACCACCACCGCGATCATCGCCAACGATTCGGTGGCACGCGCGGCGGACTTCGCCAACCTGATCATCAAAACCGGCGCGGACGGGCGCATCATCCGCCTGCAGGACATCGCCAACGTCTACGACGGCCAGCAGGATGCCTACCAGGCGGCGTGGTTCAACCACAAACCCGCGGTGGTGATGTATGTGTTCACCCGTGCCGGCGCGAACATCGTGGAGACCGTGGACCGGGTCAAGGAGCAGATCCCCACGCTGCGCGATTACCTGCAGCCGGGCACCACGCTGACCCCGTATTTCGACCGCACCCCGACCATCCGCGGCTCACTGCATGAAGTGCAGATCACGCTGCTGATCGCCCTGGCGATGGTGGTCCTGACCATGGCGCTGTTCCTGCGGCGGCTGGCGCCCACGCTGATCGCCGCCGTCACCGTACCGCTGTCGCTGGCCGGTGCGGCGCTGGTGATGTACGCGCTTGGCTTCACCCTGAACAACCTGAGCCTGCTGGCGCTGGTGATCGCCATCGGCTTCGTGGTCGACGATGCGATCGTGGTGATCGAAAACATCATGCGCCACCTGGACGAGGGCATGCCGCGCATGCAGGCGGCCTTCACCGGTGCGCGCGAGATCGGCTTCACCATCGTCTCGATCACCGCCTCGCTGGTGGCGGTGTTCATCCCGCTGCTGTTCGCCAAGGGGATGATGGGCGCGTTCTTCCGTGAGTTCACCGTCACCCTGGTGGCGGCCATCGTGGTGTCGATGATCATCTCGCTCACGCTGACCCCGGCGCTGTGCAGCCGCTTCCTGGACCCGCACGCCGATGCCGGCAAGCCGACCCGCTTCGGCCGTTGGCTGGACGCCGGGCACGACGGCATGCTGCGCGTGTATACCCGCCTGCTGGATTTCTCGCTGCGGCATGCGCTGCTGCTGTCGTTGACCCCGCTGATCCTGATCGGGGTGACCATCTTCCTGTTCGGCGCAGTCAAGAAGGGCGCATTCCCGCCGCAGGACACCGGCCTGATCTGGGGCCGTGCCAACTCCAGTGCGACGGTGTCCTTCGAAGACATGGTCAACCGCCAGCGCCGCATCACCGACATGCTGATGGCCGACCCGGCGGTGAAGACCGTCGGTGTGCGCCTGGGCAGTGGCCGACAAGGGTCCAGCGCGCAGTTCAACATCGAACTGAAAGCGCGCAAGGACGGCCGCCGCGAAACCACCGCGCAGGCGTTGTCGCGGCTGAGCGCCAAGGCCGACCGCTACCCCGACCTGCAGCTGCGCCTGCGCGCCATCCAGGACCTGCCCAGCAACGATGGCGGCGGCTCCAGCCAGGGCGCGCAGTACCGCGTATCCCTGCAGGGCAACGACCTGGCACAGCTGCAGGAGTGGTTGCCCAAGCTGCAGGCAGTGCTGAAGAAGAACCCGAAGCTGGCCGACGTGGGCACCGATGTCGACGATGCCGGACTGCGCCAGAACATCGTCATCGACCGCGCCAAGGCCGCACGCCTGGGGATCTCGATCGGCGCCATCGACGGTGCCCTGTACGGCGCGTTCGGCCAACGCCAGATCTCCACCATCTACTCGGACATCAACCAGTACAGCGTAGTGGTCAACGCGCTGCCCGAGCAGACCGCAACACCGGGTGCACTGGACCAGGTGTACGTGCGGGCGGGCAATGGCGAGATGGTGCCGCTCACCGCGGTGGCCGAGCAGGTCCCCGGGCTGGCGCCTTCGCAGATCACGCACGAAAACCAGTACACCACGATGGAGCTGAGCTACAACCTGGCACCCGGTACCAGCATGGGCGAGGCCAAGGCGATCATCGACAGCACCGTGGCCGGCATGCGCATGCCCGGCGACATCCGTTTGGCTGAAGGCGGTGGATTCGGTTTTGATTCGGACCCGATGGAAATGCTGGTGCTGGTGATGGCCGCGATCATGACCGTGTACCTGGTGCTGGGCATGCTGTACGAAAGCCTGATCCACCCGGTGACCATCCTGTCCACCCTGCCCGCTGCGGGCGTCGGTGCGCTGCTGGCGCTGTACGGCACCAACACCGAACTGTCGGTGATATCGATGATCGCGCTGGTGCTGCTGATCGGCATCGTCAAGAAGAACGCGATCATGATGATCGACTTCGCGGTGGTGGCCCAGCGCGAGCACGGCAAGAGTGCGCTGGAAGCCGCGCGCGAAGCCAGCATCGTGCGCTTCCGCCCGATCATGATGACCAGCATGGTGGCGATCCTCGCCGCGGTGCCGCTGGCGATCGGCATCGGTGAGGGCTCCGAACTGCGCCGCCCGCTGGGCATCGCGATGATTGGCGGCCTGCTGTTTTCGCAGAGCCTGACCCTGCTCAGCACCCCGGCGCTGTACGTGATCTTCTCCTGCCTGGCCCAGCACTGGCGCAGTTGGCGCAACCGCCGCCGCGAGAAGAAACAGCTCAGGCGCGCCGCCCGCGCCTGAGTTGCCAAAAAAGGGGACGGAGGGGATTAAGTCGCTTTCAGCTCGTAAAGGGCCATGAACGACTTAATCCCCTCCGTCCCCTTTTTGCTGAGATGCGCGCCAGCGTTACTCCCAGAGGTCCGGATCGGCAAGGTTGACGTAGCCGCCCGGGTAGCCGGGCCGTCCGCCGCTTACGATGCCACGCAGGACGAACGCACCGCTTTGCGGATCGCGGGTGAACAGGGGCCCGCCGCTGTCCCCCGCCCTGGAGCCCTTGCCGGGACTGCCGGCGCAGAGCCGGGGAAATTCACCCTGTTGCTTGCTGTGATGCTCATAGGGCACGTCGCACAGCTCCGGGGCGACAATCGGCAACTCGACGCTGTGCAAGCGGTCCGGAATGACCTCATTCTCGGTGAAACCCCAACCCGCCAGTGTCGCGACCAGACCGGCCGGCGGCGTCACGCCCACCGGGGGCAGACGTGCCGTGGCGGCGCCCTCGCGTGCGGCGTGCAGCCGGATGAACACAACATCCCGTCGCGGATGCGCCACCATGCTGAAGCCGGCGCCTTCTACCGCCTGGTCGGCAGGCTGCGAGCGGTCGGTGCGATCAAACACCAGTCGCCACTCCACACCCTCGTGGGGGAGACCGGTCTGCGGATTGAAGAAGCAGTGAGCCGCGCTGACGACCAGGTCGTCGGCGATCATCGACGCACCACAGCCATGCAGCCAAGCCTGAGAACCCAGGCTTCTGGCTTCTATATCGACAAGGAAAGGCAGTTCACCATCCGGCACCGGACGGCCTCCGTCGACAAACGGGATCATCGTACCCGCCGCGGACGGTCCTGCCACGACGAGCAGGGCAGCGGCGAGTACCATCTTCAGGCAACCTGCTTGGACGTGCATGGATTCATCCTCCTGTTGAGCCCCTGAGGGTACGTGGTTGCCAAGCGGCCAATGGCGGCGGACACGGCAGCGGACGGCGCAGGCGCACTTGATTTTCAACGTCAGTCGAGTCCTCGCACCGGAGCGGGAGGTGGTGGCGTCTCCGCTTGGAACGCGGCACTGACGCATTGACCGGATCATCAAGCCCCTCCGTCCCCTTTTTTCACACAGGTGCCGCAATAATGGGGACTGATGCTGTGAACGAGCCCGCATGTCTGCCCGCGAATCCCGTCTTAGCCGCCTGTGGGCGCACGAGAAGGCCAGTTATGGCCTGCGTGTTTTCATTGCCCTGAGTACGGCGATGGCCGTGTGCTGGCACTTCGACGCGCTGCCCGCACTGCCCGGCGTGTTCCTCGGCATCATCGCCAGCGCCATCGCCGAAACCGATGACAACGCCTGGGGTCGTACCAAGGCCGTAGTGCTTTCACTGCTGTGCTTCTGCATCGCCGCCGCTGCGGTGGTGTGGCTGTTCCCGCTGCCGTGGGTGTTCATCAGCGCGCTGGCGTTGTCCACCTTCTGCCTGACCCTGCTTGGCGGACTGGGTGAGCGCTACGCCTCCATTGCCCAGGCCACCGTGACCCTGGCCATCTACACCATGATCGGGCTGGAACAGCATGGCGCCGGTGACTGGCGTACGGCGCTGGACGCAGTCAGCCACCTGCTGGCAGGCGCGACCTGGTACGGCCTGCTGTCGATCCTGTGGACCGCGTTGTTCGCCAACCGCCCGGTGCGCGAACGGGTGGCCCGGCTGTATGTCGAACTGGGCCGCTACCTGCAGTTGAAGGCCACCCTGTTCGAACCGGTGCGCGAGGCCGACCTGCAACGCAGGCAGCTGGCGCTTGCCGAACAGAACCGCCGCGTGGTCGAGGCGCTGAACATCGCCAAGACCGCCATCCTGGCCCGCTTCGGCCGCTCTGGACGGCCGGCGGTGAACTCCGGGTTGTACCTGCGCCTGTATTACACCGCGCAGGATTTCCACGAGCGCGCCAGCTCCTCGCACTATCCGTACGGGGCGCTGGTGGATGCATTCTTCCACAGCGACGTGCTGTACCGCTGCCAGCGCCTGCTGGACCTGCAGGGCCAGGCGTGCGCCCGCCTGGGCGAGGCGATCCGCGTGCGTCGCCCCTTCGCATACGGCGACAGCAACCAGCAGGCGGCACGCGATCTGGTCGATTCGCTGGCCTTCCTGCGCGCGCAGGATCGTCCGCAGTGGCGCCGCCTGCTGGCCTCGCTGGACCTGCTGGTGCACAACCTGCAGAGCATCGGCCGCCGCCTGCTGGACGCCGAGAATTCGGACGCCACGCTGGACAACGTCGACACCCGGCTGCGCGACAACAATCCGCACACGCTGCGCGAGATGGCCACGCGCCTGCGGCAGCAGCTGACCCCGGGCTCGGTGCTGTTCCGCCATGGCCTGCGCATGGCCATCGCACTGGTCGTGGGCTTCGCCGCGATCTCGCTGTTCAATTTCCAGAACGGTTCGTGGGTCCTGCTGACCATCGTGTTCGTGTGCCGACCGAACTTCGGCGCTACCCGGCAACGGCTTGCGCAGCGGATCGCCGGCACGCTGGGTGGGCTGGTGCTGACCTGGGCGTTGCTGCAGCTGTTCCAGGACCTGCACAGCCAGTTGCTGATCGCGCTGCTGTCTGCGCTGCTGTTCTTCTTTACCCGTACCGACCGCTACCTGGTGGCCTCCGGCGCGATCACGGTGATGGCGCTGACCTGCTTCAACCTGATCGGCGATGGCTTCCTGCTGATCGTGCCGCGCATGGTGGACACCGTGCTCGGCTGTGCGATCGCCGCCGCTGCGGCCTTCCTGATCCTGCCGGACTGGCAGGGACGCCAGCTCAACAAGGTGCTGGCGCGCGTACTGGACAGTGCCGCGCGCTACCTGGAAGCGGTGCTGGGCCAGTACCGCAGCGGCATGCGCGATGACCTTGCCTACCGCATCGCCCGGCGTGACATGCACAACGCGGACGCAGCACTGTCCACGGCGTTGTCGAACATGCTGCGCGAGCCGGGCCATGTCCGCCGCAACCTCGATGCGAGCTTCCGCTTCCTGGCGTTGTCCAACACGCTACTGGGCCATCTGTCCGCACTGGGCGCGCATCGCGACCAGGTCGACAGCTTCGCCCAGGATCCGCTGGCGTTGTCCGCCGGCGAACGCGTGCAGCAGTCACTGAAGCAGCTGGCCACCGCGTTGGCCGAACGCCAGCCGATCGTAGAGGATGACGGCGAGGGTGACCGCGGCATTGCAGCGCAACTGGAGCAGTTTGAGGATGCGATGCCCCCGAAGCTGCAGTTGATCCGCACGCAGGTGGCGCTGGCATTGCGGTTGCTGCCGAAGCTGCGCAGGGCGGCCGATGAGGCGGTGCAGGGGCCGGTGCGGGAGCGGACTGCGAACGGGTGAGCCCCCCTCGCGGGTGGCTGGTTCAGAGCTGCAGCTGGTTGGGGCCGGGCGGTTGGGATCTGCAGGACACGCCGCAAGTACGTCCATGTAGGCTGCATCGCCGCATCCATGCGGCTCAGCGTCCTGCAGACCCCACCCGCCCGACCCCCTGACAGGTTCCGGTGGCCGCCACCCGCGTAGAAAAAAAGAAAAAAAGCGGTAGCGCCGAAGGCAGCGGCAGGAGCCGCTGCCAACGTCGCCTGCGACGGCCCGCAGGGTGCCCCGGTCAGGACGACCGGCATACCCATGGTCGGCGGAATCCATCAGACCCCATTCCCGCACCATCCGCCGACCATGGGTCGGCGCTACCAAGGGACCACCATGGACCTGTCGAAGGCGGGGCGGGGTGGGTTGGCGGGAACGCTCATCCGCATGGATGCGGATGGCGAGCCTCCATGGACGGATTCACGGCGATTCCCGCAAACCCACCCCGCCCCGCCAACAAGCAGCCCCGCAGCTTCTGACGTTGAACTTGACGTTGACCTTGCCTGAAGCCTGCCGCAGGCAAACACCCTCACCCGCGCGAATGCTAGGCTTCGCCGGTCCGAAGGGAGTTTCCATGTCAGGCCACAGCCAGTTCGCCCTGCTCCGCCAACGCCGCTTCCTGCCGTTCTTCATCGTGCAGTCGCTCGGCGCGTTCAATGACAACGTGTACCGCCAGGCCATCATCGGCCTGCTGTTCTACCTCGGTGTCTCCGATGAAGAACGCACGCTGTATACCAACCTGGCACCGGCCATCTTCATCCTTCCGTATTTCCTGTTCTCCGCACTGGCCGGGCAGATCGCCGACAAGCTGGAGAAATCGCGGCTGATCGTGATCACCACCACCATGGAGATCGTGATCATGACGCTGGCCGCAGCCGGCTTCCTCACCCAGAACATGACGCTACTGCTGATCGCGCTGTTCTGCACCGGACTGCAATCCACCCTCTTCGGCCCGGTGAAGTACTCGGTGCTGCCGTCGGTGCTCAGGCCGGAAGAGCTGACCGGCGGCAACGGCTTGGTGGAGATGGGCACCTCGATGTCCATCCTGACCGGCATGATCGTCGGTGGCCTGATCTTCACCCTGGCCGGCAGCCAGGGACCCACCGTCGCGGCCACCGCGGTGATCGCGCTGGCCGTGCTCGGCAATGTCTGCGCGCGGATGATCCCCAAGGTCGACGCCGGCGCGCCGGACCTGAAGATCAACTGGAATCCCCTGCCCGAATCGCTGGCCGTGCTGCGCATGGCGAAGAAACAGAAGGCGGTGCGCAACGCGATTCTCGGCGTCTCCTGGTTTTGGTTCGTCGGCACCATCCTGACGTCGCAGCTGCCGACCTATGCCATCACCAACCTGGGCGGCGAGCCCACGCTGTACATCTTCGCGCTGGCCCTGTTTTCGATCGGCACCGGCGTGGGTTCGCTGCTGTGCGAAAAGCTGTCCGGCCGCACGGTGGAAATCGGCCTGGTGCCGCTGGGTGCCTTCGGCATGACCGCCTTCCTGCTCGACCTGTACTTCGCCCGCGCCGGTGAAGCCACCGCGCAGGGGTTGTCCGTGACGGCCTTCGTGCAGCATGCCGGAAGCCTGCGCATCATCCTCGACCTGCTCGGCATCGGCCTGTTCACCGGCTTCTTCGTGGTACCGCTGTTCGCCTTGATACAGAGCCGCACGCCGAAGTCGGAGATGTCGCGCGTGTTCGCCGCATTGAACATCCAGAACTCCGGTTTCATCGTGGCCGCCGCAGGGATCGGGCTGGCTGCGCACGCGGCCGGGGTGACCATCCCGCAGCTGTTCCTGGGCCTGGCCATCGCCAACGCGCTCGTGGCGATCTATATCTTCACCATCGTGCCCGAGTTCCTGATGCGCTTCCTCAGCTGGCTGATGGTGCGCACGCTGTACCGCCTGCGCCCGCACGGCATCGAGGCCAACGTGCCCGATGAAGGCGCAGCGCTGATCGTCTGCAACCACGTCAGTTACCTGGACGCGCTGATCCTGTCGGCCAGCATCCCGCGTCCGGTGCGCTTCGTCATGTACTACCGCATCTTCAACATCCCGGTGATGAGCTGGATCTTCCGCACCGCCAAGACCATCCCGATCGCCGGTGCCAAGGAGGACCGTGCGTTGATGCTGCGCGCCTTCGATGAGATCGACGCGGCGCTGGCCGAGGGCGAGCTGGTATGCATCTTCCCGGAGGGCGCGCTGACCCGCGACGGGCAGATGGGCGCCTTCAAGAGCGGCGTGGAAAAGATCCTGGAACGGCGCCCGGTACCGGTGGTGCCGATGGCCCTGCGCGGCATGTGGAGCAGCATGTGGAGCCGGCGCGACAGCCGTCTCGGCCGCATGCGCGTGCCGCGCCGTTTCCGCGCCACCATCGACGTGGTGGCCGCGCCGCCGGTGGAGGGCAGCACCGCTACCGCCGAGTTGCTGGAAGCACGGGTGCGCACCTTGCGCGGCGAGCACGCCTGAGCTGACGAGTCCGTTTGGCGAGCCTGTAAGCGTTTCCAGCATTCGTGCCGAAACCGCATACAGATGACGCATGTTGCTGTAGATTACCCAGCCACAGGGGGGCGCACCGGCACGCCACGCAATCGCCGGCCACCAAGGAATGGAGTCTCGTACTTGAATCACCCACCGCCAATCGGCACCTCGTCGGTCTACATCCCCAACCATCTGGTCTGGGCGATCCTGTCGACGTTGTTCTGCTGCCTGCCGCTGGGTGTGGTGTCGATCGTCTATGCCGCCCAGGTTGATGGCCGCCGCGCTGCCGGTGACCTGGTGGGTGCGCACGAGGCATCGCGCAAGGCGGGGTGGTGGGCAGTGGCTTCGGCTGCTGCGCTGCCGGTCCTGTTGCTGTTGTGGTTCGGGCTGTTCGGCGGCATTGCCGCGCTGGGCGCGCTCTCCGGTAACTGAGTCACCACCATCCACCCGCAAGGAGCTTATGCAATGAATGCCACCACCCCGCAGATCCCGAACCACCTCGTGTGGGCCATCCTGAGCACGCTGTTCTGCTGCCTGCCGCTGGGCATCGTGTCGATCGTCTTCGCCGCGCAGGTCAACGGCAAGGTCGCTGCCGGCGATATCGCCGGCGCCCGCGAGGCCTCGGACAAAGCCAAGAAGTTCGCCATGTGGGCGGCAATCGCCGGCGTCGTGGTCATCGTGCTGTACGCGATCTTCGTCGTTGCCCTGGGTGGCATGGGCGCGCTGAGCAACAGCGGCTACTGAGTTGCCTGACGGGACCCGGCATCGCGCCGGGTCCCGTTTTTCCGCCATGCCCGTGCCCACCCTCCCGCCTTCGCTGCAACGCTGGTTGCCCTTGGCAACCGTGGCCACGCTCGCCGTGGGCGCCACGCTGGTCCTGCACAACGTCGATCCCTACGCCGCGGGCAATCCGCTGCCCTCCTGCCCGTTGTATGCGCTGACCGGGCTCTATTGCCCTGGCTGCGGCAGTACGCGCTGCCTTTATTCCCTCGTGCATTTCGACCTGCCCGGCGCGATGGCGATGAACCCGTTGCTGGTGCTCAGCCTTCCGTTGCTGCTGCTGATGCTGCTCAATGGCGCCGGCGTCCGTCCGCGCCTGTTCGACCCGCTGATGCGCGTATTGGCCAAGCCGATGTTCTGGTTGATCGTGCTGGTGGGCTATGCAGTGCTGCGCAACCTGCCGTGGGCGCCGTTCACCGGGTTGGCACCGGGCTGATTCCCCCGGTGGGTGACGACCGTTGGTCGTCACGCCTTTGCCGCCGCGCTACGTCACCCAGCCGGCAATCACCAGCAGCGCCAGCACCGCCAGCCACAGCAGCAGCATGCGCCAGACCAGGCTCATCGCATCGCGCAGTTCCGGCAGGCGCTGCCATACCGGCAGCAGGCCGGCTTCGGTGTAGTCGTGTGCTTCTTCGCGCAGTTCGGCATTCACGCTGGCCCGCGCCACCGCACCGAGGAAGCCGATGTCATGCCGCCAGCGTTCGCCATGGGCCTGCCGCCATGCCTTCCATGCGGCATCGAAATTGCCCACCAGCGCCATCGACAACGCCATCAACTGGGCCACTGGCCATTCCAGCCACCCCAGTACCCGCTGCGAAGCGAGCAGCGTTTCCGGCGCCACCCGCGCGCGCATCGGACTGATCGACATCAGGGCCAGCAGGCGGTAACCCAGCGCACCGGCCGGCCCCAGCAGCAGGAACCAGAACAGCACCGCGAACCAGCGCCGCAGCGCGTTGTAGACGGTGGCATCGACCAGCGAAGGCAGGTCATCACGCAGGCTGCCACCGGCCGCCTGCAGGGTGTGCAGGGCAGCGTGGCGCAGCGCCGGTTCGTCGGCGTCGATGACCGCTTCGACATCGCGGTCCAGGTCACGCGGACCCCAGCACCACGCCAGCACGGCAATGCCCAGCAACAGCGATGGCAGGCCGAACAGCGTGCCGCGCAGCAACCACGCCAGCAGCCCGAGCAGCAGCACCGGCGGCAGCACCGCCAGGACGACCCCGAGCGGACCGCGCCCGGACGGGCCGGCGTGCAAGTCCAGCCATCCCAGCCAGCGTCGGAAGCCATCGAATCGGCGCAGCGTTGCGGCAGCCGCTGGCGCAACATGGCCAAGGGCCAGGGCGACCAGCACGGCGACCAGCGTGGTGAACATCAGGCGCTCCCAGGCTGCTGCCGGTACCAGTGTTCGATCAGGCTGCGGGAGATGGAGATCGGCGGCGACAGTCGGATGCCTTCGCCGTCGTCGTGCACGTCGCGCGCGATCGCCGCGCCCACTTCTTCGGCGGTGAACCAGCGCGCGTCTTCCAGCTCACCGTCCACTTCCGGTTCGCCATCGTCGGCCTGGGCGCTGAAACCGACCATCAGGGCACCGGGGAACGGCCACGGCTGGGTGCCGAGGTACTGGCAGGCGCGGACGCGTACCTTGCTCTCCTCGAACACTTCGCGCACCACGGTCTGCTCGAGCATTTCGCCAGGTTCGACAAAGCCGGCCAGCACCGAATAACGCCGCGGGGCCCAGCTGGCCTGGCGGCCCAGCAGCAGGCGCCCGCGGTTTTCCACCGCCACGATCACCGCCGGATCCACGCGCGGGTAATGTTCCACCGCGCACTGCTGGCAGCGGCCGACGAAGCCGCCGCGTTCGAAGCGCACATCGCCGCCGCACACCCCGCAGAAACGGTTGCGCGAATGCCAGTACGACATTCCACGTGCGTAGCTGAAGGCGCTGGCATCGGCCACCGACCAGGACAGCGCGGCCTGGCGCAGGTCCATGCGCCCGGGCGCGGCCACGTCAAGCACGGAGGCTTCGACGGAGAACCACGCCTGATCGCCGCGCAGGCCGAGGAACACCGCGGTGCCGGGACCTCCACCGATATCGGCGCCGGTCAACGGCAATGGCTGGTCATCGGCGCCGGTGAACGCGGTGCCGTCGCGGTCCAGCACCAGCAGGCGGGCATCCGGCCACAGACGCGCAAGGGCATCGGCGTCGGCACGCAGGGCATCGGCGCGCTCGAGCGGCTCACCAACGAAGGAAAAACCGGACAGCGGCGAAAGAGGGGTAGACATGCGGCAAGCCTGCCCGGATGGACGGTTGCTGGCAAGCCTCGGCAGCACGCGAAGTGCTGCCGGAAGCCGTTTACATGCTGAAACTGCTACCGCAGCCGCAGGTCGTCTTGGCGTTCGGATTGCGGATCACGAACTGCGCACCGGTCAGGCTCTCGGTGTAATCCACCTCAGCGCCCATCAGATACTGCAGGCTCAACGGATCCACCAGCAGGGTGACCCCGCTGGTCTGCACGGCCAGATCGTCCTCGGCGCGGTTCTCGTCGAATTCGAAGCCGTACTGGAAGCCGGAACAGCCACCGCCCTCGATGTAGACGCGCAGCGCCAGTTCGGCATTGCCTTCATCCTGGATCAGCTCGCGCACCTTCGCCGCAGCGGACTCGGTGAAGTTCAACGGGCGGTCAAGGGACTGGTAGCCCGGCGCCGCTTCGGCGGTACCGGGTAGTGAAATCAGCGTGCTCATGCGGTCAGCATGGGGCCGCCCGCACCGGCTTTCAAGCCATGGCCTCGGCCAGCTTGCGGCGCGCGGCGGTATCGCCCTTGCCGGTGCCCGCCTCGTCGGCAGCACCTTCCGGCGGCGGAAGCGCGGCCATCGGAGCGCTGGCGTGGATCAACCGCCCATTCAGCTGCGCGCCGGCGGCCATTTCGACCACCTGGTAATGAACATTGCCGTTCACCCGCGCGCTAGGGGTAAGTTCAACCCGCTCGCTGGCGTGCACGTCGCCGTCCATGCGGCCACTGATGACCACCACCTGGGCGCGGATCTCGCCTTCCACCACGCCATTGTCGGCCAGGGTGATGTTGGCGTTGCTTGCACCTTCCTGGGCAATGACCTTGCCGTGGATACGGCCTTCGACGTACAGGCCACCGCTGAATTCGACGTCGCCGCGGATCACCACCTGGCTGCCGATCAATGCATCGACCACCAGCTGTCCGTCACGGCTGGACTTGCTGCTTCCAAACATCTGCCTACTCCCCGTTCGCGGCCGGTGCCCCGGCCTGTTTCCAGTCAAATACCTGCGTGGAACCCCCCGTCCCACTTCCCAGTGTCACCTTAACCCGCTGCGGGGTGAAGTCCGCCGGCAGGATCACGCTGCCGCCCAGCTGCTGGAAGTACCGGAAAGAATACTCCTGCCCCGGCACGTTGCTGCGCTGGTGCAGCTCATCCCAGCTGACCGTGGCCAGCCGGCCGTTCTTCACCCCTTCCACGGTGAAGCGCATCTGCCCTTGGCTGATGGCGCCGCGGTTGAGGTTCTGGGTCAGCACCACGCTGTACTGCCAGGTACCCGCCGTTTCAGGGCGGAACTCAATGGAATGGGTGTTGAGGCCCTTGCGCTGGCTGGTGGCGCCGACCAGCCGTTCATAGAACGCGACATCGGCACGCAGACCGGCGATCTCCTCATCACGCTCGGCCAGCGAGGCCTGCACCTCGTTGTTGGCTGCCCGGCTGATGCGGTCGGAGGCTTCCAGCGTGGCCTGCTTCTGGCGCAGTTCGACCAGCTGCTGCTGCAGGCTTTCGGCGCGCTGCTGCGCGCCTTCCAGGGTATCGCCTACTTCACCGCCCGGACGACCCAGCCAGAAGCCGAGCAGGCCGGCCAGCAGCAGCGCGATTATGGCGCCGGCAGCCAGCACCCAGAGACGGCGACGGTCATGCGGCCCCGCGGCCTGGCCGGGCATGCGGATCTGGACGCGCGAAGGCGGACGGTTGTTCATGGCAGGTCTCCGGAGCATCGGTCAGTGCGATGCAGGCTCGGCCTCGGCGGATCAGTCGGGCCATTGTAATTCAGGACGCAGGTGACACCGGCGGCCGTCCATGAGCGCAGCTGTGGCGTTCAGCCTCTCCATCGCCGATAGTGCAGCCTTCGAACGTGCCGTTCGTGCTGGCCGGCTACCCGCGGCAGGCATGTCCACCTCGCTGACCGGAGCCTTCGCCATGACCGACGCCCACCTGTTCGTGATCGGCATCCTGCTGGCCTGGCTGGCCGGCATCCGTGTCTACCTCACCGTGTTCGGCGTGGGTCTGGCCGGGCTGCTGGGCTGGGTCGACCTGCCACCGGCCCTGCAGGCCACCGAATCGTGGTGGGTGCTGGGCACCTCGGCGGTGCTGGCCGTCGCCGAATTCTTCGCCGACAAGATCCCCGGCGTGGATTCGGCATGGGACCTGCTGCAGACCCTGGCCCGCGTGCCGGCCGGCGCGTTCCTCGCCGCCGCTACCTTGTCGCCTGACGGGGACCTCGGCACCGGCACGCTGCTGGCCGGTGCGGGCGTCGCGCTGGCCAGCCACGGACTGAAATCCGGCACCCGCGCACTGCTCAATACCTCGCCCGAACCGGCCAGCAACTGGGTTGCCTCGGCGGCCGAAGATACCGTGGTGGTCGGCGGGCTTGCGTTGGCACTGGCCCATCCTTGGCTTGCGCTGGGCGTGGTGCTGGCCTGCAGCCTGGCCGGCGCGTTGACTGTCTGGCTGGTATGGCGCGCGCTCTGGAGAGGAATGCGCTGGCTGGCCGGTAACGATCGCGACGCGCCCCGCACCGGGCCTGCCGCATAATCCCCCTACTCCCCCTGCCGGCGACTCCGTGAACGATACCCACCCGCCACGCAACGCGCGTGCAGAAACCCCGCCCGCCGATCATTGGCAGCGTTGGGCCAGCGTGCCTTCGCAGGCGCCGTCCAGCGCTGCGACGACGGCTGCGGCAGACGACAATGTCATCGCGCTGCCCGGTGCGACCCCACCGCCGCTGCACACCGCCGCGGATGCACAGGACGATCTACCAACCGGCTTCCTCCCCAGCGACGCGCCGTATCGCATCCTGGTGGTGGAAGACGACCGGGCGCAGGCCCTGTTCGCACAGAGCGTGCTGCATGGCGCCGGCATGGAAGCGATCGTGGTGGGCGATGCGGAGAGCGTGCAGCCGGCCCTGAAGGAGCATGCGCCGGACCTGATCCTGATGGACCTGCACCTGCCCGGCCTGGATGGCATGCGGCTCACTGCGATGATCCGCCAGTTGCCCGGCCTGCAGATGCTGCCGATCGTGTTCCTCAGCGGTGATCCCGATCCGGAACGCCAGTTCGAAGTCCTCGACAGCGGCGCCGATGATTACCTGAGCAAGCCGATCCGCCCGCGCCACCTGATCGCGGCGGTCTCCAACCGCATCCGTCGCGCACGTGCGCAGGCGGCAGCGCAGACCGGTGACCGCGGCGGTCCGCTGCTCAACAACCCGGAAACCGGGCTGCCGACCCGCCACCACCTGCTGCAGCAGCTGTCTGCCGCGCTCGGCCACCGCGACCGCGGCGGTCTGTTCTTCATTGAAATCGCCAGCGCGCTGGGCCTGCGCGAGCGCTATGGCTATGCCGCCTTCGAGCGCCTGATGGTGCAGGCTGGGCAACGGTTGGCCGAAGCCGCACAGCCGCACCTGCTGGCGCGCCTGAACGACAACAGTTTCCTTGCCCTGGCACGCGGCGTCGACGAAGAGCAGCTGGACGCCACCGCGCAGTCGCTGCGCGAACAGTTGTCCAGCCGTGCCTTCGTGATCCGCGACGATGAATCGGTGCACCTGCGCGGGGTGATCGGTTTCGCGGCGCTGTCGCCGGGCTTCCCGGACGTCGGCAGCGCGCTGGAGGCGATCGAGCGCACCACGCTGCAGGCACGCCTGCTGACCGCCGGTGTAGCCGGGTTCGTGCCGCACGAAGAAACCAGCAGCGATGAACACCTGGCGATGCTGGACGGCCAGCTGGAACTGGCTTACCAGCCGATCGTCGCCGTGGCCGGTGGCGGCAACGCGCAGTACCAGGTCCTGCTGCGGCTGCGCCAGGCCGATGGCAGCGTGCTGACCGCCGGCCAGGTCATACCTGCCGCCGAGGCGGCTGGCCGCATCGCCGACCTCGATCAGCAGGTGATCGACCATGCGCTGGGCCTGCTCGACCATTACCGCCATGCCACTCCGCCACTGCATCTGTTCGTATCGCAGTCGCTGCGCACGCTGGCGCGCGATGCGTTCGCCGACTGGCTGATCGAATCGCTGCAGCAGCGGCAATTGGACGGCAGTGCACTGGTGGTCGACGTGCGCCTGCCCGATGCACTGATCCACACCGTCACCCTGCAGCAGTTCTGCACGCGGGTCAGTGCCTTGGGCGTGCGCTTCTGCCTGAGCCAGTTCGAACCCGGGCCGGAGGCCAATGCCCTGCTGACCCAGCTGCCGCTGTCGTTCGTGCGCATGGCAGGACGTTTCTCCAGCAGCCACGCCAACCCGCAGACGCGCGATGAAATGCGCGCTGCGATCGACGTGGCGCACCGCGCCAACCTGCTCATCATCGGCCAGCAGATCGAAGATCCCCAAGCCGCGGCGGCGATGTGGGTAGGCGGCGTGGATTTCATCCAGGGCAACATGGTGCAGTCGGCCGGCAGCGACCTGGATTTCGACTTCCTCAACGCGGTGCTCTGACCCGGTGACCCACGGACGGGGCCGATGGATCTATCGGGCCGGGCTGGCAGCGGCGGCCATCAGCGTTGGCTGCCTGCTGGCCGTAACCCTGCGCTGGAACGGCCCCTGGCCGTGGCTGGGGCTGGTAGCGGCCTGCGTGGCGCTGCTGCTGTGGCCGCTGGCGGCGCAGCAGCACGGTGCGCACGGGGCAGCCCCGGCCGAGGCCGAGCAGCGCCTGCGCCAGCTGCAGCAGGAACTGGAGCGCCTGCAACGGCTGCACGAGCAGCAGGGACAGCTGGAGCAGCAGTTGCTGCTGGCCAAGCAGGCCGCCGAAGCAGCGGTGCTGGCCAAGGGTGAGTTCCTGGCCACGATGAGCCATGAAATCCGCACGCCGCTCAACGGCATCATCCCGATGCTCGACCTGATCGGGCGCGGCAGCCTGGAGCCGGAGCAGCGGCAGATGCTGGGCACCGCGGTCACCAGCTCGCAGCAGTTGCTGCGCATCGTCGATGACATCCTCGATCACTCGCGGTTGGAAGCCAATGCACTGGTGTTGGAGACCACCACCTTCAACCTGCGCGAACTGCTGGAAGGCGTGGTGCAGCTGATGCAGCGTGCGGCCGAGGCCAAGGGCCTGCGCATCGTGCTGGAGCTGGACCCTGCCGTGCGCTTGTCGGTTCGCGGCGATCCGGTGCGGCTGCGCCAGGTACTCGGCAACCTGCTGGCCAACGCGATCAAGTTCACCGCCCGCGGCCAGGTCACGCTGAAGGTGCGCCGGCTGGGCGAGACCGCGTTCCGGCACGAACTGCGTCTGGAGGTCGTCGACACCGGCATCGGCATCGACCAGGAACAGCAGTCGCGCCTGTTCCAGTCCTTCAGCCAGGCCGACGCGTCCACCACGCGCATGTACGGTGGCACCGGCCTGGGGCTGGCGATCTGCCGCCGCATCATCGAGCTGATGCAGGGCCAGATCGGCGTGCATTCGGCGCCCGGCCAAGGCGCCACGTTCTGGTTCGAGATCCCGCTGTTGAAGGCGCTGGGAGACACCCGCAGCGGGCACGGCCCGGAACTGGGCAACCTGCTGCTGCTCAGCGACGACCCCTTGCTGCAGCAGCGCGTGCAGCGCGTCGGCGCGCAGCATGGCCTGCAGGTGCAGGCCGTGCAGACGCTGGCGCTGGCACTGGAGGCCGTCCGCGCGACGACCCGTGCACTGGCCTGGCTGGTGGTCGATGGACGCCTGCTGCGCAACGGCGATGCGTCCGTGCAGCGGGCGCTCGCAGAACGCGGTACGGAAGCACCCCAGGTGCTGTGGCTGCACCTGGGCAACGCACCCGCACGCAACGGCCAGCACTGGGTGGATGAACTGCAGGCCGACGCGGCGCTGCACGCGGTGCTGGTGCCGGCTGCAACGCGCTCGGCGCGGCCTGCGGCGCTGCTTGGCGATGCAACGCTGCCTCCCTCCCTTGCCACTACGCCGGACCGCCTGGACCTGCGGGTGCTGCTGGTGGAAGACAACATGGTCAACCTGATGGTGGCCGAGCGCGTGCTGGAAGTGATGGGCTGCACGGTGCGCACCGCGCACGATGGCGAACAGGCGCTGGGTGAACTGCACGCAGGGGGTATCGACGTGGTGCTGATGGACTGCCAGATGCCGGTGCTGGATGGCTACGCCGCCACCCGCCAATGGCGCGCGCAGGAAGCAACATCCACCCGCCCCCGGATGCCGATCATCGCCATGACCGCCAATGCCATGGCCGGTGACCGTGAGCGCTGCCTGCAGGCCGGCATGGATGACTATCTGTCCAAACCGGTTGAACTTTCGGCGTTGCGAAGCATGCTGAAGCGCTGGACCCTGGGCGCGCAGGACATTGGCAGCACCGAAGCGCAGCACCAGCTGGTGGCAGCGGACGAGGATGCGGAAGCTTCGCAGGCCGCACTGGACCCGACCGTGCTGGATGAACTGCACGAGGTGATCGGGGCGAGCACGCAGGCGATCATCGACGCGTTCCTGCATGACACACCGATCGCGGTGCAGCAGCTGCAGGTGGCGGCGCAGGAAGACGATCAGGAAAAGCTGCGCGCACTGGCGCACAGCCTTAAGTCATCCAGTGCGAATGTCGGCGCGATGGCCTTGTCCTCTGCTGCGCGGCGCATCGAACTGGAGGCGCGCAACGGCACGCTGCAGATGCCGGTAGTCGCCGCCGCGCGCGTGGTCGCCGAGTTCGCGCGTGCACGCATGGCACTGGCCGGCTGGCAGCGGCAGTAGTGCCGACCGTAGTGCCGACCTTGGTCGGCACCCATGCCCCCGCTCAGTCTTCCAGCTTGCTGAGCAGGTATTTCGGCTCGCCAAGGCGACCGATCAGTTCCAGCTGGGTTTCCAGCCAGTCAATGTGCTCTTCTTCGGAATCCAGGATCTTGGTGAACAGCTGGCGGCTGACGTAGTCGCCAACCGAATCGGCATGGGCCACCGCTTCGCGCAATACCTCGACCGCCTCGCTTTCCAGCGCCAGATCGCACTGCAGGATTTCCGACGGATTCTCGCCGATGCGCAGCTTGCCCAGCGCCTGGAAGTTCGGCAGCCCTTCAAGGAACAGGATGCGATCAGACAGCATGTCGGCATGCTTCATCTCTTCGATCGATTCCTTGTACTCGTGCTCGGCGAGTTCCTTGATGCCCCAGTTCTTCAGCATCTTGGCGTGCAGGAAGTACTGGTTGATCGCAGTCAGTTCGTTGTACAGCACCTTGTTGAGGTACTGGATGACTTTGGCGTCGCCTTTCATGAGGGGTGCTCCTGCACGCTGAAAACGCAGGCACTGTAGCGGCTTTGCGCCGGCGATGAAGGAACGCGAATCGTGCTCAGTTGCGCGTTGCGGCGCAGGCGCTCAGGCGGCCTGCAGGCCGCCGAGAACCGGTAGGGGCAGGTCGTGGGTGTTGCGTGCCTTGGCCAGCAGGTCGCCGGCCATGTCCAGGCAGGACCCGCAGGTAGCGCCGCAGCCGGTCCGCATCGTCAGTTCGGCCACCGTCATGCAGCCATCCACCGCGGCTTCGCGGATCTGGTGGTCGGTGACTCCGTTGCAGATGCAGACGTACACGAGGGCGGCCGGTGCTGGCAGGCCGATGCTGGCCTGCCGATATTCCACTTCAAACGCGAATGGTTGTCAATTGACAAGCTGAATCATTCTCGATGGAGTTCAGCCTGGGACGATCATCAGGTGGGATCGCCCTGCACCTTCTTGGGCCAGTAACCGCGCTTGGTCGGACGCTTGCGCGGCCGATCGTGGCCTGCCGCATGCCCCGGCATCCAGGCTTCCTGCGCACCCGTCGGCATCTGCGTCACCCCTGCGCCGGCAACGCCCCGCGCCATCGGTGCGAGGTGGCGCAACGCACGCGCGTACACACCGCGCTTGAACATCACCACGTGCTCGACCGGATACCAGAAATCGACCCAGCGCCAGTTGTCGAACTCGGGCGTCTCGGTCAGGTCCAGCTGCACGTGCGACTCGTCACCGGTCAGGCGCAGCAGGAACCAGACCTGCTTCTGGCCGATGCACACCTGTCGCTCATTGCGGCGGATCGCGCGCGCAGGGAGCTTGTAACGCAGCCAACCGGGGGTAGCACCGAGCACTTCAACGTGTTCGGGCAGCAGGCCGGTCTCTTCCTGCAGTTCACGATACATGGCCTCGACGGGCGTCTCATCGGTGTTCATGCCGCCCTGTGGGAACTGCCAGCCATCCCGGCGCACTCTACGTGCCCAGAACACCTGACCGTCCTGGCGCATCAACACGATGCCGACGTTCGGTCGATAGCCGTCCGGATCGATCACGATGCGGACTCCTAGAAATCTACTGACAGGGACTATCCCATGCCGTCTGTCGGCCCACAAGCAGCACACAAAACTATTGACATGTTTCGTACACATGCCCAGAATAGCCGGCTCACACAAGGCTATGTAGCTCAGCCGGTTAGAGCACAGCACTCATAATGCTGGGGTCGGTGGTTCGAGTCCACCCATAGCCACCATGTCGAGGTTGGTTTTCGACTTGGAAAGTGAGACAATTGCTTCACCTATTTTGCCCCGTCGCCAAGCGGTAAGGCACCTGACTCTGACTCAGGCATTCGGTGGTTCGAATCCATCCGGGGCAGCCAAATACTAAAAAAGGCCTGATCTTTGATCAGGCCTTTTTTAGTATTTGGGCGCGCATTTCACCTTATCCCCGCGCCGTTGGCGCGCCCCCCTTGAACAACAAGGGGGCTCTATTCCGGATGGGGTCCCGTAGTGTCGAGCTTGCTCGACACGCAGGGTCAATAACCCAAACAACGCGCAAACAAAAACCCGGCCGAAGCCGGGTTTTTGCTTTCCTCCCAGCAGGGCCCCGAAAGGCCCCACGCCAGGCGCGGCAAATCAGCGCTTGGAGAACTGGGTGGCGCGACGTGCCTTGTGCAGGCCGACCTTCTTACGCTCAACTTCACGGGCGTCACGGGTCATGAAGCCAGCCTTGCGCAGCTCGGACTTCAGGGTTTCGTCGTACTCGACCAGCGCGCGGGCGATGCCCAGGCGGATCGCACCGGCCTGGCCGGTGGTGCCGCCGCCAGCGGCGGTGACCAGGATGTCGAAGCTTTCGGTGTTCTTGGTCAGCTCGAGCGGCTGGCGCACGATCATGCGCGCAGTCTCACGACCGAAGAACTCGTCCAGCGGACGACCATTGACGGTGATCTTGCCAGAGCCCTTGCGCAGGAACACGCGGGCAGTGGAGGACTTGCGGCGGCCAGTGCCGTAGTTTTGAGTGATAGCCATGATTAGATATCCAGAACCTGCGGCTGCTGTGCGGCGTGCGGATGCTCAGTGCCTGCGTAGACCTTGAGCTTGCGGTACATCTGGCGACCCAGCGGACCCTTCGGCAGCATGCCCTTCACGGCGATCTCGATCACGCGCTCCGGGTGACGCTCAAGCGCCTGGGCCAGCGATTCGGTCTTCAGGTTGCCGATGTAGCCGGTGAAACGGTGATACATCTTGTCCTGCAGCTTCTTGCCGGTGACGACAATCTTTTCTGCATTGATGACGACCAGGTAGTCGCCGGTATCAACGTGCGGGGTGTAGACCGGCTTGTGCTTGCCACGCAGACGGCGGGCCAGCTCGGTGCAGAGACGGCCCAGGGTCTTGCCCTCGGCGTCAACGAGGTACCAGTCGCGCTGGACGGTCTCGTTCTTAGCGGTGAAAGTGCTCATGAAGAACTCTATGTAGGTCGTCGGGCTCATTGCGGCCAGGAGGGCCGGAACTCTGCCACGCGTTGTGAAGGTGAAACGCAAGAGGCGGGATTTTACCCAGCTTCGTCCCGCCGCGCAAGTTCGCCCATGCCGATGGGTTGGCAGGGGCGCGCCGGGCGGCGAGAATTAGGGATCCCCTGACGTCACCGGCCCCACCATGAGCGCGCTCCGCCAGACCACCCCGCTGGATCACCTGCTGACCGAGGCACAGCGTGCGTTGGACACGGTGTTCGGCAATCCGCCGGCAGAACGCCCCTACCCGGCCACCGACGCGGCCGAGCCCGGCATGAGCCCGGGCGAGCGACGGCATGCGGCCGGCCTGATGCGGATCAACCATGTCGGCGAGGTCTGTGCGCAGGGGCTGTACTTCGGCCAGGCGGCCGTCGCCCGGGATCCGGCAACCCGCGCCCACCTGCTGGAGGCGGCGCAGGAAGAAACCGACCACCTGGCCTGGTGCGCGATCCGCCTGGGGGAACTGGACAGCCGCCCCAGCCGGTTCAATCCGGTCTGGTACGCCGGCAGCTATGCGATCGGCACGCTGGCCGGGCTGCGCGGTGACGGCTGGAACCTCGGCTTCGTGGTGGAGACCGAACGCCAGGTGGAAGCCCACCTGGACGAGCACCTTGAGACGCTGCCGCCAGCCGACCTGCGCAGCCGCGAAGTGATCAAGGTGATGAAGGAAGACGAAGCCCGGCATGCCGAGCACGCTGAGCAGGCCGGTGCGCGCCGACTGCCGTTCCCGATTCCCGGCGCGATGGCGCTGGCATCGAAGGTGATGAAGACGATCGCGTACCGGTTGTGAGGCGGCGCCGAGCGTGGCTCCAATAAACCGGGGTCAGGGCGTGGAAACCAGCTTCAGGCCGATCACACCGGCCACGATCAGCGCCACGCAGCCCAGCCGGGCCGGCGAGGCGCTGTCGTTGAACAGGAAGATGCCCAGCACCGCAACGCCCAACGCGCCGATGCCGGTCCAGATGGCGTAGGCGGTACCGACCGGGATGGTTTTCATCGCCTGGCTCATCAGGAACAGGCTGATCAACGCGGCCACCACGGTGGCAACGGTCGGCAACGGCTTGCTGAAACCATCGGAATATTTCATGCCGATGGCGAAGCCGATTTCAAAGATGCCGGCCAGCAGCAGATAGATCCAAGGCATGGGGTGCTCCTCAACTTTCTAAACGAAAACAAAACGGCCCGGTGTCTTCACACCGGGCCGTGGGTCGGTCAACTGCCGTGAAACGCCGATCTGCGCAGATCGCGGTTCCACGGGGCGGGACGTCCCGCCTTCATAAGCACGGCCCCGGAGGACCCTGCCGGTATCACTCGGACAGGTTGCGCCCGTGGAACAGCTCTTCGATTTCACGGCGCAGCAGCGCCTCGATCTTCATGCGTTCCTTGAAGGACAGGTTCTTGGCCTTCTCTTCGAACAGGTACTGGTCCAGGTCGAAGTCCTTCAGGTGCATCTTCGTGTGGAAGATGTTTTCCTGATAGACGTTGACGTCGAACATCTCGTAACGCGACTTGATGTTCTTGGCCAGGAAGTTCTGGATCGAGTTGATCTTGTGATCGATGTAGTGCTTCTTGCCCTTCACATCACGGGTGAAGCCACGCACGCGGTAATCCATGATCACGATGTCCGATTCCAGACTCTCGATCAGGTAGTTCAGCGCCTTCAACGGCGAAATCACGCCGCAGGTGGCCACGTCGATGTCGGCGCGGAAGGTGGCGATGCCTTCCTGCGGGTGCGTTTCCGGATAGGTGTGCACGGTGATGTGCGACTTGTCCATGTGCGCGACCACGGCGTCGGAAATCAACTCCTTGCCGGCCTGCTTCTTGTCGATCACCGGCTCTTCGGAGATCAGGATCGTCACCGAGGCACCCTGCGGATCGTAATCCTGGCGCGCGATGTTGAGGATGTTCGCGCCGATGATCTCGGCGACGTCCGTGAGAATCTGAGTCAGCCTGTCGGCGTTGTACTCTTCATCGATGTAGTCGATGTAACGCTGACGCTCCTCTTCGGTGCGGGCGTAACAGACGTCATAGATGTTGAAGCTCAGCGCCTTGGTGAGGTTGTTGAAACCTTGCAACCTCAGGCGAGGCAACGGCTTGACCACGGGCGGCGATCCTGTAAGAGCGGGGAAAGGATCAATTATGAGGCAATTGTTCCCCGAGGGGGGACCTGAACGGGCTGCCGTGAACAGCTAATTGTTTGCTCTTAACATTTGCGCTCCGCTAAGCTGCTCTCCACCCCGTGAATCCGTTCATGCGCAGAGGGAGCGCCACCATCGTGTCAACCGTGCGCCTTGCTACCAGTCCTTTGGCTTTGGACATCGCTACCATCGACCGCTTCCTGGCCCACAGCCACCGGCGTCGCTACCCTGCCCGAACCGATGTGTTCCGCCCCGGTGATCCGGCCGGGACCCTGTACTACGTGATCAGTGGGTCGGTTTCAATAATTGCTGAAGAGGACGAGGAGCGCGAGCTGGTGCTCGGCTACTTCGGCACCGGCGAGTTCGTTGGTGAAATGGGCCTGTTCGTGGAATCGGACCGCCGCGAGGTCATCCTGCGCACCCGGACCGCCTGCGAGCTGGCCGAGATCAGCTACGAACGCCTGCACCAGCTGTTCCTGGGCCCGCTGTCCAATGATGCCCCGCGCCTGCTGTACGCGCTGGGCCAGCAGATATCCAAGCGATTGCTCGATACCAGCCGCAAGGCCAGCCGCCTGGCCTTCCTGGACGTGACCGACCGGATCGTGCGGACCCTGCATGACCTGGCCGAAGAACCAGAGGCCATGACCCACCCGCAGGGCAGCCAACTGCGGGTATCCCGGCAGGAACTGGCGCGCCTGGTCGGCTGCTCGCGCGAGATGGCCGGCCGGGTGCTGAAGAAGCTGCAGGTGGACGGCCTGCTGCATGCCCGCGGCAAGACCGTGGTGCTGTACGGCACGCGCTGAAGGTCTCCTGACGGGTGACGCCGCCCCTGGTGGGTGACGACCGTTGGTCGTCACTGCGTCACCCCCGCCGTCACCTGCCGGTGCACGGCAGTCCTGCAGGATGATGTGATGGAGCTGAGCAGCGAATTCTGGTGGTTCATCCTGATCGGCCTCGGCGCGCAGCTGGTCGACGGCGCGCTGGGCATGGCGTTCGGGCTGGTGTCGTCTTCGGTGCTGCTCAGCATGGGCCTGCCACCGGCACAGGTCAGCGCCAGCGTCCACACCGCCGAAGTCTTCACCACCGGCGCGTCGGGGGTTTCCCACCTGATGGCCGGCAACGTGGACCGCCGATTGTTCGTGCGCCTGGCCATACCCGGCGCGATCGGCGGGGCAGTCGGCGCATATGGACTCACCCAGCTGCCTGGCGACATCATCCGGCCATTGATTTATCTGTACCTGCTGGTGCTCGCCATCGTCATCCTGTTGCGCGCGGCCGGTCGGCTGATGCCCAAGGGCGACATCAAGCGCGTGCCGCTGTTGGGTGCCGTCGCAGGCTTCCTGGACGCCAGCGGCGGCGGCGGCTGGGGCCCGGTGGCCACCTCCACGCTGTTGGCGCGGGGCGGTGAGGCGCGGACCACCATCGGCACCGTCAATGCAGCCGAGTTCGTAGTGACGCTGACGGTCTCCGCGACCTTCCTGCTGTCGATGGGGCTGCACCACCTGCAGATCGTCGCCGGCCTGCTGATCGGCGGCATGATGGCCGCCCCGTTGGCCGCGGTGCTGGTGAAGCGGGTCAAGGAACGCTGGGTGCTGGTCGCCGTAGGCGTGCTGGTGCTGGCGATCAGCCTGTATCAGATCGGCCATACGGTGTTCGGCCTGCTGGAGCGGTAGCGCCGAAGGCAAGGGCTGACGGCCAGCGGCCGTCACTACCGGGCCCGCGGCCTCAGGCTTTTTCGCCGCCGCGGTCTTCGCAACCCCAGTTGAGGATGCGCGTACCTTCGGGCAACACGCGACGGAAGAAGTCCACGCTGCCACGCTTGGGATTGACCACCACCGGTGCCTTGGCCGCCACCAGCAGCGGCAGGTCGGCGGTGCTGTCGGAGTAGGCCACATCGATGTTGCCGTAGCCGCGCTCGCGCAGCATGCGCATCTTCTCTTCGTTGTGGCAGTGGCGGGTGGCGCCGACGGCACCGAAGCGCGGCCCGACTTCACTGCCGATCACCGGCACGTCCACGTGCGCGACGAAGGCCAGGATCGCCCGCGCCAGCTCCGGCGGCGCGCCGGTGGCCACCACCACGCGGTCGCCCTTGGCACGGTGCGCGGCGAACACCTCCAGCGCCTGCGGCAGCAGTTTCGCGCGCAGTGTCGGTTCGTGCTTCAGCACATAGGCATCGATGACGCGGTTGAACTCGCGTGCGCGGTGCATGCCGAAGGTCGCGATCCAAACGTAGATCGAAATGCCGGCGCGCCGCGTCGGCAGCATCGCCACCAGCGGGCCGGCGACCGGCGTCACCAGCAGCGCGGCCAGCAGCCGCAGGGGATTGCGCTTGATCAGGGTGGCAAACAGATGGCTGCCGGAATCGCCGTCATACAGGGTGTGGTCGAAATCGAACACCACCAGCGGCGCATCGTCCTGCGGGGTTGGATAGATCGTGCTCATGCCGCGAAGAATAGCTGACGCAGGCCCTCGCCTGGTTCCTCCACCCGCATGAACGCTTCGCCCACCAGGAACGCGTTGATCCCGGCATCACGCATCAGGCCGACATCCTGCGGACCCAGGATGCCGCTTTCGGTCACCAGCAGGCGATCCTTCGGCACCGCGTTGCGCATGTCCAGCGTGGTCTGCAGCGACACCTCGAAGGTGCGCAGGTTGCGGTTGTTGATGCCGATCATCGGCGCCGGCACCTGCAGCGCGCGCTCCAGTTCATCGATGTCGTGCACTTCCACCAGCACGTCCATGCCCAGGCTGATCGCCAGCTCGGACAGCTCCGCCAACTGGGTGTCTTCCAGCGCGGCGACGATCAACAGGATGCAGTCGGCGCCGAGCACGCGCGCTTCGACCACCTGGTACGGGTCGACCACGAAGTCCTTGCGCAGCACCGGCAGCGTGCAGGCCTCGCGTGCCTGCTGCAGGTAGGCATCGCTGCCCTGGAAGAAGTCCATGTCGGTCAGTACGGACAAGCAGCTGGCTCCGCCGAATTCATAGCTGACCGCAATATCGGCCGGATGGAAATCCGGACGGATCACGCCCTTGGAGGGACTGGCCTTCTTGACCTCGGCGATGACCGCCGGGTCGCCGTTGGCGATCGCTGCCTGCAATGCACGCACGAACCCGCGCACCGGCGGCGCATCGGCCAGCCGTGCCTGCAGCTGTTCCAGCGGCACGGCGGCGCGGCGCTGGGCCACTTCTTCGGCCTTGCGGGCCAGGATCGTCTGCAGGATGTCGCTCATGGTGTTCACACGAAAAAGGGGACGGAGGGAGTTAAGTCGTTTCCGGCGTTGCCGCCTCAGCCTGCCAGCACGCGGGTGATGTCGACGTACTGTTGCAGGCGCGCGCGGGCGCTGCCATCGGCGATCGCGGCGCGGGCACGTGCGAGGCCATCGGCGATGTCGCTGGCCACGTCGGCCACGTACAGGGCCGCACCCGCGTTCAGCGCCACGATGTCCAGCGCCGGGCCCGGCTCGTTGTCCAACACCGCACGCAGCATCGCGATGGACTGTTCCGGGCCATCCACGCGCAGGTTGCGGCTGGCCGACATGGCGATGCCGAAGTCCTCCGGGTGGATCTCGTACTCGCGGACCTTGCCGTCGCGCAGCTCACCCACCAAGGTGCCGGCGCCAAGCGAGATCTCGTCCATGTTGTCGCGGCCCCACACCACCATGGCACGCGCGGTATCCAGCTCGCGCAGCACGCGCGCCTGGATGCCGACCAGGTCCGGATGGAACACGCCCATCAGCACCGACGGTGCGCTGGCCGGGTTGGTCAGCGGGCCCAGGATGTTGAAGATGGTGCGCACGCCCATCTCCCGCCGGACCGGCGCCACGACCTTCATCGCCGGGTGGTGGATGGGCGCGAACATGAAGCCCACGCCGGTCTGTTCGATGGCCTGCGCCACCTGCGCCGGCTGCAGTTCGATCACCGCGCCCAGTGCTTCCACCGCATCGGCGCTTCCGGATTTGGACGACACGCTGCGGTTGCCATGCTTGGCCACGCGCGCACCGGCAGCGGCGGCCACGAACATCGAACAGGTGGAGATGTTGAAGGTGTGCGAGCCATCGCCGCCGGTGCCGACGATATCGACCATGTGGCGGGTATCGGTGACCGGTACCGGCAGCGCGAACTCGCGCATCACGGTCGCGGCGGCGGCGATCTCATCGACGGTTTCCTTCTTGACCCGCAGCCCGGTCAGGATCGCGGCGGTCATCATCGGCGACACATCGCCGCGCATGATCTGCCGCATCAGGTCGACCATCTCTTCGAAGAAGATCTCGCGGTGTTCGATGGTGCGTTGCAGGGCTTCCTGGGGGGAGAAGCGCATCGATGGACTCCTGGGGTCGGCGTGCAGCTCAGCGCTGCAGGAAGTTTCGCAGCAGCGCGTGGCCGTGCTCGGTAAGGATGGATTCGGGATGGAACTGCACACCTTCCACCGGATGCTCACGATGGCGCAGGCCCATGATTTCCTCCACCGTACCGTCCTCGTTCTCGGTCCAGGCGGTGACCTCCAGGCACGCCGGCAGCCGCGTCTTGTCCACCACCAGCGAGTGGTAGCGGGTGGCCTGGTAGCGATCCGGCAGGCCGGCGAACACGCCCTTGCCTTCATGGCGGATCGGCGAGGTCTTGCCGTGCATGATGTTGCCCGCACGGATCACCGTGCCGCCGTACACCTGGCCGATGCCCTGGTGGCCCAGGCAGACGCCGAGGATCGGCGTGGTCGGGCCGAGCCGCTGGATCAGTTCCAGCGAAATGCCGGCTTCGTTCGGCGTGCATGGGCCGGGCGAAATCACGATGCGTTCGGGCTTGTGCGCGGCGATCTCATCGACCGTCATCGCATCGTTGCGCACCACCTTGACCTCGGCACCCAGCGTCTGCAGGTACTGCACGAGGTTGTAGGTGAAGCTGTCGTAGTTGTCGATCATCCACAACATGGATCAGGTTCCAGACTTCGTAGGGGAGACGGGCGCGCAGGACGCGCGCCAGGAAAATGAAGCGCGTTACAGGCCCTTGGCCGCTTGGGCGACCGCGCGGAACAGCGCGCGGCCCTTGTTCATCGTCTCGTCCCATTCCTTCTGCGGGTCCGAGTCGTAGACGATGCCGGCGCCGGCCTGTACGTGCAGGCGGCCGTCCTTGATCACCGCGGTGCGGATCGCAATGGCGGTGTCCGCATCGCCATGCCAGCCGATGTAGCCGATGCTGCCGGCATACACGTTGCGCTTGATCGGCTCCAGTTCGCGGATCACTTCCAGCGCGCGGATCTTCGGCGCGCCACTGACCGTGCCGGCCGGGAACGTGGCGCGCAGCACGTCGGCATAGCTCAGGCCCGGCTGCAGTTGCCCGGTCACCTCGCTGACGATGTGCATCACATGGCTGTAGCGCTCGATCACGAACTGCTCGCCGACCTCCACCGTGCCAGCGCTGGAAACGCGGCCGGCATCGTTGCGGCCCAGGTCGATCAGCATCAGGTGTTCGGCCCGCTCCTTCGGATCAGCCAGCAGTTCGGCTTCCAGTGCGTTGTCCTCTTCCACCGTGGCGCCACGCGGCCGCGTGCCGGCGATCGGCCGCACGGTGACATGACCCACGCCGTCGGCGTCGTGCTGCAGGCGCACCAGGATCTCCGGCGACGAGCCCACCACCTGCATGTCACCGACATCCAGGAAATACATGTATGGCGAAGGATTGAGCGCCCGCAGCGCGCGGTAGACATCCACCGGCCGCGCCTTGAACGGCACGCTCAGGCGCTGGCTCAGCACCACCTGGAAGATGTCGCCGGAGCGGATGTAATCCTTGCTGCGTTCCACCGCGTCGATGAAACCCTCGCGGGTGAAGCCGGAGATGAAGTCACCCTCGTCCAGTACGTCGCTGTGCAGCGGCGCGGGATAGCCGGCGCCGGGCGCACGCAGCTTGCCGGCCAGCGCGTCCAGCCGCGCCTGCGCCTCGTCCCAGGCACCGGGCTGGCGCGGGTCGGCATGCACGATCAGGTACAGCCGGCCCTTGAGGTTGTCGAACACCGCCAGCTCTTCGGAATGCATCAGCAGGATGTCCGGCGTGCCCAGTTCATCGCGCCCGGCCGGCGGCGCCAGGCGGGGTTCGATGTAGCCGATGCATTCGAAGCCAAACCAGCCGACCAGCCCGCCGGTGAAGCCGGGCAACCCGTCCAGCTTGGGCACCGAATGCGCGCTGCGCAGCGCCTCGACTTCGGCGAAGGGGTCGGCTACTTCCCGGGTTTCCACGACCTGGCCGTGTTCGGCGATGGTCAGGGTGTGGCCGCGGAAGGTGTACACGCGGCGCGCCGGCAGGCCGATGATGGAATAGCGCCCGAAGCGCTCGCCGCCTTCGACCGATTCGAACAGATAGGTGTGCGGGCCGTCGGCCAGCTTCAGGTAGACCGAGAGCGGCGTGTCCAGGTCGGACAGCACTTCACGGACGACGGGGATGCGGGTGTGGCCTTCAGCGGCCTGCTGCTGGAACTGGGCGGGGGTGTTCAACACGACTTTCCTTCCGGGATACGGCGTTTTCTGGGCGGACGACGGCTACGGGCCACCATCGCCAGTTACGGCGTGCGGAAGAAACGGATCGCGGGGTCGTCAGGATGGACACCCGGTCACTGTACCGCATGGGCCGCCCCAGGCGGAAGCCGTCCGCCGCGCGCGTGACTGCCCCTCCCCCGGGGCTTGGACCACGCGCAGGCGGCTCACTGGTAGTAACGGCCGCTGGACGTCAGCCTCTGCTCGGGTGGGTGACGACGCTGGCCGTCATGGGCCCTGCCGCTGTGCTCGCCGAGCACGGCTCGGCGCTAATGTTCGCGTGCCCTGCCGCTCCTGTTCCCGCTGCTTTGGGGCGGCGACACCCCTCAACCTGCCGCAATCCGCGCTACACATTGCGCCATGGCAGCGCCGCCCTTTCCGGGACGGCGCCGCCACTACGCCGATCGCGGTGCGTTGATCAGCGCTGGAACGGGCTGGCCTTGATCGGCTCACCTTTCTTATTGCAGGCGGGTGGGTTGGTCATGCCCATCGAGAGCAGGTTGCCCCCATTGATGATGCAGACGAACTCCTTGCCGTCCGATGCCTTCAGATTGGCGTAGGTGTTAGTGCCTTCGGTGCGACGGCTGACAAGGGTCAACTGCGACGGCTCGTAGCCCAGGGCGCCGGCCGACTGCGATTTGATCTTGTCGTCATCCAAAACGTTCGTCTTCGCGGCGATCGTGCTGCAACCGGTCAATGCAACCAACAGGGTGATCGAAGCCAATGAGATGACAGCTGATTTCACGGCATGTACTCCTTGTGAGTGAGTTATGAAGCTGACCGCAGGGACGTGCTGCGCGGGTCAAATCCAGTATGCCAGACCTATCAGCTTGTCGACCGGGACAGCAGCGGGCAATCCGCAGGCAGATGCATGCGCACGCGGCGCGGCACGCATTCGATGCGGAAATGCCGTGCTTCCACGGGCTCACCGTCCAGGTTGAGGGTCAGCGGCTTTTCGGCGCGGATCTCCACCCGGGTCAAACGGGTGCGGGTTGCGACATGCTCCAGCGCCGCCTCTTTGCCGCCGGTCACCAGTTGGCCCAGCATCGCGCCGACTTCGCCGGTCAGTTCCGGAATGATGGTGACGTCCAGCTGGCCATCATCGATGACCGCCTGCGGGCACAGCGCCTGGCCACCACCGGCCTGGCGGCCGTTGCCGATGCCCAGCGCGATGAAGCCGCCTTCCCAGTCGAAGCCGGGGCCGTGCACGCGCGCCAGGATCGGCTCGATGCGGCCCAGCTTGGAGATGCCGGTCAGCACATAGGCCAGGCCGCCCAGTACCTTCTTCAGGCCTTCATCGGTTTCTACCGTCACCTGCGTGCCGAAGCCACCGCTGGCGACATTGGCGCACCACCAGACCTTGCCATCGGCTTCGATGCGCAGCAGGTCGATCGCGCGCGGGTCCTGTGCGGTGATCAGCGCCAGCACATCGGCGGGGGTCTCAGGGAAGCCCGCCGCGGTGGCGAAATCATTGGCGGTGCCCAGCGGCAAGAGCGCCAGGGAAGGCAGCGCATCGGCGGGCTCATCGCGGTGCGCCAGCGTTTCCGCCACCGCGCTCAGGGTGCCATCCCCGCCGCCGGCGATGATCACCTCCACCCCGTTGTCGATGGCTTCGGCCACGTAGCGCTCGGCATCGCCCGCCTCCCAGGTGACCCGCACTTCAAGGTTAATCCCGCGTTCGCGCCAAGCCGTGACCGCGTCGCGCACATCGACGTCCCCGGCGGATTTTCCGTTCAGGATCAAGCGCCAGCGCGAAAGGCTCATGGGGGGTTCCGGGGGTGGGGGCGGCACAGGCTAGCAGCCGTGCGTTCTTTGCTGGTGAATGTCATCAGCGTGTCACCGACAGCCCGGAACATGGGAGGCCATAGCAGGGAAGACGGATGGAGGCAGGATCAGCCTCCCACTATTCCAGCAGGGCCACGCCGGCAGCGGCGTGGCCTTTTTTTCAGGCGGCGGCGAAGGCGCGCAATGCATCGCCTTCCAGCCGGTACACCGTCCATTCGTCCTGTGGCCGCGCGCCGGCGGCGACGTAGAAATCGATCGCAGGCTGGTTCCAGTCCAGCACCGACCATTCGAAACGCCCGCAACCCTCGGCCACCGCCTGCCGCGCGATGTGCTTCAGCAACGCCTTGCCGGCGCCGGATCCCCGCTTTTCCGGGCTGATGTACAGGTCTTCCAGGTAGATGCCCTTGCGGCCCAGCCACGTGGAATAGTTATGGAAATAGACCGCATAGCCGATCGCTTCGCCGTCGGCTTCGCAGACCAGCGCCTGGGCACTGGCATCGGGCCCGAACAGGCTGGCGGCGATCCCCGCTTCGTCGGTCTGCACCGACGATTCGGCCTTCTCGTAGATCGCCAGTTCGCGGATGAAGCGCAGGATCAGTCCTGCATCGGCGACGGTGGCCGGACGGATGTTCATGGGCAGAAAAAGGGGACGGAGGGAATTAAACGAGTTTAATTCCCTCCGTCCCCTTTTTTCTCATCGCGCCGCGGCGACGTTGGCGCGCATCGCGCTGATCACCTGCTGGTAATCCGGGGCGTTGAAGATCGCCGAGCCGGCTACGAAGGCATCGGCGCCGGCTGCGGCGATCGCCCCGATGTTCTCGGCCTTCACCCCGCCGTCGATCTCCAGGCGGATGTCCTTGCCACTGGCATCGATCTTCTGCCGCACCACGCGCAGTTTGTCCAGCGCGGACGGAATGAAGGCCTGGCCGCCGAAGCCCGGGTTCACCGACATCAGCAGCACCAGGTCCAGGTCGTCCAGCACCCAGTCCAGGATGTCCACCGGCGTGCCGGGGTTGAGCACCAGGCCCGGCTTGCAGCCCAGCGAGCGGATCAGCTGGATGGTGCGGTGGGGGTGGCGGCTGGCCTCCGGATGGAAGCTGATATAGGTGGCACCGGCCTCGGCGAAATCCGGGATGATCCGGTCCACCGGCTCCACCATCAGGTGCACGTCGATCGGCGCGGTGACGCCGTGCTTGCGCAGCGCCTGGCAGACCAGCGGGCCGATGGTCAGGTTGGGCACGTAATGGTTGTCCATCACATCGAAATGGACCCAGTCCGCGCCGGCAGCGAGAACGTTGTCGACTTCTTCGCCGAGACGGGCGAAGTTGGCCGACAGGATGGACGGGGCGATGATGCAGTTGGACATGGCCAGGCCTTCGAAGCAGGAAGAAAGAGGGGCAGGACTCAGCGCTTGCGCAGGGTCTTGATGCGGTCGTAGGCGGCATTCACGCGGCGGCTCTTGGCCTCGGCCTGCTTGAGCAGTTCCGGCGCGGCGCCGACCAGCTTGTCAGGATGGTATTGCGACATCAGGCGGCGGTAGGCCAGGTCGATTTCCGACTCGGTCGCCGACGAGGTCAGTCCCAGCTCACGGTAGGGGTTTTCCTTGTTCAGGCGGAACCAGTCGGCGTCGAACGCATGGCCGATCAGCAGGCCCAGCACCGCGCCAAACAAGGGATTGGGCCGGAACAGTAGGGCCCCGGCGATGAAACCCAGCAGTTTTCCGTACCAGCGCATGGCGCTCCGGGCAGATTTGGCCAATTGGCTTTCCATTTTACGTCACAGCCGCCCCGGACGGCTTTACACTAGGCCGCCCGCTGGCCGGCGGGCCCTCCGGGTCCCTGGGCAGCTCGTATCGACGAAGCCCCCAGGAGTGCCCGTGCCGACCACGTTGTTGCAATCCGATCTTCCCGGCCTGCCCTTGCGCCATCGCGGCAAGGTGCGTGACGTTTTCGATATTCCGCGCGAGCGCCTGCCCGAAGGCACGCCGCCGGGGGACTACCTGCTGATGGTAGCCACCGATCGCCTTTCGGCCTTCGACGTGGTGCTGCCCGACCCGATCCCCGGCAAGGGCGAAATGCTCTGCCAGGTGTCCAACTTCTGGTTCGCCAAGACCGCGCACCTGATGCCCAACCACCTGACCGGCATCGACGTGGCCAGCGTGCTGCCCGACGGCGTGGACGCGGCGCTGTACGCCAAGCGCGCGGTGGTTACCCGGAAGCTGAAGCCGGTGCCGGTGGAAGCGATCGCCCGCGGTTACCTGATCGGCAGCGGCTGGAAGGATTACCAGCGCACCGGCAAGGTCAGCGGCATTGAACTGCCCGACGGCCTGCGCCAGGCCGAAAAGCTGCCCGAGCCGATCTTCACCCCGTCCACCAAGGCCGCCGTCGGCGACCACGACGAGAACATCGATTTCGATGCGATGGTCAAGGCGGTCGGCGTGGACCTGGCCGAACGCGTGCGCGATGCCACCCTGCGCATCTATGCCTTCGCCGCCGATTACGCGCGTGAGCGCGGCATCATCCTGGCCGACACCAAGTTCGAGTTCGGTACCGATGAAGACGGCCGCCTGTACATCATGGACGAGATGCTGACCCCGGATTCTTCGCGCTACTGGCCGGCCGACGAGTACGAAGTGGGCACCAGCCCGCCGAGCTACGACAAGCAGTTCGTGCGCGATTACCTGGAGACGCTGGACTGGGGCAAGACCGCACCGGGCCCGTCCATTCCGGCAGAAGTGATCGAGCGCACGCGTGCCAAGTACGCCGAAGCCCTGCAGCGACTGGCCGGCATCAGCGTCGATTGAGGCGGCGGCGGGCGCTGCCCGCCCTCCTCTGGAAAGCTCGCCGGCCACGTGCCGGCACGATCGGAGGCACCATGTCCAGCACCTCGCTTGCCCGCCCCGTAGACCGCTACTTCGCCAGCTATTCCGACGACCACCGCAACCTCATCAACCAGCGCATCCACGTGGTCGCGGTGCCGGCCATCCTGTGGTCGGTGGTGGCCCTGCTGTGGTGCCTGCCGCCGCTGATCACCTGGTTCCAGAACGGCATCTGGGCGGGCCTGGCGATGTTCGGCGCGTGGTGCTTCTACAACCGCCTGTCGCGCCCGTTGGGGCTGGGCATGCTGGCCGTGCTGTTCGTGATCGGCTGCACCTGCCGCCTGCTGGAAGCGGAAATAGGGTTGGGCAACCTGGCCCGCCTGGCCGGCGCGGTGTTCGTGCTGGCGTGGATCGCGCAGTTCCTCGGCCACAAGCTCGAAGGCCGCAAGCCCAGCTTCCTGACCGACCTCACCTACCTGCTGATCGGCCCGGCCTGGGTGCTGGCCAAGGTCTATCGCCGCCTCGATTGGCGTTACTGACCTCTTTTCCCTGAACGAGCGGACGAACCGTTTTCGACGCCCGTCGCGGCGACGCGCGATCCCCATCCACGCGCCATCGGGGCCCACAACACACCGCACCATCCCTTTGCAGCCCCTGCCGTACGGGCACCTTGGAGCTGCACGCGCCATTCGCGACAGATCCGGCAAAGTGGTTGCGCCGGTGAGGTCAACCCCTTCCGGCCCGGCATCGACAGGGCAAAAAAATGAATCAGCACACGTTCGGTGCAATTGGTGGCGTATTCGTGGGTATCGGCAGCAAATGTCGGCCTGTTAGACTGCATGACCTGCTCGTGAATCGCGTATTCCCTGCATGATCCCAAGCCTGATCCTGCTGCTCGCCCTGCCCTTCATCCTGGCCGTGGCGGTTGCCGCATTCTCCCGAAGTTCCCGCCGCACGGCCGCCTGGTTGGCCGCGGCCGCGCCGTTGGCTGGCCTGGCCATCCTCGCCACGCTCACCCCCGCCGTACTGGACGGAGAGGTGCTGCGCAGCAGTGGCCAATGGCTGCCGCAGATCGGCCTGGATTTCACCCTGCGCCTGGATGGCCTGGCGTGGATGTTCGCCGGCATGGTGCTGGGCATAGGCGCATTGGTGGTGCTGTACGCCCATTACTACCTGAGCCCGCAGGACAACGCGCACCGCTTCTTCTGCTACCTGCTGCTGTTCATGGGCGCCATGCTGGGCATGGTGCTGTCCGGTAACCTGCTGCTGCTGATGATCTTCTGGGAGCTGACCAGCATCAGTTCGTTCCTGTTGATCGGCTTCTGGTCGCACCGCCAGGACGCCCGCGAAGGTGCCCGCATGGCGCTGGTCATCACCGGCGGCGGCGGCCTGGCGCTGCTCGGCGGCGTGCTGCTGATCGGGCGCATCGTCGGCAGCTTCGACCTGGACGTGGTGCTGGCCGCCGGCGACCAGATCCGCGCCAGCGCGCTGTACCCATATGCGCTGTTCCTCGTGCTGGCCGGCATCTTCACCAAGAGCGCGCAGTTCCCGTTCCACTTCTGGCTGCCACAGGCCATGGCCGCGCCCACGCCGGTGTCGGCCTATCTGCATTCGGCCACCATGGTGAAGGCCGGTGTGTTCCTGCTGGCCCGCCTGCACCCGGCCCTGGCCGGCACCGACCTGTTCTTCTACACCGTCAGCGGCATCGGTGCACTGACCCTGCTGATCGGGGCCTGGAACGCAATCTTCCAGCACGACCTGAAGGGCCTGCTGGCGTACTCCACGATCTCCCACCTGGGCCTGATCACCATGCTGTTCGGCCTGTCCAAGCCGATGGCGGTGGTGGCCGGTGTGTTCCATATCCTCAACCACGCCACGTTCAAGGCGTCGTTGTTCATGGCCGCCGGCATCATCGACCATGAAACCGGCACGCGTGACATGCGCAAGCTGGGCGGCCTGCGGCGGCTGATGCCGTTCACCAGTGCGCTGGCGATCATCGCCTCGCTGGCGATGGCCGGCATTCCGCTGCTCAACGGCTTCCTGTCCAAGGAAATGCTGTTCGCCGAGGCACTCGATGCAGGCGGTCCGGCGCTGATGCAGATGGCCATGTCGATCGCCGCGTTGCTGGCGGGTGTCTTCGGCGTGGCCTACAGCCTGCGCTTCGTACACGACACCTTCTTCGGCAAGGGCCCGCATGACCTGGACCGCGTGCCGCATGAGCCGCCACGCTGGATGAAGGTGCCGGTGGAGATCCTGGTGGTGATCTGCGTGGCCGTGGGTATCGCCCCGGCGCTGACCATCGCCCCGGTGCTGCATGCCGGTGCGGCGTCCATCCTCGGCGCGCAGATGCCCGAGTACAGCCTGTCCATCTGGCATGGCTTCAACCTGCCGCTGGCGATGAGCGCGGCCGGCGTGCTGGGCGGCGTGGTGCTGTATTTCGGCCTGCGCCGGCTGATCGACCTGTATGCGGTGCGCAACACCACGCCGGGCCGCGATGCCTTCCATCTGCAGCTGGACCTGCTTTCCGCGCTGGCGCAGAAACTGACCGGGGCCATCGCCAACGGCAGCCTGCAGCGCATGCTGCTCGGCCTGGTGGTGGTGGCGGTGGTGGCTGCCGCAGCGCCCTGGCTGGCCGCCCCGGCGTGGCCGAACTGGCCCTCTCCGCAGCCGATGCCGCTGCTCGGCTGGGCGTTGTGGGCGGTGATGATGGCCTGCGCCATGGCCACCCTGCGCATGTACAAGCAGCGCCTGCTGGCGGTGCTGCTGGTGGGCGGGGTGGGCCTGATGGTGGCGATGACCTTCGTGTTCCTGTCCGCACCGGACCTGGCGCTGACCCAGCTGCTGGTGGAAATGGTCACCCTGGTGCTGATGCTGCTGGGCATGAATTACCTGCCCGCCCAGTCGGTGACCGAGCGCTCCAAGCTGCGCAAATACCGCGATGCCGCGATCGCGCTGGTCGCCGGCGTCGGCCTGGCCGCGCTGGCCTACACCGCGATGACCCTGCCCCCGAACACGATGGCCGGCGAGATGCTTGCCCGTTCCCTGCCGGAGGCCTACGGCAGCAACGTGGTCAATGTCATCCTGGTCGACTTCCGCGGCTTCGATACCTTCGGCGAGATCACCGTGTTCGGCATCGCCGCGCTGGTGGTGCATGCCATGCTGCGGCGTTCGCGCATGGCGCCGGAGCAGATCATGCCCGGCCCGCCGATCAAACTGCCGGTGCCGGCCGACCTGGCGCAGATCATGTTCCCACTGACCCTGACCGTGTCGATCTTCATGTTCCTGCGCGGCCACAACTCGCCGGGCGGCGGCTTCATCGCCGGCCTCATCCTGGCCGTACCGCTGTTGATCCAGTACGTCATCCAGGGCACCGCCTCGGTCGAGTCGCGCTTCGGCTTCGATTACGTCCGCTGCATCGGCATCGGCCTGCTGATCGCCGTGGCCAGTGGCTCGGCTTCGATGCTGTTCGGCGTGCCGTTCCTGACCAGCGGCCACCTGGACCTGCACCTGCCGATCATCGGCGAAGTGCCGCTGGCCAGTGCGATTGGTTTCGATACCGGCGTCTACCTGGTGGTGTTTGGCGGGGCGATGTTGATGCTGTCGATGATGGGCACGATCAAGCCGTCGCGGACACGGACCGCGCGTCGCGGCGAGATCGATCCACAGAAGCGTTCGGCACTGACCGGGGAGATGCACTGATGGAACTGGCCATTGCAAGCGCCATCGGCGTGCTGACCATGCTCGGCGTGTACCTGCTGCTGCGCGCGCGCAGCTTCGATGTGATCCTGGGCATGACCTTCCTGTCCTATGCCACCAACCTGCTGATCTTTGCCGGCGGACGACTGGTCGCCGGCAGGCCGCCGGTGCTGAAGGAAGGCCTGGACGCGAACCTGGGCAACTACACCGATCCACTGCCGCAGGCGCTGGTGCTCACCGCCATCGTGATCGCCTTCGCGATGACCGCGGTCACCATCGTGCTGGCCATCCGCAGCCGCAGCGACAACCACAGCGACCACGTCGACGCGCACGAGCCCGACGACGATGCTCCGCCGCGCCGTGACGAGGACCACGCATGAACCATCTGGTGATCCTGCCGATCCTGGTCCCGCTGCTAGGCGCATCGCTGTCGCTGTTCGTTGAACACCGCCGCTACGGTCCGCGCGTACAGCGCGCGGTGTCGTGGACGGCGATGGCCGCGCTGTTCGCTTCGGTGCTGCTGCTGTTCGCGCGCACTGCCGATGGCGCGGCGATGGTCTACCTGCTCGGCGACTGGCCGGCGCGGCTGGGCATCGCGCTGGTGGCCGACCGCCTTTCAGCATGGATGCTGCTGACCACCGTGCTGCTGGCGATCGGCTGCCTGATGCATGCCTGTTCCGGCTGGGACCGGCGGGCCCCGCATTTCCATGCACTGTTCCAGTTCCAGCTGGTCGGCCTGAACGGTGCGTTCCTGACCGGCGACATCTTCAACCTGTTCGTGTTCTTCGAAGTGATGCTGATCGCTTCGTATGGCCTGCTGCTCAGCGGCGGGCGTGGCCTGCGCATGCGCATCGGCCTGCATTACGTCGTGTTCAACGTGACCGCATCGACCTTGTTCCTGATCGCGCTGGGGCTGCTGTACGCCTCGCTGGGATCGTTGAACATGGCTGAACTGTCCCAGCGCATCGCCGAAGTACCGCCCTCGCACCTGGTACTGGTCAAGGCGACCATGGGCCTGCTGCTGCTTGTCTTCTGCGCGAAGGCGGCGCTGATGCCGCTGTACCTGTGGCTGCCCGAATCCTACGCGCGTGCCCCGGCGGCAGTGGCTGCGCTGTTCGCCATCATGACCAAGGTCGGCCTGTACGCCGTGCTGCGCATCCAGAGCCTGTGGTTCGGTGATGAGGCCGGTGCCATGGCCGGGTATGGCCGCGACTGGCTGTTGTGGGCCGGTATCGCCACGCTGGTACTGGGCGGGCTGGGCGTGCTCGCCGCCGTGCGCCTGCGCGTACTGATCTCGTACCTGGTCGTGGTGTCGGCCGCCACCTTGTTCATCGCCTTCTCGGTCGGCAACCAGCAGGTGCTGGCAGCCGGCCTGTACTACCTGCCGCACAGCACCTTCGTGGCGGCCGCCCTGTTCCTGATCGCCGACCTGATCCGTCGTCGCCGTGGCGGCGCCAGCGACCGCAAGGAAGTCATCGCGCCGATGCCGGGCAAGCAGACACCGGCGGTGCTGTTCCTGGTCGCCGCGATTTCCATCGCCGGCCTGCCGCCGCTGTCCGGTTTCCTGGCCAAGGCCGCGCTGTTGCAGGGCATGCCGCCGCAGCTGACCGCACCGGTGTGGACGGCGGTCCTGGGCAGCAGCCTGCTGGTCATCATGGGGCTGGCGCGGGGTGGCATCCGGCTGTTCTGGCGCGTGCCGCATGCTGAACCCGATGGTCCCCGGCCGCGCAAGGCGCCCACGCGCCGGGTGGAACTGCTGGCCGCCTGCCTGCTCCTTCTGTACGGCATCGGCATGACCGTCTTCGCGGCCCCGCTGCTGCGCCACGCCGATGCCATCGCCAGTGACCTGCTGCAGCCCTCCGGTTATGTGGACCAGGTGCGTGGCGAACAGCCGGAGATCCGTCACCCATGAACCAGAAACGCCCCCTGCTGCGCCGGATCTTTCCCTCGCTGCCGCTCACCGTCATGGTCATCGTGTTCTGGCTGCTGATGTCGGACAGCTTCAGCGTCGGCCTGCTCGCACTGGGCCTGCTGCTGGGCCTGGTGGTGCCGCTGTTTGCCGCGCGCCTGGACCGTGAGTTCGCCCGCATCGGGACGCTGCGGCCCGTACCGAAACTGCTGATGACCACCCTGTGGGACATCCTGGTATCCAACATCGAAGTGGCCGGCCAGGTGCTGGGCAAGGAAAGCAGGATCCATCCAGGCTTCGTCTGGATTCCGCTGGACATCGCCAATGTGCACGGCATCGCTGCGCTGACCAGCATGATCACACTGACACCGGGCACCGTGTCGGCTGCACTGAGCGATGACCGCAAATACCTGCTGGTCCACGTACTGAACCTGGACGACGAGCAGCACCTGATCACCGAAATCAAACGCCGCTACGAGGCCCCGCTGATGGAGATCTTCCCATGACCGGTTTCGATGTCATCCAGAACACCCTGGTGGTGTGCATGCACGTGGTCGGGCTGGCCATGCTGCTGTCGACCTGGCGCCTGCTGCGCGGCCCCACCGTGCCTGATCGCATCCTGGCGCTGGACACCCTGTCGGTGACCGCCATCGCGCAGTTGATGCTGTTCGGCATGTACCTCAATTCGGCGATCTACTTCGAGGCCGCGCTGATCATCGCCATGCTCGGCTTTGGCAGCACCGTGGTGCTGAGCAAGTTCGTGCTGCGCCGGGATATCGTCGAATGATCACCGCCATCCAGATCGTGCTGTCAGTGGTGCTGCTGTTCGGCTGCTTCTTCATCCTGGTGGGCGCGCTGGGCCTGGTGAAGCTGTCCACTTTCTTCAAGCGCCTGCACGCCCCGACCAAGGCCAGCACGCTGGGCGTTGGCTGCGTGCTGGTGTCCTCGGTGGCTTACCACATCTTCCTCGGCCAGGACCCGCAGCCGCGCGAACTGCTGATCACCATCTTCCTGTTCATCACCGCACCGATCAGTGCGCACCTGATGGCCAAGGCGGCGCTGTCGCTGCTGATGGAAACGCGCCCCACGCTGCCGGGCAACGAGCGCGCCGAAGCAGAACAGTTGCCGCCGCCTGAGCCGGTACGCGAGAAGGTCGTGGAAGCGACCGACGATGTGTATACCTCCAACGAGAGCAAGACGGACGAGCGCGAGCGCTGATTCCGCCGGCCGGGCGATGCGCCGGCCGATGCAGCGCCAAGCGTCCCCGGGGCGCCTGGATGTCGAGCACGCTCGACACTGCCCCGCTCAGGCCACCAGCAGTCCCAGCTCCAACCCCACCCACGCCACGAACGCGCCCAGCAGCACACCGCCTTCGGCGCGGCTGATGCGCAGGTCACCGCGCAGCATCGGGTACAGCACCAGCGCGAAGGCCAGCACGGCCGGCAGTTCAAGCCGTACGAACGACGCCGGCAGTGCCAGCGGCTGCACCAGCGCCATCACGCCGATCACCAGCAGCAGGTTGACCACGCTGGAACCCAGCACGTGGCCCACCACCATGTCGCCCTGCCCGCGTCGTGCGGCCATCACCGCAGCGGCGACTTCAGGCAGCGCGGTGCCGATTGCCACCGGCAACAGGCCGACCAGCAATGGCGTCCAGCCGAGCGCAGCGCCGAAGTCCGCCGCGGCCCCCACCACCAGCCGGGCGCCCCAGTACAACGTCAATGCGGCGATCACCATGCGCACCAGGTTCAAGGCCAGTCCCGGGCGTGACACCGCCGCGTCGGCGATCAGCGCCTGTACCGGCGGCACCTCATGCCGGCCACGGCGCAGCAGCAGCACGAAGAACAGGACGAAGGCCGCCAACAGCACGCCGCCTTCCCAGCGCAGCAGTTGTCCGTCCAGACCGAATACGATCAGCAGCAGCGCGGCCGCCAGCACGCCGAACCAGCTCGCCACGATCACCCGCGCGCGCATCAGCAAAGGCACGGCGAGTGCGGCCAGCGCGAGGGTCAAGCCCAAGTTGGCCAGCGTGCTGCCCACCGCATTGCCGAGCGCAAGCTCGGGCTGGCCAACGGCCAGCGCGCGCGCATTGACTGCCAGCTCCGGCACGGACGTCGCGATGCCCAGCAGCAACAGGCCGGCGGTGAAGGGCGATGCGCCGAAGCGCTGGGCCAGCCCGGAAGCGGCCTTGACGACGGTGTCGCCGCCGAGACCCAGCAGGATGATGCCGAGCACGAACCAGGCGATGGCGAGGGCGATCATCAGGCAGTCCTTGAGCGGGAGTCACGGCGATTCTACGGTGGATCCCCGTGTCCCGGTGGCTGACGCCCCGCCCCTGGTGGGTGAGGCCCCGCTTCTGGTGGGTGACGACCGTTGGTCGTCACAGGGCCACCTCACCCCTCACCCCTCAACCACACCCTTCCACGTAGTCCACCTGCGGCGGCAGGCCCACCCGCCACGCGCTGACCTTGCCATCGGCGCCAAGCGCGAAATCGATGATGCCGTGCCCTTCCTGCTCCGGACGCACGCGCAGATGCTGGGCCTGCGGATCGTACTTGTCCGGGCCCAGGTCGGCGCGTTCGGGATACAGCTGCTGCAGCTCGCCCAGGCTCATCCCCACGCGACCGCCGCCGGGGGCGACGATGCCCGGACCGCGCACGTCGTAGCGCACCAGCCGGTTGCCTTCGATCATCAGGAACGGGCCTTCGGCCGACTCCTTCTGCGGGCGGATGTAGTGGCATTCATCGTTCGGTACGTCGCCCTGCAGCGGCGCACCGAATCGACCGCGGACATCGTCCAGGCTCGCTCCCAGGTCCACCGCACCGAAGCCGTCCAGGCGCGCCGGGCTGTCACGCCGCGGATCGATCGGCGAGGCGTTGTTCAGGTCGGGATCGGCGGCGAGGTCGGCGTCCTTGGCAGGGTTGGTGGCTGCTTCGTTCATCGGAGAGGTCACCTCCGGGCTCGCTTCCGGGCCCTGGCTGCAGGCAGCAAGGGACAGGGCCAGCAGACCGGCTACGGGGAAGGCTTTCATTGGACATCTCCTGGAAGGCTGTGCGCGAACGCTACCGCGCCGGATGTGCACGCGCCGCATTGTCATCATGGTTTCACGGCAGGCATTCAGGCTCGGCCTGCACCGCCTTCTCTGCAGCCGCCCATGCTCCCGCGCAAGACCGACCAAGCCCGAACCGCGCTGCAGGCCCACCGCGCCCCGCTGGACATGCGCCAGCGCCGCCTGCTGATCCTCTGCGATGGCCAACGCGACCTCGTCGCGCTGACCACGATGATCGGTGCGGATGCCCCGGCGATGGTGATCCAGCTGGTCCAGGCCGGCTATCTGGTGACCACACCGGACGTGCTGGAAACGCCAGCTCCCACGCCGATGTCGCCTGCCCGCCCGGCCTCACCGATGGCGGCGCCCTCGGCGGCAGCTGCCCCGACCGCGCCATCCACTGAGCGTCGGCGTTCGATGGCCGCCGCCCGCATCTACCTGCTGGGCATCCTGGAAATGCAGCGTCATCCGCAGGCGGCCGCGGTGTTCCGCGAACTGCAGCAGGCCCGCCAGGAAGGCGACGTGGTGGACGCCATGCAGGGCGCCCTCGACGCCCTCACCGGCCTGACCTCGGCCGGCTACGCAGAACGCGTCCACGCCCGGCTGCTGGAAGTCATCCCGCATGACCACCTCAGCACGTTCAAAAAGGGGACGGAGGGAGTTAAGTCACTTCCGGCGGTGCCGGAAACGACTTAACTCCCTCCGTCCCCTTTTTGTCAGCGGAAGTTGTTGCGCAGGCCGTTCCAGCATTGCTGGTAGTCGCCCTGGCGATGGGCGGCCGACAGGGCCTGCGCGGTCGGGCGGATCACGCCGCGCGTTTCGAACATGAAGGCCATGGTGTCCTTGATCACGTCCGGCCGGGACAGGTCGGCCGCCGATGCCTTCTCGAAGGTCGGCGCATCCGGGCCGTGGCCGCTCATGCAGTTGTGCAGCGACGCACCGCCAGGCACGAAACCTTCGGCTTTCGCATCGTAGGCACCGTGCACCAGGCCCATGAATTCGCTGGCGATGTTGCGGTGGAACCACGGCGGCCGGAAGGTGTGCTGGGCCACCAGCCAACGCGGCGGGAAGATCGCGAAATCCATGTTGCTGGTGCCGGCGGTATCGCTCGGCGAATGCAGTACCAGGAAGATCGACGGGTCCGGGTGATCGAAGCTGATCGAACCGATCGTGTTGAAGCGGCGCAGGTCGTAGCGGTACGGCGCGTAGTTGCCGTGCCAGGCCACCACGTCCAGCGGCGAATGGTCTATGCGTGCGCGCCACAACTGGCCGTCGAATTTCGCCACCAGTTCGAACTCGCCGTCGAGGTCTTCGAACGCCGCATGCGGGGTCTCGAAATCGCGCGGATTGGCCAGGCCATTGGAGCCGATCGGCCCCAGGTCGGGCAGCTTCAGCAACGCACCGAAGTTCTCGCAGACATACCCGCGCGCCTGCCCGTCCGGCAGCTCCACGCGGAAACGCACGCCGCGCGGGATCACCGCGATCTGCTGCGGCTCGATCTCGACCACGCCCATTTCGGTGAGCAGGCGCAGGCGTCCCAGCTGCGGGACGATCAGCAGCTCGCCATCGGCGTTGTAGAAGTAACGCCCCTGCATGTCACGGTTGGCGGCGTACAGGTGGATGGCCACGCCGGCATGCGCATCCGGGCCGCCGTTGCCGCCCATCGTGTACAGGCCTTCGATGAAATCAGTCGGTGCCTCGGGCAGCGGCAGCGGGCTCCAGCGCAGCTGGTTCGGCGCCGCCGGCAGCCCATGGAAGCTGCCCTGCAGGCGATCCTGCGCGAACGCGGTGAACTCGCCATGGGTCACCGCCGGGCGGATCCGGTACAGCCAGCTGCGGCGGTTGCTGCCGCGCGGGGCGGTGAACGCCGTCCCGGACAACTGCTCGGCATACAGCCCGTGGGCCACGGTCTGCGGCGCGTTCTGCCCGATCGGCAGCGCACCGGCCCGCGCCTCACTGGCGAACTCGTTGCCGAACCCGGTCTGGTAGCCGCGTGCTTCGATGGTGCTGGTCATGTCTGGCATCCCGTCATGTGCCGGCGCGTGGCCGGCACCTACCTTACCCGAGCGATCTACCGCTTACAGTACGCCGCGGCGCATCTGGTCGCGCTCGATGCTCTCGAACAGCGCGGTGAAGTTGCCTTCGCCGAAGCCCTCGTTGCCCTTGCGCTGGATGATCTCGAAGAAAATCGGACCGATGCAGTTCAGGGTGAAGATCTGCAGCAGCTTGCGCTGGTGGGTTTCCGGATCAGCATCGATCAGGATCTTGTTACGGGCCAGCCGCGCCACGTCCTCGCCATGCCCCGGAACGCGCTGGTCGATCACGTCGAAGTAGGTTTCCGGCGTGTCCAGGAACTGCACGCCCTGCTCGCGCATGGCTTCCACGGTCTCGTAGATGTTCTCGGTGAAGCAGGCGATGTGCTGGATGCCTTCGCCCTTGTAGGCGTCCAGGTATTCGTTGATCTGGCTCTTCGGATCGGACGATTCATTGAGCGGGATGCGCACGATGCCGTCCGGGGCGGTCATCGCCTTGGACACCAGGCCGGTCTTCAGGCCCTTGATGTCGAAGTAGCGGATCTCGCGGAAGTTGAACAGCCGCTCGTAGTAGTCCGACCACTGCTGCATGTTGCCGAAGTACAGGTTGTGGGTCAGGTGGTCGATGAAGGTCAGACCGAAGCCCTTCGGGGCCTGGTCGGCGCCCTCGATGGCTTCGTAGTCATCGCCGTAGATGCTGCCGGCGTCGCCGTAGCGGTCCACCAGGTACAGCATGCAGTCGCCGATGCCCTTGATCACTGGCGCATCCACCGCCTTGGAGTCCGGCTTGAAGTCGACCGGCTCGGCCCCATTGCCCAGCGCGGTCTGGTAGACCTCGGCACCGGGCTTCTGGAAGCGGATGGCGAAGCCGCAGGCGCACGGACCGTGCTTTTCAGCGAAGTCGGCGGCGAACGAATCCGGGTCTTCGTTGACCAGGAAGTTGACGCCACCCTGCCGATATACGGTGATCGGGCGGGTGCTGTGCTTCAGCACGGCGGTAAAGCCCATGCTGCGGAAGTAGGCATGCAGCTCCTGGCCGCGCCCGGCAGGAGCGGCGAATTCGACGAACTCGAAGCCGTCGATGCCCATCGGGTTTTCGAACGTGGTCACCTGCATGCCCGGATTGGGATGCGAGGCGGTCTGGACGGTGGTATTCATGGCATAAGGCTCCGAATCTTTTCCGCATCAAACCAGGTGCGGGCGACAGAGGGACCCGCGACAATGCAGGGCTAGTACATCCCCTTTATAGTTACACCTGAAACCACCAGCAAGGTGCACCGCAGCATGAGCCCACCCGATCCCGCTTCCACCAGCGTGCGTGCCTCGCACGTCCTGCTCGACCTGGAACAGTTCCTGCCCTACCGGCTGAGCGTGCTCTCCAACCGGGTCAGTGGCAACATCGCCAAACTGTACGGTGACCGCTACGGCCTGGCGATTCCGGAATGGCGGGTGATCACCATCCTGGCGCTGTACCCGGGCTCGTCGGCCAGCGAAGTGTCCGAACGCACGGCGATGGACAAAGTCGCGGTCAGCCGCGCGGTGGCGCGCCTGCTGGAACGCGGTTTCATCAAGCGGGAAACCCATGGCGATGACCGCCGCCGCTCGGTGCTGGCGCTGTCGGCGGCCGGCTTCGAGGTGTACGAGACCATCGCCCCGCTGGTCATCGAGACCACCCGCAAGCTGATGTCCGTGCTCAGCGAAGACGAAGAACAGCTGCTGGAAAAGCTGATCCTGCGCCTGGCCGGTGAAGGCCTGCAGCGGATGGCCGAATAACCGAGCGAGCGCCCCGTAGAGCCGACTTCAGTCGGCTTCTCCTGGACGCCCGGTAGAGCCGACCCTCAGCTCAGGTGCTTGCGGCGGGCGTAGACCCAGGGCGCGGCCAGCGCGCCGATGGCACCGGCGGCGAAGCCCAGCGAGGCCGCCACCGTGGCCGCTTCGATCGCCCCCGGCAGCGCCAGGGCCGCGGTGATCAGCAGCAGCGAGGGCAGGCCGACGAAGATGGCCAGGAAGAACGGCCATCGCGGCACCCAGGTGCCCAGCTGCAGCAGGCTGACCGGCTGCCAGATGTCCCCGTTGGCGTCCTCCGCGATCTTCCGCACCACCATCGGCAGGCTGATCTCCGGCAGCGCGCGGCCCTGCCGTGCGGTGGCCAGCTCGCGCGCCACCGCCTCTATGGCGGGATAGCTGGACGGCCACGGCTGCGGCGGCTTCACTCCGTAGGCGACCAGCAGCGGCACGCTCAGCCAGGGCGCCGGCAGCGGTCGCAGGCGCCGCCGTCCGTGTACGCACCACACCTCGCGCTGGCCATGCGCGGTCACTTCGTACAGGGCCAGTTCTTCGGGCGGCGGATAGCCAAGCATGGTGGTCCGCGCGGCCAGGGTGTCCACGCCCATCGCGCGCAGGAAGCCCGGACGGCTGCGTCCTTCCTGCATCCACGCCAGCCCCAGCGCGCCGATCAGCAAGGCGTCGGCATGGTCGCGGCTGCCGACCGTTGCGCGATCATCGCTGGCCAGCAACCAGGCCAGCGACTGCGGCTCGGCGACATCGGCCACCGACCAGCGCCCGCTGTCGCCCAGCACATGCCGCAGCGGCAGGCGCATCGGTGCGGTTTCGCCCCGTTCGGCGACCTGCAGGAACGGCAGGACGCCCTGCACGAAGGCCGCCACATCCACCGCCCGCCCCCCCTGCCCCAGCCATTCCGGCGGCAGCAGGCCGGCCAGCTTCGGGTCACGGGCGAGCAGGTCCAGGCGTTCTTTCTGTTCGACCAGCTTCTGCACCGCAGCCGCCAACGCGGGGTTGTCCGGCAGCGCCACCACGGGCAGCTTGTGCGTGCCGGGCGGTATCGCCACCGCAGCCACCGCAGCGCCATCGTCCATCAGCACATCCACCGCGGGCAGTGCCACGGTGTCGGCAGGGGGATGGTCGATCAGCTCGCTGTGCATTGGACGCTCCAGGTCGTGCGCCACGGTCAGCGTGGCGTCGGTACCTTGGCGTTAGCGGCCGCAGCGCGGCGGAATTGAGCGCCGCCGCCCGGCATCGCGCCTCAGCGCGGCGCCCATTCCTTCATGAAGGCGAGGAACTTCGCGCGGTCGTAGGACTTGCCCTGTTCCAGCTCACCGGTGAACTGCGAATGCAGCAATCCCCCCTCGGCATCCAGCACGAACAGGTGCGGGTAGCCCTTCACTTCCGGGAACTGCGACAGGAACGCCTTGTTCTCGTTGTCTTCGCTGTAGTTGACCTTCATCCACACGTAGTTCGCATCGCGCAGGCGGCGCACTTCGGCATCGCCTTCGACGAATTTGTCCAGGATGTGGCACCACGGGCACCACTCACCGCCCACGTCCAGGATGATGCGCTTGTTGCCACGCTGCGCCTCCACCTTGGCCGTTTCCAGGTCCGCGGCCGGGTCGCGGGCCGGATCGAACGAGGCGTTGAGTGCCGCGATGGCCGCGATGTCCGCGGCCGCCGGGGTATTGCCGGAGGCCACCGGCACGCTGGGATCAGCGGCCGGTGCCTCGGTGGGACGCGTATCCAGCGGCTGCGCAGGCGCCTTGGCGGTATCGGGACCGGGTTGCGAGCACGCTGCCAGTGCAGCGGCCAGAACCCCCATGGACATCCAACCTGCGGTCTTGCGCATTCGCTCTTCCTCTTACTTGACGCCGTGCATCAGCTTGTTGATCAGCGGCGCCAGCAGGAACAGGATCACACCCGAACCGATCAACGCCCAGAAGCCGAAGGTATACCCTTTCAGCGCCGATTCCACGGTCATGCCGCCTTCACCGCTGACCACCCCGGCGAAGATGCCCGACAGGTTGTTGCCGATGCCGGTGGACAGGAACCAGCCACCCATGCCGAAGCCGACCAGGCGGACCGGGGCCAGCTTGGTGACCATTGACAGGCCGATCGGCGACAGGCACAGCTCACCGATGGACTGGATCACGTAGACCATGAACAGCGTCCAGAACGGGATCTTGCCGTCCACGACCAGCTGCGACAACGCGAACATCAGCAGGGCGAAGGCCGCGCCGTTGAACAGCAGGCCCAGGCCGAACTTGCGCGGAATGGACGGGTTGGCACGGCCCATCGCCACCCAGATCCACGCGATGATCGGGGCCAGGGTGATGATGGCCACCGAGTTCACCGACTGGAACCAGGCGGTCGGGAATTCCCAGCCGCCGAGGTTGCGGTTGACGATGTTGTCGGCGAGGAAGGTGAACGAGCTGCCGGCCTGTTCGAAGAACATCCAGAACATCACGTTGAAGGCGAAGATGATCAGCATGGCGATCACGCGGTCGCGCGCGACCTTGCCGTTGCGGACACCTTCCACCAGCAGCAGGACGGCCAGGGCGATGAACAGCACCAGCAGGATCCAGGCCAACGCGGTGGCGCCGGTGGAGAGCAGGAAGAACGCCACCGGAATGGCCACCAGCGACCCCACCGCGACCATCACGATGCGGCCGTAGCCTTCGGCGCCGGCCGGCGGTGCGCCGATGCCGTTCAGGCCCTTGCGGCCGATGTAGAACCACACCAGGCTGATCAGCATGCCCACGCCGGAGGCGATGAACACCACCTTGTAGGACGGCATGGCGCTGGTGCCGAACACCTTGCGTGCGAGGTATTCGGTCAGCACCGGGGCGATCATCGCGCCGATGTTGATACCCATGTAGAAGATGGTGAAACCGGAGTCGCGACGCGGATCGTTCAGGCCGTACAACTTGCCGACCATGGTCGAGATGTTCGGCTTGAACAGGCCGTTGCCCACGATGATCGTGGCCAGGCCCAGTTCGAACACCTGGTGGTTGGGCAGGGAAATCATGAACAGGCCCGCCGCCATGATCACCGCGCCGGTGAGGATCGAGCGCTGGTAGCCCAGCACGCGGTCAGCGATGTAGCCGCCGAAGATGGCCGCTGCGTACACCAGCGCCAGATAGGCGCCGTAGGTGCGGCTGGCCGCGGCTTCACCGCCGGCATCGCCGTTGAAGAACTGCGACACGATGTACAGCACCAGTGCCCAGCGGATGCCGTAGAACGCAAAACGTTCCCAGAACTCGGTCATGAACAACATCCACAGCGGACGTGGGTGGCCCAATGTGGTCTTGAATTCCGGCACGGCCGGTTCGGGGGTATTCGCAGTGGCGTTCAGGCTCATGCGGGATTCCTGGTTCGGTGGATGACAGGCACGTCCGCTGTGCCGAGCTAACGCGCGAGGATCACCGACTTCTGGCGTTCACGTCAAATACACACCGTTCGAAGCAGGTGACCGCCCGGTCGCGGAACTTGCATCTGCAACAATCTGAATGGGGGACGCCGGCCGCTCAGCCCTCCAGCGTGGTCCGCACCTGGAACAGTTCAGGGAAGAAGGTCAGCTCCAGCGCCTTGGCCAGGAAGCCCACCCCGGACGAGCCGCCGGTGCCGCGCTTGAAGCCGATCACCCGCATCACGGTGCGCATATGGCGGAACCGCCACAGCTGGAAGGCCGTCTCCAGATCGACCAGGTCCTCGCACAGCGCGTACTCGCGCCAGTAGCGGTCCGTGTTCTGGTAGATGCGCTCGAACACCGGGTGCAGTGCATCGTCGGCCACGTGCGGCTGGGACCAGTCGCGATCCAGGTACTGCGCCGGAATGTCGTGGCCGAAGCGCGACAGGTACTGCAGGAATTCCTCGTACAGGCTCGGCGCCTGAAGTGCCTGGCGCAGACGCTGCTGGCCCGCTTCGTCGTGCTCGAACACCTTGAGCATCTGCGCGTTCTTGTTGCCCAGCAGGAACTCGATGTAGCGGTACTGCAGCGACTGGAAGCCCGAGGAAGGGCCCAGCACATCGCGGAAACCCAAGTATTCGGACGGGGTCAACGTCTCCAGCACCGACCACTGCTCGGTCAGCTGCCGCAGCACCAGCTTGCTGCGGGCCAGCACCTTCTGGCACTGCCATACCTGGTCACGCTGCAGGAAGCCGATCGCCGCACCCAGTTCGTGCGCCAGCAGCTTCAGCCACAGCTCGGAGGTCTGGTGCTGGATGATGAACAGCATCTCGTCATGGTGGGCCGGGCTGGACAACGGCTGCTGCGCACTGAGCAACTGGTCCAGCCGCAGGTAGCCGCCATAGGTCAGCCGGTCCTGCAGGTCGGTCAGGATGCCGGCTTCGAGATCACGTTGGTTGTTGTCGACGGACATGGGGCGGGGCCGGCTGAAAAGAGAAAGCGTAGCAGGCCGACCGCGGATCGCCGGCTCCGGTGGGTGACGACCGTTGTCGCGGGCTTCGGTGGGTGACGACCGTTGGTCGTCACAGGGACCTCGTGGAACGCACAAACCCGCATCCCGGCGCGTGGAACCGCTTCCGAAGGGTCCCATCCCCGTCCTCACGGGCGTATTCTGGTGCTCTGCAGCAACGGCTGAATACGTTGCTGTCACGGGCCGCCAACCTGTCGGCAGGGGCCCCGCCGGGGAAACCCTTGCTGCGCCGCAGGACGGCTTTTTCATACGCCGTCCTTAACATGGCGATTCATATCATTTGTAACTTCCTGTCGAAGGTGCAGTCCGCAATGACAGTTGCCGCTGAGTTCAAGATCGAATACCTCCAGTACCTCAACGCAGACGGCAAGCTCGTCCGCGATGACCTGCCCGCTTCGCTGCGGGATCCCAAGGTGCTGGTCCCGCTGTTCAAGCAGATGCTCTACGTGCGCGTCTTCGACAGCAAGTCCATCGCCCTGCAGCGCACCGGCAAGCTGGGCACCTATGCCGCCTGCCTGGGGCACGAAGCCGCGCACGTCGGCATCGGTGCAGCCATGCATCCCGGCGACGTGTTCGCGCCGAGCTACCGTGAGTACGGCGCCATGTTCATGCGCGGCGTGCGCCCCTACGACGTGCTGATGTACTGGGGCGGCGACGAGCGCGGCAACGACTACGGCGGCAATGCGGCCAAGGACTTCCCGTTCTGCGTGCCGATTTCCACGCAGTGCCTGCACGCGGCCGGTGCGGCGCTGAAGTTCAAGCTTAACGAGGAGAAGCAGATCGCCGTGGCGGTGTGCGGTGACGGTGGCAGTTCCAAGACCGACTTCTACGCGGCACTGAATTCGGCCGGCGCCTACAAGCTGCCGCTGATCCTGTGCATCGTCAACAACGGGTGGGCCATTTCGGTGCCCCGTTCGGCCCAGACCGGTGCCGAAACGCTGGCGCAGAAGGGCCTGGCCGGTGGCCTGCATTGCCTGCAGGTGGATGGCAACGACCTGATCGCAGTGCTGGCGGCGATGGAACAGGCTCGCGAGCGCGGCCTGTCCGGCAACGGCGGCACGGTGCTCGAACTGATGACCTATCGCCTGTCCGACCACACCACCGCCGACGACGCGCGCCGCTATCGCGACGACGCCGAAGTGAAGGATGCCTGGCTGCTGGAGCCGATGCTGCGCCTGCGCAAGTACCTGACCGACCAGGGCGTGTGGAGCGAAGCCGAGGAAAAGGCCTGGATCGAGCAGTGCGGCGCGCGCGTGGACGAGGACGTGAACCAGTACCTCAACACCCCGGTGCAGCCGGTCGAAGCGATGTTTGATTTCCTGTATGCCGATCCGCCACCGGACCTGCTGGCCCAGCGCGCTGCCGCCATTGCCCTGGAGCAGCGTCATGGATGACATCAAGCACGGCGTTCCTGCTTCCCGCACCAATGCCGCCGACAGCGCCGCTGTCGCCGGTGGAGACACGGTCATGACCAGCACCCCCATCACCCTGATCGAAGCCATCACCCAGGCGCTGGCCTGGGAGCTTGAGCACGACAAATCCGTACTGGTGCTGGGCGAGGACGTGGGCGTCAACGGCGGCGTGTTCCGCGCCACCGCCGGCCTGCAGCAGCGCTTCGGCGCCAACCGCATCCTCGATACTCCGCTGGATGAAACCACCATCGCCGGCCTGACCATCGGCCTGGCCGCGCAGGGCATGAAGCCGATCGCCGAAGCCCAGTTCGACGGCTTCATGTACCCGATGGTCGACCACATCATCTGCCATGCCGCGCGACTGCGTACGCGTACGCGTGGCCGCCTGCACTGCCCGATGGTGCTGCGCGTGCCGTGGGGCGGTGGTATCCGTGCCCCGGAACACCACAGCGAAGCCAACGAATCGATCTTCACCAACGTGCCGGGCCTGCGCGTGGTGCTGCCGTCCTCACCGCAGCGCGCCTACGGCCTGCTGCTGGCGGCGATCCGTGAACCGGATCCGGTCATCTACATGGAGCCCAAGCGCATCTACCGCCAGTACAAGGAAGTGGTGGTCAACGATGGCGAAGCGCTGCCGTTGGATGTCTGCTTCGTGCTGCGCGACGGCACCGACGTGACCCTGGTGACCTGGGGCGCGCAGGTGAAGGAAGCGCTGGAAGCGGCCGACAAGCTGGCCGGCGAAGGCATCAGTGCTGAAGTCATCGACGTGGCTACGCTGCGTCCGCTGGACTTCGCCACCATCGCCGAATCGGTCGCCAAGACCGGCCGCTGCGTGATTGTGCAGGAGGCCCCGAAGACCGCGGGCTTCGGCGCGGAAATCGCCGCACGGCTGGCCGAGGAATCGCTGTATGACCTGCTGGCACCGGTCGAACGGGTGACCGGTTATGACACCCACATTCCGCTGTTCCGCCTGGAAATGAAGTACCTGCCCAGCGTGGAGCGGATCGTGGCGGCGGCCAAGCGCGCCGTTGCGGCAGGCTGACATGCGGGCCCGTCTGCTCGGCCCGTACCGCAGCCAGTATCCCAACCCGCTCCGGTTGCGCACCGGCCAGATCGTCGAGGTCGGTGTGCGCGACGAGGAATGGCCGGCGTTTGCCTGGGTGCGCACCCGCGAGGGTGGCGCCGGCTGGGCGCCGGTCGCCTGGCTGCAGGTGTTGGACGATGGCCACGCAGAAGCGCTGCGTGACTATGACGCCAGCGAGCTGGACGTGGAAAACGGTGAGCTGGTACGGCTGCATCATGAACATGGGGGTTGGTGGTGGTCCGAGCGCGCGAATGGCGCGACGGGCTGGCTGCCGGCCCACGAACTGGAACTGCTGGAAGAGAACTGCACATGAGCCAGACCAAGAATTTCAACCTGCCCGACCTCGGCGAAGGCCTGCCGGACGCCACCATCGTGGAATGGTTCGTCAAGGAAGGCGACACCATCCGCCTGGATGAGCCGCTGGTGTCGATGGAGACCGCCAAGGCCGTGGTGGAAGTGCCTTCGCCGGTGTCCGGCAAGATACTGAAGCTGTCCGGCGCGGCCGGTGACATCATCCCGACCGGCGCGGTGCTGGCCAGTTTCGAACTGGACCCGAACCTGCCGCAGCGCGCGGACGGCCAGGACACCGGCCACAGCCACGGCCACGCCGCACCGGCCGCGACGCCGAGCACCGGGCAGCCGGCGCCGGCGCAGGCCCATGCCGTGGTGGCCTCCGATGAAGGCGGCGAGATAAAGGACGGCGGTGAGCGCGATGACGCCGGCACCGTGGTCGGCGCGATGCAGAGCTCCAACGCCGTGCACGCCGAACAGGCGGTCGCGGTCGGCGGGGTCAAGGCCGTCCCGGCGGTGCGTGCGATGGCGCGCAAGCTGGGCGTGGACCTGTCGCGCGTGCGCGCCAGTGGTACCGATGGCGCAGTGACCATGGCCGACGTCAAGCAGGCCGCCGCCGATGGCAGCGCCAAGATCGGCGCTGCGCCGGCTGCAGCGGCGGCACCGCAGGCTGCGCAGGCGCCCGCACCGGCGCCGGCACGTGTTGAAAGCCAGCGCGCGCCGATGTCGGCCGCCGGCAAGCCGATGCGCACCCAGCCGCCGGGCGTGGTGGCCAAGGGCCAGCCGGAACAGCTGAAGGGCGTGCGTCGCAACATGGCGCGGGTGATGGCCGATGCGCACAGCAAGGTCGTGCCGACCACGCTGAACGATGACGCCGACCTGCATGCCTGGCTGCCGGGCAACGATGTCACCGCGCGTCTGGTGCGCGCGATCGTGGTGGCCTGCCAGAAGGTCCCGGCGATGAACGCCTGGTTCGATGGCGAGGCGCTGACCCGCACCCTGCATGCGCACGTGGACGTGGGCATCGCGGTGGATACCGAGGAGGGCCTGTTCGTGCCGGCCCTGCGCAACGCCGACATGCTCGATGCACGTGGCATCCGCGAAGGGGTCAACCGCCTGCGTGAGCAGGTGGAAGCGCGTTCGATCGCCGCCTCGGAACTGAGTGGCTACACGATATCGCTGTCCAACTTCGGCATGTTCGCCGGACGCTACGCCACCCCGGTGGTGGTGCCGCCGTGCGTGGCCATCGTCGGTGCCGGGCGTGCCCGCTACCAGATGACCCCGGTGATGGGCGGCGTGGAATCGCACAAGGTGATCCCGCTGTCGGTCACCTTCGACCACCGCGTGGCCACCGGCGGCGAAGCCGCCCGCTTCCTGCGCGCGATGATGGACGACCTGGCCCTGGCCAACTGACGCGATAGCGACGGCCGCTGGCCGTCAGAGAGTAGTGACGGCCGCTGGCCGTCAACCAAGGGTCGGATCGCCGGGCTGCCGCCAGGCGATCCGACCCTTTTCAATTCATGCCTCTCGCGGCGGCAGGTCCTCGGGGCGGCTGTGCACGCGCAGCCGGTGTCCATCCGGATCCAGGCCAACGAAGGTATGGCCGAAGGCCAGGGTCACCGGCGCCTGCGCGATCTCCACGCCGAGCGCCGTCCACTCCGCATGCATGCGTTCCACGGCGGCGGGACTGTCCACGACCATGGTCAGTTCGCACGCACCGGGCGCGCCCAGCGCCTCCGGCTGTACCCCGTCGCGCTCCCACAGACCGAGTGCAGGCGCTCCGGGTACCACGAACAAGGCGAATCCGGGCGCGAGCTGGCTTGCCGGCCGGCCCATGATGCCGGCATAGAAAGCGGCGCTGAGGCGGACATCACGTACGTACTGCATGACGGCGTCGGGCTTGAACATGGGTATCTCTCGCTGGGAAGAGCATCCATCCTGCTGCCACCCTGCTGACAGTTCCGGTCAGCAGCGATCCAGCCAGTCGGGGGTAATGCCCTGCTCGCGCTGCCAGCGCCTGAGCAGCGTGCTGCGTGCGGTGGGATAGCGCTTGTCCTGCGACTGCGCCGAATCGATGCGGTCCAGCCGGAAATGGCGGAAGCCGCCGCGCAGTTCGCACCATGCCGCCAGCATCGGCACCTCGTCGAAGTAGGCCAGCGCGAACGGCCACACCGTCCGCTGGCTGCGATGCCCGGCCAGGTCGCGGTAGTCGATGTCCACGCGCCGCTGCGAGCCGATGGCTTCGCGGACCACCTGCAGCGATGCGGCAACGGCCGCCTCCAGGGGTCGCGCGGGACCAACCCGCAGGCCGCTGGTCTGCAGCTGCAGCCGGCGGTCGGCAGGCAGGGCGTGGCCGATACGGGCCAGCGCATCGCGCGCCGCTTCGGCCAGTGCGGGATCGGTACGCGAGGCCACCCAGCGCAGGCCAAGCACCAGTGCATCAATCTCTTCCGGCGGCAGGGTCAGCGGCGGCAACGTATCGCCGGGCTGCAGCACGTAGCCGATGCCCGCCTCCCCACGCAGGTCCGCGCCCTGCTGCTGCAGGGTGGCGATGTCGCGGTACAGCGTGCGCAGGCTGATACCCAGCGTATCGGCCAGCAGCTGGCCGCGCACCGGCCGTCGGTGGCGGCGCAACAGTTGCAGCAGCCGGTTCAAGCGCAGCGAGCGGGACATCAGGCCGTGCTCAGGCCAACTGCGCCGCGCTGACCACGTGTTCGCCGGGCAGTGGCTCCAACGCAGCGTCCACCAGCGCAGCGGCGATGTTTCCGGCCGGATTCATCCGCCAGCCACGCGGCAGCAGCGGCCCCAGAGCACCCAGCACCTGCAGCGCCAGGTGTTCGCCAGTGCGTTTGTGCGCACGCTGGCCACCAATCAGCCCCGGCCGCACCAGCGTCAACGAATCGAAATCCAGTCCGCGCAGGTCCTGTTCGAGCGCGCCCTTGACCCGGTTGTAGAAGATCCGCGATCCCGCATCCGCGCCCGCTGCGGAGTTCAGCACGAAGGTGCCCGCGCCGTGGGCATGGGCCTGCCCGGCGAAGGTCAACGGGTAGTCGTGGTCGATGCGCTTGAAGGCTTCGCGGCTGCCGGCCTGGGCCATCGTGCTGCCCAGCGCGCAGATCACCGCATCCACTGCCCACCACGGCGCGGTGCCTGGCAGGTGCTCGAAATCGAGCACCGGATTGTCCAGCTTGGGCGCGGTCACCGGCAGCGGCCGCCGGCTTGGTGCGACCAACTCCGTGCAGCGCGGATCCTCCAGCAACAACGCCAGCACCTGGCCCCCTACAAGTCCGGTCGCGCCCAGCAACATCACCCGCATCGCCTTCTCCCCTGGCTCATTTTCCCCATCGTGAACGCTGGACGGGTATAAAGCCAACGTCGGCCGCGCCGATATGCTGTCACCAGCCTTTGCCTCTCCCGGACACCCCGCATGACGGACCGCCGCGATTCCCGCCCCGCCCCCGGCACCCAGCCTGGACCGCTGGCGCTGGTCCGTGCGGCCGTCGCGGGCGGCGACGGTCCCCGCGCGGTGACCCGCGGTGGCAACGGGCTCAGCCTGCAGCAGCTGTTCGCGCACGCCGCACACCCCGAATCCCTGCTGGCGGCCTTCGCCGATGGCATGGCGACCCTGCCCGGCGAGCTCGGCGACATGGGCGACCGCCTGCAGTCGGCGCAGGCCGATGCGGACTGGCCGCGCTACGGCCGCGCGATGCGCCAGCTGATCGACAAGTACATCCGCACCATCGAACTGCATGCCCCGGATGCGCCACCCGACGGCGATCGCCTGCGCGAACAGCTGCGCCAGGTGCTGGGCATCACCGTGGCCGGCCTGCTGCAGCACGACCCACAGCTGCGCGAGCAGGCCGTGGCGCAGGCAGCCGCCTGGAAGCAATGGCAGCCCGGCCAGCCGCTGGACGCGCTGGAACAGGGCCAGCGCGAACTGGGTCACCAGATCGGCGTGCGCAGCGAGGCCTGGCAGGAACGCGACGAACTGTTGCTGGGCCTGTTCGACCTGCTGCTGGAAAACATCAGCGAGCTGCTCGACGACGGTGCCTGGCTGCACGGGCAGATCGATGCCGTGCGTCAGTTGTTGTCCGGTCCGTTGGACACCGCGGCGGTCGAACGGACCCGCAGTGAACTGCGGCAGGTGATCTACAAACAAGGCCTGCTCAAGCAGGGCATCAGCGAATCCAAGGCTGCCATGCGCGGGCTGATGGGCGACTTCGTGCAGCAGCTGGACGGCATGGCCAACAGCACCGGCGAGTACCACGACCGCATCAGCAGCTACGCCCTGGCGCTGCGCGAAGCACGCAGCATCGCCGACCTCAACCACCTGCTTCAGGGCGTGCTGCAGGACACCGGGCGCGTGCAGCAGCAGGCCGCGCAGGCACGCGACCACCTCGCCAATGCACGGCTGGAAGTGGAAGTGGCCGAACAGCGCATCGCCCAGCTGGAACACGACCTGCGCGAAGTGACCGACCTGGTCCGCACCGATCCGCTGACCGGCGCACTCAACCGGCGCGGGCTGGATGAGCTGCTGCAGTCCGAACTGGCACGCTCCGGACGCGGCGGCAGCGCGCTGGCGGTCGCGGTGATCGACCTGGATGAGTTCGGCCAGACCAACTCGCAGTTCGGCCATGCCGGCGGCGATGCCGTGCTGAAGCATTTCGTCAGTGTCTGCCAGTTGCTGCTGCGCGCCAGCGACAGCGTGGCACGGCTCGGCGGCGACGAGTTCGTGCTGGTCATGCCGGATACCCCCGGTGCGGACAGCATGTCGACCCTGCACCGCCTGCAGCGTTCGTTCGCCCAGCGCGTATTGAACGTGCAGGACCAGCGCGTTCCGGTGCATTTCAGCGCCGGGTTGGCGCAGTGGAGCGCCGGCGATACCGCAGAGTCGCTGCTGCGACGTGCCGACGAAGCGTTGTACGCGGCCAAGCGGCTGGGCCGCAACCGCGTGCAGGCCGGCTGACGGTACTGCCGCCGCTGGCCCGGTAGTGACGGCCGGTGGCCGTCGAGCTTCCCGCTTCTGGTAGTGACGGCCGCTGGCCGTCAGGCTTTCCGTGTTGACGGCCAGTGGTGCAGCGCCGGCACGTTGTGCACCAGGATGCNCACGTTCACCAGCGCATTCACCAGCCACGCCCATTGCCCTTCACCGCCGTGCTCCAGCACCCAGTGGTGCAGCGCCGGCACGTTGTGCACCAGGATGCCGCCACCGACCAGGAACATCGCCGCGGTACCGGCAATGGACAGGAACTTCATCAGCCATGGCGCACTGGCGACCATGCCGCGCCCGAAAGCCGCCACCGCGCCGCCCTTCTTGGCCAGGTACAGACCGGCGTCGTCGATCTTGACGATGCCGGCCACCAGCCCGTAGACGAACACCGTCATCGCCACGGCCACCACGCTCAGGGTCAGCAGCTGCTGGGTGAGTGCCGCGCCGGAGGTGACCACCACGCCCAGGGTCAGCACGATCACTTCGGCCGAAAGGATGAAATCGGTCCGGATCGCGCCTTTGATCTTGTCCTTCTCGAAAGCGACCATGTCCACCTGCTCATCGGCCAATGCCTGGCGCCGCTCGGCCTGCTTGGCCTCATCTTCTTCGGCCGGATGCAGGAACCGATGGGCCAGCTTCTCCACGCCTTCGTAGCAAAGGAAGGCACCGCCCAGCATCATCAGCGGCACGATCAGCGGCACGTTGTAGCCGCGCGACTTCAGCCAGGCTTCCAGCGCGCTGATCGCCAGCGCCGCCGGCACCAGGATCACCTTGTTCACCAGCGACCCCTTGGCCACCGCCCAGATCACCGGCAGTTCGCGGTTGGCGCTCATGCCGGTGACCTGCTGCGCGTTGAGCGCCAAGTCATCTCCCAGCACGCCGGCGGTCTTCTTTGCCGCGACCTTGGTCAGGACCGCCACATCGTCCAGCAGGGTGGCGATGTCGTCGAGCAGGGTGAACAGGCTGGCGCCGGCCATGAAAGGTCCATGTTGGGAGGAAGGGTCGAGACTGGATTCTGACCGAAAAGACGTGAATCCTGAAAGACGGCTTCCGGATTCACCACTCCACCACCTGGGCGCAGCCACACTGGGCCTCCCGTACCGTCGCGGAGTCCTGCTTGAACAACCCGTCTGCCGCGCCCGCCAACCCGCCCCTGATCACCGGCATGAACCGTCGCAGCCAGATCCTCCGCCTGCTGATGCGCTATCGCAATTCCGGCGTGTTCTCCGGGATGAACCTCGAAGCTGCCGGCGCCCCCGACGTGCCGCCGGACGGCAACCCGGAGCAGTTCGTCACCGATCTGGAATCGCTCGGCCCGACCTTCGTCAAGCTTGGCCAGATGCTGTCCACCCGTCCGGACATGGTGCCGGTGGAGTTCGCCACGGCGCTGGAACGGATGCAGGAGAACGTCGCGCCGATCCCGGTCGAACGCATTCACACCATCATCGAAAAGGAGCTGGGCGCCCCGGTATCCACCCTGTTCGCCAGCTTCGATCCGGTGCCGCTGGGCTGTGCATCGATCGCCCAGGTCCACCGTGCCACCCTGCGCGACGGCCGCCAAGTGGCGGTGAAGGTACAGAAGCCGGAGGTTGCCGCGCAGCTGCGTTCGGACCTGGAAGCACTGCGCAGCTTTGCGCTGGCCGCCGACCACCTGACCCAGGTCGGCCGCCGGGTGCGCCTGCGCGACTGGCTCAACGAGTTCGCCAAGACGCTGATGCAGGAGCTGGACTACCAGGCCGAAGCGGAGAACCTGCAGCGCTTCGGCCGGCACCTGCGTCCGTTCAAGCCACTGTGGGTGCCGCAGCCGGTGTGGGACTACTGCAGCCATCGCGTGCTGACCATGCAGCTGGCCGATGGTGTGCGCGTGGACATGATCCCGGACATCCGCCGCACCGAACAATCGATGGATCCGCTGGCGGCCGCGTTGATCCGCGGTTACCTGGACCAGATCTTCGTGCATGGCGAAATCCATGCCGATCCACACCCCGGCAACCTGCGCGTCACCGATGACGGACGCCTGGCGATCTTCGATCTGGGCATGGTCGCGCACATGCCACCGCGGCTGCGCGAGCGCCTGCTGAAGGTGCTGTTCGCTGCCGTGGATGGACGGGGTGAGGAGGTGGCCGATGAGATCATCGCCATCAGCACGCGACTGGAATCGTTCGAAGAAGAGCGTTACCTGCGCGAGACCGGCCAGATGATCGCGCGCTACGCCGCCAGCAACCATTACTCCGAAGGTCGCGTGGTGTTGGACATGGTGCGCATCGCCACCGCCAGCGGCCTGCGCACGCCGCCGGAGCTGAGCCTGATCGGCAAGGCGCTGTTGAATCTGGAGACCGTGTGCCGGCTGTTGTCGCCGACGCTGGATACGCGGCGCATCGTGGAAAAGCAGTTGCAACACGTGATGCGTGCGCGCCTGAAGAAATCGCTGTCGGCGGCCAACCTGGCCAGCGAAGCGATGGAAGTGCAGGAACTGCTGCGGGTCGGTCCGCGCAAGATGACCGACATCCTGGCGCTGTTGGCAGAGAACCGCCTGCAGATGAAGGTGACCGGGCTGGAAGAATCGCGGCTGATGGAGAACCTGCAGAAGATCGCCAACCGCGTGTCTGCCGGCATCGTCACTGCCGCGCTGATCCTGGCGTCGGCGCTGATGATGAAGGTGGACAACGGCGTGCACCTGTTCGGTTATCCCGCCATTGCGATGATATTGATGCTCATCGGCGTATTCCTCGGCCTCGGCATCATCACCAGCGCGCTGTTGTTCGACCGCCGCGCACGCGCCCGCGAAGAGCGCGGCCACCGGTAAGCATCGTGTCGAGCCTGCTCGACACACGCCGTGCTCGACACTAAGCATTCACGCACGCTGCACAAAGCTGACGGCATCGCAGCGGTCGTCGTTTTCAACAAACATTTCAGTCAGGTTCGTGCAGGCATGATCCGGTCATCGGGCTGTCATGCAGATGTGCTTGGCAGTTCCGGTCGGATGGACACGCGTCGGTACGACGTCCATCAACACCTCCGTCACTGCCGAATACGCCCATGCTCTGGATTCTGTTGCTTACGCTGTTCGTGCTTGCCTGGCTGTTGCTGGTTTCCAGCAAATGGTTGTGGTGGAAGGCCGGGCTGCTTTCGATGCTGCTGGTCGCATTGAGCAGCTGGTGGGTGATCGACCAGCTGTCCGGCGACGGCCTGAATGCGGCCACGTTGTACCACCTCGGCGCCGACATGGAAGGCGCGGGTGTTTCCGATTTCAAGCGTGTCATCGCCGGCTATGTCGCACTGCTGCTGGTGTCACTGCTTCCGTTGGCGCTGGTGCGCATCAAGCGCTGGCAGCGCCCAGGCAATGGCCGGGCACTGTTTGTTGGCTTTGCCGGCGTGTGGCTGCTGGCGGTATTCATCAGCCCGCTGTTCGCCGATGGCCAGCGCCTGTATTACCAGCTGCGCCCGGTCGATTTTGCCGGGATCGCGCCCGAGTACCAGGTGCCCACGCAGCCGTTGCAACGTCCGCGCAACATCGTGTGGATCTACGGCGAAAGCCTGGAACGTACTTATCTGGACGAGAAGGTCTTCCCCGGCCTGATGCCCAACCTCAGCAAGTTGGCGGCGCGCTCGCTCGACGTGCGTGGGCTGGATTCACCGGAAGGCAGCGGCTGGACCATCGCCGGACTGGTCTCCTCGATGTGCGGCGTGCCGCTGACCACCGCCCAGGGCGATGAAAACAGCATGGACCGCATGGGCAGCTTCCTCCCCAAGGCGGTGTGCCTGGGGGATTACCTGAAGCAGCAGGGTTACACCAATCATTATCTCGGCGGCGCCAACGGGCAGTTTGCCGGCAAAGGCCAGTTCCTGGCCAGCCACGGTTTCGATGAAGTGCATGATCTGGCGTGGTTCAAGCAGCAGAAGAAGGTCGGCCGTATCCACTACTCGGCCTGGGGCGTGCACGACGACGTGCTGCTGGACACCGCGTATCGCCGCTTCGAGCAGCTCTCGCGTGGCAAAGAGCCGTTCATGCTGACCACGCTGACCATGGACACCCATCATCCTGCGGGTCACCTGCCGGTGTCGTGCCGCAATGAGCGCTATGAGAGCGAGCACGGCAACATCGGCCTGCTGAATGCCCTCAAGTGCACCGACCGCCTGATCTCCCAGTTGGTCGCGCGCATCCAAGCCAGCCCGTATGGCAAGGACACGTTGATCGTGGTGTCGTCCGATCACCTGGCCATGCCCAACGACCTCAGCCACGTGCTGGCCAAGCAGGAGCGCGAGAACCTGCTGCTGTTCGTGGGCAATGGCATCGAACCGCGCCAGCTGCAGGTGGACGATGCGACCACGCTGGACAGCGGGGCGACGCTGCTGAGCCTGCTGGACCCTTCGATCCAGCGGATCGGTTTCGGCCGCTCGCTGCTGGATCCACAGCGTCCCGCCAGCGCCAGCGTCGCCGCGCGCAAGGACAACGGCCGCGAGTACCCGAAGTATCTCGCCTTCGCCCGTTCGCTGTGGCTGGGTGAGCCGACCCGAGAGCTGCGCATTGATGACGGCAACCAGGTGGTGGTCGGCGTGCAGCACGTGCAGCCGCCGGTGCTGCTGGAGTACGACAAGGACTGGGCCCTGAAGACGGTCTATCTGGAAAACACCTCGCGTCAGTTCGACGAGGCCGACAAGGACAGCACGCTGGCTTACGTGGACCGTTGTACCGCCTTTGAAGACGGTTCCGCCGATGGTGACTGGTGCGCGCTGCTGGTCAACCGCGAGAACGGCATCAAGCTGTACCGCGATGACGAACTGCGCGGCGGCGTGCAGGTGGATGCCGCGCTGAACGCCTTCGATGGCCCACGCCCCAGCGTGCGCCAGGCGCACATGATCACCGACAAGGGCCGCCGCACGCGCGCGGGCCAGTACATGCTGGAACTGGTGGCAAGCACGCAGCCGCAGCGCGGTTTCTGGATCGAAGCGGTGTCCTCGCAACGGCAGGTGGTGCTGGCCCAGCAGTGGGTGCAGCCCGATGCCAGCGGGCGCATCAATCTGAGCTTCGGGTTGGATCACGAGGTGGATGACCTGGAGATCAGGGCGTGGTTGAACCATGCCGAGAAGCTGGCGGTGGATACGTTTGCGCTGGTGCCTTCGCGGCGTCCGCGTGGGTGATTGGTCGAACGGGTGAGACCCCCTCGCGGGTGGCTTGAAAGCAGCAGCCTTGGTCTGGGCCGGGCGGTGGGGCTGGTCGGGGGACGGCAAAAACCGCATCCATGCGGGCCTCGTTTCGCGCCATCCATGGCGCTCAACGCCCCCGCCCA
>NZ_JACYUW010000006.1:0-25643 GCF_014841975.1 Stenotrophomonas sp. CFBP 13724
ATTTCATTGAACATTCCTTTTCCAGAGGGAAAAGGTGTCAACCCAATTCAGGACAGGTCAGGCGCATGAAAAAAGCCGGGCAATGCCCGGCTTTTTCGTCGATGCCGTAGCAGCCGCAAACCCGCGTTACTGCGCCTTGATCGCCATCGCCTGCAGGCCGGTTCCATCCAGCTTCTGCTTGGCTTCGGACAGCTCGCCTGCGGTGCCATACGGCCCCATGCGCACGCGATACACCGTCTTGCCGTTGATCTGCGCCGATTCCACCCGCGCCGCAAGACCGATCATCGCCAGCTTCGCCTTGGTCGTTTCGGCATCGCCTGACGCACCAAACGCGCCGGCCTGCAGGATGTAACGCACGTTGCTTTCGGCCGGTGCGGCTGCAGCCGTTGCCGTCGCGGTCGCTGCAGGCGCACTGGTAGTGGCAGCCGGCGGTGCGGTGGTCGTGGCCGGCGCGGCGGGACGCTCGCTCAACGGTGTCGGCAGGGCGGCCTGGCGTACCGACGCCGTGCTTGCCACCGTCGCCGTGGCACCGGTGGTGGTGGCTGCCGTGGAAGCCGGCGCAGGCGCGGCGGCCGGGACCGGCTTGCCTTCCAGCGCCGCCTGCGCGCGCTGCGCTTCGCTGCGGGCACGGCGCTGTTCCTCCGCGCGCGTGCTCGCAGCCAGCTCTGCATCGGACATTTCCACTTCCTTGCCGGGCAGCAGCGTGTAGAAGTCGTACTGGGTCGCCGCTGGCTTGGCCGGGGTAGCCGGCTTGGCCGCCGCAGGCGTTTCCACCTGCGTGCCGACGTCCCCTTCGGCTTCGACCACCGGTGCCGGCTGGGCGTTCGGATCCGGACGCGGACCTGCGCGCAGGAAGCCATCGGCATCCCCCTTGAACAGGTTCGGTGCGGCCAGGAACACCACCGCGGCAATCGCCACACCGGCGACCAGCCACACCCACCCCGGCGTTCCCTGGCTGCTGTTGCGCCGTGCCTGACTCTTGCCGCGTCGTGCTGCCATGTCTACTGCTTCTCCAATGCTTACATTTTTTCCGGGGCGCCTACGCCCAGGAGTTCCAGGCCATTGCGCAACACCTGGCGCGCTGCGCTGGCCAGGGTGAGTTTGGCATCGCGGTCGGCGGCATCTTCCACCAGCACCGGCGTCCCGTGATACCACGTGTGGAAGGCGTGCGCCAATTCACGCAGGTACTGCGCCACCAGGTGCGGTTCAAGCGCGATGCCGGCTGCTTCCACCACTTCGGGGTAACGCGAGATTTCATTCATCAGGTTCAGTGACGCCTCGTCCTGCAGCGTGCGCAGCGCGGCCAGCCCCTGTTCCTGCGAATACGCCAGTCCCTTCTCCTGCGCCTGGCGATGCAGGCTGCACACGCGGGCATGGGCGTACTGCACGTAGAACACCGGATTATCGTTGCTCTGCTGACGCGCCAGGTCGATGTCGAAGGTCAGCTGCGAGTCCGGCTTGCGTGCGATCAGGAACCAGCGCGTGGCATCACGACCGGCTTCATCGATCAGGTCGCGCAGGGTGAAGTAGCTGCCCGCGCGCTTGGAAAGCTTCACTTCCTCGCCGCCGCGCATCACCGTTACCATCTGGTGCAGCACATACTCCGGCCAGCCCTGCGGAATGCCCACGCCCATCGCCTGCAGGCCGGCGCGCACGCGCGACAGCGAGCCATGGTGGTCGGCACCCAGTTCGGTGATCGCACGCTCGTAGCCACGCTGCCACTTGGTCAGGTGGTAGGCCACGTCGGGCACGAAGTAGGTGAAGGTGCCGTCGGACTTGCGCATCACGCGGTCCTTGTCATCACCGAAATCGGTGGAGCGCAACCACAGCGCGCCACCCTCTTCATAGGTATGCCCGGAATCCTGCAGGCGCTGCACCGCTTCGGCGACCTTGCCGTCGTTGTACAGCGAGCTTTCCAGGAAATAGATGTCGAAGTCCACGCCGAACGCGGCCAGGTCCAGGTTCTGCTCGTTGCGCAGGTAGGCCACGGCGAAGCGACGGATCGCGGCCATGTCGTCGGGATCCTTGGCGCCGACCACGGTGGTGCCTTCCAGGTCCACGCTGGCACCGCGCAGGTAAGCGTCGGCCACGTCCTGGATGTAGTCACCGCGGTAGCCGCCTTCCGGCCAGCCGGCGTCATCGGGCTTGATGCCCTTGGCCCGCGCATGGGTGGACAGCGCCAGGTTTTCGATCTGCACGCCCGCATCGTTGTAATAGAACTCGCGCTTGGCATTCCAGCCATTGGCATCGAGCACCCGCGCGATGCAGTCACCGATCGCCGCGGCGCGGCCGTGGCCCACGTGCAGGGGTCCGGTCGGATTGGCCGACACGTATTCCACGCCCACCGTCCGTCCGTTGCCGGACAGGTTGCGGCCGTAATCGTTGCCTTCCTTGATCACGCTGGCCGCTTCGCGCTGGAACGCGCTGCCGGCCAGGTGGAAGTTTATGAAGCCGGGACCCGCGATCTCGACCTTGCTGACGTCCGCGCTCTGCGGCAGCGCATCCAGCAGGGCCTGGGCGATCGCGCGCGGATTGCTGCGCGCGGCCTTGGCCAGCAGCATGGCGGCATTGGTGGCGAAGTCGCCATGCTCGCGGGTCTTCGGGCGTTCAACCACGAACTCGGGCGGAATCGAGTCGGCGGGCAGGGTGCCATTGGCGCGCAGGGCTTCGATGCCTTGGCTGATCAGGGCGCGGAGGAGATTTTTCACGTGGCCTGCTGTGAAGTGCGGCGGAATCCCCCATTTTAGCCGATCTGCCCCGCCCCGGCAGACGTAGGCAAACGGGGGAGGTTCAGCCCCGCGCCGGCTGCGGCCTTGGTGGGGCGTGCCTGCGGTGCCTGCGGCAGGCAGTTCAGCTTCGCGATGGCGGGGCGCCGGCCGGACCAAGCCAGCCCCGTTCAGCAAACGACACGGGCGCGCCTTCTCCTATCACCAGATGGTCCAGCAGGCGCACGTCCAGGTGGGCCAGCAGGGATTGCAGCTCCGCGGTGACCTGGTGGTCGGCGGCCGACGGCTCAGCATCCCCGGAGGGGTGGTTGTGGCTGACGATGACGGCGGCCGCGTTCAGCGCCAGCGCCCGACGCACCACTTCGCGCGGGTAGATGGACGCGGCATTCACCGTGCCCTGGAACAGCTCCTCGTAAGCCAGCAGGCGATGCTGGTTGTCCAGGAACAGGGCGACGAATACCTCGTTGGAACGTCCGCGCAGCCGATGCTGCAGGAAGCGCGCGGCCACCGCAGGGGACTGGCCCACGCATTCGCCGCGGACCAGTTGCGCGGAAAGATGGCGCTGCGCCAGTTCCAGCGCGGCGGCCAGCGCGCAGCTGCGCGCCGGGCCCAGCCCCGGCAGGCGCGCCAGCGCCGGGGCGGGGAGGTCCAGCAGCCTGCGCAGCGGTCCATGCTGGGCCAGCAGATCGCGGGCGGTCTGCACGGCATCGCGCCCGCGTGTGCCCGAGCCGAGGAAGATGGCCAGCAGTTCCGCATCCGAAAGCACGCCGGGGCCCTGCGAGAGCAGGCGCTCGCGGGGTCGTTCCTGTGCCGGCCAGTCGTGGATCGTCATGCCGACAGTGTGGCCAGCCACGCGGCGGACGGCCATGGGGCAGCCGCAGCGTGGTGGGTCAGGAAGGGCGTGAGCCCTTGATCGGGTAAGTGCGCAGGAACGCGTGGAGCTCGTGGTTTCCGGTCAGCCCCAGTTTGCGCATCGCATCGGACTTCTGTCGGCTGACGGTTTTCGGACTCCGCCCTCGCTGCTGGGCGATCATGCTGAGGTTCATGCCGCGGCTGAGGCCTTCCAGCACGTCGCGTTCGCCCTGCGACAGCGAGGCCGGCGTTGCCCGGTGGGCCAGGTCACGGGCCTGCAGGTGGGAGCGCAGGTGCTGGGAGACGTAGGTCTGCCCGGCAGCGGCACTGCGTACCGCCTGGGCCAGTTCGTCGAAATCCGCGGCTTTGTCCAGCGCGCCGTGCACTCCGCAGCGCAGCAGCGTGATCAGCACCGTGGGGCTGGCGGTACCGGTCAACACCACCAGCGGCAGCCAGGGGTGCGCAACGCGGATGCAGTCGAGCAGCTCGGGCCCATCGGGACCCTTGCCGGGCATGGTCAGGTCGGTCAGCACCACGTCGCACGGCTGGCGCTCCAGCAGGGCAAGCAGGTGGGTGCCGCCCGATGCCTCGCCGACCACGTCGATGCGTGCGTTCTCCAGCACCACGCGTGCGCCGTGAAGGATGATCGGATGGTCGTCGGCAATGATGGTGCGGATGTACACGGTAGGGTCCTGCGGTCCGGGCGGGGCAGGTCCCGGCAACCGCCGGGCGCAAGCGGATGACGCGACAACTGGCATCGTTAAATGCTGTCATACATGTACTTATATCCGTCGGTCATATCGCCCCGAATAGGGGCACTACGGGGCTTTCGGCTAAGCTAATGTCTTTGCGTGCATAGGATTTCCCCGGTGGCTGACTCACCCAAGACTTCCCCGGCGCGGCAGCGTCCGCTGGAAGGGCGCAGGCTGCTGTTGTGCGTGGGCGGCGGCATCGCGGCCTACAAGGCGTTGGAGCTGGTCCGTCGGCTGCGCGATGCCGGGGCGCTGGTGCAGGTGGCGATGACCGCCGGTGCACAGCAGTTCGTCACCCCGCTGAGCTTCCAGGCATTGTCCGGCCAGCCCACGCGCACCACGCTGTGGGACAGCGCGGCAGAACAGGCGATGGGGCATATCGAACTGGCACGCTGGGCCGACCGCATCGTGGTCGCCCCGGGCACCGCCGACCTGCTGGCACGCCTGGCCCAGGGCCACGCCGATGACCTGGTGAGCACGCTCTGCCTGGCCAGCACCGCCCCGCTCACCGTGTGCCCGGCGATGAACCACCGCATGTGGCTGCACCCGGCCACCCAGGCCAACATCGCCCTGCTGCGCACGCGCGGGGCGCAGGTGGTGGGCCCGGTGGACGGACCCTTGGCCGAGGGCGAGTCCGGTCCCGGGCGCCTGGCTGAGCCGGACGACATCGTGGCCGCGCTGGTGGCCATTGAACGCGCCTCGGATGCAGCAGACGAGGACGCCACGCACGGCCCTTCCTCGCTGGCGGGCCTGCGCCTGCTGATCAGCGCCGGACCCACCTACGAAGACATCGATCCGGTCCGCTACGTGGGCAACCGCAGCAGCGGCAAGATGGGCTACGCGCTGGCCGCGGCAGCGGTCCGGCTCGGTGCCGACGTCGTGCTGGTCAGTGGTCCGGTGAATCTGCCGACGCCAGCGGGCGTGCAGCGGATCGACGTGCGTTCGGCCGCGCAGATGCGCGATGCCGTGCTGGGTGCGCTGCCTGCGGATATCTACATCGGTGCCGCCGCAGTATCGGATTACACCCCGCGCCAGGTCGCACCGCAGAAGTTGAAGAAGACCGCCGACAGCCAGTCGCTGGTGCTGGAACTGGTCCGCACCGCGGACATCCTGGCCGAGGTGGCCACCCAGACCCAGTCGCTGAAACTGGTGGTGGGGTTCGCTGCGGAAACCCATGACGTGGAGAAGTACGCGCGCGGCAAGCTGGTGGACAAGCGGCTGGACCTGGTGATCGCCAACCAGGTGGGCCAGGCCGGCGCGGGTTTCGAAAGCGACGACAACGCCGCCACGGCCTATTGGCAGGACGGTGAACAGGTATTCCCGGCCACCTCCAAGACCGAGCTGGCCACGCAACTGCTCGCGCTCATCGCGCAAAGGCTGACCGCATGAACGCTGCATCGCACCCCGTTCCCGCCTCGCTGCAGCCGCTGCAGGTGAAGCTGCTCGATCCGCGCTTCGGCGACAGCTGGCCGCTTCCGGCCTATGCCACCGAAGCCAGTGCCGGCATGGACCTGCGCGCGGCGACCGAAGCGCCGCTGGTGCTGGCACCAGGCGATACCGCGTTGATTCCCAGCGGGCTGGCGATCCACGTCGCCGACCCGAACCTCTGCGCGATCATCCTGCCGCGCTCCGGGCTGGGCCATCGGCACGGCATCGTGCTCGGCAACGGCACCGGCCTGATCGACGCCGATTACCAGGGGCCGCTGCTGATCAGCGTCTGGAACCGGGGCCGCGAGGCCTTCACCATCGAACCCGGCGACCGCATCGCACAGCTGGTTGTCGTTCCCATCGTGCGTGTTGCCCTGCAGGTAGTGGATACTTTCACCGACAGCACGCGGGGCTCGGGTGGGTTCGGGCATACCGGAGTGCGCTGACTCGGGGGACAGGATGATCGGCAGCAAGGGGAAGGGCGTGGCGGTCACGGGACGTACGGGGCCGCTGCTGGCGGTGATGCTGTTGCTGTTGGCGGGGTTGTTCGGCTGGAGCGCGGTGCAGCAGTGGCGCCAGGCCAACACCGGTACCCAGCTGGAACAAGCCCGCGACAGCGCATTGCAGGGCCTGCAGAAGGCGCTCGACGGTCAACTGCTGCAGTTCGGCAAGCACTTGGAATCGGCACGCGTCGGGCAGGCACTTGCTGCCGGTGACGGGGCCGCGGCGGCGCTGGCGCTGCGCGAAACCTGGACCGGCGTGGAAGAGGTGCAGGTCTGGCCGGCTTCGCTGGAGACCGCCTACGCCGATCCGGCCGCCTTCGGCTATGCCCGGCTCGCACTGCTTGAAGCGGCGCTGGTCAGCGACAAGCCCGTGGCGCGCGTGGTGCGCGATGCCGGCGGCGCGCGGTTGGGCCTGGCGGCGAGCGTGCCGTTGGGCGCCGACGGGCTGGCGCTGGTCTACGTGCGCCAGCCGCTCATGCAGCTTACCGGCCCGCTGGACGCGGTGCGTGCCCCCGCCGAAGGCTATCTGGCGTTGCGCCAGGGCAGCTACAACGTGCTTGAACGCGGTGACCGCAAGCTGGCCGACAGCGGCGAAGTGCTGGCGCGTCCACTGGCCAACAGCAGCCTGCGACTGGCCGCCGGCGTGCCGTCGATCGAGCCCGGCCCGCTGGGACTGGGGGCGCTGGCCGCTTCGATCGTGGCGCTGCTGCTGGTTCTGATCGCGGTGCTGCTGCTGGTGGGCAAGTCCCGTCTGCCGTTGCCCCGGCGGGCCGCGCGCGAAGGCACCGAAGAGCAGGGACCGACCCTGAGCGAGAGGCTGGCGCAGTCTGCCGCCGAGGTGTCGACCGGCGCGTCGGCCGAGCAGGGCGCCGGTGCCGCATTGGAGCCGCCGCCCTTGGCCGCGAGCCTGGCGGCGGGCATTTTCCGCGCCTACGACATCCGCGGCGTGGTCGGCGAGGAGCTTACCCCCAAGGTCGCGGCCTTGATCGGCCAGGCCATTGGCAGTGAAGTGCTGGCGCAGGGGCTGCGCGAAGTGGTGGTCGGCCGCGATGGCCGCCTGTCCGGACCGGAGCTGGCCGCGGGCCTGGCCGAAGGCCTGCGCCGGGCCGGCTGTGATGTCATCGATATCGGGCTGGCACCGACCCCGGTGGTGTACTTCGCCAGCCACCACCTGCGGACCGGCAGCTGCGTGGCGGTGACCGGCAGCCACAACCCGCCCGAATACAACGGCTTCAAGATCGTCATCGCCGGGCAGACCCTGTCCGGTGATGCGGTGACCGCGCTGTACCAGCGCATCGTCGAAGGACGGCTGGCGCAGGCGCCATCGCCGGGCAGCTACCAGCAGCGCGAGGTCAACGATGACTACGTGCGCCGGATCGCCGACGACGTGCAGCTGGAGCGTCCACTGAAGGTCGTGGCGGACGCCGGCAACGGTGTGGCAGGTGCCTTGGTGCAACCGTTGCTGGAGGCCATCGGTGCCGACGTCATTCCGCTGTACTGCGATGTCGATGGCAGCTTCCCCAACCATCATCCTGATCCGAGCGATCCGGCCAACCTGCAGGACCTGGTGCAGACGGTGAAGCGTTTCGACGCCGACCTCGGCATCGCCTTCGATGGCGACGGTGATCGCCTCGGCGTGGTGACCCCGGATGGCACGATCATCTTCGCCGACCGTCTGCTGATGCTGTTCGCCGCCGACGTGCTGCTGCGCAACCCCGGCGCGATGGTGATCTACGACGTCAAGTGCACCGGCAAGCTGGCCGACTTCGTGCTGCGCCACGGCGGCAGCCCGCTGATGTGGAAGACCGGCCATTCGTTGATCAAGGCGCGCATGGCCGAGACCGACGCGGAGCTGGCCGGCGAGATGAGCGGGCACTTCTTCTTCCGCGAGCGCTGGTTCGGTTTCGACGATGGCCTGTACGCCGCCGCCCGCCTGCTGGAAATCCTCGCGCTGCGCGAAGAAACGCCGCAGGAAGTGCTGGAAGAGCTGCCGCAGAGCATCTCCACCCCCGAGATCAAGGTGCCGGTGGCCGATGGCACGCCGCACGCGCTGGTTTCACTGGTAGTGAGCGCAGCGCAGTCCGCGGACAACCCGTTCGTGGGTGGCCGCGTTTCCACCATTGACGGCCTGCGCGTGGACTTCGCCGATGGCTGGGGCCTGGTACGCGCCTCCAACACCACCCCGGTGCTGGTGCTGCGTTTCGAAGCCGACAGCGAAGACGCGCTTGAGCGCATCAAGGCCCAGTTCCGCGCCCAGCTGCAGCCCCTGCTTGGCGCGCAGGACCTGGGCTTCTGAGACCTCGCCGAAGGATCCGGTAGCGCCGACCCAGGGTCGGCGAGCGCAGCGGCCGCACTGCGCGGAAGGATTCCGCCGAGCATGGCTCGGCGCTACCACGCCCGTTCCCCCTGCCGGCCCGTAGCATCGAAGACACCAACGCTCCACGCCGGCAAAAAAGATCTCATCCCTTGAACCGCAACCCCACGCCGGGCTCGGTGAACACATACCGCGACTCCAGCGCCGAATCGCCCAGCTTTTGCCGCAGCTTGCCCACCAGTATCCGCAGGTAGTGCGTATCGTGCTGGTGCGTCGGCCCCCAGATTTCCTTCAGGATCTGCGGCTGGGTCACCACCCGCCCGGCATTGACCAGCAGCAGCGACAGCAGCGCGTACTCCTTGCGCGTCAATGGCACCGCAACGCCATCCAGCATGACCACACGGTGCACCAGGTCGATCCGCAGGTGTCCGTCATCGAACACCGGCGGTTGGCCGTCCAGCGGCGCCGCACGCGTGCGCAGCAGCATCCGCACCCGCGCCATCAGCTCCTGCGTACCGAACGGCTTGGTCACGTAATCGTTGGCCCCTGCGTCCAGCGCACGCACCTTTTCGGCTTCGCCGGCGCGCACGGTCAGCATGATCACCGGCAGCTGGCTCCAGTGGCGAAGTTCGGCCAATACCTGATGGCCTTCCATGTCCGGCAGGCCGATGTCCAGGATCACCAGGTCCACGCTCTCGCCCACCAGCCGCTCCAGTCCCTCCTGGCCGCTGGACGCCTGCAGCACCCGATAGCCCTGCGCACGCAGGCTGATGTCCAGGAACCGGCGTATCTGCGCTTCATCATCGATCACCAGCACGCAGGCAGGCGGGATCGACGGCGTGCTGTCAGGCGTCAGGGGCATCGGGGTGACCGGCAGGAGTGAGCAGGGGCAGGGTAATCCGTATCAGCGTACCGCGTCCGCCCTCGCCCGCCAGCGCCTGCACGCTGCCGCCATGTGCGCCGATCATGCCCTGGCAGATCGCCAGCCCCAGGCCGGTGCCGTGGCGGCCGCGGTCGCCGCGCTCCACGCTGTAGAACATGTCGAAGATGCGCGCGCGCTCGTCGGCTGGAATACCGGGCCCGCGGTCGAGCACGTCGATCACCAGCTCGTGCTCCTCCAGACGCGCGCTGACGGTCACCGGCGCACCGGGCGGGGAGAACTTCGCGGCATTTTCAAGCACGTTGAACAGGGCCTGCTCGACCAGCGCGGGATGCACCCAGATCGGTGCCAGCGAGGCCGGAATATCCAGCTGCAGCTTCACCTCCGGCTGGTACCGCTGCAGCCGGCGCGCGGCCGAGCCGACCAGTTCGTCCACCCCGATCCAGTCGCGGTTGATCTTCAGGCCGTCATGGCCGAGCCGGGTCATGTCCAGCAGGTTCTGGATGTAACGGTCCAGCCGTTCGCCTTCCAGCATGATGGTATCCAGCAGGGCGCGACGGTCCGCTGCATCCATCGCCTGGCCATAACTGGCCAGGCTGTCGGCCGAACCGATCATCGCCGCCAGCGGCGAGCGCAGGTCATGCGAGACCGATGACAGCAGCGCCGAGCGCAGCCGCTCGGTCTCGTTGCTGACATGCGCCTGCTCCAGTTCGGCCACCAGCCGGGTCCGCAGTGCGGCCTGCGCGATGTCGTCGACCATCGCCATCGCCAGCTGGCGCTGCTCCGGCGCCAACCGGGCGAGTGCCGGCGGGAACTGCAGCGCCGCCACGCCGATGCAGCGGGCATCGCCGTCGAGCAGCGGCAGGCACCACCAGTGCGCCCCTGCCAGGGTATCGGTATAGCGGCCGCTGGGCTGGCCGTGGCGCTGCGACCAGTCTGCAGCGGCCAGGTCGGTATCGCCGAGCACGGCGCTGCCGCTGGCGGTCACGTCGTTGCCGATGCGCAGCCACGCCGGCGCATCCAGCGCCTGTTCCAGCGCCTGCCGCCCTGCACCGGCAACCGCCTCGTTGCTGGCTGCACTGCTGAGCTGTCGGCCCAGCTGCTGGCGGGCGTTGGCATGCCGGTTGGACGCGCGCAGGGCGATCACCTGCGTGCGCAAGCGCGATGCCAGTCGGCCGGCCACCAGCGCTGCGGCCAGGAACAGGAAGACCGTGATCACGCCCTGCCGCGCGCTGATCGCAAGGGTGAAGCGCGGTGTGATGAACAGGAAGTTGTAAGCCAGGAAGCACAGGCCGGCGGCCAGCACTGCCGCGCTGGCGCGGGTGCGTGCCGCCACCAGCACCACCGCCACGATGAACACCATGGACAGGTCGGCCATGCCGACCCAGCGCTCGGCAACCCAGGCCACCAGGCAGGCCAGGGTGCAGGCCACTACCGCCTGCGCCAGCTCGCGTGCACGGCCGGGCGCGTGCGTCAGCAGCCGATCACGGCGCGCCCGCGCGCGCGCGCGCGGCGTGCTGATGATGGTGATCTCGTAATGCGCGCCGTGCTGGATCAACTGCTGGGTCAGGGTGCGGTTGAGCATGCGCGCCAGCGGACGTTCGCGCGTGCGGCCCAGCACCAGCGTGGACACATTGTTGTGCGCGGCGTGGTCGAGCAGCGCGTCGGCCACGCTGGATCCCTGCAGCACTTCGGTATCGGCGCCAAGCCGTCGCGCCAGCGCGAACGCGCTGTCGATCTCGCGCTGCGTCGCTTCATCGGCACGCCGGCGCTGCACGGTCACCACCGTCCAAGGCGCATCGCGGCGCTCGGCGATGCGTCGCGCCACGCGCACCAGGTACTCGCTCTGGCCGCCGCCGTCGATCGCCACCAGCACGCGCCGCCGCAGCGGCAGCGCACCTTCGCCGCCGGCCGCGCGGACTTCGCGCAGGCTGCTGTCCACGCGGTCGGCTGCCTCCTGCATGGCCAGCTCGCGCAGGGCGGTCAGGTTGGCGGTGGTGAAGTAGGACTGCAGCGCCTGCGATGCCTGTTCCGGGACATAGACCTTGCCCTGCTGCAGCCGCGCGATCAGTTCGCGTGGCGGCAGGTCGACCAGCACGATGTCGTGCAGGCGGTCCAGTACCCCATCCGGCACGGTCTCGTTGACCCGGATGCCGGTGATGCGCAGTACCACGTCGTTGAGGCTTTCCAGATGTTGGATGTTGACAGTGGTCCATACATCGATGCCCGCATCCAGCAGCTCCATCACATCCTGCCAGCGCCGTTCATGGCGGCTGCCCGGTGCATTGCGATGCGCCAGTTCGTCCACCAGCACCAGCGCGGGACGCCGCTGCACGATCGCATCCAGGTCCATTTCGTCCAGCCGCCGCTCGCGGTAGGCAACCTGCCTGCGTTCAACCAGCGGCAGGCCCTGGAACAGGGCCTCGGTGTCGGCACGGCCGTGGGTTTCGACCACCCCCACGACCAGGTCCACGCCACGGCGCAGCTGCTCCTGCGCGCGCGTGAGCATGCTGTAGGTCTTGCCGACGCCGGGGGCGGCGCCGAGGAAGACGGTCAGGCGCCCGCCGGCATCACGCTGCAGGCCTTCGATGAGGGCGTCGGCCTGGCGGCTGCGGGTATCGGTCATGCCGGCGATTGTGCGCCAGCCGAGGCACGCATGGCATCAACGTGCATGCGCGGCGGACTCCAACGCCCGGTTGAGCTGCATCACGTTGACCCGCGGCTGGCCGAACACCCCCCACTGCGGACCCTCGACATGCGCCTGCACGATGGCCTGCAACTCGGCTTCGGAAAGCCCCCGCGCCTGCGCCACGCGGCGCACCTGCACCTGCACGGCGGCCGGTGACAGATGGGGATCCAGGCCGCTGCCGGACTGCGTCACCAGGTCGGCGGGAACCTGCGCGGGCGCGATGCCTTCGCGCAGCGCGACGGCCGCGGTGGCATCGGCCACGCGCGTTGCCAGCGCCGGATTGCTGCGCGCCATGTTGGAGCCTGCCGCAGCCATCGGATCATGGCCAGCAGCGGATGGCCGCGGCTGGAACCAGCCGTCACCGGTGAACGGCTGGGCCAGCAGGGCCGAGCCGCGCACGCGGCCATCGGCATCCACGATCAGGCTGCCGTCCGACTGCACGGGGAAGGCAAGCCGCGCCAGCCCGGTACCGGCGGCCGCGTACAGCGCGCCAGCCAGCAGCAGGCTTCCTACGCCGAGCACGATCGCCGGACGCCAGCTGGCGGTGTGTTGCAGGCGGGCCTCGCCTTCGGCAGCCGCGCGCGAGGCCCGCGGCGCAATGGGCGGGGATACGGAAGGGGTCGTTGAAGTGTTCATGCAGCAGATACCGTCATCAGCAGGAAGTCGATTGCCTTGATCGCCACGAACGGCAGCAGCACGCCGCCGAGCCCGTACACCAGCATGTTCCGCCGCAGCAGGGTGGTTGCCGTGGCCGGACGGAAGCGCACACCGCGCAGTGCCAGCGGGATCAGCGCCGGGATCACCAGGGCATTGAAGATCAGCGCAGCCAGCACCGCATTGCGCGGACTGGACAGGCCCATCACGTTCAACGTGGCCATCCCCGGCACGGTGGCGGCGAACAGCGCCGGCAGGATCGCGAAGTACTTGGACACGTCGTTGGCCAGCGAGAAGGTGGTCAGCGCGCCGCGGGTGATCAGCTGCTGTTTGCCCACTTCCACCACGGCCAGCAGCTTGGCCGGATCCGAATCCAGGTCGACCATGTTGCCGGCCTCCTTCGCGGCCTGGGTGCCGGAGTTCATCGCCAGGCCGATATCGGCCTGGGCCAGCGCCGGCGCGTCGTTGGTGCCGTCGCCGACCATCGCTACCAGCCGGCCACCGGCCTGTTCCTGGCGGATGCGTGCCAGCTTGTCTTCCGGCCGCGCTTCGGCGATGTAATCGTCCACGCCGGCCTCGGCCGCGATCGCCGCAGCGGTGAGCGGGTTGTCGCCGGTGATCATCACCGTGCGGATGCCCATCGCGCGCAGCTGGGCGAATTTTTCCCGCATGCCGTGCTTGACCACGTCGGACAGTTCCACCACGCCCAGTACGTGGCGGCCTTCAGCCACCACCAGCGGCGTGGCGCCATTGCGCGCCACCTGCTCCACGCGTCCGGTCAGCTCCGCCGGAACCTCCCCGCCGAGGGACTGCACGTGTGCGCGGATCGCATCGGCGGCGCCCTTGCGGATGCTGCGGCCGCCTGCCAGGTCGACACCGGACATGCGGGTCTGCGCGCTGAAGGCGATGTAGTGCGCATGCTCGGGCTCGGCGCTGCGGCAGCCCTGCTCGCGGCCCAGGCGCACGATCGATTTGCCTTCCGGTGTCGGGTCGGCCAGCGAGGAAAGCAGCGCCGCCTCGCGCAGCCGCGCCACGTCCACCCCGGCCAGTGCATGCAATGCGGTGGCCTGGCGGTCGCCGTGGGTGATGGTGCCGGTCTTGTCCAGCAGCAGCACGTCGATGTCACCGGCAACCTCGACCGCCTTGCCGGACTTGGCCAGCACATTGGCCGCCAAGGCACGGTTCATGCCGGCGATGCCGATGGCCGGCAGCAGGCCGCCGATGGTGGTGGGGATCAGGCAGACGAGCAGGGCGATCAGCAGCAGGGGATCGACGCTGACACCGACCGAAGCGCCGATCGCCGGCAGCGTGGCCACCACCACCAGGAAGGTCAGCGTCATCGCCGCGAGCAGCAGGGTCAACGCCACCTCGTTCGGCGTCTTCTGCCGGTTGGCGCCTTCCACCAAGGCGATCATCCGGTCCAGGAAGCTGTGCCCGGGCTCGGCGGTCACCCGCACCACGATCTGATCGGACAGTACCTTGGTGCCGCCGATCACGCCGGATCGGTCGGTGCCGGCTTCACGCAGCACCGGCGCCGATTCACCGGTCACCGCCGCTTCGTTGATGGTGGCCAGGCCCTGCACGATCTCGCCGTCGGCGGGCACCAGCTCGCCCTCGCCGACCAGCACGTGGTCACCTGGCCGCAGATCGGCTGCGGCCACCTGTTCCTGCGCTGCGCCGGGATGCGCGGACTGCAGGCGACGCGCCACCAGGTCCTGGCGGGCACGTCGCAGCGAGGCGGCCTGGCCGCGGCCGCGGGCTTCAGCCACGGCCTCGGCGAAGTTGCCGAACAACACGGTCAGCAGCAGGATCGCGCTGACCGCCAGGCCGAACCCCATCGGCGCATTGCCGCTCAGGGTGACCACCAGTGCGAGCACGGTACCGGCCATCACCACGGCCATCACCGGGCTGCGCAGCAGGTGCAATGGCGAGAGCTTGCGGAAGGAATCACGCAGCGCACGGCGGAAGCCGGCGCCATCGAGCAGCACCGGGCGGCGCGGCAGCGGGGAAGACGCAACAGTATTCATGGGGAGTGCCTCAATGCAGGCCAAGGCTGAGGTGGTCGGCCACCGGGCCAAGCACCAGAACCGGCAGGAACTGCAGGACGGTCAGGATGACGATCACGCTGAGCAGGGTCAGGGCGAAGGTGGGCGTTTCGATCTGCAGCGTGCCCGGCGATTCCGGCGCGCGGCGCTTTGCCGCAAGCTGCGCGGCGATGACCAGCGGCACCACCAGCAGCGGGAAGCGCCCCAGCAGCAGCACCAGTGAACAGGTCAGGTTCCACCAAGCCGTGTTGTCGCCCAGCCCTTCAAAGCCGGAGCCGTTGTTGGCATACGCCGATGCGTATTCGTAGAAGACCTGGCTGATGCCGTGGAAGCCCGGGTTGGAGGTGCCCGAAAGGCCCGGCACCGCCAGCGTGATGGCGGTGAAAGTGAGCAGGGTGATCGGCTGCAGCAGCACCAGCAGCGCCAGCAGGCGCACCTGCGGGGTTTCCAGCTTGCGTCCCATCAATTCCGGCGTGCGCCCGGTCATCAGCCCGGCCAGGAACACGCCCAGCAGCAGGTAGACGATGAACTGCTGCAGCCCGCAGCCGATGCCGCCCCAGATGGCGCTGACCAGCATGTTGACCAGTGAAACGGCGCTGGCCATCGGGCTCATCGAATCGAGCATGCCGTTGACCGAACCGTTGGACACCTGGGTGGTCACGGCCGCCCACAGTGCGGTGGCGTCACCGCCCAGGCGGACTTCCTTGCCTTCCATCAACAAGGCGCTGGCTGCCGTGGGCGAATGGCCTTCCAGCCACACGGTGGCCGCGATAGACACCGCCGACATGCTGGCCATGCAGCCCAGCACCAGCCAGCCGAAGCGGCGGCGGCCGGTGAACGCGCCGATCATGAAGATGATCGCAATCGGGATCAGCAGGATGCCGACCAGCTCAAGCGCATTCGACAACGGCGTGGGGTTCTCCAGCGGGAACGCACTGTTGGGGCCATACCAGCCACCGCCGTTCGCGCCGAGCTGCTTGGCCGCCACCATCGCGGCAACCGGGCCGAGCGGTATCTTCTGTTCCTGCAGGCCTGTCGACACATCCATCGGCGCGGCCTGCGGGCCCCCGGCGAAGGTGGACGGCACGCCTTGGCTGGCCAGCAGCACGGTCCACAGCAGGCACAGTGGCAGCATGAAGCGCACGCACAGGCGCAGCACGTCGGCGTGGTAGTTGCCTACGTCGATGCGGCGGTCACCATCGGCGATTACGTCCTGACGCGGCGGCGCGAACAGGGCGCGCAGGGTGGCCACGGCCAGGGCGAGACCCATCATCGGGGTCACCACCTGCAGGCCGGTGATGCCGGTCATCTGCGAGAGGTAGGAAAGCTGCGCCTGCCCGGAATAGTGCTGCTGGTTGGTGTTGGTCAGGAAGGACACCATGGTGTGCAGCGCGGTGTCCCAACGCAGGTTGGCGATGCCATCCGGATTCAGCGGCAGCCACGCCTGGGTCATGAACACCGCCATCGTCAGCAGCGCGATGACCGCGTTGCTCAGCACGAACGCGCCGACATAGCCGCGCCAGGACATGCCACGCGCGGGATCCACGCCGAGCAGGCGGTAAAGCGGTTTTTCAATCCAGTGGAACAACGGGTCGATGCGCATCGGCGCGCCGCGCATCACCCGGGCCAGGTACAGGCCGAGCGGCCAGGCCAGCAACACGCTGGTGGCGAGCAGAATGAGGATTCCGGTCATGTCCGTGGCCCGTCAGAAGGCTTCGGGCCGCAGCACGGCGTAGACCAGGTAGGCGGCGGCGACCAGCACCAGTACGCCACACAGCAGGGAGAGCCAGCCGGGCATGCTCAGCACCCCGCCCGGGAAGAAAGGCCACAACGCGACAGACAAGACATGACGGTGATCGTCCTGGTGGAACCGCTCCACCTCAGGCCGTCATGGTCCGCCTGGGCCGCGTAAAGCCTCCATTTCTCCGTGCCTGCGGGGGCATAAAATCAGCGTAAACACTGCCGCGAACGGCGGAGCCCCTCGTGGCGGGTCGCGTAGAGCCGGATTTCTGGTTTGGCACGGGCGGGAGGGGTTGGTGGGGGACGGCAGAAGCCGCTCCTGCGGGCCTCGTTTCGCGCCATCCTTGGCGCTCAACGCCCCCACCAACCCCTCCCGCCCGGCCCTGAGAGTCCGCGCGCGCGTCGCGCCACGTAACAAGAAAAAGAGAAGCGGTAGCGCCGATCCATGGTCGGCGGAATCCATCAGACACCGCTATGAAGAGCCGCCGACCATGGGTCGGCGCTACCGATGGCCTCGTTGGCGCGTCGGGGTGAAACGATGGCGTGCCCTCACGCCTCCGGCGTAACACCTTTCAGCAGGCGGAAACGCTGCACGGTTTCTTCGATCTCCGCGTCCAGTTCGACGCGCTGGCGCTCGAACGTGGCCTGCATGCGCTGCTGCGCCAGCAGTTCGCCGTGGCGCTTGCGGATGGTGGCTGCCGGCTTCTCGCCCACTGGACGCCCGGCCAGTTCGTTGTCACCGGCACCGGCCAGGGCGGTGAACAACGCATCGCGCAGGCTGGCCACGTTGTAGCGCGCGGTGTTGATGTTGTTGTCGAGGATGCCGACGCGCTCGGAGAACACCCGCCGCAGGTCCGCCTCGTTGCTGTAGGTGGACAGCATCGCCTGTTCGGTCCGCTGGCGGGTCTGCAGGGCCATTTCATCCAGCCGCGCCTGCGCCTCGGCCGCGGCCGCATCGGCGCGCTCGTCTTCGTTGAGCGCGCGCTGCACCTGGCCGCTGCGCAGCCCGCTGCGTGCGTTGAATTCCTCCCGCGCGTTGTTGACCGCGTCCGCAGGCAAGGCATCGCTGCAGATGCGCTCGCTGCCCTCGTTCCAGCAATACAGTTTCTTCGCCTGCGCCTCGGCACTTCCGGCCGGACGCTTGGACTGCTGCGCTCCGGCCACGCACGGCGCGGCCAGCAGCAGAGCGGCGATGATGGACAGATTCCTCAACATGGCGACCACCCCCTTGGGTCGTTCAGTGCGTCGGACGGCTGCCATATCGGGACCGATAGTCCGCCAGCGGCTGCCGGTAGCCGACAAGTTCCGGGTTTCCGGAAGCGAAATCAAGCAGGTCGGCCATCGTCGCCACGGCAATCACCGGAATGCCGGCTTCCTCGGCCACGGCCTGGGCGGCCGAGCGCGGATCGGTTTCCGAGGCGATCTCCTGGCGGTCCAGGGCCACCACGATGCCGGCCGGAATACCGCCAGCGGCACGGATGATGGCCATTGCCTCGCGGATCGCGGTGCCGGCGGTGATGACGTCATCGACAATCAGCACGCGCTTGCCGGTCATGTCCGCCCCGATCAGCTGGCCGCCTTCGCCGTGGTCCTTCACTTCCTTGCGGTTGAACGACAGCGGCAGGTCGCGGCCGCGCTGGGCCAGTTCGCAGGCCATCGCGGTGGCCAGCGGGATGCCCTTGTAGGCCGGGCCGAACACCACGTCGTACTTGAGGCCGGCATCGTCGATGGCATCGGCGTAGCACAGGGCCAGCTGGGCCATCTTCGACCCGGAGTCGAAGCGGCCTGCATTGAAGAAATAGGGGCTCAGCCGGCCGGACTTCAGCGTGAACTGGCCAAAACGCAGGGCGTCGGCGCTCAGGGCCAACTGCAGGAAACGGTGACGATGGTCGCTCATCTGACTCAATCTATCTTCATCTTGGAATGTAAAGCCTACTAGAAGGCGGGCCCGGCGTCCTTCCACGGTCGGCGCTTCGGCGCTGAACCGGTATGCTGGGCCGGTTTCCTCTGACACCCTGAATCGACCGCATGCGCATCATCAGCTTCAACGCCAACGGCATCCGCTCGGCTGCCAGCAAGGGCTTCCTGGAATGGTTCCGCGCCCAGGACGCCGACGTCCTGTGCCTGCAGGAAACCAAGGCGCAGGAGGCCCAGCTGTCCGATCCGATGTTCCGCCCCGACGGCCACCACTGCTTCTACCGCGATGCCAGCACCAAGAAGGGCTACAGCGGGGTTGCGATCTACAGCAAGCGTGAGCCGGACCAGGTCATCACCTCGCTGGGGTGGGCGCCGTTCGATGAAGAAGGTCGCTATATCGAAGCGCGCTTCGGCAACCTCAGCGTGGTCTCCTTCTATATACCCTCAGGCAGTTCCGGCGACCTGCGCCAGGGCTTCAAGTTCGAGGTGATGGAATGGCTGCGGCCGATCCTCGACCAGTGGCTGCACAGCGGCCGCGACTACGTGCTGTGCGGTGACTGGAACATCGTCCGCTCCGCGCTGGACATCCGCAACTGGAAGTCCAACCAGAAGAACTCCGGCTGCCTGCCGGAAGAGCGCGACTGGCTGAACGCCTTGTGCGCCGACCACGGCCAGGCGACCGACCTGGCCGCCGGCCGCGGCTGGGCCGATGCCTACCGTCTGCTGCACCCCACCGGCGAGGACTACACCTGGTGGAGCAACCGCGGCGCGGCGCGCGCCAACAACGTCGGTTGGCGCATCGACTACCAGTTCGTCAGCCCGGGCCTGCGTGATCGCCTGCGCGGCTGCTCGATCTACCGCGACGAACGCTTCTCCGACCATGCCCCGTTCTGCGTGGATTACGCGCCGTGACCGGCACCGCCGCGCCGGTGTCCTACAAGGGCTGGGCCGGCATCAAGCGGGCCTTCGGCACGCCGTCGGCGCTGACCATGGCCCTGCTCGGGTTCGGCAGTGGCCTGCCATTCCTGCTGATCGCCTCGCAGACCCTGTCCACGCGCCTGCGCGATGTCGGCCTGGACCTGGGCAGCATCGGCCTGATCAGCCTGGCCAGCTTTTTCTATCTGCTGAAGTTCCTGTGGGCGCCGGTGCTGGACCGCTATGCGCTGCCGCTGCTCGCTTTCATGGGCCGGCGCCGTTCGTGGCTGCTCGCCTCGCAGGTGCTGGTGCTGGGCGGACTGGTGGCGCTGGCCTTCGTGCGGCCGGAACAAGGCGTCGGACCGCTGGTCTTCTGGGTGCTGGTGGCTTCCTTCGCCGGTGCCACCCAGGACTCGGTGGTCGATGCCTACCGCATCGAAATCGCCCCGGATGCCTCGCAGGCCGCGCTGGCCGCCACCTACACGCTGGGCTACCGCATCGGCCTGATCCTGGCCGGCGCCGGTGCCCTGTACCTGGCGCAGTTCGAAGGCTGGATCGTCGCCTACCTGGCGATGGCCTCGTTGATGCTGCTGCCGATCCTCACCACCCTGTTCTGCCGGGAACCGGCGCGCCCGGAAGCCGCCGTGCAGCGCCGCATCGACGTCGCCGAAGCGTTCGTCCAGCCGATCGCCAGTTTCTTCACCCGCAACGGCGTGGCACTGGCCATCGGCCTGCTGGCCTTCGTCGGCCTGTTCAAGTTCCCGGACCAGGTGATCGGGGTGATGGCCGGTCCGTTCTATCTCGATTCGGGCTTCGACAAGGCCGACATCGCCACCGTCTCCAAGCTGTTCGGGGTCTGGATGGGCATCGGCGGCGCCTTCCTCGGCGGTATCGCGGTGGCTGCGTTCGGTTTCCGCCGCATGCTGCTGGTGGCAGCGCTGGGCGTGGCGCTGTCCAACCTGGCATTCCTGCTGATGGCCCACAATCCCGGCCAGCTGTGGGCGTTCTACGCTGCGCTCAGCGCCGACAACCTGTTCCAGGGTTTTGCCGGCACCGTGCTGGTGGCCTTCATGTCCTCGCTGACCGACCGCAACTTCACCGCCACCCAATACGCCCTGCTGGTATCGCTGGCCAACCTGCCGGGCAAGTTCGTCGGCGGGGTATCGGGCTACATCGTCGAAGCCACGTCCTACAGCACGTTCTTCCTGCTCAGCGCGGTCACCGTGGTGCCGACCCTGCTGCTGCTGGCCTGGCTGTGGCCGCGCCTCTCAGACCGCAGGGCCCCCGCTGCTGGTTGATTGCCTGCGCGGGCGTGGTGCGGGATGATCGCCTGTCGGTACCGTGGGGGCGGTGCCCTGGAATGGGGAAACAAGCATGGCGGACCTGCTGCTGCAGGAAATAGACCCGATGATCCTGGACCGGATAGCCCGGCTGGCGGTCGCGCGCGGCTGGACGCAGGCCCAGACCTGCGTGGCGGTGTTGGAGCAGGGGTTGTTTTCCACCGAACTGGAAGTGCGCAGTGGCTTCGCCGATCCCGAAGTGGATGCGCTGGCCGATGCCATTGCGGCGCTGCAGGCGCTGCCCGCCGGCCACGGCTTCTAGCCGCACGTCCACGTCGAACGGCGGAGCCCCTCGTGGTGGGTGGGTCCACGCCATCGCATTCGCGCTGTCGCTCCCACGCTTTGCTACGCAAACCGCGGGCCCCGTCTCCGGCCGCTTCGCGGCCGCCCCTGACTCAGGGGCTCCCTTCACCCGACACAGTGCGGGGATCTGCGGGGATCGGTAGCGCCGACCCATGGTCGGCGGCTCTTTGCTGAGGCGACCGGATACATTCCGCCGAGCATGGCTCGGCGCTACCGCTCTTTCTTTTTTCATACGTGGCGGGACGCGCCCGCAGACCGTCCGGCCCAGTTCCAGGAAACCGCTTCTCGCGACCACTACGAGGGGCGCCGTCGTTCGCTGGCGCCGCTCAGCCGGGGTGGATCGCCCCCAGCACCCGCAGGCCTGCCGCCCCGGTGACACTGGGCAGGTTGCCGGCCAGGCCATCCAGCGTGCGCTGGGCCAGCCAGGCGAAGCCCATCGCTTCCAGGTAATCCGGATCCAGCCCATGCCGCGCGCTGGATTCCACCACCACGCCGGGCAGGCTGGCCGCCAGTCGTTGCATGAGGTGGCCATTGCGCACGCCGCCGCCGCACACCAGCATCCGGCCGGCGCCGGGCAGGTCGCGCAGCAGGGCATCTGCCACGGTGACTGCGGTGAGCTCCAGCAGGGTGGCCTGCACATCGGCAGCCACGTGCTGGCCGTCGCCGATCTGTTGCTGCACCCAGGCCAGGTGGAACTGCTCGCGCCCGGTGCTCTTCGGCGGTGGGAGGGCGAACCACGGGTCCGCGCGCCAGCGTGCCAGCAGGCCCTCATCCACCACGCCGCTGGCCGCGAACGCGCCGTCGGCATCGTACGCATGGCCGGTATGGCGCTCGCACCAGGCATCGAGCAAGGCATTGGCCGGGCCGGTGTCGAAACCCAGCAGCGTCCCCACGCGCGGGATCAGGGTCAGGTTGGCGATACCGCCGAGGTTGAGCACCGCGCGGTCTTCGTCGGCAGTGCCCAGCATCGCCAGGTGGAAGGCCGGCATCAGCGGCGCGCCCTGTCCGCCGGCGGCGACGTCGCGGCGTCGGAAGTCAGCCACCGTGGTGATCCCCGTGCGCTCGGCGATGCGGTTGGCATCGCCCAATTGCAGGGTGAAGGCCGGCGACGCCGACGGTCGATGGCGGACGGTCTGCCCGTGCGAACCGATCGCCTTGACCTGCGCCGCCTCCACGCCACTGTGCTGCAGCAGCGCCACTGCCGCGGCCGCAAAGGCCAGGCCGATGCGCGCATCGACATCGCCCAGCTCATCCAGCGAGGCCAGCTCGCCGCCCTGGCCCAGCGCCACCAACCGCTCGCGCAGCAGCGGATCCCACGGCAGGGTCAGGCCCTCGACGAAGCGACAGCCGCCTTCGGGGGGAAACTGCGCCAGTGCCGCATCGATGCCATCGGCGCTGGTGCCGGACATCAGACCCAGGTACAGCGGCAGGGCAGGGTCGAACGAAGCAGCCATGGGACCTCCACAAACAACAAGGGCGCCAGCTTGGGCGCCCTGTCGATGCTCGTCAATCCAATGGAACCGCGCCTCAGCCGCGCTTGCTGCCGCTGCTGCCGCGCGCGGTGCTGGCGACTTCGGTGGTGGCATCAGCCGGCTTCGGCGCCGGGCTGGCGTCGGCATAGATCATCTTCTCCATGCCTTGGATACGCGCCATCGCCGGCGAGGTCTGCGCACGGAAGGCAACCAGCTCGGCGCCCTTCAGCGGTTCCGGCGGCGGCATCGTCACGCTGAGCGGATTGCGGTGCTGGCCGTTGACGCGGAATTCGTAATGCAGGTGCGGGCCGGTGGCCAGGCCGGTGGAGCCGACGTAGCCGATCACAGTACCCTGCGCCACGCGCTGGCCAGTCCGGATCTTTCCGAAGCGCGACATGTGCCCGTACAGCGTGGTGTGGCCGCGCCCATGGTCCAGGATCACCACGTTGCCGTAGCCACGCTGGGTGCCGGCGAACTGCACGCGCGCATCACCGGCGGCCATGATCGGAGTGCCGGTGCGCGCGGCGTAGTCCACGCCCTTGTGCATGCGCATCTTGCCCAGCACCGGGTGGCGGCGCGCGCCGAAAGTGGAGCTCAGCCGCGCGAACTGGATCGGCATGCGGATGAAGCTTTTCTTCAGCGGGCGGCCATCCAGGTCGAAGTACTCGGCCTTGCCGTTGCGGTCGAAGCGGAAACCGGAGTACGTCTTGCCCCCGCTGGTGAAGGTCGCGGCGAGGATCTTGCTGGTGTCGACCCGCTCGCCCTCGCGCCAGGTTTCGTCCATGACCACGCTGAAGCGGTCGCCCGGCTGCAGGTCCTTGGAGAAGTCGATGTCGTACTTGAAGATTTCGTCGGTCATCGTGGCGATTGCCGAAGGCGACAGCCCGGCCTTGCGCGCGGCGGCATACAGCGAGCTGGTGATCTCCCCGCTGGTCACCACGGTGCGGGTGCTGGTCTCGCGCTTGGTGACCGTTTCCTTGATGCTGTCGCCGGCCAGCGTCAGTTCCACGCGGTTCGCATCGTCGCGGTTGAAGCGGATGCTGCGCAGCTCACCGGACAGCGGCATGTCGAAGGCGATCTCGGTACCCGGGCGCAGCTTCACCAGCGCATCGCGGGTGCCCGGATGGTCCAGCACGCGGTGCAGGGTGGTCGCCGGGATCCCGGCTTCGTCGAACAGGTCGCTCAGGGTCTGGCCGCGCTGTACGCGCAGCACCTGCCAGCTGTCGCCGGGCGTGGCCTGCTGGCGACCATGCGCCAGCGGCGGCAATGGCAGCGCCAGGCTGGTGTGGGCGTTGGGGTAGGGGGTTTCGATGGTGCTGGAGAAGCCGGGCACGATGGTCGCCACCAGCATGCCGATGGTCGCGAACAGACTGGCGTGCACCCAGTGGCGACGGGTCCAGCGTTCGTTGAAGGCAGCGGGGAGATGTTGCCTGAGCTTCCGGTGCAGGGCGTTGTCGTGCAGGACGTGGAGCCGTTCCTTGAAGCGCTGTTTGCGCGCGCGGCCGTGATCGGAATTGAGCATCAGAGGTGTTTTCCTGGCTGGCCCGGGAGCACGGGCTGGATCGCCGGTTACCATAGACACCTATGAAAACCGCGTCAAACCCTTGTGCCTATTGGCTTTTGTGAAGCCGATACGGTTAACTTGCTCTTAACACCCCACAAGAAGAAACGGCGTTGCCGGGAGTAGTGAACGTGTCCTCCATCGATGAAGCCCTTGCCCTGATCAGCCGCGGTACCGACGAGATCCTCAAGGTCGATGACCTGCGCGCCCGCCTGGAAAGCGGAAAGCCCCTGCGGATCAAGGCCGGCTTCGACCCCACGGCGCCGGACCTGCACCTGGGCCACACGGTGCTGCTGAACAAGCTGCGTCAGTTCCAGGACCTTGGCCACCAGGTGATCTTCCTGATCGGCGATTTCACCGGGATGATCGGTGACCCCTCCGGCAAGAGCCTCACCCGCAAGCCACTCAGCCGCGACGACGTGCTGGCCAACGCACGCACCTACGAAGAGCAGGTGTTCAAGGTGCTGGACCGCGAGAAGACCGAAGTACGCTTCAATTCGGAGTGGTTCGGCAAGATGGGTGCGGCGGACATGATCCGCCTGGCCGGCCAGCACACCGTGGCACGCATGCTCGAACGCGATGACTTCGCCAAGCGCTATGCCGCCCAGCAGTCGATCGCCATCCATGAGTTCCTGTACCCGCTGGTGCAGGGCTATGACTCGGTCGCCCTGGAAGCGGACGTGGAACTGGGCGGCACCGACCAGAAGTTCAACCTGCTCATGGGCCGGGGCCTGCAGGAGCACCACGGGCAGAAGCCGCAGGTGGTGCTGACCATGCCGCTGCTGGAGGGCCTGGACGGCGTCAACAAGATGTCCAAGTCGCTGCACAACTATATAGGTGTGAGCGAACCGGCCATCGACATCGTTACCAAGACCATGAAGGTGGACGACACCCTGATGTGGCGCTGGATCGAGCTGCTGTCCTTTGACATCAGCCAGGCCGAGGCGCTGGCCCTGCGTGACCAGGTGGCGGCTGGCGGACTCAACCCGCGCGAAGTGAAGCTGCGGCTGGCCCGCGAACTGGCCACCCGCTTCCATGATGCCGCCGCTGCCGAACAGGCCGTGGCCGGCTGGAATGCCGCGGTAACCGGTCAGGGCGACATCACCCAGTTGCCGTTGCAGGACGTGGTGGTGCCGGCCGAAGGCCTGCGGATCGCGGCGCTGCTGACCGCAGCGGGCCTGACACCGAGCAACTCCGAAGCCAATCGCAAGCTCAAGGAGCGTGCGGTGAAGGTGGACGGGGAGGTCGTGGAAGACGGTCAGCAGCAGTTGCAGCCGGGCTTTGAAGGCCTGTTGCAGGTGGGCAAGCGCACCTTCGCCCGCGTCCGCCTGCTGGCTGGCTGAGGCCGCAGTGGCTGCCTGATCGCCGCCATGCATGAACAAATGCATGGCGGCGTGAAATAAATGCTCACACCCCCTTCCCAAAGGGCGGGGAAAGGCACATACTTCACCTCCCCCGTCGCAGGGGTCGCCATCAAGGGGCTTGAGCGACAGAGGAAACGCCACCACCGACGAACGATTCAATCGAACGAAGGTGTTGACGGACTGAAAAA
>NZ_JACYUW010000007.1:0-17469 GCF_014841975.1 Stenotrophomonas sp. CFBP 13724
GGCCGAACGCCGCCTTTCGGCGGCCTTCGGATTGGCGCGACCCTTCCGGGGTCGCGGGGCAGCACTCAGATGGTGCTGCCCTGCCTGTTTTGCAAGGCCGTCAAACTCACCAGCGGTAGTGGGCGAATGCCTTGTTGGCTTCGGCCATACGGTGGGTTTCTTCGCGCTTCTTGATGGCGCCGCCACGGTTTTCCGAGGCATCGATCAGTTCAGCAGCCAGCTTCTTCGGCATGGTGTTCTCGCCACGCTTACGCGCGGAGTCGATCAGCCAACGCATGGCCAGGGCCATCTTGCGCGAGGAACGCACTTCGACCGGCACCTGGTAGGTGGCACCACCGACACGGCGGGACTTGACCTCGACCGACGGCGCAACGTTGTCCAGCGCCTTCTGCACCAGCTCGATCGAGTTGGCGTTCTTTTCGCTGATCACGTCCATCGCACCGTAGACGATCTTCTCGGCCACGGACTTCTTGCCGCTCAGCATCACCATGTTGATGAAGCGGGCGATCGTTTCACTTCCGTGCTTCGGATCGGGCAGGACGGAACGCTGGGGAGTATTACCTTTACGCGACATGTGCTCTCTCCTTATGCCTTCGGACGCTTGGCGCCGTACTTCGAACGGGCCTGGCGACGCTTGGCGACACCGGAGGCATCGAGCGAACCGCGAACAGTGTGGTAACGCACACCCGGCAGATCCTTGACGCGACCGCCGCGGATCAGGACCACGGAGTGCTCCTGCAGGTTGTGGCCTTCACCACCGATGTAGCTGATGACCTCTTCCTGGTTGGTCAGGCGGACCTTTGCAACCTTGCGGAGGGCCGAGTTCGGCTTCTTCGGGGTGGTGGTGTAGACGCGCGTGCAGACGCCACGGCGCTGCGGGCACTTCTCGAGCGCCGGCGAGGCACTCTTGTAGGTGGTAGCTTGCCGCGGCTTGCGGACCAGCTGGTTGATCGTCGCCATCAGTAGGTTCTTCTGATTGGGGCCAGCAGATGCCGGCCAGAGATGCGGAAATGTTAAAGCAGACCATTACTGGCCTGCTGAGACAGACGATTGTAGCAACCTGCCAGAAACGCAGTCAAATGCGCTCCTGTCAAGCCCTTCCTTATCCTGGAAGGTTACGGGGGGGCCTCCGTGTACCCCGTTCAGACTGGTGGGAGAGACCGGAGTCTCCCCTGCCCTTTCACTACCACCGGGCCATTGGCCCGGTGCTGCAACCCGGCAGGTCCGGTCTTTCAACCGGACCGCCTTGCTTACTCGTCGCTGCCCGGAGCCTGTTCGGCTTCGGCAGCGGCTTCGATCACCGGCTCGGCGACAACGGCGGCAGCGGCAACCGGGGTACCGGCCAGCGTCTGCATTTCCGAATCGGTCAGCCCGCTCGCGTTGCGGCGGCGGTTGGCGTGATACGACAGGCCGGTACCGGCCGGAATCAGGCGACCGACGATGACGTTTTCCTTCAGGCCACGCAGGTTGTCCTTGGTGCCGCGGACGGCAGCTTCGGTCAGCACGCGGGTGGTTTCCTGGAAGGATGCCGCCGAGATGAACGACTCGGTGGCCAGCGAGGCCTTGGTGATGCCCAGCAGGACCGGATCGTACTGCGCCGGCAGTTCGCTACGGGCACCGAGGCGTGCATTCTCCTCGATAACGCGCTGACGTTCCACCTGTTCGCCATTCAGGAACTTGCTGTTGCCCTGGTCGGTGATCTCGACCTTGCGCAGCATCTGGCGGGTGATCACCTCGATGTGCTTGTCGTTGATCTTCACGCCCTGCAGGCGGTACACGTCCTGGATTTCCTTGACCAGGTAGGCGGCCAGCGGCTCCACACCCAGCAGGCGCAGGATGTCCTGCGGGCTCGGCTCGCCGTCCACGATGGTCTCGCCCTTGGTCACGTGCTCACCTTCGAACACGATCACCTGGCGGTACTTCGGAATCAGCTCTTCGTGTTCCGAACCATCGGTGTCCTTGATGATCAGGCGCTGCTTGCCCTTGGTGTCCTTGCCGAAGCTGATGATGCCCGAACGCTCGGCAAGCACCGCCGGATCCTTCGGCTTGCGTGCTTCGAACAGATCGGCGACGCGCGGCAGACCACCGGTGATGTCGCGGGTCTTGGAGGCTTCCTGCGGGATCTTGGCGACCACGTCACCCACGCCGACGGCGGCGCCGTCCTGCAGGTTGACGATGGAGCGCGGCGGCAGCAGGTACTGGGCCGGCATGTCGGTGCCCGGGATCAGCAGGTCGTTGCCCTTGGCGTCGACGATGCGGATCAACGGACGCAGGTCCTTGCCCATCGAGCCGCGACGCTTCGGATCGGTGATCTCGCGCGAGGCCAGGCCGGTCAGTTCGTCGGTCTTTTCGATGACGGTGATGCCGTCGACGAAGTCGATGAAGCGCAGGAAACCAGCGACTTCCGACACGATCGGGTGGTTATGCGGATCCCAGTTGGCCACGGTCTGGCCAGCCTTCACTGCATCGCCGTCCTTGGACGCGATCATCGAGCCGTACGGCAGCTTGTAACGCTCGCGCTCGCGGCCATGGGCATCGAGCACCGAGATTTCGCCCGAGCGCGAGACCGCCACCAGCGAACCGTTGGCGTGCTCGACCGACTTCAGGTTGTTGAACTTCACCGAACCGGTGGTCTTGACGGTGATGTTGTCCACTGCTGCCGCACGCGATGCCGCACCACCGATGTGGAACGTACGCATGGTCAGCTGGGTACCCGGCTCACCGATCGACTGAGCGGCGATGACGCCGACCGCTTCACCGATGTTGACGATGTGGCCACGGGCCAGGTCGCGGCCGTAGCAGCGACCGCAGACGCCGAACGCGGAGGCGCAAGAGATCGTCGAACGGACCTTGATGGTCTGCACGCCGGCATCTTCCAGCTTGGCCACCCACGCTTCGTCGAGCAGCGTGTTGCGGGTCACGATCGGATCTTCGTCGTTGCCCGGCAGGAACACGTCCTCGGCCACGACACGACCCAGCACGCGGTCCTTCAACGGCTCCACGACGTCGCCGCCTTCCACGATCGGGGTCATGGTCAGGCCTTCGGTGGTACCGCAATCCACTTCGGTGATGACCACGTCCTGCGCCACGTCCACCAGACGACGGGTCAGGTAACCCGAGTTGGCGGTCTTCAGCGCGGTATCGGCCAGACCCTTACGGGCACCGTGGGTGGAGTTGAAGTACTCCTGCACGTTCAGGCCTTCACGGAAGTTCGCCTTGATGGGCGTTTCGATGATGGAACCATCCGGACGCGCCATCAGGCCACGCATACCGGCCAGCTGGCGGATCTGCGCCTGCGAACCACGTGCACCGGAGTCGGCCATGATGTACAGCGAGTTCATCGACTTCTGGTCGATGATGTCACCCTTGGAATCGGTGACCTTCTCGGTACCGATGGTGTCCATCATCGCCTTGGCGATGCGCTCGTTGGTGCGCGACCAGATGTCGACCACCTTGTTGTAACGCTCGCCGGCGGTGACCAGGCCCGACTGGTACTGCTCCTGGATTTCCAGCACTTCGGCTTCGGCCTCGGTGAGGATGCCGCGCTTCTCGTCCGGGATCAGCATGTCGTCGATGCCGATCGACACGCCGGCGCGGGTTGCGTAGGCGAAGCCGGTGTACATCAGCTTGTCGGCGAACACGACCGTGTCCTTCAAGCCCAGCTGGCGGTAGCTGGAGTTGATCAGGCGGCTGATGTTCTTCTTGGTCAGCTCGGTGTTGGCCAGCGCGAACGGCAGGCCTTCCGGCAGGATTTCGGCCAGCAGCGCACGACCGATCGTGGTTTCCACGATCGAGGTCTTGTCCTGCTTGTTGCCGTCTTCGTCGGTCACCACTTCGGTGATGCGGACCTTGACGCGTGCGTGCAGTTCCACCACGCGGTTGTCATAGGCGCGCTTGACTTCGGCGATGTTGGCGAAGGCCATGCCCTCGCCCTTCTTGTTCACCAGCGAGCGGGTCATGTAGTACAGACCCAGCACGACGTCCTGCGAGGGCACGATGATCGGCTCGCCGTTGGCCGGCGACAGGATGTTGTTGGTGGACATCATCAGCGCACGCGCTTCCAGCTGGGCTTCCAGCGAGAGCGGCACATGGACGGCCATCTGGTCACCGTCGAAGTCGGCGTTGAACGCGGTGCAGACCAGCGGATGCAGCTGGATGGCCTTGCCTTCGATCAGCACCGGCTCGAACGCCTGGATGCCCAGGCGGTGCAGGGTCGGCGCACGGTTCAGCATCACCGGATGTTCGCGGATGACCTCTTCCAGGATGTCCCAGACTTCGGCTTCTTCGCGCTCGACCAGCTTCTTGGCGGCCTTGATGGTGGTGGCCAGGCCACGACGCTGCAGCTTGGCGAACACGAACGGCTTGAACAGTTCCAGCGCCATCTTCTTCGGCAGGCCGCACTGGTGCAGGCGCAGGTACGGACCGACCACGATGACCGAACGGCCCGAGTAGTCCACGCGCTTGCCCAGCAGGTTCTGGCGGAAGCGACCCTGCTTGCCCTTGATCATGTCGGCCAGCGACTTCAGCGGGCGCTTGTTGGTGCCGGTGATGGCACGGCCACGACGGCCGTTGTCCAGCAGGGCATCGACCGATTCCTGCAGCATGCGCTTTTCATTGCGCACGATGATGTCCGGCGCGCTCAGTTCCAGCAGGCGGCGCAGGCGGTTGTTACGGTTGATGACGCGGCGGTACAGGTCGTTCAGGTCGGAGGTCGCGAAGCGGCCACCGTCCAGCGGGACCAGCGGACGCAGGTCCGGCGGCAGCACCGGCAGCACGGTCATCACCATCCACTCCGGACGGTTGCCCGATTCCAGGAAGGCTTCGATCAGCTTGATGCGCTTGGTGAGGCGCTTGAGCTTGGTTTCCGAGCCGGTGGAGGCGATTTCTTCGCGCAGGCGGGTCATTTCCGACTGCAGGTCGATCGTGCGCAGCAGTTCGTACACGGCCTCGGCGCCCATGGCGGCATCGAAGTCGTCGCCGTGTTCCTGGCGTGCGGTCAGGTACTGCTCTTCGGTCAGCAGCTGGCGGCGCTCCAGGGCGGTCAGGCCCGGCTCGGTCACCACGTAGGCTTCGAAGTACAGCACGCGCTCGATGTCACGCAGGGTCATGTCCAGCATCAGGCCGATGCGCGACGGCAGCGACTTGAGGAACCAGATGTGCGCGACCGGCGAGGCCAGGTCGATGTGGCCCATGCGCTCGCGGCGCACCTTGGCCAGGGTCACTTCGGTGCCGCACTTTTCGCAGACCACGCCGCGGTGCTTCATGCGCTTGTACTTGCCGCACAGGCACTCGTAGTCCTTGACCGGTCCGAAGATCGCGGCGCAGAACAGGCCGTCACGCTCGGGCTTGAACGTACGGTAGTTGATGGTTTCCGGCTTCTTCACTTCGCCGAACGACCACGAACGGATCAGGTCGGGCGACGCCAGCGCGATCTTGATCGCGTCGAAATCCAGCGTCTGTCGCTGCTGGTTGAAGAGGTTGAGCAGGTCTTTCATGGTGTTCTCCAGAAGGAGGAATGCGTTGTCGATGGGCTGTCAGGAACGAAGCGGCGGCGCTGCTGCCCGGAAGCAGCAGCGCCTGCGCGATCAGTTGTCTTCCAGTTCCATGTTGATGGCCAGCGAACGGATTTCCTTCACCAGCACGTTGAAGGATTCCGGCATGCCGGCCACCATCTCGTGCTCGCCGTCGACGATGTTCTTGTACATCTGGTTGCGGCCCTGCACGTCATCGGACTTCACCGTCAGCATTTCCTGCAGGGTGTAGGCCGCGCCGTAGGCTTCCAGCGCCCAGACTTCCATTTCACCGAAGCGCTGGCCGCCGAACTGCGCCTTGCCGCCCAGCGGCTGCTGGGTGACGAGCGAGTACGGACCGGTCGAACGGGCGTGCATCTTGTCGTCGACCAGGTGGTTCAGCTTCAGGTAGTGCATGTAGCCGACGGTGGTGTGGCGATCGAATGCCTCACCGGTACGGCCGTCATACAGCTGGGTCTGGCCGCTGGTCGGCAGGTCTGCCAGTTCCAGCATGCGCTTGATTTCCGCTTCGGTGGCACCGTCGAAGACCGGCGTTGCCATCGGCACGCCGTCGGTCAGGTTGCCGGCCAGGCGCAGCAGCTCTTCATCGCTGAACTGGGTCAGGTCGACATGGGTGGCCACGTTGTCGCTGTCGTGGTTGTACACCTCGTCCAGGAACACGCGCAGCTGCGCCACGGCGGCCTGGGCTTCCAGCATGCCCTGGATCTTGCGACCCAGGCCCTTGGCGGCCCAGCCCAGGTGGACTTCGAGGATCTGCCCGATGTTCATGCGCGACGGCACGCCCAGCGGGTTCAGCACGATGTCCACGGTCTCGCCCGAAGCCATGTACGGCATGTCTTCGACCGGCACCACGTTGGAGACCACACCCTTGTTGCCGTGGCGGCCTGCCATCTTGTCGCCTGGCTGGATGCGGCGCTTGACGGCCATGAACACCTTGACCATCTTCAGCACGCCCGGGGCGAGGTCGTCGCCGGCGGTGATCTTGCCGCGCTTGTCGGCGAAGCGACGCTCGAATTCCTTCTCGTGCGCCTGGATCTGCTTCTGGGCGCGTTCGATGGCTTCCGAAGCGTCCTCGTCCTTCATGCGCAGCACGAACCAGTCAGCCTTCTTCAGGCCGTCCAGGTAGGCGTCAGTGATGGTGTCGCCCTTCTTCAGGTTGGCACCACCGTTGACCACCTTGCCGACGATCTGCGAACGCAGGCGGGCGTAGATGGCACCTTCCAGGATGCGGTACTGGTCGTCGAAGTCCTTCTTGACGCGCTTGATCTCGGATTCCTCGATCTGGCGCGCACGCTTGTCCTTCTCGATGCCGTCGCGGGTGAAGACCTGCACGTCGATGACGGTGCCGTCCATGCCCGGCGGCACGCGCAGCGAGCTGTCCTTCACGTCCGAAGCCTTCTCGCCGAAGATCGCGCGCAGCAGCTTCTCTTCCGGGGTCAGCTGGCTTTCACCCTTCGGGGTGACCTTGCCGACCAGGATGTCGCCGGCGCGCACTTCGGCACCGATGTACACCACGCCGGATTCGTCCAGGCGGTTCAGCGCCTGCTCGGACACGTTCGGGATGTCGGCGGAGATTTCCTCCGGCCCCAGCTTGGTGTCACGCGCGACGCAGGTCAGCTCTTCGATGTGGATCGTGGTGTAACGATCCTCTTCCACCACGCGCTCGGAGAGCAGGATGGAGTCTTCGAAGTTGTAGCCGTTCCACGGCATGAAGGCGATCAGCATGTTCTGGCCCAGGGCCAGTTCGCCGATGTCGGTGGACGGACCGTCGGCCAGCACGTCGCCACGCGCCACCACGTCACCCACGTTCACCAGCGGACGCTGGTTGATGCAGGTGTTCTGGTTGGAACGGGTGTACTTGACCAGGTTGTAGATGTCCACGCCCGCGTCGGTCGCGCCGATGATTTCTTCTTCGACGATCTTGACCACGATGCGTGCGGCATCGACCTGCACCACTTCACCACCACGACGGGCGTTGACGGTGACGCCGGAGTCGCGTGCCACGGCACGTTCGATACCGGTACCCACCAGCGGCTTCTGCGCACGCAGGGTCGGCACGGCCTGGCGCTGCATGTTGGCGCCCATCAGTGCACGGTTTGCGTCATCGTGTTCCAGGAACGGAACCAGCGCCGCGGCGACCGACACGGTCTGCATCGGCGAGACGTCCATGAAGTGCACTTCCGCCGGCGGCTTCAGCAGCGATTCGCCCTGGAAGCGGCACGGCACGAACTGCTCGGTCAGCACGCTGTCGGCATTGGTCAGGGCGTTGGCCTGGGCAATGACGTACTCGTTTTCTTCAATGGCCGACAGGAACTCGACTTCGTCGAAGACCTTGCCGTCCACGACCTTGCGGTACGGGGTTTCAAGGAAACCGTACTCATTGGTGCGGGCGTACACGGCCAGCGAGTTGATCAGGCCGATGTTCGGGCCTTCCGGCGTTTCGATGGTGCAGACGCGGCCGTAATGGGTCGGGTGCACGTCGCGCACTTCGAAGCCGGCGCGTTCGCGGGTCAGGCCGCCCGGGCCCAGGGCCGAGACGCGACGCTTGTGCGTGACTTCCGACAGCGGGTTGTTCTGATCCATGAACTGCGACAGCTGCGAGGAGCCAAAGAACTCCTTGATCGCCGCAGCCACCGGCTTGGCGTTGATCAGTTCCTGCGGGGTCAGGCCTTCGGATTCGGCCATCGACAGGCGTTCCTTGACCGCGCGCTCGACGCGGACCAGGCCCACGCGGAACACGTTCTCGGCCATTTCACCGACCGAACGCACGCGACGGTTGCCCAGGTGGTCGATGTCATCGACGACGCCACGGCCGTTGCGGATCTCGGTCAGGACCTTGATCACGTCCAGGATGTCGGACGACTCGCCATGCGCGGCAACCAGGCGCTTGGACTCTTCGTCATTGCGCTCGCCGTAGTACTTGCGGTCGTACAGCACGGCTTCGCCGGTGGTTTCCTTGCGGCCCACGCGACGGTTGAACTTCATCCGGCCGACCGTGGACAGGTCGTAACGCTCGAAGGTGAAGAACAGGTTGTGGAACAGGTTCTGCGCGGCGTCCTTGGTCGGCGGCTCGCCCGGACGCATCATGCGGTAGATCTCGACCAGCGCTTCCAGCTGGGTCTTGGTCGGATCGATGCGCAGGGTGTTGGACAGGTACGGACCACGATCGAGATCGTTCACCCACAGGGTGCCCACCGCGTCCACGCCGGCCTTGCGGAAGGCCTGCAGCTGGTCGTCGGTGATTTCGTCGTTGGCCTGCGCCAGCAGTTCGCCGGTGGCCGAATCGACCACGTCGTGCGACAGGATGCGGCCGACGATGTAATCGTCCGGCACGGCCAGGGCGGCGATGCCCGAGGCTTCCAGCTGCTTGACGTGGCGCGCGGTGATGCGCTTGCCGGCTTCCACGATGACCTTGTCACCGTCGGCCAGGTCGAAGCCCAGGGTTTCACCACGCAGGCGCTCGGCGACCAGCTCCAGCTGCACGCCTTCGTCGGGGTTGATGTGGAACGTGTTGATCTCGAAGAACTCGGCCAGCATCTCTTCGTTGCTGTAGCCAAGCGCGCGCAGCAGGATCGACACCGGCAGCTTGCGACGGCGATCGATACGGGTGAACAGCGCGTCCTTCGGGTCGAACTCGAAGTCCAGCCAGGAACCGCGGTACGGGATGATGCGGGCGCTGTACAGCAGCTTGCCCGAGCTGTGGGTCTTGCCACGGTCGTGGTCGAAGAACACACCCGGCGAGCGGTGCAGCTGGGAGACGATGACGCGCTCGGTGCCGTTGACGATGAAGGTACCGTTCTCGGTCATCAGCGGGATCTCGCCGAGGTAGACCTCCTGCTCCTTCACGTACTTGATGGCCTTGGTCGACGACTCACGGTCGTAGATCACCAGGCGCACGGTCACGCGCAACGGCGCGCCGTAGCTCATGCCACGCTGGCGGCACTCGCGCTCGTCGAACACCGGTTCGCCCAGCTTGTAGCCGACATATTCCAGCGCGGCATTGCCGCTGTAGCTGGAGATGGGGAAGACGGACTTCAGTGCGGCATGCAGGCCGTGGTCCGTGCGCTTGGCCGGATCGACGTTTTCCTGCAGGAACTCGCGGTAGGAATCCACCTGGATGGCGAGCAGGAACGGCACTTCGAGAATCGCGCGCGACTTGGCGAAATCCTTGCGGATGCGCTTCTTCTCGGTGAACGAATAGGACGTCATGAGATCTTCCACCTTGTTGTGCGGGGCGTGCGTCCACGACCCAAAAGGAAACTTGAAATTGTCAGTTGGAAGTCGCTGGTATTGCCGGCACCAGCACGCCTTCTATTGCTACTTCCAACTGCCAACTTGACTGCATCTGCTTGACCGCCGCCGCGCTTGGCGCTGGCCGGACGGGCCTTTTCCTGCAGCCCGTGTTGGGCTTTTTTCAACGATGTTCGGGGTACCGCATGAAACGACCAAAGGCCGGGGGCTTTACGCCCCCAGCCTTGGCTGCATCGCCGGAAATCGATGGCGACGCAAGGGATCTGCTTACTTGACTTCGACAGTCGCGCCAGCAGCTTCCAGGTCCTTCTTGATCTTCTCGGCTTCGTCCTTCGACGCGCCTTCCTTCACGACGCCGCCGGCTTCGGTCAGGTCCTTCGCTTCCTTCAGGCCCAGGCCGGTGATGGCGCGGACGGCCTTGATCACTTCGACCTTCTTGTCGCCCGGCGACTTCAGGGTCACGGTGAATTCGGTCTGCTCTTCAACAGCGGCAGCCGGGCCAGCGGCAGCAGCCACGGCGACCGGAGCAGCGGCGGAAACGCCGAACTTCTCTTCGATGGCCTTGACCAGCTCCATCACTTCCATCAGGGACTTCGAGGCGATGGCTTCGACGATCTGTTCGTTGGAAAGGGACATTTTGATTACCTTTGAATGATTTTCTGGATTGAGGTTCCGTCAGGAACCACGGTAGGTCGAAACTCAGGCGGTCTCGGCGACCGGCTCAGCAGCAGCAGCGGCTTCGCCACCACCCAGCTGATCCGCCAGTGCCTTGTTGGCGCGCGCGAACATCGTGACCGGCTCGGTCAGGACGCGTGCCAGCATTGCCAGGGCCTGGTCGAGGGTCGGCAGCGAGGCCAACACGTCAACGTGGCTTGCCGGGAACACTTCGCCACCAATGGCGACAACCTTGGGCTGCAGCTTATCGTTGCCCTTGGCGAATTCCTTGATCAGGCGACCGGCTGCGCCGGGCTCCTCGAGCGAGAACGCATACAGCAGCGGACCGACCAGCTTGTCCTGTGCACATGCGAATTCGGTGCCTTCAACGGCACGCGAAGCCAGGGTGTTCTTGACAACTTTCAAGAAAACGCCGGTTTCACGAGCCTGCTTGCGCATCGCGGTCATCTGGGAGACCGTGGTGCCAGCGTATTCGGCTGCGATCAAGGAGTGGGCCTTGGCGGCGATGTCTGCCAGCTCCGCGACTACTTCTTGCTTCTGGGACAGATTGAGAGCCATTGCACTCCTCCGATTGAACTCCGCTTACGGCTCCTGCCGTTTGCGGTCCTGGGCGGCGTCCTTCCTGGACACCGGGAACATCGGGTTGATGTTCCGGGGGGTGGGCCGTTCCAGACCTGGACTCAACCTGGGGCTACCCAGGATTGCGTGAACCAGAAAAACTCCAGAAGGGCACCATCTACGCAGGGTGATCCGGATGGATCGATTAAGCGTTCGTGACTGCTCCGGCGGCGACTCCCTGCCAAATCGAGCTTCCGTGCCCGTCGCCGGCATGCCACGACCGCACCTGCGGTCTTTGACGGCTGCCACCGGCGATGCGCTGCCGGCGGTTGCCTTCAAATGGGACGGATGCAGGACCCAAGGGCCCCACATCCGCTTCAAACGATTACTTCAGGGTCAGGGTCGACTGGTCGACAGTGACGCCCGGGCCCATCGTCGAGCTGACCGACACCTTCTGCAGGTACAGGCCCTTCGAGGTGGCCGGCTTGGCCTTGATCAGGTCCAGCAGCAGCGCCTGCAGGTTCGACTTCAGCGCTTCGTCTTCGAAGCTGGCCTTGCCGATGGTGCAGTGGATGATGCCGGCCTTGTCGGTGCGGTAACGCACCTGACCCGACTTGGCGTTCTTGACGGCTTCACCCGGGTTGGCCGAGACGGTGCCGACCTTCGGGTTCGGCATCAGGCCGCGCGGGCCGAGCACGGTGCCCAGCTTACCCACGACGCGCATGGCGTCCGGGGTCGCGATCACGACGTCATAGTTCAGATCACCGGCCTGCATCTTCTCGGCCAGGTCGTCCATGCCGACGGCTTCGGCGCCAGCGGCCAGGGCTTCGTCAGCCTTGGCACCGGCCGGTGCGAACACCGCAACGCGGACCGACTTGCCGGTACCGGCCGGCAGCACGGTGGAACCGCGCACCTGCTGGTCGGACTTCTTGGCGTCCACGCCCAGGCGCACAGCCACGTCGATCGACTCGACGAACTTGGCGCTGGCGGTGGTCTTCAGGATCTTGATCGCGTCTTCGAAGCCATACGACTTGCCCGGGACGACGGCGGCCTTCAGGGCCTTTTCACGCTTGTTCAGTGCCATGTTATTAGCCCTCCACCACGATGCCGATAGAACGGGCCGAGCCGGCGATGGTACGCACGGCGGCGTCCAGGTCAGCGGCGGTCAGGTCGGGTTCCTTCGCCTTGGCGATCTCTTCCAGCTGCTTGCGGGTGACCTTGCCGACCTTCTCGGTGTTCGGGCGCTTGGAGCCCGACGAGATGCCAGCAGCCTTCTTCAGCAGGGTGGTCGCCGGGGTGCTCTTGGTGATGAAGGTGAACGTACGGTCCGAATAGGCCGTGATGATCACCGGAACCGGCAGACCCGGCTCGAGCTTCTGCGTGGCGGCATTGAAGGCCTTGCAGAATTCCATGATGTTCAGGCCGCGCTGACCCAGCGCAGGACCGACCGGCGGCGAGGGGTTGGCCTGACCGGCCTTCACCTGCAGCTTGATGTAACCGACAACTTTCTTTGCCATGAGTATGCTCTCCGGGTGCTAGCGCCTTACGACAACAGGCTCCCCATCGGACCGGGAATCACGCGTCCCGGCATCGCGTTTTTGAATACACGCCGAAGGCCACCTTTCGGCGGCCTTCACTTTTGCCAGTTCCCTGGCAGGAAGCCGGGCACTATACCAGCCCTGCCCGGCAGTGTCGAGCGCACTCGACAGACCGGGATATCAGCCGGTGGCCTTCTCGACCTGGCCGAACTCGAGCTCGACCGGGGTGGCGCGACCGAAGATCAGCACCGAGACGCGCAGGCGGCTCTTCTCGTAATTGACTTCTTCCACGACGCCATTGAAGTCGTTGAACGGGCCGTCGGTGACGCGGACCATCTGGCCCGGCTCGAACAGCACCTTCGGACGCGGCTTCTCGATACCGTCCTGGACCCGGTTCAGGATGGCCTCGGCCTCCGAATCGGCGATCGGCAGCGGACGATCAGCGGTACCGCCGATGAAGCCCAGCACGCGGGAGGTGTCCTTCACCAGATGCCAGCTTTCGCTGTCGATGCGCGGAATGCCGCCTTCTTCGTGGGTCTCGATCTGGACCAGCACGTAGCCGGGAAAGAACTTCCGTTCGGAGCGGCGCTTCTGGCCAGCGCGCATCTCGACCACTTCTTCGGTCGGGACCAGCACATCACCAAACAGCTCCTGCTTTTCTTCACGAACGATGCGATCGCGCAACGCCTGCGCAACCGACTTCTCGAAGCCTGAATAGGCGTGAACAACGTACCAGCGCTTCATGGGTATCTCCTTACCGGCCCAGGAACCACTGGGTCAGTTTCTGAATGACGAAGTCGAATCCACCCAGCAGCAGGCTGAGGATGATCACAACCACGATTACGACCCAGGTCATCCGGATGGCTTCCTGGCGCGTCGGCCAGACCACTTTGCGCAGCTCGAAGCGCGACTCGGACAGGAACTCGCGGGTATCGCGACCCTTCCCGGTCAGCATGAAAACGGCAATACCGCCCGCCAGGCCGACAATGACGGCAAGCGCGCGGATCTGAGCGGTCCAGGCACCCAACTGGGCGGCGCGACCGGAGTCTGCGGAGAACCAGAACCACACGAACAGTCCGGCCAGCACCAACAGGGCTGCGGCGACGTACTTGACGAGGTCTCCACCAGAGGTGGACGTATCCTTGGAGTGTTCGATCTTGCTGTTCATCCGGCTCGGGCTGCTTTAGCGGCGGACCGCTGGTTAGGAAGGCAGATGGCACGCCAGGAGGGACTCGAACCCCCAACCTGCGGTTTTGGAGACCGCTGCTCTGCCAATTGAGCTACTGGCGTACGTTATAAACTTTGCCTTGCCTTAGACGGCGAAGGCGGACCGAGGTTCCCGGCCCGCCACTCGCGCGACCGGCAGCTTTACAAAAACCGCCGGTACTGCAGATTACTTGATGATCTTGGAGACCACGCCGGCACCGACGGTACGACCGCCTTCGCGGATGGCGAAGCGCAGGCCTTCATCCATGGCGACCGGGTTGATCAGGGTGACAACCATCTTCACGTTGTCGCCCGGCATCACCATTTCAACACCTTCCGGCAGCTTGGCAGCGCCGGTGATGTCGGTGGTGCGGAAGTAGAACTGCGGACGGTAGCCGTTGAAGAACGGGGTGTGACGGCCACCCTCATCCTTCGACAGCACGTACACTTCGCCTTCGAACTCGGTGTGCGGCTTGATCGAACCCGGCTTGCACAGGACCTGACCGCGCTGCACGTCGTCACGCTTGGTGCCGCGCAGCAGCAGACCGGCGTTGTCGCCTGCCTGACCCTGGTCGAGCAGCTTGCGGAACATTTCCACGCCGGTGACGGTGGTCTTGACGGTGTCGCGGATACCGACGATTTCGATTTCTTCGCCGACCTTGATCACGCCACGCTCGATACGACCGGTCACCACGGTGCCGCGGCCGGAGATCGAGAACACGTCTTCCACCGGCATCAGGAACGGCTTGTCGACGTCACGCTCCGGCAGCGGAATCCAGCTGTCCAGGGCTTCGACCAGCTTGATGACGGCCGGCACGCCGATGTCGCTCTGGTCGCCTTCCAGCGCCAGACGGGCCGAACCGGCGATGATCGGGGTATCGTCGCCCGGGAAGTCGTACTTGCTCAGCAGCTCGCGCACTTCCATTTCGACCAGCTCAAGCAGCTCAGCGTCGTCGACCATGTCGGCCTTGTTCAGGAACACGACGATGTACGGCACGCCGACCTGACGCGACAGCAGGATGTGCTCGCGGGTCTGCGGCATCGGGCCGTCAGCAGCGGAACAGACCAGGATCGCGCCGTCCATCTGCGCAGCACCGGTGATCATGTTCTTGACGTAGTCGGCATGGCCCGGGCAATCGACGTGGGCGTAGTGACGAACGGTGGATTCGTATTCGACGTGTGCGGTCGAGATCGTGATGCCACGTGCCTTTTCTTCCGGCGCGGCGTCGATCGCGGAGTAATCCTTGAACTCGCCACCGAAGCGCTCGGCACCGATCTTGGTCAGTGCGGCGGTCAGCGTGGTCTTGCCGTGGTCGACGTGACCGATGGTGCCGACGTTGACGTGCGGCTTGGTGCGCTCGAACTTACCCTTTGCCATTTCTATCTACCTTTTAGTTTCTAAAGTGGTGTGGAGGACCTGAGCTACGCTCAGGCCTTCTTCATGACTTCGTCGGCGATGTTGCTCGGCGCCGGCTCGTAGTGGTCGAATTCCATCGTGAACGTGGCACGGCCCTGGGTCTGCGAACGCAGCGAGGTCGCGTAGCCGAACATTTCACCCAGCGGGATCATCGCGTTGATGATTTCCGCCGAACCGTCACCGGTCACGCTCGAACCCTGCAGCATGCCGCGACGACGGCTGACGTCGCCCATCACGTCACCCTGATAGTCGCTCGGGGTCACGATCTCGACCTTCATGATCGGCTCCAGCAGGACCGGCTTGGCCTTGGAGAAGCCCTGCTTGAAGGCCATCGAGGAGGCCAGCTTGAACGCCATTTCCGAGGAGTCGACGTCGTGGTACGAGCCGAACACCAGCTTGACCTTGACGTCCACGACCGGGAAGCCCGCCAGCGGACCGCTGGTGATGGTTTCGCGCAGGCCCTTTTCGATCGACGGAATGAATTCCTTCGGAATCACGCCACCGGTGATGTCGTTGATGAACAGGAAGTCGTCCTTGATCATCGGACCGATCTTCGGATCGGCACGGTCTTCAGCGGTGATCGGCGACAGCTCGATCACGACGTGACCGTACTGACCCTTACCACCGGACTGCTTGGCGTGCTTGTAGTCCGACTTCACATCCGACATCTGGATGGTTTCGCGGTAAGCCACCTGCGGCTTGCCGACGTTGGCTTCAACGTTGAACTCGCGCTTCATGCGGTCGACGATGATGTCCAGGTGCAGCTCACCCATGCCCGAGATGATCGTCTGGCCGGATTCCTGGTCGGTCTTGACGCGGAACGACGGATCTTCCTGGGCCAGGCGGCCGAGGGCGAGACCCATCTTTTCCTGGTCGGACTTGGTCTTCGGTTCGACGGCCATCGAGATGACCGGCTCCGGGAACACCATGCGCTCCAGGATGATCGGGTGTTCCTGCGAGCACAGCGTGTCACCGGTGGTTGTGTCCTTCAGACCCACGGCCGCGGCGATGTCACCGGCCAGCACTTCCTTGATCTCTTCGCGATCGTTGGAGTGCATCTGCAGGATGCGACCGATGCGCTCCTTCTTGCCCTTGACCGAGTTCAGCAGCTGGTCGCCGGCGTTCAGCGTGCCCGAGTAGACACGGAAGAAGGTCAGCGCGCCGACGAACGGATCGGTGATGATCTTGAAGGCCAGCGCCGAGAACGGTGCCTTGTCATCGGACTTGCGGCTCAGGGCGACGGTTTCGTCGTCCACGTCGGTACCGGTCACGTCCGGCACGTCGATCGGCGACGGCAGCAGCTGCACCACGCCGTCCAGCATGGCCTGCACGCCCTTGTTCTTGAACGCCGAACCGCAGTACATCGGCACGATGTCGGTGGCCAGGGTGCGCACGCGCAGGGCCTCGACGATCTCGGCCTCGGTCAGCTCTTCGCCGCCCAGGTACTTTTCCATCAGCTCTTCGCTGGCTTCAGCCGCGGCTTCGATCATGTAGGTGCGGGCCTCTTCGGCCTCCGCCTGCATGTCGGCCGGGATGTCCAGGTAGTCGAACTTCATGCCCTGGGAAGCTTCATCCCAGTGGATGGCCTTCATCTTGATGAGGTCGACCACGCCCTTGAAGTTTTCTTCAGCGCCGATCGGCAGCTGCATCGGCACGGCAACGGCACCGAGCTTGGCCTTCAGCTGGCCAACGACCTTGGTGAAGTTGGCACCGGTGCGGTCCATCTTGTTGACGAAGGCAATGCGCGGCACCTTGTACCGGTTGGCCTGGCGCCACACGGTTTCGGACTGCGGCTGGACGCCACCGACGGCGCACAGCACGAACACCGCACCGTCGAGCACGCGCAGCGAGCGCTCCACTTCGATGGTGAAGTCGACGTGCCCGGGGGTGTCGATGATGTTGAAACGGTGCTCCGGCAGGGACTTGTCCATGCCCTTCCAGAACGCGGTGGTGGCAGCGGACTGGATCGTGATGCCACGCTCCTGCTCCTGCTCCATCCAGTCCATGGTGGCAGCGCCGTCGTGCACTTCACCGATCTTGTGGCTCTTGCCGGTGTAGAACAGGATGCGCTCGGACGTGGTGGTCTTGCCGGCATCGATGTGAGCCATGATGCCGAAATTGCGGTAACGCTCGATGGGAGTGGTGCGGGCCACGGGGAGCCTCTCGATTTCTTGGATTTCGGATGGCCGAACGCCGCCTTTCGGCGGCCTTCGGATTGGCGCGACCCTTCCGGGGTCGGGGGGCAGCACTCAGATGGTGCTGCCCTGCCTGTTTTGCAAGGCCGTCAAACTCA
>NZ_JACYUW010000008.1:0-5997 GCF_014841975.1 Stenotrophomonas sp. CFBP 13724
TTGCGCGCGGTAACTGGCATCGTCGATCTGGTACAGCGGCTGCCCTTCGGTCACCAGGCTGCCTTCGGTGAAAAGCCGCTTGCCGACGATGCCGTTGACCTGCGGCCGGACTTCGGCGACCAGGAAGGCGGTGGTGCGGCCGGGCAGCTCGCGGGTCAGCGATACCGACTCGGCTTTCAGGAGGACCGTCGTGACCTGCGGCACCTCCGAACCGGCCGCAACCGGCGTACCCGACCGGCATCCGGCCAGCCCCATCAACGAGACAAAGGCAAGCGGAAAAAAACGAGCAGATGACAGCATGGAAATCGAACACTCTTGGGCGGACGTATCACGCCCCGACAGCGCAACCGGCCTCCTGGAAGGAAGCCGTTCGCCGTCGTCAAGGCATGGGGCCCCTATGAGTGTCCAGAATGGCTTGGAACTCCATGCGTCAATCTGCAAAAGCCTGATGCGGGCACTCGCACCGTGACCGGTGTCAGCGCGACACCCAGCCGCCGCCCAGCACCTTGTACAGTGTGACCCGATTGGCCTGCTGGGCCAGCGCAGTCTGCAGCTGGCTCTGCTGCGCGCTGTAGGCGGTGCGCCGCGCATCCAGCAGGGTGACGAAACTGTCCAGCCCGGCGTCGTAGCGTGCCTGCGACAACTGCTCGGCCTGCGTGGCAGCGGCCAGCAGCGCCTGCTGCGACGCCGCCTGCGCATCCAGGCTGGTGCTCAAGGCCAGCGCATCGGCGGTCTCGCGGAAGCCTATCTGGATCGACTTTTCGTACTCGGCCAGTGCGATGTCACGGTCCGCGTTGGCCACCGCCAGTCCCGCCCGCAGCTTGCCACCCTGGAAGATCGGCAGGCTGATGGTCGGCAGGAAACTCCACACCCGCGTGCCGCTGTCAAACAGGCCGGACAACTCGGTCGAACGGCTGCCCAGCGTGCCGGTCAGCCGGATGCTGGGGAAGAACGCAGCCCGCGCAGCACCGATGTTGGCATTGCCTGCCAGCAAGGTGTGCTCGGCCGCCATGATATCCGGGCGACGCAGCAGCACGTCACTGGGCAGGTCCGCCGGCGGCGGCGCCAGCGCCACCAACTGCAGGTCATTGTTGCCGTCTGGCAACAGCGCATCGTCCACCGGGCCACCGATCAGCAGCGCCAATGCGTTGCGGTCCTGCTGCACCTGGCCCCGCAGGCGCGCGGCATCGGTACGTGCGGTTTCCACCAGCGTGCGCGTCTGTGCCAGTTCCAGCGCCGAACTTCCACCGCGTTCGAAACGCGCCTGCGCCAGCCGCAGCGAGTCTTCATGGCTGCCCAGGGTCGCCTCGGAAATCCGCAGCAGCTCGCTGTCCGCACCGAAGCTGAGCCACGCGGTGGCGGTCTCGGCCACCAGGCTCAGCTGCGCATTTCGACGGTTGGCGGCGACCGCGAAGTACTGCTGCAGGGCCGCCTCGCTGAGGTTGCGCACACGCCCGAACAGATCCAGTTCGAACTCGGTCACGCCCAGGCCCGCGGTGAACTGTTCGTTCACCGGCATGTCGCCACCTGTGCGCTCCATCTGGCCCTGGACGTTCAGCGCAGGCACCCGATCGGCGCGCTGGATGCGGTACTGGCCGCGTGCACGTTCGACGTTGAGCACCGCCACGCGCAGGTCGCGGTTGTTGGCCAGGCCCTGCTCGATCACCTGCTGCAGGCGCGGGTCGGTGAAGAAATCGCGCCAGCCCAGTCCAGCGGCGTCGGTCGGCCTGCCCTGCCCGGCCTCGGCTGGCCACTGCGAGGGAATGGAGGGGGCCACGTCGGTACGGTCCGGGACCAGGGTGGCACAGCCACCCAACCCGATGCTGGCGATCAGCGCCAGCAGCAGCGAGGTCTTGTTCATGGGGCATCACTCGACTTTGCTGCGTCGCGCAGCGTGCGGTTGAACAGCTTCTGCACCACCACGAAGAACAGCGGGATGAAGAATACGCCCAGCAGGGTGCCGGCCAGCATGCCGCCCAGCACGCCCGTACCGATGGCGCGCTGCGCACCGGAACCTGCGCCGGAGGCGATCGCCAGCGGCAGCACGCCCAGGCCGAAGGCCAGCGAGGTCATGATGATCGGACGCAGTCGATCGCGTACCGCGTGCATCGTCGCTTCGATCAGCCCGGCGCCCTTTTCCAGGTTCTCCTTGGCGAACTCCACGATCAGGATCGCGTTCTTGGAGGTCAGGCCCACCGTGGTCAGCATCGCCACCTGGAAGTAGATGTCGCGCTCCAGGCCCATCAGCGTGTTGGCCAGCACCGCACCGAGGATGCCCAGCGGCGCCACCAGCAGCACCGAGGTCGGCACGCTCCAGCTTTCATACAGCGCGGCCAGGCACAGGAACACGATCAGCAGCGACAGCGAGTACAGCAGCGGCGTCTGCGAGCCCGCCTGGCGTTCCTGGTAGGACAGCGCGGTCCACTCGATCTCATAGCCCGCCGGCAGGTCCTTGGCGATGCGTTCGATCTCGTTCATGGCATCACCCGATGCCACCCCGGTCGCCGGCTCGCCCTGGATTTCCATCGCCGACACGCCGTTGTAGCGTTCCAGGCGCGGCGAACCGAAGTCCCAGCGCTTGGAAGCGAAGGCACTGAACGGCACCATCTCACCGGCGCTGTTCTTCACCGACCACACGTTGAAGTCATCCGGATTCATGCGGAAGTCCGCATCGGACTGCACGTACACGCGCTTGACCCGGCCCCGGTCGATGAAGTCATCGATGTAGCTGCTGCCCCACGCGGTGGCCAGGGTGTTGTTGATCGAGGTCATGTTCAGGCCCAGCGCATTGGCCTTTTCCACGTCCACGTCGATGCGCAGCTGCGGCGTATCTTCCTGGCCGTTGGGGCGCACGTTGGCCAGCAGCTTGCTCTGCCCGGCCGCACCCAGCAGCTGGTTGCGCGCGTTGAGCAGGGCTTCGTGCCCCTGCCCGGTGTTGTCCTTCAGGAAGAAGGTGTAACCCGAGCCGATGCCCAGTTCCGGCATCGCCGGCGGCGGGAAGGCAAAGATGAAGGCATCCTTGATCTGGCCCAGTGCGCCCATCGCACGGCCGGTGATGGCACCCACGCTCTGTTCGTCGTTGCGGTCCTTCCAGTCCTTCAGCTTGACGAAGGCCATGCCGGCGTTCTGGCCCATGCCGGCGAAGCTGAAGCCCTGCACGGCGAAGATCGATTCGATGGCCTCGCTTTCGTTTTCCAGGAAGTGGTTTTCCAGCTTGGCCATCGCCTCCAGCGTGCGTTCCTGGGTGGCACCGACCGGCGTCTGCACCAGCGCCATCAGGATGCCCTGGTCTTCATTGGGCAGGAACGAGCTGGGCAGGCGCACGAACAGGATGCCCATCACCAGCGCCAGCCCGGCGAAAATGCCCATGAAGCGCCACGGCCGGGCAATGATGCCCTTCACCCCGCGCTGGTACTTCTCGCTGGACCTGTCGAAGCCGCGGTTGAAGCCACCGAAGAAACGACCGGACCAGCCCTTGTGGGCGACGTGGTGTTCGCCCTTCTTCAGCGGCTTGAGCATGGTGGCGCACAGCGCCGGGGTCAGCACGATCGCCACCAGCACCGACAGGCCCATCGCCGAGACGATCGTCGCCGAGAACTGTCGGTAGATAACGCCCGTGGCACCGCTCATGAAGGCCATCGGCACGAACACCGCCGACAGCACCAGGCCGATGCCCACCAGCGCACCGGTGATCTGGTCCATCGACTTGCGCGTGGCTTCCAGCGGCGACAGCCCTTCCTCGGCCATGATGCGTTCTACGTTCTCCACCACCACGATGGCATCGTCGACCAGCAGGCCGATCGCCAGCACCATCGCGAACATGGTCAGCATGTTGATGGAGAAGCCCAGCGCGGCCAGGATGCCGAACGTACCCAGCAGCACCACCGGTACCGCGATGGTGGGGATCAGGGTGGCGCGGAAGTTCTGCAGGAACAGGTACATCACCACGAACACCAGCACGATCGCTTCGATCAGGGTCTTGATCACGCCCTTGATCGACACCTGCACGAACGGGGTGGTGTCATACGGCACCACCGATTCCAGCCCGGCCGGGAAGGTCGCCTTCATGTCTTCCAGCGCGGTACGCACACCATTGGCGGTGTCCAGCGCGTTGGCGCCGGTGGCCAGGGTGATGGCGATGCCGGTGGACGGCTTGCCGTTGTAACGGGTGACGAAGTCGTAGCTTTCCGCGCCCAGTTCAACGCGGGCGACGTCGCCCAGGCGCAGCTCGCTGCCATCGGTGCCGCCGCGAACCAGGATGTTGCGGAACTGCTCCGGGGTCTGCAGGCGGTCCTGCGCATTGATGGTGGCATTGAGCTGCTGGCCCTTCACCGACGGCGCACCGCCGAGCTGGCCGATCGCCACCTGGGCGTTCTGCGCGGTGATCGCCGCGGTGACTTCATCCACCGACAGCTTGTAGGTGTGCAGCTTGTTCGGGTCCAGCCAGATGCGCATGGCGTACTTGCCGCCGAACACCTGGATGTTGCCCACGCCGGGCACCCGACTCAGCGGATCGACGACATTGGAGCCGACGAAGTCGGAGATGTCATTGGCATCCATGCTGCCATCGTTGGACACAAAGCCGATCACCTGCAGGAAGCCGCTGCTGGACTTGGCCACGTTGATGCCTTGCCGCTGTACTTCCTGCGGCAGCAGTGGCATGGCCAGCTGCAGCTTGTTCTGCACCTGCACCTGGGCGATGTCCGGGTTGGTACCCGATTCGAAGGTCAGGGTGATGGTGGCCTGGCCGTTGGCCGAGCTGTTGGAGGAGAAATAGATCAGCCCGTCGAGGCCTTTCATGTTCTGCTCGATGATCTGGGTCACCGAGTCTTCGACCACCTTGGCCGAAGCACCCGGATAGGTCGCGGAGATCTCGACCGCCGGCGGTGCCACTTCCGGGTACATCGACACCGGAAGGTTGATCACCGCCAGTGCGCCGGCGAGCATGATGATGATCGCGATCACCCACGCGAAGATGGGTCGATCAATGAAGAAACGTGCCATTTGATTCTCCGCTTACTGCGCGTCGGTGCCGGCCGGAGCCTGGGCGGGTGCGGCGGCGTCGGGGGACCCGGCGGCCGGGGCGGCGGCCTGCGGGGCGGCCGGCTTGGCCGGTTCACTGCCCTTCTCGATGGCCTGCACCGGCATGTCCGGCGCGATCTTCTGCAGCCCCTCGACAATCACCTTGTCGCCGGCCTGCAGGCCGTCTTCCACCAGCCACTTGTCACCCAGTGCGCGGCTCACTTTGACGGGGCGCACTTCTACCTTGCCGTCCTTGTTGACCACCATCGCGCTGGTATCGCCCTTGGCATCGCGGGCGATGCCCTGCATCGGCACCAGCACCGCGCCATTGCGCACGCCGCCGCCGATCACCGCGCGCACGTACATGCCCGGCATCAGCACGCCTTCCGGATTGGATACCTTGACCCGCAGGCCGTAGCTGCCGGTGGTCGGATCCACGCTCACTTCGGAAAACTCCAGCGTGCCCTGGTGATCGAAGGTGCTGCCGTCATCCAGCAGGATGCTGACCGGCAGAGTCTGGTTGTCCTGCAGGCGGCCGGCAGCCAGTTCGCGGCGCAGCTGCAGCAGCTCGGCAGCGGACTGGGTCAGGTCGACGTAGATCGGGTCCAGCTGCTGCACGGTGGCCAGCGCTTCGGCCTGGGCGGCACTGACCAGCGCGCCCTGGGTAACCGAGGACTTGCCGATGCGGCCGCTGATCGGCGCGGTGATGCGGGCGTAACCCAGGGTCACGTTGGCGGCATCCAGCGAGGCCTTTGCAGCCCCCACATCCGCTTCAGCCTGCTTCTGCGCGGCGATCGCGTTTTCCAGGTCCTGCTTGCTTACCGCATCCACCTTGGCCAGTTCGGTGATCCGCGCCGCGCTCAGCCTGGAGGCGTTGGCGGTGGCTTCGGCACGGGCCAGCTGGGCACGCGCATTGTTGGATTGCGCGCGGTAACTGGCATCGTCGATCTGGTACAGCGGCTGCCCTTCGGTCAC
>NZ_JACYUW010000009.1:0-3480 GCF_014841975.1 Stenotrophomonas sp. CFBP 13724
GGGTATAAACCCTGGCGATGACCTACTCTCGCATGGCTTGAGCCACACTACCATCGGCGCAGCTGCGTTTCACTTCCGAGTTCGGGATGGGATCGGGTGGTTCCACAGCGCTAATTTCACCAGGGAGGCTTTTGGAGTGTCGCCGCAGAGCGTGTCTTTGCAGGGAGCGGGCACGAGTGTGCTGGCTTTACAAAGAGACGCGCCTGGGCGCCTGCCTCTCGTTTGGTCTTGTGACGTAGCGTGCACTTGGATCTATCGACATGTCATGTCGGCCAAGGCAACTTGAGGTTATATGGTCAAGCCGCACGGATCATTAGTATCAGTTAGCTCAATACATTGCTGTACTTACACACCTGACCTATCAACCACATAGTCTATATGGTTCCTTCAGGGGGCTTGTGCCCCGGGAGATCTCATCTTGAGGCGCGCTTCCCGCTTAGATGCTTTCAGCGGTTATCGCTTCCGAACATAGCTACCCGGCAATGCCACTGGCGTGACAACCGGAACACCAGAGGTTCGTCCACTCCGGTCCTCTCGTACTAGGAGCAGCCCCTCTCAAATCTCCAACGCCCATGGCAGATAGGGACCGAACTGTCTCACGACGTTCTGAACCCAGCTCGCGTACCACTTTAAATGGCGAACAGCCATACCCTTGGGACCGACTACAGCCCCAGGATGTGATGAGCCGACATCGAGGTGCCAAACACCGCCGTCGATATGAACTCTTGGGCGGTATCAGCCTGTTATCCCCGGAGTACCTTTTATCCGTTGAGCGATGGCCCTTCCATACAGAACCACCGGATCACTAAGTCCTAGTTTCCTACCTGCTTGATCCGTCGATCTTGCAGTCAAGCACGCTTATGCCTTTGCACACAGTGCGCGATGTCCGACCGCGCTGAGCGTACCTTCGAGCTCCTCCGTTACTCTTTAGGAGGAGACCGCCCCAGTCAAACTACCCACCATACACGGTCCCCGATCCAGATTATGGACCTAGGTTAGAACGTCAAGCACGACAGGGTGGTATTTCAAGGTTGGCTCCACTGCAGCTAGCGCCACAGTTTCATAGCCTCCCACCTATCCTACACAGACGAACTCAACGTTCAGTGTAAAGCTATAGTAAAGGTTCACGGGGTCTTTCCGTCTTGCCACGGGAACGCTGCATCTTCACAGCGATTTCAATTTCACTGAGTCTCGGGTGGAGACAGCGCCGCTGTCGTTACGCCATTCGTGCAGGTCGGAACTTACCCGACAAGGAATTTCGCTACCTTAGGACCGTTATAGTTACGGCCGCCGTTTACTGGGGCTTCGATCAAGAGCTTCGCCTTGCGGCTGACCCCATCAATTAACCTTCCAGCACCGGGCAGGCGTCACACCCTATACGTCCACTTTCGTGTTTGCAGAGTGCTGTGTTTTTGATAAACAGTCGCAGCGGCCTGGTTACTGCGACCCTCTTCAGCTATAGCTCGCATGAGCCACCAAAAAGGGTGCACCTTCTCCCGAAGTTACGGTGCCATGTTGCCTAGTTCCTTCACCCGAGTTCTCTCAAGCGCCTGAGAATTCTCATCCTACCCACCTGTGTCGGTTTACGGTACGGTCTGCGTAAGCTGAAGCTTAGGAGCTTTTCCTGGAAGCGTGGTATCAGCGACTTCGCCTTAAAGGCTCGTCTCGGTGCTCGGTCTTGAAGGATCCCGGATTTGCCAAAGATCCAAACCTACCGCCTTTCCCCAGGACAACCAACGCCTGGTACGCCTAACCTTCTCCGTCCCTCCATCGCACTTACGCGAGGTGCAGGAATATTAACCTGCTTCCCATCGACTACGACTTTCGTCCTCGCCTTAGGGGCCGACTCACCCTGCGCCGATTAACGTTGCGCAAGGAAACCTTGGGCTTTCGGCGTGCGGGTTTTTCACCCGCATTATCGTTACTCATGTCAGCATTCGCACTTCCGATACCTCCAGCAGACTTCTCAATCCACCTTCAACGGCTTACGGAACGCTCCTCTACCGCGTACATATAAATATGCACACCCCAAGCTTCGGTTCACTGCTTAGCCCCGTTAAATCTTCCCCGCAGACCGACTCGACCAGTGAGCTATTACGCTTTCTTTAAAGGGTGGCTGCTTCTAAGCCAACCTCCTGGCTGTCTGTGCCTTTCCACATGGTTTTCCACTTAGCAGTGAATTTGGGACCTTAGCTGTGGGTCTGGGTTGTTTCCCTTTTCACGACGGACGTTAGCACCCGCCGTGTGTCTCCCATACAGTCCGTCTCGGTATTCGGAGTTTGCAATGGTTTGGTAAGTCGCGATGACCCCCTAGCCATAACAGTGCTCTACCCCCGAGAGGATACATATGAGGCGCTACCTAAATAGCTTTCGAGGAGAACCAGCTATCTCCGGGTTCGATTAGCTTTTCACTCCTAATCACAGCTCATCCCCGTCTTTTGCAACAGACGTGGGTTCGGGCCTCCAGTACCTGTTACGGCACCTTCACCCTGGCCATGACTAGATCACCCGGTTTCGGGTCTACTGCCCGCGACTATGCGCCCTTATCAGACTCGGTTTCCCTTCGCCTCCCCTATACGGTTAAGCTTGCCACGAACAGTAAGTCGCTGACCCATTATACAAAAGGTACGCAGTCACTCCTTGCGGAGCTCCTACTGCTTGTACGCACACGGTTTCAGGATCTATTTCACTCCCCTCTCCGGGGTTCTTTTCGCCTTTCCCTCACGGTACTGGTTCACTATCGGTCGGTCAGTAGTATTTAGCCTTGGAGGATGGTCCCCCCATGTTCAGACAGGGTTTCACGTGCCCCGCCCTACTCGTCTTCACTGAAATGGCCCTTTCAGATACAGGGCTATCACCTTCTATGGCCAGTCTTTCCAGACTGTTTTCCTAGAACCAAATCAGCTTAAGGGCTAGTCCGCGTTCGCTCGTCGCTACTTACGGAATCTCGGTTGATTTCTTTTCCTCTGGTTACTTAGATATTTCAGTTCACCAGGTTCGCTTCCAGCAGCTATGTATTCACTGCAGGATACCCGCAAGCGGGTGGGTTTCCCCATTCGGACATTACCGGATCAAAGCTTGTTGCCAGCTCCCCGATACTTTTCGCAGGCTGCCACGTCCTTCATCGCCTCTGACCGCCAAGGCATCCACCGTGTGCGCTTATTCGCTTGACCATATAACCGCAAGTTGCCTTGGGTTACATATATGACCTGGGGGTACAAAGCCCAGATACGAAATATAACGACTCAATTAATAAGAAGACATTCAAGTCTTCCGCCTTAGCCTCACGACACGTCAAGATAGATATCTCAAACGCTCGCTACGTCACAAGTTTTAAAAGAACATGTACCGGCCACAGTGCCGATCCATATAAATTAGTAAGTATGCTTTGTCATTCAGAGAATGGTGGGTCTGGGTAGACTCGAACTACCGACCTCACCCTTATCAGGGGTGCGCTCTAACCACCTGAGCTACAGACCC
>NZ_JACYUW010000011.1:0-684 GCF_014841975.1 Stenotrophomonas sp. CFBP 13724
GCTTCTCGCAGCACGTCAAATAAACGATCGCGCCCCAGAGCGATCCCCGCCGCCTGCAGCTTCGGCTCAATCAGATGGTGCAGCTTGCGCGTACCGACCCGAGGCTGGCGCGCGCGGCAGTCGCTCACCAGCGACAGTGCAGTAGCATCAGCAGCGTCTCGCCGCTGATGGCGGTGCCCGGCCTGATAGAACGCCTGCCGACTGATGCCGAAATGGCGGCAAGCCCTTGCCACGCTTACGCCTTTGAGGCGCCCTTGCGTGAGGACTTGCCGGAAGGCTTTTTTACGATTTTTACCCCGTAATCCTCTTTGAGGACATCCACGATGGCCTCGAACAGCTGCGCCTTCTCGTTTGCCTCCCGCAACTGGACCTGCAGGGCCTTGATCTGTTGTTCCGGCGTCAGCGGCTTGGCCGCCCCGGCTTTGGGGACAGTGCTCATGGGAGGCAATGATGCCCCAGCTGACCAATCTTGCCGACCATGCCGACGAAGCCAGGAAAGCACCGTGCTGCGCCCTTGGATCCCATAACGCTCCTGGGCCTTTTTGTAGGTCAGCTCCCCGCGCTCGACCTGGTCTACCACCGACAACTTGAAGGCCAGCGAGTAATCCCGTTGGCTGCGCCTGATTGTTGATTTCATTGAACATTCCTTTTCCAGAGGGAAAAGGTGTCAACCCAATTCAGGAC
>NZ_JACYUW010000012.1:0-658 GCF_014841975.1 Stenotrophomonas sp. CFBP 13724
TGACCCGTCCTGCCATAGGTTGACACCTATGGGGTGGATGATCCGGCCGTCGTCAGGCGGCCAAGGACGCCCGGTGCATCGCATCGGGCGTCTGCATTTTAAGGGACAGGTGGGGGCGCTCGGCGTTGTAGATCTCCACTGCCTCAGCCACCATCTGCCGCGCCTGTCCCAGGTCCCGTGGGCGACGGAGCAGAAACTCGCATTTGAGGATCCCGTTGATCCGCTCTGCCAGAGCGTTCTGATAGCAATCGTAGCCGTCGGTCATGGAGCAGGTCAGGCCGTGCTTGGCATGGATCTTCTGATAGTTGTCCGAGCAGTACTGGATGCCCCGATCCGAATGGTGGATCAGCCGTTGCCTCGTTCTCCGGGTTTTCAGGGCCATCTCCAATGCCTGCGCGGTATGTTCGGTCTGCAGCGTCTCATTCACGCTCCAGCCTACGATCTTGCGTGACCACGCATCGGCAACAAGGCTCAGGTAAACGAACTTCCCATCTGTTGGTAGATAGGTGATGTCAGCCACCCACACCTGTTCGCAGCCGCTGGGAACGATGCACCCTTCACCGGATTTGAGCAGATTGGGGTGCTTGCGGAAGCGATGATGGCTATCGGTCGTCTTGTGATACGCGCGACGCTGGGGCACCAGCAAGCGCGCTTCTCG
>NZ_JACYUW010000013.1:0-253 GCF_014841975.1 Stenotrophomonas sp. CFBP 13724
GCAAAGGCAACATCGTCCTGTCGGGCGTCTTCACAAAGTACCTGCATTCAGAGAATCAAGCCGACATCGTTGGTTTGGAAGTCCCTTTCGGGGCCTTAGCTCAGCTGGGAGAGCACCTGCTTTGCAAGCAGGGGGTCGTCGGTTCGATCCCGACAGGCTCCACCAGGGTTTGAGCAATTTCCGGATAACACACGTTTCCGGGTCTGTAGCTCAGGTGGTTAGAGCGCACCCCTGATAAGGGTGAGGTCGGTAG